>CAVZQS010000008.1:0-497222 GCA_963777425.1 uncultured Alphaproteobacteria bacterium | reverse complement strand
GGCTGGGGGTGGGCCTCGCCTAGAATCTATCGTCTGCTATCGATGGCCCAGGATTCGCTTCACTCCCACTCGATCGTGCCGGGCGGCTTTGAAGTGACGTCGTAGACAACGCGGTTGATGCCCTTGACTTCATTGATGATACGCGTTGCAGCCTGACCAAGGAAACTCATGTCATAATGGTAGAAATCTGCTGTCATGCCGTCGACCGACGTCACTGCACGCAGGGCGCAAACGAACTCATAGGTCCGGCCATCGCCCATGACGCCAACAGTCTGCACGGGTAACAGCACGGCAAAGGCCTGCCAGATCACATCGTAGAGACCGGCTTTGCGGATCTCGTCGAGATAGACCGCATCGGCCTCGCGCAGGATTTCCAGCTTCTCGCGCGTGATGCCGCCGGGGCAGCGAATGGCAAGGCCCGGCCCCGGGAATGGATGGCGGCCGATGAAATGATCCGGCAGTCCGAGCTCCTTGCCGAGCACGCGAACCTCATCCTTGAAGAGCTCACGCAGCGGCTCGACCAGCTTCATGTTCATGCGGTCCGGCAATCCGCCGACATTGTGATGAGACTTGATCGTCACCGATGGGCCACCGGTGAAGGAGACGCTTTCGATGACGTCGGGATAGAGCGTGCCCTGCGCAAGGAAATCGGCGCCGCCGAGTTTTTTTGCTTCTTCCTCAAAGACTTCGATGAAAAGTCTACCAATTGTCTTGCGCTTCTTCTCGGGGTCGGATTCGCCTTCAAGCGCGCTGATGAAACGCTCGGACGCATCAACGAGGATGAGCGGCAGATTGTAATGCTCACGGAACATCTTAACGACATCCGCAGCCTCGTTCTTGCGCATCAGGCCGTGGTCGACGAGGATGCAGGTCAGCTGATCGCCAACCGCTTCATGGATAAGCAGGGCCGCCACCGAGGAATCGACCCCGCCTGAAAGCGCACAAATAACCTTCTTGTCGCCGACCTGCTTTCGGATGGCATTGATGGCCTGCTCGCGATAGGCGGACATGGTCCAATCGCCCTGGATTCCAGCAATGCGATGGACGAAATTTTCAAGAAGCTTGGCCCCATCCGGCGTGTGCACCACCTCGGGGTGGAACTGCACGGCGTAATATTTTCTTGCCTCGTTGGCGATCGCCGCAAAGGGCGCGCCGGTCGATGTGCCGACGACCTTGAAACCATCTGGAATTTCGACGACGCGGTCGCCGTGGCTCATCCACACCTGATGGCGCGTACCCTTGGCCCAGACGCCGTCGAACAGCGCGCAATCTTCCTGGATGTCGAGGAAGGCGCGGCCGAACTCGCGGTGATGCCCGCCCTCTACCTTGCCGCCAAGCTGGGCGCACATGGTCTGTTCGCCGTAGCAGATGCCGAGGACCGGAATGACGGCTTCAAAAACTTCCTGCGGTGCGCGCGGGCTGCCGATATCGACGGTCGAATGCGGGCTGCCGGAAAGGATGACTGCCTTGGGGTTGATGCGGCGGAAGGCTTCGGCAGCGGATTGGAACGGGACGATCTCGGAATAGACACCGGCTTCGCGCACGCGGCGCGCAATCAGCTGCGTAACCTGGCTGCCGAAATCGACGATGAGGACTGTATCGGGATGAGTGGGAGTGTTCATGGCGGGCCTTTAAAGCAAATGTCGAGTCGACGCAATGGGCTGACATGCCTGTCAAAGAACTATTGGCCCTTGAAAGATCATACGGTACGTTGTCTGCGGAATTGTTGGAATCAGGGAACATGGTAATGTCGAAAAAAGGCCAACACGTTGTGCCCAACAGCGACAAGTGGAGTGTCAGGCGGACCGGAGCTTCAAAAGTTTCCGGTACATTCAGCACACAAGAAGAAGCGATTGAGAGAGCTTCAGATTTGGCTCGGAATCAAAAAACCGAACTGTACATTCACGGTCGAGACGGGCGGATTCGAGAACGAAATTCATTTGGCAAAGACCCCTTTCCACCGAAAGGATAAATATTGGGCGAACCATTTTCAGTAAAGAATATTTTCATAAATTGTCCGTTCGACGCAGACTATGCGCCAATTCTTCAAGCAATTCTATTCTGTGTGGTGTATCTGGGGTTCTCTCCAAGGCTTGCGACAGAAAGCAACAATTCAGGAGATGTACGCCTTGAAAAGATTCACGGTCTCATCGAAATTTCGAAATTTTCCATCCATGACTTGAGCAGATGCCAGGCTTCAACAGGAGGCGAGCATTATCGCCTGAATATGCCCTTGAGCTGGGCATTGATTATGGTTGCCGGCAGTACTTTGGCGATGCCCGGGAAGATAAAAGAATTCTTATTCTCGAAGAGAAGCCGTACCGCTATCAAGCCGCGATATCAGATCTGGCTGGCTGCGACATCCAGGCACATTCTGCCGATTTTCAGATAGCCGTGAGGAAAGTGCGGAACTGGCTTGTAAGCGAGGCCAATGTAGCAGCAGAGGGTGCCAGCAAGATACTTTTTGCCGATACGGACTTTCAGGAGTGGTATTATGAACGGCAACTCGCAGCCGGCTTTTCCGAAGACGATATTCAGGACTATCCTACAAAGGAACTTCTGGATGCAATGAAAAGCTGGGTTGCTTCGGGTAAACCGGTTTAAGCAACCTGCAAAAGTTAAGTCACACGGCAATCGTCCCTGCCCCGATCGCTCCAGCCATCGCCTCGACTGCGACGGGCCAGTTTTTCGTCGATGACGTGCAGATATTCCTTCCAGTCATCCACATGACGAAGGTCCGCCGAGCCATCGGAAATGCCGCGCAAGCCGATGAGCGGCAATTCGAATCGCTGGCATGCGCGCAGGACCGCGAAGGTTTCCATCTCGACCATATCGGCATCGATCTGGTCATAGCCCTTGCCGGAGACGATGTTGGCGCCAGTTGAAAGCGTTGCTTCCTTGACCCCGGATATGCGATGGCGCAGCGGCACGGTAACAGGAAGATCGAGGAAAGGCGTCGCGCCCTTCTTGAAGCCAAGCGGCGATGCATCCATGTCGCGGTATGAGACGCTGGTGACCTGATAAATTTCGGTCTGTTCCAACGTTCGCGATCCGGCCGAGCCAAGTGACACGACGAGATCGGGAAGCGACCGGTTGGCAGCAAGGCTGGCCAGCGTGGCCGACACGCTGACGGCAGCTTCCACCGGCCCGACGCCGGTGATCAGCGGCGTGAAAAGCTGCTGCAGGTGTGGCCCGTACTCGGCATCCACGGCCATGGCAAAGAGTATACGTTTGCCGGCAAGCGGCGTCAGGTAAGCCAACATGTCAACCTGCATTGAGCATCCAGAGTGAAGCGTTGAGGAGCGTCGCAAACGCTACCCATAGAAGATAAGGGAGAAACAAAAAGGCCGAGACCTGTTCGGAGTTCCAGGTCACCTTGATGAAGCCGATGATAGCCAGGAGCAGAAGGACGATGACGACCAGGGCCAGCCCCATCTGCTGCAAGCCAAAGAAGGTCGGCGACCAGATAAAATTCAGCACCAGTTGCGTCCACCAGAATTGCTGCGGGGTCGTCAGTTCATGATCCCAAACACGCCAACCGGCGATGGTGATGAGGATGTAGAGGACCGTCCAGACTGGCGCGAAGATCCAGTTCGGCGGGTTGAAAGAGGGCTTGATCAGCCCCGCATACCATTCGCCTGGCAAGGTGATGTAACCTATGGCGAGACCGCCGCCGACAACCAATACGAGAAACAACAGAAGCGCCTGCGAACGGGACATACATGACCTCTCTCATGCAACCGGTATTGTCCTGTTTGTATCGTTATTTTTCCCGCCTGAGAACTGAAATGAAGAAGCCATCTGTGGATGTCGACAGCGGCGAGAGAATCGCCGTTCCATCCTTGAACAGCGGCTTCAGTATCCGTTTGTGCGGGCACGACCTGATCCCACAAGGGCTTGCGTATCGACCCTGCTGTAGCCACCGTTTGCCTGCAGGAAAGCGGCAACCTGGTTGCCGTTTTCCGGCGCAAACAGCGAGCAGGTGATATAGACGAGGCGTCCGCCGGGCTTCACATATGCTTTTGCGGCGTCGAGCACCTCGCGCTGTTCGACTTCGCGGCGTTCGAGCTGCTGGTCACTAAGGCGCCACTTGGCATCGGGACGGCGCCGCCATGTGCCGGAACCGGTGCAAGGCGCATCAACGAGAACGAGATCCATCTGACCTTCAAGCGGGACAAGATCACCAATATTGGCATGGGCCTGCGCGTTGCGTACCCCTGCCCGCTTCAGCCGGTCGAAGATCGGAGCAAGCCGGGCGCGCTCGGCATCGTAAGCATGGATCTGACCCTTATTGCCCATCTCGGCTGCGAGGGCGAGCGTCTTGCCACCGGCACCGGCGCAATAATCAAGGACCTGTTCGCCAGCCTTGGCATTGCTGAGCTTTGCCGCGAGTTGCGAGCCGAGATCCTGTACTTCGAACAGGCCGCGCTGGAACGCAGGCTCCGCCTGGACATTGGGATGACGTCCCATGGCGCGCAAAGGCGGCACGCGCACGGCCGTTTCCAGCAAGGGCGCCGGGTTGGCGCCGGCGCGTGCAAGTTCCTTCAGGACCTTGTCGCGATCGGCCTTCAGCGTATTCACGCGAAGATCAACTGGCGGGCGGTCACTGAGCGCCGCGGCTTCGGCCACCCACGCATCATCGAAGATGTCCTGGAAATGCGGAATGCACCACTCCGGTACATCGGCGCGAACATGATCGGGCGCCGACGCCAGATCACGAGACTCCCAGATGGCCATGCGCTCCGCTTCCAGCGGTTCCGGGGCGAACTTGTCGCCATCGAGCGCGGTATTGATGTCCTCGATGTCAAGTTCCGCATCCGAAAGCAGGACGCCAAAGGCGATATGGCGAGCGGCGTCGCTGTCCATGCGCCAGCCGAGCGAAAGTTTCCGCCGCAGGGCATCGTAGACGATATTGCCGATGACCGCGCGATCGCCTGCACCGGCAAAGCGATGCGACAGGCCCCAATCCTTCAGAGCATCCGAGGCCGGCCGCTTGCGGTTTTCAATATCGTCGAGAACTTCGATTGCCGCCTGCAGGCGTCCACCAAGTCGCATGTGATTTCCTTCTTATTACTGTGGGCCTCGCATACATGGCCACGACAATAAAAGAAAGCCGGAGCATGGTGCCCCGGCTTTTTTCATTTTTGAATTACGCGAACTGAACGCCGATTACTCGGCAGCCGCGTTCTTCTCTTCATTGGAAATCGCATTGGCTTCATAGCCATGCGCTTCCTTCAGTGCGGCCCGCACACCGGCTTCATAGGCCGGATGAACGCGCTTGAAGTGAGCCAGCTGACGTTCGATGATCTCACCCGGTACGCCGCCCATTGCCGCAGCAATGTTGGAGAACAGGCGCGAGCGCTGACCGGCGTCGAACAGATTGAACAGCGCAGTTACCTGGCCGTAATCGTCATTGCCGATACGGTGGTTGTAGCGATCGGCAGCACCGGAAACCGGCAGCGGCGGCTCTTTCGCTGAAGGCTGCTCGACGGCACCGGAGAAGCTGTTCGGCTCGTAGTAGGCGTCGACATTGCCGGTCTTCTGGCCGAAGAAGTTCATCTGGCCGTCCTTGTGGTAGTGATGCACAGGGCACTTCGGCTGGTTGACCGGGAGCGCCTCATAGTGCGTCCCGAGGCGATAGCGGTGTGCGTCCGCATAGGAGAACACCCGAGCCTGCAGCATCTTGTCCGGCGAATGGCCGATGCCGGGTACGATGTTCGACGGCGAGAAGGCCGCCTGCTCGATCTCGGCAAAGTAGTTGTCGGCGTTGCGGTTGAGCTCCATGACACCGATCTCGATCGGCGGGAACTCGCCATGCGGCCAGACCTTCGTCAGGTCGAACGGATTGTAGGAGGTCTGCTCGGCCTGGGCTTCGGTCATGATCTGGACCTGAACGGTCCATTTAGGGAACGCGCCCCGCTCAATGCCGCCAAACAGCTCTTCCTGATAGGATTCGCGCGTCTTGCCGATGAGGTTTTCCGCCTCGGCATTGGTGTAGAACTTGTGGCCCTGCTGGGTCTTGAAGTGGAACTTGACCCAGAAACGCTCGCCACTGTCGTTCCAGAAGGAATAGGTGTGCGAACCGTAGCCGTTCATGTACATCGGCGCGACCGGAAGGCCGCGATCCGACATGAGGATCGTCACCTGATGCAGGCTCTCCGGCGACAGCGACCAGAAATCCCACATGGCGGTTGCAGAACGCATATTGGTGCGCGGATGACGCTTCTGCGTGTGGATGAAATCGGGGAACTTCAGCGGATCGCGAACAAAGAAAACCGGCGTGTTGTTGCCGACGAGATCCCAGTTGCCTTCGCTGGTGTAGAACTTGATGGCGAAACCACGCACATCGCGCTCAGCGTCGGCTGCGCCGAGCTCACCGGCAACAGTGGAAAAGCGCAGCAGCATCGGCGTTTCCGCACCCGGCTGCAATGCCTTGGCCTTGGTGTAGCGGGAAATATCACCCGTGATCTTCAGCGTGCCGAATGCACCCCAGCCTTTGGCGTGGACGACGCGCTCGGGAATGCGCTCACGATTCTGGTGGGCCAGCTTTTCCAGAAGCTGGTAGTCCTGCATCAGGACCGGGCCGCGCTCGCCCGCTGTAATGCTGTTCTGATTGTCTGATACCGGTGCACCGGCAGTTGTCGTCAATGTCGGACGGTCAGCCATTGGCTTCTCCCCTTCAATCTCGTGTTTGACAGTTGGAATCGCAGGCGCACGGGGGCAGCCGCATCCTCGCCGCTACCATAGAACCTTTCTAATCATAGTTTCCAATTGAATTTAGAATAATTATTGATAGGATTTGCTTATCATGTTTTCCGTTCGCCAAATGCACTACTTCGATATCCTCGCCACGACGCTGCATTTCCGCAAAGCCGCTGAATTGGCCCGCATATCGCAGCCGGCGCTCTCGGCGCAGATCGCGGAAATGGAAATGCGGCTTGGCGCAAGCCTGTTCGAGCGCACCCGGCGGACGGTTGTTCTCACCGATATGGGCAGGCGGCTTCTGCCGCGCATCCGCGGCATACTCGAGGAAATACGCTCACTCGAGGAAATGGCCGCGCAGAAGCGCGGCATCCTCAGAGGTCGATTGCGGCTTGGCATCATTCCAACGATTGCCCCGTACCTCTTGCCGCTGTTGATTCCGCAGCTACGGGCGGCATATCCAGATCTCGTGATTGAATTGCGCGAGGCAGTCACCTCCAAACTGGTCGAGGACCTGCGCCTTGGTGATCTTGACGTGCTGATCGCCGCCCTGCCGATCGATGGCGAAGGTACGGTTGCCAAACCGCTGTTTCGCGACCGCTTCCTGATTGCGACGTCCAGCAATGATACCGACGTGCTTACGTCGCCGATGACGCAAGAAAATGTCGCGGTGGAAAGACTGCTCTTGCTTGAGGAAGGGCATTGCCTGCGCGACCAGGCGCTTGCGGTCTGTACCAGCGTCAAACACCGCCAGCTCGTCAATTACGGCGCAACGAGCATGGCAACACTACTGCAAATGGTCAGCCATGGCATGGGATTGACACTGATACCGGAGATTGCGGTGCGCACCGAAGCCAGCCGCAACAATGTCCGCATCGTCGCCTTTGCCGATCCGGAACCGTCACGTGAGATCGGGCTGATCTGGCGCAAGCAGAGCGAGCGCCGCGATGATTTCGAAGCGCTGGCAGCCTCCATTGTCGATTGCAGAAGCAAGCTGATAATTTCTGCCGAAGAACTGGACGGTCTGGCGGCTTAGGCCACAGGTGGCAAGGCAAGGTGCAGGGCAAGCAGCACCCACAGCGCTCCATTCAATATGAAGCCGACAAGGAACAGCGGCTGGCGCAGACGCAAACGGTTCGACGTGATGTGAACAATCGTATGGGCGATGCGCGATGCCACGAACAGCCATGCAAGGATGACTGCAAGCAATGTGGCGCCGTTGACCGCATAGAGCGAGAGACAGACTACATAGAACAGCATCGGCAGTTCGTAGAGATTCATCAGGTTCCGGATGGCCGTGACGCTTGCTTCCGGCTCCTTGAGCGGCAGCTTGAAATCACGCGGTGTGGCCTGTCCAGTTGACAGGGCCTGCTGGCGCCGGAGAAAGAGCACAGCGTAGACGCAACAGATCAAGAATGTCAGCGCGATCATCGGCCAGAAAATTGCGGTTTGCGACATGAAGTCCTCCGGGTGAGATTTCTATATTACCTTTCAGGATTGCGGATCATGCGCAACCCCGCGACGCCGCTCAATCGTGACTCAAGGTGATCGACGAAGACGCGTACCTTGCGAGGCAGAAAGCGGGTTGTCGGGTAGACAACATGGATGTCCATGGGCGCGTAGGAATACTCCGGCAGGACCCGCACCAGACTGCCCTCATCGAGCAATGCCTGTACCAGCGGTACCTGTGCTCCGCCAATGCCGAGTCCGGCACGGAGCGCATCATTGAGAACGAATGCATTATTGGCGAGGAAGGTGGAACGGACCGGCGCAACAACGGGGCCTCGCGGTCCGACCAGCGGAATTGCTTCGCCCTGCGGGGACCATATGAAACGGACATGGCGATGGGTGGCGAGATCTTGCGGGGTCCGCGGGTTGCCGTGCCCGGCGATATAGCCCGGCGATGCGACGAGTATGCGCTCGAAGATGGCGAGCTTGCGGGCAATGAGGTCGGATGACTTCAGATCGCCGAAGCGGATGGCAACATCGACACCTTCGGCGATCAGATCAGCAACACGGTCATCAAGGATGAGCTCGATGTTCACCTCCGGATGCAGGCGCTGAAATTCAATGACGATCGGTGACAGATGAGTCTGGCCAAACCCGACCGGTCCATGCAACCGCAGATTGCCACGCAGCGCAGAAGACAATTCGCCGGCGCTTTCTTCGGCCTCGTCGACCGCCTGCAGAATGTGACGCGCGTGCTGATAGTAGGTCTCGCCGCCTTCCGTCAGGGCAAGCTGGCGTGTCGAGCGGTGAAACAGCCGCACATCGAGATGCCGTTCCAGCGCGGCAATCTGCTGGCTGACTGCCGGCTGCGTCAAACCAAGCTCCCGCGCGGCGGCCGAAAGGGTGCCGAGTTCTGCAACACGGACAAAAGTGTTCATCGCCGCAAATCTGTCCATTCACACCCTCAAAGAATTTCTTATGAAAGCTATCATTTTTGGAAGGCTACGCAAAGATGCGCGAATGGATCATCTCTGGTTACGGAAATTGAAACCGGAGATTTTGGAATGACCAGGAAAGCAGTGGTTGTTGGAGCCAATGGCATTATCGGCGGCAATCTGATCGCGCACCTCGTTGAACTCGGAGACTGGGAGATTGTCGGCCTGTCGCGGCGCGGTGGAAAAACAGCGGGCAAAGTCAGCCATATTGCCGTCGACTTGCTCGACGCGGCGGATGCCAGCAACAAGCTCGCACACCTCAACGACGTAACGCACATCTTCTATGCCGCCTATCAGGACCGGCCGAGCTGGGCCGAGCTGGTACCGCCAAACCTGGCGATGCTGGTCAATGCGGTAAACGCGATCGAACCTGTGGCGACGGGGCTGGAGCACATCAGCCTGATGCAGGGTTACAAGGTCTATGGTGCGCATCTCGGGCCGTTCAAGACGCCGGCGCGCGAATCCGACGCCAACCATATGCCGCCGGAATTCAACATCGACCAGCAGGACTTCCTCGAGGCGCTGCAGAAGGGCAAGTCCTGGACATGGTCGGCACTGCGCCCATCCGTCGTCGTCGGTTTCGCGCTTGGCAATCCGATGAACCTTGCTTCCGTCATCGCCATCTATGCCTCGATGTCGAAGGAACTCGGCATTCCGCTGCGCTTTCCCGGCAAACCCGGTGCCTATGACAGTCTGCTGGAGATGACCGATGCCGGGCTGTTGGCGCGGGCAACGGTGTTCATTGCGACGAACCCGCAATGTGGCAACCAGGCCTACAACATCAACAATGGCGACCTGTTTCGCTGGAGCGAGATGTGGCCGAAGATCGGCAAATTCTTCGAACTGGACGTCGCGCCGCCACTGCCGATGTCGCTCAACACGATCATGGCCGACAAGGAGCCGCTGTGGAACCGGATGATCGAAAAGCACGGTCTTGCGGATACGCCCTACAAAGACGTGTCGTCCTGGGCCTTCGGCGATGCGGTCTTCGGCTGGAACTACGACTTCTTTGCCGACGGCACCAAATTGCGGCGCGCGGGCTTCCATGAGTATGTCGACACGGAAGAGATGTTCATGCGTGTGTTCAGCGACCTTCGAGAACGCAGAATAATTCCTTGATTTGGGTGCCCTACTCCGTAAAGAGCTCACCCTGCCGTCGTGGTCTGTCGTAGTTGAGAAAGAACTCGTCGAGCTGCGGCGGCGGAACATTGGTGCCTGCCAGCATGGCATGGGCCTGCCCGCGGTGATGGATCTGATGCACAAAAAGGTGCGATAGCAAGAGGTAGATCGGCTCTTGCGACGTATCGCCTGTGCCCCAGCTGATCGATACGATCTTGTCGAGGTCCTTCGGGTTCGATATCGTCACAGAAGCCGATGAGGCTGCTATCGAACTCCGTCTGTGCCTGCTTCAGATCCGAAGCTTTGGCATAGGGTATGTCGCCAACCAGGCCAATATTCTTGCGCCCTTTGCCGATCATATCGGCCATGTACATGTGATCGACGATGAGATTGTGGTTCAGCGTCAACTGAATGGACGGGAAGAAACTGGTACGCTCTTGAGCAAACTCGGCGTCGGTGAGTTGTTCGCATGCGCTGAGCAGCCGGTAGTTCGACCAGGCGCTGTTGCGCGCCATGGCCGAGAAGTGATTGCGAAGGGCGATATCAGACATCGCCCCTGCCTTTTGGATCAGTTGCCGCCCGGATAGTTCGGGCTTTCACGGGTGATCGTGACATCATGGGTGTGGCTTTCGCGCAGACCTGCATTGGTGATCCGGACGAATGTAGCCTTTTCGCGGAATTCTTCCAGATTTTTTGCGCCGACATAGCCCATGGAGGCGCGCAGACCGCCCGCGAGCTGATGCAGGACGCCGGAGACCGGCCCCTTGTAGGCGACCTGTCCCTCGATGCCTTCCGGCACAAGTTTCAGTTCATCGCGCACTTCCGCCTGGAAGTAGCGATCCGCCGATCCACGGGCCATGGCGCCGACCGACCCCATGCCGCGGTACGCCTTGAACGAGCGGCCCTGGTAGAGATAGACCTCGCCGGGGCTTTCCTCGGTTCCGGCAAGCGCCGAACCGGCCATGGCAGCGGCTGCACCGGCCGCGAGTGCCTTGGCGAAATCGCCGGAATATTTGATGCCGCCATCGGCGATGACCGGCACGTTCGATTTATGCGCTGCCTCGACCGCAGACATGATGGCGGACAAGCTGCGGTACGCCAACACCGGCGACGATCCGCGTGGTGCAGATCGAGCCCGGTCCAATGCCGACCTTGACTGCATCGGCGCCTGCATCGATGAGCGCTTGCGTTCCCGCGGCAGTCGCGACATTGCCGGCGATGATGCGAACAGCATTGGACATCTTCTTGGCGCGGGTGACCGCATCGAGCACGCGCTGCGAATGGCCGTGCGCGGTGTCGATGACGAGGACGTCAACACCGGCGGCAATCAGGCGCTCGGCACGCTCGAACCCATCCTCGCCGACGCTCGATGCGGCGGCGACACGAAGCCGGCCCTGCGCATCCTTGGCCGCATTCGGATTGAGCTGCGACTTCTCGATGTCCTTGACCGTGATGAGGCCAACGCAATAGCCCTTGTCGTCGACGACCAGTAGCTTCTCGATGCGGTGCTGATGCAGGAGGCGCTTGGCTTCGTCCTGCTGGACATTCTCGCGCACGGTGATCAGGTTCTCGCGCGTCATCAATTCATAGATTTTCTGCGCCGGATCGGAGGCAAAACGGACGTCGCGATTGGTGAGGATGCCGACCAGACGACCAGCCTTGCGGCTGCCCTCGCCGGCGTTCTCGACGACCGGAATACCCGAAATCCCGTGGGCGCGCATCAAAGCCTGCGCATCGGCAAGTGTTGCGTCGGGACCGATGGTGACGGGATTGACCACCATGCCGGATTCGAACTTCTTGACCTGCCGGACTTCTTCGGCCTGCAGTTCCGGCGATAGGTTGCGATGAATGACGCCCATGCCGCCCGCCTGCGCCATGGCGATGGCGAGGCGCGATTCGGTGACCGTATCCATTGCCGCCGAAAGCAGCGGCAGGTTGAGTTCGATATCAGGAGCGATGCGGGTGCGGATATCGGTCTGGCCGGGCATGACTTCGGAGTGACCAGGTTGCAGCAGGACATCATCAAATGTCAGTGCCAACGCGCCTGTCGCGGATTCAACGATTTTTGCCATGACCAATTCCTTACAATACGGCTAATACGACTAAAGGGCGCACCACGGTGGTGGAGCGCCGAGTCGGTTGTGTTCAAGTGAATTGGCACGGGCTGGTAACACGGATATGTCGGTTTGGAAAGGCCCCGTACAAGTTTTGTCCAAACCGAGCGGTTCGACGGCAATGCGCCGAACCGCATCGTCCGGCCTATTATCTCAGACGTCGAACTGGTAGGTGACAGGCACAAAGCGATATCCCGCCTCCTGCTTTTCGACAAAACCAACAGCCGGAAACGGCATATGGTAGCCGATGAACGGAATCTTGTCGGTCGCGATCATGTCGAAGACCTTCTTGCGCGTTGCGGCACCCATTTGCTTGTCCGTATCGAAAGCAACCTCCCAATCCGGACGCTGCAGCGATGCGACATAGTGGTTGGCGGTATCCGCAGTCAGGACAAGATGGTTTCCAGCAGACTCAATGTGGAAAATCATGTGCCCGGGCGTATGGCCATAGGCCGCCTCGCTGGTGATGCCCGAGACAACGGAATCGCCCGCCTTGATGAACGTCGTCTTTTCAGCAAGCGGCTTGACCTTGGCATTGACGCCCTTCGCGCCATTTTCCGCAGGCGTTCCGGTGCGGGCGGGATCGGTCCAGTAGCCATATTCAATCTCACCGGCGACGTAGCGGGCATTGGCAAAACCTGGCGTCTCGCCGTTCATGAGCCCGCCGATGTGATCGCCATGCATGTGGGTGATCACGACGATGGTGACCTGATCGGGTGTGTAACCCGCCGCTTTCATATTGGCTTCCACTTGCCCGAGACCATTCTCCCGGCCACCTTGTCCAAACCCGGTATCGAACAGGATAAGTTCCGATCCCGTATTGATCAAAGTGGGAGCAAAACCATTGACGGTTTTCGTTTCAGGCAGGAAGTTTGCCTTCATCAATTCGGCGACGGTTTCCGGCGTTTGATTGGCGCCAAAGGTTGGATGCGGACCATCGCCAGGCCGCAATCCATCGAGCAATGTGGTGACCTCGAATTCCCCCAGCTGGAAACGTTTGAAACCCGGGGTCTTTGCGTCTGATGGTGGTACGGCCGCATCGGCAGTTGCTGTCATGATTTGCGGGATCGCCAGTCCTCCCGCCACGGCGCTGGAAGCAAGGAAAAGATCGCGGCGGGAAATCTCGAATGTCGACATGAAGATATCTCCTTGGTCAGCCTTTTTGGGACGGCGCAGTGTACACCTCGCTCCGTCACCGTCTTCGGGCGCCACACTCCAAATCGATCACAAGAATTGGGTGCTGGATCACTTCTGTTTGATCGATGCTTGAGGACTGCCACCACCGGTGCTATCGGAACTCGCATCAAGAGCAATCGAGTCCCCTCCACCTGGACCCGCCGCCTGTTTTCTCAACCATTTGAGAACTGGAATTCAATGTGAATCGCATCATTCCGCTCGTGCTTGCTGTGGCTCTGTTCATGGAGCAAATGGACTCTACCGTCATCTCAACATCGCTCCCGGCAATCGCCGCGGACATTGGCACCAGCCCAATTGCGTTGAAACTGGCGCTGACGGCATATCTCGTTTCTCTCGCCGTCTTTATCCCGGTCAGCGGCTGGATGGCCGACAGATTTGGCGCCAAGAATGTGTTTCGGGCAGCAATCGTCGTATTCGTGCTTGGATCCATTGCCTGTGCTGTCTCCAATTCATTGCTGGCATTCGTCGTGTCACGCTTCCTCCAGGGCGTTGGCGGGGCAATGATGACACCCGTCGGGCGCCTCGTGCTGGTGCGGTCGACACCACGCAATGAGCTTGTCGGGGCGATGGCCTGGCTAACCATGCCAGCCCTCATAGGTCCGCTGCTTGGGCCACCTGTCGGCGGATTCCTCACCACCTATTTCAGCTGGCATTGGATCTTTTTGATCAACGTACCGATCGGCATCATCGGAATCTGGTTCGCCACGCGCTATCTCCCAGCGATCGAGACCCTGGTCCAGCGTCCGCTTGACGTTCCAGGCTTTTTCCTCAGCGGCATCGCAGCTTCTGGGATTGTTTTCGGGCTATCGGTCGTCAGCCTTCCGGCCTTGCCAACCTGGGTGGGCTTATCGACGCTTGCCCTCGGCATCGTATCGACGATCCTCTATCTGCTTCACGCGCGCAGAACGGCGGAGCCGTTGCTCGCGCTCGATCTTTTCAACAACCAGGTGTTCCGGGCGTCAATCGTCGGCGGCAGTCTGTTTCGCATCGGCGTCGGTGCTGTGCCGTTTCTTCTGCCGCTCATGTTCCAGATCGGCTTCGGCATGACACCGTTCGAGTCTGGACTAGTCACGTTCGTGTCGGCGCTGGGCGCTATGAGCATGAAGCTCGTGACGAAATGGTTCTACCAAAAGACCGGCTTCCGCAATTCCCTCATGTACGGGTCTGTGGTCGCCGCGGCGTTCATCGCTATCAACGGGTTCTTCACACCCGAAACCCCGTATTGGCTGATGGTCATTCTGCTGCTGGCGGGCGGTTTCTTCCGGTCGCTGTTTTTCACCGGGACCAATGCCCTCGCCTATGCGGATATCCCGAACGAGCAGACCAGCCTCGCAACGCCCATCAGTTCCGTGGCGCAGCAAATCTCGATCGCGCTCGGCGTTGCGGTCGCCGGCGGTATTCTCGAGATTTCCACCAAGGTCCATGGCGGTCCGCTGCAGCTTTCGGATTTCCATATCGCCTTTTTCATCGTTGCAGCCGTATCAGCTCTGGCTTGCTTGTCGTTCAGGGGCCTGAAGCCCGATGCGGGCGCTGAGGTTTCGGGACACAGGCCCCTGGTCAAGGTTGCTGCGCCGGCTGAATAGAATGCCTCGCCGGCA
This sequence comes from uncultured Alphaproteobacteria bacterium, assembly GCA_963777425.1. Lineage (GTDB taxonomy): Bacteria > Pseudomonadota > Alphaproteobacteria > Rhizobiales > Rhizobiaceae > Phyllobacterium. The sequence goes on along the minus strand of CAVZQS010000008.1, from coordinate 482,048 downwards.
TTTTACTATGCACCGTTGCGCGCGCTTCTGCCAACCATCGCTACGATTGTTTCGAAAAGCTCGTCCCGCGCCTGGGCAGCCGTGATCTCACCAGTCGCGGCAGCATAGGACAACGCCTCAGCCGCACCGAGCATCGCCCAAAGACCAGCTGACGTGACAGTACCGGTTCCGGCATACGGGGCGAGGACCATGCGGCACTTTTCGATGAACGCCGCCTCGTATTCGCGCTTGGTCCTTTCGAGTTCCGGTGAACCAGCGAGCGCCGCGATAACCCCAGGAATTTCGCGCCCCTGGCGAAGCACGCAGTCAACATAGGAGGTCGCAATCACCGCCGCTCTGCCCGCCAGGGTGGGTTCGCTCACCTGAAGCGCCGCGTCCATGAGTTCGGTCTGACGCTCATCGAATTCCCGATAGAGCGCCACCAGCAGCTCGGGCCGGGTGCCGAAATGGTCATAAACAACGGGTTTCGTCACGCCCGCCTGCTCTGCCAGCCGCCCCAGAGTCAATGCCTCGGTTCCCTCTTCCCGAACCACTCGCCATGCGACGTCCAGTAACTGGTGATGCCGCTCCTGCCGCAACAGGCGGCGGCGTGGTCGAGGGTTGGGCGTTTGATCATTCGTTTCGATGCTTGACATGCTTATATACCAAAAGTAACTTACTAAAAGTATATAAGCTTACTCTTTCGTCCGCAATCAGTCAGCAGGAGTTTTTAACATGCACGCGCTCATCGTCGTCGCCCATCCTGATCCCAAGTCGCTTAGCCACAGCATTGCCGATCGCGTCGCCAAGGGTGTGTCCTTGTCCGGCAATTCCGTTGAAATCGCTGACCTCGCTGCGGAAGGTTTCGATCCGCGTTTCACGGGGGCGGATATAGCCGTCCACAGGAAGGAGGCCCTGCCCCCAGACGACGTGGCCGCCGAGCAGGCGCGGATCGATCGTGCTGACGCCCTTGTCCTTGTCTATCCCGTTTATTGGTGGTCGATGCCAGGGCTCCTCAAGGGATGGATTGATCGCGTGTTCACCAATGGCTGGGCCTACGACTCGAGCCCGGATACCAAACTGGTAAAGAAGCTTCGCCATCTTCGCGTCCATCTTGTCGGTGTCGGCGGTGCCGATGAGGGGACCTATACGCGGCGTGGCTATCTTGCCGCGATGAAGACGCAGATCGATCACGGGATCTTCGATTACTGCGGTGCATGCGTTGTGACGTCCGAGCTCCTGCTCGAAGCGGACACTCAGGCCGCGACTTCTCATCTGGACGTCGCGCGGGCCATCGGCCACGCGATCTTCGATCCATCCCGGCAATGCGATGCGGCAGCCTGAACCTTAGCTGGCGTTATCGGTCTTGCCCTTGAAGTCGCGTGCCAGCAGGTAAAGCTCCACCGATTCCGCCCGGGATGCCGGCGGCTTGACGTGGTGCACCGACTTGAAATTCTGTTTCAGAAGCGTCAGCAGCTCGTTTTCCGTACCACCCTGGAATGTTTTGGTGAGGAAATGCCCACCGGGGCGCAGGACGGAGACCGCAAAATCCGCAGCAACCTCGCACAGATGCGTCGTGCGGATGTGATCCGTGCGACGGTGGCCGGTGGTTGGCGCTGCCATGTCGGAGAGCACAATGTCAGGCTTGCCGCCGAGCGCTTCCATCAATTTTTCCGGTGCGGCGTCATCGAGGAAATCCATTTCAAGCAAGGTCACGCCGGGCAATGGATCGACGTGGAGATAATCAATGCCGACGACCGTCGGAAAATCATCGGGAGAACCGACGATCGACGCGGCGATCTGGCTCCAGCCGCCGGGAGCTGCCCCCAGATCAATGATTCGCTGACCCTTCTTCAGGAGCTTGTAGCGATCATTGATCTCGATCAACTTGTAAGCCGCGCGCGAGCGATAGCCGTCTGCCTTAGAGCGCTGCACGTAGGGATCGTTGATGTGACGCTCGAGCCAGCGGCGCGATGATTCCTTGATCGTGCCGGCCTTCTTCTTGATCTTGGTGTGAAGGCCGCGCGTACCTGTACCGCCACGGCCACCTGTTGTCGTCTTAGCCATGTGTACTCCCGGAACGTTGCCAACGATTGCGCCACGCGCCGTCGCGCGACATGAGTTCAGTCAGGATGCCTTCGCGCAGACCGCGATCAGCCACGCGCAGTTTCTGGCTGGGCCAGACATTGCGAATGGCGTCGAGAATGGCGCAGCCGGCAAGAACGAGATCAGCCCGGTCCGCGCCTATACACGGATTGGCGACACGCTCGTCAAAACTCCAGGACAAGAGCCGGCTTGTCATTTCGGTAACGTCGTCATTCTGCATCCAGATGCCGTCAATGCGGCGGCGGTCATAGCGCTCAAGCCCGAGATGGATGCCGGCAAGTGTGGTCACGGTGCCTGACGTGCCGAGCAGATGAAAGTTCTGGCTCTTGACCAGATCGCCCAGCTTGTGACGTTCGGAGAAATCGCTCAGGAGTTCCGCGACATGATTGACCATGATGGCGAAATTGTCCCTCGTCACATCGCGCCCGCCAAAGCGTTCGGCAAGCGTGACAACGCCTACCGGCAATGATGTCCAGGCAATGATATGCTCGGCGAGACGCGGCGAACGGCGCTCGGAAACATCGATCAGCGCGATTTCGGAGGAGCCGCCGCCAATGTCGAACAAAACAACTGCGTCGGTCTCGCGCTCGACCAGCGTACCGCAACCCGAGACCGCAAGGCGCGCCTCGGTCTGACGATTGATGATCTCAAGCTCCAGACCGGTCTCTTCCTTCACACGGCCAAGAAATTCCTCGCCGTTCTCTGCCTGGCGGCAGGCTTCAGTGGCGATCAGGCGTGCCTTGCGCACATCATGATTGTCGAGCTTGTCGCGGCAAATCTTGAGCGCCTCGATCGCGCGGCTCATGGCGTTGACGCTTAGGCGTCCCGAGGCGCCCAATCCTTCACCAAGACGAACGATACGCGAGAATGCATCTACTACACGGAACTGGCCGGGACGCGTGGGCGACGCCACGAGCAGCCGGCAATTGTTGGTGCCAAGATCAAGCGCGGCATAAAGCGGATTGAAGTGCCTGGGTTCATGCCGCGGTGCTTCCGGCGCGGATGGCGCAGAAGATGCGTATGACGGCGAAGAGACAGCCGGGGCAACTGCGTCGGCCGGTTTGATGCCTGCGCGGCCACGACGGCGAAACCGGTTGGGGCGGCGTTTCTTGCCGGACTTGACAGGGGGATTTGCGCCCTCCGCCGTAACAGGCTGCGGCGTTGCGGCAAGAGCCGGCACGGTCGAAGCAGGCGACTGTTTCGACTTGCCGCGCCTGCGGCGGCGCGCACGTTTCTTCGGGTTTTTGTCGAAGCGTCTACCTTCAGAATCGGACCGGTTTTCCTGCACATTGTTTGCAGGATCCCCATGCAGCCCGGGCCCGTTCTTGACGGGACCTGCCGTGCCATTCGACACGTCGCCACCGCCAGACGCCCCTCCATTCGGCGCGTCTGACGCGCCCGATTTCGGGGTCTTTCAAAGTCTTATCCTTCGAGCGCCGCGCGAACCTAAAAGGACGCAAGCATGACGCTATTCAATTAACGTTGGGCACAATGTAGCATGCTTTCGCGAATATCCAAGGGCTTGGCGCAAACTAGCAAGCCAGCGCGATGGTCAATGCCACGACAGCTCCTCGATGCGACGCGCAGAATCTCCCACCGCACTCCAACCGGTCGATTGCAGCAATGCCGAACTTGCGACGAGATCTCCGTTCATCGTTTGCCAGCGGGCACCCTGACCTGTCAGCCGTGCCGCGACTGCCAGAACCCAGACCGGGAATGAGAACAGCCCGGGTTTGCGCCCGAGGCCGCGGCGAATGGCGGTGATAATTTGCGGCACTGTTACCGGGTTTTTGTCTGCCACAATGAATGTACCGGCATCCGTGTTTGTCTCGCTCAGACTATGGATGATCGCAGCACAGAGAGAGGCGCGGTCAAGCACCGAGCGCTGCGCATCAAGCGACTTCAATGGCAGTGCCACGCGTAGCGATGCGAGCCTGCTTAGCGCAGCCATGTTCCCTTTGACGCCTGCGCCATAGACCAGGACCGGGCGCAGGATGGTGTAGTTTCCGCGAGTCATGATGCCGGCAATTTCGGTCTCTGCGGCGAGCTTTGCCCGCCCGTAGTCGTCAGTCGGTTGCGGCGGATCGCTCTCGACCGCAACTCCTGAGTGAACACTTCCGCATTGTGCCCGGATGGATGAGACGAAGACGAACTTGCCGGCGATGGTCCTTTGAGCAGCTTCAGCCAGCTTGGCCGCCAGTTCGCAGTTGACGGCGTGGTAGGTGGCGGCGGCACCGGCAAGATGCGTGTGCGCAATGGCAGCCAGATGCACCACGTGATCAACGTTTGCGACAATATCTTCGAATGCTCCGACGGGTTCTGCCGGTGCTGGCAAGCGAACGGCTTCCACACCCTCTAACTTGTCAGGATCTCGCGTTGCGGCAATGACGCGGTAGCCGGCGGCCTGCAACTGCGGGATGAGCGCCAATCCGACGAAACCCGAAGCTCCCGTTACGAGAACTGTGCCCGCTGCCATGTGGTCTGTCCCTTCTCTTCGATCGTCACTCATAGCAACAGGAGCGGATTTGTTGCAATGCGGCGTTGCCCGCGAATGCCAGCATCATCAGGCGACACGATGCGTACATCGAAAGGATTAGGGCTGCGCAGTAGGGCAGATGCCGGTGTCATGTTAGCCTGCAAACCCAAGCCGATCGGCGTGACTCGGGGGAGAAATATCGCAATGCACGAATGTCATGGGAATCTGCGTATGCGTCAGTCTGATTTTCAATCTCGCAAGACGACAGACCTTACCGCCTTCATTCCGTCGAGCCGGTACGTCTGATCGCTCCTCCACTCATCTGATACCAAATCCGCTTTCTTTTGCGCCTTCACATCGACACATGTTCTCGTTGATTATTCGCGTATAAGTTGTATTAAAGCGTCAACACAATCTTGAGATGTTAAAATGTCCGAGCATGATCACAGGCCCGTCACTCTTGCCGGGATCCTATTGCTGACTGCAGTCGCGCTGATATTTCTCGCAATTGTATGGGCAGTAGGAGCGGCATTCGCACGGACCGGAATAGCATTTGGCCCGTGGAACAAATTGCTGATCCTGGCGTTGTCGTAGGCTGACCACATTGCCGTCAGCGGGGCTTGGCATCGACTTTGATTCATGCCCTCCCCGGGCGGTGCCAAGTCTCTTGGTCCAGAAACGAGAATGTTGGTATATTCAATGCAAGAAACCCGCTTCGTCGCCGAAAGCGGGTTTCTTTTTTATGCGCTTAGCCAAATTTGACCAGGTTGTGTACCGGCAGCGGTCCTCCGGGGAACTGGACAAGCCGCGCTCCCGTCGCAAGCGGGCCAAGATCCAGGCCGAAAAAGCCAAGACGTTCGATGAGCGCACCGACTTTGGCCTTGGCGGCAGTGTCGTCGCCGGAATAGAAGAGGACGCGGCGCCCACCCTCGGCCTTCGGGTCGGATGAAAGCAGATGCGCTTGCAGGTGATTGAATGCCTTCACCACACGTGCACCGGGAACGAGTTCGGCAAACACCTCGCTGGAGGCGCGACCGCCAAGGTCGACTGGCTTGAACAATGGCACCTCGATCGGATTGTTGGCGTCGATGACGATGCGGTCACGCCATGCAGGCAGATTGGCAAGCGCATTCGGCAGTTTCGTCCAGTTCACAGCAACCAACACAATGTCAGCGCTGCCGGCCTTCGCAACCGTGCCTGCCTTAATCGAAGAGCCGAGCTCTCCGGCCAGTTCCTTCAGTGACTCCGGGCCGCGGCTGTTGGCGATGGTGGCTTCGATGCCGGCTCTGGCAAGTGCACGCGCAAAGGCGGAGCCGATCGCGCCAGATCCAATAATTCCGATACTCATGTCGTATTCCTTTGAGGTTCTTGGTTGGTTTCAATGGAGTGACGATGGCTTATTCATTCATTGACCATAAGTGAGTAATGGCTTTTATTACTTTCAACTGATCGTTGAAGATTGCATCATGGAAACGCTGGTCAATCTGGAATCCTTTGTCCGCAGCGCTGAAACCGGCGGCTTCTCCGCGGCGGCACGACGACTCGCGCTGACGCCTGCCGCTGTCAGCCGCAATGTAGCAATGCTCGAGCGCAACCTTGGCGTGCGTCTGTTTCACCGCAGCACACGAAAGCTGACGCTGACCGAGGAGGGAGAGCGGTTTCTGCTTGCTGTCGAAGCGAAATCTTGAGGGATTGCAACAGGCCATTGCCAATGTCGCCAGCGAGCAGGGGGAGCCCTCAGGTGTGCTCAAGATCAGCGCCAGCATCAATTTCGGCACCAATTATATCCTGCCTTGGCTCCCCGCCTTTCTTGAGCGCTACCCGCAAATCCGCCCCGATTGGCAATTCGACAATCGCCAGGTCGATCTGATAGCCGAGGGCTTCGACGCCGCCATCGGCGGCGGTTTCGAACTGGCGCAAGGCATCGTCGCACGTACCCTGGCGCCGGCGCACATCATCGCGGTTGCATCACCCAAATACATGCAGGGACGGATACCACCCACTGACCCGCAAGGTCTGGCTGCCTTGGACGGGATTGTGATGCGCTCTTCGCGCACTGGCAGGGTGCGGCAGTGGACCATGAGGAATGCCCACGGCGCCGAGATGCCGGCGATACCCAGAGAGACGATTGTGCTCAACGATCCTGTCGCGATGTGTCAGGCAGCGCTCCTTGGCCTCGGCGTGACTTTGATAGCAGTGCCAGATGCTCTGCCTCACCTGGCAAGCGGTGCCCTCATGCGCCTGACACCGCAATGGTACGGGGATGCCGGACCGATTTCGATCTATTACGCCAGTCGTTCGCTGCTGCCCGCCAAGACGCGCGTGTTCGTTGATTTTGTCGTTGAAGCCGTCAAACGCGACAGATTGGCCGAGCGTTTCGCAGGAAGCCTTGGTTAGAGCATGCAAAACCGGCGCCGAATTTGACAACAGCGCCGGTTTGATGTGCTGGCTGATCAGATCAGACGATTGTTCTCGACGAGCTGCTGCATGCGCCGCAGCTTGCCATCACAGTCGTCAATCTCCCGCCGGACGGGCTTCTTAACGGGCGGTATAGTGATCTTGACGGGTGTTTCCTCTGATGTGACGACAGGTTTCCTGATCTTCTTCAGAAAGTTCATTGCATGCATGAACATCATGGTGGGGGTCCTCCAAATGCCATCGGGCCGCACGGGATGAATCATCCAGCGGACTGAAGTCGGCTTTTCAGGCAAGTGGCGATATCTTACCATCATTCAATCGCGCGGGATAGCACCAAGAACAACCGCAATTAAACCGCAAATGACGACGAGAAATATTTCGATCGTCTTTTGGCCAGGCTTGGCTCTTCGCGGCGTCAGAGGTTCTCGACCCGCCAATCTCATTCCAAATTGCCGATTTCACGTCGACACATCATCTGATTCAAGCCGCAGGAGCATAGCATGGCCAAAGGTCAACAGCGCAGCAATCGTGAAGTACGGAAACCAAAGAAGGACAAGGCCGCCCCCAAGGCGGAAGTTCCATTCAGCTCCATGCTGAAGAAGGCCGAGAGCACGACACCAAAAGGCAAGCCCAAGGCATAAGCGTTCCGATAGCCCCGGTGATGACCCGGGGCTACAAAACTTCGTAACGCAGATGGGTGACGAGCGGTGACCCGATCGCGCTCATGCTTTTCAGCTGAATCGATTGCTTCTGCATATTGTCAAACAGGCGGCTACCCTGTCCGAGCAGAACAGGCGCGATTTGCAGCACGAACTCATCCACAAGCCCGGCATTCAATACCTGTTGGGCAACGCTCGCCCCCATGACGACGACATCCCTGCCCGCCGCCGCTTCCCACGCCTGCCGAACCGCACTCTCGACACCGTCATTGACGAATGTGAAGGCAGCGCTCGCCATGGGCAAAGGGTCGCGCCTTTCATGGGTGACGACAAAACTCGGGGCCGGAAATGGCGTGTCGTTCCAATGGCGCAGGCCCAGATCGAAGGTGCGCCGGCCCAGAACCACGGCACCGATGCGGTCGTTGATGTCCTCGGCCATTTGCCGGTCCAATTCGGATGCCTTGTCAAACAACCACTCGTGCAGCTGTTCCCCGCCCTCGCCCATGGGGTTTTCGTGGCCGACATTCGGTCCGGCGATGTAGCCGTCCAGCGACATTGTGAAAGAAGCAAACACTTTGCCCATGACTTGCACCTCCCGTTGCGTACAGGCTGGTATGCCACCTATTGGCATGGCAGTTCGAAGAAGGAAGGCTAGCCTGACAGAGGTCGCCTAACAACCGTCCGGAATTCAATAATTCTCAACGCTGTTGTGAATTCTGGCTTGGATCCCGGGCATAACCAATGTGAACAAAACAGGAACAAATTCCTTTTCTTATATCCTCGGTTGTGGCAATCTTTCTGAAAAGGAGAGATTCTGATGAACGCCATATCCAGACAACCGGAAGACGAAATCGATGAGGCGCTGGCCTATCATCAGGGTGATGTGCGGGCGACGATAGCCGCGCTTCTGGCGGAACGGGAGTTCCTGTTGCGGGAGATCGAGTATGCCTCGCTGGCCATGTCCTATGGCTTCGCGCGAGGCTGGAAGCCGGGGCAGCAAAAGATTGCACGATAGACTTAGGCGTCACCGCGTGCGATGGTTGTAAGCCAACAATGCGAGATATGATGAAACACGGTCTGAAAAAGATGCCGGAAGTCGGCGTCCACCCCAAGCGGGTCCTTAGCCCCTCCGAACAGAAGAGCCTGGCAACCACAGCAGCCGCCGCCGCGATCATCAATGATGAAACGGCGAAATGGGAAAGCAAGACAGCGCGCCTGAAGGCATTGCGTCTCGCCAAGGAAGCGGCAGAACAAGCGGAAACCGCCGCTAATCCGCCGGCGGTCAAGGCGAAGACGAAGACCGCTCGTACTACCAAATCCAAGTAACTGCCGGAGAGTTCGGACCATTGGCCGCCAGTAAAATGCGGGCGCTGACGGTGGAAACAGGAAAATAATTCAAAATAGAAAACATCGATAGATGAGCGCTATTTTTGATTTACGAATTATTTCCGCGTTCCGGGCATTGACGAAACAACCATCTAGTCCTATGTAACAGTCTCGGTATTTGGTAGTTTGTTATAAGTTTTATTGCGCCTTAAGCGCTCTGAAAGATCCTTCTTCAAAAATCGAGCTAAAAATTGCATGGCGCGTCGCGCCCTGTATTGAAATATTTCCATTGAAAGGGTTCATTATGAGCACTGGAACAGTAAAGTGGTTCAATTCCACAAAAGGCTTCGGCTTCATTCAGCCAGATGATGGTTCTGCAGACGTATTCGTACACATCTCTGCCGTTGAGCGCGCTGGTATGCGCAGCCTCAATGACGGTCAGAAGATCCGCTTCGAATTGGTCCGTGACAACAAGTCCGGCAAGATGACTGCTGATCAGCTTCAGGCTGCCTAAAGAATAATTCGTCTTCGCGTCTTTGACCACGGATGTACTGGCACTGATTGCAGAGACGAATTTGACCGCGTCTCCATCTGAGGATACGCGGTTCTGCGCCCGGTGTCATACGTCCACTGCGCTCCGGTTCTCGACCGCTCATCGCTTCTGAATTCTCAAAGGTCGCTGCGAAGGTCGGGTTTTCCCGGCCTTTTATTTTGCCCAAATTTTGGGAGAACGGCAGAAAACCAAGACATTTCAGCGCAAGCCCAAGAAAAGTCTGGAAAGAAATGTGCCGCCATCACACAGTGCGATTCATCTTCTCCCCTTTCTCCAAGGGGCATTGCGTTGTTTGAAGGAGTCTCCCGCTCATGAAAGTTCTTGTCCTTGGCAGTGGCGTTGTCGGTGTCACGTCGGCCTGGTATCTGGCTCAGGCGGGACATGAGGTTGTCGTGGTCGATCGCCAACCCGGCCCGGCGCTGGAAACAAGCTTTGCCAATGCCGGGGAAATATCGCCGGGCTATTCTTCGCCATGGGCTGGACCCGGCGTGCCGGTCAAGGCAATCAAATGGATGCTGATGCATTTCGGCCCATTGGTGGTCCGGCCAAAAGTTGATCCCTACATGGCCCTATGGGTGCTCCGCATGCTGCGCAACTGCACCTCGGCACGCTACGCCCGCAATAAGGCGCTCATGGTGCCGATTGCCGAATATAGCCGCGATTGCCTGAAGGCGCTGCGCTCCGAGGTGGGCATTGCCTATGACGAACGCACGCAAGGGACGCTGCAGCTGTTTCGCACCCAGAAGCAATATGACGGCACGGGCGGAGATATCGAGGTGCTGAAGCAATTCGGCGTTCCCTACGAGTTGCTCGATCCGGCCGGATGCATGGTTGCAGAACCGGCTCTCGCTAATGTCCAAGGCAAATTCGTCGGTGGCCTGCGTCTTCCAGGCGATGAAACCGGTGACTGCCAGATGTTCACCGACAAGCTCGCGGCGCTCTGCGCCGAGAAGGGCGTAACATTCCGCTTCAACACGACGATTACTTCCATCAACACTGGCAGCAATCGTATCGCCAGCGTTTCTACCGAAACCGAAGAGCTGACGGCTGATGCCTATGTTGTCGCCTTTGGCAGCTATTCGCCGTTCCTGCTGAGGCGCATAGGGGTGCATATCCCCGTCTATCCGATCAAAGGCTATTCCATCACCGCCCCGGTCACTGATGAGCAAGCGGCGCCTGTCTCGACTGTGATGGACGAAACCTACAAGGTCGCGATCACGCGTCTCGGAAACCGCATTCGCGCGGGCGGCACCGCCGAGATCTCCGGTTACGACCTGAACTTGCGCGATGCGCGGCGGGCGACGCTGCACCACTCTGTCGGCGATCTGTTTCCCGGTGGCGGTGACCTGAGCAAGGCGACTTTCTGGACTGGCCTGCGTCCGATGACGCCGGACGGCCCTCCGATCATTGGCGGCGGTACCAAATATTCCAACCTTTATCTCAACACTGGTCACGGTACACTCGGCTGGACAATGGGGTGCGGTTCGGGACGAGTGCTGGCGGACCTCATCTCGGGGAAATCGCCGGATGTCGATGCCTCGCCGCTCAGTGTCAGCCGGTATGGCTGAGGCGGTACGGTGAACTCAAAAATCCGAGCTAACTCATTTTAAACATTACAAATTGTTAAGGTGATCATTCAGTTTTCGTTCATCTCGCCGGGCCTAAAACCACAGCGTCTCCTAAGACAACCTGTGGTTTCCCGACCACTCAACTGACGAGGTAACGAAAATGAAGAAGATTGCTCTGGCTGCACTTGCCATCTCCCTGATCGCGACGCCGGCTGCGTTTGCGCAGCAGCACAACTACAGGGGTCATGGCTATGGTCACCAGCAGAAAGAGGTGATCGTCAAGAAGAAGGTCGTCGTCAAGAAGACGCGCTGGTCGCGTGGCCACGCCCTGCCCTCGAGCTATCGCCGCAACGTGGTGCGCGACTATCATCGGTATCACCTGCGTACGCCACCGCGCGGTTACCAGTGGGTACGAGCTGACAATGACTACGTGATGATCAGCATTGCCACCGGTTTGATCTCCTCGCTGGTGCAGATTCGCTAACACCGGCAAGCCAATCAATAAAGCGGCGTCCATCGGGCGCCGCTTTTTCATTCAATCGACGAAAACCCGCACGCTTGCCGCACGACCGACAGAGTCGATAACCGTGAGGGTGGAATAGCCGCCACCATCCGGCACCCATTGATTGACGCGGCGGCGCGAGGTTTCCGGCAGGGGCTTGCCATTGGCGAGCCAACGGAAAGGCGCCCGACCGCCTTGGAGCTTCAGGGCAAGCGGCATGATCTCGCCGCCAGACGTTGCCCCGAGTTCTATAAGCGCACCTTCCGGCGGATAGATGATCTGCGGCGCGGGTTCGCGTGACGAGGCGAGCAAGCCGTTTGAATTCATGGAGAAACGCCGCTGACTGACCGGCAATTGCGCCTGCGCGATACGGACCGCGCCGGCGGGAGCTGGCGGCAGCGGCGTGATGGCGACGCCGGACTTGGCAAAACCCTCGAACAGGATGGGCGCAGCCGAGCCATAGCCCGTGAGGCCGGGAACCGCACCATTGTCCGGCCTGCCAACCCAGACGCCCAATACATAATTGCCGTCAAAGCCAACGGACCAGGCATCGCGATAGCCATAACTTGTGCCGGTCTTGTAGGCGATGCCGCGCTGCCCCGCCCCGACCGGCGGCAGGACGCCGGACAGGATGTCGGCAACGTGCCATGCGGCGACGGGTTCAAGCAGCGGTTCGCCTTCGATGGCTCCGGGCTTGTCCTGGATACCGTCACCAAGCTGCACTGGCCTGCCGCGATTGGCGAGCCCAGCATAAAGTTGCACCAGTTCCTTAAGCGTGATGCCGACGCCGCCAAGGCCGATGGCGAGGCCCGGCGCTTCATTCGGCGGCAGGACGGGCCTCACCTCGGCACGGCGAAACCGGACCATCAGCCGCGTTGGACCGACAGCGTCGAGCAGGCGAACGGCGGGCACATTGAGCGAGAGCTGCAATGCCTGCCTGATGCTCACATCACCCTGGTAGCTCATGTCGAAATTGCGCGGCCGATAACCGAAGAAATCAACCGGACGATCCTCGATGATGGTCTCCTGGCTGACGAGCCCATCTTCAAAGGCAAGGCCATAGATGAAGGGTTTCAGCGTCGAGCCCGGCGAGCGATTGATACGCGTCATGTCGATCCAGCCGGAACGGCTCGCATCGAAATAATCGGCGGAACCAACCTCGCCGACAATCTCGCCAGAACGGACGTCGGCCATGACCATCGCAACGGAGACTTTCGGGCCGAGCCTGCCCGCAGCATCTTTCGCAACGGCTTCAAGCCCCTGCTGGATGTTCCCGTGTAAGGTGGTTCTGTGACGTCTTACCTGCGGCTCCTTGCGCTGCGCAGCTTCTGCGAGATGCGCGGCATAGGCGGGAAGTTGCAGACGGTGCGACGGAACTGGAGCCATGGCTGCCCGCTCGGCTTCGCCCTCCCCGACGATCTTTTCGACCGCCATTCGCTGCAGGACACGGCTACGGGCCGCCTCGGCCAGAGCAAGGTTGCGGTCCGGCCTGCGCCTTTCCGGCAATTGCGGCAGGGCGACAAGCAGTGCCGACTGCGCGACTGTCAGGCGGCGCGGTTCCTTGCCGAAATAGGCAAGGCTCGCCGAGCGGACGCCTTCGAGATTGCCGCCATAGGGAGCGAGCGTCAGATAGAGATCGAGAATTGCGTCCTTGTTCAGACGACGTTCGATCTGCAGGGCACGGACAAGCTGCTGGAATTTCGCGGTGAGTGAACGGCCTTCGCGCGGCTCGATCAGCCGCGCTACCTGCATAGATAGGGTGGATGCCCCGGAAACGATACGGCCGTTGCTGGCAAGCTGAACCGCAGCGCGCGCCAATGCGATGGGATCAATGCCGCGGTGCTGCCAGAAGCGCTGATCCTCGTAGGCGATCAGCATCGCCAAGAATTGCGGATCGACGTCCTTTGCAGTGGTGCCCAGCCGCCACCGCCCTTCTTTCGTGGCGAAGGCACGCAACAGCTGGCCATCGGCGTCGAGGACTTCTGTCGAAACCTCTCGCGCGCGCTCCAATGGTGGCGGGAACGCGCGATCAGCCGCATCAAGGCCAAAGGCCAGGGCCGTGGCCAGAACGAGGTTGGCCGAGACGCCGATGCAGAATGTTCGCCAACCGGACATTATTGTGCTGCGACGACCTCCATTCGGCCGGTTGCCGTGCGCGCCGAGAACTGCGGACGGTACATGTCCTCGACACTCGCTGCCGGATGATCGTAGGTGCCCGGCGTCACCGCCCGGACCACATATGCCAGGGTCATTTCGCCGTTATCGCCGGACATCCGGTCGAAGGCGGCGACAAAGCGATCGCTGCGGAACTCTGTGTGGGCAGCTTCCACTTCGCCGATCCAGTCAAAGTTCGAAAGGCTGGCACTATTGACGAGACCGGGATTGTCGATCTCGAAACCGGCCGGCAGAAGATCGGTTATCAGGACGCGTGACGGCCAGTTGTTGGTTTCGGTTACCTTCAGAACGACCACATAGCGTTCATTCTGCTTGGCCTCGCTGACATTCGCCGCCTGACCGTCGAGCGTATAATAGGTGCGCTCGATACTGAAGCCGTCACCGCCAGCCGGCAGCGGCTGCGCCGGGGAAGCTACCGTTGTGACAACTGCGGACACCGGCTCAGTCGACGCATTGGTAATCGTCACAGGCTGTGCCAGCAGTTCGTCTCCGGTCAGGCGCGCAACATAGCCGCCGGCATGGGCAGCGCCATTGATGTCGAGTTTCAGGTCTTTGTCACCGCCCTGGATAGCGCGAGCGGCAAGCAGCATCCACGTCTGTTCCTGTGTGCTTGTATAGGGCTTGCGCTCCCATTGCTCCGACACAATCTTCGAAAGCTGCGGGATGATCGGCGGAACTGGACGGCTTTCGGCGGCGAGCGCCAGAACGGCCGCATCATCGCGCAGTGACGAGCCGTAATCGGAGCGGACCAGGCTGACATTGGTCACCAGCGTCGACTGCTGCAGGGCATCGGTGAAGATGCTCTGCGAGCGCTGGGCATCGCCATAGAGCGACAGCGCCGCAGCAAGATGTGCGCGGGCAAGCGGCGTCGGAAACTCTGAGAGCTTCGTATCGGCGTAGTAGCGCAGATCGCTGATAGCAGCCTTGCGATTGCGTGCCAGGACGTAAAGCGCGTAGGCGATCTCATTGCCCTGGTCCTTGACGTTGACGTCATAGCTCAGCGAGTTCTGCAGGTTTTCCAATGCCTGCACGAGCGCCTGTTCCGGCACCTCGTATTTCTGCTCCCGGGCACGCGTCAGGAAATCCGTGACATAGGCATCGAGCCACAGATCGCCTGAACCGGGGCTCCACAGCCCGAAACTGCCGGATGAAGCCTGGTAGGACAGAACGCGGTAGATCGCCTCCTGCACGCGCTTCTGTACCTCGCCATCCTCGGCAATGCCGGACTGTTTGGCGAGTTCACTCATGTAGAGCAGCGGCAAGGCACGGCTCGTTGTCTGCTCGGCACAGCCATAGGGATAGCGGTCCAGCGTCATCAACAACGCCGGGATGTCGAAGGCGGCTGAGCGGGTGACGTTGAGGCTGACCGACGCACCCTGCAAGATGTTGCCCGCCAGCAATTCACCGTCGACCTTGAGGCTGCTATTCGGCGCAACCTTGATCGGTTTGCGCACTGTCATCGGCAGTGTTGCGGGTCGGACAGGTACATTCAGCGACTGTTCCAACGAAAGGCCGGCAGCATTGGACAATTTGACCGAAACAACGCCATCACCGGGATGCTCGCCGGTGAGAGGCAGCGTCAAGTCGAACTTGCCGCCGGCGGTCAGATTGACCGTCTGCGATGCGCGCTGATTGACGCTGACAACGGGATTGCTGGTGACCTGCAACTGGTAATCACCAGCCGGAGCGTCGGTATTGGCAATATCCAGCCGCAACGATGATTTGTCGCCGGGCGCGAGGAACTTTGGCATGCTCGCCGTCACCACGACCGGATCACGGATAACAACATCCGATGTAGCGTGCCCCACGCCCGTCTTCGACCAGGCAACCGCCATGAGTCGCGCCGTTCCATTGAACTGCGGAATGTCGAAACTGACATTGGCCTTGCCCTGCGGGTCGAGTTTCACCGGCCCGGAGAAGAATGCGACGAGCTTTTCGGTGGGGGGATTGCCTTGCATCGGCATTTGCGCGCCATCGCCGCCCGTCCGCAACTTGCCGGTGACGCCTTGCGAGCCATCGATGAGACGCCCGTAGAGATCGCGGATCTCAAGGCCGAGCTGGCGCTGGCCGAAATACCAGCCATCGGGATTGGGCGCTTCGTAGCGGGTCAGGTTGAGAATGCCGACATCCACGGCGGCAACGGTGACGAAGGCATTCTCATTGGCACCCGCCCCTGTCACCTGCAGCGCAACGTTCAACGGTTTGCGCGGCTCGGTCTTCTGCGGAGCCTCCAGCTTCACCGCAAGATTACGGTCGCCAGGGCTGACATTGAGCCATTTGATGCCAATGGCGCGCATGGGCATATGGGTTTCCTGCGCATCGCCTGGGCGGAACAATGTGGCTGTTACATAGGCGCCTGCGCCCCAATCGGCAGTAACGGGGATTTCAATTTCGCCGCCCTCTGCAGGAATGCTTGCCCTCTTGGTCGCAAGCAGGCTTTCAGCGCCGACAGTGACGAGAAGTTCGCCGGCAAAGCGCGGCGACACTTTCAGCTTTGCGGTATCTCCAGCAACATAGTTATCTTTGTCGAGAGCAATCTCGAGACCGTCCGGTGTTTCGGTGGATGTCGCGGCGACGTAGTAGCCAGCATCGAATTCAACGCTCGAAGCCGGCCCATCAGCGTTAGCGGTTTCCACTTCCAGACGGAAACGGCCCCAGGTGACCGGAACTGAGATCTCGGCTCCATCGGGGGTTGTGTTCACCACACCGTTGGCGATCTGCTTGGTTGACAGGATCGGTTCGTATTTCCACGAATTGCCGTCGCGATACCACTGGTAGTTGCGCTCCACGCTGACGAGCTTCCACTCCAGACCCTGCATCGCTAGTTTCTGGCCATTCTGATCGACCGCAATAACATGGAATTTCCCAATGGAGTTTTCGGCGAGGTCGCCGGAAAACTCCGGCTTGATGCCGATCATCGATCCTTCTGACTTGACCGGAAGCGTCAGCGTGCGTTCGACTGCGCGGCCGCCTGCTTCTTGCATGCGCACAACAACATCCGCATTGATCAATTGTGTGGTGGAGGGCAAATCGCCTAGCGATACGTCGAACGTTGCCTTACCGTTGTCATCCAGTGCCTGCAAATCTTCGAGTGGGATACGTGTGTCTTCGCTGGCCTGTTCGTCAGCGAGACCAAAGAAATAACCCTTGAAATCAGCGCTTTCGCGGGTCGGCTTCAAGGCAATCTCACCTTCCAGATTAAGCCCGGCAGCCGGTGCGCCGTAGAGATAGCGGCCGTCGACCTTCACCGGTGTCGGCTTGCCCACCTCAATTGCCTTGGTATCACTGGTCAGGTCGAACTCGACGCGATCCGGCACGAAATCTTCAACCAGGAACTGTTTCTCAGCGATCGGCGAACCCTTGGGGTCGGTGAAGATCTGCATGGTCCAGGTACCGCGCATGGAATTTGCCTGCAGCGCGAGATCGAGGGTGTGGCCGCCGAGATTAGCGCCGTCGCTGACCATGCGGCGGTCCTCGACGCCGTCGGGGCGCTTGAACACGAATGTCAACGGCAGTTGTTCGATGGCATTGGCGGCGTTGTCGCGAGCGAGCGCCGAGGCATGGACGGTCTCACCGGCGCGGTAGATGCCGCGCTCGGTCCAGGCGAGAATGTCGATGGCGCCAGGCGCCGCGCGGCCAGTAACGCCGCGATCCGACAGATCGAAGCCTGCTCTGGTCATGTCCAGGAACACATAGTCGGCATCGCCGTTCTTGGCGGTGATCACGGCTGGTTCCATCGCCGCAGTTCCACGCATCAGCCCAGCCGTGAAGGTGGCCCTGCCCTCGGTGTCGGTAACGGCAGTGCCGAGAATTTCATTGTTCTTGGCGAGAAGCTGCAGTTCCATACCGATGAGTGGCTGTGCCGTCGCGAGCGAGCGGGCAAAGACATTCAGGCCGTCAGTGCCCGCATAGGTGGAGAGACCAATGTCCGAGACGACGAACCATTGGGTCGCCTGGGCATCCCATTCCTCGGTCTTCGCATCAGGCGAGACGGCTGTGAGAACATAGACCCCAGGCTTGCGTTGCGGCAGGGCTTCATCGACCGGGAAACTTGTGACGACATCCTTGTTGAGTTCGGACTGGATATCGATGGCGCCTTGCCAAACAAGTTCGCCGGCTTCGTCCTGCAGGCGCTGGGCATTGAAACCATCGATCTGGGTGAGGAATTGCGAGCTCGTCATCAGCGGTGCGAGCCCGCGGTCGCCGATGCGATAGAGTTTAAGATTGGCACTCGTCGTGTTGACAGAGACGATGGGGATGCCACGCCGGGCGGTACTGGGCAGGACAAAACTATCGCCGGTGAAACGCACCATGGCCGAGCGATCCTTGATGTAGATATCAAGATCGACTGGCGCTTCAAGGGATTCACCCACGGAAGATGGCAGGCCGGGACGGAACGCAAGTTTGTAGCGCTGGCCATGTTCAAGACCTTCCACGACAAATCTCGCTGCCCTTGGCTTCGATGGCCTTGGGCGCGGCCCCATTCAAGGTGACGAATGGCGCATAGTCCGTGCCCATCTTCACCAGCGGATCCGAGAACTGCACGCAGGCGCGAGGCGTAGCACTGTCGGCGTCGATTGTGTGGTTGACGACGCGGAAGCCCTGACGTGCCCTCAGATCAAGGTAAGCGGCCTCTACGGTCTTGTCATTAACCAGCGCAAGACTGGCCTTGTAGGCATCGAGCGACGCACGGTAGTTTTCCACGTTCTGAAGGGCAGCAGCAAGTGCAGCAAGCGCGTCGGCACGGCTCTGCGCGGTCCGCGTCAGCTGATAGCCATTTACCGCCGCAAGTGCAGCCTGCCCGGCGACATAATTGTTTTTCGCATCCTGGTTGGCGGCTCTGGCCGTCTCGATCCAAAGGTCTGCATTATCCGGCATGACCGCCAAGGCGCCCTTGAAAGCGTTGAGCGCATTGGCGACATTTCCGGCACCAAGTTCGTTCCGTGCGGCGGCAAGAAGCCCCTCGACACCTTGCACCTTCTGTTCGTCGGTCAGCGCAAGACTCGCCTTGACCTGCCGTGCATCCTGAAGCAGCTGGTCGGATACGAATTGCAGCTTCGGCGGCGCGCCGATATCCGGTTCCGCCGCGGTCTCGACGACCTTGCCAGCGACCGATCCCGGTGCGATTTTCAGCTGATTGAAATCAGACTTCAGAAAGCACCATTTCACCTTGGGATTGTAGGTAAAAGCCTTGCAGGATCGATCGGCCAGGCAGACAAGTTCGCATTGGTCCAGCGTGACGTCTTGCTCCGTACGCAGATCAAAACCGAAATAATCACCATCTTGGGTTGTGACCACATCGCGATTGGTTTCTGCCGCGCCAAGCGGCAGGGAGGCAGCGAAAACGGAGAGAAGAAAAGCAGAAAACCCGATGACCGCGCGCATAGACATGAATGGCCTCCCAACGCTGCTAATCCAGATGTCCGGCACTCTTCAAAGTTCGACCTAACTTGTCAACAGATCAAGCAGTTTAGACCGCTTTCTGTTGCGCAATTTCGGCACGAATCCAGCGCTGGAAATTCAACACCTGCACCGACGGCTTGCGGTTTTTCGGCGATACCAGCCAATAGGCGATGGCGGATGGCACGCGCGCCGGAAATGGAGCAACCAGCCGGCCATCGGCCAGCGCGTCTTCGACAAAAAGATCCCAGGCCAGCATGATGCCTTGCCCGCTGATCGTGGCTTCAAGGCCCAGCCACGGATCAGTAAAGGTCGGCCCATCAAACGGTAGGGGCCCGGCAAGTCCAGTTGCCGCCTGCCAATCGTCCCAGCTGAACATCGGATTCTCGTAACAAATGATCGGCTGGTTGAAAATGTCGGCGGGGCCGTGGAGGCGTTCGGCAAAGGCGGGCGTACAGACGGGAAACATTCGCTGCGGCAGCAGGCATTCTGGCGTTCCGTCCTGCCAGTCCCCGCTGCCCAGTCTTATGGCGAGATCGATGTCCGAGCTTTTCAGATCAACAATGCCTGGCGAGGGATCGATGCGGATCTTGAGATCCGGATGCGCCGCGCGAAGGCGCCCGAGGCGCGGGACGAGCCATTTCGAAGCGAAGGTCGGAGCAACGGAAAGCAACAGGGTCTGATCGGTACCGTCGGCGAGCGCCACGGCTCGGGAGAGCTGCTGGAAGCCGTCTTCCAGTTTGGCGAGGAAGTTCCTGCCAAATGAGGTCGGCACCAAGCCCCCTCGCGTCCTGTCAAAGATCGCGTGACCGATTTGTGCCTCGGTGCGGATCAGCTGCTGACTAACAGCGCTAACCGATACGCCGAGTTCGCCCGCGGCCTTCGGCAGAGACCCCAAGCGCCCGATTGCTTCGACGGCCTTCAGGCCATTCAGATGAACGCGATTCAAATTCTTCATCAAGATTTTCTTTATGCTGGTTTCGGCAATCTGGATTGCAGTTCGCATCTACCACGAACAAAATAGCGCATATTTCGAGTTTCAGGGATAGATGAAATGAAGATTTTCTCTTTGCTTCGAATCCTTTCCAGATGGTTCCGAGGCGATGATGCGCCGGCTGACTGGCATCGCGATCCCCTGTCACACCCGGCGTTGGAGGCTATGTGCCTCGACCAACTGGCAGACCTGCCGTTTGACCCGCGAACCGTCCACAGGCAATGAAATGAAAAAAGGGCCCGTACGTGGGCCCTTTCCTGATTCCCGTCGCAGGCATTATTTGAAAAGGATGGCTGCCTGTTGCAGCGTCATCCACACTCCCCAAAGGATCGGGATGCCGACGGCGGACCAGGCAAGCGCCGCCTTGGCATCGAGCCCGCCATGGCCAATGCCAAATGAGCCGGACGGCCCCGCCGCGCTGTTTTTCGTCTTGGCCTGAAGCGCCGCGACCTCAGCATCCGGCATGAACCATTTCGGTGCGAGCAGTCGAACGAACAGATTGGCGATCAACCCGAGTGCCAGCATCCCGGCGAGGATATACATGGTGCGGTCGTAGACCTGATCGCGGGGAACGCCAGTGCTGATCTGGAACTCGCGAATGTAGTTGACCACGACAGGCCCTACGATGTCCGCCGTTGCCCATGCGGTGAGCAACCGGCCGTGGATAGCACCAACGAATTGCGTGCCGAAGATATCGGCGAGATAGGCCGGAACGGTGGCGAAACCGCCGCCGTACATGGACAGGATTACGCAGAAGATCGCGACGAACAGGGCCTGGCTGCCCATATGGGCAGCCGTCGGGGCCAACGCATAAAGGACGATGCCGAGTGCGAAGAAGGTAAAGTACGTCGCCTTGCGGCCGAGACGGTCCGACAGCGATGCCCAGAAAAAGCGCCCGCCAATATTGAAGAGCGAGAGCAGGCCCGCAAAGCCGGCAGCAATCGATGCAACCGCGGTCTTTTGCCCGGCGTCGAGCTGGGTGAAGCTCACTTCCGGCAGTCCGATCAACTTGCCGCGAGAACCATGCCGCCACACCAGCACAAGGCCGAGACGACGCCTGCCTTACGCGGACCGGCGCGCTCGAGCCAGCCACCCCAGATGGCCGCCGAGCAGCCAAGCAAGACGAAGAACAGCGTATAGATCCAGCCGAGGTCACTGACGCGCCAGTCGCAGCTTGTCGTGAACAGGGCGCTCAGGAGATTGAGACTGGCGCAAGCGGCCTGTTGCTCCGCACCGATTGCCCGTGACAAGGGCAGCCAGAAAACGCTGAACCCATAGGCCATTCCGATACAAAGGTGGATGGCAAGGGCGGCCGGCGGAACCAACCAACGGTTGAAACCTGCCTTGGCGACGATGCGCTCCCTGTCCAGTATACCCGGACTACCCAATGCGCCTGCTTCTGCTCGATCTGTTACCGACATGACAAATTTCTCCTCCCACCTGCTGGTAGACGATTCATGTTCAAAAACGAGTTAGATCAGCGATACCCGGAGTTGCCTCCTAGTTGCCGAGAATCGGCGGTACGTGAAGATTGTCAGGCCGGAACGGGCCCTGGCTTGCGGATGTGCTTTGCGGCCTCTATGACGAGAGGATCGAGGCCATTGTCGTCCTGATCGAGGATAGTGAACAGTTGCGCGCGCATGCGCGGCTCCCAGAAATGGTTGATGTGGTCGGCGACGCCTGCCACAGCCTCATCCTTCGGCTGCGTATGGAAGAACGCCGCTATCTGATTGGCCATGTAGACCAGCTTGTCAGCGGTTGTCTTGTGGCTCTTGCTATCCATATTGCACCATTCGAACGGACGGAGATTGAACAAGTGTCGATGCGGCGGAATCGGGATTGGGTTTCTGCGCCGCATTGGCAAGAAAGACATCCTTGGAGCCGGTTTCCAGCTCGGCAGAAATCAGTGGAATACGCTCGTGACGCGTGAAGACATCAAATTCATCACCCCTGACAAGTGCAATCAGGGTCATTCCGGCGGCATGCGCCGTGCGGATTGCGAGGGCCGTCGGCGCTGATACGGCTATCAGAATTGGGCTATCAATGATCGCTGTCTTCTGCACCATCTCGATCGATACCCGGCTGGTGATGACCACGGCTCCGGTTTCGCCCTTGATACCAGCGCGGCAGAGCGCGCCGGCGAGCTTGTCCAGAGCATTGTGACGGCCGACGTCTTCGCGCGCCGCGACAATCCCTTTGCCTGGGACATAGAAGCCGGCGGCATGAACCGCGCCAGTCTCGCCGTGTAGCGGTTGCATTTCAGACAGTAGTTTTACCGCCTCGGCGATTTCATCCGGCGTGAGGGTAAGCCGTATCCTGTCAACCGAAGCGACCGGCTTCAGCGCCTGCTCGATGAACTCGATGCCGCACAGTCCGCAACCGACGGGACCGGCCATGCGCCGACGGCGATCGGTCAATTCCTGGCCTGCCTCGCTGGCAAGACGTATCTGGATATCGACGCCTTCGTCATGTTCCTCGACATTGATCTCGCTGATCTGATCGAGTTGCGAAATGATGCCTTCCGAAAGGCTGAAACCGACCGCGAAATCTTCCATGTCGGCAGGTGTCGCCATCATGACCGCATGGGTCGTGCCATTGTAGCTGAAGGCAACCGGCGTTTCTTCAGGTACCATCCGGCTGTCCGTCGCATAGGCTTCACCCGAGCCCTTGCGGCGGCGGGTAACGCGTGGCACAGGCAACCTTGTGGGGCGCGATTGCATCACTATTCGGCCGCATCCAGCACGGGGGCGATGCGCCTGCTCCGGCGGGCCTGCTCGTCATATTTGACCTGCCAGTCGCTCGGACCGTTCGATGCGCCGACCTGAACGGCCGTCACCTTGTATTCCGGACAGTTGGTCGCCCAATCGGAGAAATCGGTGGTGATAACGTTGGCCTGCGTCGTCGGATGGTGGAAGGTCGTATAGACGACACCCGTCGATACCCGATCGGTAATGAGTGCCCGAAGCGTGGTTTCGCCGGAACGGCTGGTGACTTTCACCCAGTCGCCATCACGGATTCCGCGCTGCTCCGCATCATGTGGATGGATCTCAAGCCTGTCCTCTTCATGCCAGATGACATTATCCGTGCGGCGCGTCTGCGCACCGACATTGTACTGCGAGAGGATGCGGCCGGTGGTGAGCAGCAGCGGGAAACGCGGTCCGGTCCGCTCGTCGGTAGCCACATATTCGGTGCGGATGAACTTGCCCTTGCCGCGCGCGAAGCTCTCGATATGCATGATGGGCGTGCCCAAAGGAGCCTTTTCATTGCACGGCCACTGCACTGAACCTTCCCTATCCAGAAGATCAAAGGACACACCGGCAAAGCTTGGCGTCGTCAATGCCACTTCATCCATGATTTCCGATGGGTGGCTGTAGTTCCAGCTCAGCCCCATCGTCTTGGCAAGGTTCTGGGTGACTTCCCAATCAGCATAGCCATTTTTCGGGCTCATGACCTTGCGCACACGATTGATGCGGCGCTCAGCATTGGTGAAGGTGCCGTCCTTCTCGAGGAAGGTCGATCCCGGCAGGAAGACGTGGGCATAGTTGGCGGTTTCGTTGAGGAAGAGGTCATGTACGACCACGCATTCCATCGCAGCGAGGCCGGCAGCAACGTGCTTCGTGTCCGGGTCGGACTGAAGAATGTCTTCGCCCTGGATGTAGATGCCCTTGAATGTGCCATCGACGGCGGCATCGAGCATGTTGGGAATACGCAGGCCGGGTTCGTCCTGCAGCTGGACGCCCCAAAGCTTGTCGAAGATATCGCGTGTGGATTCATCGGAAATATGGCGGTAGCCGGGGAGTTCATGCGGGAACGAGCCCATGTCGCACGAGCCCTGCACATTGTTCTGACCGCGTAGCGGGTTCACGCCGACGCCCTTGCGGCCGATATTGCCGGTCGCCATGGCGAGATTGGCGATGGCCATGACAGTTGTCGAGCCCTGACTGTGCTCGGTGACGCCGAGACCATAATAGATCGAACCATTGCCGCCGGTAGCGAAGAGGCGTGCTGCCTCGCGCAGCAATTGCGGCGAAACACCGGAAATCTGCTCGATGGCTTCCGGGCTGTGTTCCGGAGAGGACACAAAGGCGGCCCAATCCTGGAATTCGTCCCAATCGCAACGCTCGCGGATAAATTTCTCGTCGAACAGGCCTTCGGTGACGATAACGTGCGCCATCGACGTTACCACGGCCACATTGGTACCGGGACGCAGCGGCAGGTGATACGACGCTTCAACATGGGGCGAGCGAACAAGGTCGATGCGGCGCGGATCGACGATGATCAGCTTCGCCCCCTTGCGCAGACGCTTCTTCAGCCGCGAGGCGAACACCGGATGGCCGTCGGTTGGATTGGCGCCGATGATCATCACCACATCGGTGTGCTCGACGCTGTCGAAATCCTGCGTGCCGGCGGAGGTACCGAAGGTCTGCTTGAGGCCATAACCCGTCGGCGAATGGCAGACACGGGCGCAGGTGTCGACATTGTTGTTGCCAAAACCGGCGCGAACCAGTTTCTGGACGAGATACGTCTCCTCATTGGTACAGCGGGAGGATGTGATGCCGCCAATGGAATTGCGGCCATACTGGTACTGGATGCGGCGGAATTCATTCGCGACGTGTTTGTATGCTTCGTCCCAGGTGACTTCACGCCACGGGTCCGAGATCTTCTCGCGGATCATCGGGTTGAGGATGCGATCCTTGTGGGTCGAATAACCATACGCGAAACGGCCCTTGACGCAGGAATGGCCGCGATTGGCCTTGCCATCCTTCCAGGGCACCATACGCACGAGTTCCTCGCCGCGCATTTCCGCCTTGAATGAGCATCCCACACCACAATAGGCGCAGGTGGTGACCTTGGAGTGTTCCGGCTGGCCGATCTCGATGACCGACTTCTCGGTGAGTGTCGCCGTCGGGCAGGCCTGAACGCAGGCGCCGCAAGAGACGCATTCGCTGTCGATGAAAGCCTCGCTGGCGCCGGAGGCAACCCGGCTGCTGAAGCCGCGTCCCTCGATCGTCAGTGCGTACGTGCCCTGCACTTCCTCGCAGGCGCGGACACACAGCGAACAGACAATGCATTTGGAAGGATCATAGGTGAAATAGGGATTGGATTTGTCCTTCGGCAACCAGCGATCGTTCGCAACTGCTCCGGCCTTGGCGAAAACGTGATTGTCGCCCTCATAGCCATAACGCACATCGCGCAGGCCAACGGCACCCGCCATGTCCTGCAATTCGCAATCGCCATTGGCAGCGCAGGTCAGGCAATCGAGCGGATGGTCGGAAATATAGAGTTCCATCACGCCTTTGCGAATGTCCTTCAGACGCTGCGTCTGGGTACGGACAACAAGACCTTCCATTGCGGGCGTCGTGCAGGAGGCAGGTGTGCCATTGCGACCCTCGATCTCAACCAGGCAAAGTCGGCAGGAACCGAATGCATCAACCATGTCTGAAGCGCAGAGCTTCGGGACCTTGATGCCGGCTTCCATCGAGGCGCGCATGATAGAGGTGCCTTCGGGAACGGTAACCTCGTTGCCATCGATGGTCAGTGTGATCATCTTTTCCGAGGTGCTGGCGGGTGTGCCGTAATCGATTTCTTCAATCAGGGACATCTTTAAGCTCCTATTCCGCCGCAGCCGCGACTGGCGCGGGCCGGAAATCTTCAGGAAAATGCGTCAGCGCACTCATGACAGGATAGGGCGTGAAGCCGCCCAGGGCACAGAGCGAGCCGAACTTCATTGTATTGCACAAATCGGTCAGAACTTCGATTTGCTTCTCTGGTTCTATGTTAGCCGAGATGCGATCGACGACCTCGACGCCTCGCGTCGAACCGATGCGGCAGGGCGTGCACTTGCCGCAGGATTCGATCGCGCAGAATTCCATGGCGAAACGAGCCTGTTTAAGCATGTCGACACTGTCGTCGAACACCACCAAGCCAGCATGGCCGATGAGGCCATCCTTGGCCGCGAACGCCTCATAGTCGAAAGGCGTATCGAACAGTTCGCGCGGGAAATAGGCACCAAGCGGTCCGCCGACCTGCACGGCCTTGACCGGGCGGCCGCTGGCCGTCCCGCCGCCGATATCGTCGACGATCTCGCCGAGCGTCAGGCCAAACGCTGTTTCGAACAGGCCGCCATATTTGACGTTGCCGGCAATCTGCAGCGTGATCGTGCCGCGCGAGCGGCCCATGCCGAAATCCTTGTAGAAGGCTGCGCCCTTGTCGAGAATGATCGGGACGGAGGCAAGGGAGATCACATTGTTGATCACGGTCGGCTTGCCGAAAAGTCCCTTGTGCGCGGGCAGCGGCGGTTTGGCACGAACGATGCCGCGACGGCCTTCGAGGCTTTCAAGCAGCGCCGTTTCTTCGCCGCAGACATAGGCGCCTGCGCCAACGCGCACTTCGATGTCAAAGGCATGGGAGGATCCGAGCACGGACGGCCCAAGCACACCAGCCTTGCGGGCGGCCTCGAGCGCTTCGTTCATGATTGCGATCGCGTGAGGGTATTCGGAACGTGTGTAGACGTAGCCCTTGGTCGCGCCGACGGCGATACCGGCAATCGTCATGCCTTCGATCAGGACGAAGGGATCGCCTTCCATGATCATGCGATCGGCAAAGGTGCCGCTATCGCCCTCATCCGCGTTGCAGACGATATATTTCTGTGTCCCGGCGGTATCGAGAACGGTCTTCCATTTGATGCCGGTTGGAAAACCCGCACCGCCGCGGCCGCGCAGACCGGATTCCGTCACCTGCGCCACAATCTCGGCAGGAGACGACTTGAGCGCGCGTTCCAGCCCCTTCAGGCCGTCATGGGCGCAATAGTCTGCCAGGGAGACTGGATCAGTAATGCCGCAGCGAGCGAAAGTCAGGCGTGTTTGCCGGGCAAGGAAAGGCAATTGATCGGTGAGGCCGAGCCAGAGCGGGTGCACCCTGCCCTCTGTCATGCCGTTGTCGAGCAGTGCCGTGACGTCCGATGCTTTAACCGGGCCATAGGCGACACGCCCGTTTGGCGTCTCGACCTCGACCATTGGTTCGAGCCAATACAGTCCGCGCGAACCGTTGCGCACGATCTGCGCATCGAGGTTACGCGTTTCGATTTCAGCCTGGAGTGTCTTCGCGACTTTTTCGGCGCCCAGCGCGAGAGCACCAGAGTCACGCGGAACATAGAAGGTGACTGTCATAGCCGCACCTCCGCCGCGATTTCCTCAAGTGTTTCTGCATCGAGCCGGCCAATGACTTCGCCATCAAGCATGGCCGAAGGACCGCATGCACACAGACCAAGACAATAGACCGGTTCGAGCGTTACCGCCCCGTCTGCAGTGGTGCCATGCCAGTCAACACCAAGGAGCTGGCGCGCCTTGTTGGCGAGCGCCTCGGCACCCATGGATTGGCATGCTTCTGCACGGCAAAGCTTCAACACATGCCGTCCGGCGGGATGATCGCGGTAATCATGGTAAAAAGTGAATACGCCATGTACTTCGGCGCGGGAGATGTTGAGGGCCTGCGCAATCAACGGCAAAGCTTCTGGCGGCACATAGCCGAACTCGTCCTGCAACTCGTGCAAGATAGGAAGCAGAGGGCCTTCTTTGCCCTTCAGTTGATCGATAATGCCTATCGCCCTTTTGGCGATATCGGTACTTGCGCGCTGCATATCGTGCAGGGCCCTCCCTTGTTTTCTCCCCATTTCTTAGAACAGATCAAAAAAGGCGGCCGATATCAATATAGCAAACTCGTTGAACGATAGGAAATTTCTATCAAACCATATTCAAGCTTATCGCCAGCGCACGCGCCTCGTGAAGAAGAGCCGAAACCAGCGGCGTATGGGGTTCGCGGTCAGCAGCCACAAGGCCGACAAGGTGGCGCGCATCGGGCTCGACAATCGGGATCGAACGGATAGGCTCGGCAAATCCCAACGACTCAGCGAGGTTGAGCGGCATTATGCTGGCCCATTTTCCCGTGCGGATATGCGAGAACAGGACGATCATTGAATTTGATTCGAGCGTCGGATGAACCTCGATGCCGGCTTCCTCCAGATGCTTGTTGATCAGGCGGCGATTTTGCATATCCATCGTCAGGAGACAGAGCGGCAACTGGCCCACCTCGGCCCAGGTAACGGAGTCCCGGTCGGAATAGGTGTTCCCTGCCGACGTGATGAGCTGGTAACGCTCCGAATAGAGCGGTACCGATGTGACGCGCCCCAGCGGCTCGTTGTCGAGGTAGCTGATGCCGACGTCGATCTCGAAGTTGCTTAGCAATGTCAGCACCTCCAGTGACGTGCGCGACGTTATGGAGAAGGTCACGTCCGGGTGTTTTTCGCGAAATGGCGTGGTGAGCCGCGAGACCATGGCCAGGGCGGTCGGGATCGCCGCAATCTTTACATGGCCAGCGAGACCGAAGCGGGCCGCGCGGATCTCCTCGCGCATGGTGCGCGTGTCACCAACGATGCGTCGCGCCCATTCGAGTACGCGCTGGCCCTCCGGGGTCAAGCCCTTGAAGCGCGATCCGCGCTGGACCAGGACAACGCCAAGTGTGTCTTCCAGCTGGCGTATTGCGGCTGAAAGCGTGGGCTGGGTTACACCGCATTCTTCCGCCGCCCGGCCGAAATGCCGGTGGCGCGCCAAGGCGATGAAAAATTCCAGCTTGTCGATCATCCGGGTTGCTCCTCCGGAGTGACCCTAATGGGGATGCCTGCTCAGCGGCAAGGCAAGTTTTTCAAACCGTCAAGAACTTGCGCACCTCCGGCCTGTCGAGGCTCGCTGCATCGCCGGAATGAACGATCTCGCCGCGATCCATAATGTACACGTGATCGGCGAGCTCGCGGCAGAAGTCAAGATACTGCTCCACAAGCAGGATCGCGAGCCCCGACTGATCGCGCAGGAACTGGATTGCCCTCGCGATGTCCTTGATGATCGATGGTTGGATGCCCTCGGTCGGCTCATCGAGGACGAGCAACTTCGGCCGCGTCACCAGCGCCCGGCCGATCGCCAACTGTTGCTGCTGCCCTCCGGACAGATCGCCGCCGCGTCGCCCCAGCATCGTTTTCAACACCGGGAACAGTTCGAAGACTTCCGGCGGCACGCTGCGATTACCACGCTTCGCGGCAGCAAATCCGGTCGCAAGGTTCTCGCGAACGGTGAGCAAAGGAAATATCTCACGCCCTTGCGGCACAAAGGCGATGCCGGCCCGAGCGCGATCATAAGGCAGTTTCTTGCCAAGGGGTGAGCCATCGAAGCTGATCGAGCCGGAAGACAGTGGGTGCTGCCCGACGATGGCCCTGAGCATGCTGGTCTTGCCGACACCGTTGCGGCCGAGCACACAGGTGATCGACCTTGGCTTTACCTCGAGCGACACACCGCGTAATGCCTGAGCTGCTCCATAATGCAGGGAGGCATTTTCAACTGTCAGCATGGGACGTTTCCTTACTCATCGGAAGCAATTCCGGACAGAAGGCCGGGCTCCACTCTTCCTGGAATTGCTCTTTATCGGCCAAGATAGACCTCGATCACACGCTGATCGTTACTGACAAAATCGAGTGAACCTTCGGCGAGAACAGAGCCCTCGTGCAAGCACGTCACCTTCACGTCGAGCTCGCGAACGAAATGCATGTCATGTTCGACAACGAGCACCGATCGGGTTTTGGCGATCTCGCGCAACAGCTTCGCCGTTTCGGCGGTTTCAGCATCCGTCATCCCTGCAACCGGCTCGTCGACGAGAAGCAATTTGGGGTCTTGCGCGAGGAGCATGCCGATCTCCAGCCATTGCTTTTGACCATGCGAGAGATTCGCGGCGAGCCATTCACGCTTGTCAAACAGACGGATTGTATAAAGAATTTCGTGGATCCGGTCGGCTTCGTCCTGGGTTTGACGATGGAAAAGCGTCGAAAACGCCGATCTTGATCCAGAGAGGGCCAGCACCAGATTGTCTTCGACGGTGTGGCTTTCGAACACGGTCGGCTTCTGGAATTTGCG
This sequence comes from uncultured Alphaproteobacteria bacterium, assembly GCA_963777425.1. Lineage (GTDB taxonomy): Bacteria > Pseudomonadota > Alphaproteobacteria > Rhizobiales > Rhizobiaceae > Phyllobacterium. The sequence goes on along the minus strand of CAVZQS010000008.1, from coordinate 451,936 downwards.
CCCGATACCAAGGAGGGCGATTTCCGCCTCGTCATGCTTGGTGAGATCCACTTCGCCATTGAAGTAGACGTCTCCGGCATCCGGCCTGGTCTTGCCGGTGATGATGTCCATCATCGTGGTCTTTCCGGCGCCGTTGGGGCCGATGATCGCGCGCATCTCTCCGGCCTGCAGCACAAGAGAAAGATTGTTGATGGCGCGGAACCCGTCGAATGAAACCGAAACGCCATCGAGATAGAGCAAAGTGTCGTGGGCTTTCATGATCTATTCCGCCGCTTGAGGTTCGGGAATTGGTGTACGACCGGAGCTCACAGCAGCAACGACCGGCGGCGCTTCGTCTTTTTGGCGCGCTGCACGATCGGCCCACTTGCCCTTCCACATGCCATAAAGCCCGAGGATGCCCTTAGGGAGGAACAGCGTGACCACGATGAAAAGAGCACCGAGGGCGAACAGCCAGATTTCCGGGAATGCGGCGGTGAAATAGGTCTTGCCGAAATTGACCAGCACAGCTCCGATGATTGGACCGATGATCGTTCCGCGTCCGCCAACAGCCACCCAAATGACCGCCTCGATGGAATTGGCCGGTTCGAATTCCGACGGGTTGATGATGCCGACCTGTGGCACGTAGAGGGCACCGGCGATCCCCGCCATCATGGCCGAGATGGTCCACACAAAGAGCTTGTAGCGATCGACGCGATAGCCGAGAAAGCGCATGCGGCTCTCGGCATCACGTACGCCGACAAGCACTTTGCCGAGCTTGGAACGGACAATGAAACTGGTCACGAAGACGGTCAGTGCCAGGAACAGAGCTGTCGCAGCAAACAGCACGGACCGCGTGCTGCCGGACTGAATGTTGAAACCGAGAATGTCCTTGAAATCGGTCAGACCGTTATTGCCGCCAAAGCCCATGTCATTACGAAAGAAAGCAAGCAGCAGTGCATAGGTCAGAGCCTGGGTGATGATCGAGAGGTACACCCCGGTCACCCGCGAGCGAAACGCCAGCCAACCAAATCCGAAGGCAAGGACGCCCGGGACCAACACCACCATCAGGGCGGCGAACCAGAAATTGTCAAAACCGTACCAGAACCACGGCAGTTCCTTCCAGTTGAGGAAGACCATGAAATCCGGCAGAACCGGGTCAGCATAGACGCCGCGCGAACCAATCTGACGCATCAGGTACATGCCCATGGCATAGCCGCCAAGTGCAAAGAAGGCGCCATGGCCGAGCGAGAGGATACCGCAGAACCCCCAGACCAGATCGAGCGCGACTGCCAGCATTGCGTAGGTCAGATATTTGCCAATCAGCGAAACAAGATAGGTCGGTACGTGGAAGGGTGATGTGACCGGAAGCAGAAGGTTGGATAAGGGCACCAGCACGGCAATGGCGACGAGCAGCGCGATGACAACGCTGCCGCGCCGGTCGACATGCGAGAAAAACCATTGGGTAATCATGCCTCGATCGCCCTTCCCTTGAGTGCGAAAAGACCGCGCGGACGTTTCTGGATGAACAGGATGATCAGCACGAGCACGAGTATCTTGCCGAGGACGGCACCGGCAAAGGGCTCAAGGAACTTGTTGGCAATGCCGAGCGACATGGCTCCGACAAGTGTTCCCCAGAGATTGCCAACACCTCCAAAGACGACGACCATAAAACTGTCGATGATGTAACCTTGCCCGAGATTGGGACTGACATTGTCAATCTGGCTGAGTGCTACGCCGGCGATGCCGGCAATGCCGGATCCGAGACCAAAGGTCAGCGCATCGACCCATGGTGTTCTGATGCCCATGGAAGATGCCATGCGGCGATTTTGGGTGACTGCCCGCATGCGCAGGCCAAGCATGGTCTTCTTCAGAACAAGTTGCAGGATGGCAAACACTGATAAGGCAAAGACGATGATCCACAAGCGCGACCAGGTCAGGGTCAGCAAGCCAAGATCAAACGAGCCAGCCATCCAGGATGGATTGCCGACCTGGACATTGGAGGCGCCAAACCACGAACGGATCGCCTGCTGGAGAACAAGGGATATGCCCCACGTTGCGAGTAGCGTCTCCAGCGGCCGGCCGTAAAGAAAGCGAATGACGCTCCGCTCGATCAGGACTCCGACGCCGCCCGAGACCAGGAAGGCGGCCGGTAGCGCGATCAACAGGGAATAGTCAAAGATCCCAGGCGCCGCAGCGCGGATAATTTGCTGAACGACGAAGGTTGTATAGGCGCCGATCATCACCATCTCGCCATGCGCCATGTTGATGACGCCCATAACGCCAAAGGTAATGGCAAGACCGATGGCGGCGAGAAGCAACACCGAACCCAGCGACAGTCCGTAGACAATATTCTGGACAGCATTCCACACAGCAAGTTGGGAATTGATACTGCTGATCGCCGACCGCGCGGCTTCACCAACCGGACCCTCGGCATCATCAAGCGGGGTCAGCAGACCCAGAGCGTCACGGCCGTTGCCGGTGCTGACTTCGGTTATCGCTGCGATCTTGGCCTCATTGGGTGCGTCGGAATTGAGAACGGCAGCGGCCTTGGCTTGGCTCATCAGTGCCTTGATGCCCGGATCTTTCTCTGCGGCAATTGCGCGATCCAGCAGCGGGATCAATTCCGGATCTCTGGTCTTCAAGATCGCTTCGGCGGCCGAACGGCGTTCGCCGGCATTTTCACTCATCAAGGTCAGTCCGCCGATTGCAGCGGCAATTTCACGGCGCAAACGGTTGTTGACCTTGATCTTTTCGGCAGCCGCACGCGGTACGGGCGGAAGTTTCGCGCCTGTCACCGGATCGGCTGCAGCATAATCCGAGCCTTCGCGCTTGCCGAGGAACACAGACTTATCTGCTTTGGAAACGTAGAGATCTCCGGCGCCGAGGGCATTGAGGAGTGGTGAGACCCGCGGATCTCCGGTCTTGACGAGATCCGAAATCGCTTTGGTGGTGTCGTCGAAATTGTCTCCTGCGAGCGCTTGGACGAGCGGCCGTAACGTTGCTTCATCAACAGTCTGCGCGTTGGCTTCGACAGTGTGAAAGATGCCGAACATCAGGACGAGTGCAGACAGCAAGCGGACGAATTCCATCAAATCTATCCTGCGTTTTCAAGAATTGCGGAGGAACACCACCTCCGCCACGGCGGAGGTGGTGCCAGCTTCGGATGATGCCCCTACCCGAAGCCTGGGAGTAGGAAACCTTAGTTCGTGACGCCGCCGCACTTGCCGCTGGCGACATTGAAGTTGCCGCACGACATTGGCTTGCGCCAATCGGAGATCAGATCTTTCGAACCCGGGAGATAGTCGGACCATTCGTCACCGACGACGAGGCCGGGTGTCTGGTAGACGATGTCGAACTGGCCATCATCCTGGACTTCGCCGATCAGCACCGGCTTGGTGATGTGATGGTTCGGCATCATCGTCGATGAACCGCCGGACAGGTTCGGAACGGAAACGCCAACGATCGAGTCTATGACCGCACCGGAGTCGGTGGTGCCAGCGGCTTCAACGGCCTTCACCCACATATTAAAGCCAATAAAGGTCGCCTCCATGGGATCGTTGGTCACGCGCTTGTCGTTCTTAATGTAAGCGTGCCATTCCTTGATGAAATCCGCGTTTACGTCGGCATCGACCGACTGGAAGTAGTTCCAGGCAGCGAGGTGTCCGACGAGCGGCTTGGTGTCGAGACCAGCAAGTTCCTCTTCGCCGACCGAGAAGGCAACGACCGGTATATCCTCGGCCTTGATGCCCTGGTTGGCCAGTTCCTTGTAGAACGGCACGTTCGCATCGCCATTGATCGTCGAGACAACAGCAGTCTTCTTGCCCGCAGAACCGAACTTCTTGATGTCGGAAACGATCGTCTGCCAATCGGAATGACCGAATGGCGTGTAGTTGATCATGATGTCCTCATCCTTGACGCCCTTGGCGTTGAGGTAGGCCTTCAGGATCTTGTTGGTGGTCTGCGGATAGACATAGTCGGTACCGGCGAGAACCCAACGCTCGACGCCCTCTTCCTTGGCGAGGTAGTCAACGGCAGGAATGGCCTGCTGGTTCGGAGCCGCACCCGTGTAGAACACATTGCGCGAGCTCTCTTCACCCTCATACTGAACGGGATAGAACAGCAGGGAATTCAGTTCTTCGAAAACCGGCAGAACGGACTTGCGCGATGACGACGTCCAGCAGCCGAAAACGGCTGCAACCTTGTCCTGCTCGATCAGCTGACGTGCCTTTTCGGCGAAGAGCGGCCAGTCGGATGCTGGATCGACAACGACGGCTTCCAGCTTCTTGCCAAGCACCCCGCCCTTTTTGTTCTGTTCGTCGATCAGGAAGAGCATCGTATCCTTGAGGGTGGTTTCGGAAATCGCCATCGTCCCGGAGAGCGAATGCAGAATGCCGACCTTGATCGTGTCATCCGCGGCGCTCGCGGGCGACATGGCCAGTGACGCACCCATTGCTGCGGCCGCCAAGGTCCCGATAAATCTGGCTGGTAAATTGAACATTCAGGTGAACCCCTCTTTTTGGTTGTTGGTACCGAAGGAGTTCTAAGCAACGAGCGTGCCAAGTCGTGTGAGTCGGTTGAAGACATCTGAATTGTTCAAAATTATCAGCATATTATGGATTTTCCAGAGTCGACGGAGCTTCGTATCGATACTCAAGCCGGCCGCTGTCGTAAACCCATGATAGCTCATACTTTAGTCACATCCATCATATATGCATATTTAATAAGCAATGCCCCACAGTAAAGATGCTTTGATGTGGCATTGGCCTTCGTTTGATGTATGGTGCTTCGATACCAACTCTCTCCAAGGACATAAAATGGATATCCGTCAGATTGACGAAGGTTTTGCCGTGACCGGCCAGATTTCACCGGATGATGTACGCGATATTGCTGCTGCAGGTTTTCACACGCTGATTTGCAACCGACCGGACGGCGAAGCGCCGGATCAGCCGGAATTCGCCGAGATCGCACAGGTTGCCGAAAAAGCAGGCATTCCGATCTATTACGTTCCCGTTGTCTCCGGCCAACTGACCCAAGACGACGTCGACGCCATGGCCAGAGCGCTGGAAGAAGCGGAAGGACCTGTCCTCGCCTATTGCCGCTCGGGTGCTCGGTCAACGAATATTTACGGCATCGTTCAGCAGCAAAAGGACTAACCTGGGATGAATGGCATTGCTGATTTGAGCGCCGAGGACCTCCGGGCATTGCGGGACAGGGTTCTGGGTGAATACGAGGCCTTTCGGGCCCGCGGTCTCCAGATCGACATGACCAGGGGAAAACCAAGTCCTGAACAGCTCGAACTTGCCAATGGCATGCTCGCGCTGCCGGGCAATGGCGATCATTTTACGGAAGCCGGCGAGGACGCACGCAATTATGGCGGACTGCAGGGGTTGCCCGAAGTGCGTGCGCTGTTCGCGCCTATGATGGGCGCGCCGGCCGAGCGGGTTGTCGTTGGCGACAATTCCAGCCTTGCCCTCATGCATGACTGTCTGGTCTGGTCGCTGTTCAAAGGCGTTTCAAACGAAATGGAACCGTGGTCCCGGCAATCGGGTACGCCTGCCTTCATTTGTCCCGTGCCCGGCTATGACCGGCATTTTGCCATTTGCGAGGAATATGGCATCCGCATGCTGCCCGTTCCCCTGAACGGCCATGGACCCGATATGGACATGGTCGAGGAACTGGCCGCCGATCCCGATGTGAAGGGCATGTGGTGCGTTCCCAAATATTCGAATCCCTCAGGCGAGATCTACTCGACAGAAGTCATCGAACGTCTTGCAGCAATGCGGACGGGCGCTCCTGACTTCCGGCTGTTCTGGGACAATGCCTATGCCGTGCACCATCTGACCGCACAACGGCACGAGATTGCCAACATCCTTGAACTCTGCGAGCAGGCGGGTAACCCGGATCGCGCCTTCGTCTTCGCCTCGACATCCAAGGTGACGCTCGCTGGTGCAGGTCTCGCACTTTTTGCCTCTTCTGCGGCGAATGTGAAATGGTATCTCGCGCGGGCAGGCAAGCGGACAATCGGACCGGACAAGCTCAATCAAATCAGGCACGTGCGTTTCTTGAAGAGCATCGAAGGGCTGCACGAGCACATGGAGGCGCACCGCGCCTTGATCGCGCCGAAGTTCGACGCGGTTATCGGCGCGCTCGACAAACGCCTGTCCGGAAGCGGCATTGCACAGTGGACGAAGCCAGAAGGCGGTTACTTCATCTGCGTGGATGGAATGGAAGGCACGGCCAAGCATGTTGTTGACCTTGCACGACAGGCTGGCGTCGTCCTCACACCCGCGGGCGCAACCTCGCCTTACGGACGAGACCCGCATGATCGGACTTTGCGTCTTGCCCCGACATATCCATCGCTTCGGGAAGTCCAGCAGGCTTCCGAGGGCATTGCGCTGTGCATTCTTCTGGCTGCGCTCGAAAAGCACAACGCTGCGCCACTCGCGCACAACGCGTGACGGCTATCCTAACGGAACCACGAGGACCGTCACGCCCAGCGGTCAATTGTCCTCAGAAGAACGCCTGGATGCCAGTCTGCGCACGCCCAAGGATGAGGGCGTGCACGTCGTGCGTGCCCTCGTAGGTATTGACCGTTTCGAGGTTTTGCGCGTGGCGCATGACATGGTAACCGATCTGGATTCCATTGCCGCCGTGCATGTCGCGGGCGACCCGGGCAATATCCAGAGCCTTGCCGCAATTGTTGCGCTTGACGAGGCTGATCATCTCGGGCGCTACCTTGCCTTCGTCGAAGAGACGGCCAACACGTAACGAGGCTTGCAGGCCGAGCGCTATCTCGGTCTGCATGTCTGCGAATTTCTTCTGGAAGAGCTGTGTCGCGGCCAGCGGCCGTCCGAACTGCTTGCGGTCAAGCCCATATTGCACGGTGCGCTGCCAGCAATCTTCGGCGGCTCCCAACACACCCCAGGAAATGCCATAGCGAGCACGATTGAGGCAGCCGAACGGACCTTTAAGCCCGGAGACATTCGGCAGCAATTGTTCCTCGCCGACAACGACACCATCCATGACGATTTCACCGGTGATCGAGGCCCGCAATGACAGCTTGCCGCCGATCTTCGGTGCGGAAAGGCCTTTCATGCCCTTTTCGAGCACGAAGCCGCGGATCTGGCCGTCATGCGCATCGGATTTCGCCCACACGACGAAGACGTCGGCGATCGGGGAATTGGAGATCCACATTTTCGAGCCGGACAGACGATAGCCATCGGCTACCTTTTCGGCGCGGGTCTTCATGCCTGCGGGATCGGAACCGGCGTCGGGCTCTGTAAGGCCGAAGCAGCCAATCCATTCACCGGAGGCGAGTTTCGGCAGATATTTCTTGCGCTGCTCCTCGGAGCCGTAAGCATAGATCGGGTACATGACCAGCGACGACTGCACGCTCATCATCGAGCGGTAGCCGCTGTCGACACGCTCGACTTCACGCGCAACGAGGCCGTAGGCAACGTAGGATGCACCCGCTGTTCCGTATTCTTCCGGCAAAGTAACGCCAAGAAGACCGGCTTCGCCCATGAGCCGGAAGAGTTCGGGATCCGTCTTTTCTTCCAGATAGGCCTCCTCGATGCGCGGCAAGAGTTCGCTTTGCGCGAAGGTGCGAGCACTGTCGCGGATCATCCGCTCGTCTTCGGTCAATTGATCTTCCAAAAGAAAGGGATCAGTCCAGACAAAGGACGGCTTCGAATTGGCCATGGGATTTTCCTCCTTGATTTGCCGAAAAGACCTACCATCAATATCGATCCGATTGCCAGAATGTTTTCTGGGCACTTCGGGAAGCCGCCGGATTTCGGAGTGAAGCCGAATCCACTATATCTCTTTAATGCCCATCAAACAGCTCACTGAGACCATCATCAACCAGATCGCCGCGGGTGAAGTTATCGAACGCCCCGCGAGCGTGGTGAAGGAACTCGTCGAGAATGCCATCGATGCCGGGGCGACTCGGATCGAAATCGTCACCGCCGGCGGAGGCAAGAACCTGATCAGGATCACCGACAATGGTTCGGGGATTCCGTCCGATGAACTTGCCCTTGCCGTTTCGCGGCACTGCACGTCCAAGCTCGCCGATGATGTGCACGATATCCGGGCGCTCGGGTTTCGTGGTGAAGCATTGCCATCGATCGGCTCGGTTTCGCGTCTTTCACTCAAGTCGCGTTACGCAGACGCCGATTCCGGTTTCGAAATCAGCGTGCATGGCGGGCGAGTTGAAGGACCGCGCCCGACGCCAATGAATGGCGGGACGATCGCGGAAGTGCGCGATCTCTTCTTTGCGACGCCAGCCCGGCTGAAATTCATGAAGACCGACCGGGCGGAAGCGTCCGCTATCAGCGATGTCGTAAAGCGCGTCGCCATTGCCTTTCCCCATATCCGCTTTTCGATCGCTGGCAGCGACCGCACGCCGCTGGAGCTCAGCGCGACCGGGGTAGGCTCGGCTGGCATGCTGGAGCGAATTTCGCAGGTGCTCGGCAAAGAGTTTACGGAGAACGCCATTGCTATCGACGCGTCAAGGGATGGCGTGAGGCTGACCGGCTTTGCCGGTATCCCAGCGTTCAACCGGGCCAATAGCCTGCATCAGTTTGCCTATGTCAACGGCCGACCGGTGCGTGACAAGCAAATCTGGGGGGCGATTCGCGGCGCCTATGCCGATGTGATCTCACGCGACCGTCACCCGGTGGCGGTGCTCTTTCTCAACCTCGATCCGGCACTCGTCGACGTCAATGTCCATCCCGGCCAAGGCCGACGTGCGTTTCCGCGATCCCGGGCTGGTGCGCGGCCTGATCGTTGGCGCCATCCGGGAAGCGCTTGGTCGATCCGGCATTCGGGCAGCAACCAGCGGCGCCGACGCGATGCTGAATTCATTCCGGCTTGGCGGCGTGGAACAGGCCCGATCGGCAGCCGCGGGACAGCGCTGGCAGGGTGCTGCGGCAGTCAATCAGAATTACGATATTGCGCAGTCGCCCTATCGCCCGTTCGAGACAGAACCAGCGGCACGAAGCAGCAATGGCTTTGCCGAGACGGTCCAGGCTTTCCTTTATGATGGGGCCGAAGCCCTTGCCACAGATACGCGGGCGGGAGCAGCCGAAGTTCCACAGGAACTGTTGTCGACGCCGCTTGGCGCGGCGCGGGCACAGATCCACGCCAACTATATTGTCTCGCAGACCGAGGACAGTCTGGTCATTGTCGATCAACATGCCGCACACGAGCGCCTGGTCTATGAAGCGCTGAAGAATGCCTTGCATTCGAGGCCCTTGCCGGCCCAGATGCTGTTGATACCCGAGATCGTCGACCTGCCGGAAGAAGATGTGGAACGCTTGGTTGCCCACGCGGAAACGCTATCCCGCTTCGGTCTTGGCATCGAATCCTTTGGGCCCGGCGCTGTCGCCGTGCGCGAAACACCATCAATGCTGGGCGAGATCGACACGCAGCAACTCATTCGCGATCTTGCCGATGAGATCGCCGAGCATGACACGTCCAATGGCCTGAAGGCCATTCTCGACCACGTTGCCGCGACCATGGCCTGCCATGGCTCGGTCCGATCCGGCAGAAGGCTGAAGCCGGATGAGATGAACGCGCTGCTGCGCCAAATGGAGGAAACGCCGGGTTCCGGGACATGCAATCACGGCCGGCCGACCTATATCGAGCTCAAGCTGAGCGATATCGAGCGATTGTTCGGCCGAAGGTGATCTCTTGACCGGCGTGACCAGTGGCGCGTAAATGGCCTGAATTGATTGAATTGGAACATATTGAATGAACAGATTTGAGGGACCGGGCTCACGCGAAGCCAAAATTCGCTATCTCGATGGCGACTTCCAGGTCCTATCGCCGGGTTCCTATGTGCTTTGTGCCGTGACTTCGGAGAAGATACCACTCGACGAGCTCAAATATTGGAGCGTCGCGCGCCAGGAAGCCTATGCGGATGCGCGCATCTCACTGGAGCGGGAAATCCAGTTGAACCCTGGCCTGCGCCAGCGAACGAAGGCCTGACCAATGACATCCCGGCGCGCGGCCTTGGTTTCAGTAATCGCCGCCGGGTTATTTGCAAGCGCCTGCACGACCGATGATGCAGGCCGCGCCCCAGCCTATAGCGGACCGACGAAAACCATTCGTGGCTACTTGCAGGGGCCGCCCTATTATCAGCTTACCGCAAGTTCGGTCGTGTTCGTGACGGCCCATGACGCCACCGGCGGCAATTCGGCGCCGATGCCCAGGATCGCGTCAACCAGTTTCACCCTCGGTCGCAATGGCACGTTTCCTGTAGGTTATGAGATAGCCGTACCGGCGGCCGGACCGAAACGTATCGCCCTGGCGGTTGAAATTCGCCGTGCAGGTGCGGTGATCTTCTCCAACGATCGTGGGTACAGCCAGACGACCGGCACCAATCTCGATATTCCGATGCGCGAGGCACCGCCGAAGCTGAAACTTCGCGGAAGATTATGAGCGTTTGATCGCGCGTGTTCGGGCGCGATCGCGCGTTTCGCGAATGATGCGCGAGGCCGTTTGCGGATGGCTGAAGGCAAGTTCTATTTCAAGAACCAGGGTGCGTGCGGCAAACTCTTTCGCAGTCAGTACCGCCATCCAGCAGTCTTACATGATCCTTCGCCGTGGTAATCAGCGTGAGGCCATTTTTCTCGGCCATATTGACCAAATCGTCTAGCTCCTCATCCGTATAACGGTGATGGTCGGGAAACGATCTGGTCTGGGCGACGGAGGCACCCGCCTCTTGCAGGGTTCTGAAGAACTTGAACGGATCGCCGATACCCGCGAAGGCGAGCAGCTCTTTGCCCAAGACATCCGCTGTCGACTTGGGGTTCAACACAGCTTCGTAGATGGGTTTAGCGGCGCGTGCCGCGCTGCGGACAAGTTGATCAGCGCCATTGGCGGTGCCGATCTTCAACAATGCATCCGTGCGGACGAGCTGGTCTGTCAGAGGCGCACGCAGCGGCCCTCCAGGTATGACATGGCCGTTCCCTATGCCACGCCCGGCATCGACGACCATCAACGCGTAATCGAAGTGAAGCCGCGCGCTCTGGAAACCATCGTCCATGATGATGAAATCACAGTCAGCTTCCTGCAACGCCAAGGCCCCAGCTAAGCGGTCTGCAGACACGACGACAGGCGCATGCCGCGCCAGCAGCATTGGCTCATCGCCTACATGGCGGGCGCTATCGTAGTCTGGATCGACCCGGTGCAGGCCGGAGAACACCCCGCCGTAACCGCGAGAAACGATGCCCGGCTTGAGGCCCGCCGAAGTCGCTGCTTTAGCAAAGGCGATTGCCGTAGGCGTCTTACCTGCACCACCGACAGTGAAGTTGCCAACACACAGGACGGGCAATGGCACCGCTGGCGGTTTTGCCCGGCGAATACGACGGCCTGCAACAGCGCCATAAATCGTCGACAGAGGGCTCAGTGCCCGAGAGCGCCAATCCGGCTTTTCCCACCAAAACGGAGGCGCCTCACTTGTCATCCGCCCCGCCGTTCATTTCCAACCGCCCTCGCGACTGCTCAGCCTTGCTTTCAACACCAGCGGCTGGATGAACGGTTCCAATGCCGTCAGGGTGCGGCTCAGGGAGCCGCGCATATCTTCGACAGTCTTCAGCCCGGCATCGATCATCACCTGACGCTCGGCCGGGTTGTTGAAAAGGTAATTGACCGCGCCTGCCAGCATATCCTTGTCCCGTACCAGCTTGGCACCGCCGTTCTTGATGAGGCGCTGGTAGGAATCGCGGAAATTCTGAACGTTTCGCCCGGAGAGGATGGCTGATTTGAGCATGGCCGGCTCCAACGGGTTTTGCCCGCCTTGCGCGGTGAGAGAGCGGCCGACAAAGGCGATTTCAGTCAGGCGCAGGTAGAGGCCCATGTCGCCGATCGTATCACCGAGATAAATGTCCGTGTCAGGCTCGATCTGATCGCCGCGGCTGCGCAGCGCAACCTTCATACCCATCTTCTCGATTGTCTCAGCTATTTCCGCCGCACGATCGGGATGACGCGGCACGATGATCGTCAGCAGATCGCGATGACGGGCCTTTAACATGTGATGGACCTGAGCGACAATATCTTCCTCGCCCTGGTGCGTGGAGATAGCGGCCCAGGTCTTGCGCGACCCGATCATGCCCTGCATGGCAGCCAGGTCGCCATTGTTTACCGGCGGGACCGCTGTATCGACCTTGAGGTTACCTGACACAGTGACAGGTCTGGCGCCGAGTGTCCGGAATCGTTCACCGTCGATTTCAGATTGCGCAACAACATGTGCAAGGTTTTCAAAAAGCGCCTCAGCAATGGACGGACGTTTGTGCCAGTTGGCAAAGGAGCGGTCCGACAGGCGGCCATTGACGAGCACTTGCGGCACCCTACGCGTTCCCAACTCGAGAATCGTCATGGGCCAGATTTCGGATTCGCAAATAACGGCGAGATCTGGCTGCCAATGGGTAAGGAAGCGATCGACGGCCGGCTTCAGGTCCAGTGGAACATATTGATGGATCACTCGGTCGCCCAGCCGATCCTGAACCATTTTCGCTGATGTAACCGTGCCCGTCGTCAGGACGACGTGGATGCCCATGTCGACGATCGCCTCCACCAGCGGCGTCACTGCAGAGGTCTCGCCGACGCTGGCTGCATGAACCCAGATCAGCGGGCCGGAAGGACGCGCGACACTGGCTACACCATAGCGCTCACCGTGGCGGCCACGCTCTTCCTTGCCCTTGCTGGCGCGGAACGCAACATAAGCGCCGACGATCGGGAAGGCCGCGGCACCTACCCATCGATAGGTGCTGAGGACAAGTCGTGCCCACTTCTCGCTCATGCCATGCCATCCACCAGTTGGTGTACCCGCCTGGTGTTTTCGTTCAGGCTGTTCGTCAATTCGACACGCTTCGCTTCCAGCATAGCATCATCAGCATCTTCGGGAACAAAAATCGGGTCGCCGACAATCAGCCCCGATTTGCCGAATGGCAAGGGGATCGTGGTCTTGTCCCAGCTCTTCTCCAAAACTTTTCGGCGTGTCGTGAGATAACATATCGGAAGAATAGGACGGCCTGACAGTTTTGCCAGGAGGATGACCCCGAAACCGGAGTCTCGCGGCGTCCCATGGGGAATGTCAGCAATCATTGCGGTAGTCTTGCCCTCCTTCAAAGCCTTTTTCAGAACAAGCAGGGCTCTTGCACCACCCTTCTCTGTTCCCCTTGCCCGCTCTCTTCCGCCGGAACCCCGGACGATCTCGACACCAAAGCGCTCGGCAACGCGTGCATTGAGTTCGGCATCCTTGCTCTTCGAGAACATGGCTACGAAGCGAACGCCGCGGGGCATAAGAAACGGCGCCATCAAATGCTGGCCATGCCAGGCGACAGCAATGAAGGGTTCGCCGCCACGCTTCATGTCTTCAAGGTCAGACGATCCCGCAGAGTCTGGGATTGGTCAGGTGAACGAGGCGGAAAAACTGGGTGATCAGCCAAACGATCATGGTGCGGACCATCGGCGAGTTCGCCAGCGGTCCGCGGATGGAGCGCCATAAGCGCTTCAGCACTCCACCCTTTCGCCGGGTGGCCTTGGCCGTCGCTGAGCTGTTTTCAATCATGCCGATATCAATTCGTGACCGCGGTGAGCGATCAACCTGCCTTGCCCGTGTCCGGGTCCAGCAGTTTGTGCATGTGGACGATGAAATAGCGCATATGGGCATTGTCGACCGTTTGCTGCGCCTTGGACTTCCAGGCCCGCTGCGCGGTCTCGAAATTCGGATAGATGCCGACGATATCCAGCTTGTCGAGATCACGGAACTCGACGCCGCCCAGCTTCTTCAATTCGCCGCCAAAAACCAGATGAAGCAGCTGTTTTGGCTCAGATGTGTTTTCACTCATGGTTGCCCGTCCAGAAAATGATCGATGAGGATGAGGGTCAGGACCCTAGCTTGTTTATCCGAAGGCGGTTTCGGCGACAACGTCCAACATGTTATCCATGAGGAGACCACTTGCTGCGACGAGCGCGCCGTGCCGGTAATCGCCTTTGCTGGTGTTTCGCACACCGTAGGTGAGCGCTTTGCCATCTGCTGTCAAGACTTGGCCGCCCGCTTCCGAAAGAATGAGATCGGCGGCGGCCAGGTCCCAATCATGCGAATTGGGACGCACGAATGTGCCGGCAATATCGCCGCGCGCGACCATCGCGATACGATAGGCGAGCGAGGCGACGTAGGGAGCGTGTTCAATCGACTGCAGGAAGTGCTCGGGGAGTTGCTTCAGGAATGCACCTGGTCCCGCAACCTTGAAAGGGCGCGTTTCCGCCTGAACGCGAATGGCATCGCCATTCTGTTCGGCGCCGAGGCCAGGTAGCGCCGAGAGTATCTCGCCCCGTGCCGGACATTCCAGCACGCCCGCGACAGGGCGGCCATTCTCGATGACTGCAACACTGACACACCAGACATCAGAACCTTCGATAAAGGCGCGGGTTCCATCGATCGGGTCAACGACGAAGAAGCGTTGGCGTTGGGAAGCTACCCGCTCATCATGCGTTTCCTCCGAAATCCAACCATAGTCGGGGCGTGCCGTCAGCAGCATGTCCTTCAGATACTTGTCGGCGGCAAGGTCGGCCTCCGTAACCGGCGAGTTGCCGGTTTTCATCCAGATTTGTGGAGCCTGCTTGAAATAGGACAGCGCAATCCTGCCCGCACCTTCCGCTGCTTCACGTATCAGTTCCAGATCTGCGCGATTTTTACTATTTGCCGGCAAGTGTCATGCCTTCGATCAGGAGGGTCGGGCTGGCAACGCCGAAATTGCGGTCGATGTCATTGGCCGGCGTGATATTGAGGAACATGTCCTTCAAATTGGAGGCGATCGTGACCTCGCTTACCGGATATGCGAGTTCACCGTTTTCGATCCAAAACCCCGAGGCGCCGCGGCTATATTCCCCGGTCACCATATCAACGCCGTGCCCGAACAATTCTGTCACATAAAAGCCAGTTCCGACACTACGAATGAGCTCTTCCGGGCTCTTTTCGCCCGGCTCAATGGCAAAATTGGTCGATGACGGGACAATTGTGGAACCTGAACGGACACCGCGGCCGTTGGTGGTCAGACCCAATTCCTTTGCCGTCGACGTTGAGAGAAACCAATGTTTGAGGATGCCATTCTCAACCATGTTGAGCGGCATGCCCTCCAGCCCTTCACCATCGAACGGACGCGATGCCGCACCCCTCACGCGCAGTGGTTCGTCAGTGACATTGATCGCGTCGCTGAGGATTTTGGTCCCCATGCGATCCTTGAGGAAGCTTGTCTTGCGGGCTACCGATGCTCCGTTGATGGCGCTGGCCAGATGTCCGGCGATGCCACGCGCCACGCGCGGATCGTAGACAACGTTTACCCGGCCCGTCTTGGCCTGGCTCGCACCAAGGCGTCTGACCGCACGCTCTCCCGCGGAACGGCCGATTGCAGCAGCGTCTTCAAGATCGTCAAAGTAGATGCGTGACGAAAAATCGTAGTCGCGTTCCATTGCCGTTCCAGCCCCAGCAATGGCACTGACAGAGCGAGAGAAGCGCGAGCCCATGTATTGCCCAGCAAATCCGCCCGACGTGACAAGGACCAGGCCGCCCATGCCCGCTGAGGCCGAAGCGCCGCTGGAATTGGTAACGCCCTCAACGGCAAGAGCTGCCGCTTCGGCGGCAAGCGCAGCTTCGGTCAATTGTGCCGCATCAACGTTCGTTGCATCGTAGAGGTCGAGATCACGTATGTTTCGGACCAGATTTTCTGACGCCGCCAGTCCTTCATAGGCATCGTCCGGCGAGACTTTGGCCATCGCGACGGCACGTTCCGCGAGTACATCCGGGTCAGAACCGGCGTTCGCCGAGATGCTTGCGACCTTACGTCCGACAAAAACGCGCAGGGAAAATTCATCGCTTTCCGACGATTCGGTCGATTCGACTTTCCCTAACCGCACGCTGACGCCTGTGGAACGCGACCGGACAACGACGGCATCGGCAGCATCTGCACCTGCGCGCCTTGCGGCTTCGACAAGCGCAGCAGCATTGTCTACGAATTCGCGCGAATTTACCGGCTCTGTCATAATCGTCCCTAAGGTTGATTGCATGATGGGATGCAAGGACTTATCTGACAAAAGGTCAGATGCATTCCTTCCTATATGGTGCAAATTGGGGTCTATCAAGGCAAACACGCCCAACAATCTCACAGTCCGGATCACGAACATATGCTCTCGCAAAGCGGCAACCTCTATTTTCAGGCATTGGCACTACTGACAGGAGCAATCATTGCAGCCCCGCTGTTCAAGCGGCTTGGGCTTGGAACGGTGCTTGGCTACCTCGCAGTGGGTCTGTTGATCGGGCCGCTTGCCAATCTCATTACCGACGGCGAACAGATCCTGCATTTTTCCGAGCTTGGTGTGGTCTTCCTGCTTTTCGTTATTGGCCTGGAGCTAAAGCCTTCTCGGCTGTGGACACTACGCCACGCGATTTTCGGGTTGGGCGCTGCACAGGTTGTCGTAACCGGCGCAGCCCTTACAGGCGTACTTCTGGCATTCGATCTCATGATCTGGCAGGCGGCCGTGATAACCGGCTTTGGCCTTGCACTTTCATCGACAGCCTTTGCCATGCAGATTTTGGAAGAACGCGGGGAAACCGCGACGCAGCACGGGCAGACTTCATTTGCCATCCTCCTGTTCCAGGACCTCGCAATCGTTCCGTTGCTGGCGATGATTCCCGTCCTTGCGCCTGGTTCGGCACAGCGCCAAGCCGATCCGCTTGGGCAACTGCTCATTGCAGTGATCTGCATCGGCGCAATCGTGGCTGTTGGCCGCTACCTGCTCAATCCGCTGTTCCGCTTCATCGCCAACACCGGCGCCCGCGAGGTGATGATCGCGGCTGCACTGTTCGTTGTGCTTGGCGCTGCGGTGTTGATGCAGTTTGCCGGACTGTCGATGGCCATGGGCGCGTTTATCGCTGGCGTGCTCCTGGCAGAATCGTCATATCGACATGAACTTGAGGCCGACATCGAGCCGTTCCGCGGTGTTTTCCTCGGACTGTTCTTCATTGCGGTTGGACTATCGCTTGATCTGGAGGTCATTCTCGACAATTGGACGGCCATTCTGCTGGCCGTCCCGATCTTCATGACGATCAAGGCAATTGTCGTTTATGTTCTGGCGCGGCTGTTTCGTTCCAGCCACAATGACGCGATCCGCATTGCATTCTTCCTGCCGCAAGGCGGTGAGTTCGGCTTCGTGTTGTTTTCGACAGCGGCCGCGGCCGGTCTGATGACCAGTTCGACAGCCTCCGAATTGATTGCCGTCGTAACCTTGTCGATGGCCGTCATGCCGCTCTCAGTTGCACTTGGAAGCAAATTGCTGGTCACGCACGACACGCACGATGAGATCGACGAGGATTTCGAGGGTGCGGGCGCCGACGTGATGATGATCGGTTTCTCGCGTTATGGGCAGATAGCGGCGCAGATCCTGCTGGCGGGTGGCAGCGATGTGACGGTCATCGATGCTTCCGCCGATCGTATCAGAGCCGCTGGACGGTTTGGGTTTCGTATCTATTTCGGTGACGGTACCCGCAAGGAGGTGCTGGAGGCCGCTGGCATCCGGCAGGCCAAGATCGTTGCCGTATGCACGCACAAAAAAGAAACGACGGATCAAATCGTCGAACTGATCCAGGCTGAATATCCGGACATCAAGCTTTTCGTACGTTCCTATGATCGCATTCACACGTTGAAACTGCGGGCACGCGGCGTGCACTACGAGTTGCGCGAAACCTTTGAGTCCGGCCTGGTGTTTGGCCGCAGAACGCTGGAAGAGCTCGGCGTCAGCGAGGAACTCGCCTATGAAATCATGCAGGATATAAGGCGGCGGGACGAGGACCGCCTGCATATCCAGTCATCGGAAGGGCTGACTGCAGGCAATGACTTGTTGCTGACACGCCCGGTTACACCAGAACCGCTTATCAAGCCGACGCGCGAAGCCAAACGGATCGACACGAACACCGATGGAGATATGGATGTTGCAGTCGAACCCGACGTGACGCCAGCCGAGTAAATATGGCTATTCCAGTTCTTTATGTTCGACGTAGGTGATGGCCGCGTCGACAGCACGTTTTAACTCATCCTTGATGCCTGCAGAATCGCGCAAGACCTGTTCTACACGCAGGAAATCCAGCACGCCGAACTTGGCAACGCTCGGTCGCAGGAAAATGGCCGGCGGGTCCGTACGCAACCGCGTGGCGATGATTGATTGCATCATCAGTTGGCTAGCGCCGAACATGGCCTCGATTGATGAGGGAAGCTTGCCAATGTCACCCTCGGGTCCACCGACGACATCAATAGCAATGACGAACTGCGCCTTTTCCTTCAAATGGTCGAACGGAACCGGGTTATAGATTCCTCCATCAATCAGGATACGATCATCGCGGCGAACCGGCCGGAACAGCGCCGGTATGGCAGCTGACGCAGCGATGGCACTATAGAGATCGCCCTCGGCTATCGGCACTTCCTGTTGTCCGTAAAAATCTGTGGCGGTCACGCTCAACGGAATCCGCAGTTCCTCAAATGTATCCGGGATCACGTCTGGCAGGAAATTCCTCAGGACCTTCTCGATATTGAACTGGCTGATGCGAATACCGCCGCCAAACATTTCGCCGAAACTTGCTGGGCGCAGTCGCCACAGTCGTGCGGCAATCTCCGCGCGGCGCGACAGCGTCGCAATCGCGTACTCTCGTATATCGCGCCCTGACATCCCAGCTGCCATTCCCGCGCCCATGATCGCACCAATGGAAGATCCGGAAATTGCCGTCGGGCGGATGCCAAGTTCGTCAAGCGCTTCGATCACATTGATGTGCGCCAGCCCCCTCGCCCCGCCACCGCCGAAAGCGACAGCAAATGTGGGCGTGCCGGCACCATCTGTGGTGCCGTTCGATCCATCGGCCTCTGCCAGATCGCGCGCGATCATGACGATCTCTCCTCAATCAGGACTGTGGCGGTCCGACAATAAGAACGGCTGGCTCTGCTTCAAGGAGCTTCCGGGCCACAGCCTTCACCTGATCCAGTGTAACAGCGTTGATCAAATCGGCACGCTTGTCGATGTAGTCCCGCCCGAGATTTTCATCCTGCAGGCCAAGAAGCGTACTGGCAACCGCCGAAGATGAGTCGAGATTGTTCACGGCGTAGGAGCCAACGAGGTATTTCTTGGCCTCGGCCAACTCCTCTTCCGTCGGGCCATCCTTGGCCATCCTTGCAATTTCTGTTTTCAGAATCTGCAACGTCTCGTTGGCGCGGTCGGCCCGTGTTGCTGTCGAGACCATCAGGGCTGCCATGTGGTCGCGGTTGATCAAGTTGGAACCTGCCGAATAGGCAAGGCCGCGCTTTTCACGCACTTCATTGTAGATGCGCGAGGAGAATGTTCCGCCGCCCAGAATATGGTTCATGATGTAGGCCGGAAAGAAATCCGGATCCTGGCGCCGGACGCCAGGGTAGACCATCGAAATCGAGGTCTGCGGTAACACGTAATCAAAACGCGTCGTCTGGCCGAAGCCGAGCTTGGCGTCGCTTACCGGTTCGAGCTGGGCTTTTTCAGGCAGATCGCCGAACACCTTGTCGAGAAGCGGCGCCAAGTCCTCCGGGCTGATTGAACCGACTACTCCAACAATCAGGTTGTCGCGTGCAAAGTTGCGTTTGTGGAAGGCAACCAGATCGTCGCGGGTGATCGTGTTCAGGCTTTGCTCCGTACCATCCGACTGGCGCGCATAGGGATGGTCGCCGTAGAGGGCCACGGCAAATTTGCGGCCGGCTATCGTGTTCGGATCACGCTCGGATGCCTTGATCCCGGCAACGACCTGCTGGCGGATGCGGTCGATGGGCGCCTGATCAAAACGGGGCTGGTTGACTGCAAGGGTCAGCAAATCGGCCGCCGCCTCCCGCTTGTCCGCCAACATGCGCATGGAACCGGTAATGCGGTCATCATCGGCGTTGAAACTCATCTCAGCCCCGACATCGTCGAGTTGTTCCTGAAAAGTATTGGAATCGAGATCGCCGGCACCTTCGTCGAAGAGCCCGGTCATCAGATTGGCGAGGCCTTCCTTGCCCTCTGGGTCCTGGGTTGATCCACCCTTGAACGAAAAGCGCATCGAAATCAGGGGCACGAAATCGTCTTGCACCAGCCAGGCGCGGATGCCCTTGGGCGAGACGACCTCCTTGATCTGCACGGCATAGCCAGGGGCAGCGGCAAAAAGGACCAGCAGCAGTGTGGCAACAAATCTCTTGATCATTGAACGACTCCCTGCGCTGGCTCTTCCGGTTGTTGAGTTTCTTCAGAGGCAGGTGTCTCTTCCTCTACTTTCTGGTCCGGCTTGCCGTCTTCCGGCATCAGGTAACTGGTGACCGAACGGCTATCGACGAGATAACGCTTGGCCACATCCTGAATGTCCTCGACCTTCACGGCGCGGATGCGATCCGGCCATTCCTGGATATCCTTTATTGTTTGACCGGTGGACAGGGTCGAGCCATAAATGCGGGCCATGCTCGACTGGCTGTCACGGGCAAAGATCATGCTCTTGAGGAAGCGGTTTCGCGCTTTTTCAAGCTCGTCCGCCGTCACGCCGTCCTTGATGATTTTGGCGATCTGGGCGTCAACACCGGCTTCGACCTGCTCCAGCGTCGCGGAGCCCCGCGGCGAACCATAGATACCGAAACTGCCGTCATCAAGCGAGCCGCCCTGGTAATATGCGCCGGCGCTGGCAGCGGAGCCATCGCGCACGACCAATGCCTGATAAATCCGGCTGCGCGTCGAACCGCCCAGGATCTCACTGAGGAGATCCAGCGCTTCCGCTTCGCCTGGCTTGGCGCTTGTGTAGGATGGCACGAGCCACATCTTCTGGAAACTTGGCTGCGAGACCCGTGGATCGGCCATGGAAACGGTCCGTTTGGTGTTTTGTTCCGGCTCCTGCGGGCGCTCGCGGTTTCCTGGTTCGGCGCGCCGCGGTAGCTTGCCATAAGTCTTTTCGGCCAGGGCTTTCACGGTTTCAAGATCGACGTCACCCGAGACCACGAGTGTTGCATTGTTGGGCGTATAGTATTTCTCATAAAAGGCGAGCGCATCCTTGAGGTTGAGCTGCTGCATTTCATGCAACCAACCAATAACCGGCATCCGGTAAGGATGGTTCTGATAGAGGGTTGCACTGACCTCCTCGGCGAGCAGGGCCCCGGGATCGCCATCCACACGCGAGCGGCGTTCTTCCAAAACAACATCGCGCTCCGTCTTGACCACATCGTCATTGAGAATGAGATGTTCCATGCGGTCGGCCTCATAGGTCATGACCATTTCGAGCGCCTGGGGCGCGACCTGTTGATAGAAGGCCGTGTAGTCATAGGAGGTGAAGGCATTTTCCTGACCGCCAATCTCGGCGACCTTGCGGGAAAATTCTCCTGCCGGATAGGTTTTCGTGGCCTTGAACATCAGGTGTTCGAAAAAATGGGCGATGCCAGATTTGCCTGGTTCCTCATCCGCCGATCCCACGTGATACCATAGCATGTGCGTCACGACCGGCGCGCGATGATCCGGGATGACGACGACTTCAAGACCATTTTCCAGATTGAATGACGAGACATCGTCCTTGTCGGCTGTCGAGGTCGCCGCTGGCACTTGCGATGCAGTTTCGGCTCTTGCCGGCAGAGCAGGAGGCAATGCGACGACGATACCGGCCAGGAAAAATGCCGCAATGTTACGGCTCAGAGCGAAGGACATTCAGATCAATCCAGTTCTGTTTCACGGGGCGGTACAAGCCAGGCCTCTTACGACTTCAATGTAACAAGCCTTATGATCGTTCCGCCGTAGGGGCGTTCTTCGACAACCGAGAATCGCGGATCAAGATCGACCATCGCCTCGGCTTCTTCTTCAAGCACCAGAAGTGTGTCGGGATTGAGCCAACCGCCGTCAAGCGCGGACCTGAAAGCCATTTCGCCCAGTCCCTTGCCATAGGGTGGATCGGCGAAGACCAGGTCAAACGGCTCTATGGTCCCGGCTTCACCAAGCTTTGTGGCATCACGGCGGAATATCTTGGTGTTGCCGAGCAGACCGAACGTCTCGACGTTCGTGCGGATCAATCCGCGCCCTTCCGTCGAACTCTTCGATGAACACGCCATAACGCGCACCGCGGGACATGGCTTCCAAGCCCAAAGCACCTGTTCCAGCAAACAGATCAAGGACACGGGTCGATGCAAACTTTTCTGGATAGTTGTGTACCAGAATATTGAAAAGGCTTTCGCGTGTCCGGTCCGTCGTCGGACGAATTGAGTTGGACGCCGGCGTTGCCAGCACCCGCCCGCGAAATTTTCCGCCGACAATCCGCATCCGATGGCGCCCTTAAGACTTAGGCTTGTTGCCACGTGGCGGGCGACCCGAACCGGCGCCACGGGGTGCTCCTTTTGGACCACCATATGGACGATCGCCGCTTCTGCTGTCCTGATGGCCAGGAGCACGAGTTGGCTTGCCGCTGGCACCGTAAGGACGTTCGGAACGGTTCGATCGCTCCGACTGGTAGGGCTTTTCACCTCTGGATTCCTGTTCCTTGAGCGCTGCACGTTCGCGCTTGCCAACGCGTGGCGGACGGGCCGGACCGCGAGCCCTCCTCCCGGTCAGATCCGAAGGACCGCTTGGGGCGTTCCGCCCGTTCGTCTTCGCTGCGAGGCGGACGGGGAGAATAGCTGCGCGCCTTGTCTCCGCCATAACCAGCGGAAGAGCGGTCACCTGCCGGGCGCCCTGTGTAAGGGCGATCGCCCGCCGGACGGCTGGAGCTTTCGCCGGTGCGACGCGGCTTATCTGTGCGCGGGCTGTCGGAACGGGAGCGTTCGCCGCGCTCCGTCTCGGCCTTCGCGCGCGGTTTGCCGACTGGGCGGGCGCCAGGCGCCATCCAGACATTGGCAGAACGGGATTTGCGCGGAGATATCTCTTCCTCGGCTTTGCCGCGATTGGCCTTTGGCGCAGCATCGCGTGGTGCGCGGGGTTTTCGATCATCGTCGCGGGGCGCACGAGTCGGCCGGTCATCACGGCCACCACGCGGAGCGGCTGGACGGTCGTTGCGGTCGGTGGTCCAGCGTGAAAGCGTTTCTTCGCGCTTTTCATCCTTGGACTTGCGCGGTCCTCGGCTTTTGGCAACGGGAGCGCTGGATATCCATTCGGAAGAGCCGCGAACCGGCCGTTCGCGGGCTTCTGCCGGTGTCGGCTGCACGGCCTCGCCTTTTACGGCAGTGTTGGAGAACACGTTGATGATGGGCGCATCGAAATCGGCACCCGACTCTTCGATCAGCCGCTCGCCGAGCTGGTCACGCAGTGTGCGACCGTTCATCTCGCGTACGGAGCCCTCGGGCAGATCACCCAATTGGAAAGGACCATAGGAAATGCGGATAAGGCGATTGACCGAAAGTCCGAGCGCGCCGAGCACGTTCTTGACTTCCCGGTTCTTGCCTTCGCGCAGACCAACCATAATCCAGACATTCGAGCCCTGCTCACGTTCCAGCGTCGCTTCGATAGCGCCGTAGAAAACACCGTCGACAGCAATGCCGTCCTTCAGCGTGTTGAGTTTTTCCTGGGTCACGCTGCCATGGGCACGGACGCGATAGCGACGAAGCCAGCCGGTCGACGGCAGTTCCAGCGCACGCGACAGCCCGCCGTCATTCGTCAGGAGAAGCAGACCTTCCGTGTTGATATCGAGCCGTCCGACGGAAAGAACACGCGGCATGTCTTTCGGCAGAGATTCGAACACCGTTTGTCGGCCTTCGGGATCGCGATTGGTTGTTACGAGGCCGGCAGGTTTGTGATAGAGCCACAGACGCGTCCGCTCCTTTTCCGGTAGCGGCTTACCGTCCACTTCGATCCGATCGGTGCGCATCACGTTGATCGCCGGGCTCTCCAATCGTTTGCCGTTCACGGAAACGCGGCCGGCCGCGATTATCGTCTCGGCCTCGCGGCGCGACGCTATTCCAGCGCGAGCCAAACGCTTGGCGATACGCTCGCCTTCTTCAACGGGCGCATCCTCGTGCGACGATTTGAAACCGCGCTTTGCAGGTGCAGCGGCATCGGACTTGCGTGGCCCCTTATGTGCGGAACGGCTGCCGTCGCCGCCCTTCTTGTCGAAGCCGCGCTTTTCAAAGGAGCGTTTGCCGCCCTTTCCGTTGTCATTTGAACTTGTCATGGAATGTTTGCCTTTCAGCAGCGCTCACTACCAGCTATGAGGTGTTCTTGCGAGTAAATTCTAAGCGACCCCTTTGATTACTGGTCTACAAACGTTGGGCATGACGTGAACGAAGAAACTGATCCGATGAGCATGGCCCTTGCAGAGGCCCATGGCGCCGCCGCGCGTGGCGAAGTGCCGATCGGGGCTGTGCTTGTCAAAGACGGAACAATTCTTGCCAGCGCTGGAAACAGAACGCGCGAGTTGAACGATCCGACCGCGCACGCAGAAATTCTTGTTATTCGCGAAGCCTGCCGGATTCTCAACAACGAACGGCTGACCGGTTGCGATCTCTATGTGACGCTCGAGCCCTGCACGATGTGCGCCGCCGCCATCTCCTTTGCCCGGATAAGGCGGCTCTACTACGGCGCCCAGGATACCAAGGGCGGTGGAGTGGAAAACGGAGCCCGGTTCTTTGCGCAACCTACTTGCCTACATGCACCTGACGTTTATTCCGGCTTCAAGGAACAGGAAGCCGAAACCATTCTCAAGGAATTCTTCCGCGCCAAGAGACTCTAGTTATTGGCCCTTATCTTTGCGGAGAAATCCGGATCTGTATCAGCGGCCAAAGCACGTTGGTTGATCGACGATGTTTTAATCACCTCGTCCAAAGGCTTCTGGTGATCAATGGCGCCGCGGTCATAGAGATAGCCCGGCAGATATCCCGACAGAACAATGCGATAGTCGATGGGAATATCGGGTGTGAGAGCGCGCACCATATCGAAGATAACGGTCGTGCAGTTGGCTGTAATCGTGTTGTAGAATTTTGCTGTTGTTGCGAGTTGATTGGCATTGTTGAGGTAGGACAGGAACAATGCGTGCTGCATCTCCGGCTTCAGATTGATGCGATAACGATAAACGTCTTCCTTGCGGATATTCGTGCGAAGGCGAATGATGTCGCGTTCGTCTGCTGCGATCATCGCAAGCTCAAACTCCTTGAAGAAGCCACCGATCTCCGAAAACTGCTCGTGACGCTCCTTGCGTATCTCGGCCGAAAACACAACGTGGTCGCCGTTGTCAAAGCCGAAACTTACGAGCGTATGGGCGATGGCGGGATTGGACCAATAGGACAGAAACACGTCAACCGAATTCAGATCTTCCAGATTGTAGGTCCGAACCTCCCAGCGCGGCGTATAGTCGGTTTGGCTTCGCCATTCAAAATTGCGTACGTTGGACAGCGTTACATAGTTGCCGTTGAGCGTACCGGTTACCGTCTGGGCGACGTCGTCGGCCCATATGCGGTTCAAGGACGGCTTGATCGTACTCCACCAGTACCCGAGGCCGATCATGACCGGCACGAGCACGATCAGCGCGCGCCAGGCGCGGCCTTTGAATTCGAGCCAGAGCACCGCGAAAGCGATGGCGGCCCAGAGGAAGAGGCAACCAATGTTACCGACAATCCCAAACGGCAATTGATACCAGAGTGCAAATCCACCCCACAAAAAGGCTAAGAGCGTCAGCAGGACAAGCAGGATCAGGCCAAGAAAGCGCAGGATGAACAATTGTTGCGGTCCTCGATTGGAAGGATGGAAGCGACGCGCTTCCCTTGTAGACGAAAACAACGGTCCGGGCATCAATCCGTTCCACAATTCCCGTTGTTAGAATCGGACTGTCAGATCCGCCCTGACACCATGATCCTGAACCTCGCTGGCAATCTGCCCACGATAGGAAAAGCCAAAGGTTGTGGCAGGTGCCAGATTGAAGTCGAACGCCACCTCGATCAATGCTGCATCCCGGGCGATCGGCAGACCTGAAATCTCGAAGCCATCCATACCGGAAAATGCAAGCCCCGATAATGGTGTGACATCGCCATAAGCATGACGCCAGCCGCCCATGCCTCGCAGCGTCACCTCGGCATCGCCAAACAGCAATTGCTTTGAGGCACGCAATCCAAGCGTTGTGAATGTAACATCGGTGTCCGACGAAGCACCGGCCAGCGCGGCCGAACCGCCCTTTTCAACAAAACTGTCGAGATGCAGATTGGCGTAGGACAGATTAACGAAGGGCTCGATAGCAATGTTTTCGACCTGAATTTCATAACCAAGTTCGCCAAAGACTTGAGCCGTTCCACCGTCGTAGTCAGCAGTCAGATGTTCCTGCGATCCTGTAAATTGTACCAGACGATCAGTGTCGATGGCATGCCACGTATAGCTTGCACCCGAACGCAGGTTGAGAGCCCCGAACTCTGCACCGCCATAAATGCCAACATGATAACTATCGACATCGGCTGAAGCATCCAGACTCGCTTCGTCAATACTGGTGCGGCTGTAACCCGGCCAGCGCTCCGATACGGGCGTTTTCCCCGAACGGCGCGTCGCCACCAACCAGAAAGCCGCCCACTGATCGATCGAGACCAGGTACTTGGTTATTGCTGTTCCAATCGGCCCAAGACCCGCCCCCCTGACCCCAAACCGCGAAGCCATCGCCTGGCGCAGCCTGAGGCTCGACGCGGTCTGGCCCATAAGCCAGAACCGGCAGGGGAAGCGCCGTGGCATCGTCGAACGCCGCGCGAAGCCGGTTGTTGGCCGCATCGCGGATGAAATGACTATCATCCAGCAGCGTGCTCTTGAGAGAAACGTGAATTTCGCCAGGAAGCTGGGCGATCGTCAGCGTTGCGGTCGCCTTGTCCAGTCCCAGCAAGTTTCCGATGAGGGGATTGTCGTCCGGCGCTGGATCCAGTGCGACAAAGTCATCGATGGATTCTGCTGCACTCCGCTGATTGGGCGTCTTCGCGAGATTGGAGAAGTCGATGTCGTTGCGGCGCAGGATCAGCATGACGTTAGTTGGGTCATAAGTGAGCGCCGGATCGAGGAACTGGAGATTCGATGACACACCGAGAACTCACTGCCGTTCAATCCGCTTGCAGCCGTAAGGATCGTATAATCGGTGCCAGCACGCCAGTTGCCGGCCGATGCGATGACATCCACGCGTCCGCCGGTCAACGTTGCAATTCCGGAGACCAATGTCTTGTCGCTATTGCCAGCCGGATCGACCTCGACCCGATAGATCGATCCTTAGTTGAACGCGAGATTGCGGTTCACGTGCAGCGCACCGATCGAATTACCCGGAGACAAAATACCACCAGTGTCGATCGCTGCCGAGCCGACTATGCCGGTCCCGCCCAGCAGACCACTCTCTTGAACGACGATCACTCCGCCGAGGGTGCCATTGACGATCAGATTGCCACCTGTGAGATTGGTATTGCCAGTGAAGCCGCTGCTGTCTACGCGGACTGAACCCGAGCCACCGCTTCCTACTCCGATCGCCGTTGCCGGAGCATTACCATTGAAATCTGGGCCCGCATCGAAGACCCTTGCACCATTTTCAATGATAAGAGAGCCTGTCCCGGTTCCGCCGATCCGCATTTCATGGCCATATTCCAAGTACGAGCCTGCGCCTGTCACCAGGATGTTGCCAATACCGCCAACATCCCCCCGACTTCTGTTACCATTCGAACTACAATCGGATCGACGCGTGTGAGAAAAGCAGCACCGCCTTCGCGTATGATCAATTCCCCTTGAGCGTCACGGCCGACATTGAGCAAAAACCCCACGTCCCAAGGGCTGGGTTGTGGCCCCGGGATCGACAAGATTCCACTCTCGACCTGACCGCTCGTAACGATTTGTTGTGCAACGCCCGGTCTCGCAGATAGGAGGACGAAAAAGCAAAAAGAAATCGCTGTTAGACCCATGCGCAAGGCACGAGTAGTCTTATCCGTTGTTCTGACAACAATCATTCGAACATCCGATCAACGTTCGAAGGGTTTCCATTATGTCAGCAATAATAGCACTTTAGTATTAAAGTGCGCAAATATCGTCTTAGTTGCAATGAGTTGTCGGTCTTGGCGAATCGAGTGTTCGTCAAGAAAGTTGCGTTAAACAGTTGCGGATGTTGAGGACAACGCGGGTAGCGGAATCTGTGAATCGTCTATTCCCAAGGAATGAGGTTCTTCCAACTGAAGCCCTTGTCCTTACGAGCAGCGGCTTTGCGCTCGCGTTCTTTCTTGGCTTCATCCTCGCCCAGATCGTCAGTAGCGGCGGTCGCTGCGGGCGCGCGGTATTCCAGCGGCGGCTCGCTCAGATAGCGGCGTGTCGTTGGCGAACCCGCAGTTGAAGCAAGCTTGCGGGCACGAAACTCGGCGCTCTGGTCCGTTGCCCCGTGCGGCACAACCTTTGGCGTCTTATCACCAAAGAAGCCATAATCTGACTTGCTCGTGTCCGCCTTAGCCAGCGGCATGTCGTTCTCAACTTCAGGTGTGAAGTTCGGATTGTTCTGATTGGCTGTTGCGGTATCGCGAATCCGCTTGCGGCGCGCCTCGGGCGACTCCGGCCACGCTGCACCATTCTCCGCAACGACATTGTTTTGCGGCGCTGGCAATTGCGGCGCCTTGCCCTCGCCAGGACGCACGAGTTCCGGACGGGGATTGTAAGCAATCTGGTTCGACTTCTTCGGACCGAACGAAGCGAGGTTCGAAACATCGTCGAGGAGCTGGCTGCCGGCCGTCTTGTCCGTGCCATAGGTTGGCGAGGAAACACAGCCGCCGAGCGCCAACGACGCGATCAATGCACCGAGAACCGTAATGCGTCCGTTCAAATCCATGCTTGCCACTTCCAACCCGAGACTGTGCAGATCCGCCTGCTGATCAAATTTGCTTGATCAATGCCCTGCCTCTTAAATCAGGCAGTTCAATGGCAAGCCTTTTACATGAGCACAACTATGTTAAGCAAGCCGATGAAAGATATTGTTAAGAATGAAGCGGATCACGAAATTTGTGACCCGTCATCTTTACCATCTTTATTCAAACCAACTTCCCGAGTTGAGCCAATTCGCGCAAGGCAGCAGCATCGCGCGCCGAAACGTCGGGATAAGCGGTGTCCGAGCCAACGTCATGGGTATAACGCCACGAACGGGCACATTTTGTGCCCGATGCACGTTCTGGCACAACCGCAACGCCTTTGACATCTTCGGCAACGAATGCGTTCCCGGGAGGAGTTCCGTCCTTGATCATGATCGCGCTGGTGATGCAGACCTCGGCCATGTCGATGTCCTTTACTGCGCTAAGCAATTCGGGATCCGTGATGAAGACCACAGGGGCGGCCTCAAGCGACGAACCAATGCGCTTGTCTGCGCGTTCGAGTTCCAGCGCACCGGTAACGACACGGCGCACATCGCGCACCTTTCGCCACTTCGCGGCAAGCTGTTCGTTCCGCCACTCTGCAGGCGTATCACGGAACTGCTCAAGGTGGACCGATAACGCATCCTTGTGCAGATCAAGCCATGCTTCCTCGGTGGTGAACGGCAGCATCGGTGCCAACCAGGTGACAATGCGATCGAAAAGATGGCGCACGACCTGCAACGCGGCCTTGCGCCTGGTGCTCGACGGTGCATCGCAATAGAGCGCATCCTTGCGAATGTCGAAATAAAACGCCGAGAGCTCGACATTCATGAAGTCGATCAGCGCACGGGTAATCCGCTTGAACTCGAACGCGTCATAGCCCGAACGTACCAACTCATCGAGTTCCGCGAGGCGGTGCAGCATGAGTTTTTCAAGTTCAGGCATATCCGCATAGGCGATCTCGTCGCCCTCGTCGTGGGCGAGCGTGCCGAGCATCCAGCGGATTGTGTTGCGTAGCTTGCGGTAGGCGTCGATATTAGTCTGGATGATGTTCTTGCCGAGACGCTGATCTTCCCAGTAGTCCGTCGTCATCACCCACAGACGCAGGATATCCGCGCCGGAATCCTTGATCACGTCCTGCGGCGTCACCGTATTGCCGAGCGACTTCGACATCTTGCGCCCTTCCTCGTCCATGGTGAAACCATGGGTGACGAGGGTATTGTACGGCGCGCGGCCACGCGTGCCGCAGCTTTCCAGGAGCGAGGAATGGAACCAGCCACGATGCTGGTCCGAACCTTCGAGATAGACATCAGCAGGCCACTTCAGATCCGGCCGGTCTTCCAGAGTGAAGACATGAGTGGATCCTGAGTCGAACCAGACATCGAGAATGTCGCGCACCTGCGTCCACGGCTCATTTGCCTTTTCACCAAGGAAGCGCTCGCGCGCGCCTTGAGCGAACCAGGCGTCAGCGCCCTCTTCCTCGAATGCTACAAGAATGCGTGCGTTGACGGCCTCATCCTGCAGGACATTGCCGCTTTCATCAGCAAAGACGCAGATCGGCACACCCCAGGCGCGCTGACGCGACAGAACCCAATCAGGCCGGTCCTCGATCATGGCACGCAGGCGGTTCTGGCCGCCCGCCGGCACGAAGCGGGTTTCGTCGATCGCGCTGAGCGCGCGCGAACGCAACGTGGTCTGATCGCCAAGGTCCTTGTCCATATAGACGAACCATTGCGGCGTGTTGCGGAAGATCACCGGCTTCTTCGAGCGCCAGGAATGCGGGTAGGAATGCTTCAGACGGCCACGGGCAAACAAGGCGTTGCGGGCGATGAGTTCTTCGATGACGACCTTGTTGGCGTCGCCCTTCTTGCCGTTATCATCGATGACGCGCGCAGCGCCACCCTCACGATCAGGACCGAAGCCCGGAGCGTCCTTGGTGTAATAGCCGGCATCGTCAACGGCGAAAGGAATTGCGGGAGAAATGCCCCGCGCTTCGAGGTCGCGTGCTGCATTCATCCAGGCCTCAAAGTCCTCACGGCCATGGCCGGGCGCGGTGTGCACAAAGCCCGTACCCGCGTCGTCGGTAACGTGATCGCCGTCGAGCATGGGAACTGCAAACTCGTAACCGCCGCCGAGACCGTGGAATGGATGGGCCAGCGTGACCGCCGCAAGCTCATCAGCCGAAACGGTCCTGATGCGTTTAAATTTCATCTTGCCCTTTATGGCCAATTCTTCGGCAAGGGCGTCCGCGAAGATCAGCTTCTCGCCTGGACGGGGTCCAAAATCATTTTCAACCGACTCGATTTCATAAAGGCTATAGGCGACACGCGGCGAGTAGCTAACGGCGCGATTACCGGGGATGGTCCATGGCGTCGTCGTCCAGATGACGACGTGCGCCTGCTGGAGGTCCGCTGAGCCCTTAACAACCGGAAACTTCACCCAGATCGTATCGCTTTCGATGTCAGCATATTCAACTTCGGCCTCGGCCAGCGCCGTGCGCTCGACCACCGACCACATGACCGGCTTGGAGCCGCGATAAAGCTGTCCGGACATGGCGAACTTCAGAAGCTCGCCAGCAATGCGGCTTTCGGCATGGAACGCCATTGTCGTATAGGGGTTGTCGAAATCACCTTCGATACCGAGCCGCTTGAACTCGCCGGACTGAACCTTGATCCAGTGCGTAGCGAACTCACGGCATTCCTTGCGGAATTCGTTGATCGGCACGTCGTCCTTGTCCTTGCCCTTGGCGCGGTACTGTTCCTCGATCTTCCATTCGATCGGCAGGCCGTGACAATCCCAGCCGGGCACATAGTTGGAATCATGGCCGCGCATCTGGAACGAGCGGGTGATGACGTCCTTGAGGATCTTGTTCAGCGCGTGGCCAATATGGATATTGCCATTGGCATAGGGCGGACCGTCATGCAGGACATAGAGCGGACGGCCGTTGGCGTCCTCACGCAGCTTCTTGTAGAGGTTCATCTCCTGCCAGCGTGCAACGAACTCCGGTTCCTTGGCGGGCAGGCCGGCGCGCATCGGAAAATTCGTCTGTGGCAGATATAGGGTCTTCGAATAGTCGATTGTCGTGGACGTATCGGTCATTTTTCCAGCTTGTACAAAGGCCCGCGCGTGATCGCGGCAGGCATGGATTTGAAGAAATCACAATAAAGCGCAAGAGCGCCCCCCGACCTTCCGCACCGCAAGCCGAAGCTTCAGGAACGCGGTAAGGCCGGGCCAGTAATTCGTATCGTCTGAATAGGTATGGACAATGCCTTAGTCCAGCAAACGGTTTTCATGACCGCGCTTTTAGCAATCAAGCCTGCGAGAATAAAGAGGCAGCCACAATAAACTTCGCGCGCGCTGCCTCGAACCTTACAAGGAGAAATCGAAACGATACGTCGCCTGGAGGCCGAAAGTGGCCTGATTGGCTGAACCGCGTTCCTTCACAAGACTTGAATCAGACGCCGGCCCCATCAGCCGGTTGTATTCCGCATAGGCGCTCGTTGTGACCTTGTCCGTCGTCTGCCAGGTGATCTGGCCGCCGATACCGAGAGATTTCAGTCCGCCGCCCGGCGAATATTGTTTGAGACCCGACGCCGCAAACTCGGTGGCATTCACGCCATAATATTCCTGGAAGTATTCCTCGGTAGCGAACGTGGCGCGCGGACCAGCCGAAACGCGAACGGTCTCCGTCAGGTCCTTGAATGCATCGACTGAGACATCGGCCACGACGCCGTCGTGGGCGCCAATACCACGACGCACCTCGACACGGCCCCGAATATTATCGGTCGGGTAGAACTCGGCGAATCCACCGAGCTCGAATCCCCAGTCGACATCGTTCAGTCCCTTGAGGTCGTCGGAATCGCCGTCGTCACGGCCGGTGATCAACTTTCCCGTAAGACCGGCACGGAAGACACCTGTATCAACAAAGCCGATCGAGGCATTGTCGTTGAGCGACGAAAAGCGAACCGATCTTCCCGCACGGCCGAGTGAAATGACCGGAGCCGCTCTCAGGAGGTACTCCGTAGCGCCCTCATAGCGCGGCGCGACGAACCCCTTCGCGCCGAGTGTCAGATACCAGTCGCCTGACCACCAATGATCGCCGCGGGTACTGCTGGTTGGCTGATTGTCTGGATAATATTCATCGGCAAGAACTACTGTTGAACCCGCAAAAAACAATGCGCTCGAGAGAGCACCAATAAGACGAATAGACATGAAATCACTCCGGAACCCTGCCTGGGAGGTGGCAAGCTTTTGGGGCGAAACTACTGAAAGATAGATAAAATTGGCTTTATTCTCTTGGTAAACAATTTACCAATTCAATCGAAATTGATCGCTTGGTCGAGAGTTGACAATGGCCGCACGCCTTGTAGAAGTGCCCGTGCTTCGTCTTCATCGCGTTTGATCTGCTGCATCATCGGCTCCAGGCCGTCGAATTTTTCCTCGCCGCGCAAGTAACCAAAGAACGACACTGCGCAGCTCTCGCCGTAGAGGTCGCCACTGAAATCGAAGACGTAGGTTTCAAGCAGCGGCTCGCCATCAGTATCGACCGTCGGCCTCCGGCCGAAACTTGCGACGCCATCATAAAGCGTGCCGTCGGCACGGCGGAAACGCACAGCATATATGCCATGCTTCAGATGCGTCTCGGGTGGCAGGACCATGTTAGCCGTGGGAAATCCGATCGTGCGGCCAAGCTTCTTGCCGCCTATGACTTCAGCCCGAATCCGGTGACGATAGCCAAGGAGGCCAGCAGCTTCGACCACATCGCCTTCACCGAAAAGTTCGCGGATGCGGCTGGAAGAAATCGCCTGCCCGCCCTCATCGCGGAACGCGTCGACCAGGGTGACGTGAAAGCCGCGTTTTTCGCCCGCGTCCATCAGAAATGCCGGTCCGCCCTGGCGGTTCCTGCCAAAATGGAAATCGAACCCGGTGACGATGCGGCTGGCAGTCAGGCCGTCCACCAGAATCCGGTCGACAAAGACATCGGCAGTCAATTGCGAGAATTCGCGTGTGAAGGGGCATTCGATGACCGCATCGAAGCCGAGTGCTTCCAGTATCAGCGCCTTTTCCGCGGCCGGTGTCAGCCGGTCGACCGGTTGATCGGGGACGAACACGCTGCGTGGATGGGGTTCGAAGGTCAGAACGAGCGAGGGCTTCCTTACAGCGTGCGCCGCTTCCAGTGCACGCTCAAGCACAGCCTGATGACCACGATGCACGCCATCAAAATTGCCGATTGCCACGACCGCGCCTTTGAGATGCTCGGGCAAATGGGATGGATCGGTCAATCGCAGGATGGGCATGTCATTCCTCAGGCAAGGGCGGGCATAGTCGCCACAGGATTGCTGCCATGCTTTTCAAGAAAAGCGAACATCTTTTCAAGATCGTGCACACCGCCCATGACGTAATCTCCAGCGTGAATGCCCCCGGAGATGTAGAGCGCGTCGATCCCGAACAGGTCGGCACCCTTGATGTCGGTCAGCATACCATCGCCGATAGCAAGTACACGGGAACGATCGACGGGCTTGCCGCGAACTTCTTCGGCGGCAGCAACCGCGGCGTCGTAGATGGGGCGATGCGGCTTGCCTGCAATCAAGGTACGACCGCCAAGCTGGCCATAATCGCGGGCGAGCGCGCCGGCACACCAGATCAGACGGTCGCCGCGTTCGACGACGATATCCGGGTTGGCACAGATGAAGGGCAGATTGCGCGAGCGAAAGCGGGTCAGCATCTCGGCGTAGTCTTCCGGCGTTTCCGTCTCATCGTCAAAGAAGCCGGTGCAGACGACGACGTCGGCCTCGCGCTCCTCGACGAGCTCGATATCGAGGCCATCGTACAGGGTTTCGTCGCGATCCGGTCCGAGATGGAACACATGGCGCGGCGCGTTCCGGATCAGCTCGCGCGTCACATCGCCTGATGTCACGATGCGATCATAGGACGTCTCGGGCACGCCGAGAGAGTGGATCTGTTGAGCCACACCGGCAAAAGGGCGCGGCGCATTGGTGATGAGCACGACCGTCAGACCGGCCTGGCGCGCGCGCGACAAGGCTTCAGACGCGGACGTAAACGAATCGACACCATTGTGCAGAACACCCCAGACGTCGCACAGAAGCACATCATAGCGATCCATCAATGCGTCGAGACGCTGCAAATGTAGCATGTCGTTCATGCCAGTCCTTTCAGAAGACGGGTGGTGGCCCCAAGTCCGGGAGATGCCATCGCTTAGCCGATCAGGCCAATCGTGTCACGCGGGATTGTACTGTCAGGTTCGGATCAGGCCGCCGCCTTCGTGTCGCGACGCCGCGTCAGCCGTTCACCGCATTCGCCGAGCACTTCGACCAGTGTTCGCAGCCGCTGCCCCTCTTCCGTGAGACTGTATTCCACGCGCACCGGAACTTCGGGAAAGACGGTCCGGCGCACATAGCCTGCTTCCTCCAGCGCCCGCAGGTCCAGCGTCAGCATACGCTGCGAAATCTTAGGCATGTCACGGCGGAGATCACTGAAGCGCTTCGTGCCTTCCAACAGATAATAGATCAGCAGGATACGCCAGCGTCCGGCAAGCACCAGCATGGCGTTCTCCACGGGGCAATGCGAAACCAGTTCTTTCATTTTCATTCTAACCATTTGTTATGTTGGTATAAAATTTGTACCATCATGACATTTTTGTGCCTTCTTTACAATAGTAACCACAATCGCCATGTTCCATTTCACCGCGGTTCGACAACTCAAATTCGAGGAATTGGAAAATGGAACCTGTACTGTTTTATGGAGTGCCGCATGGTTGCTCCTTCGGGTCAATCGTGGCGCTCGAATGGCTCGGGCAACCCTATCGCCTGAGCCGGATCGACATGCTGGCAAAGTCAAAAAGCAACGTCTACGCCCGCGTCAACCGCAAGCAGCAGACACCGACCCTGCTTCTGGAGAACGGCGAGCCGCTCAGCGAGAGCTTCGCGATCCTGCAGAACATTGCTGCGCGTGATCTGAGCCGGAAATTGGGGTTCGCGCAGGGAACGAAGGCGCACGACCGGCTCAACCAGATGCTCGCCTATCTCCATACGAGCTTCCACTCGGCCTTTGCACCGGCCTGGACTGCCTTCAAGCTGAAGGAAGGCGACCCGGCCATCAAGACGCTGCGCGATCTGGCCCGGGAAAAGGCAGCGGAGGGCTATGGTTTCCTGCAATCGCACCTGAGCGGCCGGGAATGGCTCGTCGGCGAAAACAAGACAATCGCCGATGCCTATCTGATTGGCATTGCCCGCTGGGGAGAAGATCTGCAGCTTTTTGACCTGAAGCGTGAATATCCGGAATTTCACGGATACCTGCAGAAGCTCGAAGCGGACAAAGCGGTGATCTTCGCCCATGCCATCGAAGATGGCACGCCGGCTGTCTCAAGCGGCGAGTTCCTCGGCCACATCGAACTTGACGACATCGTACCGCGTCTCGCAGCCTAAGAATTCCGACCCCGATCCACCGGCCCAAAAGCCGGTGGATCAAAGGGTAGCATCTTCCAATTGACAACATACATATGAACAAGTATCGATATGTTCGTCAAATGAAAGAGCGAGCCATGGCGCATTCCCACGAAGGTCACGATCACACACCGAAAATCACCACGGACAATCAGCGCAAGGTTCTGATTGCCTTCTTCATCACTTTCGCGTTCATGATCGTCGAGGTCATTGGCGGGCTGCTGTCGGGCTCACTCGCTCTGATTGCCGATGCCGGCCACATGGTTACCGACGCCGCCGCCCTCGCCCTCGCCTTTGCAGCATTTCATTTTGGCAAGCGCGCAGCCGATGAACGCCGAACCTTCGGCTATCTCCGGTTCGAAGTCATTGCCGGTCTGATGAATGCGATCGCACTCTTTGCCATTCTGGTCTGGATCACGATCGAAGCATTCGATCGCTTCCGCAATCCGGGTGAAGTTCTGGCCGGCCCGATGCTTGTGGTGGCAACGATCGGACTGCTGGTCAACATGGCAGTGTTCTGGATCCTGACCCGCGGCGATAGTGAACACGTCAATATCAAGGGCGCCGTGCTGCATGTCCTCGGCGATCTGCTGGGCTCCGTTGGCACAATCATCGCCGCCATTGTCATCTACTACACGGGCTGGACACCGATCGACCCGATCCTCTCGGTCTTCGTCTGCCTGCTGATCCTGCGCAGTGCCTGGGCTCTCCTGCGAAATTCGATGCATATCCTTCTCGAAGGCGCACCGGCAAATGCCGCGCCTGAGGAGATCGAGCAATACCTGAAGAGCACAGTTCCCGGTGTCGCCAATGTCCGCCACGTGCATGTGTGGATGATCACGTCCGGCAAGGCTCTTGGCCACCTTGCATGTACAGCCGCTTGCCCGATGCTGACCCACGTTTCCTGGTCAAGGCTGTCGAGGCGGCACTGTTATCAAAGTTTGACATAGAGCACGCGACGATCGCCATCGATTGGCCGGATACTGCCGCCGATGATTGCTGTCTTGGGGCGAATGCGACCCCAGACAACGATCATGGCCACAGCCACCACCACGAGGAGACGACCATAGCGATCACGATCATGGTGTCCACGCCCACAGTCACGAAGGCCACAAGCATTGAGCAAGCCGCCAGTCCCGTCACAGCTTGATACCACTATCCTCGCTGAAACATTCCGCCTGCTTGGCGATCCAACACGCCTGCGTATCCTGTTCTTCTGTCTGGAATTACCAAGGTCAGTGGGTGACATCGCGGCAAGCCTCGACCTTTCGCAGTCGCTCGTCAGCCATCACCTGCGACTGCTGCGCGGTGCACGGCTGGTGCGTGGCAACCGGCAGGCCAAGCAAATTTTCTATGAGCTCGCTGACAAGCACGTCAGCGACATGCTCGTCGATATGGCGCATCACGTTTGTGAAGAGCAGGCCGACGACTGACGCCTTCACGACCTGTCCCAAATCCAGTATTACAGAGATCGCGTTGAGGAAGCTCGCCTCCAACTGAAGGCCATGCAGGAGGCCGGGCGGATCACCTATCCGCGGGGAGAAATCCGGGTAGCCGAACTCGCTTACAATGCATTGCGCAGCTACCGGAGCAGATGGGAGAACATTCTTTGGAAATTTCACCCAGATCAGCCGCGCGTGCCAGCGGGAAATCCGGATGGCGGGCAATGGACTGATGGCGGCGGAGGTGCGGGATATGGCGTTGGCCGATCCAGCCCAATCTCTGTTGATCCAATCAAGACTGGTGCGACGCCCGCTCGACCCAATGACAACAACGATCTCGCTAAACCGGGTTCATATTCACGTCGAACCCAGCACGCCAACATTGAGTTCAATGAAAGCCGGAAGGCTGAACTCAGAAGAAGAATTGGCAGCGGCAAACGTGTCTATGTCGAGGCCTATAAATATCTGCATCAGCAAGTTCAAAATCGCCTGCAAAACCCTGATTTAAGTATTGCGGACCGCAAGAACTGGAAGCACAGGAGTTCTGGCTGAGCAAGGCAGGCGAGATCAATGGCGACGATCCGAACAGTCAGGGCAACTTCTCATTCGCAGCGTCACAGGAAATGGTTTGCGATTTGATGACAAACCGGCTGATCATGAGAAGATACAGGAAAGTTCCAATCGCATTGGTGAATTTGTCATGCGAGATGTTCTAACGAACGGCAAAATGCCATCAACGCAGAAATTATTGCCAATGATGTCCGTTCCGCAATAGGTGAAAAAGGCGAACAGACAATAGGCGGCTGGGGCGGTTCATTCAATTATTGGGATATGCCTTTATCAAGTAAGCCGGGTGATACGGTGGGTTTCCGCATTTCGAACGATCCCGTCAAATATGAGAAGTTCATTTCGGTGAACGCCAAGGCGCTAGCGGATACCGTTCGCAAATTCAGACTCGACCGTTACCCGGGGAAAATTCCACTGAAGCGATATTGCAAGGACTAAACGCGCAGGTACCGGCAAAAATTAAACTGGAAATCATCGATCGCGCACTTGATGGAATCAAGGGCGAGCGTGGCGGTTTTGCCGGGGACCCTTACGATATCGATGGCTATCACCCGCGTTTTGACGATGATGACAATGTGATCGGTTGGTATTCACGGGATAAACGTCTCAAGGAAATCGATGTCACCGACCGCTCAAAAATCAACGAGCTCAACTTGCGTTACGATATCCGTCAGGGCAAGGGAGAATTTCATTCCTGGCAAATGCGGATGGCGATTGAAAGCCTCAGCTACGACGAACGTTGCATTGTCCGCGTAACGTTCGTCGTTCAAATAATAGCTATATTCTTGGGGAACCCAATGCCGAAAAATCTGGCCGACCGTCTCTGTATGCTGGCGATATTTGCCTTTGGTATTGCGTTTTCCAGCTTTGCGATGGCCGCTGAAGACTACCCCATGCAAGCCGGAGGGTGATATCAGGTCCGCCTGGTACAGAATACAGAATATGGACCCGGAGTACCTTGTTTTCCGCCGCCTGGAAGGTGGTCAGCAGGCTTTCAACATTCCCTATGCGTATTTGAGCTTCAGACCAATGCCGGAACGTGTGAACTGTTATTCGGAAAGAGAAGGTTTTGAATTTGCGTTCTGGATGCCGACCCTCGCTCCGTCGAAGAAAGAAGCATTCTATGCCAATGGAGGGCTCATGAAGAACTGGATCCTCCGGACGGGTCTTACCTTGTTCGTATCCCGTACGTTCGAGTCATTCCGGACGGGAAAGATACCCGGGATTTCCTTTCTCAAGCATTGAATTCATCATGGACATGTATAAGGAACGCATCCCTTCCAAGTACGAATTGACCCGAATCTCGGCACTCGATTTTTGGTTAGAGATCTACGTCAATCTTGATGAGAGGCGGGGGGACACACTTCTCGATGCTCAAACCAAGGTTGCGACTTTACTTTCTATTTCAGAGATTTGAAACTTGCCCTGCAAGGTTCTTTTGCAAAGGATAAGCTGCCGCAATGGCGGGCGATGAATTACGGTGTCCGAACTTTGCTCGAACGCTGGATGGTGAGGGAACCTTAGGCAACCACCATTCATGAGCAGGTCACATTTGCATGGGATATTGCGCCCATCTTTTCAGGGCCGCTCCCCGGCAAAGAATTTTCAAGTCGCTTTCCCTTGACTCTTCCAGCCCATCCCACTATCTCCGGCCGCAGTTAGCACTCACCCTGTCGAGTGCTAATAACGCGAATGGCCAGCTGTTCGCGACATCGTTTTGACACCAACATCAAGGGTTCTAACCATGGCCAAAACCAAGTTCCGCCCGCTTCATGACCGCGTCGTTGTACGCCGCGTCGAATCCGAGGCAAAGACTGCAGGCGGCATCATCATTCCGGATACCGCCAAGGAAAAGCCGCAGGAAGGCGAAGTAATCGCCGTAGGCACCGGCGCTCGTGACGAAGCCGGCAAGCTCGTACCACTCGATGTCAAGGCAGGCGATTTGATCCTGTTCGGCAAGTGGTCCGGTACGGAAGTCAAGATCGGCGGCGAAGACCTGCTGATCATGAAGGAATCCGACATTCTGGGTATCCTCGGCTAATCGCCGGCTGTCCCTTAATCAACAAATATTCATCAAACCGGGATCAACCCCAGGAGAGATAAAATGGCTGCCAAAGAAGTCAAATTCAGCCGCGACGCGCGTGAGCGCATGCTGCGCGGCGTCAATATCCTTGCAGACGCTGTCAAGGTAACGCTCGGCCCCAAGGGTCGTAACGTCGTCATCGACAAGTCCTTCGGCGCTCCGCGCATCACCAAGGACGGTGTGACCGTTGCCAAGGAAATCGAACTTGAAGACAAGTTCGAGAACATGGGCGCACAGATGGTTCGTGAAGTCGCTTCGAAGACGAACGACATCGCCGGCGACGGCACCACGACTGCTACTGTTCTTGCCCAGGCTATCGTTCAGGAAGGCGGCAAGGCTGTTGCTGCTGGCATGAACCCGATGGATCTGAAGCGCGGCATCGACCTTGCTGTTGCTGAAGTCGTCAAGCAGCTCGGCAAGAGCGCCAAGAAGATCAAGACCTCGGAAGAAGTTGCGCAGGTCGGCACGATCTCTGCCAATGGCGAATCCGAAATCGGTGAAATGATCGCCAAGGCGATGCAGAAGGTTGGCAACGAAGGTGTTATCACCGTTGAAGAAGCCAAGACCGCTGACACCGAGCTCGAAGTCGTCGAAGGCATGCAGTTCGACCGCGGCTACCTGTCGCCTTACTTCGTCACCAACCCTGAAAAGATGGTTGCTGACCTGGAAGACGCCTACATCCTTCTCCACGAGAAGAAGCTCTCGAACCTCCAGGCTCTCCTGCCGGTTCTTGAAGCTGTCGTTCAGACCTCCAAGCCGCTCGTCATCATCTCTGAAGACGTGGAAGGCGAAGCGCTTGCTACGCTCGTCGTCAACAAGCTGCGCGGCGGCCTGAAGATTGCTGCTGTCAAGGCTCCTGGCTTCGGCGATCGCCGCAAGGCCATGCTGGAAGACATCGCGATCCTCACCGGTGGTCAGGTCATTTCCGAAGATCTCGGCATCAAGCTCGAAAGCGTTACGCTCGACATGCTCGGCCGCGCCAAGAAGGTGTCGATCACCAAGGAAAACACCACGATCGTTGACGGCAATGGCAAGAAGGGCGAAATCAACGCCCGCGTCGGCCAGATCAAGCAGCAGATCGAAGAAACCACTTCCGACTACGACCGCGAGAAGCTGCAGGAACGTCTTGCCAAGCTCGCTGGCGGCGTTGCCGTCATCCGCGTTGGCGGTGCAACGGAAGTTGAAGTGAAGGAAAAGAAGGACCGCGTCGACGACGCCCTCAACGCAACCCGTGCGGCTGTTGAAGAAGGTATCGTTCCTGGCGGTGGTGTTGCACTCCTTCGCGCTTCCGCTGGTCTTACGCTCAAGGGTGCCAATGCCGATCAGGACGCCGGCATCAACATCGTTCGTCGCGCTCTGCAGGCTCCGGCTCGCCAGATCGCTACCAACGCAGGTGATGAGGCTTCCATCGTTATCGGCAAGATCCTCGACAACAAGAAAGAAACCTTCGGCTACAACGCTGCAAACGGCGAGTATGGCGATCTGATCGCTCTCGGCATCGTCGATCCGGTCAAGGTTGTCCGTACTGCTCTGCAGGATGCGGCATCGGTAGCTGGTCTTCTCGTTACCACCGAAGCCATGATCGCTGAAGCTCCGAAGAAGGACAACGGCGGCGCTCCCCAGATGCCAGGCGGCGGAATGGGCGGCATGGGCGGCATGGACTTCTAAGGAGTCCTGTCCCGGCGATATATGGAAAAGGCGGGTTTCGACCCGCCTTTTTTGTTGAGCAATTTCGTTCAGATCGAGTTGAGCTTTACGCGCTCTTCCAGTTTCGCCGCATCTTCCTTGCGCTCGCTGTAACGGCTGGTCAGGTAAGATGATGCACCGCGGGTCAAAAGTGCAAATTTGACCAGTTCCTGAGGGGCGCACAGATCTCGGGCCGCCCTCCACAGCAATCCTCAAGCAGGAAGGCTATGAGATCACGAATCACGGCGTGATTTGCGCGATAGATGACGTTTCGGCCATCCCGTTCTGCGCCAATCCATCCGGATCGGGCAAGGATCGAGAGATTGGTCGAGGTGGTGTTTTGCCGTCCGTCAATAGCCTCGGCAATTTCACCGGCAGCCCAGCCCCTTTTCCCCCGCCTTGATGAGCAAGCGGAAGATGTCCAGCCTGGTGGATTGTGAGATGGCGCCCAGCGCTTCAAGTGCGTTGCT
Source organism: uncultured Alphaproteobacteria bacterium (assembly GCA_963777425.1). Taxonomy (GTDB): domain Bacteria; phylum Pseudomonadota; class Alphaproteobacteria; order Rhizobiales; family Rhizobiaceae; genus Phyllobacterium. The sequence continues at coordinate 409,417 of CAVZQS010000008.1, read as the reverse complement.
AATATCCATATATCTAGAAAACCAGATTTATTGATATGCGTCAAGGCTCCTCACGCGCGGGACGCCAATACTATTCGGCGGCGTCTGCGAACGGCAGATGTTCCTTCCCGGCACGGGCCGCATCGAAGCGCGCGCGGGCTTCCCTGACGCGCTGTTCATTCTTGATCGCCCAATCACCAAGCGCCTTGACCGGTACGAGAAGATCGCGCCCGAGATCCGTCAGTTCGTAATCCACCCGCGGTGGAATGGTGGGAAAGACGGTCCGCGTGACAAACCCGTCGCGTTCCAACCCGCGTAATGTGCTCGTCAGCATCTTCTGCGAGATCCCGTCGATGGTGCGCTTCAGCTCATTGAACCGCATTGAACCATTGCCAAGATATTTCACGACCATCACGGTCCATTTGTCGCCGACACGCGCCAAAAGATGATGAACCGCCGTGCAGGCGGGGGTTACTTCAAAGTGATCTGGTTTCAAAAAAGTGCCTCCTTGCGACATTTTCGAACAGTCACTTATATAGCGCCGGTCACAAATAGTTACCATCCCAAGACAAAGGATTTCTGAACATGGCAAAAGCTAAAATCGGCATCATCGTCGGCAGTACGCGTATCGGCCGTTTTGCCGAATTTCCTGCCAAGTGGATTGCCGAACTTGCCGGCAACCGCGGGGACGTCGAGGTCGAAATCGTCGATCTGCTCGACTATCCGATGAACTTCTTCGGTGAAGAACGCACGACGACAGCACAGAACGAAACCGCAGAACTGTGGAAAAAGAAGCTGCGTGAATTCGATGGGTTCGTTGTTACTGTCGCGGAATATAATCACGGGCCGACCGCGGTCTTGAAGAATGCGATCGATCTTGGTGAGTTCACGCAGCGGCCAGTTGGCTTGGTCGGCTATGGCGGCGTGGGTGGCGCTCGCGCGATCGAGCAGCTTCGTTTGATATTTGTGGAGATGGGCTCAGCCTCGGTGAAGACGGGCGTCCATATCTCGTACGCCGAATACCTGACCGTAATCAAAGGCGAGAAGAAGCTTGGCGATTACGCTCACCTTAACGAAGCAGCAACCAATCAACTGGACCAACTCGTCTGGTGGATGAATGCTTTGAAGACGGCCCGCGCGGCCTAATCGTGCGGAGCGGTTGCTCGCAGCCGCTCCCCTCACTGTTCCGTGGAGGATATCATGCCGTCGCTTACCCTTATCAGCCATCTTCTGTGCCCTTACGTACAACGTGCGGCCATTGCTCTTGCCGAAAAGGGCGTGGCATTCGAGAAAATCTACATCGATCTGCAGCATAAACCCGACTGGTTTCTGAAAATATCGCCGCTCGGCAAGGTTCCGCTGTTGCAGGTGCCGCAGGCAGACGGCACCGAGGCCATACTTTTCGAAAGTTCCGTGATCGCGGAATATATCGACGAGAGCCAGCCAGGGCCACGGCTGCATCCGGTAGACCCACTCACCCGCGCCCGCCATCGCGGCTGGATGGAATATGGCTCCTCCATCCTCTCCGACATCTGGGGCCTGGAAACAACGAAAGATGCAAGTGTGTTCGAAGAAAAGCGCAAGGCGCTTGTTGAGAAATTCGGTCGCGTTGAAGACGTGCTGGGGGATGGCCCATTCTTTGCCGGTACCGAATTCAGTCTCGTTGATGCAGTCTTCGCACCGGTCTTCCGGTATTTCGATACCTTCGACGAAATCATTGATCTTGGCGTGTTTTCCAATTACCCCAAGGTTCGGGCGTGGCGCGAAGCGCTTGCTTCACGCCCAAGCGTGAAAAGCGCCGTCACTCCGGAATACTCGCAGTTGTTGCGTGAGTTCATGGAAAAGTACGATGCCTACATGCTGACACAAGCAGCTTGATCGGCAACTCTACTTATCCGACCAAACCGCAAGCTCATATCCATCCGGGTCGGCGAAATGAAACCGCCGGCCGCCAGGAAACGTAAAGACGGGCTTGACGATCTTTCCTCCAGCTTTCTCAACTTGCTTGAGCGTATCCGCAAGATCGTTAGCGAAAAGGATGACCAGCGGCCCGCCCGATCCAACCTTACCTTCAGTTGTGAAGCCACCCTTGAGCCCGCCATCAGAAAATTCGCAGTAAGCCGATCCGTAATCCGTGAACGTCCAGCCAAACGCTTCGCCGTAGAATTGACGGGCGCGTGCGATATCGCTGACATTGAATTCGATGTAATCGATGCGTCTGTCCTTGCCTGAACTGGCCATATCATTCCTCACTCTATCAGTTGCGCTTCGAGCAGATCCTTGAGCTTTTGCAGGTCGCCCATTACCCATGCGGCATCAGCGGCGAACTTCTCATCATCCATACCCGGCAACCGGAAAAGCGTGAAGATCACCTCGCAGCTTTCGCCGTTGGCAACTGCCCGTAATGGGATATAGACCTCCTCACCGGTTTCGGTGGTTACCCAATGATCAAGAACGCCTAACTTGTTGGGCGGGGCAAATCGCAGCCTGAGTTTGCCGGCTGGGCCATCTGCCAGCCATTCGTCCCCCGATTTTTGTAAGTCGGATGTCAGACCTGACGCCCATTTCGGCAAGATTGTCCGGAACGCTGGCGTAATCGTAGACATCGCGCCAGTTGCGCCTGATGGAAATCTGAAGGGTTCGCGCTTCATGCGTGGCCATGGCTTGTCCTCCCCACAATGCTGAGGACCAATTTTATGCGCCTAATGACTATCTGTCTTGATCAAAAAGGCGCATCAGGCAGTGTATTGTTGCTCATGCATGATCCTGATTGGACTGGAAAGCGCCTGGGTGGGGCGCAACACGCGCGCGACGCAACGTTTTCCGCCACGGCCTATAATCGATTTTATCCCGAAGACGGGTCAATTCCACTCGAACATTCGGCGCTCGAACCTTGCCTCTGGCAGAGCTTCGCAGTAGTGCTCATGCCAACTCCCAACAGGAAAGTACACGATGAGCTCTACCCGTACCGAAACAGATACTTTTGGTCCCATCGAAGTGGCAGCAGACAAATATTGGGGGGCACAGACAGAGCGCTCCCTGCACAATTTCAAGATTGGCGGCGAGAGAATGCCGATTCCACTGGTACGTGCTCTTGGCATTGCAAAACGGGCAGCCGCCGAAACCAATATGGCGCTGGGCAAGCTCGACGAAGTGATCGGCCGTGCCATCACGGTCGCTGCCGAAGAAGTCATCGAGGGCAAGCTCGACGATCATTTTCCGCTTGTCGTCTGGCAGACGGGTTCGGGCACCCAATCGAACATGAACGCAAACGAGGTTATCTCCAATCGCGCGATCGAGATGCTGGGCGGAACCAAGGGCTCCAAAAAGCCTGTTCATCCCAATGACCACGTCAATATGAGCCAGTCGTCGAATGACACATTCCCGACTGCGATTCATATCGCGACCGCAATTGAGGCAACCGAACGCCTCTATCCTGCGCTGTCGAACATCTGACTGCCGCTTTGGCCAAGAAGGAAAAAGCGTTTGCCGATATCATCAAGATCGGCCGCACCCATACGCAGGACGCGACGCCGGTCACACTAGGCCAGGAGTTCTCCGGCTATCGCGCTGCACTGGAATTTGCCCGCACGCGCATTGAACAAAGCCTCGCCGATATCTTCCTGCTAGCGCAGGGCGGTACAGCGGTGGGCACTGGTCTCAATGCGCCCGTAGGTTTTGACACCGGTTTTGCCGAAGCCGTATCCGATATCACCGGCCTTCCCTTCAAAACAGCCCCTAACAAGTTTGAGGCGCTGGCAAGCCACGGTGCACTCACCAACTTCCACGGCAGCCTCAATGCGCTTGCCGCTGATCTGTTCAAGATTGCCAATGACATCCGCTTCCTCGGCTCTGGCCCTCGTTCCGGCCTCGGTGAGTTGAAGCTGCCCGAAAACGAACCGGGCTCATCGATCATGCCAGGCAAAGTCAACCCGACACAGGCCGAGGCCCTGACCATGGTGGCCGCGCAAGTGTTCGGCAACAACGCCACCGTGACCGTTGCTGCCAGCCAGGGTCATTTCGAGCTCAACGTATTCAAGCCCGTGGTTGCACTGAACGTGCTTCAGTCGATCCGCATTCTCTCCGACGCCATGATCTCCTTCGCGGACAATTGCGTCGAAGGTATCGAAGCGGATGAAGTGCGCATCAAGGATCTGCTCGAACGCTCGCTGATGCTTGTAACAGCGCTCGCGCCGGCAATCGGGTATGATAATGCGGCGAAGATCGCCAAGACCGCTCACAAGAATGGCACAACCTTACGCGAGGAGGCACTTGCCAGCGGTCACGTCTCGGCCGAGGACTATGATCGCCTCGTTCGTCCTGAACGAATGATCGCGCCAGAGTGATTGGAAAATCATTCTACTGTGAACAATCTGTCGAGAAAATAGTGGCTTTGTTTGACAATCGAATCTAGCTATTGGGCGGTACCAACAAACCCCGGAGAAGTTTCCTCATGTCCAACAATGCCACTGTTACGCTTGTCAGCCGTATCCTGCTTGCGATTCTGTTCATTCCCGCCGGCTTCGGCAAGCTTGACCGCCATTGCCGGCACAGCGGGCTTTTTTGCCTCCAAGGGTCTGCCGCTGCCAACGGTCACGGCCGTGATCGTCGGTCTGGTCGAACTTCTCGGTGGCCTTGCCGTCCTCGTCGGCTTCCAGACCCGCTATGCTGCAGTCCTGCTTGGTCTTTTCACCATCGGCGCGGCGCTTGTCGGGCATCTGGTTCCGTGCGATCAGGCCAATCAGATCAACTTCTTCAAGAACCTCGCCATCGCCGGCGGTTTCTTCGTTCTTGCCCAGCACGGCGCGGGTGCACTTTCGATCGACGCCAAGCGCGGCTGATCGCGTTGCAGTGATCATGAAAAAAGGCCGCTTGATGCGGCCTTTTTTGTTTCAGAGCCTCAGATCAGTTTGAAGCCCTTGCCTCGCCGACCAGAACTGGCTTTTCCCGGTAGTCTTCGGGAAACAGCTTGCTCAGGTTCTCGATCTTGGGCAGATCATAGTAGGCGATATAGGGCTGCGATGGATGGATCGTCGCATAGTCCTGGTGATAGGCTTCGGCCGGATAGAACTTCTCCAGCGACGAGACTGTTGTGACAATCGGCTTCGAATAGGCCTTGGCCTTGTCCGAGCTGCGCTATATAGGCCTTGGTGATTTCTGCCTGCTCTGCGCTGGTCGTGAAAATGGCCGATCGATATTGCGTCCCGGAATCCGGGCCCTGCCGGTTCAATTCGGTCGGATTGTGGACAACCGAGAAGTAGACCTGCAGGATTTTTCCAAGACTGACGACCTTCGGATCGAAGGTCACCTCGACTGACTTCCGCATGTCCAGTGTCGCCGCCGCTTACGATTTCATAATTTGCTGTTTCCTTCTTGCCGCCCGAGTATCCGGACACCGCGCTGGTCACTCCCTTCATGTGCTGGTAGACGCCCTGGACACCCCAGAAGCAGCCGCCGGCAAGAACGACTGGTTTCGGACTGTGCCGACGTTTTCTGATCAAGCGCAGGCGGCGGGACCATTGTGACCGTTTCGCCGGCAAAAGCGTAGCCCGGAGACAACATGATGGTTGCAGCGAGCAGTAGATGACGAAGTTTCATGGGGATATCCTTTGGAGCTCAGGCAGCTGCCGGTTTGAACTTCAGAGCGACGCCATTCATGCAGTAGCGCAGTCCAGTCGGTTTTGGTCCGTCATCAAAGACGTGGCCAAGGTGACCGCCGCAGCGGTGGCATTCGACCGCCGTGCGCGTCATGCCAAATGAACTGTCTGATTTTTCGATGACCGAGCCCTTGATGGGCAACCAGAAGCTTGGCCACCCCGTGCCGCTGTCGAATTTGGTGTCTGAATCAAAGAGCGGCAAATCACAGCCAGCGCAGGCAAATGTGCCCTTGCGCTTTTCATCGTTGAGCGGGCTGGTGAAGGGCCGCTCGGTTCCCTCCTGGCGCAACACGTAGTATTGCTCGGGGGTCAGCAACTTCTTCCATTCGGCGTCCGTGTGTTCGACTTCGAACGTACCCGCGGCATGAGCTGTCGGCGTCCCGGCAAACCGCGTCGCCGCGAATGCGCCAAGCCCTGCCAACGCACCGCCAAAGAGCGTTCGACGTGTCATCATGACTAATCTCCCAACGTGATTATACCGGACTTCATCCGGTCTTCTGAGGGAAATACGTATGGGCCGTCGCAAAGGTTACAGAACCGGCGCGATATCACATAGAGTTGATAAGGATTAGCTAGCCAACGCGGCCTTGATGCGCCGGGTGAGCTCTTCGACCGCCCTGATGTCCGCTGTGCCGCGAGACGAAACGAGGCACGCCTGCGACTTCAGGATCACGCCGTCTTCGAGAACCTTGAGATGATTGGCGTGCAGCGTCGAGCCTGTCGAAGTGATATCGACAATGATGTCGGCGGAACCGGAGGCAGGAGCGCCCTCGGTCGCACCGAGGCTCTCGACAATGCGATAGACCTGTATGCCGTGCATCTGCGAGAAGAACTGCTGCGTCAGTCGCCAGTATTTGGTGGCGATGCGCAGGCGGCGACCGTGGCGCTGGCGGAAATCGGCAGCAACGTCATCGAGGTCCGCCATCGTCGACACGTCGTACCAGACTTCCGGTACGGCAACGACCACGTCCGCATGACCAAAGCCTAACGCGGGCCTCGATCTGCACCCGTTCGTCAGCAGAAGACAATGTTTCGCGGATCAGATCTTCACCCGTCACTCCGAGATCAACACTGCCGTAGCCAAGCTCACGGGCAATCTCCGACGCGGAAAGAAACAGAATGTCGATCTGGCTTTCGCCCTTTACTTGTGCCCGATAGTTGCGTTGATCCTTGGGAAGGACCACGCTCAGCCCGGCATTCTTTAGAATTCCAAGCGCCTCTTCCTTGAGACGGCCCTTGGAAGGGAGCGCTAACGTGATTGTCATTGCGCATCTCCCGCAATCTGCTCAAGCCGGTCGAGCCAGATAGAAAAACCGACGCCCGGAATTGAGCCCGTGGCGCCGAGCATGGTCAGCAGCCGGTCATAGCGCCCGCCGCCAACGATAGCGCCCAATTCGGGATAATCCGGTGCGCGTGTCTCGTAAACCAGCCCGGTATAGTAGTCGAGCGGACGGCCGAAGGCAGCATCGTAAACGATGGTTTCATGCCCAATGCCAGCTTCGATAACAGAGGCTGCGCGCGCTTCGAACTGTTCCAGCGCCGGACCAAGATCGAATTCATTGGCACGCGCGAAGGCTAGCAACTGCCCGGCCGCTGACTGGAGCGGCACGCGGATGGCAAGGAAGCTCTCGAGGGCCGAAAATGCCTTTGCCGGCAGCCTCACTGAGGCCAGTGCCGCCTTCTCGATGAGGCGGCGTGCGATCTCGATCGGCGCGCGACCTGCGCCCGGCGAAATTCCAGCTGCCTGCATATCCTGTTCAAGCTCCACTGCGAGTTTCGCTTCATCACCCTTCGCAACGAGTGCGGCGAGATGATCGGGCAGCGCACTACTCTGCCGGTCTGAAGAAAGGTCCTCGAGCAGTGCCTTCAACTGGCCAGGATTGCCAAACGCGCGCGTTAGCTTCTTCTGCCAGCCGCGCGGCAAGCCCAACGCGGCCAGCACCGCTTCGAAGATGGCCTGGTCACCAAGCAGAGTTTCGAGCTCCGCATGCGGTGCAACAAGGCGGATGGCTGCCAGCGCATCTGCCAGCGAACGAGCGTCGGCGCGGGCCCGGTTGGCGTCGCCGAGATCCTCGATGCCGGCCTGAAAGAATTCATTGCCGCCTTCGCGGCGCTGACGGAATACTTCACCGAGATAGGCATATCGCTTCGGTGTCGCAGCATTCAACTCGATGTGGTTGCGGCAGACCGGGATGGTAAACTCCGGTCGCAGGCAAAGACTTTCCCCATTCTCGTTTTCGGTAAGGAAGATGCGGCGACGCAGGTCCTCACCGGCCATGTCGAGAAATTGATCGGCCGGCTGGATGACCGGAATGTCGACAAGCTCCGCATCCCGCCCTGAAATCAGCGCGGCGAGGTCACCGGAAAAGGCAGGCGCGCGCGACCCGGTCATCGGGGCTTACACAGCCTTCGATGCGTTGGCGCGGTCCTCGGCTTGCGCGTCAAGTATCTTGCGAACTTCGGCGACAAGATCGACCTCCTTGGCGGTGATCTGCGCCGGGCGGCTTTCGCGCCAGGTCACGTTGTCTTCAATTTCCGCCGAAAGACGAGCCCCTTCGATCAGGTCCTTGATCTGCACCTCGCCATTGTCACGTTCCTGCGAGCCCTGAATGACAACACAAGGGGCGCCGCGGCGATCGGCATATTTCATCTGTGGTTTCATGCCCGAACCACCGAGATACATCTCGGCGCGGATACCTGCCTGCCGCAACTGCGAAACCATCGTTTGGTAGCGGCCGAGGCTGGTCGTATCCCGGTCCATGACCAGGATGACGACCGGTCCGATATTGTCGGACGTATCCAGCTTGCCGAGGTTCTTCAGCGCCGTCATCAGGCGGGACACGCCAATCGAAATTCCGGTTGCAGGCACAGGCTCGCCGCGGAAGCGTGAAACGAGGCCGTCGTAGCGTCCACCGCCACCGACGGAGCCAAAGACAACGCTTTCGCCTTTTTCATTGGTGACGTCGAAGGTCAATTCGGCTTCGAAAACCGGCCCGGTGTAATATTCGAGACCGCGAACAACCGAGGGGTCGATCTTAACGCGGCCCTCATAGCCGGCGGCCGAACACAGCGCTTCGATCGTCGCGAGTTCTGCAACCCCCTCAGTGCCCTTTTCGTTGCCGGCGATGACACTCTGAAGATTGGCAATGGTTTCACCGCCCGAAGTCCCACCGGCAGATGTGAAATCCAAAACCTGCTTGATGGCAGCTTCATTGAGGCCTGCGCCCTTGGTGAAATCGCCACTCTCGTCGAGGCGGCCCTTGCCGAGCAATTCGCGGACACCTTCGACACCGAACTTGTCGAGCTTGTCGATAGCGCGCAGCACAGTCAGCCGCTGACCAGCATTATCTTCGCCGCCAAGGCCAATGGCATCCAGCACGCCATCCAGCACCTTGCGGTTGTTGACGCGTATGACGTAGTCACCGCGCCTGATGCCCAGCGCCTCCATCACATCGGCCATCATCATGCACATTTCCGCATCCGCCGAGACAGAAGGGGCACCGACCGTGTCAGCGTCGAACTGCATGAACTGGCGGAAGCGGCCCGGGCCCGGCTTCTCGTTGCGGAACACCCAGCCGGCGCGATAACTGCGATAAGGCTTCGGGATGCTTTCAAAATTCTCGGCGACAAAACGCGCCAGCGGTGCGGTCAGATCGTAGCGCAGCGACAGCCACTGCTCGTCATCGTCCTGAAAGGAAAAAACACCCTCGTTTGGGCGATCCTGATCCGGCAGGAATTTGCCGAGCGCATCGGTGTATTCGATCAGCGGCGTTTCGACAGGCTCGAAACCATAGAGTTCATAGACCTTGCGGATTTCAGCCATCATCTTTTCGGCAGCGCGCAGATCGTCCGGTGCACGGTCTGTGAGCCCGCGCGGCAGCCGCGCTTTTACCCTGTCTGCCTTCGTTGCCATGATGATGATCCAAACCTTTGAAATTCTACGATTGCCGGAGCGCGTTTGCTCTAGCTTATCAAGGCTTCAAGGGCAAGGATTGATGATCCCGATGAGGGATACTCCACTCTATGAAGCCGCGACCGGTCGTTTGAACCTGGCGCGCAGTTGTTCGATCTCCTGGCGGCATTTGCAGCCTTCAATGTGGTCATTGACCAAGCCCATCGCTTGCATATGCGCATACATCGTTGTGGGGCCAACGAAACTCCAGCCGCGTTTCTTCAAATCCTTCGACAGCCGGATCGAAGTCGGTGACGTTGGATTGGCGATCAGCGTTGGATAATCTATGACTTTCGGACGCTCGTCTGCCGGCGGTTCGAACTGCCAGAAATAGGCGGCGAGCGACCCGGTTTCCTTGACGAGCTCTATGGCACGCTTGGCATTGTTGATGGCGGAATTGATCTTGCCGCGATGACGGATAATACCGGCATCGGCAAGCAGACGGTCTACATCCTTCTCACCATAGCGGGCGATGCGATGGTAATCGAAGCCATCGAATGCCTTACGGAAATTCTCTCGTTTGCGGAGGATCGTCAGCCATGACAAACCGGACTGAAATCCTTCGAGACAGATCTTCTCAAAGAGCCTCGTATCGTCCGTCACCGGCCGGCCCCATTCGTGGTCGTGATAGTGGACATATTCCGGCAAGGTTCCGGGCCAGAAACAACGGGTGTCACCATCTTCGCCGGTGATCAGGCCGGTCTTGACCGGAGTGTCATCTTGCATGTCGCTTACCTTTTTCCCATCGTTAACCAGTTTTGCAAACCTGCCAGTAACCACACCAAATAGTTTCGGCAAAGAATCGCATTTTATTGATCCTGATTCACTTTTTTCTACCTCAGCACAGGCAAACTCAATCCGAAAACTGACAAATCCTGTCAGCAGTGTGCGCTGAGAACAATACAGATGAGAATTACCCGACTGCTCATGACAACCTGTCTGACCGCAGCCATTGCCACAGGTGCAATGGCCAGCGAGCGCTATGCAACGAGAGCGCCTGTCGTCATGAGCCCTGATCTCTCGGCACCCTGGGTCATGCAATTGCGCGCAAGGCCAGTTGGTTCGCCAGTCAATCCGCGCAACTATGTGGTTTTCAGTGAACCCCCGTCGCGCGGCATTGCCAAGCGACAGGACCGCCGAACCGCCAGGCAGAACATCGCAGGAAACCCGGCCGTCCGCGAAGTTTCATTCCAGCGCCCCGAACCGCCTGCCAGCGAGCAACGGCCAAAAAAACGGGCGATGGATCCGCGGTTCCTGCCGCAGACAGTTGCCTATGATGGCCCGGAGAAGCCAGGCACCATCGTCATCGATACATCACAGCGTTTTCTGTTTCTGGTTGAAGCGGGCGGAACCGCCCAACGCTATGGCGTTGGCGTCGGCAAGGAAGGGTTCGGCTGGTCAGGCACCAATACGATCAGCCGCAAGGCTGAATGGCCGGACTGGAATCCGCCGGCATCGATGATCGAACGCGAGAGACTGAAGGGCCGCTACATACCAGCACATATGGAAGGCGGCATCGCCAATCCCCTTGGTGCACGCGCGCTCTATCTCGGTTCAACGCTCTATCGGATCCACGGCACCAATGCGCCGTGGACTATCGGCCATGCCGTATCCAGCGGTTGTATCCGCATGCGCAATGAAGACGTCACAGACCTCTACGAGCGGGTCAACGTCGGTACCAGGGTAATCGTCAGGTAATCAGTTAGTGGGGGCCGGCACCGGGGGCGGTGCCGGGAACTGGGCAGCGGTTCACCTGAACCGCTGCCCTCTTTCTATTCAGCAGCCTGCAAAGACGGCTGAGACATGGGAATGCCCTCCGGTCTCGGGCCGCCATAGGCCCAGTCCAGCAACTCAACTGTATGGACGATTGGCAGTTTAGAGCCCACAGCGATCTGAGTAATGCAGCCGATATTGCCGGTGGCAATCAGACTCGCGCCCGTTGCCTCGATGTTCCTGACTTTGCGGTCGCGCAGCGTTCGAGCGATATCCGCCTGCATGATGTTGTAGGTACCGGCCGACCCGCAGCAGAGGTGTCCCTCGGCCGGCTCCTTTACGACGAAACCTGCGGCCTTGAGCAGATCCTTCGGCTGACGGATGATTTTCTGCCCATGTTGCATCGAACACGCGGAATGATAGGCAACCGTCAGCCCGGTAGCCTGATTTGGTGTGGGGAGGTCAATGCTCGTCAGATACTCGGTGATGTCTTTCGCCAAAGCTGAAATACGCGCTGCCTTGTCCTTGTAGCGCGGGTCGAGCCTGAGCATGTAGGCGTAATCCTTGATCGTCGTTCCGCAGCCTGAAGCGGTCACCACAATGGCGTCGAGTCCGCCCTGATCGATTTCGCGCATCCAGGCATCGACGTTGTGGCGAGCATCGTCAAGCGCGGCTTCTTCCCTACCCATATGATGCACCAGCGAACCGCAACAGGTTTCGCCCTTCGGCACCACGACTTCGATGCCGAGGCGCGTCAGAAGGCGGATCGTCGCCTCGTTGATGCCGGGCTTCAGAACCGGCTGCGCGCACCCGGTGAGGATCGCTACCCTGCCCTTCCTTGCCACACGCGGCACATGTAACCCAGGCTCGGCGAAGTGCGATTTCGCAGGAACAGATCTCGGTGCCAGTTCAAGCATGGCCGCGATAGGTTTCAAGGCGGGCAAAGATCTTATTAGCGGGGCAAAGGGACGGCCGATTTTCGCCGCGTTGAGGGCGAAACGGAAACGGCCCGGATGAGGCAGAACGAACGCCAGCAAGGCGCGCATGAGGCGATCGAAAACCGGGCGCTTGTAAGTCTTCTCGATATGAGCGCGGGCATTATCGACCAGATGCATATAGTTGACGCCCGAAGGGCAGGTCGTCATGCAGGAGAGACAAGACAGGCACCGGTCGATATGCTTGACAATCTGTTCGTCGGCAGGACGGCCGTTTTCCAGCATGTCCTTGATGAGATAGATGCGGCCACGCGGGCTGTCGAGCTCATTACCGAGTGTCACATAGGTCGGGCATGTCGCAGTGCAAAAGCCGCAATGCACACATTTGCGCAGGATTTTTTCCGACTCTGCGACACCAGGGTCGAGCAATTGTTCGGGGGTGAAGTTTGTCTGCACGTCTATACTCCTGCGACCATGCGGCCCGGGTTCAAAATCCCGCTCGGATCGAACTGCTGCTTCAGGCGCTTCGACAGGGCGGCAAGTGGCGCCGGTTGCGGTTCAAACACTGGCAGAGCGGCGCGCACGCTGGCTGGAGCACGAACCAGCGTCGCATGGCCGCCACCATATTTGCGGATCAGCGCGCGCACAGCCTCCGCTTCCGGATCACCCTCCATGCGCAGCCAGACGAGACCACCCTGCCAATCGTAGAAGGCATCGACTGCTGCACCCATGCGCAACGAGGCAACCAGCTTATAAGCTTCCATCGGCACCATGGAAACGCGCCAGACAGGACGTTCCGTAGCATCAGCAAATGGAATGACATCACGAACCTCGCACCATAGCCTGCGCGACGTTTCCTGCGGGAGGGCATCAATTTCCCCAGCGGTGGTCAGCAGGCCTTTCAGCATACCAGCCCGGTCAGCGACCGAGGGTGCGAATCCTTCGAGGCGCAGTAGGGTCGAAGCCTCGCCGTTCAATGCACCATCAATGACGCGTCCGGCAACGTTGCCCGGCAGATGGGCAGCGGCAGCGACTTCGCCGCTCGATCCCATGGCAATGGCCATGGCACGCGCCGCTTCATCATCGGCAAGACCCCGAATGACCAGCGTCGTCTCCGTTTCCGGCGCCGGCAGAACCTTGAAAGTGATTTCCGTGGCGATGCCAAGCGTTCCCCAGGAATTCGCCATACCCTTCGACATGTCATAGCCGGTAACGTTCTTGACGACGCGACCACCGGATTTGAACAATTCGCCGCGGCCGGACACGACACGCACCCCAAGCACATGGTCGCGGGCGGATCCGGCTTTGAGGCGGCGAGGACCGCACAAATTGGTGGCGAGGAGACCGCCGAGACTGCCCTGCCCTACGGGTTGCCCGAGGAGCGGACCATAATCCATTGGTTCGAATTGGAATGCCTGACCATTTTCAGCGAGCAGGGTTTCCAGCTCCGCTATGGGGGTTCCCGCCTTGGCGCTCAGCACCAGTTCGTCCGGTTCGTAGAGCGTCACGCCCGCATAAGCCGATAGGCCAATCGTATGTTCGGTCTGCAAGGGACGGCCAAGATCACGCTTGGAGCCATAGCCAACGACTTCAACAGGTACCTGCTCGGCAAGCGCCCATTGCACGGCCTCGACGATCTCGTTCTCCGTGGTGGGGATAATAATCGTCACGCTCAGAATCTCGGAATATCGGGAAACGGCACCTGTCCGTGGTGCACATGCATGCGGCCGAGTTCGGCACAGCGATGCAATTGCGGGAAGACCTTGCCGGGATTGAGCAGGTGCTTGTCATCGAAGGCGCATTTGACACGGATCTGCTGTTTGAGATCGGCCTCATTGAACATTTCCGGCATCAGGTCCCGCTTTTCCACACCAACGCCATGCTCACCCGTCAGCACACCGCCGACCTTGACGCAGAGCCGCAGAATATCGGCGCCGAAATCCTCTGCCTTGCGCAACTCTTCAGGAATATTCGCATCGTAAAGGATAAGCGGATGAAGATTGCCGTCGCCCGCGTGAAATACGTTTGCGACACGAAGTCCATATTTATCGGACAGTTCGCGCATGCCTGCCAACACTTTCGGCAACTCCTTGCGCGGGATCGTCCCGTCCATGCAGAGGTAGTCAGGAGAGATGCGGCCGACCGCGGGAAATGCAGCCTTGCGACCCGCCCAGAACGCCATCCGCTCCTCTTCGCTCTGTGAGACGACGCAGGTCGTTGCTCCATTCTTCCTGCCGATGGCCTCGACCATGTTAATGAGATGGTCGACCTCAACCACAGGTCCGTCGAGTTCGACGATCAACAATGCCTCAACGTCGAGCGGGTATCCCGCATGGACGAAATCCTCGGCTGCATGAATGGCCAGCCGGTCCATCATCTCCATGCCGCCGGGAATGATGCCTGCCGCAATGACGTCGGCGACGCATTGACCTGCATCCTCGCTCGTCGGAAAGCCTATCATCAACGCGCGCGCCGTCGTTGGCTTCTGCAGGATACGGACCGTGACTTCGGTGACCACGCCAAGCAGGCCTTCAGAGCCCGTCATCAGCCCAAGCAGGTCATACCCCTCGGAATCGAGATGCTTACCGCCCAGCCGTACCACTTCACCCGTGATCAGTACCATTTCCAGACCGAGCACATTGTTCGCGGTCAGGCCATATTTCAGGCAGTGCACGCCGCCCGCATTCTCGGCAACATTTCCACCGATAGAACAGGCAATTTGCGACGATGGATCCGGTGCGTAGTAGAAGCCGTCATGTTCCACGGCCTTGGTGATACCGAGATTGGTGACGCCCGGCTGCACAACGGCAGCACGGTTCGGATAGTCGATCTCGAGGATGCGGTTGAAGCGGGACATGACCAGAAGCACCGCATCCTCGAGCGGTAAGGCGCCGCCCGACAATGACGTTCCCGAGCCGCGAGGAACCACCTTTACATTGGTGTCATGGCAATATTCGAGAACACGCGAGACCTGCTGCACGGTCTGCGGCAGCACAACCACCAACGGCAGTTGCCGGTAGGCGGTCAGACCGTCGGTTTCAAAGGCACGCATTTCGTTGGTAACATCGACAACGCCCTCACCCGGAACGATCGCCCGCAACGCCGCCACAATAGCCGCCCTGCGCGAGAGGGTCGCGTCATCAGCTTTCGGCATCATCAGTCCGGACATGAAATCTCCCTTAAGGGCGCGCTCAACTCAACTGGTAAAATATCTTTACCTCTCACTATTCCAGTTTGTAAAGGCGCGCACGAAACCACGTTAGCATTTGAGCTTGACCTTATCATCTCCGGATAGAAAGAGTGCGGGCATGAGTGAATTCAACGATATGGAAATCTTTGCGCGCGTGGTTTCTGCGGGAAGTATGTCGGCAGCTGGCCGGGAACTCGGCCTGTCACCCGCTGTCGTTTCCAAACGGTTGCGGCGCCTGGAGGAGCGGCTGGGTACGCGGCTTCTGCAACGCACGACGAGGCAGATTGCCCTGACCGAAACGGGCCAAGGGTATTACGAACGGGTGCTGGCGATCCTGTCTGGCGTCGAGGAGGCAGAAGCATTCGTATCGCGCCGGTCCGAACAGGCACACGGGATGCTGAAGGTCGCGGTGCCGACCACCTTCGGACGCATGCACATCGCCCCACATCTCGAACCCTTCATGCGGGCGAACCCCGACCTTGCCGTTAACCTGGTTCTCGCCGATGAATTCGTCGATATCGTTGGCGAAGGTTACGACCTTGCGATCCGGATCGCCGAATTGTCCGACTCCAGCCTCGTTGCCCGCAAGCTCGCGCCGGTCGAACGATTTCTGGTCGCGGCGCCACGCTATGTCGCAGAACATGGGCTACCACAATCCTTTTCCGATCTTGAAAACCACATCTGTCTTGCTGCACATAATGGCGATCCATGGCGCCTGATCGGTCCTTTTGGCGCCGTCACATGGCGTCCGGCAGGTCCGCTGCTTACGAACTCAAGCGAGGTTGTTCGTGAAGCAGTGCTCGGCGGCCTTGGGATCGCGTTGCGTTCGACCTGGGATATCGGCCCCGAGCTTGCCGCGGGCCTGCTGGTCCGTGTGCTTGAAGACTACGCCGCCTCGCGCAATATCGCGATCTATGCCGTCTATCCTTCGCGCCAGTTCCTGCCAGCGAAGGTGCGGCTGTTCATCGATTATCTGGCTGGACTATACGGGCCAATCGCTCCCTGGGATCGAAACTGATCAATCCTCTGCATGCTTTTTGCGCACGGCTTTGACCACGTACCACATGGCCAGAATGGCGATTGGCACGAAGATCGCTGTCAGCACCGAAGCGTGCAATTCGGGAATGTAGGTTTCTGCGCCTCGTGCCAGATAGTAGAACAGGCCGACGACATAATAGGAAATCGCTGCGACCGAAAGGCCCTCAACGGTTCGCTGCAGACGCAACTGCAGCTGGGCACGCTTATCCATCGAGCTGAGCAGATCGCGGTTCTGGCGTTCGAGCTCGACGTCCACCGACGTGCGCAGCAATGTTGCGGCGCGCGAAAGCTTTTCAGACAGGCTCTCCTGTCGCCCGCTGACCGACCGGCAGGTGCGCATGGCGGGTGCCATACGCCGCTGGATAAATGCCCCCCAGGTCTCGTAGCCGGTCACAGGCTCTTCCTGCAGCGCGGCCAATCGCTCCAGCACGATGCCGTTGTAAGCGCGGCTTGCACCGAAGCGATAGAGGCTGGATGCGGCGTCGGCTTCCAGCTCCGCGGCCAGTGAGGTCAGCTCATCAAGTAACTTGTGGCTGTCCGATGTGGAATCCCGCATTTCATTGGTGAGACCAGCAAGCCTGTCCTCAATGCGCCGGATACGCGGCGACAACGAATGTGCCAGCGGCAGGCCCAGCATCGCCAGCGTGCGATAGGTTTCGATTTCGATGACCCTCTGCGATAGCGCGCCCGCGCGTGCAGGCGACAGGCCGTTATCGAGGATCAGGATGCGTGTCATGCCGTCGCGATCCTGCCGGAAATCGGTGACAATCGAGGCCAGGCCATTTTCCACATCACTGTAGCAAAGACTTGCCGGGTCGAATTCGGAAATCAATGCCTGAGCGTTGCGATCTTTCTTGATGATCTCCAGCCGTACGCCGTCGATCACGGTGCCAGGCGGGTTGAAACCGTGACCGAAGGGGTGCTGGGCGATACTACCGTCGCGCGGCATTGGACCTTCCCAAAGATAGGTCGAGAACTCCGTATGCCGTTCCCAACGTAGAGTTCCGTTGCCCCAGGGCATAATATGGTGGCGTGCATCACGGGCCGGCGGCGCGATTCCAATGCTTCGGCTGAGTTCGCCCAATACGGCGTGATCTACCGTCGAGCCGCCCTCTGTCATGAAGGCGAGCTGGATCAACAGGCGCGGCGTGTCTACCAGCGGGTATGGGCGAGCGTGGACTTCACCTAGCGCTACAGCACGCTCCGCATGCGCGGGAAACCCCATCACGCCGCCCGGGCTTGGCGCAACGCTCGGGAGCGTTGTTGCTTGCTTCACTCTCTTCCCCATCATCCCCTGACCGGTGTCTTTTATTTGATCGGTTGTTGTCACAGGATCGTGAACGGATCGGGCTGAGCTTTCAATAGTTTCTAGTACCAAAGGCTGCGGCAAATAGGACCACGACGGCTTCCGAAACTGGATCAATTAATTGACCAGTTTCCTGCTTTGCCGATACGGTACGAAGATAAGTCATTCCTGCGGACACATTCATCCATGAGCGGCCCCATCTTCGTCCCCATCCCATCTTCGCGCACTGCCGATGACGTTGTCGGTCAAATCGAGACACTCATTCTCGAAGGCGTGCTGCGGGTCGGCGATCGTCTGCCTGGCGAACGTGACCTTTCTGTCCAGTTCGACGTATCGCGCCCAATCCTGCGCAGTGCACTCAAAACGCTGGAAGGCAGGGGCTTGCTCACCACCCGCCATGGTGGCGGAACATTCGTGGCGGACGTGATTGGCGAGGTGTTTTCCAAGCCAATGATGGATCTCATCTCCAGCCATCGCCGTGCAGCCGCCGACTATCTCGAATATCGCCGCGAAATAGAGAGCATTGCTGCCGACTACGCTGCGCAACGCGCAACCGAGGACGACCGGCTCTTGCTTCGCCACATCATGACGGCGATGGAAGAGGCTTATGAGCACCAACGATTTCAGGCGGGAAGCCGAACTCGATGTCGAGTTGCACAATGCCATTGGTGAGTGTGCGCACAACATCATCCTGTTGCATACCTTGCGTTCCTGCTACCGGCTGCTGGCAGATGACGTGTTCTACAATCGCACCGTGATCTATGGTTTTCCTGGTGCGCGGACGAAGCTCCTCGATCAGCATCGGGCGATATTCACTGCGATCTTGGCTTCGGATCCTGCAGGTGCACGAAAGGCCGTGGGCGCCCACATCAACTTCATCGAGCAGGCACAGCGAGAAGCGACACGCGACAGCGCACGGCAAAACATCTCTCGCCTGCGGCGCAATCAGCGAGAGCCAGAATGAAGACGATCGACTTCAAACACGCACGCGGCCCGGACAGATTGCGAGTCTACGCCATTGGCGACGTGCATGGCCGACTGGACCTCTTGCAGGCAATGCATCGCCGCATTCTGGCCGAAAATGAGAAATCGCCGCCTTTTGATTGGGTGGTTATTCATCTCGGTGACTATGTCGACCGGGGCCCCGATTCAAAAGGCGTTCTCGACCTGCTGGTAAATCTGCAGAAGAAGACGCATCGGGTGCTGGCGTTGGCTGGAAATCACGATATCGGCTTGCTCGAGTTCCTTGAAACAGGTGATGCATATGGCCTTTTTGCCCGCAATGGCGGGCGGCAAACTGCGCTGTCATACGGTGTCAGCATAGAATTCAACGATCCGGATTCTGTTGCAGCGGGGCGAAAAGCGCTTGCCGAGGCGATCCCGCCATCGCACATCCAGTTTCTACGCGGCCTTCAGCGATCGATGGTGTTCGGGGACTTCTTCTTCTGCCACGCGGGCATCCGGCCCGGTGTCGATCTCGATGATCAGGATCCCGACGATTTGATCTGGATAAGGTGGGAATTCCTGGAAAACCCGCGTCTGCACCCCAAGATCATCGTTCACGGACATACGCCGGTCGGCGATGTTGAGAAGCGTCCCAACCGGGTCAATCTCGATACCGGAGCCTATGCCAGCGGCAGGCTCAGCGCGATAGCGATCGACGTCGATCAGAAGTTTTTTCTGGAAGCAGTCGTATGAAAACCTGCTTCAGCGAGAAGCAGTGCTGATGCCGTAACCGTCGCTGGAAACCGTGTGTCCACCGGCGTCGACCGAAAACAGCCCCACGCCCATGAAGAGGATCGCTGAGAGCATTACGGTGGTCAAAAGTGCAGCACTCTTGGTGGTCATTGCGGGCGTTTCCATCACTTGTCTTGGCCTGGCTTGATGCCAGTTAACCAGTGAGGCCACTACAGGACACAATGTTTACCAACTAGTGAATCAAAGACACGCTCAACATGAATCCACAACCGGAATCCAATTCAGAACTGGCCTGTTGCAGAGTTGCAACTAAGTGGTAATTGGCCGTCAGATCAGTGCCACCCAAGCGCGTGCCAATGCCAGTCCGGACGCATCGGCATCCGCACCGTCGCGCTCGACATGAGCCTCGTAATTGCTTAGCCACTCCGCGTGATTTTTGACGATCTGCTCGCGGAACACATGCGTCCATTCCTCGACGAGTTTTGTGTCGGCCTCAAAGTGAAACTGGATGCCGTAGACGGCGCGGCCGATGCGGAAGGCCTGCTTGGCCGTCATGGTACTCGAAGCAAGGTGCGTCGCACCTTCCGGCAACGTAAATGTATCGCTGTGCCAATGAAAGATGGGAAAACGGTGCGGGACAGCGGAGAATACCGGATCGGACGCAGCCTCCGCCGTACACGCGACTTCGTGCCAGCCAAATTCCGTTGGCCGGCCAATGATGTTCTCAGCACCGTAGCCCCGCGCAACCAACTGACTGCCCAGACAAATGCCAAGGACCGCCTTACCTGCATCTCCGAAAGTCTTGATCAAACCTGCCAGGGCGGGAAGATAGGGGTAATCCTCATCGGCGAGCGCGTTCTGATCACCGCCGAGCACAATCAAGGCATCATGATCCGCGTGATCAGCTGGCAAGTCCTCGCCAAGGTAGGCTTGACGCAGATCGATACCTGCCTCCACCTCCTCCAATGCGCGGCCAACCAACCCCAACCCGGTATCCTGGTAGTTCTGAACGACAAGAACGCGCATTAAGCCTGCCTGATATCGCATTGACCCAAGTTCCCGGATAGCATGGGGCATTACGAGTCGGAAGCATCAAATGCCCCTTCAAAACCGTGTCACACCCTTCGGCGAGATCGTCGCAGTTCCGCAGCGTGGAGCAATGATGGGCAATCGCGGCATCATCCACGACCCGTCTACCCGCACTTTGCTGAAAAGACGCTGGACAACCAGGGCCTGGATTATCTGCGTTTGTGATTTCAAGGGCGTGCGACGCGAGGTGATGGCGCAGCGAAGCTGGACCGAGCTCTTCTTTTTCGACGAAGCAACAGCGCTCGCGGCGGGCCATCGGCCGTGCTTCTATTGCCAACGCCAACGGGCAAAGGCATTCCAGGCAGCCTGGGCGGATGGAAATGCGACGCCGCCTCTATCGACCCCTGCAATGGATATGATCCTGCATGGTGAAAGGCTTGACGCCAAAGGCGGAAAACGGCGCCATAGCATCGAAGGATCCTTTGCCGGTTTGCCCGACGGAGCAATGATTGCGGCTGGCGACAATGCCTATCTGATCAAGGGCGGACGGACGCATTTATGGTCATTTAATGGGTATAGGCCATCGAAGCCCGAAACCGATAAGGTCATGCTGCTGACGCCGCCTTCAACCGTGCAGGCGTTGCGTGCGGGCTTTGGCCCGCACATACGCTTGTAGTCAGGCCTTGATGTCCGCGGGCAGCGGCCTGCGGAATGTCCAGCCTAGGCTGGTGCCGGCGGCGGCGATCAGGATCGCCGCCGATCCGATCAATTGGCTCGGCTGCAACGCGTGTCCGAACGCAATGTAATCGACCAGAATGGCTGCGATCGGATAGATGAAGGAGAGCGAACCGGTAATATGGGTCGGCAACTTCTGTATCGCGCTATACAGGAGGATATACATCAGGCCGGTGTGGACCACGCCAATCGTTACGATGCTGGCCCATTGCCCCATGCTTTGCGGCAGGCTGGTGAAATCGGCCAGTGGTGCGAGCATGACGATACCGACGCTGACCTGAATGAGAGCGATGAGATGTGGCGGTGTGCCCTTTAGCCGCTTCGCGACAATGGCGGCGATCGCGTACAAGAAAGCTGCTCCCAGCGACAACGCAATACCCACCATATAGTCTGAACCGTTATAGGCTCCACCCGGCTTGGCCTGCACGATCAGCAGCATGCCGACAAAGGCAAATCCCAGCCAAAACAATTTGGTGGCGGTGAGTTTTTCCTTGAAAATCAATGCTCCCAGACCAACCAGCATGAACGGCTGGACATTATAGACTGTCGTGGCAATGGCGATGGATGCGCGGGAGTAGGCGGCGAAAAGCAGAACCCAATTCAGCACAATCGCGACTCCGCCGATGACGGCCAGGCCGAAAAGCTTGCGCGAGATCACGTCGGGGCGCAGCAATCCCAACGCCGCACAGACCGCGAGAAGCGTGACTGCGCCAATGGCGCAACGCCAGAACACGACCGACAGGACGGGTTGACCAGACATCAGCACAAACCAGCCGATCGTTCCCGAGATGATCATGGCGGCAGTCATTTCGACACTGCCTCTGACGATATCCTTTTCCATGCCGTCGCTCCTTCGATTACTTGCTGAAGACTATGCGGCGGACGTCGAATTTGATATATGTTGCGTAAGGTGAAAATCATTGTTCACCTTTTTAACGCAGGCGATCCATACGAATGACCTTACAGGTGCTCAATGCTTGACGAACTTGACCGAACTATCCTCGAGATTCTCATCGATGATGCGCGGATATCACTGAAGGAACTCAGCCAGAAGGTGGGGTTGTCTTCGCCGAGCGTTTCCGAGCGATTGCGGCGGCTTGAAGAAAAGAAAGTCATCCGCTCATTCACCGTCGACATTGACCCAGTCGCGCTAGGCTACAGTTTGACGGCAATTGTGCGCGTTCGCCCGCTGCCCGGCATGCTGCATATCGTCGAAAAGCTTATCAAGGAGACGCCGGAAATAACCGAATGCGACAAGGTGACGGGGGACGACTGCTTCATCGGCAAGCTGCAGTTCCGGACCATGGAACAGCTCGATACCATTCTTGACCGGTTGGCCGAAAAGGCCGAGACAAACACCTCGATCGTCAAGGCTTCACCGGTCAAGCGCCGTCTGCCGCCGCTCTCCTGAACTGTTCCACCTTGGATATAGCATGCGCGCAAACTACAAAATGCAGAGACTCTACGTCACCGCCGATCTCATCGCCGGGAAACATGCGGCAGCTCCCGAAGCCGTCAACTATCTCGCCAATGTTCTCCGGATGAAGGATGGCGATGAGAATTCTTGCCTTCAATGGACGTGACGGGGAGTGGCGCGCGGCACTTCGTTTCGAAAGCAAGAAGAAGCTGTTTCTGGAGCCGTTGGAACTCACCCGCGAGCAGCCAGCCGCGCCCGACCTCATCTATTGCTTTGCACCGCTGAAACAGGGCCGGCTCGACTATCTCGTCCAGAAGGCCGTGGAGATGGGCGCTGGTGTCCTGCAACCCGTCATCACCCAGCACACACAGGTTGCGCGCATCGGCACCGAGCGAATCGAGGCCAATGCGATCGAAGCGGCCGAACAATGCGGCGTATTGGCGATTCCACAGACACGCGAGCCGGTGAAACTCGATAAACTGCTCGATAGCTGGGATGCACAGCGTCGGCTGATCTTCTGTGATGAAGGACACGACACACACAACCCCCTGCCCTTACTGCAATCGCTGCCACGAGGCCCCCTTGGCGTCCTGATTGGACCTGAAGGCGGATTTTCCGAACAGGAGCGCCAGACGTTGCGCAAACAGCCCTTTGTCACTGCGATCCCACTCGGCCAACGCATCCTGCGGGCGGATACCGCCGCTGTTGCGGCGCTCGCCCTGATTCAGGCGACAATCGGGGATTGGTGAGTTACAAATTCTCTTGATAGGAGCATAAGCGAAATTTGCTTGCGCTCATGCCCGAAAACCGTCAATCACGCGCAACCATCTCATCTTATCGGAAAGCACCATCCATGGCGCGCGACACGACAGACGAAACACCCATCACCGGCACCGAAGAACTGGCCGCCTATCTTGCGCAAGGATCCAAGCCGGAAACTGCCTGGCGCATTGGTACCGAGCACGAGAAATTCCCGTTCTATACGGAAGACAACAGCCCAGTTCCATACGACGGTCCGAGGGGTATTCGCGCCATCCTCGAAGGCATGCAGTCCAAGCTCGGCTGGGAGCCTATCATCGACGAAGGCAACATCATCGGCCTCGTTGAACCAACCGGCCAGGGCGCCATTTCGCTGGAGCCCGGCGGCCAGTTCGAACTCTCAGGCGCGCCGCTCCTTTCCATTCACCAGACTTGCCGCGAATCCAATGCCCATCTGGCACAGGTGCGCGAAATCGCCGAACCGCTCGGCATCCGCTTCCTCGGCCTTGGCGGCAGTCCGAAATGGACACTCGCCGAAACGCCACGGATGCCAAAATCACGCTACAACATCATGTCCAACTATATGCCGAAGGTTGGCAAGGATGGGTTGGACATGATGTACCGAACCTGCACGATACAGGTGAATCTCGACTTCTCGTCCGAAACCGATATGCGCCGCAAGATGCAGGTCTCGGTCAAGTTGCAGTCCATCGCAACGGCCCTTTTCGCCATGTCGCCTTTCACCGAAGGCAGGCCGAATGGGCTGCTTTCGTGGCGCTCCAACATCTGGCGCGATACCGACAATAATCGCTCGGGCGTCTTGCCATTCATCTTCAACGAAAACTTCGGGTTCGCCGACTATGTCGAATGGGCACTTGATGTGCCGATGTACTTCGTCATGCGTCACGGTCGGTACCACGACTGCACGCATGTGACCTTCCGTCAGTTCATGAACGGCGCACTGAAAGACAGCGTGCCCGAAGGCACGCCCAACATGGGCGATTGGGCCAACCATCTCTCGACGCTGTTTCCGGAAGTGCGGCTGAAGCGTTTCCTTGAAATGCGCGGTGCCGACGGCGGTCCATGGCGGCGCATCTGTGCACTTCCTGCGTTCTGGGTTGGCCTGCTCTATGATGCGGAGGCGTTGAATGCGGCGGAAGCCCTGACGCGTGACTGGACTTATCCTGAGGTCCAGGCTCTGCGCGATGAGGTTCCTGCGAACGGCCTGCGGGCGACATTCCGCAACCGTTCTGCGCACGATATCGCAAGGGATGCCCTGGCAATTTCGCGCCTCGGCCTGAAGAATCGCGCACGGCTGAACAGCGAAGGCTTTGACGAGACGCACTACCTCGCTTCACTCGAGGAAGTTGTCGCCCGCGGCACCACTTCGGCCGAGCAGATGTTGTCCCAGTACAATACGGCTTGGGGTGCGTCGGTCGAGCCAGCCTTTCTTGAGTATGCTTACTAGGCCGGGAGGTTCACTTTCATGACGAAGACTGTTTTGATCACGGGCGCCAGCCGCGGCATCGGCCGTTCGGCAGCGATTCTTGCTGGTCAAAAAGGCTGGTCTGTCGGCGTCAATTATATCGGCAACAAGCGCGCTGCCGATGAGGTGGTCGACGCCATCATTGCAGCAGGCGGCAAGGCGAAGGCCATACAGGGCGATGTCGCCGTGGAAGCAGATGTCATATCGGTGTTCAAGCAGGCGGCAGAACTTGGCAAGCTGGACGGTGTTGTAGTCAACGCCGGTATTGTTGCCCCTGCTTCGCCTTTGATCGATATGGACATCGAACGCATGCGCCGCATCTTCGACGTCAATGTCCTCGGCGCTTATCTTTGCGCGCGCGAAGCTGTCCGTCACCTCGCCCATTCGCGAGGCGGTAATGGCGGGTCAATTGTTATCCTGTCATCGGCAGCAGCACGGCTCGGAGGACCGAATGAGTATGTCGATTATGCCGGATCGAAAGGGGCAATGGATACGCTGACAATCGGACTTTCCAAGGAAGCCGGCCCCGAAGGAATTCGCGTCAACGCTGTCCGTCCCGGACTGATAGAAACGGATATCCATGCCAGCGGCGGCCAGCCCGACCGGGCTCAGCGCCTTGGCGCTACTGCTCCGCTCGGGCGGCCCGGTACGGCCGACGAAGTCGGCGAATCGATCGTCTGGTTGCTCAGCGACGCGTCGTCCTATGTGACCGGTGCCTTGCTCGACGTGACCGGCGGGCGCTGAAAACTCCGCTGAACCCGACAATTTTGACTCCCGTCGGCCGCCATATGTGTTATGCGGAGCCTTGACCATTCAAGCGGATTTCTGACCCATGCCGAAACACAAAGCTCTGTCCGACGCATTTATTCCCGAGCTGCCGAATTACTACAAAGGCAAGGTCCGCGAGAATTACGATCTGGCGGACGGCCGCCGTATCATCATCGCCACGGACCGGATCAGCGCTTTTGACCGTATTCTTGCTTCCATCCCGCTCAAGGGGCAGGTTCTGACGCAGACGGCCCGGTTTCAGTTCGAGCAGACGCAGGATATCTGCCCCAACCACGTCATCGAATACCCCGATCCAAATGTACTGGTCTGCCGCAAGCTGACCATTCTGCCTGTCGAAATCGTCGTGCGCGGCTATCTGGCAGGCACGACCGGAACGTCGATCCTGACCCTTTACAAAGCTGGTCAGCGCGAGATGTACGGCTTCACGCTGCCTGATGGCATGCAGGACAACGAGAAGCTGCCTGCACCGATCATCACCCCAACCTCCAAGGCTTTCGACGGCGGCCATGATGAGCCCCTGACCGCCGATGGGATCCTTTCACAGGGGCTGCTTTCCAGGGAGCAGTGGGAAACCGTGTCGAGCTACGCGTTGGAGCTTTTTGCCCGCGGTCAGGAAATCGCCGCAAGTCGTAGTCTGATCCTTGCGGACACGAAATACGAATTCGGTATCGACCAACAAGGCAATATTGTGCTGGCGGATGAAATCCATACGCCGGATTCGAGCCGCTACTGGTTTGCCGACAGCTACGCGCCGGGCAAGCGTCCAGTCAGCTTCGACAAGGATTTCGTCCGCAACTGGGTCGTCGAACGCTGCGACCCTTACAAGGATGATATTCCGGAAATCCCCGAAGATGTGATCGCGGCCACAACCAAGGTCTATATCCAGGCGTACGAGACGATCACCAACCGGACGTTCGAGGCAGGCGATCCCGCGATCGATCCCCTGGAACGAATCCGCGGCAATCTCTCGCGCTATTTCTAACGCTATAAAAGCATTGAAGTCTGTACACACGCGGCGCTAATCTCCCTTCGTGCCCAGCGCGAAGGAGGATCGTCGCCATGAATCTCGTAGATATGTTCCTGAAGGGACAGGGGGGCCAGAATATCGACGCTCTCTCCCGCCAGTTCAACCTGTCCCAGCAGCAGACTGTCGCCGCCCTTGAAGCGCTGATGCCCGCCTTTTCGCAAGGCCTGCAGCGCAATGCTGCCGACCCGATGGGCTTCGGCGCGTTCGTCCAGGCGCTTTCGACCGGTCAAAACGTCAATTATTTTGATAATCCGCAAGCAGCCTTCAATCCGTCGGGCATTGCCGACGGTAATTATATCCTTGGCCAGCTTTTCGGTTCGAAAGATCTGTCCCGGGCTGTCGCCGATCATGCCGCCAATGCCGCAGGCGTTGGTGCCGACACGTTGAAGCAGATGTTACCGGTGGTCGCGTCGATGATGATGGGGGGATTATACAAGAAATCGACGGGGCAATTTGCAGCGGCTGGCCTCGGTGGCGGCAATGTCATTGGCGACTTGATCGAGCAGATGATGCGGCAAGGCGGCGCCGGCCAACCATCTGCAAATCAGCAGAGCGCCCCTGGCGGCGCTTCCGGTAACCCCTGGGGGCAAATACTCGAAGGAATGTTCGGCGGAGGTGCCAGCCAGCAACCGCAAGGCCAAGGCAATCCTCTCGGCAACAATCCATTGGGCAAGATCTTCGAAGAGATGATGCGCGGCCGTATTCCGGGAGGCACAGCACCCCAAGCACCGACCCCACGGGGACGAACCCGACAAGGTGATGTGCCCCAAGACACGGCACAAAATCCATTTGGAGATAATCCGTTTGGCAAGATTTTCGAGGAAATGATGAAAGGCGGTGTTCCAGGCGGCGCCTCGCAACAACCTCCGGCCCAACGTCGCAGCGCACCCCAGGAGGAAGTGCCGCAAGATACGGCGCAGGGACAAAATCCTTTTGGAGACAATCCGCTCGGCAAGATTTTCGAGGAAATGATGAAAGGGCGCGCAGCAACAACAATCGCCCCAACCAGCCCAGCCGCAGGCCCAGCAACGGACAGCACCATCTGGTCCTTCGGATAATCCGCTCAAGGATATACTCGGCCAGATGTTTGATACTGGCAAACAGGCCAATGACCAGTATCAAAAGGGCCTGGAATCCATATTCGATCAGTACCTGCGCGGCATGGACCGCAATCGCTGATTGGCGGACAAAGAAAAAGCCCGGCCACGTTGCATATGCAAGGTGGGCCGGGCAGGAGGCAGGCTTGGCGCCGGGAGGGGATTCCGGCGTGAATGGGCGCCTGCTAAACAGTCAAATCGTCAACCTAGATGATCGAACGAGCAGCGCGAAGGCGGGACCTGACATCAGCCAGTGCGCCAAGACGTTCGCTCGGATCATCGAGCAGCGAAGTGCCAATGGCCGAATGCAAATCAGCACGCGTGATGCCGATGTCATGCAACATTTCGTCATTCCACTCGCCGAGGCTAAGGATCGTTTTACGATTGCGGCGCGCGACGATCACTCGGTTGACAAAGTTGGCAGCCTGCGACGCAAAAGCTGCGATCGAGCGGGTGAAACCAGTTACTTCAGTCATTCTTGTCGTCGTCGTCATCGCCGTTACTCCTTTTGAATGGCGCTGATCAAGAAAGTTAAACCGCGCGAAAACCATTTTTCACGCACCACGCTTGGCATCTTCTGACACCAGCGCTTCCTGAACATCTGCAGATTGATCCATAAAAATTGATTATTCAAACGAATGTTTTTAATGTAAACGTTCAATAATAATGATGGATCAATCCGTCTGGGAGCATAGTCATGAACGCACCGCTTGACCTCGACCAATTGCAGACATTCACCGCCATCGCCGATCTAGGTAGCTTCACCCGGGCAGCCGACAAGGTAAACAAGACCCAATCAGCCGTATCAATGCAAATGCGCAGGCTTGAAGAGCGCGTTTCGAAGGCTCTGTTCGAACGGGACGGGCGGACGAACCGGTTGACCGAAGACGGCGAGCGCCTGCTGGCCTATGCGCGACGAATGCTGCAGCTCAACAATGAAACCATCGCAGCTTTTGATGATACGCAGCTGCAGGGCCATATCCGTATCGGCACCCCCGACGATTATGCCGACCGGTTCCTGCCGGAAATCATGGCACGATTTTCGCGCTCCAACCCGCGCGTCGAACTTTCTGTTGTCTGCGAGCCCACGGTCAATCTCGACGAGATGATCCGCAAGGGCCAGCTTGACATCGCTCTGGTAACCCAGTGCGATGAGCATCGGCGTTCGGAAGTCGTGCGCAGCGAGCAGTTGTTGTGGGTCACCTCGGCCCATCATAATGTGCATGAAGAACAGGTACTTCCGCTGGCAGTCGGCCGCCCCACCTGCATCTGGCGCGCAGCGGCTGTCGACGTGCTGAATTCCATGCATCACGACTACCGCATTCTCTTCACCAGCTGGTCGGCCACAGTCCTGGCAGCGGCAGTACTGGCCGGCCTTGCCGTTTCGATCCTGCCGGAATGCGCCTTGCGACCGGGAATGCGGGTGTTGACGGAAGCCGACGGATTCGGCCGTCTGCCGGAATTCGGCATTGGCATCATGCGTGGCCATACCAAGCCTTCGGCGATCGTCGACGCGCTAGCCCAGCACATCGTCGAAAGCCTCGACAATCTTTCGATGCCGACGCCAGTCAGCATGGCACCCGCCGCCGTGCCGACTTTGGCCAACCAGCGCCTGCGGCAGGTACGCGCGACAGAACTCGTTCCGGGCTGGTAAGCGGATCACATCCCACCCTGCCACGCCTTGATCGCGTCCAGCGGGTAGAGCAGCATGATAATGTTCAGGGTGAGGTTGTCGCGGATAACCCACCCGGCCAGAAGTTCGAAGAAAATGGCCAGAACGACGGTCAGCCACACTGGGGCACGGGCTGCGAAAAAGAACCCCAGCACCATGAACAATATATCGCTGACGGAATTCAGAACGCTGTCGCCAACATAGCCGAGCGCAATAGTCGCTTCCCGGTAGCGGTTGATGACCATGTCCGTGTTCTCGAATATCTCCCAGGCCGCCTCGACAGCAATGGCGATCAGCAAACGCGGCCCGACCGGCCACCTGCGCGCAACCAGCCAGAGAATCCCGTAGAACAGGAAGCCATGGATGATGTGCGAAAGCGTGTACCAGTCAGCGATATGTTGTGAGTTGTCGGGTGAGTTCGTCTCACCTACCCACAACTTTATCGTCCCGCAGGTGCATATGGGATTGCGCCCCATCCACAGGAGAATCGCGGCGGCGGCCGCGACCATCAGCGCTCCGATCAGCAGATAATGACGCAATTTCAATCGCTTGGCGGCAGCAGGTACGGTTACAGACATGTCGACTCCCTTTTCATCACTTAAAGTCGATATTCTGTGGTCTGGCAATGCTGCAATCGAGGATTGCCCAGGCTTGACCTAGGTCACCACACGACTAGGAATAGAGCATGAGCGAAAAGCCCGAATCTGCATCGAATGTTGCCGAGTATACCGTTTCCGAAATCTCCGGCGCGCTCAAGCGCACTGTTGAGGATACGTTCGGGCATGTGCGGGTTCGTGGCGAGATTTCAGGGTATCGCGGCCCGCATTCCTCCGGTCACGCCTATTTTTCGATGAAGGATGACAAGGCGCGCATCGAAGCTGTGATCTGGCGCAGCGCTATGAGCCGTCTGCGCTTCCAGCCCGAGGAAGGCATGGAGGTCATCGCTACCGGCAAGCTGACCACATACCCCGGCTCGTCGAAATACCAGATCGTCATCGAGCAGATGGAACCGGCCGGTGCCGGCGCGCTAATGGCGCTGCTGGAAGAGCGCAAGCGCAAGCTCGGCGCCGAAGGTCTGTTCGACCCGGCAATGAAACAGCGGCTGCCCTTCATGCCACGCGTCATCGGCGTTGTCACATCACCAACCGGGGCGGTCATCCGCGACATCATCCATCGCATCACCGATCGATTTCCGCTGCACGTTCTGGTTTGGCCGGTACGGGTTCAGGGTGAGACCTCGGGCATGGAGGTCGCGAATGCGATCAATGGATTCAATGGTTTAGCGCCAGCCGGCGCCCTGCCCCGCCCCGACGTGCTGATCGTCGCACGCGGCGGCGGCAGCCTTGAAGACCTCTGGGGCTTCAACGATGAAGCGGTTGTCCGCGCCGTTGCCGCGTCGCGGATCCCGGTCATTTCCGCGGTCGGCCACGAGACCGACTGGACCCTGATCGATCTTGCCGCCGACGTGCGCGCACCGACACCGACGGGTGCCGCAGAAATGGCGGTGCCGGTCAGGGCCGATCTGCAGGCGACGGTGGCAACACTGGGTGCCCGGCTTTCCGCCGGGATGTCGCGCTATCTCGATCGCCGCCGCCAGACGCAACGGGCACTGGCGCGTGCCCTGCCCACAGCGGATCAACTGCTTGCCCTGCCCCGCCGGCATTTCGATGAAACGGCGGCGCGTCTGGGCCGCGCCTTGCAGGCGAATACCCAGAAGAAACGCGGTGAGTTTGACGGTTGCGCGAGGCAGCTGTCGCCGCGGCTGCTCTTGCAGCGTTTTCGTGAAAAGCGCCGTGAAATCAACGTATTGGCTAATCGCCTACCCCGCAGTCTCGAGGTGTTTGTAGGTGTTCGGAGGGGTTCTTTTGACAGGCGTGCCGGTCGCCTCTCCATAGAACCAACAGCACGGATAGCGGAGCGCGGCCGCCAGCATCTGCAGCAGCTGGATCGCCGTCAGATACAGGCCGTCGACCTCATCCTGACCCATGCAAAACGGCGCGGCAGCGAGCTGGAACGGCTGATGAAAACCCTGTCGCATCAAAGCGTTCTGGAGCGCGGTTTCGCCATTGTCCTTGACCCGTCGGGCGTCCCCATCAAGCGCGCCGCAGCCATTACTGCAGGCGATGACCTGACGTTGCGCTTCCAGGATGGCGAGGTGCAGGCCATAGCGACAGAAGGCGAAGAGCGTCCAGCGCGGCCGAAGGTGGAGCGCCCTGCACCAGCCAAGAAGCCGCCGGTGCCGAGCGGTTCGCAGGGATCTCTATTTTAGCGTTTTCGCGTCACCACACCAATTTTTCACGCTGCAGTTGAGAATCCTGTACCGAAATCGCAGATTGTTGTGCGAGATTCGCGATTTCCCGTACGAGTTTCGGACGTTCCTGGACAAAAGGCTTCTCAGAATCCCATCCGGCCGTTCAAAGATCGGAATTTGCTATTCCCTCGTCCAGGCCGGACTATTCAATTCAATCAGAGATTGCGCCCAATCCTCAATGAAGCGCTGGCGTTGTGCCCGGTCCTGAACGGCCAGAAGCGCCGGCCCGATGCGGATCGGCTGGGCGATACCCGACTCCTTCAAATTCTGCGGCCCGTCAACATCGGGTGGCAGGCTGCCGGTTTCCGAGAAGTAAAAAGCATTGGTGCGGGCGATCGACTGGCCGCGTTCGGACAGGAGATAGTCGAGGAAACGCGCGCCGAGATCGGCACCCGCCGCACCTTTCGGAATGAGCGCGCCGCGGCTGAGCACCAAAGTGTAATCACGCGGCACAACCACCCGGAGTTCCGGGTGACGCAGCGCCGCCTCATAGGCGTAGGAGCCAAGCATGTTATAGCCGATGTAGAGATTGCCCTTGGCGACTTCCTCAAGGATCTCGCCGGTGCAGCAGCGCGCCACGGCTGAGGCACGGGCCATGCTTTCCAGCAAGCGGCCGAACACGGTGGTGGTCTGCCGGGCATCGTTGAAGGCGAGAAGATAACCAATGCCCGACAGGCGGATGTCATAGGTGCCGACGCGGCCCCGGTAATAGTCCAGCCGTTCACGCAAGAGGTCGGCGAGTTCGACGTGGGTGCGCGGCACTTCGGCTGGCGGCACCAGGCGGGTATTATAGACGAAGACCGCCGGTTCGTAGGTGAAGCCGAAGACTTCGTCGCGCCAGTTGGCCCATTCGGCCACGCGCGCAGTTTCGGGCGATGTATGGGCCTCGGCACAGCCGTCATTGGCAAGCTTCAGCAGCTGGTCGACAGAAGAGGAAAGGAGCAGATCGCCCAAGGGCTCCTCCTTGCGGCAGGCCTCGGCTGCCAGGGCATTCAGCTCGTTCGTCAGATATTCGATGTAGTCGATCGCCACATCGGGCGAGGATTTCTGGAAGTCCTCGATCAGCGGCTTCATGGCAGCCAGATCCGTGGTCGAATAGATCGTCAGCCTTCCGGATTCGGTCTGAAGCGCAGGAAACTGCGTCTTGTTGTCCTCGGCGGCAACGGCCTGTAAGCTGATCAACAGGGCGATCATCATAGCGAGAAGAGACCTGATCATTTCGGCTCTCCCTTCAGAAGCGGCAAGGTCAGAACCACGGTAAAGCCCCTTTCATCGCGTGCCCGGAAATTCAAGGTGCCGCCATGGGCATTGGCCACTTCCTGCGCTATGGCGAAGCCGAGGCCGGAACTCCCTTCATGCGATTTTGACGTGGCAAAGCGCTGGGTCGCCTTCTCCCAGCCTTCCGGCGGGATGCCGGGGCCGTCATCCTCCACTTCAACGAACGCCTCGGTGCTGGTCGCACGAACACGCACCTCCAGCCGCTGGTCGGCCCCATGCCGCAGGGCATTGTCGATGACGTTGACGATTGCCTCGCGCAGACTGACCGCGTCGCCGAGCACGAAGGGCCGGTCATCCGGCGCCTCGAACGAGATGACGATATCGGGATCGACGGTGACCGGGATGGCGGCGCGGTAGGCACGCCGCGCGACATCGACCAGGCTGATCGGCTCCAGCTGAACTGAATCGGCGCGGTGAATCACCATGGCATGGCTCAATAGCTGGTTGGTCAGACGCGCGAGTTCGCCAGTCCGCTCCCGCACACGCTCGTAGTGCTGGCGACCGGTCTTGTCGAGTTTGTCAGCACCGAGAAGATCGATCTGCGCCGAGAGCGCCGTGAGCGGCGTGCGTATCTGGTGGGCGGCATCGGCGATGAAGCGCTGCAGCAGGTCGACACGTTCGTTCAACCGGCCCATGAAATGATTGATCGAACCAACGAACGGATCGAGCTCGCGCGGCACATCGACGGAAACCGGCGTCAGATCATGCGGGTCGCGACGGCGCACGGCGGTGCCGAGCCGTTCCACCGGCTGCAGCGCATAGCGAATGGCGAGCATGGCGCCGGCGAAAGCCAGAAGGCTCATGACAAGGACAAGGATGGTTGCCCGCAGCGTCAATTCGCGGGTCAGTGCCGACCGCGCCTCGTTGGTCTGCGCCACGATGACATAGGCCTCGCCCGATACGGCCGGATCGGCGAGCACGCGGGTTGCTCGGGCGATGCGTACCGGCTCGCCTTTATAGATGCCCTCTTCCACACGCGATACATCGCGATCGCCATCAAATGGTGTTGGGCTTTGCAGGTCGTCGTAACCCGTCAGGGTCTGACCGTGAGTGTCGATGACGCGATAGAAAATCCGGTCCCGTTCGGCGAGGCCGAGCAATTCGAATGCCGATGTTGGCAGGCGGACGGTAAGCGTACCATCTTCGACGGACAGGCTTTCTGCCATCTGCAGTGCCGCGCCGACGAGAAGGCGGTCATATGCCTTGTTGGCCGCCGTCTCGGCATAATACCAGGCTGCCGTTACGAGGAGCGCGGCACCGATGCCAAGCACCACCGAAATGCGCCGGGCAAGGCGCGTAAATAGTGACGGCTCATGTCTAATTACCTCAGGGCGCATCGTCGGACACCAGTTGATAACCGAGGCCGCGCACGGTCACGATGCGCGCCCTGGCGCCTTCGAGCTTCTTGCGCAGGCGGCCGATATAAAGTTCGATCGCGTTGGCATTTGCCGCTTCGTCGAAGCCAAAAATCTGATCGAGCAACTCGTCCTTGCTGAAAACACGGCCGGGCCGGGCGACGAGGACTTCAAGCAGGGTCAGTTCGCGGCGCTTCAACTGCACCTCGCGCTTGCCGACATGGACGGACCGCGCCGCCCGGTCCACGGCGATATCACCGCATTTGATCAGGTTGGTGGCCTCGCCGCCGGTGTGCCGGCGCATCAGCACGCGGGCCCTTGCTTCCAGTTCCCTGAAGTCGAAAGGCTTGACCAGATAATCGTCGGCTCCGAGGTCGAGCGCGCCAACGCGGTCGTCAATTTCAGAGCGTGCCGTCAGGACGAGGACCGGCACGGCATTGCCCGACTTGCGGATGTGCTTGAGGATTTCAAATCCGTCCATGCCCGGCAGCATCACATCAAGGATAATCAGGGCATATTCGGTGAAATCGATGATTTCGGCCGCGTCACGCCCATTGGTTTCCCAGTCGACGGCATGGCCAGTCGCCTCGAAACGTTTGCAGATGGCTTCCCCCACATCGTGCGTGTCTTCTACGAGCAATATACGCATGGCATTTTCATTGGCATGAAACATCAAAGCCCGCAAATGGTATGAAGTGTTGTCCCATTTAGCTCCGATAGGTGTACCCGCAAAAATCACCGCCAACACGAAAATCTATTCACGCCGCCGCAAGCAGGCGCTACAGCAATGCATCGCTGAAGCAAATATTGGATCAAGCTTATGACCGACACTGTCACCGATCGTTTCCTTCGCTACGTCGTCATCGACACCCAATCGGATCCCAAATCTTCGACCCAGCCCTCCACCGAGAAGCAAAAGAACCTTAGCCGCTTGCTCGTTGAGGAACTGCTGGCGATCGGTCTCGCCGATGCCCATCTTGACGAGCACGGCTATGTTTACGCAACGATTCCATCGAACGTCGACAAGCCAGTACCGGTAATTTGCTTTTGTTCGCACGTGGATACGGCGCCCGACTTCACCGGGACAAACGTCAAGCCGCAAATGGTGAAAGACTACCGCGGCGGCGACATCCAGCTCTCCCCAAAGCAGGTCATTCGCGTCGACGACCATCCGGCGCTGCGTGACCAGATCGGCAATGATATCATCACGACGGATGGTACGACGCTGCTTGGCGCCGACGACAAGGCCGGTGTTGCCGAAATCATGACGGCAGCACAATTCCTGGTCGATAATCCCGACATCAGGCATGGCACGATCAAGATTCTTTTCACGCCGGACGAAGAAGTAGGGCGCGGGGTCGACAAGGCCGACCTGAAAAAGCTTGGCGCACAATTCGCCTACACCGTCGATGGCGAAACCGCAGGCCATATCGAAGACGAGACGTTTTCAGCCGATGGCGTTGAGATCTCGATTGCCGGCGTCGCCATTCATCCCGGCTTCGCCAAGGGGAAGATGGAGAACGCCATCAAAATCGCCGGAGCGATTATCGACCGGTTGCCGAAGGACATCGCCCCGGAGACGACCGACGGCAGGGACGGCTTCATCCATCCAACGGGCGTTACCGGTTCGATGGAAAAGTCAGCTCTCAGCTTCATTGTCCGCGACTTCAACGAAGATGGCCTCGCGGTCAAGGAAGCCATGCTCGAGATGATCGTCAAAGACGTCATGGCCGGCTATCCCGGCTCCTCCTATACTTTCGAGGTCCAGGAGCAATATCGCAACATGAAGGCCATCCTCGACCGTCATCCGGAGATTGTCGAATTCGCCGTCGAGGCGATCCGGCGCGCCGGGATGGAGCCCGTACGCGGCAGCATCCGCGGCGGTACCGATGGGTCGCGGCTGTCCTTCATGGGCCTGCCTTGCGCCAACCTCTTCGCCGGCGGCCACGCCTTTCACTCACCGCTTGAATGGGTCAGCCGGCAGGACATGGAGAAAGCCGTACAGACGATCGTCGAACTGGCGAAAATCTGGGAGGAACGATCACAGTGATTTCGACCATTGCGCATATTGCCTGGTCAAATCCTCATACTGCTCGAGTGCCGGCAGTGCTTCAAAGCTGTGCACTGCGGGCGTGGTCGCCCAAGGCAGCTTCTCGCTCGTCCAGGTTTCAACATAGGGTATGAACCCTTTGGGATCGTCGAGCATGGTCGCCCGAACATTGACGAACCAGTCAAATCCCTCGAGCCGTGTGAACAGCCAGCTCATGCAGTGCGGGCAGAAGTAGTGGCGGGGCTCGCCGTGAAGACCACCAATGACGGGCTCCCCCTCGATGACGGAGAAGCCATCAGACGGAACGGCTGCGCTCAACGAGTAGGCGCTGGCGGTCATCCGCTGGCATCCGGTGCAATGGCAAGCCATGGTCAGGAGCGGTTCGGCCGTGACCTTGAAGCGCACCTGTCCGCAACGGCATCCGCCTTCCTGAGGTAAGTTTAATCCACTCATGATCGCTCCTCCGAATTGCAACCGCTCGACGATAAACGGGGGCGGCTTTCACTGTCAAAGGGGCAAGGCTTGCAGAATCTACCCCTCCGGATGGCCGGAGGGGTAGATTTGGTTCACCTCACCAGGGCTGCTGGGCCGGCATGACGAACACCTCGGCGATATCGACGCGGTCAGGCGCTTGCAGTGCGTACAGAACCGTATCGGCGATATCCTCTGGCTTCAGGAACTCCATCTGGTCCTTGAGCGCTTCCATCTGCTGGCGATAGTCACCATCCGAGATGTGCTCGAACAGTTCAGTTTCAACCGCCCCAGGCTGGACGCATGTCACCCTGATATTGTGCTTCTTCGACAGTTCCAGCCGCATGGCTTCCGACAACGCGGTCACAGCATGCTTGGTGGCACAATAGACCGCCAGTCCGGGAAAAACCTTCCGTCCCGCAATCGAGGACGTGTTGACGATATGGCCGGACTTCTGCCTGATCATCTGGGGCAACACGGCAGCGACGGTGTTCAGGAGACCCTTGATATTGACATCGACCATGCGGTGCCATTCATCGGTCTTCAATGCCTCCATATCCGAAATCGGCATCAGGCCCGCATTGTTGAACACGATGTCGATCGACCCGAACGCGCTGGCGAGCTTTTCGGCACCAGCAATGACCGATGCTGCGTCGACGACGTCCATTTCGATTGCGATCGCCTTGCCACCAGCCGCCTCGATTGTTGCCTGGAGTTTGCTCAGGCGGTCAATGCGGCGAGCCGCCAGACCGACGGTTGCGCCGTTGGCGGCAAGTTTCAGTGCCGTGGCAGCGCCAATGCCACTCGATGCTCCAGTTACAAGCGCTACTTTTCCTTTGATAGACATTTTGACTTCCTTTCATGGCCAGACGCTCCTCGCGTCTTTGGCTGTTGTTGACGGAAGCCAATCTAGATAAGGGCTGGTTGCTGCTCGCTCGGTCTCTTGCTGGCACTGTCGGGATATTGCGGTAATCGGTGGCGCTCTCTCCCGAAGCTGGAGCTAGTCCCGGTACTCCGATGGCGTCACACCGACTTCCTTGCGGAACACCTGGGCGAAATGGCTCGGACTTGAATAGCCGACATCGAGGCCGATCTCGATGATCGCCTTGTCGGTTTCCCTGAGCAATCTACGGGCTTCGGCCATTCGCAAGCGGATGAAGTAAGCGGATGGCGTGAAACCAGTCGATTGCTTGAAGACCCGGCTGAAATGAAAGGGACTTAGGCCGGCCACGGCGGCAAGCGCCTCCAAACTGAAGTCGCGGTCGAGGCCGTTTTCCATGAGATCTGTAACACGGCGTAGCTTGAACGCTGGCAGCGCCCCCCGTTTGCGTGAGTCTCGCACGTTCACATCGCTGTAAGTTCGTACCAGATGGACGGCGAGCGCGTGAGCCAGACCCTGAACATACATTTCGCTGGGATCATGCGGGCTTGTCAGCTCGGTTCGGACAAGGTCAAGCAAACCGGAAATCCGATCATCCCGCTTTCCGGAAACCTCCTGCAGCTGGAGATGCCCTCCAGGACGGATTTCCGCGACAGCATCGTCCCAGAGCGGAAGGCCGAGATAGACATGCATGACCTGGAAAGGATCCGGGCCAGTGCTGGTCCAGCGCATCTCATAGGGCGCCGGCGAACGCGTCAGGAAGAAGTCGCGGGCACGGACCTCGCTGCTCAGCCATTCGCCGTTGAGCTCCCGCTCTTCGATTGTCGCGGCACCCGACGTTATCCAGACCAGCAACGGCTCGGCGACGGCGGGCACAAGCAAGCTCGTCTCCAGTGGCCGGTGCGACAGCAGCTGAACGAGAACATTGTTCCAGGCCCGTCCTTCGCTCTTTGTCAAAAGACGCCCGTTGATGTGATCTTTCAGCGATTCGGCAGAGGTACGTATATGCGCGCGATCATTAGCCATGGCAGGGTATTAGAGCACGACATGGGAGACATCCGATACTCCCCTGCCCGGGAAAACCGGACATCTCATTCGCGGCGCAGGATCATTCCGGCGTGATAAAGGACGCCATCGACGAAATCGCCATCAGCGGTGAAGCCGGTGTCATCGACATAATCGATACGATCACCGGTTATGCGGTAGCGGCCCTGATAGGCGCTCTTGCGCTTGCCCCGGGCCTCATCATAGCGTCCGTTGGGCAATAGTTCGTGGCGAATGTAACCATCGTCTGTGACCCACATACCGGCATAGCGATGCTGTCGATCGGACATCGTGTTTTCCTCAGCTTGCGCGTCGAACATTTGTGTTGAGATTGTCAATGCGGCCGACATGGCCGCAATCAGGAGCCCGTTTGGTTTCGGCATAGCCGCCCTCCTCATTCCGCTTCTACCGGCAGCAAAGTGCACGCACGCCTTGAGTTGACGGTAGAGCAGGACTCCAAAACTATTGCGCGATTCTACGAGAAGCCGGGTTCTCACACGAAGTCGGGCAGGTTCCTGAGTTTGTCGACGTCCCGCCTCGGTGAGAGGCCGAACAGGCGCGAGTATTCGCGGGAAAACTGTGAAGGGCTCTCATATCCGACCATGAAGCCGGCCGTTGCAGCATCGAGTGATTTGGCGAGCATGAGCTTGCGGGCCTCCTGCAGCCGTATCTGCTTCTGGTACTGGAGCGGACTCATCGAGGTCACTGTCCGGAAATGCTGGTGAAACGACGAGACGCTCATATTCACATGCGCGGCGACATCATCCACCCTGATCAGCCGTGAATAATTGCTCTTGATCATGGCGACGGCCTTGCCGATCTGGGAGAGCTTGCTCTCCGCATAGGCTATCTGTTGCAGGCGGACGGCCTGATCGCCCATCAGCAACCGGTACAAAATCTCTCGTTCAATCAGGGGTGCGAGCACCTTCCGGTCGCTGTCCCTTTCGGAATCGAGTAGCGACACCAGCCGCACCACTGCATCAAGCAGATCGGCCGGGGCCGTGCTGATATCGATGCCCCGGGCGGGAGCCGCGCTGCGTAATGCGGAGGGAGGCACCTCGGTGATGACTTCGCTGATGACCGCCGGGTCCAGATCAAGGCGCAGGCACAGATAGGGCCTGTCCTCCGATGCCTCCACAACCTGTCCCACGATTGGCAAGTCGACGCTGACAATGAGAAATTGCGGCGGTTCATAGAAATACACTTCATCCGCCAGAAGCGTCTGTTTTCGGCCCTGAGCCACGAAACAAACCGCCGGCTGGTGCAGGATATGGATCGGCTCCGTCGGCTGCGTGGAACGCAGGGTATGAACGCGCGGGATCTCCGTCGCGGTCGCTCCGTCCTTCTTGGCGTGTTTTTCCAGAATGGCCGCAAGTCTGTCGATCACGTTAAGGCTCCATCACGCTTCAATACAGCTCATCTATGTCAGCCGTCTCCCGCATTCAAAGAGATTTGCAGGGAATCTGTTCTCCGGAGGATCAGGCAAGACATGCGGTGCTTCATTCTACCTGGGTCCCGGTCGTTCATGCGACGTTCCAGCTACATCGAAACAACCGAATGATCGATGGTTACGAAGGAGAAGGTTATGAACGGCATCACCGGCAAAGTTGTACTCATCACCGGAGCAAGCAGCGGTATCGGAGAAGCGACTGCAAAGCTGCTCGCGCAGCGCGGAGCCAAGATCGTGCTTGGGGCCCGGCGCACCGATCGCTTGAGCGCTCTCGCAGAAAGCATCGAAAAAGAGGGCGGCGCGGTTCGCATCCGCAAGCTTGACGTCACAAGCCGTGAGGACACGCAGGACTTCGCGGATTTCGCGGTTGCCGAGTTCGGGCAGGTCGATGTCATCATCAACAATGCCGGCGTCATGCCGCTTTCGCCGCTCGCCTCGCTCAAGGTCGACGAGTGGAACCGTATGATCGACGTGAACATCCGCGGTGTGCTGCATGGCATCGCCGCGGTGCTGCCGGGGATGGAAGCGCGCGGCTCCGGCCAGATCATCAATATTGCTTCGATCGGAGCGCACGCTGTTTCCCCAACGGCTGCAGTCTATTGCGCAACAAAATACGCCGTCCGGGCCATCTCGGATGGGCTCAGGCAGGAAACCGACAAGATCCGTGTGACCGTCGTTTCACCGGGCGTTGTCGAATCCGAACTGGCCGACAGCATCTCGGACGAAAAAGGACGGAACGAGATGAAGGAGTTCAGACGGATTTCGATCAAGCCGGATGCGATTGCACGCGCTATCGCCTATGCCATCGAACAGCCATCCGAAGTTGACGTCAGCGAACTGATCGTTCGTCCGACGGCGAGCCCCCACTGAGAAATCGAGCCGGCGCCAGCGGCGTCGGCTCCGCCGCCCCTGCGGCAAGCGCATTGCAAAATTAGCTGTGTTCAATGCGCTTGAGTACGGAATCGAGAGCAAGCGTCAGAGCTTTTGTTCCGCCATTTTCGATAAACTCCCTGAAGACCTGCTCATTCAGACCACCCTTGGTCGAAAACTCAGAAGCCATTGCCTCAAACGATTGCTCCCTTGAGGTGTCCGTTACGTGGGACAGGGCGCCAAACAGCTGTTTCAGGTACATACTCGCCTGATCATAGGACATTCCTTCCGCTTCGAGCCAACGGGCGCTTGTTTCCAACAAGCCGAAATATGTGGCCATCAACGCACTCGCTGCGCCAAACAGATCGTACTGCTTGAGGTTTTCCGCTTGAACTGCGGTCCCGAGGGACGAAAACAAGTCCGCTATCTGAGCATTGGGCGGATAAATTGCAGTCGCTCCCCGCAACTCAGCGACAAATGGCAAGGGAATGGCCCGGGTAATCGTTGCGGGTACGTCAATCCAGCTGGCGAGAGCCTCGGTCGGGACAGCAGCAATGAAACTCACCACATGCTGATGTTCTCGAAACCTGAGTTCTCTTACCACTTCCTCGGCGATTTGCGGCCTTATCGCGAGAAAGACGATGTCGGCGCTGTCCACGACATCCTGATTGCCGGCCCCGACGCGCACGGTCGGAAAGATCTCTGCCAATCTGGCCGCAACGTGCGCGCTACGGGGAGAAACGACAATCGCGCTGATATCCGACCTTGATTTCATCAAGCCAGTGACAACTGCCTCGGTTATGGCACCCGATCCTACAAAACCTAATTTCATCGTTCCCCGCAGTGTTTGACGTATCCGTACATCATAACGCAATCACCTCGCCGAGCCACGATAAACGCCACGTCCCGATGCCTGCTCTGGGGCCAGAACCAGCCGTTCTCCTTGCGGCCCACTCTGGGACGTACGTACAAGCGAAATGCCACACCGTGCACGGCCCTGATCACTAGTCAGACAGCATAATCCGCGTCAACAAGCCATATTGCGAACAACGGCAAACATAGGCGTAGTTATTTTGACCTGTAGTTATCCTTCGACTTTATTGTGCTGAAACGTTGCACCGTGTTGTAGCGTAAATTCCTGATTTCAACGATGCCACCTTCTAGAACGGTGTAAATAACTTCTCCGTTTTTAGCTGTAGCAGTTTCACCGGGCTTTCCCTCACCTCTTATGATCTTGTTGATGATCGCGAGCTGCGATGCATTGTCCTCTTCGGCAAATGCAAACGGGGCATGCAAACCGATGGTTAAGACCAAAGGAAGAAGAGCCATTGTCGGTCTGTTCATGATTATTCCTTCAGCAGAGTTAGCGGACAGCAAAGCGTACTGAGTTCCCGCAGTTTGGCCCCGCTTAGTCTTGCTACAGCCACCGCCTGACGCGAGCCTTGTAGGTGAGATAGACGTCACCGAACTTCCGCTCGAGATAGGCCTCTTCGCGGGCGACCACGCCATAGCGGATGACGAGATAGAACGGCACCAACAGGACAACGGGCCACAGGCTGTCGAAAGCGAAGGCCAGGCCAATGAGGCCAAGGAACATTCCGGTATAAATCGGGTTGCGAGAGAAGCTATAGGGGCCGTGGTCGACGATAGTCGTAGAGGGCTGCGTGGTCTGGATTTGCGTTCCCGCGCGGCGGAAGGTCGCCGCCGCCCAGATCAGTAGCGCCAACCCGGCGAGGAACACGATGCCGCCGAGCCAGCCGGCCGGCACGGCCGCCGGCAGGAACGGCAGCGGATAGAGCGAGTCGAGCGCGAGCCCGGCGATCGCCGCAAGCGCCCAGGCGATGGGCGGCCGTACCACCGCGCCAGAACTGTCGCGCAAATTCCCGGTCGCCTCGTTCATACCGCTCGTCCAATCCGTTCCCCGTCCGCCGAATTTTCGCTCAGGGGGAATGCGTGTTGTTACTTCTCAAGGCTTCCGCCACTGGTGGGAGTTTACGTCGCTTCGAAAGAGATTTGAAGGCGGAGAGGAACATGGAACAACTCATCACATTTGACGCACTGACTCCTACACCTATATATTTATCGGTTCGCGGGGGAGGAGGTTCCTCTTGGATCGATCACTGTTTCTCGCCAGACTTCTGGGGCCGACATTCGTCGCGATCGCGCTCGGCATGCTGGTCAATCTCGGCATGTATGAGAGCATGATCGCGGAGGGGCTGCACCCTGGCATCCTGTTCTATCTGTCCGGTTTACTGTCGCTACTTGCTGGTCTCGCAATCGTCAACCTGCACAATAGATGGCAGATGGATTGGCGTGTGATCATCACTGTGCTGGGCTGGCTGATGACAATCGGCGGCATCTTCCGCATCGTCTTGCCCCAGATCGCGATTGGAGTAGGTTCGACCATATATAGTGGCCGCACCTCTACTGTCGTGGTGGCGCTGATAACCGGCACACTGGGGGCCTTCCTGAGCTTCAAGGGTTACGTGCGGCGCGCCTGAAGACGCGTGTCTGTCCCGCTTCGTCTTTAGATAGAGACTCCGGCCTCGCGGAGTCCATCCACCAGCCGATTGAACAGATTGGGATCCCGGTAGGGTAAAGCCCGCTTGAGGTGTTCAATGGAAAAGTTCGGGTTAACCTCCTGTACCTCACGCCAATAGCGCCGCGCTTCCTCATGACGCCCGATTCGCGCATAGAGACAGGCGAGATAAAAGCGCGTCATGTCCGATCGTGGCGCAAGCGTTAGCCGACGCTTGAAGGCGA
The DNA here is from genome assembly GCA_963777425.1 of uncultured Alphaproteobacteria bacterium. Lineage (GTDB taxonomy): Bacteria > Pseudomonadota > Alphaproteobacteria > Rhizobiales > Rhizobiaceae > Phyllobacterium. The sequence goes on along the minus strand of CAVZQS010000008.1, from coordinate 365,466 downwards.
TCTCGGCCTCGTCAAAGCGCCCGAGGTTCAATAGCGCCCTTCCCAGGAAATGCAGCGACAGGTCGAATTGCGGGTCAAGCCGGTGGGCCTGTGTATACAGCGCCAGGGCGTCTTCATGCCGCCCCTGGAAATCCCTGATACCGCCAAGCGCGGTAAAAGTGTTGGCCGAATTAGGGTCCAGTTCGATCGCCCGCTCTGCAGCGCGCTCCGCCTCATCGAGACGCCGCATAAAGGCAAGGGCAAGTGAGAGCGCGTGATGGCCTTGCGGCTCGGTATCGTCCGTATCGATAGCCTTGTTTGCCAATTCGAACGCCTGTGTGAGATTGTCAGGCGTCGCGCCGTTCCACTGGTTGATGAAGTCGGTTAAGGCGATGATCGAGAGCCGGGCATAGGCGGCCGCTAGCCCCGGATCGATCTGCGATGACGCGCTCCAGCATGCTGCGTGCCTCCATGGACGATACGGAGTTGAATTGCAGAATGGTCTGACGGGAGCGGACGAGCAGATCGTAGGCTTCCGGATCGACCTTGCCTCGGCTCTCGCGCCGCTCCTCTTCGCCGGCCGTCAGCTTCACCCTGAGCGCGTTGACGATTGTGCGGGTCACTTCGTCCTGAACAGCAAAGATATCCTCAAGTCCGCGATCGTAGCGCTCGGCCCAGAGATGACCGCCGGTCATACCGTCGATCATCTGGGCGTTGATGCGGATCCGGTCGGTGGCCCTGCGCACGCTGCCTTCCAGGATGTAGCGGACGCCGAGTTCCCGGCTCACCTTGCGGATATCCGGCGTCTTGCCCTTGTAGGCGAAGGAGGAATTCCGGGCGATCACGAAGAGGCCGGAGACCTTGGAAAGATCGGTGATGATGTCCTCGGTGATGCCGTCGGCGAAATAACCCTGCTCCGGGTCGCCGGACATGTTGTCGAACGGCAGGACGGCTATCGATGGCTTCTCCGGAAGCTGCGGCGGCGTGGGCGACAGCCGTCGTGTTGGCGTCGCCGTGCGCCGTTCGGCGACCAACGTCCAGATATGCACCTGGGCGCTCGATGTTCTTGACCTCGTGATAGCCGCCGTCGACGAAATCGATGCCGACGCGACCATGCACATATTCGTGAACGCCATCCGAAATCGCTACGCCGCCAGGATCGGCAAGCGTCTCGATACGGGCAGCCACATTGACCCCATCGCCGTATAGATCGCTGTCCTCGACCATGATGTCGCCGAGGTTGACACCGACGCGGAGCACGATAGCCTGGTCCTCCGGCATGTCTGTGTTCGCGGCGGCCATGGCCTGCTGAATTGCTGCAGCGCATTCGACGGCGTTGACGGCGCTGCCGAACTCGACAAGCACACCGTCGCCCGTCCTCTTGAAGACGCGGCCCTGATGTATTGCGACGAGCGGCTCCAGCACCTCTTTCCACCGCGCCATGAGCAGCGCGTGGGTGCTTCTTTCGTCCCGCTCCATGAGACGGCTGTAACCGACCACGTCAGCGGCCAAAATAGCAGCAAGTCGACGTCTGATGGATTCGTTGGCCATATACGATGGCGCCTTCCTAGCACCGATTGGCCAATGTTACTGCCGTATTACTGCCGTGTCCATTTAGCTGAGGCTGGCCATTGTCAATAACCAAACGTCCGTTTGCGCGGCGCGCTATCTCCGTTGACGGGACGGACGAGAATTTTCGCTTCCGAACCGGTTCTTCGACGTGGCTCCGGTGAGCGGAACGGATGCGCTCGTCGCCTCAAGGAGAGAACGGTACGCTCGTTTTTCGAAGGGATCCATTCGCCGAAGCTGATGCCGTTCGGTCCCGAACTGTCGGCGAATATTGAGCGCAACCGCTTCTCTAGAGGCGGCACCGAGTTCTTTCAAAAGCGTACGCTAAATTAGATAGGTGATTTCATTGGGGTGCTATAAAATTGCCCGATGGAACAGAGACTAGCCGCGGTCCTGGCAGCCGATATGGCAGGGTATAGCCGGCTGATGGAGGCCGACGAAGCAGGCACGATCGCCCGCCTCAGAACGCACCGGATAGAATTGATCGATCCCGCCATCGCAAAGAACAAGGGCCGGATCATCAAGACGACGGGCGATGGGATGCTCGTGGAGTTCCAGAGCGTGACCGATGCGGTAAAGTGCGCCGTGGAAATCCAGCAGCGCATGCAGCGGCGCAATTCGGACGTGCCACAGGATCGGCGGATCGAATTCAGGATCGGCATCAATCTTGGCGACATCATCTTCGAAGACGACGACATTTTCGGCGACGGTGTGAACATTGCTTCGCGCATCGAGCAGCTTGCCGACGTAGGCGGTATCTGCGTTACCGCCGCGGTGGCAATACAAATTGCCGATCGTCTCGAAGTCTCCGTCGAGGATCTGGGTGAGAAGACGCTGAAAAATATAACCCGTCCCGTTCATCTGTTTCGTGTCGGCATTGAGCACTCGAGTCTGGGCGCCCAGCCGGCGGATTTCGATGCAAAACGATCAATCTCCAAACCCTCGATAGTGGTTCTGCCCTTCAACAACATGAGCGGCGATCCCGATCAGGAGTTTTTCGCGGATGGACTGACCGAAGACATCCTCGCGGAACTGTCTCGCCGCCACGAGCTGTTCGTCATCTCACGCAACTCCAGTTTCGTTTACAAGAACCGGGCCGTAAATGTGCGCGAAGTCGCCGAGAAACTCGGGGCTCAATACCTGGTGGAGGGAAGCGTCCGGAAGATCGGCGATAGGGTGCGCGTCACGGTCCAGCTCATCGACGCAGCCAATGATGCTCATATCTGGGCGGACAAATACGACCGGAAGCTGGACGACATATTTGCGATCCAGGATGAGATAACAGCCGCGATAGCAGCAACCTTGCCCGGGCGCGTCGAGGCGGCCCAGCGCGATCAACTTGCGCGGACGAAACCTGCAAACATGGCCGCCTATGAGTGCGCGCTCGCTGCCAAGGTGCTGCACCACAGAGGCACGGTTGCGGACAATGAGCAGGCGCAGACCCTGATAGACCGGGCTGTCGCACTCGACCAGGGTTATGCCCATGCCCATGCCTGGCGCGCGTGCATTCTCGGCCAGGCCTGGGTCCATGGCTGGTGCGAAGACAAGGATGCTGTCTGGAACGAAATCGTTGCTGCGCTGGATCGGGCTTTGGCGCTGGATGACAACGATGCCGACGTGCATCGCATCCTGGCTGCGGTGAATGTGAACAACAACACGCTGACCACGGCCCGTTATCACCAGGAGCGTGCCCTTTCGCTCAATCCCAACTACGACCTCGTGGTGGTTCAGCAAGGGGAGCTATTGACTTGGCTGGGGCAGCCTGAAGAGGGAATTGAATGGATCCGCAAGGCAATGCGGCTGAATCCACATCACCCTGAAAGATTTTGGAGTCATCTTGGAAAGGCACACTTCGCCGCTCGTCAGTATGGCGAAGCGATCGAAGCATTCATGCACCTGTCGGTCATGGACGAAGTCCAGCATGCATTCGTCGCTGCATGTTACGGCTGGCTTGGCGACGAGATCGCCGCTGCAGCGCATATGAAGAAGGTCAGGACGCTCCACCCCGAATTCACTGTCGAATCGTTCCTCGCCACCTTGCACTACGCTCAGCAATCCGACGCGGAACATATCCGCGAAGGGCTTGTCAAAGCAGGTGGCGACGATGGTTTTCCCGCAGCGACGGACTCCACTGCGCCGTAGCACCTATTTCGGTTGCATGGCTTATATATCGAGAAGCCGCTGCTGAGGTCCGGCGGCCCGGATCAGCTTGGTGCAACGATCAATTGGGCGATCGAACATTTAAATGAGCCTTTGTGCCTTGAGCAGCTCGCCGAACGAGCCGGCACGAGCCTGCGTAGCTTCACGCGGCATTTCAGGAAGCAGACCGGTGCCACATTTACCCAATGGCTGCTCAATCATCGGCTTGCAACGGCTCATGTTCGATCGACCGGGTTGCCGAGATGGCGGGTTTCGGGTCGACCGTATCCTTGCGACAGCATTTCACCAGGGCTTTCTCGATCTCACCAGCGAGCTGCCGCCGGCAATTTCGGAAAAACCCTCCTTCCAGGATATTCAATAAGAGCAAGCGGCGCCATGGCCAAGGACCGCCTTGCAGTCGCCGCGCTCAATCGAAACGGTACGTTCACTTCCCACTGAATGCTGGCATTTGTCGCCGGGTCACCTTTTCGAGCACGCCGCCACTCACTTCTGAGCGGCCTGACACTCCCGCAAGGCCTTGAACGCGGCGTCGGTACCAGTGAGGTCAATCACTAAGGCATCACGCCCCTTCGCGGTGATCGTCAACTTTTTCTTCTTGGCAAGACCATAGATGAAATCGAGATTGTTGAAGGGAACGGATGCACCGTCGAATCCCTCTATCTCCTGCCCCGTAGCCACGCCCGTGAACTTCTCACCATCGACGTCGAATACTACCGAGAGCTTTTCACCTGCAGTGATCTTTTCGGGTTTCTTGGAGTAAAGCGCCAGATAGCCGCGCAGATCAGCTGTCGCATCGATGCCGATCTCCACTTGTGCGCCAGCGTCGGGGTTTTGCTTCGCGATAAGGCAACCAGGGCCCATCTTGTCATTGACGAATATGTCCCAACCGGCCGCCGAGCCATATTTCTTGATCATTCCCTGAGCCTCACACGGAACGGTGAGGACCGCAAATGCCAGGGCAGTCCGAGCGAATAAATGCATGATCTCCTCCTGTGTTCTACTTTGAATGAAAGCGACGCGACGATGTGCGTGACGCATCAAAATCCTAAGATACTTAGGTTCATCCCAAGGATTGAAATCGCCGAGGCGCGTTTTCCCCGGCATCAGGCGCAACAACCAACGAACCCGTCCACCGCCAGGACCACGGTCGCGAAAGTACCACCCTGCGCATGAACCTCCCAATGGATTCGCCGGAGACGAAAGCCGCTTAGGGATAGCACGCATCGGAGTAAACACGTTCACCCGTGCGGGTGAAAGGATTGGCCCGGTAGTGTGCGATCGAAATCGACACGGTTCCGATTGACGCATTGGGATAATCGTTCTCACACGCCTGTCGCGGCAAGCTCGTATAAAGCCAGTATTTTCCGTGCCTGTGTGTTATTTTAGTTAGGCAGCTACACGACGGACAATAGGGGCGTTACGTGATGGCATCCCACGGTACGGACACTCCATCCCACCGGCCCGATTTCGGGCTGCGTCCCGACCTGGTCGCGGGCCTCACGGCGGCGGCCGTTGTGCTGCCCAAAGCCATGGCCTATGCGACGGTCGCTGGCCTGCCAGTCAGCGTCGGGCTCTACACGGCCTTTGTGCCGATGATCGTCTATGCCCTTCTGGGCACATCACGGGTCCTGAGCACCAGCTCAACAACGACGCTGGCAATACTCACCGCCGCAGAGCTGGGCATGGTGGTGCCGGACGGAGACCCGGCGAAGCTGATAACAGCGACTGCGACGCTCACCGCCCTGACCGGGGCCCTGCTTGTTATGGCTTCTGTCCTTCGTCTCGGGTTCGTTGCAAATTTGATTTCAGCGCCGGTGCTGATCGGCTTCAAGGCCGGTATTGGTCTCGTGATCGTGCTTGATCAAGTGCCGAAGCTTTTCGGCATCCACATAGCAAAAGAGGGTTTTCTTCGCGACGTGCTCAGCCTCATCCAGCATCTTCCGGAGAGCTCCCTTGTCACGCTGGCACTTGGGTTAGCAGCCCTGATTTTGCTCCTCATTACGGAGCGCATCTGGCCGCACTCGCCGGCGCCGCTGGCGGTGGTCGCCGCCGGCATCGCCGTTTCCTGGTTCGGCGATCTGAGCGGGGCTGGTGTGGCAACAGTCGGCCACATTCCCCAATCGTTGCCATCCATAACGCTGCCAACCCCCGACCTCGTGATAATGCTGCTTCCCGGAGCGATCGGCATAGCGCTCATGAGCTTTACGGAGACGATCGCCGCCGGCCGGGCTTTTGCTGCCCCGTCGGAGCCGCCGATCCGGGCGAACCGGGAACTTATCGCCATCGGCGCCGCCAACCTGTCCGGCGCCTTCTTCGGGGCCATGCCCGCCGGCGGCGGGACATCGCAGACCGCTGTGGTGCGTGCCGTCGGAGGACGGACACAGAAAGCATCTCTCGTTACGGCTGCGGTCTCGGCGGCAACCATGCTGGCTCTGGCCCCGCTGCTAGGGCTTCTGCCGCAGGCCGTGCTCGCGGCGATTGTGATCGTCTATTCGATTGGCCTGATCCAGCCGCTCGAATTCGCATCGATCCGCAAGGTCCGGACAATGGAATTCCGGTGGGCGCTCGCGGCCTTCCTCGGCGTACTCGCGTTCGGTACGCTTCAGGGCATCGTCGTTGCGATCGTACTGTCGCTGCTCGGCCTGGCCAGCCAGGCGGCGCATCCGCGCATCCATGTGATCGGCCGCAAACGGGGCGAGGACCTGCTGCGCCCAGCGTCACCCGAGCATCCGGATGACGAGACCTTCGAGGGCCTCCTGATCGTGCGTCCCGAAGGAAGGCTCTTCTTTGCCAACGCCCAGCAGGTTGCCGACCGTATCCGGGAACTCGTTGCTGATCACAAACCAACCGTCCTTATGCTCGACCTTAGCCGCGTCTTCGATGTTGAGTACTCCGCGCTGCAAATGATGATCGATGGCGAACGCCGCTTTGCGGAAGAGGGAATCTCGATCTGGCTGGCCGGCCTGAATCCAGACGTCCTGGGATTCATACGAAGGTCTGGCCTTGCAGACCGCGTTGGTGAGGATCGCATGTTTCGCAATGCCGAAGCCGGCCTCCGGCGGTATCTCAATACCGCCGCGCCGACACAGGATCCCGTTTCAAGGCCGACTGACAGTTGAGCCTCGACTTCATCAATCTGAACACATAGGAATACAGTGTTTAGTACAACCTTAGGTGGAGAGAGGACTATCATGAAAGCTTTGTTACTGTCCGCTGCGCTGCTTTTGGCCGCGTCTACGTTTTCGTTTGCAGAGGAAAACTGTGGAGACAAGACGAACCAGACTGACATGAACATTTGTTCGGGGCAGCAATACAGCCAGGCGGATGATGAGCTGAACAAGGTTTACAAAGAAATTGAACGCCGGCTGAAGGATGATGCTGACACCAAGAAGCTGCTGGTCGCGGCTCAACGGGGCTGGGTTGGTTTCCGTGATGCCGAATGCGCCTTCTCAAGTTCTACCGTGCTGGGTGGAACGGCCTATCCGTTTGTCAGCAATACGTGCCTTGCAGAGATGACGAAAACACGCACCAATGAACTCAAGGGTTATCTGCAGTGTACTGAAGGCGAACTGGACTGCCCGGTTCCAGCGGCAAACTAATCATCTGAGGTCCGCAAGCTGGTACCCGCCCTGGCCACAAAGAGCGGGTATTTGCGTTGTCGATCGCAGTCGGGCCAAGATAGCCGATGCTGTGATCAGGCCGCTGCCCCTTAACCTACCAATGCTGCGAGCCACCGTTTCCGTACATGCTTGGCGGCTCTGATTCCGGAGTTGTGCTCGTTCATCTCCGCATCAACCAAGCTCCACTTTTCGACCGGCGAGCCTAACCATCCCTGACGCGGCACAGTATGCTTCTTGACCAGCCCCTTGTGCTGTAACGAGGCCAGCGCCCGACGAATGGACACCTCAAGAGCTGGGCTGTTCCAAGCGTGGTCGGCGTCTTCGCTCTTGCCATATAGTGTCTCGTACAGAAAGAAATGCAGCTCCCTGGGAGTCCACTTGGACCCTAAGAACGCATCTGAGCGCATGAAAGTAAGAATAGCCTGTTCAACCTCGGCGAGACGTGAAGTAAAAACTCCCTTAAGCCACAATGATCTAAATTGCAGCGCGATGAGCACTGCCGCATTGCGCATAGGATTTGATGCGTCTGGTGGTGCTGTTGTCATGGTTTCTCTCCCTGGCTCCTCGCCTAGGAGGTATGGAACCAGCAAATCGCGGATAAGTAAAATTTATTATGTTTATCATCATGATAAATTATTTTAACTCAGTCGTGTGACGCTTTCCGTCTGAAACCGTCAGAGTAGCCGGAGGAAACACAATGATCAGCAATGCCGAGCATGCGGACATGGTTGCGCGTCAACCGGTACAGATATCTGATTTTGAATGATTTGCTGACTTAGCTGAATGGTACGGTCGGGTGGGCTCGAACCACCGACCTCAGGAGCCACAATCCTGCGCTCTAACCAACTGAGCTACGACCGCGTACCGCCAAGTTTTTGACAGGCGTCACATACGGAGGATTGACGCTTTTTGCAAGCACTCGATGCAACAAAGACAAAAACTCACAGAAAAAAGAAAAAGGCCGGAATGGGGTCCGGCCTTTTCTATTGGTGCGAGAATCCGATGGGAGGATCCAGAAGTCTCGCGTCTCCAACGGCTGGGGGAGGAATGCCGCCGGAGGTTGCTTAGTGTCAGGTGCCCTGATTAGGCGACCTTGACGTCCTTGATTGCCTTCTCGACAGCCGACTTTACCGGTGCGGAGATTTCTTCAACGGCCTTGGTGGCAACAGCCTGGAATTCCTTGGCCTGACCGGAGATGGCTTCTGCCTGCTTGCGGACAAACGCGGTCTGCAGTTCGATCACTTCGCCGAAGGACTTTACGCCGATCAGAGCTTCGATATGAGCGAAGCTGGCTTCGGTGTTGGCGCGGAGCGCAGCCAAAGCCTTGAGCGAAAGAGCAGCAGAGTTGGACTGAGCGGTTTCGAAAGTGGTTTCGAGGGTCTTCTGTGCAGCTTCAGCCTGATCCTTGATCTTGGCATAAGCTTCCTTGGACTGAGCAACGCCCTTCTCGGTGAATTCGCGAACCTGGTCGGTTACAGCGGTGGCGTCAAAAGCAGGGATCGAGAACGCATCAGCAGTCTGTTTGGTGGTCTTGCTCATTTTGGTGTCCTTCCTTGGTGCAGATGGTCTTCGCCTCTGCAACTGATTTGATGAACGCTATATAATCGAACTTTTTGTGCATTGCAACATTTATTTTGCAGCGCACAATCAAACGCCTGTATCTACATCAAAATTATTATGTGGACGGTTGCACCGAGTCCGCGGAAGTTAACTAAACCAAGAGAAAGACATGTAAGATAAGGGGCTGTGAGTGGACGAGCGGCGGCTGGATCATTATTAACAAAGTATTAAGACGGCCGCATGAATGCGGTCGATTGCGTATGTCCACACGACCTGGGGAATGCTGGTTAACATATGGCGTCTGGAACCTACCCATTTATCGACATCGCCGTCCTGGACGAAATCCGCGAGCATTTCGCCAATGGCGACGCGCTTGTCGTTATCTCGCCGGATCTCGAGCGGGTCATCTGGGCCAACGGTCAGGGTGCGTCGATGCTGGGCTATGGATCGATCGACGATATTCTGAACAGCGACAATGTACTCGGGATTCAGGCACGACGGCAGCTCATGACGCTCGATGGGTTTCCCGCCATCGGTCATGGACGCACGATAACGCTCCGGGTCGCCTTTGGCCTTTCGAGCCGTATTCTGACATTTCAGGCCAGCGATCTTGCCTTGCCGCGCGGTGAGCAAGCCATCCTTCTTTCCATCGCCAATACCGACCGGACAAGCTCGGTGGAAAGTACCGCCGCGCTGGCGATCAGGGGTTTTGGTGACCGGTCTGCCCATGCGGCCATCATCAATTCCGTCGGTGCGGTCATTGCCGCGTCGCAACATTTCCACAGACTGGGATTTCATGACAAGATCCTCGGCGATCTCGTTCGCGAAGTGCGGCTTGAGCGAAACCGCCTGGTGAAGCGCCCCGTGCAAACGGTGAAAGGTGCGGTGCCAACGGGCATAGCGAGGCTGACCGACAGCCCTGCCCTGCATCTGCTGTTTGCGATCGAACCGGAGGAAGAGCCGGGAGCCACGGCCGCCAGCGAGGATGCGCCATCTGTTCGCGGCGACTTGCCTCAATCCCCGGAACACCCGGCACCCGGCACCGCCAATAACATCGAAGCTACCCCTCTCGCAGAGGAAAGCGAAGCGCAGGCGTCGCTCGCCTTTGAACCGGCGAACGAGCCCGCCGCTTCCGGCGAGCGAACCCAAACTGCCCCGGATGGCTTTGAATATACGCCATCGACAGCGCCAGTCCGCTTCGCCTGGAAGGTCGATGCGCAGGCCCATTTCAGTGAAATCTCTCCGGAGTTTGCCGCAGCAGTCGGGCCGGCATCGGCTTCCGTCATTGGCAGATCGTTTCGCGATGTCGCTGCCAGTTACGGGCTCGACGCCAACGAGGAAATCGCCGAACTTCTGGAACGGCGGGACACCTGGTCGGGCCGCACGGTCTTGTGGCCGATCGAGGGCACCAATCTGCGTGCACCCATAGAGCTGGCCGCACTGCCGATCTATTCGCGCGACCGCGTTTTCATGGGCTTCCGCGGTTTCGGCGTGGCGCGCATGGGCGACGTGGCCGTCGATCCCAAAGCCGTCGGCATGACGTTCGCGGAAACGCAGGGTTCCCAGACAGAAAAGACGCCGGAGGTCACGGACGGCCAGGCCGTGCCTGCCGCCAGTACGGATGAGGCCGACGCCTTTAACGGGGAAAAGCCGGCGATTGCCATCACACCGCGTACGCAGGAACGTCCTGGCGCGCACCTCGAAGGCATCGAGGGCAATGTCATTCCGCTCAAGACGCAGCGGCCGCTGCGCGATGACGGGCGACTGAACGATGCCGAGCGCAATGCGTTCCGCGAGATTGCCGAACGGTTACGCCGGGAAGTGCTGAGCGACAGTCCAAGAGCTGGCCGGGAGCACCGAGGCGGAACGCGGCCGTGCATGAAACACAGCAGCCTGTCGCGCCGAAGCCGAACGCCGCGACCATTCCGGACGCCGAAGTCGTTGGCCCGGGATTCGAACCTCAGCACGCCGCGGAGGCGACCGACGGATCTACAGCGGCGACAGCAGTGGAAGTTCCTGCCGGAGACTTTGCCGAGAATATCCGGACGCAGGCGCGTCAGGGTGTCGACACGTCCATTCTTGCGGCATTGCCGTTGCCGGTGCTGATCCACCGCCACGGCGAGATCCTCTATGCGAACCCGGCGCTGCTGGAGACAATACGCTACGACAGTGCTGGCGCGATCAATGAGGCCGGCGGCCTGAGCACGCTCTTCGCCGACGGGCCGGACGGCGATGATGAGGACGAAGGGGGCATGAACCTGCGCCGGAGCGACGGTTCGACAATGCGGGTTCAGGCGCATCTGCAAGCGGTTCGCTGGGATGACAGCGCCGAGAATGGCGAGCGCGCGCTGCTGCTGGCGCTGTCGCCGCAGGTTTCCGCCGGCAACCATTTCGACGAGAGCGAACGGCTGTTGCTGCAGACGCGCGTTGACGAGCTCAACGCCATTCTCGATACGGCGACCGATGGTGTCATATTGCTCGATTCAGCTGGCACAATTCGTTCGATCAATCATTCCGCCGCGGCGCTCTTCGGCTACGAACCCGAAGACGTAACCGGCAAGGCCTTCTCGCTGCTGTTCGCCATCGAAAGCCAGCGGGTGGCGATGGATTACCTGAACAGCCTTTCCGACAATGGCGTCGCCAGCCTGCTCAATGACGGACGCGAGGTCATCGGCCGTGAAAGCCAGGGACGCTTTATCCCCCTGTTTATGACGATCGGCAAACTCGATGCGTCCAAGGGATATTGCGCCGTGCTGCGTGACATCACGCATTGGAAGCGGGCGGAAGAGGAGCTCGTCAGCGCCAAGCGCGAGGCAGAACGGACATCGAGCCAGAAGAGCGAATTCCTTGCCCGCATCAGTCATGAGATCCGCACGCCGCTCAATGCGATCATCGGGTTCTCGGAACTGATGGCGGATGAGAAATTCGGCCCGATCGGCAACGAACGCTATCGCGATTACCTCAATGACATCAGCCGTTCCGGCAATCACGTCCTGTCGCTGGTCAATGATCTTCTGGATATTTCGAAGATCGAGGCCGGCGCAGTGGAGATGGATTTCGAGGCGGTCTCGCTCAATGAAGCACTGACGGAAGCCGTCGCGATCATGCAGCCGCAGGCAAACCGCGAGCGGGTCATCATCCGCTCAAGCCTGACATCGCGATTGCCCGATATTGTTGCAGACCATCGTTCGATCACGCAGATCGCGCTGAACCTTTTGTCCAATGCCATCCGCTTTACCGGACCGGGCGGACAGGTCATCGTATCGACGAGCTACGAGGCGAGCGGCGATGTGCTGCTGAGGGTGCGCGATACCGGTATTGGCATGACCCGGCAGGAAGTCGAGCAGGCTCTGCGGCCCTACAAGCAGATCACCACGCCGAAACATGCGCGCAGCGATGGCACGGGGCTCGGCCTGCCGCTGACCAAGGCGATGGCCGAAGCCAATAGGGCAAACTTCACGATCAATTCCACGCCGGGACGCGGGACAATGGTCGAGATCACGTTTCCTTCGACACGCGTGCTCGCGGAATAATCCATCAAATCTATAATACGATATATCGATCATCCATTGTAGTGATTGATTGAGGCTTGGCATTCTTCGATCAACCAAGGAGAAAATGCCAATGCCAAAAACACTGATCCTCATTTTCCATCCGGATTTCAGCCATTCACGCGCCAACCGCGCGCTCGCCGCTGCCGCCTCGACGATTGCCGATACAGAAATCTTCGATGTGCAATCGGCTTATCCTGACAGCAAGATCGATGTGGACGCCGAGGTCGAGCGACTGCTTGGCGCCGACAGCATCGTCTTGCAGTTTCCGATCCAATGGTATTCGGCGCCGCCGATACTGCAGGCGTGGCAGAACGCGGTGCTGACGCGGATGTATTACATCAACTACGAAACCGAAGGCCGTGTGCTGGAGGGCAAGCCGCTGATGATTGCCGTAACAGCTGGCAACGCAGCATCCGCCTACTCCCGGCATGGCGCAAACCTCTTGCCCCTCGGAGAAATCCTGAACCCGCTGCGCGTTACGGCCAATCGTTGCGGCCTGCCGTGGTCCGAACCATTTGCAGTATATGAGACGATGAAGGCTTCGGAGGATGAATTGCGAGATGCGGGGCGAGCCTATGCGCGCAGACTCGCTTCGGCGAGCACGCAATTGTTACAATATGCAACAATTTGACGTCAACGGGCCGTTATCGACTTGAATTGCCACGCATGATCGCTAAACCGTCAATGACGTAGCATGAAAACACAGCCGTATTGGCGACCGGCTGTCCGTGGAGTATCGGAAACGCTCATGTCCTGGTACAGGCCAAGGAACCTTCTCGTAACGGTCTTGATGATGGCCCTCCTGGCCGGAGGAGTCCTTGTTGCCCTGCCCTATCTCGTCAGCACCGATCTCATCCGGGCGCGGCTGATCCAGGAAATCAGCAACTGGACCGGCTACACGGTCGAATCCCGCCAGTCGCCACAGATATCGTTCTTTCCTGTTTTCAGCGCATCGCTGGGTGATGTGAGCATTCGCAATCCATGGCAGAGCGAGGGCGCGCCGTTCATGCAGGCCGAACGGATCGAAGTCGACCTGTCACTGCTCTCGGCCCTCGCTGGCAACATCGAATTCACGGAAACCAAGATCGTCAGGCCGCGATTTGTCATTGACGAACCAATCAAGAGCCTGTCGCAAATTGGCGAGTCTCTTGCCAAGAGCGACGGACGGATTGGCGATGTCGTGCGCGAGGCACGCGCAGCTGTCGAGGCCAATCCAGGGAAACCAGACATGAGTGCTGTGTCATCGCAGCCGTTCGGGCGGGTGCGTCTCGAAGATGCGATGGTTACGTTCAAACGGCCGATCAATGGCGCGGAAGAACAGATATCAAGCATCAGCGGTGTCTTTGACTGGCCACAGACATCTGGTGTCGCCAGTTTCCGCGGTACAGCCATATGGCATGGCGAGGAGACGGAAGTCGATAGTTCTGCTACCAGGGCCTTGCTGCTCCTGGCGGGAGGAACCAGCCCGCTGCAGATAAATCTGAGTTCAACGCCGCTGACACTTTCGTTCAACGGATCGGCGGACATTTCCAAGGACCAGTTCTTTGAAGGAACGTTGTCGCTGACCTCGCCATCGCTGCGCCGAACGCTTGAATGGTCAAGAATGGCGACGATACCGGGGGCGCCAATCGGCAGTTTTACGCTGGACGCATCCGTTTCGGGTTCAGCGAACCAGGATGAAACTGGATGGCCTGACGGCGACGCTCAACGACAATCCGGCAAAGGGTGTGATCGAGGTCGTGCTTGATGAGGGAACGCCAAGCGTTGCGGGGACACTTGCTTTCGAAACGCTGGATCTTCATTCGGTGTTTTCCGGTTTCATGCCCCTGCCTGGTGGCACGACTGCCGCGGATGCGGTGATCGATACGGCCTTCCTCAATCAGCTCAACCTGGACCTGCGTGTTTCTGCCCAGAAAGCGACACTGGGTGCGGTCAATCTTTCCAAGGTGGCGGCAACAGCGCAGATCCGCAACGGAAGGGCCATTTTCGATATTGGCGAGGCGTCGGCCTTCGACGGCTCGGTCGCGGCCAGCTTCCAGCTTGCAGACGAAGGCGACGGAGCAACTCTCGGAGAACTGCGTCTCAACGGCACCGATGTCAACAGCGCGTCTATCGCATCCCTGCTTGGACTGGGAAACCGCTTCGAACTCGGCAAGGGTACGATGTCACTTGTGCTGAAGGGACCCATATCGCGCTGGTCCACAGCATTGGCCAGTGCCAAGGGAACATTGAGCATGCGGTTTGGTTCGGGCCAGATTCGCAGCCTCGATTTCAACAGTCTGCTCAGCAAAGCCAAGACCGACCGTTTCTTCAGCCTCAACGAGAAGACGGACGCCTGGCTGGCTTTCGACAGATTGGAAATCAAAGCGAACATCATGGACGGCGTCGCAGCACTCGATACCGCGCAAATCCAGAACAAGCAGGGCACGCTCAGTTTTGCGGGTATCGTGACGCTGATCGGTAAAAGCCTCGCGCTGACCGGGGATTTTGCGGCACCTGTTGCCGCACCCGCACCGCCAGAGGGCACACCAGCCGACGCGCCGAAGCCGGAACCGACGTTCAATCACACGCGCTTCTTCATCGGCGGCTCGTGGGACAATCCCTTCATTTCGCCAATCGTTTCCCAGTAGCGCTGCCTGCAGCTGCTGACTTATAGTATTCTTGGAGCAGGAGGATGGGCTTGTGCCCACCCTCCCGTGCTAGTGAATGAAATGGACCCGGATAGTGACTTGCCAGCCATTCCGGGTCTTTTTCATTTCCAGGGTGATGCTAAAGCGGCAGATACCACATCGCGTCACCTCCAAGTTTGAAGGCAAGGCCCGCTCGGTGCTCTCTGCTTCTGCCGACAAACCGATCGCGCCCTTCGGCGCCATTGCTGATTTATTGCCGAGTTTAACGCAGGCGACAACGCATGCACGGTTGCATCTGCGCGCTCGATGGGTTCTGAGGCTGTTACCGATT
The DNA here is from genome assembly GCA_963777425.1 of uncultured Alphaproteobacteria bacterium. Lineage (GTDB taxonomy): Bacteria > Pseudomonadota > Alphaproteobacteria > Rhizobiales > Rhizobiaceae > Phyllobacterium. Next base: position 350,063 of record CAVZQS010000008.1, on the reverse strand, counting down.
GCTAGTTCCGGGCAGCCGCCTGTTCGTCGCGCGCCTTCTGAACCTCGCGGCGCTTGTTGGCGATGGATGCAATGATCACACCGACGGCGACAATTGCGATCAGGATGGTGCAGGCGGCGTTGATCTCCGGTGTGACACCGAGCCGGACCTGCGAATAGATGCGCATCGGCAAGGTGGTTGCGCCCGGCCCCGACGTGAAGCTGGAGATAACCAGATCATCGATCGACAGGGTGAAGGCCAGCATCCAGCCCGAAACGACGGCCGGAAGGATCACCGGCAGTGTGATCTTGAAGAAGGTCGTGACTGGCGTTGCGCCCAGATCCATCGCTGCTTCCTCCAGGGAGCGGTCGAAGGTGACCAGCCGCGATTGCACAACCACCGCGACAAAGCACATGGAGAAGGTGATGTGGGCGAGGACCATGGTCCAGATACCACGGTCGAAACCGATAGCAACAAACAGCAGCAGCATCGAAAGACCAGTGATGACTTCCGGCATGACCAGTGGTGCGTAAATCATTGCCGAGAACAGAAGCCGTCCGCGGAAGCGGGTATAGCGGGTCATGGCCAAGGCGCCCAGTGTTCCAAGCACTGTCGCGACCGTTGCCGAGACGAGGCCAACGCGGATCGTTACCCAGGCTGCATCGATGAAGGGCTGATTGTTGAAGAGCGATACGTACCATTTGGTCGAGAAGCCGGCCCAAACCGTCACCAGGCGGGATTCGTTGAAGGAATAGATGACCAGAAGAACAATCGGCAAATAGAGAAATGCGAAGCCGAGAACCAGCGAGACAATATTGAAGCGAGACCAGGTGGTGTTCATCTTATTTCTCGCTTTCCCGTGCACGCGATTCGGCGCGCTGGAACAACACGATCGGTACGACCAGCAACAACAACAGGACCACGGCAACCGCGGATGAGACCGGCCAGTCGCGGTTTGAGAAGAACTCGCTCCACAGCGTCTTGCCGATCATCAGGGTCTGCGATCCGCCGAGCAGATCAGGAATAACGAATTCGCCGACTGCCGGAATGAACACCAGAAAACAGCCGGCAATGACACCGGGCATGGACAGGCGAAACGTGATCTTCCAGAAAGCTAGGATGGGCGGACAGCCCAAATCCTCCGCAGCCTCAACAAGCGAGTAATCCATCTTTTCCAGTGCCGAATAGATTGGCAGCACGAGGAACGGCAGATAGGAATAGACGATGCCGATAAATACAGCTGTGTTGGTGTTGAGGATGTTCAATGGCGTGTCGATCACATGCGCCCACATCAGGAACTGGTTCAGCAGTCCTTCGGGCTTCAGGATGCCGATCCAGGCATAGACGCGGATCAGGAAGCTGGTCCAGAACGGCAGGATGACCAGCATCAGCAGTGTTGGCCTTATCGTGGTCGGCGCGCGCGCCATGCCATAGGCGATGGGGTAGCCGACGATGAGGGTCAGGAGCGTCGATACCGCGGCAATCAGCACGCTTGAAAGATAGGCCTTGTAGTAGAGTGGATCCTCGACCAGCCAGACGTAATTGTCCCATGAGAATTGCGCAAAACTATCCTTCAGCCCCTGCCAACCCGCCGACAAATCGAAAGTCGGGGCATAGGGCGGGATTGACGTCGCCCCTTGAGACAGTGAAATCTTGAAGACGATAATGAAGGGAATTAGGAAGAAGATCAGCAGCCACAGATAGGGGACCGCGATGACCAGGCGGCTGGCAATTGACGATATCAATCTTTGCATGACATCGCCCTCATTCACGCGGTCAAAACGATACCGGCATCGGTATCGAAATTGACCCAGACCATATCGTCATAACCGAGAGGCTCCTCGACCGTGCGCACAGCATTGAGACTCGCCGCCTTGATTATCCTGCCGCTTTCGAGCTTCACGTGGAAAACCGTCATGTCGCCGAAATAGGCAATGTCCCACATTTCGCCGTAGGCGGAATTGATAGATGAATCCGCCGGTTGTTTGCGGCTGATACGGATCTTTTCCGGCCTGATAGCAAAACCGACAGGCTGGCCGATCGCGCAACTTCTCGACGCTTCGGTGCGAATGGTCAAATTTTCAGGAGTGACGGCGATGTCGATCTTGCCGTTGGTGACCGCCGCGGTGGTGCCCTCGAACATGTTCACATTGCCAATGAAATCTGCGACGAACTTCGAGTTTGGCGCTTCGTAGACTTCCGCTGGCGTCGCCACCTGCATGACCTTGCCCTTGTCCATGACAGCGATGCGATCGGCCATGGTCATCGCCTCTTCCTGATCGTGGGTCACCACCACGAAGGTCAGGCCGAGTTTCATCTGCAGGTCCATCAGTTCGAACTGGGTTTCTTCGCGCAGCTTCTTGTCCAGCGCGCCGAGGGGCTCGTCCAGCAGCAAAACCTTCGGTCGCTTGGCGACAGCACGAGCGAGCGCCACGCGCTGGCGCTGGCCGCCGGAAAGCTGGTGCGGCTTGCGCTTGGCGAAGCGTTCAAGCTTGACCAGTTTTAACATTTCAGCGACGCGGGCTTCGATGTCGCCCTTCTGCATGCCATCCTGCTTGAGGCCAAAGGCAATATTGCCTTCAACGGTCATGTGCGGAAACAGCGCATAAGATTGGAACATCATGTTGACCGGGCGCTTGTAGGGCGGAATGCCGCGCATATCCTGGCCATCGATCTGGATGCGGCCGGCGGTCGGCTCCTCGAATCCCGCGAGCATGCGTAAAAGCGTTGACTTGCCGCAACCGGACGCGCCGAGCAGGGCAAAGAATTCACGATTGTAGATATTCAGGGATAGGTCATCGACGGCAGTGAAATCAGCGAATTTCTTGGTGACGTTTTCGATGGCAATGAAGGGCTTCGCTTCCGGATCGTTCCAGGGTGCGAACTTGCGACGAAAACTTCCCAATGATTTCATGATGTCCCCTGTCTGACTATGTATGACGTGAAAGACCCCGGCATTGGCTGCCGGGGTCTTTTGAGAATTACTGGCCTGTGACCACTTTCGTCCATAGCCGCGTGACCACACGCTGCGTTTTCGTGTCATAGGGCGTCACCGTGAACAGCTTGGCCAGGACCTCCGGCGTCGGATAAACCGCCGGATTGTCAAGGATGGCCTTGTCGATCGACGCCTGGGAGGCCTTGTTGCCATTGGCATAGGAGACAAAATCCGTTGCCTTTGCCGCAACCTCAGGCTTCAGGATGTAGTTGATGAATTCATGCGCTTCCGCCACGTGCGGCGCATCGGCCGGGATGGCCATGACGTCGAACCACATCTGCGCACCCTGTGCCGGGATGGCATAGTCGACGCTCACGCCAGCCTTGGCCTCTTCGGCACGCCCTTTGGCCTGGAGGATGTCGCCGGAATAGCCAAGTGCAAGGCAGATATCGCCGTTGGCCAGCGCGTTGATATATTCCGAGGAATGGAACTTGCGCACATAGGGACGGATCGTTTCAAGCAGCGCGCCGGCCTTGGCCAATTCATCCGGATCCTTGCTGTCGGGATTGAGACCCAGATATGCCAGCACCGATGGCAGAACATCGGAGGCGGAATCGAGGATGTGAATACCGCAATCCTTGAACTTCGCCGCGACTTCAGGCTTGAACAGCACGTCCCATGTGGGCTTTTCATCCGACCCGGTGATTTCCTTCATCTTGGCTCGACATTGTAGCCAAGACCGGTGGTCCCCCACATGTAGTCGACGGCATACTGATTGTCGGGATCATATGTCGCGATGCGCTGATTGATGACGTCCCAGGTGTTGGAGAGATTGGGCAGCTTCGACTTGTCGAGCTTCTGGAACACGCCCGCCGCGATCTGCCGCTGCAGGAACGATGCGGTGGGCACAACGACGTCATAGCCTGAGCCGCCGGCGAGGAGCTTGGTTTCAAGAATTTCGTTGCTGTCGAAGGTGTCGTAAACGACCTTGATGCCGGTTTCCTTGGTAAACTCTTCCAGGATGGAAGGGTCGATGTAATCGGACCAGTTATAGACATTGACGACACGCTCCTGAGCCCAAGCCGATGTGGCAAGCCCGAGCGTGAGTGTGGCCGTCAAAAGAACAGACTTTATACCCATTTATGTCTCCATGCTGCCGGCATGCCTACTTTGACAATGCCGTGGTTCCCGAGGTTGGTTCTACCTTTTTAGATTGCGATGACTTCGTCAACTGCATTGGCGCACGTCGGTCATCGAATTTCGCGCGAGCGTGATTTTTTTGTGCGCTGCGATTGAGCCATCTCCGGCCAATGCCCGTCAGGCGGGCAGGGCCCGGCGCTGGCGGCGGTATTCCCAGCCGAGATGCATGAGCAAAGCGCCAAGGATGATCGCGCCGCCGATGATGGTGCGCAAGGCCGGAACCTCGTTGTGCAGGAGCCAGACCCAGACTGGGCCCAGCACCGGCTCAAGCGTGCTGATCAGCGCGGCAAGTGCCGAGGGGATGAGCCGCGCACCACTGACGAACAGCGCAAGGCCGAGGCCGAGATTGACTGCACCGAGGGCAACAAGCAGGCCCAAATCGCGCGCACTAGCGGAAAACTGCCGGGCCATGAGCGAGGCGACGACGGCCGCGATGACAACGCCAAGGAAAACCGCCGGTGTCATGCGCAAATGCGCGTGGCGACGGGTGATGACCGTGGCCGAAGCGAAGCAGATGGCGATCAGCAGCGCCAGCATGTCACCGATTGGCGAAACCTCGCCATCGAGCGAATCCGACACCATGATGGCGACACCCGCAATGACCACGACGATCGCGATCCAGGTTGCCGTGCTGACCCTTTCGCGGAACAGTACCCACGAGATCAGAGCCGCCAAGAGCGGCACGCCCGCCTGCAACAGCAACACGTTGGCGACCGTCGTATAGGACAACGCGATGATGAAGCTGGATGAGGCGGTGGCAAAACAGATCGGCAACGCCGAGGCCGGCCAGCCCCATATGCTGGAACAAGCGCCACGTGCCGCGCGGGCCGTCGCGCACCAGCATGAAGCAGAGCAGAAACAGCGCCGCAAAGAACGAACGCCAGAAGACGATGGTCCAATTGTCGCCGACCTCGAGGAAACGGGTCAAGGCGCCGCCAGTGCTCCAGGCAATCGCCGCGCCCGCAACGAGCAGGCAGCCAATTGCGACCTCCGAAGAGCTCTTGGCGGGATCAGGTCCAGTGACAGGCGGCAAGGGGACGGCAGAGACACTCATGCGCGCGAGAATGCCAAGCTTATATCCGCGGTCAAGAGCGGAACGCGACGAGGTACTGTCAGTTTCGCGGCATGTGTCGTTTGTTACCCGATAATGCTTCGAATCATGCGCTCGATGTGGATTGAAAGCCTGCTCTTGCGCCAACCGGAACGCGCGTAGAATTCATCCTCCGTGAGCGTGCGCGGCTGATGACGCGCGATTTGTCGAAGCGCGAAAGCCCAAAGCAAATAGGCGTCCATGTTTATCTCCAATGAAAAATAGCTTGCTGGAGACGCCTAATTTGATCAGAATTTCTGGAAATTCTACCGGCACAGCTGAAACATGTTTTTTGAAAATGAAAAATGAGAACTGGGACGATCTCAAATTATTTCTTCATGTCGCGCGCGAGGGCGGCCTGACTGGCGCATCGGAGAAGACTGGTGTCAGTCCGGCTACAATAGGACGACGCCTGCTGGCGCTCGAGCGTCACATGGGACGGGGTCTGTTCGTGCGGCGGCAGACCGGCTACTCGCTGACCCGGGATGGTCAGGCGCTGCTGACGCATGTCGTCGCCATGAACGAGGTCGCCCAGTCGATCGACGCCTGGAACGAGCATGTCCACCAGCTGCCGGCAGTGCGGATTTCAGCGGGAAGCTGGATGTCACATTTCATGGCTGTCAATCTGGACCAGTTGTGGACGCCGGCAGATCCTTTTCGCATCTGCTTCAAGACTGCTGAAATCCGGCTTGATCTTGCACATCGCGAGGCCGAGATCGGCATTCGCAACCGCTATCCGGAGGGGGCCACCCTCGCCGCCCGGCCCATTGGCGACGTCGCCTATGCACCCTATTGTGCCAGTCACTTCAACATGGTGCGGGATTGCAATTGGGTCGGCATCGGCGCTGACGATGCGGTTACACCCTCTGCGCGCTGGTTACTTGCGCAAAAGAACCTTTGGGTAACGGTCTGGGCAAACACGCCGCGCATGCTGCACGACTTGCTGCGCAGTGGTGCCGGGCGCGGCGTGCTCCCCTGTTTCATCGGCGACGCAGATCCTGCCTTGCTGCGTGCCGGGGACGAGATCAAGGATCTCTATCACCGGCAATGGATAGTCATGCACAATGACGACCGGCACCGACCAGAAATCAGAACGCTGGTCGACCGGCTGGCGCAGCTGATCGAAAAGCAGCAGCCATTGTTTCGTGGCCAGCGGCCGCGGTCTTGAAAGAGCGAAGCCGCTGATTATACCGGATCCGCCTGTTCGGCTCACACAATGTGATGCGGGGCGGACGGCTGAAAGCTCATCGTTGCAGGCATTTTCCGCCGCCTCCTTTTGCTGCCTGGCATCAATTGCGCGTTGATTGGTATCGCGTAGAGCCTGCCACTTCTGCTCGTATTTTTGAACAAGTATGACAATGGCGTCGCCACCTTTTCAACGCCTTCTTTATTGCAGCATACTCCGCACTGATCCGTGATTTGTCATGCATTGAACCACTTGTGGCTTAGTGGTCCTCGATTGTATTCCTACTGAAAATCAAACGCGCTCAGTCCCGTCACCATTTCATCCAATCCCAATGGTCTCGTCACCGGCGGTTCGGCGCGGGAGAGGCAGGCGGAGCGTTCGCACAGGCGGCAGGCGGGTCCCACCGGGCGTCGAGCCGACGAATTTTCCGAGCGGCGGGGCGCTGATGCTGCGGTTGCCGATGGCGCTGCCATAGACCGTCTGGTCGGCATGTTCGATATCGCAGCCGAGCAGGATGGCGGTGCGGCGCGGGCGCTCGTTGAAGGCGCCCTGCGGGCCTTCCAGCGTGCGGGCGATGGTCATGAATTCGGCGCCGTCCGGCATCTCCACTGCCTCGACCAGAATCTGACCGGGCTGGGCGAACGCGGCGTGAACAGGCAGCTTCGGGCACTCGCCGCCGAAGCGCGACTGCGGGAACCCTTGCGCCCCTGCCCGGCGGAAGCGATTGCCGGCGTGGTCGACCTCCAGCATGAAGAAGGGGATATCGCTCTTTCCCGTGAGCGTTGTCAGGCGGTTGGCGGCCTGTTCGAAGGAAACGTGGAAGCGCGAGCGGAGGACGTCGACGTCATAGCGGGCGCGGCTGGCGGCGGTCTGGAACGCCTGATACGGCATCATCAGGGCATGGGCGGCATAGCGGCCAAACTCGAAGCGGGCGATGCGCCGCGCCTCGTCGGAGGAGAGTTTCAGGTCCTGGATTTCGGCGGCGATGACCACCTGCATGCGCATGAGCGCGGCCTCCATCGCCACTTCGCGCAGCTGGTCGAAGGGTGACAGCCGTTCGGAGATGAACAGGCGCTGCGAATGGCGGTCATAGCGGCGGCGCCAGTTCGGCATGGTTGCGACGGGCAAGATGCGCACCGTTATGCCGTGCTCGGCCTTCAGCCAGGCCTTCAGCGCGTTGAGCAGATCATCGCCCGGCTTGATGAGGCCAATGAAACTGTCGACCTCGCCCTCGATGCGGGGAAAATGGTTGGCGCGGCGATCGAGCACGTCGCGGACTTCGGTCAGCGGCAAACGCGTCGCTGACAGGGATGGCGCGCGACCATCCTTGGCCAGCAGTTCCGACAGGTCCGAGAGCCGCTCCAACTGCTCCTTGTATGCCCGATAGAGCTTGATGATGCCGGTCGCGGCGTTGGGCGCTGCATCGCTGATCTCAATGAGCTCCTGATCTCCCGGCAATTCGCCATTGAGCAGCGGGTCAGAAAAAACTTCCTTTAGCGCCGCCATGGAGGAGCCTGTCTCCATCTGCAGCGTGTCGAGCTCGATCTTGTAGGTGGAGGAGAGCTTGAGCAGGAGCTGGACGGTGAGCGGGCGCTGGTTGCGCTCGATGAGGTTGAGGTAGGACGGCGAAATGCCGAGCGCCTCGGCCATGGACGTCTGCGTCAGGCCGCGCTCGTTGCGGATGCGCCTGATGCGCGGTCCGGCGAATATCTTGCCCTCAGCCATGGGAAAACCATTCCGCTCGGTCGGGACGGAATCCGCCCATAACACCCCCCTCTCCGTCCTTAAACGGCGGAGCTACACAAGCATGAGGCATACAGACTCCCGATCTTGACAAGAATTTACACATTGTTGGTTCAGCCAGAATATTACAAAGTTTACAAAGTTACAAACCGGATTTGTCAAACACACAACAGCATAACTCGATAATATCACCAAAATACGCGATATTTCTGGATCGTATCGCGCTGCAATGTAAATCTAGTCATATCAACGCAGTCGTGAAATCCTCCCTAATGGACAGACTGCGCAGGATAAAACCCTTTGTGGAGATGATAATGACTGATTTTTACAACCTCGTACCAAACGCACCGGAGGGCCGCTATGATGGTATCGAACGCCCCTATACACCTGACGATGTCCAGCGCCTGCGAGGCTCGGTTCAGATCAAATATACTCTCGCTGAGAACGGTGCCAACCGGCTCTGGAAGCTCATCCACGAAGATGGTTTCGTCAATGCGCTGGGTGCTCTCTCGGGCAACCAGGCTATGCAGATGGTTCGCGCAGGTCTCAAGGCAATCTATCTTTCCGGATGGCAGGTTGCTGCCGATGCAAACACAGCTTCAGCCATGTATCCTGACCAGTCGCTCTACCCGGCAAATGCGGCGCCGGAACTGGCCAAGCGCATAAACAAGACGCTGCAGCGCGCCGACCAGATCGAGACGGCAGAGGGCAAGGGTCTTTCGGTCGAGACCTGGTTTGCGCCGATTGTCGCCGATGCGGAAGCAGGATTTGGCGGTCCGCTCAATGCCTTCGAGATCATGAAGGCATTCATCGAGGCTGGCGCAGCCGGTGTCCACTATGAAGACCAGCTCGCTTCGGAAAAGAAGTGCGGCCATCTTGGCGGCAAGGTCCTGATCCCGACGGCGGCGCATATTCGCAACCTGAACGCTGCGCGGCTTGCCGCCGACGTCATGGGCACGCCGACACTGGTCATCGCCCGCACCGACGCCGAGGCGGCCAAGCTTTTGACCTCGGACATCGATGAGCGCGACCGGCCGTTTGTCGACTACGATGCAGGACGGACGACGGAGGGCTTCTACCAGGTGAAGAATGGGTTGGAATCCTGCATTGCCCGGGCCATCGCCTATGCGCCGCATGCGGACCTGATCTGGTGCGAGACCTCGAAGCCGGACCTTGAGCAGGCCAGGCGCTTTGCCGAAGGCGTGCGCAAGGAGCATCCAAACAAGCTGCTCGCCTATAACTGCTCGCCTTCCTTCAACTGGAAGAAGCACCTGGACGAGGCGACGATCGCCAAGTTCCAGCGCGAGCTCGGGGCGATGGGCTACAAGTTCCAGTTCATCACACTGGCCGGCTTCCATCAGCTCAACTTCGGCATGTTCGAACTCGCCCGCGGTTACAAGGAGCGGCAGATGTCGGCCTATTCGGAGCTGCAGGAGGCGGAATTCGCCGCCGAGGTCAATGGTTACACAGCGACCAAGCATCAGCGCGAAGTCGGTACCGGCTATTTCGACGCGGTGTCGCTGGCAATCACCGGCGGTCAGTCCTCGACGACCGCGATGAAGGAATTGACCGAGACGGATCAGTTCCGCCCGGCTGCAGAGTAAAAAACCACTCGACAGGCGGCACGGCCCATAACTGCCGCCTGTCCACCCGGACGATCAGAGGATAGTCCGCTGCAACGCCAGAAAAGGAGAAAAATCATGGCACCGCAGACACGCGTCAAGGAACGGGCCGAGGAGCAATCATCGGCCATGAATGCAGACCAGCAGGCTGTCATTCGCATGGTCGCCAATGACCTGCATCGCCTCAACCAATCCGTGATGAAGGCGGTTGACGCCGGCGTGTCCGTGGAGCTGGTGCGCTCCGCCCGCCATCATGGCGGCGACGGCAACTGGGGCGACCTTTTGATCCCGGTCGTCGTGACCCGGCAATAATCTCGCCCGTGGCCTTCTCTGGCTTCGGTCTGGGGCCAGCACGGTGCGCAGAACCGCTCGCAAGCAATTGCGGGCGGTTTTTGCGAGGACTGATAACGCATTGTCGATCGTACCGGGCTCATGGTCGAGGCCAATGGTTTCTACGGGGTAGCCGAACCATCCACACGGCTTCTCGGGATAAATCTCGCCCGATAGAGCCTTTCATGCCTGATAGAAACGAGTGGCGGACAATTTTCTCGCCCCCGTCTCCCATACTGCAAATTTTTCCGCTGGAGGACTTCGAATCACAAAAATGCTCTAATTTTGATTTTGCGCAATTCCGGACGGAAAACCGCTTCACACTTTTCCTGGAATTGCTTTATCATTTTGTCATCGCAACTCATTCTGGTGATTGATGCCTTCCGAAACCCCTGAGAAAAAGCCCGCACGGACCCGGCGGCGTACGCCCGCCTATGTCAAGGCAACCCGCGGCGTGAAAAACTGGCGCGAAGCTTCCGAGTGGCTGGCCTGGCGGGACATCGAAGACATCGAGTGCATAACGCCGGATCAGGCGGGTGTAGCGCGCGGCAAGATGATGCCGTCGAAGAAATTCACCTCCAATACGTCGCTGGCCCTGCCCTCCGCCGTATTCATGGCGACGATCTCCGGCTCCTATCCCGAAGACGGCCACGGCTTCTCCTATCCGGAGGACGACGGCGATCTGAAATTGATGCCGGACCTTTCGACGCTCTCGGAAGTGCCGTGGGAGGCCGACCCTACTGCACAGGTCATCTGCGATCTCGTCAACAAGGACGGGCAGGCCGTCGAGTTCACGCCGCGCAACGTCTTGAAGCGCGTTGTCGCCGCCTACAACAAAAAGGGCCTGAAGCCGGTCGTCGCGCCGGAAATCGAGTTCTACCTGGTCAAGAAGAATCCGGATCCCGACTATCCGCTGACCCCGCCTGTCGGCCGTTCAGGCCGCGCCATTGGCGGCGGCCAGGGTTATTCCATCGCCGGCGTCAACGAGTTCGACGAACTGATCGACGATATCTACCACTTCTCCGAGAGCCAGGGTCTCGAGATCGACACGCTCATCCATGAAGAAGGTGCGGCGCAGCTCGAAATCAACCTGCGCCACGGCGATCCGGTCGAACTTGCCGACCAGGTGTTCCTGTTCAAGCGCACCATTCGCGAAGCTGCGCTGAAGCACGACATGTATGCGACTTTCATGGCCAAGCCCATCCAGGGCCAGCCAGGATCTGCGATGCATATCCACCAGTCCATTGTCGACAAGAAGACCGGCCGCAATATCTTCTCCAACCCCGATGGGACGGAGAGCGAGGCTTTCCGGTATTTCATTGGCGGCATGCAGAAGCATGTTCCGGCCTCGCTCGTCATGTTCGCTCCTTACGTGAATTCCTACCGGCGATTGACCCCGGCTGCTTCCGCGCCGGTCAACGTCAAATGGGGCTACGACAACCGCACCACGGCTTTTCGCGTGCCGCGTTCGGATCCTGCCGCGCGCCGTGTCGAGAACCGCATCCCCTCGTCCGATGCCAACCCGTATCTTGCGCTGGCGGCATCGCTTGCCTGCGGTCTCATCGGCATGAACAACAAGATCGAGCCGGACGCGCCTGCTTCGACCACGGTCAATGACAACCTGATCGAACTGCCACGCGGGCTGATCGAGGCGACGATCCTGTTCGAGCAGGACAAGGACTTGATTGCCATGCTGGGCGAACCCTTCGCCATCACCTATGCCGCCATCAAACGCGCCGAGTTCGAGACCTTCATGGAGGTCATCAGCCCGTGGGAACGCGAGTTTTTGCTGCTGAATGTGTGAAATATTTTTGCGCAACTGCTGTGCGTGGTTCGACAAGCTCACCATGAGGGAGATGGTTGATTGCAGCGGCCAAGTTCTGCGGTTCGTGATTGCTTGCAGCCACCACCTCCCTCATGGTGAGCTTGTCGAACCACGCACAGCAGTTGCCGTAGATCAATGTAGAAGTTTGCCATGCCCTATCAATCACCCATTTCCCCGGCATCTCCTGGTACGAAACCAATCCCGACCGAACCGAATATCCGGCGCTCGATGGCTCGCGCAACGCCGATGTCGTGATCATCGGCGGCGGCTTTACCGGCCTTTCCGCTGCCGTGCATCTGGCGTCGGCGGGTGTCGATGTGGTGTTGCTCGAGGCCTGGCGCTTCGGCGACGGCGCATCGGGGCGCAATGGCGGCCAGCTCGGCACCGGACAGCGCGCCTGGGCGGAAGAACTCGAGGCGCAATATGGCTTTACCCGCGCCAAGGCGCTTGTTCGATCTTGCCGAGGAAGCGAAAAGCCACCTCATCGAATTTGCCGAGACGCACAAGATCGACATCGAATATGTGCCGGGACAAATGTCCGTCGTGCACAAGAAGCGTTATCTGAAGCATTACCAGGCGCACGCGGAACTGATGGCGAAGCGCTTCGGCTATCCGCATATCCACTACATGGATGCCGCTGAAACCGCGGAACGCCTTGGGTCGACGCGCTATCTGGGCGGAACATACGACAAGGGCACCGGCCATATCCAGCCGATGAAGCTCGTGGTCGGCACGGCAAAGGCGGCAGCGCAGGCCGGCGCGCATCTCTACGAGAACAGCAAGGTCACGGGCATCAAGTCCGAAAACGGCCGCGTGACTGTCACGACGCCTTTCGGCAACGTGACGGCGGCGAAATGCCTGATCGCCGTCAATGCCTATGGCGGCAATCTCGAACCGGTCAGCGCTTCGCATGTCATGCCGATCCGCTCGTTCATCGGAGCGACAGTGCCGCTCGGGCCGGACAGTCCGGTGCTGCCGGGCGGCGAGAGCGTCGACAATTCCCGTTTCGTCGTGCGCTATTTCCGCCGCTCCAGGGATGGGCGGCTGCTGTTTGGCGGGCGCGAGGCCTATACGGCGGACAATCCGCTCGACATCAGCACGCATATCCGCCGCCAGATCGCCGAGATCTATCCGGAACTCGCCGACGTTGAAATCACCCAGGCCTGGGGCGGTTCGGTGGGCATCACCCTGCCGCGCCAGCCATTCGTGCGCGAGGTCATGCCGAACGTGATCTCGGCCGGGCGGCTATTCCGGCCATGGGGTGATGCTGTCGAACTTCGTCGGCAAGCTCTATGCCGAGACCGTCGCCGGCAACCGCGACCGGCTGAAGCTGCTGGAGGAGCTGAAAGTACCGGCCTTCCCGGGCGGGCGGACCTTCCGCGCGCCGCTGCTGTTCCTTGCGCTCAGCTGGTACGCGCTGGTGGACCGGATTTAAACCTTCCTGCACGATCACGCTTCCCACCGAATACCCCGCGCCGAACGAGCAGATGACGCCGAGGCTGCCCGGGGCGAGATCGTCGGAATATTTCGAGAAGGCGATGATCGAGCCGGCGGACGACGTATTGGCGTAGTCCTGCAGGATGTTGGGCTGCTCGCCGGGCTCCGGCTCGCGGCCGAGCACCTTGACGCCGATCAGGTCGTTCATGCCCTTGTTGGCCTGGTGCAGCCACAGCCGCGACAGGTGCGCCGGGGCAATGTTCTCGTCGGCGAGATGGGTGAGGATGAGGTCGGAGACGATCGGCACCACCTGCTTGAAGACCTTGCGGCCTTCCTGCTTGAACAGCATGTCGCGCCGGTCGGCCATGTGGCCTTCGCGCGTGCGGCGCAGGAAGCCGTTATTGTTGCGGATATTGTTGGAAAACTGCGTCAGGCAGCGGGTCGAGACGATCTCGAAACGGTCCTTGGCGGTGGCCAGATCATCGCGCTCGAGCAGCACGGCGGTGCAGACATCGCCGAAGATGAAATGGCAATCGCGATCGCGCCATTCGAGATGCGCCGAGCAGATCTCCGGATTGACCATGAGGATCGCGCGGGCAGAGCCGGAGCGGATCATGTCGGCAGCGGCCTGGATGCCGAAGGTGGCCGACGAGCAGGCAACGTTCATGTCGAAGCCGAAGCCTTCGATGCCGAGTGCCTGCTGCACCTCGATGGCAATGGCAGGATAGGGGCGCTCGTGATTGGATGCGGCGCAGATCACGGCATCGATTTCGGAGACGGTGCGTCCGGCCTTGGCGAGGGCCAGCGTTGCGGCTTTCACCGCCATCTCAGCCATGACCGACAGTTCATCGTCGCTGCGCTCGGGAAGCACCGGATGCATGATCTCCGGATCGAGGATGCCGGATTTGTTCAGGACATAGCGGCGCTCGATACCGGAGGCGCGGACGATGAAGTCCTCCGCAGACATCGTCATCGGCTCACGCGTACCAGCAGCGATCTCATCGGCATGAATCTCGTTCTGCCGGTTGGCATAGGTGTTGAACGCCGCAACGAGTTCGGCATTGCTGATGGACTGTTCTGGCGTGAAAACGCCCGTACCGCTGATGACAACTTTATGCATGGCGCTTCCAGATTTTCTTGTCTTTGGAAAGCGATAGAGATTCCCGGCGCGTCGTGCAAGCTGTCATCGGTTTTCACGCGGTCGTAGCCGTTGTCTCGCAATGAATTCGCAACAGATCTAGGCTGCCAAATGGCCGGCTGACGCCGGCCATTTCGGATCCTTGCAGGTCAGGCCTTCGGGGCGTCGGCAGACTTCCGTCACTTCGGCCCAGGCGTCGAAATCCTTGCTGGAGTTCGGTAATCTTTTTGCGGGCATTGGCGAGCGCCTCCTTGCCAAGCAACAGCCGCAGTGGCGGGTTCTCGGCTTCCACCGCCTGAACGATCGCCTTCGCCGCGCGGACGGGATCGCCCGGCTGATTGCCGCTGAATTCGCGCAGCATTTTCAGCCGCGCGCCGGCAGAGGGCTGATAATCTTCCATGGTCTGCGGCACCTCATTGGCGGAGCGGCCGGCCCAATCGGTGCGGAAGCCGCTTGGCTCGACGATCAGTACCTTGATGCCAAGGTGCGCAACTTCCTTTGACAGCGATTCCGACAGCGCTTCGACACTGAATTTGGTGGCGGCATAGAAGCTCACGGCGACATTGGCGACCAATCCGCCCTGAGAGGAGATATTCACTATGGTTCCAGACCGCCGCTTGCGCATTCCCGGCAGGACGGCTCTTGTCATGTTGGCGAGGCCCCAGACGTTGATCTCGAACATCTTCCGGACTTCGTCGATATCACTTTCCTCGAGCGAGCCGAAATAGCCGATCCCGGCATTGTTGACGAGCACGTCGATGCGGCCGAAATGCTCCTCGGCGGCGGCGACGGCGCTGGCGATGTCGTCGCCCCTGGTCACGTCGAGCTTCAGGACGAGGGCATTGTCTCCATGTTGTTTGGCGAGATCCTCGATCTGCTTGGGGTCGCGGGCGGTAACGACGGTCGGATAACCAAGCTCAAGCGTATGGCGCGCAAGTTCGCGGCCAAAACCGGTTGAACAGCCAGTGATGAACCAGACAGGTTTCGATGTCATGTTAATGTCCTTGAAAGGTGGGAGCGCCATGGGTCACATTGGCCAGGACAGCGCTGTGGGAAGATGGGCTACACGAACAATGTAGCCCACCCTGCTCTGGTTTCAAGGCTTGCGGGCTCATTTCCTAGATGCAGCGGCCGCCATCGACTTCAAGTGCGACACCTGTGATGAAATCGGCTTCGCTGGAGGCAAGCCACAGCGCGGCATTGGCAACGTCGAGCGGTGTCGACAGACGGCCAAGCGGTACCGTTGCCTTGAACTGCGCTCGCTTTTCCGGCGTGTCCTCGCCCATGAAAAGGCCAAGCATCGGCGTTTCACCCGCCACAGGGCAGAGGCAATTGACGCGGATGTTCTTGGGCGCAAGCTCGATCGCCATGGACTTGGTGGCGCTGATGGCCCAGCCCTTCGACGCATTGTACCAGGTCAGGCCCGGGCGCGGACGCAGTCCTGCGGTCGAAGCGGTCGTGATGATCGAGCCTCCGCCCTGCACTTCCATGATCGGGACAACCGCAAGCGCCGAATAATAGATCGCCTTCATGTTGACGCCGGCGATCAGGTCAAAGGTGCTTTCATCGACACCGAGCATCGAGCCATTGCGATGGGTGAAACCGGCATTGTTGACCATGATGTCAACGCGGCCAAACTCGTTCATAGCCGCGTGCTACCATCGCATCGACTTCTTCCTTGCGCGAGACATCGGCATGCACCGCGATGGTGCCGCCTTGCCGATAGCTGACGCTACCTTCTGCGCGCCCTTGAGATTGAGATCGGCAACGACAATCTTGGCGCCTTCCTCGGCAAAGCGCTTGGCCATCCCCTCGCCAAAACCTGAGGCGCCACCGGTGATGATCGCTGTCTTGCCTGCCAAACGGGTCATGTCTTCTCCTCATACATGCTCATGTGATTGATGTGGTTCGATCAATCGTGGCGAAAGATGATCGTCTTGGTCGCGGACATGTCGTAAAGGGCCTCGAAACCCTTTTCGCGGCCATGTCCGGATTTCTTGAAGCCGCCGAACGGCAGTTCGATGCCGCCGCCCGCCCCGTAGGCATTGACGTAGACCTGCCCGGCACGCACGCGCTTGGCAACGCGGTGCTGGCGTGCACCGTCCCTGGTCCACACGCCGGCGACGAGGCCATATTCCGTGCTGTTGGCAAGCCGGATGGCATCCTGCTCATCGTCGAACGGGAACAGGGAAAGCACAGGACCGAAAACTTCCTCCTGCGCAATGACCGCTGCCGGATCGACGGCGCCGAACAGCACCGGCGCCACATAAAATCCGCCTGTGGGCGCATTGGTATCGATCGAGCCGCTGCCGACAACTTCGATTCCCGCTTCCGTTGCCAAAGCAACGTAATTTTCGACGCGGCGTTTCTGTGCCGGATTGATCATCGGACCAAGATCGAGATCGGCATCGTGCGAACCAGCGACGAGCTTGTCGAAACGGTCGCCCAGCGCAGTGGCGACGTCATCGTAAATCGGGCGCTCAATAAGAATGCGGCTGCCCGCCGAACAGGTCTGGCCGCCGTTCTGGATGATCGCATTGACGAGGACGGGGAGCGCCTTTTCAACATCGGCGTCGGCGAAGACGATCTGCGGCGACTTGCCGCCCAATTCCATGGTGACGCCGCGATTGTTGGTGGCCGCAGCCTGCTGGATGGCCGTGCCAGTCACTGGCGAACCGGTGAAGGTCACATAGTCGATGTCCGGGTGCGAGGACAGTGCTGCGCCAGCGTCACGGCCATAACCGGTGATGACATTGAGGACGCCATCCGGAAGGCCGGCCTCGATGGCGAGTTCACCGATGCGGATTGTCGAAAGCGACGCGTCTTCTGCCGGCTTGATGACCAGCGTGTTGCCCATGGCAAGCGCAGCGCCGACGACGCGCGCCATGATCTGCATAGGGTAGTTCCAGGGAATGATCCCGGCGACAACGCCGTGCGGCTCGCGCAGGGTCAGTGCAGTATAGCCGTCGAGGAACGGGATCGTGTCGCCATGGATCTTGTCGCAGGCGCCGCCGTAGAATTCGTAATAGCGCATGGCGGCCGCCACATCGGCCTTGCCCTGCCGGATCGGCTTGCCGGTGTCACGCGATTCGAGCGCGGCGAGTTCGTCGCCGTGCTGTTCTAATCAGCTGGCCGAGACGCGTCAGCAGCCGCCCGCGTTCGAACGCCGGCATCCGCGACCAGGGACCATGCTCGAAGGCTTGCCGCGCCGCATGTACGGCGCGATCGACATCATCCGCCTTGCTCGCAGGAATAGTCGCAAACGCCCGGCCATCGGACGGACACAAAACAGTGATCGTTTCTTGCGAGAGTGCAGCGTCGGACCTGCCGTTGATGATGTTCAGGAATTTCTTATCCTGTGCGACAACTCTGGATAAATTCTGTAACATGACTGCTTCCTGTTCGTTGCAAGACTATTGGAATTGGAATGAATTGGAAATGCATTTTGACGCAGTTCCCACATCGGGACTGGTCATTTTAAATCGATTAGATTATACAACCCGGGCATCCACGGATGCGCAATTCAGGCATAGCGAGACTTCCTCATGACCAGTCAGATTATCCCGGTTGATCCTTTTGATTGCATCGTATTCGGCGGCACCGGCGATCTCGCCGAGCGCAAGCTGATCCCGGCGCTCTACCAGCGCCAGCGCGACGGCCAGCTTTCCGAGCCGACCCGCATCATTGGCGCATCCCGGTCCCCTATGTCCTCCGAGGATTATCGCAAATTCGCGGAAGCGGCGATCAAGGAGCACGTGAAGGCTGCGGAAATCGACGGAAAGCAGCTCGACAAGTTTCTGGAGCGCCTTTCGTATGTTGCGGTCGATGCCACCTCGGAGAATGGGTGGGAAGATCTCAAGGCCGAAGTCGGCAATGACAGCAAGCGTATCCGCGCCTTTTATCTGGCCGTCAGTCCTTCATTGTTCGGCGATATCACCGGCCGCCTGAAAAGCTACAAGCTTGTTCACGACCATACGCGCATCATCGTTGAAAAGCCGATCGGCCGCGACCTTAAGTCGGCGATTGCCCTCAACGACACCATCGGCCAAGTGTTCCACGAACAGCAGATCTTCCGCATCGATCACTATCTCGGCAAGGAGACCGTGCAGAACCTGATGGCACTGCGCTTTGCCAATGCCTTGTACGAGCCGCTGTGGAACTCCGCCCATATCGACCACGTGCAGATCACCGTCGCCGAAGCTGTCGGCCTCGAAAACCGTGCGGGCTATTACGACAAGGCCGGTGCATTGCGCGACATGGTGCAGAACCACATGCTGCAGCTCCTCTGCCTCGTGGCGATGGAACCGCCATCCTCGATGGACGCAGACGCGGTGCGTGACGAGAAGCTGAAGGTGTTGCGCTCGCTGAGCCCGATCAATTCGAAAAACTACGAGGAACTGACCGTTCGCGGCCAGTATCGCGCCGGTGCTTCCTCCGGGGGCGCGGTCAAGGGCTACCTGGACGAACTGGAGCAAAAGAGCAACACCGAGACTTTCGTTGCGATCAAGGCTGAAATCGCCAATTGGCGTTGGGCCGGCGTACCGTTCTATTTGCGGACCGGCAAGCGGCTGGCAACGCGCGCATCCGAAATCGTGGTCTCGTTCAAGCCGATACCGCACTCCATTTTCGGCGAAAGCGCTGGCCGCGTCGTTGCCAATCAGCTCGTCATCCGCCTGCAGCCGGATGAAGGCGTCAAGCAGTGGATGATGATCAAGGATCCGGGTCCGGGCGGCATGCGCCTGCGTCATGTTCCGCTGGACATGAGCTTTGCTGAATCCTTCCAGGCCCGCAGCCCCGACGCCTATGAGCGCCTCATCATGGATGTGGTGCGGGGCAATCAAACCCTGTTCATGCGTCGCGATGAAGTGGTTGCTGCCTGGCAATGGATCGACCCCATTCTCAAAGCTTGGGCCGACAACGAACAGCCACCCTATGGCTACACGGCCGGGACATGGGGACCATCGGCATCGATCGCCCTGATCGAACGCGATGGCCGAACCTGGCATGAAGCTGAAGCATAAAAGGTGAAGTACGCTGCCATGGCTATGGAGCATAAGTTGCACAGTTTCGCGGACGGCAATGAGCTAGCCGAGGCGCTTGCTTCGACCGTGGCAGACCGGCTTGGCGCTGCCTGTGATGTACGCGGCAAGGCCGTGCTTGCCGTATCAGGCGGCACGACCCCTGCCCGGTTCTTCAAGGCTCTGTCTTACAAGAAATTGCCTTGGGACAGGATCACGGTGACGCTGGTTGACGAGCGCTTCGTGCCGTCATCCAGCGACCGCTCCAACCAGAAGCTGGTCACCGAAATGCTTCTGCAGAATGAAGCGGCGAAGGCGAACTTCGTCGGTCTCTACAACGATGCGCCGGGCGTCGAAGAAGGTGCTAAAATAGCGGCAGAGGCAATCGCCAAGCTTGGGCAGCCGTTCGACGTTATTACACTCGGCATGGGCGGCGATGGACATACGGCGTCATTCTTCCCGGGCGGCGACCGTCTGGCCGATGCTATCGCGCCAAACCAGCAGGCGCTTGTCCTGCCGATGCGGGCGGAAGGCGCTGGTGAACCAAGGTTGACACTGACGCTGCCGATTCTGATCGCGGCGCGGTTCATAGCGCTGCACATTGAAGGAGCGGGCAAGAAGACCGTTCTCGACACTGCGCTTGCGGATGGAGCGGCCACGGATATGCCGATTCGCGCGGTGCTGCGGCACGAGCCCATCGAGCTTGAGATTTTCTGGGCCCCTTAGCCCGGAGCGTGTGATCCATCCGGACAGGCTCCCAAACTTTCCGGATAGACGCCTAGAGGAGATATAAGATGACCGTCCTGCAGCGGGTGAAAAGTATTACCCATCGCATTTGCGAACAATCGAAGCCGACACGCGATGTCTATCTCGATCATTTGCGTGAGGCGGCCAGCCGCAAGCCGAAGCGCTCGGCGCTCGCCTGCGCCAATCTCGCCCATGGGTTCGCCGCCTGCAGCCCTTCCGACAAGGCAGCGCTCGCTGGCGATGTGGTACCGAACCTCGGCATCATCACTTCCTACAATGACATGTTGTCGGCACATCAACCGTTTGAGACTTATCCCCAGCTGATCAAGGCCGCTGCCAAAGAGGCCGGCGGGGTGGCACAGGTCGCGGGCGGTGTTCCCGCCATGTGCGATGGCGTGACACAAGGACAGCCAGGCATGGAACTGTCGTTGTTCTCACGCGATGTCATCGCCATGGCCACCGCCATTGGCCTCTCGCACGACATGTTCGACGCTGCTGTCTATCTCGGCGTCTGCGACAAGATCGTGCCTGGGCTCGTTATCGGCGCACTGACTTTCGGTCATCTGCCCGCAGTCTTCATTCCTGCTGGTCCGATGACCACGGGCCTTCCCAATGACGAAAAGGCCAAGACGCGCCAGCTCTATGCGGAAGGCAAGGTCGGCCGCGAAGAGCTGCTCGAATCCGAGTCCAAATCCTATCATGGCCCCGGCACCTGCACCTTCTACGGCACGGCCAATTCCAATCAGATGCTGATGGAAATCATGGGCCTGCACATGCCGGGTTCGTCCTTCATCAATCCGGGCACGCCGCTGCGCGATGCGCTGACCCGCGAGGCGGCAAAACGCGCGCTCGCCATTACGGCGCTCGGCAACGAATATACCCCGGTTGGCGAGATGATCGACGAGCGGACTATCGTCAACGGTGTGGTCGGTCTGCATGCGACGGGTGGCTCGACCAATCACACGATGCACCTTGTCGCCATGGCGGCAGCTGCCGGTATCAAATTGACCTGGCAGGATATTTCCGATCTTTCCGACGTTGTTCCGCTGCTTGCCCGGGTTTATCCGAACGGACTTGCCGATGTGAACCATTTCCACGCCGCTGGCGGCATGGGCTACATCATCCGGGAATTGCTGGATGCCGGCCTGCTGCATGAGGACGTCAAGACCGTGTGGGGCGGCAGTGATGGGCTGCGCGCCTATACGATCGAGCCGAAACTCGGCGAAAACGGCACGGTGGTACGCGATCCGGTAGCGGCAGAGAGCGCCGACAAGAAAGTGCTCTCCACCTGCAAACAACCGTTCCAGGTTACTGGCGGCCTCAAGATGCTCAAGGGTAATCTGGGCACGGCAGTCATCAAGACATCAGCCGTCAAAGCCGACCGGCACATCATCGAGGCGCCTGCCATCGTCTTCGACAGCCAGGCAGCGCTGCAGGAAGCGTTCAAGGCCGGAAAGCTAGACCGCGATTTCGTCGCGATCGTGCGGTTCCAGGGACCGCGCGCCAATGGCATGCCCGAACTGCACAAACTCACCCCGGCCCTCGGTGTGCTGCAGGATCGCGGCCACATGGTTGCGCTGGTCACGGACGGGCGCATGTCCGGCGCGTCCGGCAAGGTTCCGGCAGCCATCCATGTGACGCCGGAAGCGCTCGACGGTGGCATTATCGGCAAGATCCGGGATGGCGATGTGGTTCGGCTCGATGCCGAAATCGGCACGCTCGACGTGTTGGAAGATCCGGAGGTTCTGGCAGCGCGCCCGACGCCGGAAGTAGATATCAGCCACAACAGCTATGGCATGGGACGCGAGCTGTTCGGCGCCTTCCGCAATGTTGTCGGAAGGGCTGAGAACGGCGCATCGGTTTTCGGTCTTTAGTAGCATTGCACCTTTGTGTAGACGCACGTATATTATGTCTACACACGAGGATCTGGCCATGCCCTTGAATATTCGCAACGAAGAAGTGAACCAGCTTGCAGCGAAGCTTGCGGCTCGCAAACACATGACCAAGACTGAAGCCGTGAAACTCGCGCTTGAAAAGGAATTGCGGCTGACCGACAAGGAAGTCCCGCTTTTAGAGCGTATAAAAGTGATACAGGATAGGATTGCAGCCTACCCTGACAGGGAGGGCGTTGTCATCGACAAGGCATTTTTTGACGAACTCAGCGGCGATTATTAATGTTTGTCGATGCATCGGTTATGGTCGCTATCCTGCTGAAAGAGCCGGGGGCAGAAACGTATGCGGGGCGTCTTAAAGATACAGAGTCGCAGCTCATCACATCCGTTATAGCGGTATGGGAAACTACTGCTGCCCTATTCGGCAAGAAGGGCATCGCCATGTCGCAAGCTCAATCGCTGGTAGACAGCATTTATCAATGAAACGAACATCGAGGTTGTTGCTATCTCAAATGACGACCTGTCATCCGCGTTACAAGCATTCGAGCGCTATGGGCGGCACCAATACCCAGCCAACAATCGCAACAGCGCGCTGAACCTTGCCGATTGCTTCCACTATGCTTCGGCAAAGTCGCATCGTGCACCAATCCTGACCAAGGATGCTGGCTTTGCGCTCACCGATCTTGAAACCATCGACCCCGTCAAAGATCAGTAAGTCGTGCGGCGCTCGTCGGAGGGTGAGCGGCCGAACTGTGCCCGGTAGCTTTGGGCAAAATAGGAATGCGACGTGAAGCCTGTCGCCAGCGCCACGTCCAGAATGGGCGAATGGGTCTGGCGCAACAGTTCACGCGCCCGCTCCAGGCGAAGGCTCATGTAATAGCGGCCCGGCGTCATGTTGAGATGGCGCAGGAACAACCGCTCCACCTGCCGGACCGACAGGCCAACGGCCTTGGCAAGACGCACAGCCGATTTCGGCTGTTCGAGATTGTCCGCCATGAGTTCGACGATCTTGCGCAGCTTTTCCGACTTGCCGGTGAGATCACGTTCGGGCCCGACACGCTGGCGGTCGGTCTGCGAGCGAATGCGTTCATGATGGAACTGGTTCGCCACTTCATTGGCAAGCGCCGGGCTGAAGTCCTGCTTGATGATTTCCAGCATCAAATCGATCGAAGTCGTACCTCCGGCGCAGGTATAGCGCTTTCGGTCGATTTCGAAGACATTGCCGGTGCACTCGATCTGCGGAAACCGCTCCTGAAAGCCGGCGCGATTTTCCCAGTGTATGGTGCAGCGATGACCTTCCAGCTGGCCCGCCTCCGCCAGAATGTAACTGCCTACATTCAGTCCGCCGAGACGGCGCCGCGACGTCCCAGGGTGCGCAAGGTGGCGATGACCTTGGCCTTGTCTTCAAACTCGGTCGTCAGCCCTGCGCAAATGAAGGTGATGTCGGCGCTGGGCAAGTTCCGCCAGCGCATATTGCACATTG
This sequence comes from uncultured Alphaproteobacteria bacterium, assembly GCA_963777425.1. Taxonomy (GTDB): domain Bacteria; phylum Pseudomonadota; class Alphaproteobacteria; order Rhizobiales; family Rhizobiaceae; genus Phyllobacterium. The sequence continues at coordinate 326,438 of CAVZQS010000008.1, read as the reverse complement.
ATCTGCAGACCGTTCGAAGCGGTCACCGCTGCGCCATTGGCGGAAACGGTGAGTCCAGGAATAGAACGCCTCCTCCGACATGCGATTGGCCGTGCGCATGGTATCGATAGCCGCCGCGAGGCTGAACATCGGGAATTTGTCGACGAGCAGAAAGGCAAAGGTTCTGGTGACCTTGAGGGTTTCTGGCATGCGCTGTTCTAACCGGATTCCCTGTTTGAGCAAATGGATCAGAACCGCGGCGGCGACTTCGCCGGCCGAGCGATAGGCGGCGACAAGCGTGTTGGCCATCAGCATGGCGATCGTCATCGGCCCGACGCCGCCCGGTACTGGCGTAACAGCTGCCGGCGACTGTCGACGCGTCGGCAAAGTCCACGTCACCGACGAGACGGGTCTTGCCCTCGCCCTTTTCCGGGAGCGGGAATGCGGTTGATACCGACGTCGATGACCGTTGCGCCGGGCTTGACCCAATCGGCCTTGACCATTTGCGGCCTGCCGACCGCAGCAACCAGAATATCGGCGTTGCGGCAAAGGGCTGCGAGATCCTTGGTCTTGCTATGCGCGATCGTGACTGTCGCATTGTGGGCAAGCAACAGGTTGAACATCGGCTTGCCGACGATGTTGGAGCGGCCAATGACGACTGCATTAAGGCCGGAGAGATCGCGTCCCGAGAATGCGCTCGATCAGCAGCATGGACCCAGCCGGCGTGCAGGGCACGAAAGCCGTCTCGATCTCGCCGGTGCCCAGCTTGCCGACATTGACGAAATGAAAGCCGTCAACATCCTTGTCCGGCGAGATCGTCTGGATGATGCGGCCGGAATTGATGTGCTTCGGCAAGGGCAACTGAACCAGGATGCCATGGATCAGCGGGTCGGCATTGAGCTTCTCCACCAGCGCGACCAGTTCTTCCTCGGAGGTCTCCTCCGCCAAAGTATGCTGTACGGAATGAAAGCCGCACTCGCGCGCCTTCCTGCCCTTGGAGGCGACATAGACCTGACTGGCCGGATCTTCGCCGACGATAACAACGGCAATGCCGGGAGTAATTCCGCTGGTTTCAATCAGGTCGGCTGCTGATGCCTTGACTTTCGAAACCACGTCCTCGGCAATCTCCTTGCCATTGATCGTCACTGCCATGTGCTGCTCCTGGACATCAAGTTTCTTGGATCGCGTGCCATTCTGTTGATTTTGCGGCCGAATAATACCGTCAAAACGGCGTTCACTGACGCAATAGCGAAAGCGACCAATAACCGCAATGCGATGATACGCAGCAGGGCTTGGCGACGGCCAAAAAGCCAAGCATGATCAATAAACGTCACGCGAATCCGGAATCCCCTATGCGCTATTCAGCTTTCAGCCTTTTCAGACAAGCCCTCAACGGCAACAAGGACTGGAAGCCTGCCTGGCGTAAACCCGACCCGAAGCCATCCTATGACGTCGTCATCATCGGTGGCGGTCATGGTCTCGCCACAGCCTATTACCTCGCCAAGGAGCACGGTATCCGCAATATCGCCGTCGTCGAAAAGGGCTGGCTCGGCTCGGGCAATATCGGCCGGAACACCACCGCCATCCGTTCCAACTATCTTCTGACAGAGAACCAGCACTTCTACGAAGCGTCGATGAAGATGTGGGAAACGCTGTCGCAGGATCTCAATTACAATGTGATGTTCTCGCAGCGCGGCGTGGTTAATCTCGCCCATACCTTGCCTCAGCTCGACGTCTATGCAAGGCGCGGCAACCAGATGCGGCTCAACGGCATCGATTGCGAATTGATGACGCCTCAGCAGATCAAGAAACTGATACCCGGTCTCGACATCAGCACAACGGCGCGCTTTCCCATTCTTGGCGGCCTGATGCAGCGCAGCGCCGGCACCGCACGGCACGATGCGGTCGTCTGGGGCTATGCGCGCGCCGCCGACCAGTTGGGCGTCGATATCATCGAGAATTGCGAAGTGACGAGCTTCTTGAAGGATGGCGATACCGTCACCGGCGTCATGACGACGCGCGGACCGATCAATGCGAAGAAGGTGGCATGCGCGGTTGCCGGGCACACCAGCGAACTGATGCGCCGCGCCGGTATCGAGCGGCTGCCGCTCGAATCGCATGTGCTGCAGGCTTTCGTTTCGGAAGCACTGAAACCTGTGGTCGATACGGTGGCAACGTTCGGCGGCGGGCACCTCTATTTTGCCCAATCCGACAAGGGCGGCCTGGTCTTTGGCGGCGATATCGACGGCTATAATTCCTATGCGCAGCGCGGCAACCTGCCGGTGGTCGAGGATGTCATGAGCGAGTTCGTTGCGCTTATTCCGGCGCTGGCGCGCGTCAAGCTGCTTCGCTCCTGGGGCGGCATCATGGACATGACCATGGACGGTTCGCCCATCATCACCACCGGCCCGCTGCCGGGCATGTATCTGAACACCGGCTGGTGCTATGGCGGTTTCAAGGCTACGCCGATCTCAGGAAAGTGCTTTGCCTGGACCATCGCCAAGGACGAGCCGCACCCGCTCTCGGCGCCATTTACGCTCAACCGCTTCTATCGGGGCTATGTCATTGACGACAAAGGGCAAGGCCCAACGCCTAGGTTGCACTAAAGCGGCTATGACCTCTCCCCTTGAAGGAGAGATAAGGTGCGCCCGATCCGGGGTCTCGAAATCCCGCACCAGCTACCTCAGCAGGCTGAACTTTAAGCTGAGTGATCAGCGCGCTTGCTGCGCGGCCCGAAGCTGTAGCGCTTCGCGGATCTCGGCAATATCACTCAACATTTCTTCGATATTGGAATTGTCATGGTGACGCGGCGCGAGCATCAAATCGGCGTGGGCATACAGGAACTCTGCAACCGCGACCTCATCGTCAACCAATCCGTCTTCTACGTTATCCAACGCCATTGTCCGAGACTGCGCGCGTCTGATCGCAGCCCCCAGCCGGGAGTCCGGTGGCGCAGCGGGAGCTGGTTCCTTGTCTTCAGGCCTGTTCCTCGTGCCACTGGGCGGTGGTGTCGGATCGACGGGTGCGTCATCTTCAACATAAGTGGTCGCGGGACGATTGCCAGCGCGGAAACTTTCGATCATGCCGAGCAGGACCGCAAGGCCGAGACCGGTCAATAGTCCACCGAGCAGGCCAGCGACGGCAACCAGCTTGCGTGACCCGCCGGTGCTTTCAAGCGCTGGACGCGCCGGCGATATGACGCGGATATTGGTCGTATTCATGCTTTCGAGTTCGCCGGTCTCCTTGGCGCGCAGGAGGAAGGCCTCGTAGACTTCACGCTTGGCGGTGGCTTCGCGCTCCAGCTCGCGCAATTTGACCATGTCTTCGTTGTTATTGGCCGTACGCGCCTTGAGCTGCGCCAACCGCGCCGCAAGGTCCTGTTCCTGCTGTACCGAACGCTTCAATTCGACCTGTACCGACGAGGCAATGCGGTTCAGCTCATTGCGGATTTCACTGCGGATGCCGTTGACCTGCGACTGTGCCTGGATGAGCTGCGGATGCCGCGGACCCAATTTCGTGGCAAGGCCATCTGCCTGCTGCTTCAGCGCGCCATATTGCGAGCGAAGGGCAACGATGACACCAGAACGGAACTCCTCCGGCAGCGTATTGCCAAGCACGCCTTCAACGGAGGCATTGCGGATGGATGAAGCTTGGGCATTGAAGCGGATCGTCTGGTTGCGTGCCGCGGTCAGCTCGTCATTGGTGCGGGAAATTTCGTCGTCGCTGATCAGGCGACCTTGCACATCGACAAGATCATTATCGGCCTTGAATTTCTGTACGGCGTTTTCAGCCGCTTCGACGCCCGTGCGCAGATCGTTGAGCCGTGCTGTCAGCGATTCCGTGGCCTGCCGGGCGGTGTCGGACTGGATATTGCCCTGCTCCTCACGGAAGACGTCCGACACCGTATTGGCGATCAAGGCCGCCTTTTCAGGGTCGCGCGATTTGACCGTAATGTTGAAGATGAAGTTCTTGGTGCTGCGCTCGACCTCGAGATGATCATAGAGATTGCGCAAGAGCAAAGTTTCGCGCGCGGTGGCGTCCGGGGTGCTGTCGGTCGAAAAGAGGTCACGGATGGAGGCGATAAGGCCGAGCTCCTTCAAATCGCCATTGAATTCCGGATCCTTGGCCAGGCCAGCGCGATCGATGACCTTGGTCAAGACACTGCTTGACTGGATGACGCGCAACTGGCTTTCGGCAATTGCAAGGGATGCGTCGACGGGCAATTGGCTAGACGATATTTCCTTGTCTACGATCTTGAGATCACGTGGATCGACAAGGACCTCGACCGTCGAGGCATAGAGCTTCGGCAACGTCATGGCATAGCCGGCGCCGAGGAGCGTGCCGATGATCGTCGTTGCGATGATCAGCGATTTGGAGCGCCCAACGCGATTGATGACGATGCGCGGATCAAAGAGCGGTTTCCATTCGTCGCTTTGCACCTCAGCCTGACGCACGTCTATACGGCGCGGCTCTGGCCGACGAGCGGGGGCTGGTGCTACGGCTGGTTCCGGCTCGGCAGGTTCCGGGATGACGGGGGTCTCCGGCCATAGTGGATCGGTTTCGTCAGGCAAGGGCTCCGCCGCATGGCGCAGCGAGGGCACCTGTTCGGCAGCATCAACACGGCGGTTGAGCTCTGCTTTGACGGCCGCCATATCAGCGCGCATGCGATCGATCGCTTCCTGCTCAGCCTCCTCGGGCGTCAAACTCCCGGGAATCTCGCTCGGAGCAGGCTGGGAGATTTCGCTGCCAGCCGCCAAGCGCAAGGCGCGCATGCGGTGATAATGATCGAGGCTGTCTTCGTGGCGTGACGTCGCAGCGATGGGTTCGGGATCGACACGGGTCTCTCCCGCCGTGTCGGGCTGATTGGCAAACGAGAGAAGCGACCGCCGAGGCCGCTTTGCCGTCTCGTTTTCGCGATTACCCATCTGTACCTGAACTCCAAGACCGCCGATCAGCGCGATTCAATAGCGGATCCGACGATCCACGGTTAATTCAACCTAAAGTTCTATGGAAAATAAATGGTTAATTGCCGGCATAACCAAAGTCCCCATAGCACCTTGAGCGTTGCCTATGCTGCATAGCACAGGCTTGGAACTGGCAACACAAGCCGTTAAGCCTTTTGCTGTAGAAATCCGCCGAGCGAATGCCCCGGCCGCCCGACAGGAAATGGAATTGGTTGCACACCTTCTGAAAGCCAATGCAGGGCTCGTCCGCGACTATTTTTCCGTGATCAGCGGATCGGCGGGACGGCTTGTCATTTCCCTTGCCTACTTCGTCGCGCTTGCCAATACACTGTCGATCGCAGAATTCGGCCTGTTTGCGACTGCTTCGGCCGCGGGCGTCGTGCTGTCGCGCCTCGTCTCGTTCGGCTTCGTTTCACCGCTTTACCGGATCTCCACCGTGAAACCGCAGTTGATCGGCGCCTATACGGGCGGCTTCCTGGCGGCGGTCGTCATATCGTTGCCGATTGTTGTGCTTGCGGGTTTTTTGGCGCACCTGGCTTTCTTCGGAGCCGACATCGAGCTTGGTACATTCGCCGTTATCGTCGCGGCGGAGGCGCTGTTGTGGCGGTCGCTCGAAGTGGTGGTGATCGTCAACAACGGGCTGAACCGCTTCGGGCGTGCCGCGCTGCTTGTCATCATCGGGACGGCGCTGCGCGCTGCCGCGGCTGTGCTTTTTGCCTTCTCCACCGTGACCACGCTTGCGGCCTGGAGCTGGTGGTATGCGGGAGCTAATGGCCTCGCCCTCATCATCGCCGTGGCGCTTTTTTATCCTAGAGTGCGGCTCCGCCTCGTCCCGCAACTCTATCGCAGACGACTGGCAGATTCCTTTGCCGTGACCGGTGCGGAAGTGCTGTTCTACGTTCAATCGGAGCTCGACAAGCTGCTGGTGCTGGCGGTTGGCGGACCGGAGACGGCGGGTGTCTATGCAATCATCATGCGCCTCGTCGACCTCACTGCCCTTCCCGTGCGCTCATTCAACATGATGCTGGTGCAAAAGCTCATGCGAACGCCTGACATGCTGAGATCGTTGAAGATTCGCGGCGGGCTCGAGGCGGGCGTCTTTCTGGTCTCGACGCTGGGATTGGCGGCACTTGCCGTATTCCTGCACATTTTTCCCCGTGCCCTGGGCGCGAACGTCGCTTCCGTAGTCTCACTATTGCCGCTGGTCCTTTTCGTACCGGGATTGCGCAATCTTATCGAGTATCAGGCGGAATTGCTTTATGCGCGCGGACAATCGGGCCTGCGCGCGCTTAATCTCGCTTTGCTGGGGCTGGCGAAGGCAGCACTTCTATCCTGGCTGCTTGTGACGCTTCTCGACACGCATGACTGGATGATCTGGTTGAACGCCATGTTTGCGGCGCTCTATCTCTTGTCAGCCTATCTGACATATCGCGCAATAAAGAGGCCCGCGCGGCGCGTCTGACTTATGCCAGCAGCTTGCGAATACGCACGGTATCGTCGCCCAGGAAGGATTGCATGCCGATGGCGACCTGCTCCGGCGTCATCGCTTCGACAAAGGCAATGAACTCTTCGTCCGTCGGCGCCGGTGCCAGCCAATAGACCCGGCAAAAGTCGGCGACATCGTGATAATGGCCTTTGGTCATCAGGACCTCGTCCGCATACCGGCCGTAAATCATGCATTCGGAGAAACGCCGCGAACGGCCGATCGCCGCAATCCAGTGCCGGCCCGTTACCTTTTCGATACGCTTACACATGGACAGCAAAGCATCCCGCCGCCACGCTATGAGTGTCCCGATATAGTCATGCCCCGCCGGGTTGACAGGCACGATGCCGAGCACCCGTCCTGCATGTTCCGACCAGATGCGCTGTTCGCCGGGACCAGGGCGCAACAGATCGCCGTCACGACGAAACAGTCGCAGGTCGCCGCCTCGCCAAACCGACGCACAATCGAATGGTTTGAGAAAAGCGACATCGGAGTCGATGTAGAAGAACGCGTCCTCATCCGCGTGGGCTGCAATGGCAATGCGCCGAAATTGCTGCACGTGCCAGCCACGCAAAGGCATGGTGAAGGGCGACAGCCAGATCCGGCGCCGGCCAATACTGCTGAGGTCCGGGAATGGCCTGATCCAGCGGGGAAGCAGATCGCGCTCATCGATCACAACGCGGCGTGGGCCCTCGAGCTTTTGGAATAGCGCCACATCGCGGTGCTCGACCAGGATATAATGCTTGGTGAACCCGGTGACGAAGCGGTCTATCGTTTCGCAAAGCAGTTTGCATCGGTCGAAATCCGGCGCGTAGCTCGCGGTAACAAGTGCCGTCCTCATTTTTCGCCCCTCAGCTTTGCCCGCACAACACGCAGCAGAAAAACCGGATTGCCGACGATATACCGGTGCCAAAGGCGTGCCGGCTCTTGCGCGAGACGGTATAGCCATTCGAACCGAAGCTTTTGCACAAGGAGTGGCGCCCGAGGCACCACGCCGGCCCGAAAATCGAACAAGGCCCCTACACCGAAGGCGAGTGTGCAGTGTTCAGCCGCAAGGTGCCTCGCCATGAACATCTCCTGGCGCGGCACGCCCATCGCGACCAATAATATCTGCGGCTGATAATTCTTCAGTATCTCAAGGATGCGCGGCTCGTCTGCCGCCTTGAAGAAACCGTCGCTGATGATGCGGAACTCGTGCTGTGGCGCGAGGTGCCTGAAGCTAGCGGTGGCCTTTTCGACGACGTCAGCATGCGCGCCAACCAGACCAATGCGCAGGGGGCGGGTTTCAGCCGTCAACAGCGCCGGGATAAAATCCGTACCGTTGAGATTGGCCGGAAAGGGAGCGCCATGCAGCAGCTTCGAAGCGATATCGACGCCAATTCCGTCGGGCAGGACCAGAAATCGTTCAAGCGCACAGCGGAATTCGTCATCGTCCTGCGCGAGGTTGGCGTTGTGCGCGTTCAACCAGGTGACCAGGGCGAAGCGCTGTTCGGCAATCATGGCGCGCATGGTTTCGATGGCAACGCTCCACGGCAATGCGACAACCGGGACACCGAGAATAATGCGGCGCGGCAAATCCGCTTCAGCGATAGGCGCGTGTGCGCTCATGCCGCCACGCGCCCATCTGCAAGGCGGGCCTCGAGCCTGTCCAGCCCAACGCGGATCTGCTGATCGAGGCGAGTGAGTTGAGCGGCGCGGAACCCTTCACCAGAACAGGTCAGGTCCTCCCCGGCGCGCACGCGCGCGACCATCGCGTTGATGGCATGGGCAAAACGGACGGGATCGTCCGTGACGACGCAATTGGCCGGGATATCAGCGATACCGCGGACCGAAAGCGCGGTCGCGACGCTCGGCAAGCCCATCTCGAACGTCTCGATGGTCTTGAGCTGCACGCCTGTCCCGGCGCGGCTGATGAGCGGAATGACAGCGCAGCGGCGGACGAAATCGCTTGCGTCGGGGACGCGGCCGGCAAAGGTCACGTCAGGCCTGGCAGCCTTGAGATCAGCCGGCGTGCTGCCGGCTACGGTCACGCCAATCGTCTTATCCAGATGCGGGGTGACTTCGCGCAGGAACCATTCGATGCCGATGCGATTCGGCTGCCATGTCCACGTGCCGATCAATCCGAGATCGCGCTCGACCCTGCGCCCCGCCATTTTTGCGACATCGGCGCCGGTTATGAGTGGCAGTGCGGCTGCGCGGCCCGTTCCAGACAGTCCCAGCGCTTCGATATCCTCGTCGGCCAGCGTGAACACGAATGCGGCCTTGCCGCAGAGTCGTCTCTCCAGGCTCGCCAGCAGGTTTGACTCACGATTGAACAGGTATTTCTGAACCGGGCTGGTTGCCGCCTCGGCATTTTCGCGTGCCGAACGATGCTCCACATTGTGGGCCACAAAAATTTGCGGCTTGTCGTCAAAACAGCCTTCGAACGCACCTGCCAATGGCACACCATTCAACACATAGGCGTCGAACGGCCCGACGGAGGCGATGGCAGCACGCAGCGTCTCCTTCGAGATGATGCGCAGCTTGACCGATGAGACAGTGAGCCCGGCGAGGACAGCCTTGCCGAGCCAGCGCAGCTTCTGTGAAAGGTTGGCCGTATCATTGCGCACGTCGACTTCGCCAAGGACGATGGTATTATCAGGATCGAGTGCGGTACTGCCAGGCCAGGTGAACCCCAATACCGTCACGCGTGCGCCGGCGCGAACCAGGCCATCGATGATCGCCTTGTTGGCAATCTCATAGCCTGTGGTTGGCTTACCATCTGGAACCAGCGATGTTACGAACAGCAGATGCATCCAAGGTCCGGACCTGTTGACGACGATCATCACTCATTATTGGATTTGACCGCAGAATGTAATGAAATGTTGAACAACGTACTCCTATAAGTTGAAAGCATAGATAACGGGTAATTATTCGGGCGATGAAGCCAGACCTTGAGGCCAATATCAGCGTTGTTGCGCAATCGCCGGATCTGGCCCCGGAGTCGATAGACATTATCGTGACATTGCCGACATTCAAGCGGCCCGATCACCTGTTGAGGACGCTGGCTTCCCTGAAGGCGCAGCAGACGAGGCGGCGTTTCGCAATCATAGTCATGGAGAACGAGGCGGAAAAACGCGAAGGTGCCAAGGCAGCGAAGCCGTTGTTCGAGAGCGGAGAATACCAGGGGCTGTTGATCATCGCCCACGATCGCGGGAATTGTAATGCCTACAACGCCGGATGGCTGACGGCGCTGCAGACGTTCCCGAACTTTTCCTCCCTGCTGGTCATCGACGACGACGAAATCGCCGATGTCAATTGGCTGGAGAACATGTGCAATACGCGCGAGCGCTATGGGGTTGATTTCGTTGGCGGTCCGCAAGTTCCGATGTTCGCCAGGCCGGAACACGCTGCGTGGTCGAAGCACCCGGTATTCAGCCCGCATTATACGCAAACCGGTCGTGTCCCGATCATCTATTCGTCAGGCAATCTGCTGGTCGGGCGCAATGTGCTCGAGGCGATGCCGTTTCCATTCCTCGATCTCACCTTCAATTTTATGGGCGGCGGCGATTCCGATTTCATCAGCCGCAGCGTGGTCAAGGGTTTCACATTGGCCTGGTGCTCGGAAGCCCCGGTGTTCGAAACCATTCCAGCACGGCGCGTAGAGGCGGACTGGATCCGGGCCAGAGCCCTGCGCAATGGCGTGATCTCGACATTGATCGAGAAACGCCGACGTGCCGGCGAACCGTTTGGCGCCGTGAAAACGGTGTTGAAAAGTCTGGGGCTGCTCGCCGTATCGCCTCTTCGCGCCGCGATAAACGCATTGCAGACGGGGTCACTGTCCATCGGCATTTATCAGGTCTATGTTGGCCTCGGCCGCGTTCTGGCGGAATTCGGATATTCCAATGAGCAGTACCGGCAACCTGAAAAGAACTGACACTGCGGGTGTCGTTCCGATGCGCCTGGTCGCCAGCCTTATGGCTGCGCTCATTCTTTGCGTCCTGCTGATCTCATTCAGGCCGTTTCAGCCGGCGAGCTCCGCCATCGCCGGCAGCGGCGGCGACCTGGTCAATCAGCTCGGGTTCGGGGCGTTGGGCGGAGCGTCGCTTCTTGCCATGCTGGTGCTGGCCAATCCGCGCACATTGATTGCGCTCATCAGCCCCATGTGGATCGTCATGTTCGGGTTCCTGGTGCTTTCGACCTTTGTAGCCATTGACCCCGGGGCCGCCCAGCGCGCCGTCATATTCACGCTGATCGGGGTGTTGTGCATCATTGCCGTATTGACACTGCCACGAGATGCCGACGGGTTTTCATTGGCGCTGGTGATTGCAGCGTTTGCCGTACTGGCGCTGTCATATGCTGGGCTCGTCGTTGTGCCTGATCTGGCCAAGCACACCGCCGATGAGATCGAAGCCGAACATGCGGGGCTATGGCGCGGCATATTCTCACACAAGAATGTTGCCGGCCCGGTGATGGCGGCATTTTCGTTCGGCGGTATTTATCTCATCCGTCGCGGGTGGAGGACGATCGGCACCGTCTTGCTTGTCCTTGCCTTGTGGTTCGTCGCCCACACTGGATCGAAAACTTCGACCGCACTTGTGCCGCTGGTCATCTTCCTCGTCATGCTTCCCGGTCTGTTCGGATTTCGCGTGCTGACGTCGCTGTTGATCGCTGCTGCTCTGACCGGCTTCTTCTTCTTCACGATCGGTACGCTGTTTTTCCCGGCCACACACGATCTTCTTGTCCAGTTGGGCACGGACGCAACGTTCACTGGACGTACGTCGATCTGGCAATTTGCGCTGGAAAAGCTGGCGGACACTCCATGGCGCGGTTACGGATTTGAAAGCTTCTGGGACGCGCCGGTCGTGCTCCAGGCCGAGAACCCGAGCTATTATCTCGATTGGGATGTGCGGGGCATTGTCCACGCCCATAACGGATATCTCGATATCGCCATCGCCATGGGCTACCCTGCCATGATCTGCGCGCTTGTCGTGCTTATCCTGCTGCCGCTTGTCGACTATGCACGCTGTATCAGAAAGCGGGAGAACGTGTTTATGGCAGACTTCTTCATGATGTGCCTGACGTTCTCGTTGATGAACGCCTTCCTCGAAAGCTTCTTCTTCCGCCGGGCAGATCCGGTCTGGCTGCTGGTGGTCCTGGCGTGCTTCGGTCTGCGGATGACCGCGCGTATTCCGATCGCCACCCGCGCATAATTTATTTGTGCCAGTTGACCCGGTGCGCCGGAGCGGATCAAAGTGCCGCAAAACAATGGGAGAACAAGATGGTCGATAATGTGGTTCTGGTCGGATGCGGCAATATGGGTTTTGCCATGCTCAAGGGCTGGCTCGACGCAGGCATATTGAAGCCGGACCAGGTTCATGTGGTCGAGCCAACCGATGCCCTGCGCGAGCGGGCTGCGACGCTCGGCGTCCATGCGCACGCCAACACAAGCAGGCTCGAAGGGGATTTGCACCCACGTGTCATTGTGATCGCGGTCAAGCCGCAGGTGATGCGCGATGTCTTGCCGGCCTATGAGCGCTTTGCCAGCGGCGCGACTTTCGTGAGCGTTGCCGCCGGGATCAAGGTTGCACTGTTCGAGCAATTTCTCGGTGAAAAGGCTGCGATCATCCGCACGATCCCCAATACACCTGCCGCAATTGGCAAGGGCATGATCGTCACCTTCCGCAACGCGCATGTGAGTGACAGCGACGCCGATTTCGTCGACCAGCTGTTGAAGACAAGCGGCGCAGTTGCGGCCGTCGACGATGAGAGCCTGATTGACGTGGCAACCGCCGTATCCGGGTCCGGGCCGGCCTATGTGTTCCATTTCATCGAGTGCCTGACCGAGGCTGCAGTCTCCTCGGGCATCGAACGAAAAACCGCCGAACTTCTGGCCATGCAGACTGTGTATGGCGCCGGCGTCCTGGCAGCCTCCAGCGAGGATACGCCGACGAAGCTGCGCGAGCAGGTGACGAGCCCCAAGGGCACGACCGCCGCGGCACTGGACGTACTGATGGGAAATGACGAGCTCAAGCGCCTCTTGACCAAGGCCGTGGACGCTGCACATCAGCGCGCGATCGAACTTGGCCAATGAGCTTCCGCGCTGTGAATCATTGCGCTAGCGTAAGCGGATGAATTCTCCATCGCCGCCCGATCCACAGCCGGGACCCCAGCGCGCCTCCGGTTCGGCGCGGCTTGCCGTCAAGCCGGTCAACGGCCGCACGCGCATTGCAACGCTTTACCAGGAAGGCTGCGCCAAGATCCGTCTGCCGGAAACCGATGATCATTCGCTAGAAGCCGTGATGATCAACACGTCAGGCGGATTGACCGGCGGTGACGAAATCCAGTGGCAGTTCGATATTGCCGACGATTGTACCGTGCAGGTCACGACACAAGCCTGTGAGCGCATTTACAAAGCTTCGGCCGATGTCGCGCGTGTTACAACGAAACTCGCCGCAGGTGAGCGAGCGTCCCTCGCCTGGCTGCCGCAAGAAACCATCGTTTTCGAAGGATCGGCGCTGCAGCGGAGCTTGACCGTTGAGCTTGCGGAGACCAGCCGTGCCCTTATCGTCGAGCCGATTGTCTTTGGCCGCAAGGCGATGGGCGAAGATGTCGAAAACTGCATCTTTCGCGACCGCTGGCGCATCCAACGGAATGGTGTCCTGATCCACGCGGAAGACTTCTCTATTGGACCGGATGCCGCGTCCATGCTGGGGCGTCCCGCCCTCTTTGGGGGAATGCGGACAATCGCTACCATTCTTCTGATCGACAACGATGCGGAGCGCCTCCTCGACCCGAGCAGAAAAATAATCGGGAAAAAAGGTGGGGCTTCTTTCTGGTCTGGCAAGCTTCTTGCGAGGCTCATCGATGGTGACGCCTATTCGCTCAGGAAGCGACTGGTGCCACTGATCGAACTGCTGAATGAAAAGGCAGGTGTGCCTAAAGTCTGGTCAATTTAGGCACAATTTCATTCATCGACAGGCCAAGAGGACAGAATGAATCTGACACCACGCGAAAAAGATAAGCTGCTTATCTCCATGGCGGCCATGGTGGCACGCCGGCGCCTCGAGCGCGGCGTAAAGCTCAATCATCCGGAAGCGATTGCCCTGATCAGCGACTTCGTTGTCGAAGGCGCTCGCGATGGACGTTCCGTTGCCGATCTGATGGAAGCAGGCGCGCACGTCATCAACCGCGACCAGGTGATGGAGGGCATCCCGGAAATGATCCACGATATTCAGGTCGAGGCGACATTTCCTGACGGAACCAAACTCGTCACCGTCCACGAACCAATCCGCTAAGGAGGCCCCATGATTCCCGGTGAAATCATCCCTGCCAAAGGCGACATCGAACTCAACACGGGTGCCAGCGACATTACGCTGAAAGTGGCGAATACCGGCGACCGTCCGGTGCAGGTCGGCTCACACTATCATTTCTTCGAGGCAAATCCCGCGCTGGTGTTTGCGCGTGAACAGGCGCGGGGCATGCGACTCGATATTGCATCCGGAACCGCAGTCCGATTCGAGCCGGGACAGGAGCGCGACGTCGCACTCGTGCCACTCGGCGGGAACCGGACTGTTTACGGGTTTCAGCAGAAGATCATGGGCAAGCTTTGACCGATACGCTTGACTTCAAATCCACGACGAAAAGCGACCGGACAAGTACCGATCGCAACGCAGGTGACAGAAGCGCGTCAGACAGGGAATGCGGGTCAGCTCGGCTTCTTGGTGACCAGGGTCAACAGCCCCTTCGAATCGAGACTTGCGATCACCACAGCGGACGAAGTCAGGCCTTTTTCCTTCAAGGCGGCAGACACTTCCGGCGATTTGTCAATCGATGTGCGCAGCTTCTCAACATCCGCATCACTACGTTTGGCGATCGCTTCGTTGACCTGATTCTTGGTGGCTTCAGGGAGCTCATTAATGTCCACGATGTTGATCGTGGTAATCTGCGCGGCGCCCGTTTGGCCGGTTTCACTCTTGGCAGCGGGCTGCTGGGCATCGGGAGCCTGCGGCGCGGCGGACTGCGCATAAGCAACCGAAGTCGCCAGCGGGAATGCCGCACAGAGCGCGAGGACTATCATCTTTCGCATCGTTGTTCCTTTCACATGATTGGCGAACGATCATCTACTGATGACGCGCGCACTCCACATGCCAAATTCGATCTGAAGCGGTCAGCGATCGGGTTTTTCCAAGGCAATATTCCGGCAGAAATGTGGCAGTCGCCACTGCCCGCCCCTGCTTCCATTCACCCAAGAGGGAGATCCAATGCCCGCTAAAATTACCCGCTCCGCCTATGCTCGCATGTTCGGCCCGACGACTGGTGACAAGGTGCGCCTGGCCGATACTGAGCTCTTCATTGAGATCGAGCGGGATTTCACCGTCTATGGCGAGGAGGTGAAATTCGGCGGCGGCAAGGTCATACGCGACGGCATGGGCCAGAGCCAGATTGCACGCGCAGACGGCGCTGTCGACACGGTCATCACCAATGCGGTGGTCGTTGATCATACCGGTATCTACAAGGCCGATGTGGGCTTGAAGGACGGGCTGATCATCGCCATCGGTAAGGCCGGAAACCCCGATACCCAGTCCGGGGTTTCGATCATCATCGGCCCCGGTACCGAGATCATTGCTGGCGAAGGCAAGATTCTCACCGCCGGCGGCATGGATGCGCATATCCATTTCATCTGTCCGCAGCAGGTCGAAGAAGCGCTGATGTCGGGCGTGACGACCATGTTTGGGGGCGGTACGGGGCCGGCGCACGGAACTCTGGCGACGACTTGCACGCCAGGACCATGGCACATCGGGCGGATGATCCAATCGTTCGATGCCATTCCGATGAACATCGGTCTCTCCGGCAAGGGTAACGCATCCCAGCCGAAAGCGCTGGAAGAGATGATCCTCGGCGGTGCCTGCTCGCTGAAGCTGCATGAAGATTGGGGCACTACACCGGCAGCAATCGACAATTGCCTGACAGTTGCGGACGAGTACGACGTGCAGGTGATGATCCACACGGATACGCTGAACGAAAGCGGGTTTGTCGAGGACACGGTCAACGCCTTCAAGGGACGCACAATCCACGCGTTTCACACAGAAGGTGCGGGCGGCGGCCACGCCCCTGACATCATCAAAATCTGCGGACTGACAAATGTCATTCCCTCATCTACCAATCCGACGCGTCCGTACACGAAGAACACCATCGCCGAACACCTCGACATGCTGATGGTGTGCCATCATCTTTCATCGTCGATCCCGGAGGACGTTGCTTTCGCCGAGAGCCGTATCCGCAAGGAAACAATCGCGGCCGAAGATATTCTGCACGATATCGGTGCGTTTTCGATTATCTCTTCCGACAGTCAAGCGATGGGGCGGGTGGGCGAAGTGCTGATCCGCACGTGGCAGACCGCCGACAAGATGAAGCGACAGCGCGGGAGCCTGCCACAGGAAACCGGCGACAACGACAATTTCCGGGTTAAGCGCTACATCGCCAAATACACGATCAACCCGGCTATTGCACAGGGCGTTTCCCGGCATGTCGGTTCGATCGAAGTCGGCAAACGCGCTGACCTTGTTCTGTGGAACCCGGCCTTCTTCGGCATCAAGCCCGACATGGTTCTGCTTGGCGGCTCGATTGTCGCCGCACCGATGGGCGATCCCAATGCCTCGATTCCGACGCCGCAGCCGGTTCATTACCGTTACATGTTTGGCGGTTTCGGCAAGAATATCAGCAATTCGTCCGTCACCTTTGTCAGCAAGGCTGCGGCTGAGGCCGGACTACGTCAGTCACTCGGCGTCGACAAGCAACTGATCGGCGTCGCAAACACCCGTAGCGGTATTTCCAAAGCTTCGATGATCCACAATGATGCGACGCCGCATGTCGAGGTGGACCCGGAGACCTATGAGGTAAGAGCCGACGGCGAACTTCTGACCTGCGAACCGGCAACCGTGCTGCCAATGGCGCAGCGCTATTTCCTGTTCTGAGGGAGGACATGATGAAGGATCAATTCAGGCGGCTTGCCTATTATAACAAATGGGCCAACGGCCGGATCTATGCAGCCGCGGGGGCACTCGACCGCGAAGACTATTTCGCCGACCGGCGCGCGTTCTTCAAGTCCGTGCATGGCACGCTCAACCACATCATGGCTATCGACAAGCTGTGGTTCGGGCGCTTCACCGGCAATCTCTACGCCATACCGTCTCTCGACGTCATTCTTCACGACAACTTTGATGACCTCCATGCCGCACGCATTGCTCTTGATGATCACATCATCGATGTGATCGAAGGCATGGACGAAGCGTCGCTTACGGGCGTCCTACGCTGGATCACCACCGAAGGCGAACCCTATACGTCGACTCTCGATCGCGCGCTGACCCAGATTTTCAACCATCAGACGCATCATCGCGGGCAGGTGCATACGCTCCTGTCGCAATTGACCGGCGATGCACCGCCAATCGATTTCTTCCTGTGCATGAATCACGATTTCAAGGAGGAGGACCATAAATGAAGCGTGTGACGGACCATGCCCATGCCGGGGGCCACGCCGGGCGCTACCCGATTGCCCCATTCGATCATATCGTACTGGCACATGACGAGCGGCATTTGCGCCGCAAGGTGTTGACCTTGTCCAAGGGCGAACAGGTACTGGTCGATCTGCCCGAAGCCATCGCGTTTGGCCATGGCGACCTGCTCGTTCTTGAGGACGGGCGGACGGCGGAGATCATCGCAGCCGAAGAAGCGCTATACGAGGTCACGCCACGCGACCGGCAGCATTTGACGGAATTGGCTTGGCACCTCGGCAACCGGCATCTGCCGGCGCAACTTGAAGAGCACCGGATCGTCATTCTCCGCGATCACGTGATCAAGGCCATGCTGGAAGGACTTGGTGCACGCGTTGCCGAGATCGTTGCGCCATTCCAGCCATTGCGCGGGGCCTATCATAGCGGCCATGGCCATGAACACCTTGAGCATGAGCATGGGCATGGGCATCACCACCACCATCATCATGCGCATGGCTGACCTTGGCTCAAACACCGCGCTCTTGCGACTGATGACGTGGCTTTCTCCCGCCTTTCCGGTCGGCGCGTTTTCCTACAGCCATGGGGTAGAACGGGCGGTGGATGAAGGGCTGATCCATGACAGGGCCTCGTTGCAGAATTGGCTGAGCGATCTCCTGAACTACGGTTCCGTCTGGAACGATGCGGTGCTGTTCGCCGCAAGTTGGCGACGTGTCGATACCGGCGGAGATATCAAGGATATTGCAATGCTCGGAGAGGCGATGGCCGGGTCGAAAGAGAGGCACATGGAAACGATGCTGCAGGGCAACGCATTCCTGCAAGCCGTTGGACATTGGGGCGCTGAAGACACCGACCTTGCAGGCGAGGTCCCCTATCCTGTTGCGGTTGCTGCCGTCGCAGCCAGCAACGGCGTTGCGCTGGAGCCGGCCATTGCGGCGTACCTCCATGCGGTGCTTTCCAATCTCATTCAGGCCGCAGTGCGGCTGGTGCCGCTTGGTCAAAGCCATGGCGTTGCCCTCATGGCAAATATGGAAAAGCCGATCCTGGCCACCGCAGCGCGTGCCACCCATTCGAGCCTGGATGATCTGGGTTCTGCAGCCATCATGTCCGACATCATGGCTATGCAACATGAAACACAATATTCGAGGGTATTTCGCTCATGATCTCGCAAAACGGACCACTTCGGGTTGGGATTGGCGGGCCGGTCGGCTCGGGCAAGACCACGGTCACCGAAATGCTGTGCAAGGCGCTGCGGGACCGCTATTCGGTCGCTGTCGTCACCAACGACATCTATACCAAGGAGGATGCGCTGATCCTCAACCGGCTCCAGGCTCTGCCGGAGGACCGCATCATCGGTGTGGAGACCGGTGGATGTCCGCACACCGCCATTCGCGAGGATGCAACGATCAACCTTCAGGCCATCGCCGAAATGAACAAGCGTCACCCCGACCTCGACATCGTCTTCATCGAGTCGGGCGGCGACAACCTCGCTGCCACATTCTCGCCGGATCTCGCTGACCTCACGATCTATGTGATTTCCGTGTGCCAGGGCGAAAAGATACCGCGCAAGGGTGGTCCCGGCATTACGCGATCAGACCTCCTCATCATCAACAAGAAGGATCTGGCACCCCATGTCGGCGCGGACCTGGATGTAATGGACGCTGACACGAAGGTACAGCGCGGCGCCAAGCCCTATGTCTTCACCGACATGTTGCGCCGGAAAGGCCTCGACGACGTCATTGCCTTCATCGAAGCCGCAGGTGGACTACGCCAGGCGGCTTGAGTGCTCCGCCTCGGCCGGACTGATCATGACTTCAGCCAAAATCTCGTAGGAGCGTATCCGCGCCTTATGGTCGAATATCTGTCCGGTCACCATGACTTCATTGGCGCCCGTGCGCTGGATGAAATCCTGAACCCCGGCTTTGACCGTTTCCGGCGAACCGACCACACTGCATGACAGCGCCTGACGCAAGATCGCCTTTGCGTGCAGATCCAGCGTCTCCTCATAGCCTTCGACAGGAGCCGGGAGCGGTCCGGGCTTGCCGGTGCGCAGATTGACGAACGCCTGCTGCTGCGAGCTTTGCAACAACCTGGCTTCCGCATCAGTTGCCGCCGCAAAAACGTTGAGGCCGAGCATAACATAAGGCTTATCGAGGTATTCGGATGGTTCGAAGCGTGCGCGATAGATCTCAATGGCGCGCTCCATTTCCGCCGGGGCAAAATGCGACGCGAACGCATAGGGAAGGCCAAGTGCGGCGGCAAGTTGCGCACCAAACAGGCTTGAGCCCAGAATCCACACGGGAACCTTGAGCCCTGCCCCGGGGACGGCGATCACCCGCTGACCAGGTTCAGGCTCGCGGAAATAACCCATCAACTCGACCACATCCTGCGGAAAGCCATTGATATCCTGATCGAGATTACGCCGCAGCGCCTGGGCCGTGACCTGATCCGTGCCAGGCGCGCGGCCAACGCCAAGATCGATCCGGTCCGGATGCAATGATGCCAATGTTCCAAATGCCTCAGCCACCATCAGCGGAGAATGGTTGGGGAGCATGATGCCGCCCGCTCCAACGCGGATCTTCGATGTACCGGCGGCGACATGAGCGATCACCACGGCGGTAGCTGCGCTGGCGATGCCGCGCATGCTGTGGTGCTCGGCAAGCCAAAGGCGATTATAGCCCAGGCGTTCGGCATTTTGTGCAAGGTCCATGGAATTGCGGAGGGATTGCGCGGCGTTGCTGCCAACGGCAATCGGTGAAAGGTCAAGGACGGATAAAGGGGTCATCGGCTTCATATAGGCGAACACTCATCCCGCACAATGACAGCGCGCCGTTTCATGATTCACAAATATTGAAGCTCTATTGAATTCGGAAGCGAGGTTCCGGCCACCACGACCAGTGCGGAACTGGAACTACAGCTGGCGCGATGATTGCAAGCGCAGTTCCAGGCCCATCATTGCACGGGTTTCTTGCGACAATTGCTCGTCTGCTTCGCGAATCGCCGTTTCGATGAAATAGGCGATCATTTCAAAACCCTCATTGTCAGCCACGGTGCACAGCTTCGAGAGTTCCGCTTTTAATAACTCCAGTGTTTTGGCCCTCTTTGTCATGCTGTTCTCTCCACAATCCCGTGAACCGCAATCGTCAATATGCGCACAAAATCTTCTCTATCAGCGAGCAGCCAATAGCCATGCGACCAATGTGCTTATCAACAAATTCCGCGATGCTTTCGCGGAAAATTCAGTCAATGGTTAATTGTTTTTGCTGATAGCAATAAGACTTTATATCTCACATTAATCTTAAAATATACGATTTGAAAAGACCAAATCCTGCTTCAAATATTTGTGAATACTCAACGCCAATATCCAATTTAATTAAAACTTTACGAAAAAATACATAAGCCCATAGAATGCATTAACATATTTAATTCGACGATCGAATAATCATACCTAAAAGCCTGAGAGTTGAACTTTGGCTTTTCCGCATATGGCCGTTGATCCTGATTCTGCGGCCTTGTCGATAATCCCAGACGCAAGATCAGAAACGATTTCGACTGCTATATCTTCCGGTAGCCCTGTCTCCTTCATGCCTGCCCTCATGGCAGCGTCACTCGCCTCGTTAGTCCCGCAGATGTAGGCTTTAGCCTCTAGCAAGGCGGCGCGTTCGAACTTCTTATTGCTGACGTCGCTGATCTCTTCGGCCGCCGGCGCCTTATCCTTGATATTGAACGCGTTGGCGGACGGTACCAATGCCGCCGAGGCAAACAACCCCGCTGCGAGAATAGGTATCGTTGATTTGCAGAAGCGCATGATCTGCCCCTTCCATCACATCTTGAGACCGGCGCTGCTCGCCATGCCTCGTTTACTGATAATTAACGGATGGGGGACTTTTCCGTTCCTGATGCATAGTCAATTGCCCGTGATTGGAGCGTGACGCTTCAGTGACAGAAATTGCTGCATTGCACCAAACGCATTGCTGCTATGCAATATTGTCTGTATTAAATCAGGACAGTTGAGTTATTCTCAAATCAGGAATTTTCGGCAGCGTCACCTCCTCCCGGCACTGTCGAAACGGATGGCCTCTTCTCCTCCCAGAAGGCCTTCCATAACCAACGAAACCCACCGCACCTCCTCCCGCGGTGGGTTTTGTTGTTTCTGCCCTCCACACATCAAATTCAGCGTCTTGGTCCCACTTGCTTGCGAGCGAGCGAACCGCCGCTGACGCAAAAACGCCGCCTGCGAATGGGTCGAAGGCGGCGTTGACAGATCGATTTATGATTATTGTGCGGCTGCAGGTTTGTTTGCCGCCTTTGCCGTAGCCTCAGGCGTCGCACGCGCCGTCAAGGATTTGGGCGGGGGGACATAATAAGTATCCTTGGCCGGTAATGGACCAGAGGCGGTTTCCCTTGGCTGCGTAGTACAACCTGCAATAACCATGAGTGACAGGGCAACCAGGGGCAGTGCTACTCGCATTCGATATTCCTTTGCATATGCGCCACGCGGGGGCTCTGGGGAGAATCGCTTCCGGTTGACCATCCAATCATGGCGATACCGCGTCAATCCTGGACCGCGGGCCGTTCAGCGAATCAGGATGGCGCGCAAATCGTTGACATTCGTACCAGTAGGACCAGGAACGAACAGGTCATCGATCGCGTTGAAAGCAGTCCAGGCATCATTGCTGTTAAGATGGCCCAAGGCATCATGACCCTTGGCGAGCAGCCGGGCGATGGTGGTGCTGTCGGCAAAGGCGCCGGCATTGTCTTCAGACCCATCGATGCCGTCGGTATCTGCTGCAAAGGTGCTGATCCCATCCGCTCCGTCGATATCAATGGCAAGTGAGAGCAGGAATTCGCTGTTGCGACCGCCCTTGCCCTTGCCGCGTACGGTCACGGTCGTTTCGCCGCCTGATAGAATGACGACTGGCTTGGAAAAGGGTCTGTTCTTCGCGAGTACCTGCTTCGCGATTGCAGCATGAACATGGGCAACTTCTCGCGCCTCACCTTCGATGGCATCGGACAGGATCACGGCCTCAACGCCCAACTCACGGGCTGTCTTCGCTGCAGCTTCGAGCGATACTGCAGCAGAGGCGATCAGGTGATGTTCATGCCCGGCAAAAACCGCATCGGAAGGTTTGGGGGCGTCTGCTTTCGCCGATCGAAGGTGCGCCAACGCTGCCTTGGGCAAATCAAGATTATAGCGCTCGACGATGCGCAGAGCATCGTCCCGCGTAGTTTCATCAGTAACGGTCGGTCCGGACGCGACAAATGCCGGATTGTCCCCGGGAATATCCGAGACGATCAGTGAAAATACCCGTGCCGGATGAGCTGCGGCCGCAAGGCGTCCGCCTTTTATGGTCGACAAATGCTTGCGGACTGCATTCATTGCCGAGATCGGTGCCCCCGAAGCGAGAAGGACTTTGTTGACGACAATTTCGTCCTCGAGCGTCATGCCTTCCGGTGGCGAAGGTAGCAATGCAGAGCCACCCCCGGAAATCAGGGCGACAACCAGATCGTCAGCGGTCAGACCCGACACAGCCTCGAGCAGTCGCTGTGAGGCAACCAGCCCGGCGGCATCCGGAACTGGATGCGATGCTTCGATAATCTCGATATGCTTGCATGGAGCACCAAAACCATAACGGGTGACCACAACGCCTTCAAGCGGTCCGTCCCAGACTTTCTCAAACGCGCTGGCCATTTGTGCCGAACCTTTGCCCGCACCGATGACAATCGTTCTACCCTTTGGTTTCGGCGGCAGATGCGCCGCGATTGTCCGGTCAGGGTCCGCGGCGTCGACAGCCGCTTGAAACAGTTTCGTGAAAAAATCCTTGTCCTGCATGAGTGTCAAACTTCCATGTCAAATACGAGAACACCATCACTACCGCCGACTGTCGATGCCACGATGTTCTTGGCAATCGTCTCGTGCCCGGAATTAACGAGATAGGCGTCACGAGCGGCGGCATCAGAAAAATCGAGGATAAAGCCTTCGGAAAAACCCTTATCCATGCCAGCTTCAGGACTGACGTTCTTCCCCGCCTTTATCGCAACTGCACCTGGCAGCTTTGCACACAAGGCCTCAAGCGCCCGATAGATCGCTTGCCGATCGGTCGTCGGGACATCGTCACGGAAACGGAGAAACACACAATGGCGGATCACGGGAGCAACTTTCTCTTAGCCAGGGACTCGATTGAAAAATGCCGGACTGACATATTGGTTGCGCATCCTGACCAGATTGCCGGAAATTGCGAGTGCTATTTCCACCTTTCCCAGATTAGCATTTGGAACCGTCCTGACTACATTGCTTTGGATTGAAGCTGTTCAACGGACAGAGCCATAGCAAGGAGCCGTCGATCTGCACCGTGCTGCGCGACAAGCATTAGTCCACCCGGAAGCGATAACCCCTGCATTGGCAGGCTGATTGCGGTCAGATCGAATTGATTGGCAATCTGCGTGTTGCGCAGGAGCAGCGATTCCGTATGCTTGTAAAAGGCATCGTCCCCGGTGACCGAGGCTATCGACGGCGCTAGGATAGGCGTGGTGGGGAGAGCAAGCAGATCAAAGTCGGCCATCCGCCGGTCCATGTCCCGAACAAGGTCCTGTCGTCTCTGCATCACATTGATGTATTCGGATTCTGTCACGTTCAAGCGCCGGAGAAGCGGCCTCCTGACGCGCTGGTCGACGTCCAGTGTTTCATCGTGCAGCCATTCAGCGTGAACCCGGCTGCCCTCAATGCCGGCGATTGAACCGATCGACGTGGCATCCGCCATGGCATCGATCAGATCGTCGATGGAGCAGTCGACGATGATTGCCCCTGCCTGCTCGCATGCCTCGACGCTGCGCTCGAAAGCCCTGGCGATCGGATCGTCCATCGACGCGAACACGTGCCCGCGCGGCACTCCAATCCGCAGGCCGGTGAGCGAAATGGGTTCGGGGACTTTGATCATTTCCCCTGCCATGGCGGCATCGGCAATCGCGCAGTCCGCAACGGAACGCGCAAGCGGGCCAACGGAATCGAGGCTGGGCGACAAGGGAAATGCGCCCTGCAGCGGCAAACGTTTTGCAGTGGGTTTGAAACCGACCACGCCATTTAACGCTGCTGGAATGCGTACGGAGCCGCCGGTGTCCGAGCCTATGGCGATTTCGCTCGTACCCTCCGCCGCCGATATGCCAGCGCCCGTCGACGAGCCGCCCGCAATTTTCGTGGGATCGACAGCATTGCCTGCATTTGGATAGTGCGGGTTGAGCCCCACTGCGGTGAAGGCAAATTCGGTCATGACCGTCTTGCCGATGATGATTGCCCCGGCACTACGGAGTCTGGCGACGACCTCAGCATCGCTCATTGCAGGTGGAGCAGTTTTGCGAATGATCGAACCAGCCAGTGTCGGTTCGCCAGCGATATCGAAAAGATCCTTGACCGAAACTATCCTGCCGTCGATGGGACCAAGTCTGTTTCCATCTTCCGCGCGCTTGTCAGCGGCATTTGCCTCCTCGCGGGCGGTATCAGCATAAAGCTTTGCAAAAATCCGCTCATCGCCTGCACGCTCGGTAAGACGAGCCAGTATGTGTTCGAGCCGCTCACGGGCTGACGGTCGCTGATTTGACAAGGTCGCTTCTCTGAGATGCTAGAGTCTGCTCTCCCTCTATAGCCGGAGGAGGCTGACGGGTGAAGCCCCAGCCAAGAGCTTGTTGCTATGCAGCATTATCAATGCTGCCTTGCAACATTGATAATTTTCAATCGATACAAATCGCAACATTATCTGGTCAGGGAGGGCCAAAAAATAAAGGGGTATGAAAATGAGCCTTCGCTACCGCATCCAAAAGTACCGCCAGTACCGCCAGAACCTTTACGAGCTCCGGCTTTGCACTGATCGCAATCTTGCTGATCTCGGCATCGCGCGCACCGATATTCGCCGCATCGCCTGGGCCGCCTGTAACTAATTGTATCCCGGATTCAAGTGACGGCGCCCGCATAATTCTTTCGGGCGTCGTGTCCGTTGGACGCTAGTCAGTTTTTTCCACAGTGAGAATGCCGCCCGGCGAAATCCTGCCCCGGACCAGATCGAGGAGCGCCAATCCGTTTCCTTTCAGGCGCCCTTTCCGGTCTATCCAAGACTCCGGTGACAAGCTTCCTGCCGCATTGGCCAGGATATTTTTGGTCGCCATGGCGAGGGCCTTTGAGGTCAGCATGGTTCCCTTTCTGGCCAGATAATGCGGATTGGCAATCTGTGAGTAACCCAGCTTGATGCCAGAGGTTCGCCCACTCTTGACGCCCAAATGAATTCCTCTCTGCTTGTTGGATTTTACGATGCGCCCGTGTTTTGCAAGCAGGCGGCTGAGATCCACATCCTCCAGCCAGCAATAAAGCGGCAAGTTCTCGTCAAACCGAATGTTCTCATTCCTCAAGATGTCCATGCGCAGGGACATGTTGCAACCATAGCCGTTGTAGACTTCTTCGAGAATTTCCGGACCGTCCTCCGGGTTTTGGAGGAACGCCTTAAGGATGACTGAGCCCTCTGCAACCTGAATTCCAGGTGTCCCGATACCGTCGACCAGCACGTCACCCGTCGCAACGACAATGTCCGTCTGCTCGAGGAATAGCCGCTCAACTTCGGCGATATAATTGGGTGCCATGAGAAAATCATCATCAAGAAAGACGAGAACGTCCATGTCGTCGAGTTCTTTGAGAATCTCGTTGCGTTGCTTGGCCAATCCGGATGTTGAAATCAGAGTCGTGACGGGCACGGTCATTCCATCGCCGATATTTTCCGGAACGTCTGACGGCTTCAGAGTGCAAATAGCGATTTTCTCGGGCAGACGCGTCTGCTTGTCAATCAACGGAACGGTGGCCGCCAGTATGTCAGCCCGTCCAGTTGAAGGTATGCCAACTCCAATTCTCAACCGACGTTTCGCATTAGACGCCATGTCGTACTCCACCCCTACAATCTAGTTGAACATTTTGGCATGCTGCTTTTTGATCCATCCCGGAGCAGAAGCCGTTGTCCTGCTGGTCCGAAGCGTGTTGAACACGACCCCGACAGAGTCAGTGTCGAGCCCGCCGCAGCTGGCGATTGCGGCGTTGAGGACATCAAGCGTTACTCGCTGCTGATCACCAACTGCCAGCACCACACAATCGACAATCGCGCTGACGATACGGGCATCGGCCGTTGACTTCAGATCAGGGAGGTCAAGAATGATGACGTCGTGCTGTTCCCGGAGCCTGTCCAGGTGCGCCTCGAGTGCCTGGAGGTTAAGGTACCGGTATGATTGATTTGAGCTGTGGGTAATCTCATCCACCCCCATCAAAGCGGGCGGCGTGATTACGGACACCGAAGGATAGGGCTCCTCGGATCGAGGTTCGGCTGCCTTAGCAATGTCTTGATGGTTGTTGTCTTTGTCGATTCCGATGCGCCGGCTACGGCCCTTACCGATCGTCGGGACCACCTCTTCAGTCAGATGATGCATTGGCTGAGCAAGTGTTGCAAAGACGCGGCTCAATGTCGGATTCGACGCACAGGCATCGATCAACATCGTTCGCGAACCGGTGGCCGCGTAGAGCTGGGCAAGATTACTGGCTATCGTCGTCTTTCCCTCGCCCGGCAAAGCAGACGTGATGCCGATGACCTTTGCACCCTGACGGCGTAAAATGAGATCGAGCGACGCCTTAGTGCTGCGGACAGCGTCAGAAAAGGCTTCGTTGGGATGATCCATAACATAGTTCAACAATTTGAACTGGTCTTGCGTCGTAGGTTTCGAGATCGCCCTGGCAGGAACGTAGGGCAATGTGCCAAGTCTGTTCAAACCGAGTTCCCGGCGCAGCCGGCCATCGTTCTTGATCCTGCGGTCGCTTACTTCGCGCACCGCTGAAATTGCAAGGCCGGTCAGGCTGCCAAGCACAACGGAAAGGGCGAGAATAAGTGAACCCTTGGGCCAGGATTTACCGAGCGGCGTGGCAGCGGCCGAAACCAATCGCGAGTCGCCCACCGGAAAGGATTCCTGCTGCAAGGCCGATATCAACTGCTGCATGACACTCTGGTACATCTGCCGATAGGTGGCGGCCCGGCTCTCCAGCTCACCGAGCTGGACGCGAGCCATGCCCTTGTTCAGACCCGACTGAATCGTGGCTTGCAACTGCTCGTTTACGTACTGTTCGCGGCGCTGGGCAGCTTCCAGGTTGGACTTGTAGACCTGGCCGATGCGAACCAGTTCCTGGCGCACCTCGCCCTTCAACCGCGCAATTTCCTCTTCTGCGGCCTGAACCGCAACGCCGCTGATCGCCGTAACGGCTTTTCAATTCTTGAAGCTGGGTTGAAGCCGCATTCAGACGCTCACGAAGCGCGGTGATTTGCGTGCTGCGCAAGGCCTCATCCACGTAACCATCGACAGGCGTTTCCGACTGCAGGAATCGCTCAATCATGGCAAGCTTGGCTTTTTCTGCGGCGGTGTCTGCTTTAGCCGCCGAAAGCTGCGTGTTCGTCTCGGCGAGCTGTTGCTCATCGAGCGAAGTAGCGCCGGCCTGCGAAATATGATTCTGGTTGCGGAAATCCTCGACCGCCTGCGCCGACTCATTTGCCTGTTTGCTGATTTCGGCGAGACGTGCTTCGAGCCAGCCGGCGCCGCTCTTGGCGGCTGTTGATTTCGCCTCCAGACCGGCCTTGATATAGGCTTGCGCAGTCGCGTTGGCCACAGAGGCCGCTTTAACCGGATCTGTCGATGTATAGGCGACATCGAGAACATAGGACTGGCCGACACGCCAAACCCGCAAGCGCTCCAGAAAACCCGCGACAGTCTTGCGCATTGTCCACTCGGGTGCGATCGGCTCGGCCTCATCGTCGTGACGCCAAAACATAAGGTAGGACAGCAAGGACGGTCCCTCCTGCAGCTCTGGATCCTCGGTCAGTGAAAGCTCTTCGATAACACTCTTGGCCATGGCTTCGGACCGGATGATTTCCACCTGGCTCTCAACCTCACCTGTTTCAATCACAATCGTTCCTGAAACGGCGTCCTGCGAGGCGATGCGGGCCTGCTCTGGATCAATCACGATGCGCGCGGTGGCCGTGAATGTCGGCTCCGCAACCCAAAGGTACGCGATGCCAAATATTGTAAATGCCATCGCCGAACCCGCAATGGTTTTCCAATTGCGTACGAGGAACCCGACGATATCCCGCAGACCAATGAGGTTGGCTTCGGCCTGGATGTCGTCCGACGAAACGTCAGTTTGCCTATGTCTTTGCATGCGCGTCTTCCAAAGCCCTATTGCTTATTGAGTGTTTTTATTTTGCTGTTCGCCGATGCCGGCTGCAGCAGGGATTGGCAAAGCGACGGCGACACCCTTCGTCGATTGTGAAGGGGTTGCCGGCTGGGCACTTGCTGTTGTTCTTCCTGAGAATTTCACGTTGAGGGATGCTCTCAACACATCCCCCGGAACAAGAATGGTGTCTTCATCAGCTGCCATCTCGACCGGCAGCCCTTCCGTCTTCCTGACTATTGTAAATGCAAGATCCGGCTCCTGCTTTTCTCCCGGCTTCTGACCGGCAATGATAGACCCCGCTGCCACAAGCAGCCGTTGTGCAGTCTCCTGCCTCACCTTCAGCTGGTCCAAGGCAGCCTGAGCCGTCTGAAGCTCGGTAGAGGCGGTTGTCTGGCGTTGGCTGATGAGGTTTTGCGAATCCCGGCTGGCCTGGCTGATGTTCTGGCGCGCCCGCATGATCGCAGTCACCTGGTCAAGGCGATCGGACTGCAAGGCCGTGATGATGCGCTGCAGTTCGGACTGTCGGGAAGTAGTGGCAATGCCGCGCTCCACGAGCGGCTTGACCGCCTCAAGCTCCTGGTCCATCAGCTTGATCTGTTTCTCTTGCCCTGTAACCTTTTCCTGCAACACCTCGATCTCATCGGCGAAAAGCTGGCGCAATGCTTCGAGGTTTTCGAGCTGGCGATCCACCCCATTCGCCTGGGCGGCAAAGACGGCACGCTCTTCGGCAAAGATCGACTCGATGCTGGCGCTATCGGCCATCTCAGTCAAATTGTCAGGGAACTGTATTTCCTTTTCGCCACCGACCTCTGCCTTCAAGCGAGCAATACGGGCAAGGGTACGCACCATCTCGCCGTGCACTGCTTGCAACTCTCCGAGATACTGAATCTGCTCGACTGTCCTGGCCTCTTCACGCGGCCGATAGCGCCCCCCGGCAAGTGCAACCGCCTGCAGAACAGTTAGCCCCGGGCGGAAACGATACTCTCCCGGCCGGTCGACATTGCCGACAAGAAATACTGGCGGATACTCGACGATCTGAACAGCGACGTTGGGCATGGCGACGAGACCGGTGGTCTTCTGGATGCGCTTTGCCACTTCTGTTGCCATGGTCGCCGTATCCATAGCCGAGACTTCGATGGTACCGACCAGCGGCAAGAGCACGGTTCCCGATTCGGAGATCGCGTATTCGCCGTTCAATGCCGTCCATTCCCGGTATTCACCACGCGAGGCAACCCATTCGACAACCGTCAACCTTACCCGCGTGTAGGGAGCAAGCTGATAGGCGTCGTCCGCCTGTGACGGCACAGGGAAAACGGCGAGCGCAAGTATTACGAACCCGGCAGTCAAAATGGTTCGAGCGATCAAACGGATCGACCCTGTAAACCTTAGCCCCATCATACTTTGCCCCACAACAATCGCCACCGAATCTGCCATCAATATTATAAGGCGCAGCACAGGTGACAATTAATCAATCATAGATTTAATGTAATGAATTCGGCGTATGAAACTCTTAAATTTCTTTTGATTTCAAATATTGGGTGAGCAACTTAATCCTTTTTGATTATGCCTGCGAAATCTCGTACAAAAACCCAAGTTTTGGGCAATTGCATTGC
Source organism: uncultured Alphaproteobacteria bacterium (assembly GCA_963777425.1). GTDB lineage: Bacteria > Pseudomonadota > Alphaproteobacteria > Rhizobiales > Rhizobiaceae > Phyllobacterium. Next base: position 296,667 of record CAVZQS010000008.1, on the reverse strand, counting down.
TTAAAAGTTACTCTTCTACCTAGTATTACCATGACGTTTAACTCCAATTATTTATTGACCCCTGAGGTCCATATTATACCCTTCTCCAAGGGTCTTTAGTGGGTAAAAAAGAATGGTTGGGGAGCATCGCGCAGATGTGTGGGATTGCGGGATATTGCGGAGCGGTTAACGTCTCTCAGGACGGCACGCCGCTATTGCGCCGAATGATCCAGGCGATTGCTCACCGCGGGCCCGACGAGAACGGAACGTATGTGGCCGACGGCGCGGGGCTCGGCCATATGCGCCTGTCGATCGTTGGCTTGGCCGATGGCCAGCAGCCGATGGAAAGCGCCAGCGGAAATCTTGTCATCAGCTACAACGGCGAAGTTTTCAACTATGTAGAACTTCGTGACGACCTGATTGCGCAGGGACACCGATTCCGTACCGGCAGTGACACGGAAGTCATCCTGCATCTCTACGAGGAGATGGGGCCGGATTGCGTCAAGAAACTCAACGGCGATTTTGCTTTCGCCCTGTGGGACAAAAAGCGGCGGCGCATGATGCTCGCCCGCGACAGGATGGGTGTGCGGCCGCTGTTCTACACCTGGCATGAAGGCACATTCTTCTTCGCTTCGGAAATCAAGGCGTTGCTGCGTGTTCCGGGCATAGCCGCCGAGATCGATCCGTATGCGCTTGACCAGATATTCACACTGTGGACACCCATTGCTCCACGCACGATGTTCAAGGGCATATCCGAGTTGCCGCCAGCTCACCTGATGATCGTCGAAGATCAACGGGTCAAGACGACTCCCTATTGGCATCTGGACTATCCGGATCGGGATTTAGTGAGTGCTGGCCGTTCGGAAAGCGATGTCGGCGAGGAACTCAGACACCTCCTGACCGATGCAACGCGCATTCGCCTCAGAGCCGATGTTCCAGTCGGGTCATACCTTTCGGGCGGGCTGGATTCATCCGTTGTATCGGCGATTGCTGCGCGTATCGTGCCAGACCAGCTGCGGACCTTCTCCATTGGCTTCGATACGGTGGAGCATGACGAGACAGCCTTCCAGATGCAGATGGTGGAAGCACTCGGCACCAGACATTCGTCGCTGTCCTGCAGCAAGAGCGATATAGCCGCGATATTTCCGGCGGTCGTCGAACATACAGAGCGGCCGATTCTCCGGACAGCACCAGCGCCCCTGTATCTTCTTTCGCATCTCGCCCATAGCGAAGGCTACAAGGTTGTCCTGACAGGAGAAGGCGCTGACGAGGTTTTCGCGGGCTATGACATTTTCCGCGAGGCCAAGGTCAGGCGGTTTTGCGCCCGCCAACCTCAGTCGCGCATCCGACCGCATCTTTTCCGCAAGCTCTACCCCTATCTGCCGGGTCTGAAGCAACAGACACCGGAATATCTGGCGGCATTCTTTGGTGCAGGCATCGATGGTCTCGACGATCCGCTGCATTCGCATCGCCCACGCTTCCGCGGAACCGCTGCGACAAAGATGTTCTTCTCGCCGGAACTGCGCGAAGCCCTGAAGGGCTATGATGCGACGGAGGATCTCGCATCGGGGCTGCCGAAGGATTATGGGCGCTGGCATCCTCTGCATCAGGCGCAATATCTGGAGACCTCTCTGCTGCTGCCAGGCTATATTCTTTGCTGCCAGAGCGACCGCATGGCCATGGCTCATGGACTTGAGGGCCGTTTCCCCTTCCTTGATCATCGCCTTGTCGAATTTGCTTCCCGTGTGCCGGTCGGCATGAAACTCAAAGGGCTAGGCGAAAAACACATTCTCAAGCAGGCAACGCGAGACTTGGTGCCGGCGTCGATTACGGCGCGTCAGAAGCAGCCTTATCGCGCTCCAGACAGCCAGTCGTTCACGGCTGACGGACTGCCTGATTACGTGCGGGAGCATATGGGATCAGACGCTATAGCTGATACCGGATTGTTCAATGCGCCCGCCGTGGCGAAATTGCTGGAAAAATGCACGCGCAATGCCCCCACGGGATATCGAGACGACTCCGCGTTTGTCGGCATTCTTTCCACGCAATTATGGCACCAGAAATTCACAAATCAGACAAACCGGCAAACGGTTGCAGCGGCTTGAAAGGAACGGACATGACTTCGGGTATCAAGGCACAAATCAGAAACTTCATTGTTGAAAACTACCTGTTTGGCGACACCAGCCATCCACTCGATGATGACACATCGCTGATCGAAACGGATGTCATCGACTCAACTGGCGTTCTCGAACTGGTCACCTATCTGGAAGACACTTTCCAGATCAGCATACAGGACGCCGAGATCGTTCCGGTCAACCTTGATTCGATCGCCAGCATCAGCGCCTTTGTCGCAAGCAAGGCTGTTCCTCAAAAATCGGTCGCCTGATCCGGGAAAGTCGAGTTTCGTCATGCGTGTCGAGGAAATTCTGCGTCAGAATGCGAAAAGGTTGGGCGACAAAACGGTACTCGTCGCGGGTGGCGAGCGACTGACCTATGCCGAGCTCGACGATCTATCCGACCGGCTGGCTGCCGCATTATGGTCGCAGGGCGTTACACGGGGTGACCGCGTCCTCGTCTTCATGAACAATTGCTGGGAAGCGACGGTCGCGATCTATGCGATCCTGAAAGCCGGCGCGGTGTTCAGCCCGATCAATGCGTCAACAAAGGCCGACAAGCTCGCTTACATCATCGAGAACTGCCGGGCGCGGGCAATCATTGCGCAAGAAAAGCTCGCTCCAGTCGCCGTCGAGGCAATGGGCGACAAGACATCTTGCGACCTCATCGTCGCGACCAAGAACCAAACGCTCGCAGCTCCCTATGCTCGTTCGTTCGACAGCCTGTTGCAAGTCGAGCCCATGCCCGTTCCGCATGGCGGCATCGATGTTGATCTCGCCATGCTGATCTATACGTCGGGCTCCACAGGACGCCCCAAAGGCGTGATGATGAGTCACCGCAATATCGAGGCGGCGGCAACTTCCATCACGACATACGTGCAAAACGTCGAGGATGACATCATTCTCAACGTGCTGCCGCTGGCATTCGACTATGGCCTTTACCAGTTGTTCATGACAATTCGCACCGGGGCAACTCTGGTTCTGGAAACCTCATTCAGTTTTCCGCAAGCCATCTTCGATGTCATGCGGCGTGAACACGTCACTGGCTTTCCGCTGGTACCGACGATGGCTGCGTTGATCCTGCAGATGCGCGACATCGAACCGGGATTCCTGCCGGATCTGCGCTATGTCACCAATACAGCTGCGGCCCTGCCGCCAGCACACATCGCCCGGCTGCGCGAACTGTTTCCAGGCGTTCGGCTTTATTCCATGTATGGCCTGACCGAATGCAAGCGCTGTACCTATCTGCCTCCCGAGCAACTTGACCACCGTCCCGGCTCCGTCGGGATTGCCATTCCAAACACGGAAGCATTCGTGGTCGACGACGAGGGCAAGGTGGTAGCGCCTGGTGTCGTCGGCGAACTGGTCATCCGCGGCCCGCATGTCATGCAGGGCTATTGGGAAAATGACGAGGCTACGGCCCGCATGCTTCGTCCCGGTCTCAATCCATGGGAGAGAGTTCTCTATACGGGCGATCTCTTCTCCATGGACGGCGATGGTTATCTCTATTTCGTCGGCCGCAAGGATGACATCATCAAGACACGCGGCGAAAAGGTAGCACCGAAGGAAGTCGAGACGGTCTTGCACTCCCACCCCGGCATTGCCGAAGCCGTGGTGATCGGGATTCCGGATCCGGTGCTCGGGCAAGCCATTCGCGCTATCGTGGTGTTGAGCGATCCGTCGCTGACAGATCGCGAGATCATACGCCATTGCTCCAGAAATCTTGAAGATTTCATGGTGCCAAAATCCGTTGAATTTCGAACGAGCTTACCAAAGACGGACACCGGCAAGGTGAGTCGCAGATTGGCCGCAGAGCCACAGGAGTCTCTATGATGAACGACCAGACAATCCGGACGATCGCATCTGCGTCGCCACTATCGCTTGAGATCGATGCCGAGGCGGAGACAACGCGGATCGTCAATGCGATGCGCGAACAGTTGCGGCATACGCTGCGCAAGCGCGGGCTCGTGCTTGGGCTCTCGGGTGGCGTTGATTCAAGTGTTTGTGCGGCACTTGCCGCCCGCGCCGTCGGAGCACAGAACGTACTCTGCCTGTTCATGCCTGAAAACGACTCCGACCCGGAAAGTCTCCGACTCGGCAAGCTTGTGGCGGATACGTTTGGACTGGCAAGCGTCATTGAAGATATCGGCCCGTCGCTCGAAGTCATGGGATGCTATGCGCGGCGCGATGCCTTCATCAAGGAGATCGAGCCGGAGTTCGGCCCGGGCTGGGCTTCGAAAATCGTTATGGCCAACGCCTTGGCGAGCGACGGTTACAATATCTCGTCCCTCGTCTTGCAACGGCCGGACGGCAGTACAGAAAAGTTGCGCATGCCGAGCTCCGTCTATCTTGGAATTGTTGCGGCAACCAACATGAAGCAGCGTACGCGTAAACAGATCGAATATTATCACGCTGACCGCATGAACTATGCGGTGATCGGCACACCCAACCTCCTGGAGTATGATCAGGGATTCTTTGTGAAGAACGGCGATGGGGCGGCGGATCTTAAGCCCATTGCCCATCTCTACAAGTCCCAGGTTTACCAGTTGGCTGCCTACCTTGGCGTGCCCGCCGAAATTCGGTCACGTCCGCCGACGACCGACACGTATCAGCTGGCTCAGACGCAGGAAGAGTTCTATTTTGCCCTCCCCTACGCCCAGATGGATCAATGCCTGCATGGATTGAATGAGGGCATTCCTGCGGCCACGGTGGCGCTTGCTGCTTCACTGACAGAGGAGCAGGTGCTCAGAGTCTGGCGGGATATCAAGGCCAAGCGCAAAGCGACGCGCTATCTGCATCTCGGCCCGCAACTGGTCACGCCAATCGCCGATTTTCACGGCGAATAGGCAGGCAGGGAAGTGGGGCAAGACCATGAAAAAGTTACTTCTTTCGGGTCTTAGCGCCATGATAATTACTGCAGCGGCGTTTCTGCCGCTGCCCCCGGCCTCCGCAGGGTCGTCTGAATTCACATGGGGTATCAACGGACATCCGCTTGCCTCGTACCATGGCGTATCCGAGGAGCAGCAAGTCGCCTACCTCAAGGAACTCGGCCTGACGTCTTACCGGGTTGATGTTCAAAAGCTTGATCAGCTCGAAGAGCTCGATCGTCTCGTCAGTATGGCTACCGACAACGGAATCACGATACTGCCGGTTCTCACGCCAGCGCTTGATCTGAAAGAAGCATCCACGGAAACGATCTATACTACGTCCCGCGCATTGGCTTTCGTGACCGCATCGCATCTCAAAGACAGGATTAAGGTTTGGGAACTTGGCAACGAGCTTGAAAACTTTGCCATCATCCAGCCGTGCGAAATGCGTGACGATGGTACGCTATATCCTTGCGAATGGGGCCCGGCGGGCGGACTTGATCCCCTCGATTATTATGGACCACGCTGGGACAAGGTACGGGCGGTGCTGCGGGGCCTCTCGGACGGATTGACTGCTGCGGGAGGGCAATTCCGCACTGCAATGGGCACCGCCGGCTGGGGTCATATGGGGGCCTTTAAACGTATGCAGCAAGACAACATCAAGTGGGATATTTCCGTCTGGCACTTCTATGGTGAAGATCCGGAGTGGGCACTCAAGGAACTGGCCAAACTGGGCAAGCCGATCTGGATTACCGAATTCAACCATCCAAAAGGCAGCACCGACGGCGAAGACGCCCAGGCGGCCGGTTTGAAAAAGGCGATGGAGCGCATCCAGGAGCTGCGCAAAACGTATCCAATCGAGGCCGCGCATATCTACGAACTGATGGACGAGACATACTGGGCGCCGGACTTCGAGGCTTACATGGGCTTGATCCATCTCGACAGCGACGGCGCCGGCGGGTGGCGCCCAGGAGGACCGAAACCGGCATACAATGTCGTGCTAGACATCATTCGCGGAGAGCGCTTGGTTGGGAGCGAAAGCCAATGACGCGCCATTGTGCATGGATCAGACATGGCAACTAACGTTTTCGGTGTCCTGGTCATCCTGTTCGGCTTTGTGATCCAGTTCATGCATCACAAATACGCGATCTATGGCATGCTTGCCTTGACGCTCTTCGGGGCAGCAGCAGCGGTGACATTGCCAGCGATGGGTGGCGCCTCCATTCTGGTGGCAAACGTCTTCATGGTCTTCTTTGCGCTGCGGATTCTGCGCATAACGGGATTAGCGCCGGCGTTCAGCAGCCTGCTTTATCCCAGTACCGGCTTCTGGTTGTTACTCCTGATCATCTACGGCGTGCTCGCGACCATTTTCTTCCCACGGCTGATGGCTGGCATGACCGAAACCATGGTCGTGCAACGCCTACCCGGCGGTCTAAGCCGTATCAGCCTTAATCCTCTGGATTTTTCCGGCACACACATAACGCAGACAGTCTACGCGTTGGGCAGCATCATGTGTTTTGCAGCCTCCTTTGCTTTCTTCCGGATGCGGGGCGCGTATCATTATTTTCTCGGTGCCTTTTTCCTGCTTTGCTGGTTGAACGTGATTTTTGCTGTGCTGGACCTTGTTACCTTTGCGACCGGAACGGCTGACCTGCTGGATTTCATTCACACGGCGAATTATTCGTTGATGACAGGGGTTGAAATGGGCGGCCTCAAGCGTATCTCAGGTACGTTTGCGGAATCGTCGGCATTCGCCAGCTTCACCCTGATCCTGTTTGCCATTGCAGCCAGTCTCTATCTCGATAATGTCCGGCCGTTCCTGTCAGGGTTCTTTGCCCTCGCCTTCCTGATACTGCTGGCATTGTCGACATCGGGCACCGCATATGTCGGACTCGTCATTGTTCTGGTTTTGCTGATGCTACAATCCGTTGCGCCGGTCATGCATGGCGGGCGAATGCGCAAGCCGCTCCTGATTTATGCTGGCAGCCTGTCTGTGCTCGCCATCGTTCTGCTCGTTGCGGTACTTTCGCCTGAGTTTGTGGAAGCAATTGCAACCTTCTTCGACGAGAGCCTGTTCGGAAAGCTGTCGAGCGACTCGGGCCGCGAACGAGGGCATTGGAACGAAGTTGCCTGGAGCAATTTCATCGACAGTTTCGGTCTGGGCGTCGGTATCGGCGGCGCGCGTGCTTCGAGCTATATTTTCGTCCTGCTTTCAAATGTTGGGCTCCCGGGCGCGATATGTTTCGCGCTGTTCGTCCTATCCACGCTCTTCCGGCGAACCGTTCCGCAGTCCAGTTCGCAGGATCGTTTCATCATTCGAGCCATCCGATGCGGCATGACCGCCAGCCTGGTCGCCGCGGTTCTGGTCGCCACTGTCTTTGATCTCGGAATGCTGTTCTATGTGCTTGCCGGGGGGGCAGCCGTGGCTGTATTCCCATCCGTTCGCCGTGCACCGGCAGCATCAAAGAGGGGGCGGGCTGATGCCGCTCAGAAACCGCTACATCACGCCAGCCGCCTGGTTGGCTAACTCCACCCCGAGTTCCTGACTTTTTCTCTTATTGTTCCCTGAACGCTCGCGACATACTGTCGAGGACCGGTTTGGCGAGATACTCGAAGAATGTACGTTGATGAGTCTGGATAAGAATATCAGCCGGCATGCCTGGCGTTGGTGTGAAGCCGTGGATGCGGGCGAGCTGTTCGGCGGGAATGCTGACACGAGCCAGATAAATCTCCTGCTTCACATCGTCGTCGTATCTGTCATCGCATCGGCTGAGACGTAATCGACCCGGCCATTGATCACGGGTGTTGTCCTCTGGTTAAGGGCGCTCAAGCGTACATGGGCTTCCTGCCCCTCTTTCACTTCGTCGATCTGCATACGCGGGATCTGTGCTTCGATGATCAAGGGGACGCCCGTAGGCAGAATTTCAATGATTGGCTTGCCGGTTTCGATAACACCGCCGGCTGTATGGTAATGCATTCTCACAACAGTACCGGATACCGGTGCCTTCACGACCGTGCGGGTAAGCACACTGTCAGCCTGCCGAATTTGTTCGCGTATGGTGTCAAGTTCGGCCTCGGCACTTTGTATTTCATCAAGCGCCGCTTGTTTTTCAGTGTCCTTAGTTTGGATTATTTCCTTTTGAAATTTTTCAATCTGAGCATTTACTTCCATGATTTCGGCCTCGAGGCGGGATATCGTTCCCTCGCCGTCTGCAACCGCACGCTCAAGGACGCTGACTTCGGAACGGGCCATAAGTCCTTTTTTGTAAAGGGAATATTTCGCCTGGTATTCATCCTTCAACAGGCCAACCTGTGTCCGAGTTGCGGCGATCTGGGCGTTGCGCCCAATGCGGCGGAACTCCAGCGCGGAGATATTGCGCTGCATCATCTGTAGTTCGTTGGCATATTTTGCGTGAGCTGCATCGAAATTGTCGCTCTGACTGTCATTCACCGCCCGTATTTCGGGATTGGCCAAATTGTCCAGAATGATTTGTGGCGGCTGATACCGGTCTTCACCACGAACGACTGCGTGCAGCCGTGCCAGGATTGCTTCGAGACGCGCCTGACGAAAGAACAATTGCTGCGAGTTTGCGCGGGCTGCCGTCTCGTCAAGCCGGACCAGTTGGTCGCCCTCGACAACGCGATCACCTTCACGCACGAGAAGCTCCTTGATAATTCCCCCCTCGAGATGCTGAACGACCTTGTTCTGGCCAGTAGCAACGAAGCTGCCTGGTGCGATTACGGCGGCAGCAAGAGGCGCCGTTGCCGCCCAAGTTCCAAATCCACCAAAGCAGACAACAACCATCACCAGGCCAAATTTGGTGTAGGGCTTTATTGAACGTGGAACGCCCTCATACCAATCCAGATCATTCAATGCACTTGTGGTGGCCATACTCGTGCCTCTTCCGCAATTATTCGGCAGCGCTGATGCTTGGAACCGAACCTGGTTGTTTGTTTTTCTTGAGTGCTTCCATGACAGTCGCGCGCGTGCCGAACATGGTAACGCTGCCGTTGTTCAGGACCATGATCTTGTCGACACAGTTTAGCAGTGCAGGACGCTGTGTGATTGTGACCACTGTGATCTTGTTCTTCTTTGCATGAAATAGCGCCTTGGTCAGAGCAGCATCGCCCTGCGAGTCAAGGTTTGAATTCGGCTCATCCAGTACAACAAGTTTTGGGTTTCCGAAAAACGCGCGGGCAAGCGCTATCCGCTGTTTCTGTCCGCCCGAGAGCGGGGCACCGTCGGCTGCGACCATCGTCTCATAGCCTTGAGCAAAGCTCGAAATCAGCTCGTGCACATCGGCAAGCATTGCAGCATCGAAGATTGATTGGTCGCTGGCATCCTCGCGCATGCGGGCGATATTGGCCTTGATGGATCCCGGAAAGAGCTGCACATCCTGAGGCAGGTAGCCGATATTCTCGCCGAACTGCCGCTGATCCCAGTTGCGCAAATCCATCAGGTCCAGCCTGACACTTCCTGACGTCGGCAGAATGGATCCGACCAGCATCTTGCCGAGAGTGGTTTTGCCCGCTCCGGAATTGCCGATGATGGCCATGGACTCGCCTGGCATCAGCGTGAACGATATGCCGTTCAAAATGACTTTCTTGTTGGGGGGCGGAACGTAGAGAATACGTTCGACGTCGAGGCGGCCCTGCGGATCCGGCAATTTCAACCGTTCAAAGTTCAGAGGCGAGTTCTGCAAGAGATTGCGAATACGGCCAAAGGCGGCGCGGAACTGTATAAAATTGTTCCACCCTTCGATCGCGCCTTCGATAGGTGCCAAGGCGCGGCCAGCAATGATCGATGCGGCAATCACCATGCCACCCGTTATTTGTCCATCGATAGCCAGATGGGCGCCCCACCCGAGCATTGCTACCTGCGTCAACAAGCGCGAACATTTCGATATGGTGGCGAAGACAATGTTGCGATCTTGCGCCTTGACCTGCGATCGCAGCGAGCCGGCCATATCCCGCCCCCAGATACGCACCGCCTCCGGAATCATCGCCAGCGCATTGATGATCTGTGAGTTTCTCGACATGGAATCGAGGTGCAGCGTGGCGCGGCTTTGAAAAATTGTAGCATCGGCAAAAGACGCCGCTGTCGCACGCTGGTTCATAAAGGCAATGAACAGCAGAAGCAGCGCGGAGAAAACGACAATATAGCCGAGATGCGGATGAACAAGGAATACCGCAAGTACAAAAAGCGGCGCGATCGGTGCATCGAAAAACGAGAGCAACGTGCTGGAGGTGAGGAACGAGCGCAGTTGCTGCAGGTCGCCAAGCACCTGATAGTCCTTGCCGTTGCCGTGGAGCGATGCACGCGCTGCGGCGCTCAAGATGGGTGCACCCAACTGGACTGCCACCTCAACGGCCGTCCGCATCAAGATAAAGCGGCGTATCGCGTCAAGTATAACCTGAACGATAACGGCGCCCACGATGACGATCGTCAGCATCACCAGCGTGTCTGTCGACCGGCTGGTGAGAACGCGATCGGATATCTGGAAAAGATAGATAGGAATGGCGAGAACCAGGACATTCAGGAATATCGTGAACCCCATGGCGATAATGAGATTCCGGCGCACGGCATTGACGCCGTTCTTGAAGCTCTCGCTAAAATTGATGGCGGTCGAGCGCTTATGAAAACTGCCGCCATTTCCGCCATTGCCAACGATGTTCTGATCGTTTCCCGAGCCATTGCCGCCGGAACTGACTGCTCGCGACTGCACAGGGCCACGATCACCTTCGATGACTTTGCCGACTTCCGCGCTGGCCGGAATTGCGGATACCAATCGTTCGGAACTCGGTGTGGTCTCGGCGACTGGGACTTCAACTTCCGTTATCGGTCCATCGTCAACTTTCCTGCGGTGTGGCCTCCACGCGTTGCATCGACTCGGTTTCCTCGCGTGAGATCCTGGAAATCGCGCTTTCCATCTCCGCCAACAATTCATCCAACTGAATTCGCTCGTGCTCCCGCCCCGCCATAGCCCGCCGCGAGTTCTGGGAGATGACCCGCAAGTCAGCCTGCTCATCATATTTCATGCTTCCCGCGCTCCTCGCGCATTCTTCTTTTTCTATGCGAGAACTGTCTGCATGACATCGACCGACTGGCACGTGTCTGGGACGTGAACGGGCGGAGCATGATCATCATTGCATGGTGAATCTGCTTCGTTTTCGAGGAATGCCACGACTTCGCTGGCGAGCTGCTGACTTTGATCGGTGGCCTGATCAGAAGCCGGCTGCACACAGATAATGTCAGCCTGGATCAGAATGGCATCGGAGTAGACGCCACCGCCGACATAGGAAGTCCCTCCGCCACCCGGGTCGTTGTCAGCGATCGAGGCGATGTTGATCAAGGCATTCGAACCGGTGCTGATATCCCATACCGTTTCCGACGAGGCGGTCAAAAGTGCATCTTCATAATGCGCAACATAGTCCGCATCGCCGAGAATGTTGGTCTGTTCGATATAGTTCACGTCGTAGACACTACCGGAGATGTAAAGAACCCTCAGGCCCTCGATACCTTGTAAGGCCTGGTCGCCGTTGAAACCGGCAGGCATAACAAAGCTGCCGTTCGACAGCCCATTCATGGCCTCGAGGTAGTGCTCGGGAAGCCCCGTAACCCAGTTGGTCGGGCTACCGCTTTGAATGCTCGCTTCGTTCCACAGCAAGTTGTCGCTCGTCGACAGTTCGCCGTCATAGGCTCCAGCGGCGCCACCCGTTGTGAAAGTATCATTGTCAAACAGGATGTTGGTCTGGAAGATGAAGTTGCCGTTGTACATGCTTCCGCCAATCATGACGAGATCATAGGAATTGCACAGTTCGGCGAATGACGCCGAGTTGAACATCATATTCCCGCCCGTCACGATCGTCGTATAGGAGCCAGTGGCCGATAGAACATGGGCATCGTTATCGGAAAGGAAACTGTACTGGGAGACCCAGTTCATCTGAATCAGATCGCCATTAAAAACAGTAATTTGCCAGGCTTGCGGGAATACTGGCTCATCGTCAGACGGACCATCCGACTGATCATGGTCAGCCGCTCCAGCAAGAAATTTGCGACGTTCATCGCGTTCGTTGATGGCTGACCGAGAGATTGTTGCGCCCCAAAACCGTTCTGGAAGGTATCGTTGTCACTATAGGCGTTGGTCTGGATAATCGCATCAATGCGATAATAATTGCCGGTCACTGCAAAATGCGCACCGACGGAGTCGAGGCTATTCAAGACAACCTCATTGACCATAAGATTGCAGCCGGCCTGAACTTCAACCGATCCGACAATTTCGGCGCCGTTTATGACAACGGATTGGGTTGTCGTCACCGTCGCTGGCGAATCGTTTTCGTCGGTCTGTTTGAGTTGCTCCGGGATATAGTCGTCAAGCTTCGGCGCTTCGTCTGTCACGGCGCCGTTGACGTAGAGACCTGCCGGTGCCGTGACGACGGTCACACCAGGCATGGTTGCGAGCGGGCCGTCCGCTGCCGCCTGGATATTTGCCGTTTGATTGGCAAAGAATTGCGCCAACTCGGCGCCGGTGCCAGGAACGGCGTCCTGAGTAAATGGCTCCGAAATCGACAGTGCGCTCGCCGAGAGGCTATTGAAAGCCGCGTCGTCGACAAAATCCACGTTCACTGGCGCATGATTGCCCATGATGACAACATCGTTGTCTTCCATGTGGTTGGTTTGCTTGAGTACAAGCGATGTCTCCGATGGGCCAGGTCCGAAATTCGGGATTATCTGACCTGAAGTATGAAAGCCCGACTCTGAGGTTGAAATTGAGTTTGAGTCGCCGGAGCCAGATGTATGCAGCTTCGCCACGGGCTGATGCAGTCTTGGCGCCGAGATGTCCAGTTCAATGGGATCAAAGTTCACCCAAGGCATCACCACCTCTCCAACCGGAGACCACGGTGAAGGAACGTAGTTCAAATTCGGTTGGAATGATCCAAGATTCAGACTTTGGCCCGGATCCGTTTGAATTGTCAGGATATCGTTAAGCTGCGGGTCGCCATCTGGCGCCGCTTCGAACTCACGATATTCGATCCGCTGCCCTCGCTGCCTCGATTGATGTGTGAAAATAGCCCACGAAGTGCGCGATGGATTCCGATATCTGACCACCAAATCCGAGCATTTCGATGTCTCCCACCAATTACGCCGGCAATCTGCAACACCCTCGACAAGCGGTCTGCGCATATGCTGCGCAGACCATTGTCACATCAGGCAGGGTTGCCTGTTTCTTGTTGTTGTTATGCCTCGGTGTCGTCGCCAGAGATGTGGGACTCGTAGCTGCCATTGATGACAGATGCATCGAAAGCGTTTTGGGAAAGATTTGCACCCATAACGATTTCCTGTGTGAAGGCAGTTGCTGTCTGGTTGACTGCTGCGCTTGCTGCACTGGAGCCGTTCACATCGTGACCTGCTTCGATGCTGCTGCCGTCGTCGGAGCCGCCGCCATGGCCGCCACCAAAGAAGCTGCTTTCCATGCCGCTCCAGCCGCCCCAGCCGCCGCCGCTACCAGTGTCAATGCCGTCGCCGGCATGTGCAGTGCCGCCGGTGCCGGTCAGCGATACGCTGCCCGAATTGGTCTGACTAATCTGGTGAGCCTGATCGTTATCGACGAGGTCGATAACCTGATTCAGAGCAAAACCGGTGTCATTACCTCCACCACCAAATGCGTCGTTGAAGACGTTCGAGAAATTGACGTCATTACCTGGATCGTAGTCGATATCTCCACTTTCCGTGATGAAAATATTATCAAAGGTGTTGCCGTGCAGATCGAGATCGGCAAAGTCATCGTCGGTCGGCAGATAGCCATCAAGGTCTACGTCTACGTCGACATCGACATCAACCTCAGTGCTGTTCTTGTTGATGTTGAGATTGCCGTTGGCATTGAGATTGCCATTAGCATTGAGATTGCCATTGCCATTGAGATTGCCATTCCAGTTCTCTGAGCTGGAATATTGTTCCTGATCCTGATCCTGATCCTGATCCTGCTCTTGTTCCTGCTCCTTGTGCTCCTGTTCCTGCTCCTGTTCCTGTTCCTGGGCTTGCAATTGAAGAGCCAGCGCAGCTGCGAAGGCAGCAGCATCGGCGTCAGCGGATGCATCACCTGGATGATAATTGTAATGATTGTTCTTGTTAGACATAACAAATCCTCCGATGTGCCTCGGAGCAAGCAAAAACCTCTATGCATTTCAAACGAGGTTATAGTGTGCGAGCCCGCGAAACGTTCTACGTTAAGCAAACATCAACCATCAACTTAGCATTCGGCGGCAAGCCGGATACTAAATACGCAATACAAGACTGATGTTTACGGTGCTGTTGCTTGGATGCCCCCACTAAAAACCACGATATCCAAGCCAATGAACGTTAGGACTCAAAGCGCGATACAGTAAGTTAGCAATTCTGATTAGACCCGGAATGAGGCGATTGGGCGGCAATTCGCTAAGCGTCAGAAATCGTGAAATACCAAAACTTTTCAGTCGCTTGCGGGGACAAGGCCCAATCGACCCAAAATCGGCATGAAGCGATTTGTATGATTTATAATCAATATTGTCGAGGTAAAGGTCTAAGTAGATGTGGCCGTTGTCCTCCTCGACACAGCTAGCGTATCGAATCAATAAATATACAAACCCTTTGACTCATGTCACGGCCGCGTCACGCTCCTTTTATTAATCCTCTGTTAATCAACACGTCTAGCCGGGGGCTTAAAGACGTGATGAAGAAACTGAACAAAAGAACTTACAGAAACTAAAAATCGAAAACGCAAATAAATCCTGAGAGAAATACTTCTCATCAAAGGGCGTAGGGGGCGATTATGTCTGGAAATATACCGCGTACAATCGGCGACCATATCCAGTATGGATCAAAAATTGATGGTGATTCCAAGTTCAAGAGTGGCATCTTCATTTATGCCGAAGCAGGGGCCGTTTTCCAGGGATTGGTACAATCTCTAGAAAGGACATTCCCCGAAATTCGGGTGAACCTGTCCAGCAAGCTGCTGGAGTCGGATGAGTTCGACGAGGACATTGGCCTCGTTCTGGTACACACTGGTTTCGTCATCGAACTTAATGAGTGCATTGCACGCTGCAAGCAGCGCTTTCCGAATGCATCTGTGACATTGATGATCGATGAGCACAGTGCCGGCATGCATGAGCTGAACAGCCTGTTCGATCAGCGCCTGGTTCAGGGGCTTCTCCCTTTCAGTTTGAAACTCGATATCTGGCTGGCAGTCATCTGGCTGCTGTTGAATGGCGGTGAATACTATCCTTCCACCATCGCTCGTTCGATGGAAAAGCCGTTGAGCAACGGTGGTCAACCTCAGTTGTACAATGGCCAGATCAAGAACACCCTGAATGGTGGCAGACCGATCAAGACATTGACGCTGCGCGAGCACCAGATTCTGGAACTTCTCTCTGAGGGCTTGCAGAACAAGATCATAGCCGATCGGCTGACGCTCTCGGAACACACGGTCAAGGTCCACGTTCACAACCTTATCCGCAAGCTGCGCGTTCACAACCGCACACAAGCTGCGGCGGTATATCGGAACAGCATGGACCAAGAGGCGTTCCAGCCCCCTTTTAGGGGCTACAACACCCCGATCGGGCGGTTAGATAGTTCGCTAGAAATGGGCCGGGTCGTATAAAACAATGTCCCGCATCAATGAGGTGCTGATGCTGGTGGGCAAACTCAATTACACGTGGACGAACACCGAAAGTCTGTTCATCTACTTGATTGCCCACCTGCTCAACACAAATAAAGAAGCAGCAACGGTCATTTTCCTGACGCTGAATACGACCAGGGCAAGAATTGACTTACTTGAGCGGCTGGCGAAAATCAGATCGACGCCGCCGGAAACCAAGGCGGCTGTGCTGCAGATCACCGGCCGAATGACTCGTGAGCAGCGCCTGCGCAACAAATACAATCACTGCATCTATTCGTTCGACGAAACTGGACACAACGCGTCAACCCAGTTGATGCGCATTGTCGACATGAATGACAATTTGAAATACGGAAAAGTCGAAGCGCTGGACGATGCGGAAATGTTGAGAATTCAATCAACCATCGACGCAATTGTAGATGTCAACAAGTCCATCTGGTCCTTCATAAGGCTCAAGAATATCAGCGTTTAGAACGCTATCCGCAGAAGTGCTCTCAAAGAAAATCATCGCCGTTCAGTCGGTTCCAGGCCTCGCCGGCCAGGCCGTTGAAGAATGCATTTCCATCCGAGAACGCATCCAGCACGCGCGGATCGCGTGAATGCACAACTGTGGACGATCGCTGAAAAAATATCCCTTGGCGCACCATCATTGCCTGTAGCAGATGTGGTTGCGTGCGGGCACGTATGGCCACGACGCCTAGCGTGCGCGCATGGTTTAGCAGGCTGTCGAGTACAGCCCCCTCTCGTTCCTTCACAGCCAGAATTTGCAGCACACGTGCAATTCGTCCAGGAGATCCGTGATAGAGATAGGCTCCCATCGGCACGCCATTCCGCGACCGGACGACCCGGGCGTGCATTGCACCGTAGGTCGACTTGGTTGTCGCCTCATCCAGGATGTATCTAAGGTCCGATGCATCCCAGATAGGACGTAAGCCAAAACGTTCCAACAGCGACGGAATAATGCCCACGAGTGAGTCGTAGTCGATATCACTGTCGACAAATCCGTTCAGCTCGGGAACCGGAGCCGATTCCGGATGGCTGCCATTGGCCAGCTTGAAACCAAGAGCATCCAGCGGCCTTGCCAACGGCGCCAGACGGCGCATCCCCTGAAACCTGCCAGCGGCAAGTTCGATAGCAAAGGCAGTTGGCCGGAACACTCTGACCCATTCCAGGCTGTAGGCCGGCAGCACTGTGCCGCGCAATTTGCTCCACATGATTCGCGAAGTCTCATTGGCGGTCTCACTTAGCGAGACGTCCTGTGGGCCCGCCAGAAATGCTCGCAGCAGACGTGCCCCCGCCAGGGGGTCGTCGGTATGATCTTCGACCATCAATGGACCACAAATGGCGGCGCGAACAAGCGAACCGTCGAGCGACATTCTGAGCGGAATTGAACCGATGAAACCATTTAGAACGCCATCACTGCGAATATGCACCTGGGAAATAATGTCTGAATCACCACGCGACGGATCGAGGTAGAGTTTGGACAGGTACTCGACAAGCGATTGAGGCACGGATGCCTTCGTCGTCTTGAACATACTCCAGAACATGTTTGCGACCGCAGGAACATCCCGCGGCGTGATACTTCTGACTTCACTCATCGCAATCCTGTCCAAGTACTCTACTCCTTGATCAATCATACTTGTTTTCGGGCGACCGCAACGCGCGGGATACCTGCCTCATTGTCGACAAACGAGATCTGATCATACGCTGCAGCCCTGGAGAGGAGGTGGGCGACTTGCTGATGCTGTCCTTCGCCGAATTCAAAGGCGAGGATGCCTCCCGGCCGAAGAAACGGTACCGAGTCGCGCACAACGCGCTGAAGGATCGATATTCCGAACGGTCCGCCGTCAAATGCCTCGCGCGGTTCGTTAACAAGAAGATGCGACAGGCTATCCTCCAGACGGCGCGCCGAAATGTAAGGCGGATTGCAAATGATCATATCCACCTTGCCTGTCAGGACTTGCCCGTTCATCGCTTCGAACAAATCACCCTGAAATATCTTAACACGCCGGTCAAAACCCAATCTCGCGACGTTCCGGCGCGCAAGATCAACTGTTTCATCAGTAAGATCCGCTCCCAGCACCCGCGCGTTGGCTATCGCACCAGCAACCGCAAGGCCGAGATTTCCAGATCCGCAACACATGTCGATGACAAGTGGGCCAGCTGGTTCCTTCGCCAGGAGGTTAATCGCAGTAAGGCCAAGCAATTCGGTCTCTTCGCGCGGCACGAGGACGCCTGGTGCAATCTCGAGTTCCACACCAAGGAAATCGGTGTAGCTTCGCCGAACCTGTGGGAATACCTGATGCAAATTCTGTTGTCCGCGTCGTTTGTTGCATTGTTCCTCTCCTGTGTCGTCAGCGGTCGGGCGATTTCTATCGACGCGGCCGGTTAGAGTTCATTGGGTGCCTTTCTGCCTTTCAATTGAAAACCGTGGATGCCTCCAAAAAAACAAAGGTACAGCGTCCCGAGGACGCCGGAATAAATCGCGGCTCCGGTCAAAATCTGCAGGCCAAGCTGTGTTTCTGGTGAAATGGGAAGACTTGAGACCCAGATGACACCTGCCACCATCGCAATCAAAGCAGGTGCAACGATCGAAGCGTTGCCTCCGACTGTCTTCCAAGCGACACCGCCGTAATGGCTCTGCAACCAGATCGTCACGCAAATTGTAATCAAGCCCGCCATCAACTGACCGATCGCAACGCCCACTGTGCCAAACGGCACGGACGCCAGGATGAATGTCACTGCGATGGCCGCATTCAAAAGCGAAATGAATGGCAGACGGCGCACCTGTCCCGTCAGGGACAGCAACGGCTCGGTCAGGACGTTTGGAACATAGAGCATATAGACGAGGGCGAGGATCGAGGTGAGCGGAGCGGCTGGATGCCATTGTTCGCCAAGAAGGAGCACAACGAGATTCTCAGAAACGAGAGCGAGTCCAATGAAGATCGGCGCTGCAAGAGCCAACAGAACCGGCAGGAATACCGCCGCTTCCTTGCCAACATTTCTTTTCAGTTCACTCTCGCTATGCTCTTCCCGTACGGCACGCCTGAGACTAACCCAAGCGATCAGACGGGCCGGTTCTTCCATCAACTCGGCAAAGGAAGAGCCAAGGCGCTCTGCCACCCGGTAATAGCCAACGCTGGTCGCGCCGAGAAAAATGCCAATAATGAAAGTCACTGCGTAGGTGTGGAAGTAAGCAACCATTCTCGTCGCAAGAATGTAACGGGAGAATTCGGCAAGCTCGCGCACGACAACCCAATGCAAGCGCAGGTGCGGAATCCATTTCGTCGTTACAATCGCGCAAGCGAGGTAGGTAATCTGCATGCAGAATTTGCCGAAGGCCAGGGCGAATATCCCCCATCCGGACATGAGGCCGAACAATGCTGCCAGTAGGCCAACGCCCTCGCCCACCATGAGAAAAATGGAGTGTAATTCGGCGCGGCTCTGTCGTACCAGTAGTCCGGCATAGACGGCGCTCACAGTTGAAAATACCACCCAGACGGAGAACAGCGCCAGGAGCTCTCCAGCCAGGACCATATCGAAAAAATCATACATGACAGCGGAAGCCAGCGTTCCAACACACATGGCAATGGCGCCGCTCACGAGCGCAGCTGTGGCAATCTGGTCAAACAAAGAACGGTCTTCCCGACAGCTCATGAGAAACTCGCGTGATCCCGCCTCGGATACCCGCGTCAAGAAAATTGCCACAGCAAGAGTTAGCGTATAAACGCCGAATTCAGCGGCCGAAAGCATCCGCGCGGCGAGGATAAAAACAGCCACCTGCGCAAGCTGCGCCGAAACTCGCGACGCCATTGCAGCAAAGCCCATCACAGCCGCTTTTTTAGCGGAGACGCTTTCCGTGTTCTTCTGTACGACCTGTTCCAGGACAGTATCCCCAATTTCGCCCAAACTCCGATGGCACCGAGTCAATAGACGTGCTGACTTATTGTTTTCATTTGAGATTTTGTCTCTGACCCATAAATGAGCGCTCCATAATTGATACCAGATTAACGGTCTTTATTCAGGAACTATCTTGCTAATCAATTAGATTAGGAGTCCTAGACGACCACCTCGTAAAGTGTGACATTCAGGCTGGGATCGTGCTCAACCACGAAAATTTGCGACGTAAAAAACGCGCTTTGGGGGGCCTGAGTACGCTGGACTTTTGGGGGCGATATGTCGAAGCTTCGCATTGGCGTTCTAGCGGCATCAATGGATCAATTGCGGAATTGGGAACTCAAACTTCTCAATGACATTCTGGCTGATGATCAGCTCGATTTTTGCGCGGTTCTGTTGACCAAACCGTTCGCGGCACCGGCTGCACCATTGTTAGGCCGGATGCTGTACAGTTTGGATAAGCGGGTATTTGCGCGTCAGCCGCCTTATCCAGCCAAGCAGGTGCTATCCCGCTTGCGAACCCGACCGCTTGTGAACCTTCTTGACGGTGATGACTTATCGAACTTGAATCTCGACGTAGTCATCCGCCTTGCGGCGGAGCCGCTTGCGGATGAATTGCTCAAGAGCATCCGCTTTGGCGAATGGACTTTGAGTTTCACCGAGACACAGTCTTCAACCTTTGATTGGACAGGATTTTGGGAGGTCAAAGAACAAGCATCTTTGACGATCACCGCAGTGAACGTACGTCAGGCTTCAGAAACCGGGCCCAAGACATTTGCGACAGCAGCCTATAACACCAAGTTCAGTGCCGCACTGAACGGCGCATTCGTCGAGGAAAAGTCAGTCATTCTGATGATGCGCGAATTAAGGCGGCTTGCGGATACACGTGAACTCAAGGTTCAACGGCAAGAGCGATTGAAAGCCAAAACTGCCATGCCAGGCACGCTCGATGCCGCCGCCTACCTGTTCAGACTGGGAGGCAATGTTCTCGGAAAAATCTTGATCCAGGCCAGATCGAGGCTTGGCCTCGATGCAAGAAGCTGGCGTGTCCACATCGGGCATGGGACCGTCGAGAACTTTTCGCCCGGGCAAACAACCGAGCTAAAACTCGCTGACGGAATGTGGGCCGCGGATCCTTTCCTGTTCCGCTGGAACAACGAAGACTATATCTTCTTCGAATGCTTTCCGAATAACCGCCAGAACGCCTGGATCTCAGTCGCGAAATTGACGGACAATAAGGTCGAGCTGCTCGGTACCTGTCTGCGGACGAGCTATCATTTGTCCTATCCATTCATCTTCAATGATGGTGGCGACATCTTCATGATACCGGAAACGCATCAGACAAATCGTGTGGAGGTGTGGCGCTGCACCGAATTCCCACTGCGATGGGAACTCTACGCAACGACACTGGAAGGTCAGAGTCCGGCCGACACAATCATGTTCCGCGCCCACGGACAATGGTGGCTGCTCACGTCGCTGTCGGATCATTACGCCTACATGGATCACTGCAGTGAACTTTACGCATTTGCTGTCGATGGACCGGCGCTACGTTCAGTTGTTCCGCACAAGCGCAATCCCGTCATTATTGGCAGCGATGTTGCCCGAAATGCCGGCCGTGTCCACATGGTGGACGGCCGACTGCTGCGGCCATCGCAATGCAATTCGAATGGCACCTATGGCTACGGGCTCAACATCCAGGAAATTACGAAAATCGATAGTGATGACTATGCCGAAAATGCAGTGAGGCTTGTAAGGCCAGATTTCATGTCCGGTATTGTCGGATGCCACCACATCGACATTCTTGGCGATCGCTTTGTCATTGATCTGTGCAAAGCCAAGTAAGAGCCGACGAATCAGCCGCGCCCATCCGAAAGCGGAAGTTTGACCGCTATTTCTTGCTGATTCTGAAGACTTTTTGGCGAGTATTTCACGATTATTTTGTCAACCATAAATCTTCCTCCTGACTCATTAGTAATTATTGCTAGGGCCATAGGGTAAGCCGTTAATCACTATTAATTATTGACGGAAAACCAATATACTATACCTTATTTGCACAAGCAGAATCATAAAAAAGAACACAATAACAATACACTAACGACAATACTTGTACATATTGCGTATAACTTGTCTTTGTATTGTATCCAGCTTTGATAGTTCTAGGGGTATCAACGAATGACGCTGATCGCGGAGTGACAATCTCACGATCTGAAAGCAACGCGCTTATGAAGGGCGTTAAAAGAATTCGAAAGGGTGGGTCGGGGCCAACATCATGTCGTACATATCAGAACCGCTGATCGAACAGCGGGCCGAAAACACGCCGGTAAAAAACCGGTTTCTCTACGAAACGGCCAAGAGGACGCTCGATATTGTTTTTGCGATCGCTGCGCTTATTTTCCTCTTCCCCGTTTTGGTTGGCATCATCGTCGCGCTGGCAATGCATGACGGCTTTCCGGTCGTCTTCAAACAGCGGCGTATCGGATTGAACGGCAAGGAATTCACTTGTTACAAGTTCCGCTCCATGGCGAAAGATGCAGATGCGCGTCTGGCGGCATTGCTTTCGCAGTCGCCGGAAATACTACGCGAATGGACGGAAAGCCAAAAGCTCAAGACCGATCCGAGAATACACAGACTTGGACGGTTTTTGCGCGTCTCAAGCCTAGACGAGCTGCCGCAGTTCATCAACGTCATTCGCGGCGAAATGAGCATTGTCGGACCGCGACCTATCGTGATGAACGAAATCTGTCGTTACGGGGACTCGTACCGCTACTACAAGGCGATGAAGCCCGGAATAACCGGCTTGTGGCAAGTCAGCGGCCGGAGCAGCACCGGATATGAGGCCCGGGTAAAACTCGACACGGACTATTTCAAGACGCGATCCGTCTGGGTCGATTTAAGGATAATGATACGCACGGCGTGGGTCGTGTTCCTAGCGAAAGGCAGTTGCTAAAGCAAAGCACCTGCCTTCTCGCGGCCGCAGTACGACCAGACAATGCGATTTCACACAACTACTATTGCCCGGGGTATTTATGCGTCACCGCCTGCAGACATTTTGTCCCTCAAAAACGGTGCATTCGCGCATCGTGAATGCGCTGTGGATCGAGAATGGTGGCACACCCTGGAATATGCCGCCCGACTGGGAACCCGATCGCGCCTGGGCGTCGCAGCTGGATTTGAACCTGATACCCAATCTCGGGCCGATGTCCGTGGCAATTCTGGAAGAATGGCTCGCGGCCGGCGATGATGAAGATCCAGATGAAGAGAACGAGGCTCCTGAACCGGAGTCCAAAGAGTAGCGGTCAGAGAAGACGCCAGACTACAGTCCAGAATATCACGCAGATCAAAAGAGCTGCCCAACGGATCAGATACTTTTCCTCGACCATGTCGAAAAAGGACTTCGACGGACGATCATCGGATGATTTCAAATTCTCTGATGAATTTTGCATTGATCTCTAGAGTTAGGACTCGTCGATCAAGATCGCTGATTTAATCCTGAACTAAGCCAAATATTGGCCCCGCCAAGGATTTAATCACCTCTCTCTCCCCTCAATGCAGACTATATGCCATAAATATGAATAAATGGATAGCCTTAGGGGCCGCTCAGCGTGGCATCCCTCAAAATGTGTAATCCATAGTGTCCAAAAAACTACAGCGAACCCGACAATGGCTGAGCCGATTGCGCGGCCAGCGGACGAACCTGGAAAGAATTTGCGGCCAGTCGTTCTTGTTCCGCGAGACGCGAACGGTAAAGGGCAATGAATTCGTTGCACCAGCTCTGCGGCGTATTTGCCAATCTTGGCGAAAGCTCAAAGGCGCGCTCGCTCATTTGATGCACCACTGCGTCATCATCCAGTTTGGCAAAGGCATCAGCCAGGCTCGAGGCATTTGGCTGTTGAGCAACAATGCCGCAACCCAGCTGGTCCGCTTCATTGGCCACGAAGGCGGTCTTGAAGGCCACGATCGGAATACCGCTTTGCAGGCTTTCATGGGCCACCAATCCGAACGGTTCGGGTAGCCTGCTCGGCATGACGACAAAGCGGGCGTCCTGCAACAAGCGGTTGATTTCTTCATGCGTGCGCCATCCCTCCCATTGGACATCGGGATAGCGCTGCAACAATTCTGTGCGAAATGCTCCATCGCCAATGACGCGAAGTTTGCGGCCGACACGGCGCGCAGCCTCAGCAGCGATATCGACGCCTTTTTCGAATTCCAGCCGGCCAATGATGAAGATATCGCTGTTCTTCTCCGCCGTTACGCGTGCTTTTGCGAATGGCTTGACTGGATTGAGCACAGTCTTGATGCGTTCTCTGGGGATACCACCCCGCTCCAGCCAGGCATTCATCATTGGATGGATCGACGCTATTGTGCAGTTGGAACTCGACAGGTCCAGCAATTGCGTGCGCAGCCACGAGCGCGTGAATCGCCACAACTTGTCTGCATAGCGCCGTTTGTCGCAATTGGAGGCGAGGCATTTCCCGCTCAAGGGCGTCAGTTCACAAACGGTGTTCTGTTTGAAATTGGCGTAACTGCCGTTCGGGCATACCAGCGTGAAATCATGAGCCGATACGACCAACCGGTCGTGCACGGGTTTGAGCGCAGAGAAGATCGACGGTGACAGGATCTGCGCCCACGCATGGACATGATAAACGGTGCCCGGCGTGTCGTTGTGTTGAATGTAACGGCGGATCGCCTTATGGGCGGCCACATTATAGGCGCCGTTGATGATGCGTTTGTGTATGGGCAATTTCAGCAACGGTGCGCTGCCAAGCCCAGCAACCTCGATCCCATCGTCATGCAAAGAAAAATCCGCACCGGAATCGCCGCTAAGAAAAGTCACCGGAATGCCGGCCTCAAACAAGAGCCGTGCGGACAAGAGAGCCAGCGCTGCCGCTCCGCCGCTCGCTACTGCCTCGTCGTTGATAATGACAACACGTTCCAGAGTCATGGCGGTCTCCCCAGCTTATAAGGTCGGACGCATCACGTTCGAATTGGCCTGTGGTTTGGTTTTCATCGACAGGACCAGGCCGTTCGTCCTGACCCAAGTTTCACCGACCGCAGGCGCGTTGGCCTCGATCTGATCCACTGTGGCCTGAACCGCACGCCGTTCGAACTCCTTGCGAACAAGGGCAGCGATCTTCTTCTTGAAATTATCCTTGCTGAATCGCAGTGAATGGGCGCGGATTGCCGCCGGCGAGAAACTGTCGGCCATGGCTTCAAAGCGCTTGACGCTATCGGTGAGGCTATCGACGGTCTGCTCGAAAAACAATACGCCCGAGAGACCGTCGATAACGGTATCAACTGCTCCACCCCGCCCAAAAGCAATCACAGGTCTACCGCTTGCCATCACTTCAACTGGAACAATGCCGAAATCCTCTTCGCCCGGGAAGATCAACGCCTTGCACCGCGCCATATGGCTTTTCAACGATGCGAAGGGTTGATGATCGAGGAACCGAATGGTTGGTCCGGCACGGCTCTTCAGTTTATCCATTTCCTCGCCGGTACCAATGACGACAAGGTTCTTGTTCATCGCGGTGAACGCATCGACCGCCAAGTCGACACGCTTGTATCCGACGAGTTGTCCTGCACACAGATAGAAGTCTTCTATGGTGTCGGAGATTGCGAAATCATCAACCGAGACCGGCGGATGGATAACCACCGCATCGCGCCGGTAATATTTCTGTACACGGTTGGCGATGTGGCGCGAATTGGCCACGAAGCAATCTACCCGCGCGCTGGTCGATACGTCCCACTGCCGCAGCCACGATGCGATGAACGGCATAAACAGTCTCTTCAGGAAGCCTGCGTTCGCATGATAGAAGAAGTAATGATCCCAGATATAGCGCATCGGCGAATGGCAATAGCAGACGTGCACCGCGTCTGGCTTCGGTATGATCCCCTTTGCGGGACCGGACTCGCTCGAGATGACCAGATCGTACTCGGTCAGATCCATGCTCTCCAATGCCAATGGCATGATGGGAAGCAGCATCTGGTAGTACTTCTTCGAGCCAGGGATTTTTTGCAGGAATGAGGTGGTGATCTTGTGGTTCTTCAAGCGGCCCGAGATCGCATCCGGATTGTAGACCAGCGTGAAAATGTCGGCGTCCGGATAGAGCTCGCTGAGAGCTTCCAGTACTTTTTCCCCACCCCGCATCGACAATAGCCAGTAATGGACAATTGCTACTTTCACGACTTCGCCCCTCAGCTGAAACCTTGCCCTGCCGCGCTCCGGAAAGGCGCGCAGAATGCGGCTGGTTTCGTTGTTATTTGGTATTGGTAAAGCTGGACGGATTATGTGTAGTGCTACGCCGGAACTCCAAATTCAATTCTAATAGAATTCCGGCGTAGGTCCCCCACTGACTGCCCGCTTGCTCCCACACACGTTCTGATTTTGTTGTTACTTTTTCATGCGTTTAAACTTGCGACCACGAGATCGAAATTAGGTTTCCCCCCGTTACGCAAGCGTGACTCAAAAGCAATTCCGTCGATTTTTAGCTATTTTCATCCTAATCAATAGGATTGTAAGTCGATCGGGTGAGGTCAATCTAAACGCATCTAAACGCGCAGCTTGCGCCATTGCGAGGTTTCATTGAATTGCCACCCGGCAAAATCGGGGACCACCTCTCCGGGCGGGACAGAGCTTTTCCGCTCCAGCAGAGCATCGAGTAAAGCCTCCGCATCCTCGCGCTTGATATTGCGGATGTGCGGTTTCAGCCGCTCCGCGGCGCGGTCGATATCATGTGATACCGTATCGAAAATGCGCCGCCACGTGCGTTCCTTGAAAAACACGCCATCGGCTTTGGCGCGAACGAGGTCGCGCTCATCGGCACTGATCGCTCCGGCCGCCAATGCCGCATCGAGCGTGGCGTCGACCGTGACCATCGCCTCGCTGAAGGCGACGTAGCCGAATTCGGCCGGCGCGTGCACCTGGGCAACCGCAGCATCGTCTTCCAGACCGCCAAATGCGTAACGCTCAAATACCTCGCCGATCCCGATCATGCCGAAGGGGTGGCACTCGGCAGCGCGCAAGGCGCCCATGCTGGCGGCGCCATAAACCACGGCGCCCTGTGACAGCGCATGGAGAATTTCCTTGTGCCAGACGGCGGCGACATCCTCGAAGCGCCCGTCGACCAGGCCGATGACGCGAAAGCCCTGATCCACGGCATGGGTAATGTCACCGCATTTCGCCGGGCCGCGGCAGGTCAACGCATAGTCGGACAGGACGCGATCTTCGCCGGCACGTACCGGCACGAACTCTGTTCCGGAAAGGCTTGGACCTGCAAACAGAATCTTCATCGCCGCTCCTATTGCCGCAACATGGCGTTGAGCGCCCGCCCACCGAAACGGTGCTTGCGCGTGCCAGCCGGGCTTTCGAGCTCATTGACCAATACGCGGCAGACCGACATGTCGTACTCCTCGCCGCCAAGCGGCACGGCAACGACGCTGGTAATGCCGCGCTGGCGCAGCGGCTCGAGATAGGTTTCGAGACTGGCGCGCAAATGCGGTTCGGGCTCGTCGAACCGCCAATGATCGGCGGGTTGTGCGTGAATATAGACGGAGAGATCGGGCGCGAGACGCTGGTGATACTCCGATGGATCGAAATCGTCGCGCGCGCCGGAAATATTGGTGATGCGCGTCTGCGCCGCCTCGGTGATCGCCCGCATGGCCGCGACGCGCGGCGACAGATGGCAGCCATAGCCGGCGGCAAGGTCGAAATGCAGATAGGTCGCGTGCTGTGTCGCAGGGCTGATCGTCGCCATGAAGACCGGCAGGCCGATATCCGACGTCACGTTGAACAGCCGCAGGACAAAGTTGGCCGCAGCGATCCGCTCCGCCAGCCAATCAATGCCGCTATCGGCAAAGACCGCCGGATCGACGCAACGCGCCTCTACACCGGCATCGCGCTGGAAGCGCCAGAGTTCGGTGGCGTCGCGCTCGACGCGTTCGCACAATCCATGAATGACGGCCTCGAGCAGGCAATTGCCGGAGGCAAGGCCGTCCGTGGACTGGCAATAGTGCCAGGATTTTCGCGCCGAAGTGAAATCGAGCGAGACGAGTTCGCGCGGCACGAATACCGGCTTCTGCTTCAGCAGGTCGAAACCTTCGAGCCAGTAGTCGGTCTCGTCGGGCCCGGCCTCATCCGCCCCGCGCATCAGGAGCATGCGGCCGTCAAACACCTCGTGGCCAGCGTCACGCAATTCGCGGCGGCTGGCGGCAAAGGAAGTGAGCGGAATATCTTCGGCAATAGCAATTTCAGCCGCTTCCATTACGGCGGACGCGCGAGCGTGAGCAGCGCTGACGCCCTTGCCTTGGCTGACGGCGAGTGTGCGGCTGTTGGGACGGACGGCCATCCAGACGGGAATGCCGATGCGATCAAGGCCGGTGACTTCGGCCATGCGCACGATACCCAAGCGAGGAAAATGCGGCCGCAACCGGTTCACGGTCTCATCCGCAGCAATCAATCGCGTCGACGATAGTTCATCCAGGCGGAAAGCAGAGCGAAGGTTTGCTTCGTCTGCCGCCAGCCGGTCAGGAACCGGAATCCCGGCCAATGGTTTCATTGCCACTCCATCAGCCTGCAAATTACGCATCCATTACACACCATCCGAAATCCGGACAGTCATACAGCTCAGTTTAGCCCAGCGGGACCCGCTGAAGACATCACGTTCCGACGGATTGCTCCGGCCATCGAACGAGAACGCCCGATCCGACGGATCACTGCGGCCGTCGAACGAGAACGCCCGGTCCGATGGATCGCTGCGGCCGTCAAATGAAAAAGCCCGATCCGATGGATCGCTCCGGCCGTCAAACGAGAATGCCCGGTCCGATGGATCACTACGAGCCTGTCTCCCAGCAACCATGTCGTTGCCGATCAAACTGCTGATCGAGTTCAGAAATTCATGGCCAGCCAGTCCCAAAGATTCGATCACATCCCGATCGAGACACTCTGCGCTGCGTGTTTCCATGTTCACAAGCCAAAGCTTGTTTCGTGTCTGAATCATTCACGATGTAAAACTTTGCCATGCGAATAACCTTTCTATGAAGGAGAGCCCACATGGCAAAGGTATGACGATTTCAGTTCAGATCAAGAAGAACTGTTACCTCTTCTTCAATTTCAGCAAATATTTTTATTTATTTTTTACCTGCATCGGGATTGACCAAGAAGGAGTTGCTCTTGGCGTCAGTCCGACTACTGGTAGCGACTGCGACGCTTACTCCCTTTATCGTCGTAATTCCATTCTTTCGTGCCTTGTCAATTACTCCAATAAATCCAGGGTCTGCAGCATTGGACTTCTTTAACGCAGCGTCAGTTACCGGCTCAACGCTGCGGTTGTCGACATCAACTAACCACAGCTCATTGCTGTTCGTCTCGCCGATAATGAAATACTTGGCCATGCGGTAGATCCCTCAATGTTGCTGAGTGGTGAAGATTATTGAAAACCTGCTTCCCGTAAGGATGCTTCGTATCTCTTGCGTTGTTCCGGCAGTCTGACGCCCAATCCCTTGATCCAGTCATCGATCCTGAATGTCGGATTATCTTCCAGCGCATACTGCCTGTATTCAGTCGCCTTTTCGCGCTCTCCGAGCATCGCCCAACAGGCAGCCATCAGGCGGGCAGCCGCGCGAGGATTCTGCATCTGTTGAAGAAGAGCCAAAGCTTCAGAATGACGCTCGAGATTATGTAGTGCGCCACCACCAACCCAATAATAATAGTCAGGGGCAAGCGGATTGTGGGCGATCGCTTGATTGATCTTCTCGACCGCCTGATCGAGCCAGCCATAGTGCGTCAGCGCATCGGCATAGTCAGCAAGCAGATCGGCATGTTGTGGATTGATGGATTCGCCCTGGTCGAAATATTCAAGACTGTCGTCGAACTTGCCAAGATACATGCTGATGGTGCCGAGCTCGCGCAAGGGCCGCTCGTCATCCGGGTCAGCTGGCGCGGCACGCTTCGCGACCTGTTCGCCCTCAAGCAGGATATCCTTCTCGCTGCGCGCCAGCATCAGCCACTCTTTCTGCATCGTCCGTGCAATACCGCTGAGCGCAGGCACGAAATCCGGCGAAGCAGTCAGGGCATTCTTGAACGACTGGCGGGCCTGACGCAATTTCGGAAGATCGAACTTGTCGATCTCCCGCTTGCCGACGAGATACCAGTAGTAGGCATTCGGATCCTGGAACAGCTTGTTGTAACGATCGAGTTCCGATTTTTCGATAACAGACACGACGGACAGGATGATGCGGATCGACAGCTGCCTGTATTGCTGCTCGGGCAGGACATAGTCGAACTTCTGTTTCTCGGCCCAGACGATTTCCTGCGTGGCGACATCGACCAGCTTGACCGACAGGAAGCAGAAACCGTCGCGGCGCACAATCTTGCTGTCGACCGCATAGTTGACGCCGAACTGATCGTCTCAGACCGGGGAAACTGTCGATAGACGACTCGGCCACCACCCTGCTCGATGTATAGGGTGCAACGACGGACAGAGTGCGCAGGCGGCAAAGGCCGATGGTGATATCATCGACCAGCGAGGCGGCGAGCTGCTCCATCGGATCCGCCGCATTGTGCGGCATGTAGAGCACCATCACCCTCGGCAGGCCGGCCTGCTTGTTCTGCTCGATCTGGTTTACAGCGCGCATCCCACGCGGCAGCTGGATTTCCACGCCATTGCCCTGTAACGGGCCGGTTGGCTGCGGCGGTATGATGAGCCCGCGCGTCGTTGCTGGCGAAAGCTTGGGCAGGAGCTGTTGATAGAGTTCTATCGTCTCTTCTTCAGGCTCCACATCGAGGTCATCGCGCAACTTCTTCGTGCATTCGCGGAAAGTGCGCTCAACCTTGGCGATCAGACCGAGCTGCGATGCCGTCTGCATCAATGTGCGATACCCGACTTCCTGATAGGGATCGATCTCGATCAGCTTGCGGGCGCATTGGCGTTTTTCATCGATGCTGACGCCGACGGGCTTGTTGACCATGCCCAACAGCATGGTGATCAGATCGTCGCGCAACCTGACGCGCTCCACATCCAGCCATTCGTCGAAATCGGAATTCTGCGGTTCGTTCTGAGCAAGGAGATCGCCGGCATAGATATCGCACAGGCCGAGGACGGACTCGATATCACCCTTGCGCGCGTAGTTGATGTAGTCGAGCAGATCGATGCGGAGCAGCTCGGACTTGACCTGCGACAGGTTCAGATAAACGTAGGTTGCATCACCCTGGACAAGATTCAATCCGTACTGTTCCTGGAATTTTCGGATGCGCGCCAGGCTCTGGCGCAAGTTCATGGAAGCATGGGCCTGATCGGTGTCGGACCAGAAGATTTGCGAGAGCTTTCCACGCGAAACGGAATGGTTTTCATTTTCCAGCAGGAGGTAGACCACGATCCGCAAAAAATTCGCGGGTACGCGCGGGACCAGTTGCCCGCCCAGACTAACAGTTGCCTCTCCAAAAACCGCCAGCTTCATTCGTCCTAAACCTTGGATTTTATTTGATTTTTACGTATTCAGTTCCTGCGAATTCATTATTTTTATGCACCAAGCAATTTAACTCTACTATAGCTTTAAGTAGTTCTCTATAGGGTATGTTATACAAAAGTCTAATAAATTGGCATTAACAGCGCCACTGCTTTTCATGCGTTTTGCTCCCTCCAAAAAAAGCGCGTAAACAGACTTTGAGCGCACCTTCGTTGAAGCAAGGCGCTGCCGTTAAGCTGAGTTGTCAGCGGTCTATGAAAGTGTCGGGAGCATGCCTCCCGAACGCAAATTACTATGGACGCAAGTATTCAACAGAAGCTTATTTTGTTTCCCTCGGAAACTATGTTTGTCCTGAACAGCCTGCTTCCCTAGCTGTTATTGCCCATCAACCTGTGCTCGCGAACAAACGAGCCGATGCTGCCGAGAATTCCCTCGACGAATTCCAGCTGCGTATCGAGAAACATGATCCGCTGTTCGTAACCTTGAATTGAAACCGTCAGGTCATCCAGACGCGATTCGTAAGCATTGGTGTCGTTCTGGCCCGACATCGCTTCCAGCGTGAGGGCTGCATCCGCAGACGTGTCGGTAAATCGCTTGCGCAACCCGGCCTTTTCGCGTTCGATTTCGGCAAGAACCTGGCCGAGTGTCGTCTGCATGCGTGTGAAGCGCGAAAAATCGGTCTCTCGATCCCGCCCGAGGCTTCTCGTCGAAAATCCGAACATCCCCATGTTCCCGCCTCCTTGCAGATGCACATCCGAGCAAACATCTGTTTTATCATATCGCTCACCACGTGGCGAATTATTGTGCTGACTGTCCGCACCAGGCGAATCAATCACGGTGCCGGCGTTTTCGTATGTGTCCTACGATAATGCCGGGACGGTCGCGCTTCGGCAACTCAATCGAATTCGGTATGTGGATATCCAGCAGTGGCAGATGGTGAAGGCATTACTACCCCGGTATCGTCGTCCCGGGCGGTGCAGCTTGGCGCCGCCGCGCTTCGTTTGCAGCGTCAGTGGCCAGCGTTTCGCGGCATTGATCGTACTGGGTTGAGCCGGGCTGGACGCCGAATGACCGGCATTCCGCATCGTGCGCTTGCTCAAGATCACCCGGATTTGTCATAGCACCCGGGGAGGTTTGGCAACCAGCCAAAATCAATACGAGTAATACAGCCAAAGACGTTCGCATCCAGTTCTCCAAGAAAGGGCTGGCGAAACGCCCTCCGCATTCGATCAAATTATTTGGCGCCGCGGCGATAACACAATGCAGCGGCGCCGAAGGCAAGTTGAATTTCGGCGCCTGCAAACAAGGCGGAGGAACCAATTCATAAGATAAGTGGCGAAAACAAGGAATTTGGAAAGGGAAGTGGTGCCCAGACGCGGATTCGAACCACGGACACGCGGATTTTCAATCCGCTGCTCTACCAACTGAGCTATCTGGGCACTTCAACGGCGTTTCCGTTATCCGGCAAGCCTTGGCGACGGCTTGGCTTTCCGTCAGAAGCGCGTGGGTTATAACACTAAAAATCGTACTGTCCAGCATCAACTCGTGAATTTTTTGCCGTTTTTCTGCCTCTTGCAAAGGGCATGCATTGATGCGTTGCTGGGTGTGTTGGAGACGGGATTCGCATCGCATGAATGAAACGGGGGAGAAAGCGGCCAAGAGTGAGGCTTTTGGCTGGGGAATTATTGGCAGTGGGGAAATTGCCCAGCGATTTGCATCAGATCTTGCGCTCGTTCCCAATGCGATGCTAGCCGCCAATCACTCCCGCACCCTGGCCAAAGCCGAAAAGTTTCGTCAAACATTCGGTAGTCGGCGCGCCTATTCCGATCTTGATTCTTTTATGGCCGATCCGGCCATCGATGCGGTCTACATCGCCACGCCTCATTCGCTGCATCTGGCGCAGGCCCTGAAGGCCGTGCGGTCCGGCAAGGCAATCCTGACGGAAAAGCCCCTCGCCCCGTCCCACACGGAGGCCGCTGTCATCCAGCGCGAAGCATCGCGGGTGAATGTCTTTGCCATGGAAGCAATCTGGACACTGTTTCTGCCGGCTGTCGTCGCGGCCAAGGCCAAAATCGATGCTGGCGAGATCGGCACCATCCGCAAGATTACGGCCGAGCTCGCCCATACGCGGGAATTTGAGCCGGAGAGCCGCTTCTTCAACCGGTCGCTCGGCGGCGGTGCCAGTCTCGATCTTGGGATCTATTGCGTGGCGCTTGCCATGCATTTCCTCGGTCAGCCGCAGAAAGTTTCGGGTCTGTGGCACGCGGCCCCCAATGGGGTGGATATGCGCTCGGATATCACGCTGCACTATGACGGCGCGGAAGCACAGCTTTCCTGTGGATTTGACAGGGACGGTGCCAATCACTTCGTGATCGAGGGAACAGACGGCGCGATACGATTAAACGCGCCATTTCTGAAGGCGTCCAGGCTGACAAGCTATCACGGCTTCGCTCAGAGGCCACCCTTTGGGCCACTGCCGGGAGCGGTCGGCGTTCTTGGCACGATCCTCGATCGGCTTCCAGTTCCCGGAAGAAGGGTTGAGGAGTACCCGTTTGAGGGAACCGGCCTGCAGTTCGAAGCCATGGCGGTGATGGAAGCTATAAGAACGGGCGAAAAGTCTTCGAAGGTCATGCCGCTCACCAACAGCGTAAGCGCACTGCGCGCCGTCAGCATCGTACTGTCACAACCCGCAACACCGCGGGTGATCAAGCTCTAATCCGCGTCCTCGTCGCTATCGTCAGCGCTTTCGACTGCCGGCAGCACATAGGCGCCTGTCAGCCACCGGTTAAGATCAATGTTGCGGCAGCGTGCCGAGCAAAATGGGTAATGTTCGCGCTGCGAGGACCGTTTGCATTCCGGGCAAGGCCGGGTCGGCCGCAAAGGCGTTATCGATCCCGTGCTTTTCTTTTCGTCAGTCAATGGGTTAGTTCCGTTCAGTGCTTCGGAGCCTGCCAATTGGCGTAGACCGGATAGCCTTCGCCATGCAAAAGGCTTGCGGTCTCGTAAAGCGGCAAGCCAACGACATTGCTGTAGGAGCCGACCAGCTTGACGACAAAGCCGCCAGCAAGTCCCTGGATTGCGTAGCCGCCAGCCTTGCCGCGCCATTCACCAGAGGCAAGATAACTCTCCAGCTCTTCGCGCGAAAGCCGTTTGAAGCGAACGCGGGTCTCGATCAGATCCTGACGTAGCTTTCCTTTGGGCGTAATCAGGCACAATCCGGTATAGACACGGTGCGAACGGCCAGAAAGCAGCCGCAGGCAGGCTGTCGCATCGTCGAGGATTTCCGCCTTCGGCAAGATGCGCCGCCCTACGGCAACGACCGTATCGGCCGCCACAATATACGCCCCGCCTAAATCAGCATCGCCCTTCAACTCTTCGGCAATCTTTTCGGCTTTCAGCCGCGAAAGGCGGCGTGCCAGCGAGCGCGGATGCTCCGCCCGCAGAGGCGTTTCATCAACATCCGCAGGGAGAAGGCGATCCGGTTCAATGCCGATCTGGCTCAGCAGCGCGAGGCGGCGCGGCGAGCCCGATGCAAGAACGAATTTGTGCTGATCGCTCATGAAAACAATTCCTGCGGAGGGACGCGGAGCTGATTATTTGAAACGGTAGGTGATACGACCCTTGGTCAGATCGTAGGGTGTCATTTCGACGAGGACCTTATCGCCAGCGAGAACTCGAATGCGATTCTTGCGCATGCGGCCAGCGGTATGAGCAATAATTTCATGATCATTTTCGAGCTTTACCCGGAACATCGCGTTGGGCAACAGCTCCGTCACGAGGCCAGGAAACTCCAGTACTTCTTCTTTCGCCATGCGTAGTTCTATCTCCGATGAGGCAATTTGTGGCCGTGCTCGACCGCAATTTTGGGCGGAACCTATAGTATTGCGCACCATTTGTGAACAAGGGAGTTCGATGCAAATGTGCAGCATTTGTGGGACGCTCAGACCGATTGCCGAAAACGTTCCTGAATGTGACGTTTCAAATGCTCACGAACATCGCGATAGGCATCCAATATCTGGCTACGACGACCGCGAACAAGCGTTGGATCGGGTGTGGGCCAATATTCCACATGTACTGAGGTCGTTCTGGTCAGCTCCAGTGCCATATGGTGTGCCTTGGGCGACAATGTAATGATCAGATCGAAATAATGGTCTTCCAGTTCGTCGAATGTCTTGGGGAGGGCAGAGATTCGTTTCAGCCCAATCTCCGCAAGCACCTCGTCGACAAAATGATCCGGCTCACCTTTTTCCACACCCGCCGAGGCGATGTAGACTGTCGACGGCAGCAGACTGCGTGCAAGTGTCTCGGCAATGGGCGAGCGAATGGAATTCATGCCGCAGATGAACAGGACCGCGCTCGGCATTGCCGCTTTGGCGGCTTCCTGGTCGTCCGGCATTTTTTCCGGCTCAACCTGCATGGGTTCGCCTATCCCCGCCAATGAAGCACACATACCAATGTGAAGAGACGGCGCGCCGTGTCGAAATCAACTTCGATCTTGCCGCTCAATCGGTCCATCAATGCCTGCGAGCCCTCATTATGCAATCCCCTGCGACCCATATCGATGGCTTCGATCTTGCTTGGGCTCGATGAGCGGATGGCTTCGTAATAGCTTTCACATATAAGGAAGTAGTCCTTCACAACCTTGCGCAACGGCGTCAGCGAGAGAATGTGCGTGACGACATCATCGCCATTTTCGCGGGCAACAGCAAAGATCAGACGCGACTCGATGAGTGAAAGCTTGAGGCGATAGGGTCCCGCACCCTCATCGTTCACGGGACGGAAGGTGTTTTCCTCAATCAAGTCGAAAATTGCGACGGCGCGCTCATGCTCGACATCCGGCGTCGAACGGCCGATGGTCTCGTCCAGCTCTACATCGATCAGCCGTGCATCGGTTTCGCCCGTTGCTGTCATTATCTTCCTATAGGTTCAACCGAATCGCGACCGAATTGCCATGCGCATCAAGTCCTTCGGCACGGGCCAATTCGATGGCCGCCGGACCCAGTGCACGGAGCTGCTCCACACCCAGCTTCAGGATGGAGGTTCGCTTCACATAGTCAAGCACTGAAAGGCCGGACGAGAAGCGAGCCGACCGGGCCGTCGGCAAAACATGGTTCGACCCGCCCACATAATCGCCAATCACTTCAGGTGTATAACGACCGAGGAAAATCGCCCCCGCGTTGCGCACTCCGGCCAGAAGCCGCTCTGGATCGGCCGTTGCGATTTCCAGATGCTCGGCAGCAATGCGATTGACCAGCGGCAACGAAGCGTCGAGGTCCTCAACCAAAATCACCGCGCCATAATCGCGCCAGCTTGCGCTTGCGATGTCCGTCCGCGGCAGCGTCTGTAATTGACGCTCGACGGCATCGATCACTGCATTGCCAAAGCCTTCGTCATCGGTAATCAGGATCGACTGCGCCGCGCTGTCGTGTTCTGCCTGTGCCAAAAGATCAGCGGCGATCCAGTCGGGATCATTGTCGCCGTCGGCCACAATCAGTACCTCTGACGGGCCGGCGATCATGTCGATACCCACGGTACCGAATACCCGGCGTTTCGCTGCCGCGACATAGGCATTGCCTGGCCCGACGATCTTTGCGACCGGCGCGATTGTCTCAGTGCCATAGGCCAGCGCTGCAATGGCTTGCGCCCCACCGACGCGATAGATCTCGGAGACGCCGGCGAGGCGGGCTGCAACCAGCACAAGCGGATTCAGTATGCCGTCCGGCGATGGAACGACCATGACGATGCGTTCGACGCCTGCAACCTGTGCCGGAACAGCGTTCATGAGCACGGAACTTGGATAGCTCGCGGTGCCACCCGGCACATAGAGCCCAACCGATTCGACGGCCGTCCAGCGCGAGCCAAGCTCGACGCCCAGCGCGTCGGTGTACCGATCGTCCTGCGGCACCTGCCGCGCGTGATGCGAGTGAATGCGATCCCGCGCCAGTTTCAGCGCCTCGACAGTTGCGGCGGGTGCAGAAGCGACCGCGGCTTCGATCTCGGCGGGTGTAATTGCTATGCCATGCTGGGCCAGATCGATCCGATCGAACGCTTTTGAGTAGTCGATCAACGCCTTATCACCCTCGGAGCGAACCCGATGAATAATGTCGGCGACCGCGCGGTCGACATCCTCCGACACTTCGCGTTTTGTTGCAAGAAATGCGGAAAATCGCTGCTCAAAATCGGGATCGGACTGCCTCAGCACAGATGCCACGTTACATGCTCCTAGTCTTCATGCTCTGGTTTGAACGACGTCTCCCATGCTGGCCCGAGATCGGTCAATTGTGCTTCGATGGCCTCGACTTCCAGCCGCAGCGCCTTGCCGGCGGCAAATGTCAGTTCGATGAAACCAGAGGGCGCATCTGTTACAATGAAACGAATTGTCAGAAGCGCAAGGATATCGTTGGCGTGACGCCGGTCGATGCCCGTGACCTGGACTTTGCCGACACGGTCGAAAAGCAGCGCCGTACGCCGGCGTTCGAAGCTACGGCGGCGCTTGCCGTCGGCCGCCAACTCCCAGACAAAGCGATTGACCGCGAGGACAAGCTTTTTCTCCGCAGCCAGATATTCAATATCCTCCACCTTCAGAACAGCATCCTGGAGATGCGCGGAAAGAATTTGCAGGTCTTGCTCATCAAGTGCGATGAGTTTCAGAGTGTCCATGTCTGCCCTTTGCCTTACTTGTCGGGACGCGGAGCTCTCAGAACACCACGCTCAATTCCCTGTTAGAGGAAAGTGCAGGCAAATGGAATTATGCTTTCGGCATAATGTACGCCGTTCGTGAAAAACTGGATTGATCAGTCACTGATGCGTTCAACGACTGCGCCGCAGCGTGTCAGCTTCTCCTCAAGACGCTCAAACCCGCGATCGAGATGATAGACGCGGTTTACAGTGGTCTCTCCTTCAGCGGCCAAACCGGCTATTACGAGCGATACCGAAGCACGCAAGTCAGTCGCCATGACCGGAGCACCCTTCAGGCGTTCAACACCTTCAATCTTGGCGGTCTGGCCCGAGAGGGAAATCCTGGCGCCGAGACGTGCCAGCTCCTGCACATGCATGAAGCGGTTTTCGAAGATCGTCTCGGTGATATGTGATGTTCCCTTTGCCTTGGTCATCAGTCCCATGAACTGCGCCTGAAGGTCCGTCGGGAAGCCAGGGAAAGGTTGCGTCGTCACATCGACCGGCATGATGCCATGACCGTTGCGAACAACACGCAGGCCGGAGTTGGTCTCGGAAATTTCCGCACCGGCCTGGCCGAGGGTTGTCAGAGCGGCGCTCAAGAGGTTGGCGTCGGCACCTTCGAGAATGACGTCGCCGCCGGTCATTGCCACAGCCATGGCGTATGTACCCGTTTCGATACGATCCGGGATGACGCGAACGCGTGCCCCGGAAAGGCTGGTAACACCCTCGATCGTGATTGTCGGCGTACCCGCACCTCGAACCTTGGCGCCCATGGCATTGAGGCAGTCGGCAAGATTGACAACTTCCGGTTCCTGGGCGGCGTTTTCGAGGATGGTCTCGCCTTTGGCAAGGGTCGCCGCCATCATCAGCACATGGGTGGCGCCGACCGAAATCTTCGGGAAGGTGTAGCGGTTGCCGACCAGGCCGCCCTTGGCGCTTGCCTTGACATAGCCATTCTCGATCTCGATGTCGGCGCCAAGTGCGCGCAGGCCATCGATAAACAGATCAACGGGACGGGTGCCGATCGCACATCCGCCTGGGAGCGAAACCGTAGCCACGCCCATGCGCGCCAATAGCGGGCCAACGACCCAAAAACTTGCGCGCATTCTGGAGACGAGCTCATAGGGCGCGGTCGTATCGACAATATTGCGCGCGGTGAAATGGATGGTGCGCGAATAAGCGCCATCCTGGCGTTCGCGGCGGCCATTGACGGAATAATCAACGCCATGATTGCCAAGAATGCGGATGAGTTGTTCGACGTCAGCCAGATGCGGCACATTTTCCAGCGTCAGCGTATCGTCCGTCAGGAGCGACGCGATCATCAACGGCAAGGCCGCATTCTTGGCACCCGAAATCGGGATGACGCCATTGAGCTTATTACCGCCAACAATCTTGATGCGATCCATATTGTGTCACTTTCGCGGGAAAGTACCCGTCCTGTCGTTGAGACCCTTTGCAGAGCCGGTTGCTGTAAACCATCCCACGGAATGGTTCAAGAAAGGCTTATGACCCGATTTGGGTCTTTCATGATTCCTCTTGGGAGGAATTGGAAGGTTTTTCGGCAGTTGCAACGATTCCCTCGTCGCGTTCGTCGGCACTACCCGCCCGGCGCGAGCGCAATTGCTGCTTTCGCCGCGCGAGATTCGCACGCAATTGTTCCGAGCGACGCTTCTCGCGGTTGATTTGCTCCAGATTCGGGCTTTTCGACGACGAAGTCATAAGGTGTCTTCCAAACTCCGAGAATTTTTGGCGCCATTTTAGCTGTAAGAACCAGCGTTTAGCGCCATTGGCACATAATTTGCAGCGCAGATTACGATTGCTTGCTTGCGATTTCGGTAATGATATGGCAGAAGTCCGCCGCGTTCGCAAATCGGCTGCGGTAGCTCAGTGGTAGAGCACTCCATTGGTAATGGAGAGGTCGAGAGTTCAATCCTCTCTCGCAGCACCATCCCATCCCCTTGAAAACATTCAAAGTAATTGACTTTTAAGGGGCTATTCCATTTCTATTGCACAATGGGTGATTGGGCATGGCCGGGAAGACATGAATTGGCTCGCCGCGTAGCGTTCGCTGTAGTTCAACAAACTTTGGGACATTCTCCAGGTCAAGGATTACGGACTGGTTCAAATTCGCTAGCAGGCAGCCCTCTAAGAAGGTGGTGAATGTACGTTTCGGTCGAGAAGAACTTCATCTTCGTTCACGTTGCCAAGACTGGCGGCCAGGCGTTGAAGCAGGCTTTGCGCCCCTATGCTGTTCGGAAAGCCCGTGGCCAATGGCGGCGGTTGCTGTCGCATCTGCCAATCCAAGAGAGTATGGACGCTCAGTTCGGCCCGCATGCCTCGATCCGCTGGGCAAAACTAAAACTGCCGCGCACCTTTTTCGACGGGGCCTTCAAATTCGGGTTGGTGCGCAATCCTTACGACCTCGCTGTCTCCCGATACGCCTTCGTTCGCGGTGAGGGCGACCACCACCGGCACAAAGACGCGCAGTCGCAGAGTTTCGCCGATTTCCTGCGCATGGAGCGCCGTCGCGCGTCGTGGCGTCCGTGCGACCAAAGTGCGATGTTGTGCGATTACAGCGGTCAACTGCTGGTCGACCAAGTCTACCGCTTCGAACAGATGGAAGAGGCGTTCGCGGATATCGTCACCCGGCTGGACCTGCCAGTGTCCCCGAAACTGGCCCGCAAGAATGCCAGCCAGCGCGGTCCCTACCGGGATTACTACACGCCGGTCGAGCGCAAGCTGGTCGAGCAGATATGGGCCCGTGACCTCGAAAAATTCGGATACGAGTTTTAGCGCTAGCCGACATCACGACGCCGTGCCGCTTTGCTGTCCGCGCCAAGCCGCTACTGGCCCGCATCGTATAGTGCAACCAACGCAGCAAATTCCGCGCGGTTCGGCAAGGCTGCGAAGGCGCCGGGGCGTTGTGCCGTCAGAGCAGCGGCGCGTTGAGCAAGAGCGACGGCCGCCTCGCGATCGTGGCCTCCGGCGAGCATTGCCGCAAGGACGCCGCAAAATGTGTCGCCGCAGCCAGTTGTATCCACGGCCGCAATCACCGGCGCTGGATAGTGGGTAAGTGAACCGCCATCGAGCGTCAGGCATCCTTCCGCACCCAAGGTGACGATTGTGACCTTTGCACCTCGATCGCACAGCACTGCCGCAGCTTCGGCCGGCTCGGAACGGCCGGTGATGGTCTGAGCCTCGCCTCTGTTGACCACGACAATATCGCAGTGAGGCAATAGCGGCTCGACATCCCACCAGAGTGGGGCAGGATTGAACAGTGTGATAGCGCCGCGAGCCGATGCTTCGATCAGTGCCGCCTCAGTGCTGGCGCGCGTCAGATTGCCCTGCACTATCATGACATCGCCGGGCAGAGCTGTTGCCCCAACCGTTTGGGCCATTGCCGCAGTGAATGCCGCTGCGCAACTTCCCGCGCTCGCTATGCTGTTTTCGCCGTCTGGCAGCACCATCAGCAACGAAAAATCGCTGGCATTGGGCATGCGGTGTAATTCAAGCCCGGCAAACCCTTCCGCTTTCAACGCCGCCTCGATTTCCTCGGCCTGGGCATCATGTCCAACGGGCGTGTGAAACACGACCGGAACGCCCGTCCGCACGCCAGCCACCGCCTGATTGAGACCTTTACCGCCAGGCGCGCGGCCCGTGCTGTCACCGAGCAGGGTCTCACCCTTCAACGGCAGTCGCGGCAGCCGGAGGGTCAGATCGAGCCCGGCATTGCCGAGTACAAGAACGCGCCCCATGTCAGTTTCGCGCTCTTTTGACTGCCTGCATGAACATGTGCAGCCTTTCGGGATCGACCGGGTTCCACCAGACGCCGTCATGCTTCAGCCAGCTTGCAACAATGACGGCGTCCGCTACGGTGAAAATGTCACCAACATTGTCTG
Organism: uncultured Alphaproteobacteria bacterium; assembly: GCA_963777425.1. Taxonomy (GTDB): domain Bacteria; phylum Pseudomonadota; class Alphaproteobacteria; order Rhizobiales; family Rhizobiaceae; genus Phyllobacterium. The sequence continues at coordinate 255,118 of CAVZQS010000008.1, read as the reverse complement.
GCGTAACCCCGGAGCCGACCGCAACCGGCAAAGAAGTGCCCGAGGCGATGGTTTGCAGTTCATCCATCGTCGCTGAGTTGCCCGTCCGCTGGCCCGTGGCGATGGCAACATCCGCATCGAAGAATTCGTTATCGCGCGCGAGTTCGGTGATGGTGCGGTCGCCCGTGATTGCATGCGCACCGTGCTTGACATGGACATCTGCGAAGATGCGTACCGACTTCGCACGCAACCATGCCCGATAGCGCGCAGCCGCGCCAGCAGGGCCATCCATGAGCCCTTCATTGGCGACATAGGCATTCGACCATTGATTGACCCGCACGAAAGCAGCCCCTGCGGCCTTGGCTACGGCGATCGCCTGCACTGCGCCGTTGGCGAGGATATTGACCCCAATGGGCAAACCACTGTGGCGGCGAACCGCGTCGGTCATGACAGCCATCGCCGCAGCAGTTTCCGGACCGAGATCATCTGGCTTGGCAAACGGAATATCCCCGTGATTCTCGACGATCAGCCCATCGACACCACCATCGCGATAACGACCAGCTTCCGCCACAGCAAAGGCGACGATGTCGTCCATGGATTCTCCGTCATAATTTGGCGAGCCAGGCAGGGGCAGCGAATGGATCACACCGATGACGGCCTTGCGTCGGCCAAAGATTTCCTGAATGGCGTTCGGCTTGGTGCGATAGATGGATTTCGGTTGCGAAACGGTATTCATGACTAAGCTTTCCTGCGCTTTTGCGCATTCGGAGTGTTTGCTTCATTAAGAGCATATCTATCTGGATTCCGGGTTCTCACGACCGGGCGAGCCCAACGTGAAAACTGTACCGATCCGCCCGGTACCGCAAAGTGACGTACTCAACGGGCTCATTTGCCACGCTCCACGAGGTGCGGTGACAAACGAGCACCGGCGCAGGCTGTTTCAATCCAAGGCTTCGCGACGTAGCCGCGTCGGCGATGGCACCTTCGATCCGTTCATGGCCACCCGCCAGAACAATGCCCGCCGTCTCCCTGAGCCAGGCATAGAGTGACCCTCCATCCAGGTCGGCTACCGTCGGCAACCCGCTTCGCTCGAACACTTTCGGGACGAGGTAGGTCAGTGACGTTGCCATCGGGCTATCGTCGGCAAGCAAGATGCGGTCGATCTCGAGGACAGGCGTATTCGATGAAATCTTGAGTTCGGCGGCGACAGCGGAATTGGCAATCGTAAGTTGGAGCGACCTTGTGTTGTAGCTGGGTTTGAGACCCCGGACATGCATATCTTCGGAAAATGAAGACAGGCGGTTCAGTGGCCGTTCAACACGAGGTTCAATCACAATCGATCCGCGGCCCGATTTTCGCGTAATCAATCCTGCCGTCTCAAGATAGTCGAGGGCAGCGCGCGACGTTGTCCGGCTCACGCCAAAACGCCTGTTTAGCTCCGCCTCCCCCGGCAAAACCTCGCCTGCCTTGAATGTGCCGTCTTCGATCGCGCGCCGGAGCCGTTGCGCGATTTGCGACCACATTGGCGTTGCTCCGTCGACAAGCTCGGTTTCATGCCACATCATGTTTGAACGATATGACGTCATGACATTTAAAGCAAGTAGTTTTCCGTATTCGAACTGCCTTCTGGTGTAGTTTAGCCAAATCTCTCCAATTCCTGCTTGAAACGCTCTACCAGCCACGACCCGGCGGGTCCGAGCGGGCTATCCACCTGATAAAGTGCCAACAGCGGATAGGCCGCTTCCGGATAGGGCTCGAGATCGAGAAGCACCAGCCTGCCTTCAGCGAGATCATCTTTCACCATCCACTTCGGCAAACCACCCCAGCCCAAGCCAGCGAGCATCAAGTCGTGTTTGGTGCTCACATCTGTCAATCGCCAGGTCTTGTATGCAAACACACCAAAGTCCCGCCCTTTTGTCTGCTCGCTAAGATCGGTGATCACGAGTTGGATATGGTCGCGAATGAAGGAGAGCGGCACGGGTCCCTCATAAAGGGCTAATGGGTGATCGGGAGCGGCAACAGGCGTCATGGCCGTCTGCCCGACCTGAACCAACACAAGTTCGTCGTGGACTTGCATCGGTGGACCGCCAATGCCGAAATCCGCCTGCCGTTTCAGAACGAGGTCCCAAACCATCCCAAGTGCGCCGACATGCAAGCGCAGGCTGACTGTCGGGAACTGAGTTTGAAACGCCTTGAGCACACACGTCAGTACCGGCGATGGCAGCGAAACGTCGACAGCGACAGCCACTTCTGCCTCGAGGCCATGCTTGAGACCTTCAGCGCGTGACCGCATGCCCTGCAGAACAGAGACCATGCGCCGCGCATCTTCCAGCATAGCTTTTCCCGCCTCGGTCAGTCGCGGCTCGCGTGTCCCGCCGCGTTCGAAGAGCTGCAACTCAAGCTGCGCCTCCAAATTGGCGATTGTGTAGCTCACGACTGATTGCGAACGATTGAGACGTCGCGCTGCTGCTGAAAAGCTTCCTGTCTCCGCTGCTGCGACAAAAACCTGGAGTTGATCAAGCGTCGGGTTGGGTTGCATGGCCACACATATCGATCATCTAGATGGATTAGATCGATATTTTCCCAGTTTTCTAAATGGATGTCGAGAACCAAATTACAGCCATCGGATTGTTCTCCCCCGAGACAAATCAACTGAAGGAACTTAGGCTATGTCTTCCATACTTCTCGTTACATCGAGCCCCCGCGGTGCCGCTTCCCACTCGACGCGCGTCGCAACAGAACTCGCCCAGAAATTGCAGGCGAAAACGCCGGGCGCCAAGATTGTCACCCGCGATCTGGCACGTGACCCGCTTCCTCATATCGACGCTGATTACGCTTCAGGTATCTACACACCCGCAGAGTCGCGCTCTGCCCAGCAGCAGAGTGTCGTCGGAGTATCGGATGCCGTCGTCGACGAACTGTTTGCAGCTGATGCCGTTGTCATTTCCACCGGCATGATCAACTTCAACATCTCATCGACGCTCAAGGCCTGGATCGACCATATTGCTCGCGCCGGCAGGACGTTCAGCTATGGCGCCGAGGGCCCGAAGGGTCTGGTCACCGGTAAGAAAGTCTATTTGGTGATCGCATCCGGCGGTGTTTACTCGGATGGTCCAGCCGCTGCTTTCGACCATGCGACCCCTTACCTGAAGACCGCTCTTGGCTTTCTCGGCATGACCGATGTTGAAGTGGTTCGTATCGAGGGCGTTGCGATGGGACCGGAAGCTGAAGCCAAGGCGATTTCTTCCGCCCTCGATCAAACAAGCGACCTGGCGCTTGCCGCCTAAGGGTTAGGCGCTGATCGCGAAAGAGGCGGGCTTTTTGGCCCGCCTCTTTTTGTTGTTAGAATACGCAGCAGCCAGCCTTACTTGCGCTGAGCCCGTTCGACCTTGTCGAGTCGTCTAAGTTGATCAAGAAGACTTTCTGGAACCGTGTCTTCGACCTTGTATACGCCTGCTGCACGTATTGCAGACCTGTACGACGCTTGGGAGATCTGTCGCCTCAGGATCCGTGACAGTTGTTTTTCGTAGGTACGGTCTATACCGTCCATATTTGCCAAACTCCAACTTTGCTTCACAGACTAAACCCCATCTCTGTAAAGTTGGTTCCCTTTTTCTAGACTTGAAGCTTTTGTGACAATGTGGCTGTCCGCCGCACCTGCCGTTTGTTCACATCTATCAAGTACTGAAATCACGGCTCAGTATCCGGCAGGGGTGATTGTTACCGCCCAGTGTTGCGATGCTGCAACGCCTTCTCCCAATTCAGGGCCGACTCAACAATCGTATCAAGACTATCGTATCTTGGCTCCCAACCCAGGTGATTGCGCGCCTTGGTGCTATCAGCAACCACCGATGCCGCATCGCCGGGCCGAGCGATCGTCAGGCGGGCATCGATGGGGTTCCCGTGTACACGCTCGACACTCTCGATGACGTCCTTCACTGAATAGCCGCGACCATAGCCGCAATTTGCAATCATGCTGCTCCCACCCGTGCGCAGACGGTCCAGTGCCAGCCGATGCGCAGAGACGAGATCGTTCACATGAATATAATCCCGCACACACGTTCCGTCCGGCGTCGGATAGTCATGACCGTAGATCTCCATAAAACGGCGCTTGCCCAACGCCGTCTCGCAAGCGACCTTGATCAGATGCGTAGCGCCGCGCGTTGACTGCCCTGTACGTCCCTTGATATCAGCGCCGGCAACATTGAAATAGCGCAGAGCCGTATAACGGAAATCGTGTGCAGCGGCGGTATCGCGCAACATCCATTCAGTCATAAGCTTGGATACGCCATACGGAGATTGAGGCTGAGGAACGGCCTCCTCGGTGACCGGCGTCATCCCGCCATCGCCATAAACTGCCGCAGTTGACGAAAAAATAAAATTCTTAACATCGGATTTGACAACCGCCTCAATGAGTGACCGTGTCTTCGACGTGTTATTCTCGTAATAGGCCAAGGGATCACGGACAGAGTCCGGGACGACGACCGATCCAGCAAAATGAATGACCGCATCAACATAATTGCGTTCGATCGTGTGGCGGACGAGACTTTGATCAGCGATATCGCCCACTATCAGCTTCGCTTCAGCGGGAACCGCCCAGTCAAAACCGGTAGACAACCGATCAAGAACAACGACGGACTCCCCTGCATCAAGCAATTCCCAGACCATATGGCTGCCGATATACCCGGCACCACCGGTCACAAGCACTGTCATAGCCACAGCCCCTCAATCTCCTATTGTGCCATTCCGCACGCAACTTGCCGCATTTAAACAGGTGTGCAAAGCTGACGCCGAAGTAGGTACAATGCAACAACAATCTTGGGCAACGTGAAGGACCAAGCATGGTCTATTCCGTCGATACACGACCGGAATTCGCAACGAAACGCATCAACCTGGCATCAGCCGGCCTCGGTGCGCAGGCCATTTTCGCGACGGATGATTTCTTCGCCCCGGTGGAACGCATGCTTTATGATGCCCCTGCGATCTTTGTTCCAGACAAATACGATGATCACGGAAAATGGATGGACGGCTGGGAATCCCGCCGCAGGCGCGGCCCTGGCCACGACTACGCGGTCATAAAGCTGGCAGCCCCCGGCATGATTCATGGCTTCGATATTGATACAAGTCACTTCACCGGCAATTATCCGCCGTCCTGTTCGATGGAGGCCTGCCGGATCGACAGCGAGCCGGACGATTCAACCGTGTGGATGGAGATCTTGCCCCAAAGCCCACTCGGGCCCTCAAGCAACCACTTCTTCACGAGCACCAGCAGAGATGTCTGGACGCATCTGCGCTTGCATATCTATCCGGACGGGGGTGTCGCTCGCCTGCGCGTCTATGGTGAACCCTGGCGCGACTGGTCCAAGGTGGCCACCACTGAGGAGGTCGATCTTGCTTCAGCCCTGAACGGCGCGCGCGTTGTCGCCTATTCGGACGCACATTACGGTTCACTCAACCGGCTGCTGTCACCAGGCCGCGGTATCAACATGGGCGATGGATGGGAAACCCGAAGACGCCGCGAACCTGGCAACGACTGGATAATCGTCCAGCTCGGACACGACGGCCAGATCAGCCGAGTTGTCGTCGACACCGCTCACTACAAGGGTAATTATCCGGACCGCTGTTCGCTGCATGGCGCGGATCTCGGCCTGATCTCCGGGGACCTGGCGCAATCGGTAGTCACATCGTCGATGTTCTGGCCAGAAATTCTACCGGAAAAGAAACTCTCAATGGACGCGGTACACGATTTCGGCGCAAGTGACCTGGTCGCGTCAAATCGGGTCACCCATGTGCGCCTGAACATTTTTCCAGATGGGGGCGTGAGCCGTTTGCGTGTTTTCGGTACGGTTTGATGATTTTCGCCAGCTTCAATATTTAGAGCTTAGAGTTTCATCAAAGCCGTGGCAAATTGCCCATATTCTCATCATGGATTTTGCCGGGCAAAAACGCTAGTAAGTTCATGATACAGGAGCAATTCATGGACTATCGTCGGTTTTTCGAAGACGCGATTGACCAGTTGCACGCTGAAAAGCGTTACCGGGTCTTTGCTAATCTGGAACGGATCGTGGGAAAATTTCCGCGCGCTATTTGGCGTACAGCGGACACAACACGCGAAATCACCGTCTGGTGCTCAAACGATTATCTCGGCATGGGTCAGCATCCGGATGTGATTGCCGCCATGCATGATGCATCCAGTCGGATGGGCTCGGGCGCCGGCGGTACACGCAATATCTCTGGCAACAATCATCCGCTGGTTGAACTCGAGATCGAATTGGCAGATCTTCACCAGAAGGAAGCCGCATTGGTCTTCACATCGGGCTTTGTGTCCAATGAAGCATCCATTTCGACGATCGCCAGATTGCTTCCGAACTGCCTCATTCTTTCCGACGAGTTGAACCATGCCTCGATGATCGAGGGTGTGCGCCGCTCCGGCGCAGAAAAGAAAATCTTCCGCCACAACGACCTCGCTCATCTCGAAGACCTGCTTAGAGCGGCTGGCAAGGAGCGTGCGAAGCTCATTGTGTTCGAATTGATCTATTCGATGGATGGCGATGTCGCACCGGTCGCAGCCATTGCCGATCTTGCGGACAAATACAATGCCATGACCTATATCGATGAGGTTCATGCAGTCGGTATGTACGGCAACCGTGGCGGCGGGATTACTGATCGCGAAAGCCTGTCTGACCGGATCGATATTATCGAAGGCACGCTCGCCAAGGCTTTTGGCACGCTCGGTGGCTATATTGCCGGTCCGAAGACGGTCATCGATGCTGTGCGCTCCTATGCACCTGGCTTTATCTTTACTACTGCCCTTCCTCCCGTCATTGCAGCGGCGGCGACACAGTCGATCCGGCATTTGAAAGTATCACAAGAAGAACGCCGGATGCATCAATGTCAGGCGCAGCTTACGAAAGACGTGCTGGCGCAGGCCAACCTTCCGGTGATGAAATCGGACACACATATTGTGCCGATCCATGTGGGCGATCCCGAGTTGTGCAAGAAGGCGAGCGACCGTCTTCTTGAGCTTCATGGCATCTACATTCAGCCGATCAACTATCCAACCGTGCCACGCGGTACGGAACGCCTGCGGGTGACGCCGACGCCTTTCCATTCTAACGAACTCGTTATCGAGTTGAAAGATGCTTTGGTCGAAGTCTGGACAGCGCTAGGTATTCCGTTTTCGAAAGACAGCGCACCGGCAGTCGAAACCAGCGAACGGGTGGTGACCCTCGCTGTATCAAAGGCCGGCGGCTAACTGTTAAACCTTGTGCGAGTCCGGAGCCGGCGTTTCGTTGATGGAACGCCGGTTTTATTTTGGCGCTTCTTCCTCGCGTAGCCAGCGGGCGAGGAACGGCACTGCGAAGGCGATCATCAGGAAGCGTACGACATGATGAGAGGCGACGTAGGACGGATCGACGCCGAGCGAGAAGGCGATCACCGTGAGCGCTTCCAGTGCACCAGGTGCAAAGGCCAGCGCGATTTGCGCCGGGTGGATGTCAAGTAAATACCAGACCATGAATGCCGCAAAAAAAGAGGTGGTCGTGCCGACGATGAAGGCGCATAGCGCCACCGGTAAATAGCGCAGAAGCTGTGTTCTATGTTCGGCTCCGACGCGCGAACCGATCAGGACACCGAGCACAATCAAGCCGATATCAGCAACAGAGCGCGGAACCACGGCCGTGACGGCGGAGGTCGCATGCAGGAGTGCACTTGCGACAAGCGCGCCGAGCATCATCCCACCTGGAACACGGCTGACATGCCCAAGGAGTGCGCCACCTACACCGCAAATCAACAGAATTAAAGCGTCCTGTATCGTCCACTCGTAGTTGAGCTCCACGACCACATGCGGCGCATTCTTGGCAATAATTGCAAGCAGTGGCGCCAGAAAGCCGATCAGCAACAGCAGCCGGACGCACTGGATTACAGTGATCTTGACCATGTTTGCCTTCGTCCCCATGGCCGCGACGAGAACGAACGAGAGGGCACCAGGCAGCGATGAAAACAGCGCCGTCGGTCCATCCCATCCAAAACCTTTGCGCAACAGTAAATAGCTAGAACCCGTCACCAGGACAAGCGCTACGAACAGCATCAAGAAACTGAAGGGCCACTCCACCATCTGGTTGATCGTGTCGGGGGAGACACCGGACCCGGCCTGAATACCGAGGGTGAAGAAGACGACAACACGCAACCAGTCCGGAAGATGCATGCGAATACCGGACAGCGACGCTGTGGTAACGGCAATGGTTGAGCCAAGCAGAAAGGGGATAGGCAGACCAATCAGCTTGGCGGTGTATGCACCGGCAGCTGAGATTAACAGTGATAGGATGGCAGTCCGGGTATTGTTGTGGTGGATGGAGTTTGGCGTCAACGTTTCCGAATCCAGTCTGCGAGGCGATCGGCTGCCTCCTCGACCTGATCTAGCCGTCTGGCAAAGCAGAGCCGCAGGAAGGCCGCGCCACCATCCCCAAAAGCTGTTCCAGGCGCAAGGCCAACTTTCGCCTCATCGACAATATCGAAAGCCGCGCGGTAGGAATCCGTAATGCCGTCGATGCCGAACAGCAGGTAAAACGCGCCGGCAGGCGGCGACAGCCGCACTCTACCCGTCGCTGAAAGTTTTGTGCAGAGAATGTCGCGCGCCGTGTGGGCACGGTCTACCTGCATGCGAATGAATTCGTCACCCTGCTCTAGCGCCGCTACCGCACCCCGCTGCATGAACTGCGCAACACCGGACGTAGAGTACTGGATGAGGTTTTCCATCGTCTTGCCGAGCGAAGGATGCACGGTCATCCAACCCACACGCCAACCCGTCATCGCCCAGTTCTTCGAGAAACTGTTAACGAAAATAATACGATCATCTGGATCCATGATATCCAGGAATGAGGGAGCGCGGCGCGCACCGTAATAAAAATGCGCATAGATCTCATCAGCGATTATCCACAAACCGTGATGACGGGCCAGGCTGAGGATTTCCTTTAGCGTATCGGCATCTGCAGTCCAGCCCGAGGGATTGGAAGGCGTGTTGATAAACAACGCCTTCGTCTTTGCTGTGATGGCCTCGCGTATTTTCTGCGGATCGAAGCCCCAGCCATTGCCGGTAAAATCCTGGGTGACAGGAACAGGCGTTGCCCCGGCAATACCAGCAGCGGCCGCGAAGTTCGGCCAAGCGGGTGAAAGATAGACAACTTCGTCCCCGGCACCCGCAGTCGCCTGAATGGCCAGCTGGATCGACTGCATGCCTGACCCCGTGACGTAGAAATGTTCAATGGGTAGATCGACACCGAAATGTCGCCTGTAATAGTTGGCAAGGGCCTGACGTAGTTCGGGTATCCCTGCCTGCCACGTGTAGAACGTTTCGCCATTGGAAAGTCCGTTGCTTGCCGCGTCGCGGATAAAGTCAGGGGTCGGCAGATCGCCCTCGCCCGCCCACAGCGGAATAACACCCTCCTGTCGACGGCCGTGATTCATCACGGCAACAATGCCGCTTTCCGGCGCGACAGCAGCTTCGTGACGCAGATGCTCGACAAGGTCCATTCGATTGTTCTCCACTGGTGTTTGTGGGAGCCCTACCGCAACGGTTCAAATTTCGCACGTTTATATTTGTGATGTTTCCATCATTGCAAATGATGGTCTGTTGACAGCCAGCTGACAGTCATGCATGCAAAAAACCCGGCTCTGAGCCGGGTTTCTCGATGCAATATCTTGCGCCTTAGCGCTTGGCGAGCAAATCACGAATTTCTGTTAAAAGAATTTCTTCCTTCTTCGGTCCAGGATCTGCCGCAGCTTCCTTCTTCTTGAACTGATTCATGGCTTTGACGACCATAAATAGCACCCATGCGATAATCAGGAAGTTGATGAGAAGCGTGATGAAATTACCGTATGCGATCGTCGCGCCGGCCTCCCGGGCAGCGGCCAATGTTGGTGCGGGCGCACCCGAAAGCTGAAAATAGAGATTTGAAAAATCGATACCACCTGTCATCAGTCCGATGATGGGCATGAAGAGGTCAGCCACAATCGACTCAACCAGTCTGCCAAAGGCACCACCGATGATCACACCGATGGCGAGATCAACCATGTTTCCTTTCAAGGCAAATTCTTTGAATTCCTTTAGCATGATATACCACTCTCCAGTATTCTGTGTTAATGCGAATTATTGTCCTCGGCGATGCTGTCCCAAGCACACCCGGACAGTAGCAGGAGATTTGAGAATATTAACTAAAAGTTTGATTGTTCTACCGGTTTTAAAGATAGCATTGGCATAGATGTTGCAGAGCCATTGATATGAGAATTTATTTTGTACGGCAGGCGATCAATACCTACTTGACGGAAGGTTGGAGCCCATGAAGGGCTTTGCTGGTATACCTATCGCACTCTGTTATTTTCTGCTGCAGTATTGGGCAATCAGGTCAGCTGACGTCCGGGCGAAGAGCAGGCCGCTCGCATTCGCCCGCTCATTTATTCATTAAGCGTCGCCGCAAGTGGCAGCACGTGGTTATACTTTGGTTCGACTGGCTATGCTGCAAATCATGGTCTCGAATTTATTGGCCAATATCTCAGTATCGTTCTGACATACACGCTCGGCTTCCCACTGCTCCTCAGGATAGTTGCTCTCGCAAAATCTGAGGAAATCACATCGATCTTCGATTTCATCCGGGCGCGCTACGGCAAGAGTTTTTCGGTCGCTGCGATCGTCACGCTGATCACGACGATAGGCCTCATTCCTTACATATCGCTGCAGATGACGGCGATCCATTATCTGTTCGACATACTGGCGGCACCTATGATCCGCATGCCCACGGCTTCTGGTTCTGTCGATGATTATCGCACTTGGCTACGTCACCATTTCCTACAGCGCACGATCGAACCAGATCACTGATCGCAATGACGGTTTGCTCAACGTCTTGGCGATTGACAGCGCATCAAGCTCGTTGTCTTCGTGTTGATTGGCATCAGTGTAATCGTCCTCCTCGGAGGACCTTCGATTGAAACCTTCTATCGAACGATTGGCCCTCAGTCCGACAGTACAGCCGGTCCGGTGCACATGTCTCTCGGCAATCTGTTGGCTCTCGTTACAATCGGAGCGGCATCGGTCCTGCTTCTGCCAAGCCAGTTTCATCTGACGGTGGTCGAAAACAGAGGTAGAGAGGAACTCGAGTTAGCAAGATGGCTTGTTCCGCTTCTGCTGCAGGTCGGAGGGCTCTTTGTTCTTCCGCTCGTAAACGAATTGTCACGGCATCGTCTGTGGCCGAAACGATCGCAATGGGAACGGCCGGCTGTATTGCTCACAGGCTGATAAGCCCAGTCAACCCGCCAACGCCATTCAAGGAAAGGTCGAGAAGAACAAGATCGATATCGGTTGAGTCCTGAATCAAGCTTTTGGCACTCTCCAGATCTCCGACTTCGACTTCGACTTCGACTTCGACTTCGACTTCGACTTCGACTTCGACTTCGACTTCGACTTCGACTTCGACTTCGACTTCGACTTCGACTTCGACTATGTCAACATTTGTTCTTCGAAGAGGAAAGCGCCAGTTTTAACGCCCCCCTGAAAAGAGGATGATCATCGACAATAACAAATTTATATTTCATAAATCAAAAGTCCTTATGTGCTGAAATAGCAGCGGTCGTAATCCAAAAGCTCTAATCCTAACGACTAAATCCAATTCGCCTGATATATCAAGAGCATTTTGGTGCGTGCCAAAGTTTTAAGTGGTAATCAAAGTCCGAGGAACAAAGGCTAGCCCATTCATTTGCCTTGGCAAAACCGTATTCCCGAGCGATTATTTGTTGTGGGGATTATTTTTGAAAGTGGGATGCATGATTACAAATACTCTTTACCCTGAGAACCAGCCTTATTCTGAACAGATGCTTGAAGTGTCTGAACTGCACAGCATTCATCTGGAGCAATGCGGCAATCCCGATGGTAAACCCGTGATTATGATCCATGGGGGACCAGGGGGCGGGATCAATCCTATAATGCGCCGCCTACATGATCCGGAGCGCTATCGCATCATCCTTTTCGATCAGCGCGGCTGCGGAAAATCGACGCCACACGCCGAACTGGAGGAAAACACCACCTGGGATCTGGTCGCCGATATGGAGCGTATCCGCAATCATCTTGGCATCGACAAATGGCAGGTTTTCGGGGGCTCCTGGGGCTCAACGCTGGGGCTAGCCTATGCGCAAACACATCCTGCGCAAGTGACGGAGCTGATCCTGCGTGGTATCTTCATGATCAGGCGTTTCGAGATCGAGTGGTTCTATTCGAATGGCGCCAGCATCATCTACCCCGATCGCTTCGAAGCCTACCAGGAACATATTCCGGAAGAGGAACGCGGTGACATGATTGCCGCTTACTACAAACGCCTGACAGATCCGGATCCGAACGTGCGTATGGCCGCAGCTAAATTGTGGGCACGCTGGGAAGGTTCGGCGCTTTCCCTGCTTCCTGATCCGGCACGCGAAGAGGCCTTCGGCAGTGACCATTTTGCCATCGCCTTCGCTCGGATCGAATGCCATTACTTCCAGAACAGGGGCTTCTTCGACACCGACGACCAGTTATTGCGCAACGCACACCTCGTCCGCGATATTCCTGGCATAATCGTCCACGGCCGCTACGATATGTGCACGCCATTGCTAAATGCGTGGCACCTGAAAAAGGTCTGGCCCGAAGCTGATTTGCGGATTGTCGAAGATGCCGGCCACGCTGTCAGCGAACCCGGCATAGTTCATGAACTGGTTGCGGCGACCAAGCGTTTTGCAGCCTGACACTTTTGTCTTGCAACCGGCCGAAACGATGGCCGGTTGTTTGATCCTATGCCGCCAGATGTTTGCGTTGCGACTTGACGACCCAGAGGTGACCAAACGGATCAGTCAGCACGCCGGCGCGATCGCCGCTGTCAAGAGTTTCCACCTCGTTGCGCAGACGGCCGCCCTCGGCGACAGCATGGTGCATGACCCGATCGACATCATCGACATGGATATCGAGCATGACGGGTGTTGCACCAATGGCATGAATCGATCGCGGACCACCAAGTGATGCGTCCGCATCGCGCTTTGGGTTCGCACCGACGATCATCACCATCGACGCACCCATGCGCATTTCAGCGGCAATCAGTTCGCCGTTGTGTAGATATGGGCGACCGACAACTTTGGCGCCGAAGACATTCTCGTAGAAATCCAGAGCTTTCTGCTGGTCACCATGGCGGACAAAAAGCCTGATCGATACCTCTCCAATCAGTGTTGGCACTGCAATCATTTTACCGCTCCCAGAGGAAAATTCAGAGCGACTAAAGTCTACTATAATGGCGAACAAATCAAGAACAAACCACTCGAAACACAATGAGGCTCCTGCCAATTTCCTGACATCCGACAAACTGGCTCACGTCTTTTGCGGCGTCGGCTGCTCAGGCTTCGTTCCGCTGTTGTCGTTGTCGAGTTCCTTGGCGATCCCCATAAAGCGGCGCATGAATTTTTCCATGTAGCTGAGCCCCTTCTCGAACTCCTCATCGGACGGAAGGGCATCACGCACGACAGGCGGAATCTTGCCCATGCTTGCTACAGTTTCCTCGAGCTTTGTAACGCGCGTTTTGAGGGCGGCCATATCCTCTTCATAGGCTGTCCGCTCTTCCGCCGCGAGTTTGCAGATGAGCTGACCTGCTCTCTCCTGACAGATCGACATCTCACCTGTCTTGTTGTTCATGCGGACATAACCATCATTGGTTTTTTCCAACGTGTAGGTTGTTGTTTCCTGAGCCAGCGCAGTGAATGACCACAGGGACCCAGCCGCGAGAGCGATCAGCAAAGTGCGAGTTCGTGACATGGACAAACCTCCAACGTTTTGGCGTTGCACGAGCATGACGAAATAATACGCCGAAAATCTGAAACAGCGCGAGATTTCTGTTACCCTTGCCACTCTACCCTTTGCGTATTGCGGTATTGCGTCTAATAAAACGCCCATGACCCAGCTGATTTACAAGATTGCTCCACGCGCGATGTGGCAGGCTGCCGAGGCAAAAGGTGTGTTTGAGGGTGCACCCATCGATCACGCGGATGGCTATATTCACTTTTCGACTGCGACCCAGGTAACTGAGACAGCTGCGAAACATTTTGCCGGTCAGGACGATCTTGTGCTTATTGCCGTTGAGAAGGACCGCCTTGGCGATGCATTGAAATATGAGGTCTCGCGTGGCGGCGACCTCTTCCCGCATCTTTATGCATCATTGCCGCTCGCCGCCGTACGCTGGGTGAAACCGTTGCCGCTCGGCAGCGATGGCAAACATGCCTTCCCGGAGATGACGGCATGAGCGGATTGTTCCAATCGATTGGCCGCAAGGTGCTGTTCTCATTCGACCCGGAAGATGCCCATGGTCTTTCGATAAAGGCCTTGAAAACCGGGTTGGTGCCGGCTTGCGTGCCGAATAACGATCCGGCACTGCGCGTCGCCGTCGCCGGTCTCAGTTTTCCCAATCCGCTTGGCATGGCAGCAGGTTACGACAAGAATGCCGAGGTGCCGGACGCGCTGTTGAAGCTCGGTTTTGGCTTTGCCGAAGTCGGTACGCTCACACCTTTGGCCCAATCCGGTAATCCAAAGCCGCGTATTTTCCGCCTTGTCGAGGACAACGCGGTGATCAACAGGCTCGGATTCAACAATCAGGGACATGAGGCCGCGTTTCGCCGGCTGACCGAACGGCGCTCCCATGCCGGGATCGTCGGCGTGAACATTGGTGCCAACAAGGATTCCGCTGATCGCGTTGCCGACTACGTAGCGGGCATCCACAAATTCCACTCGCTGGCCAGCTATTTCACGGTCAATATCTCCTCCCCCAATACACCGGGACTGCGCGATCTGCAGACGCGGGAAAGTCTCAAGGAACTGCTGGGCGCGGTATTGGAGGCACGCGACGTTCAGGCCGGCGTCAGGCGCCCGGTCTTTCTCAAGATCGCACCGGATCTCCCAGAAACCAGCCTCGACGATATCGCCGCCGAGGTTGCTCTGCACCCTCTGGATGGGTTGATCATTTCCAACACGACACTCTCGCGTACCGCTCTGAGGAGCCCTCAAAACGTAGGCGAAACCGGCGGGCTCTCCGGAGCCCCGCTATTTGAGCGTTCGACAATCGTGCTTGCAAAAATGCGCCAGCGCGTTGGACCCGAGCTACCGCTTATCGGGGTTGGCGGCGTCGATAGCGCCGCAACTGCAATCGCGAAAATTCGAGCTGGTGCGGACCTTGTGCAGCTCTACACCAGCATGGTCTATCATGGTCCGGGTCTGGCGGGTGAAATCGTCAGAGGTCTGTCCGCAGCTCTCATGCGTGACCGGATCACTACGATCGCCGCCTTGCGCGATTGCGATGTGGGGGATTGGGCAAAGAAGCCAATCCCTGCCTAATCGGCGAACTGTACCCGGGCCCGGCTAGGCAGGATCGATAAAAGCGAAAGACCACGCAATCCGAGAAACAGGTGCAACGCCAGCCAAAGGCCGTGGTTGCCGAAGTAAATTGGCAGGGTGAAGTAGGCGGCAAAATAGCCGATCAGCGACAGGATCATCATGTTGCGCATGTCACGCGACCATGTTGCCCCAATGAACACACCATCCATGTGGAAAGCCAGCAAACCGACGACTGGCGCCATTGCTGCCCACGGCAGATAATGCGACGCCATGGATTGCACCTCATCGGACTTGATCAGGAAAGCAACGATCGAATCGCCGAAGATGAGAAAGAAAGCCGCCATTATCGTCGCGAGGACCATTCCCCACACGAACGACAGTTTGACGCCACGATCAAATGCCGGACGATAGTGCGCGCCAACAGCTCGTCCGGAAATCTGTTCGGCTGCAGTGGTCACGCCATCGATCAGATAGCCGGAGATCAGCAGGAAATTCATCAGTACGGCGTTGGTTGCCAGCGTCACAGCACCCGCCTGCGTTCCGGCACGGGTAAAATAGGCATAGGCGATCAGCAGGAAGAACGAGCGCAGCATGATATCGCGATTGACAGTGAACATCCGGCGTATCTCGTGAACGTCAAGGATGCGGGCTCGAGACGGATTGGCGACGGACCGGAACTGCCGGTAGATCATGAAAAGACCGACGACCAAGGCAGCACTCTCGCCGAGCACGGTGCCCCAGGCGATACCCGTGACACCCCAGTCCATGACGAGACCTAACCAAATGGTCATCACGACATTGACGCCATTAAGCAGAAGCTGGAGATACAGGCCCTGCATGGCTTTGCCCTGTCCTAACAGCAAACCGAGGACGACAAAATTTCCAAGCGCCATTGGCGACGACAGGAGACGGATCGACACATAGGTCGACATGGCATCTGCCACGGCCTTGTCGGGATCCATGAAGCCGATTGTGGCGCTGAGTATGAGGGGCGTCGCGGCAATGAACAGCACGCCCACCACCACGGCGATACCGATCGCGCGCCAGAACACGGCCTGCTGCTCCACATTGTCATGCCGGCCCATGGCTTGTGCCACCAGCCCGGTTGTTCCGGAGCGCAGAAAATTCATCGTCGAAAAGAGGAAGTCGAAGACCAACGCGCCGATGGCCAGACCGCCCAGCAGATGCGGGTCGCCGAGCTGTCCAATCACGGCGGTATCGACAAGTCCAAGCAGCGGTGTCGTGAGCGACGCCAGCATCACCGGTATTGTGATCGCCAGCATCAAACGGTTGGTCACCTCGAATGGGCGAACAACCTTTGATCCGAGCGCAGAAGAAGCTTCGATCGTCATGGAGAGGCACCGCAGATTAGCCGTTTGGCCGTCTAAGCTGTATGCCACCGGATCACGGCCGTTTCCAGCCTAATCCGTCATTGCCAACGAATGTTGTCGCTAACTTGCAAGCACCAAGGCCCAGTAGCGCTCGGCACTGCCATTCGCAGCCTCTGCATAGGCTAGGCCAAAGCGGGTAAACTTCGGATCCAGCATGTTGCGGCGATGCGGCGGCGAGGCCATCCATCTGGCGAAAAGCTCCTCCAGATCCATGCGGCCCATGGCGATATTCTCTGCGGCCAGGCCACGTATCTCGTTATCCCTTACCCGCGACGAGAAGCTGCGGCCCCAACTCGTTGTGTGGCTCATGCGGCCGGTACTCGCCATATAAACGGCCTGCTGCAGGGCAGCACGTTCAAGTGCCGGATCAGCAGACAGTCCGCCAAGACCGTTCGCGGAGCGGATGGCCTGGACGTCCGGCGCGGCGGACGCCGAAGTTCCAGCACTCTTCCCCGGCGAACGCATGACGGTCTGGCAGGCAGCCAGCGGCAAGATTACGGTGACCGCGGCAAATCCCAGGAAATTGCGGCGGGACGGGCAGGATTTCGATTCAGACATAAACGCTTCCCGAATGAGACGACATGCCGATATTCAGCAATTGTGGCCCATTCGGGTCGAGATCGTGCAGAAGGACAGCGTTTGCATATCAGCGTCTGTAGCTCAGCAGCCTTAGAATGATGAAGCATGGGATGACAACCACTGCTCCTAACAGGAAATAGGCGGCAAAGCGTTCGATTGCTCCAAAGCCCAGATTCCAGACGCGCCGGGCGAAATCTTCCACGCCATAGAGAATATCGATCGGAGACCAGTCGAATGCACTCATAACGACACCGACAACCAATGAAACAACGATGAGTTTCACAAGGACCCGTCCAGGCGTATCACCCAAAAAGCGATTCATTCCTTCCGACATGTTTTCTCCAGCGTTGGCGACACCAATGCTTCTGACATATGGTGATATGTGGTTTGGTGCAAGCCGGAGGCAGGCAAGTGGAGCGGGTGAAGGGAATCGAACCCTCGTATGCAGCTTGGGAAGCTGCCGTTCTACCATTGAACTACACCCGCAAATCACTGCACCAAATCAAGAACAGCCGGACCCGATAGTCAACCGGATTCGTCTGTCACCTGAAATGCTTGGAAAGTTTCAGGCCCTGAGCCTGGTAGTTGGAACCAAGATCAGTGCCATAAAGCGCTTTGGGCCGCTCCAGCATATGCTCGTAGATTAGGCGTCCGACGATCTGGCCGTGTTCCAGGATAAAGGGCACTTCGTGACTACGCACCTCAAGAACCGCGCGGCTGCCAGTTCCGCCGGCCGCCGTATGACCGAAGCCCGGATCAAAAAAACCGGCATAGTGGACGCGAAACTCGCCCACGAGCGGATCGAAGGGCGTCATTTCAGCAGCATAGAGCGGGGGGACATGCACCGCTTCGCGTGAAACAAGAATGTAGAACTCGTCCGGATCGAGCACGAGCTCGCGTGCGCCGCGATCGTGGATCGGTTCCCAGAAATCGAAGAGGTCGTGCGCCCCGCGCTTGTCGACATCAACAACTCCGGTGTGGTGTTTGCCGCGATAGCCAACCAGGCCGTTCGCATCGCCAGTCAGATCAATCGAAAGGGCGATGCCACCACCGGAAATATTCGGCGTATCGGATGCGACGAGCGTCTCAGCCGAGTGCAATGCCGTCAGCTCGGTCTCTTCCAGCTGGGCGCGGCCGGTGCGGAAACGTATCTGCGACAGGCGCGAGCCAGTCCGTGCGACGATCGGAAACGTGCGCGGGCTGACTTCCAGATAAAGCGGGCCATGGTAGCCTGCTGGTACCTTGTCGAATTCCTGCGCGCCGTCGACGATCACGCGCGTGAAAATATCAAGGCGGCCAGTTGAACTTTTCGGGTTGGCGGAGGCCGAAACTTCGGCAGGAAGGTTCAAGCTTTCCAGCAAAGGCACAATATAGACGCAACCGGTTTCCAGCACTGCGCCTTCGGACAGATCGATCTCATGCAGCTTCAAGCGATCCAGTTTGTCGATCACCGGTGTTCCCGGGCCTGGCATGAAGCTGGCGCGGACACGGTACGCCTTCAGACCGAGTCGCAGGTCGAGGCTTGCCGGCTGAATCTGGTCGTTGTCAAATTCGCGAGCAGTCTTTAACGCTCCCGCCTGATGCAGCGCTCTGATACCACTGTCCGCCAAAATGCCCGCTTCACGTCTCGCCATGTCGTCCGCCAATACCAAACCAGAGCAATTCCAGGAAAAGTGAAAATTGGTTTTCCGTCCAGGAATTGCGACCATGCTTTAAGAGACAAAAGCTTTAGCGACTCACCCGATTGACGCAAGCGGCCAAGAGGATTAAAGCAGTTTTATCCCGTGGTGATTTGGCCGGCCGGCTTGCAGCCACGTTAAACAATTTGCTAAAAGAGGCCCGGTCTCGTCCGGCCTTTTTGCGATTCACGCAAGGCCGGTTTTTTATTGGCCAGATTCTGGCAGATTGAGAAGACGATGACCAAGGCAACCACCCGCAAACTGCGCCCCGCTACACAACTTGTTCATGCCGGAACCTTGCGCTCCGGCTTTGGTGAAACATCCGAAGCCCTGTTTTTGACGCAGGGTTTTGTCTATCCGAGCGCAGAAGCGGCCGAAGCACGTTTCAAGGGCGAAGAGCCGGGTTTCATCTATTCGCGCTATGCAAACCCGACCACCGATATGTTCGAAAAGCGCATGTGCGCTCTGGAGGGAGCTGAAGACGCACGCGCCACTGCCTCGGGTATGGCAGCGGTGGCCGCAGCGATCCTTTGTCAGGTCAGGGCTGGTGACCACGTCCTCGCGGCGCGCGCAATGTTCGGCTCCTGCCGTTACATCATCGAGACCCTGTTGCCGCGCTACGGCGTCGACTTCACGCTGATTGACGGCTCCAAAATCGAAAATTGGCAAAACGCAATCCGCCCCAATACAAGGGTGCTGTTCCTCGAGAGCCCGACAAACCCGACCCTTGAAGTCATCGACATTGCCGCGGTGGCGAAGGTTGCCAATTCCGTTAGTGCGAAGCTGATCGTCGACAACGTCTTCGCAACGCCCCTGTTCCAGAAACCTCTGGAACTCGGAGCACATATCGTCATTTATTCCACGACCAAGCACATTGATGGTCATGGCCGCTGTCTGGGCGGTATGATCCTCTCCGACAAGCAGTGGATCGACGAAAATCTCCACGAATATTTCCGCCATACTGGTCCAGGCCTCAGCCCGTTCAATTCATGGGTAATGCTAAAAGGTCTGGAGACGCTTTCGGTGCGGGTGCAGCAGCAGACCGCAAACGCGGCAAAGATTGCCGATTTTCTTGGCGAGCATCCGGCGGTCGCCAAAGTCCTCTATCCCGGACGCGCCGATCATCCGCAGGCCGATATCGTCGCCAAGCAAATGACAGGCGGTTCGACGTTGATCGCGTTCGAGGTCAAGGGCGGCAAGAAGGCAACCTTCACGGTCGAGAATGCTCTGGAAATCATCCAGATTTCCAACAACCTTGGCGATTCAAAGAGCCTGATCACACATCCAACCACGACAACGCACAAGAACCTGACCGATGAGGCGCGGGCTGAGCTCGGAATTTCCGATGGCCTGCTGCGGCTGTCAGTCGGACTCGAAGACGTGAACGACCTGATCGAGGATCTCGACACGGCGCTCAGGGCGGCTCGCTAGATCAAAGTACATGTCGCGCCGAGACGGACTTCGGCGCGGCCTTTTTCCAGGCCATGGCCATCGCGTGGCGCACTGCCTCCGGATCAGCATTGTCGAGAATGACGAATGTCCACCCCTTTTCGCCCCAGCTTCCCGGCACCGGCTCGAACATACCGGCCGACGTTTCGCGCAAGAGCGCCTGATCGCCTCGTGATAGCGACAACACTCCACGCTGTTTCTCAGGACGCAATGTTGCAAAGATCTTGCCGTTCACCCGGAAGTCCGTCGTGTCAAAATGGCTCCCCTGAATAGTTTCAGGAAAAGAAAGGGCCATCTCTGCAAATGACTCGGGACTCATCAATATTATTGCTTAGCTCCACGGAACAGCGTTCATCACTATATTAGCGATAAATTGGCCGATCACGAATGATTTAAATGCAACCACCCGCATGGGCGGTTGACGCGAAGGCTTTGAGTCGCGATATCAGAGACATAGACTGAGAGCAGGCATGTATAGAGCTATCACGCGCGACATCGAAGTGACCGTTGAACCATTCTACCTGGAGGAGCAATCGAATCCGGAAGAGAACCGCTACGTGTGGGGCTACAGGATCACCATTGCCAATGAATCCGATGGGACCGTGCAGTTGCGAGCGCGCTACTGGAAGATCACCGATGGTAATGGCCATGTGGAGGAAGTGCGCGGACCCGGAGTCATTGGTGAGCAGCCTATCCTCAATCCCGGCGATAGTTTCCAATACTCTTCAGGCTGTCCGCTTACGACAACATCAGGCGTCATGACCGGCCGCTATACCATGCAAGCGGACACCGGGGAGCGTTTCGAC
Source organism: uncultured Alphaproteobacteria bacterium (assembly GCA_963777425.1). Lineage (GTDB taxonomy): Bacteria > Pseudomonadota > Alphaproteobacteria > Rhizobiales > Rhizobiaceae > Phyllobacterium. The sequence continues at coordinate 233,847 of CAVZQS010000008.1, read as the reverse complement.
ATCGAAATTCCTGCCTTCTCGCTCGACCTGCCTGATCAATTACGGACATTGAACTGATATGACCGAGACCGAACGCACCCAGTCCCCATACATCAAGGCTCTCGCCTGCTCCGTAGTCGCGTTTGTCTTGGCTGTATTGGCGTTTTTTCTTGGCTTCACCTTGCCCAGTTTCAAGACTGATGCCGAGGCCATCAGCCAACTGCTTGCCCTTGTTCTTGTCCCTGGCCTCATCGTCGGCCTACTCGCGAAGAAATCGACCAGGGCATGGCCGCTCTGGCTGATCATCTGTGCTTTCATCGTCATACTGTTAGCGGTAACCGCTGCCCACGAATTCACAGCGCCCATGCGGACCTAGGCTTTCTTAAGAAACTCGGTCTTCAGAACGGGGCCCTTTACCTGCTTGGTGTTGCACTCGATTTCACCTTCGCACCCGTTCAGCCGGATACTCTTGACGAGTGTGCCGCGCTTTATGGTTTCTGATGTTCCCTTGACCTTCAGGTCCTTGATCAGGGTAACGGAATCGCCGTCATGAAGCTCAGTTCCGTTGCTGTCCCTTACTTCCATGTTGGAGTTTCCTACCGTCAGTTTTTCGGCAGAAATTCTGCCGGATCGAACTCATACTGAGTCGAGCAGAATTCGCAGGTCACGCTGATTTTCCCCTCTTCGATGCTGTCCGTGATTTCCTCGGCAGTGAAGCCGGACAGGACGCCTGCAATTTTCTCGCGCGAACACGAGCAATCATCGTTCACCGTGACGGCATCAAAGACCCGGACGCCCCTTTCGTGGAACAAACGGTATAGCAACCGCTCGGCGCCCACCTGCGGATCGGTCAGCTCCGAGCTTTCGATCGTTGCGACGAGTGCCTTTATTTCCGCCCAGTCATCATCCTCGACAAGATGGTCATCATCCTCGTCGGCATTTGGCGCATCACCCGCCGGAAGATCCCGCTGGCGCATACGAAGTTCGGATTCGGGCAGGAACTGAACAATCAATCCGCCAGCGCGCCACTGTTCAACTGGCTTGCCGTCTTCGCCACGCTCGACCAGTTTGGCAACCGAGAGCCGCACGTCGGTCGGTATCTGTTCAGACTGGCGGAAATAGGTTTTGGCGATTTCCTCGAGGTTGGAGCCATCCAGGGCAACGATGCCCTGATAACGCTGCGTGTGCTCGCCCTGATCTACCGTTAATGCGAGCGTGCCGCTGCCCATCAACTCTTCTTGCGAGACCCGGCGTTTCGCCATGGCGTCTGCCAGTCGTTCCTCGTCGTAACGCGCATACGCGCGGACGGAATTCGGCGTACGGAAGTCCACGACCAGCATGTCAACCGGTCCATCGGACTGCGACTGGAAGATGAATTTGCCGTCAAACTTCAATGATGTACCAAGCAGCACCGTGAGCACGATCGCTTCGGCGAGCAGCTGTGCCACCGGCTCAGGATAGTCATGACGGTTCAGGATGTCATCAAGCGCCGGTCCTAATTGTACAGCGCGTCCTCGAGCGTCAAGATCGGCGACCTGAAACGGCACGACCGCATCATCGCCCGCAAAAATGTATTCATCTGGATGCATGGTTGTATCGGACATATCAGACACTCGGGCGGCCTCCTTCGAGACACCAGGCAAGAATGGCTTTTTGCGCGTGCAAACGGTTCTCCGCCTCATCGAAGACGACGGAGTTCGGTCCATCAATAACGGAGTCCGTAACTTCCTCGCCGCGATGAGCAGGAAGGCAATGCATGAACAGAGCATCCGGGTTTGCATGCTTCAACAAAGCGTCATTGACCTGATAGGGCATGAAGACGTTGTGACCTCGCGCACGGCCCTCCTGTCCCATTGACACCCAGGTGTCCGTGACAATGCAATCAACGCCCTCGACAGCTGCAACGGGGTCGGTCGTCAGCTTGATCTTGCCGCCGGCATGTTTCGCCCACTCAACATACTTGCTGGCGGGTTCACTGCCTTCCGGAGTGGCAATGTTCAAGTTGAAATCAAACCGCGCTGCCGCCTCAACAAGGGAATGCAACACGTTGTTGCCATCGCCGGTCCATGCGAACGTTTTGCCCCTGACCGGTCCGCGATGTTCTTCGTACGTCATGATGTCGGCCATGATCTGGCACGGATGCGTATCATCGGTCAGCGCATTGATAACAGGCACGGTCGCATTTTCCGCCATTTCGATCAGACGTCCATGCGTTGTGGTACGCATCATGATGATGTCGACATAGCGCGACAATACCTTGGCGGTATCGGCAATGGTTTCGCTACGGCCAAGCTGCATTTCCGAACCGGTTAGCATAATCGTCTCGCCGCCAAGCTGGCGCATGCCAACGTCGAACGACACGCGCGTGCGTGTCGACGGCTTGTCGAAAATCATCGCCAGCACCTTGCCAGCAAACGGTTTTTCGATCGCACCAGCTTTGAGCCGTGTCTTGCGCGCCCGCGCGTCATCGAGAATGGTCCGCAGATCGCCAGATGAAAGCGCTGACAGGTCCGTGAAGTGCCGGAGGTCCTGCTTAATTGTCATGACAGGTCCTCAAGCGCTTTTCTGTCTGGCGGCCACGGAGAGCCGTTCAGCTGCCGCTTCGATCCTGGCGAGAGCGTCGCGTGCTTCTTCTTCTGTTGCAATTAACGGTGGCAGTAGCCGAATGACATTGTCGCCGGCACTGACTGTCAGAAGCTGCTCGTCGCGAAGGGCCTGTACCATCGTTGTGTTTGGTACGACGGTCTTCAGACCCATCAGCAGACCCTGACCGCGCACTTCGGCAATTACGTCCGGATAACGATCGGAAATAGATGCCAAACCCTGCTTCATGACCAGCGCAATTTTCTGCACGTGCTCCAGGAAGCCCTCTTCGAGAATGACATCCAGCACGGCATTGCCAACTGCCATGGCTAGCGGATTGCCCCCGAAGGTCGTGCCATGCACACCAGCAGTCATCCCCTTGGCTGCTTCTGCAGTGGCAAGGCATGCTCCGAGCGGGAAACCACCGCCAATGCCCTTGGCGACAGCCATAATATCCGGCTGGATCCCGGACCACTCGTAGGCGAACAGCTTGCCAGTACGGCCAACACCGGTCTGGACCTCGTCGAGGATCAAGAGCAGCCCCTCATCATCGCAAAGCTTGCGCAATGCACGCAGATCCTCATCCGGAACCGAACGAACGCCACCCTCACCCTGGATCGGCTCGATTAAAATGGCCGCGGTTTCAGGGCCAATCGCTGCTTTCAACGCCTTCATGTCGCCGAACGGAACCTGGTCGAACCCTTCCACCTTCGGTCCGAAACCTTCGAGATATTTCAGCTGTCCACCAGCGGCAATCGTCGCCAAAGTCCGGCCGTGAAAGGCTCCGTCAAAAGTGATAATGCGGAACCGCTCGGGATTGCCATTGACATAATGATAGCGGCGCGCCGTCTTGATTGCACATTCCAGCGCTTCCGCACCAGAATTGGTGAAGAACACTTTGTCAGCAAAGGTATTGTCAACAAGGCGTTGGCCCAGGCGCTGCTGGCCAGGAATCTCATAGACATTAGAGACATGCCACAGCTTCTCGGCCTGGCTCTTCAAAGTCTCCACGAGATGCGGATGGGCGTGCCCGAGCGAATTGACAGCGATGCCAGCAGCGAAATCAAGGTAACGATCGCCCAACTCTGTCACGAGCCAAACACCCTCTCCTCGCTCAAAGCGCAGATCCGCACGAGCAAATGTGTCGTAAAGCGGTTGCGCGTTTGCGTCCGTCATATCGTTTCGGGCCTCCAATACCCAGTTTGCCAAACTGCTGATTAACAAGAAGAAACCGGCAGAGTTGAAATCAAAAAGCCGCCCCACAATGCCATTCTTGGGGCGGCCACACCGGTAATATCATCATTCGAATCACAATTGTCAAATGAACACTTTGAAACGCCTGATCGTTAAGGGGCGCAGATTCATGGTCTTCCCCTCCAATTCCTGCAACTTAAGCGCGTACTCGCGGGAATGGTTTGCCAGCGACGGTATAAAGAGTCTTTTATGCAACAGTTTATCGCGCAAGTTGGGGAAAACCCAAAAAAGCATGGTCGCGAGCAGCGCCCAACTCTTGTCACAGAGTCATCGCATATTGTAGCTTGAGAAACGAAATAGCTAGATTTCGTGCGGCGTCCTCGTCATCTGAATAGATATGGTATTACACCAATCTGGAGCAATCCAGATGCGAGGAAGGATTCAGTCCGGCGTCCGCACATAACAGAGCCCCATATGGAGCTAGGAAACGATGAACTGGACAGATGAGCGCGTAGAACAGCTAAAGAAACTTTGGGCCGATGGTCTGAGTGCAAGCCAGATCGCAGCACAACTGGGCGGTGTCAGCCGCAATGCCGTGATCGGCAAGGTCCATCGGTTGAAGCTGTCAGGACGCGGCAAGACCACGTCCACCCAGACACGCAGCAAGAAGGTAAACACCGGCGCATCCGGTGGCCAGCGCAGCGGCGGCTCATCCGCTCACATGGCAAGCCGGATTGTCAGCCGCAGCGTTGGTGCAACAGCCCTGCAGACCGAGTACAGCACCGACCTCGTCCCGCACACGATCACGAAAACCGTGACTGATGTCGTCGTGCCGATTTCGCGGCGTCTTGAACTCGTTCAGCTGAGCGAGCGCACCTGCAAGTGGCCTGTCGGCGATCCGCTTCAGCCAGACTTCAACTTCTGCGGCAATGACGTGGGCGAATCCGGCCCCTACTGCACCTATCACTCGCGCTTGGCTTACCAGCCCGCATCGGACCGCCGACGCATCCGGTAAGTTCTCTGTCATCCTCCATTAAGGCGCCGTGAGGCGCCTTCTTTTTGGGTCATGTTCTCTGGGGTCCGAACACGACTGTGAAGGATGAACCTTCGCCAACGCGGGAACGGACAATGAGACGGGCACGATGCCGCGTCAAAATATGCTTGACGATCGCGAGACCAAGGCCCGTGCCTTTCTGCGCTCGGCTCGTTTCAACATTCACCCGGTAGAATCGTTCGGTCAAGCGGGGTATGTGTTCGTCCGGGATCCCTGGTCCGAAATCTTGAACCGTTGCCCTCACACCCTCGCTGTTCTGTTTCAAATCGATGATGATCCGTTTACCGGACTGGCCGTATTTGCAGGCGTTCTCGACGAGGTTCTGGAAGACTTGTGTGAGTTCATCCCGGTCGCCAAGCACTTTGATTGGTCCGGGATCAATGTCCTGTTCGATCACAACGTCGAGACCGGCGGCAAGGGGCCGCATCGAGTCCGCAACATGGTTCAGAACCGTAGTCAGATCCACCTGATCCTTGACGGCGATGTGCGCTTTCATCTCGATGCGCGAAAGAGACAAGAGGTCATCGATAAGCCGGGCCATGCGTTCCGCCTGCTTTTGCATGATCTCTAGAAAATTGTCGCGCGCTGCCTCATCGTTACGGGCAGGACCGCGCAGCGTCTCGATGAAGCCGCTAAGCGAAGCCAACGGCGTGCGCAATTCGTGACTGGCGTTGGCGACGAAATCCGATCGCATGCGTTCCAGCCTGTGCGCCTCGGTCAAGTCACGGAATGACAACAGATATTGCCTGTCTGCTCCGCCTGTCTGGTCAAGCAACAACACCGTAGCACGGTACCAGCGTTCGACGGGAACACGCTCGGAGTAATCCACTGATCGCGCCGCCCCGTCAGCCATAACCGATTGGACCAACACCTGCATCTCGGGTGCCCGGAAGTGCATGAGAAGCGTGCCACCGCTGGTCAACGCCCCAAAAGCCCCTTCGGCAGCGGGATTGGCATAGAGGATCGTCCCATCATGATGGAATACGATCAGCGGGTCTGGCAATTGCTCCGCGAGTTGCTGTCCCGACAGCCGAAATATCGCAGTGTTGCTTGCCTGTACGGGAGCGTTTTGGTTGTCGCTGCGGGGCAGGCTGGCTGATAGGATCACGACAGCAAGCAGCACGAACATCAGCACGGCAAAGCTCAGCCAGGACGATGCGCCAGAGTTCAGCACCAGCACAGTGAGGAACGCAGCAGCGCCCAGGATATAACGCGCCCGGATAATCCGCTCCAGCGCGCGTCGCCTTAGGCCGCTACCTTCCTGCCCCCAGATGCTCATGCGCTAAACTCCTGCCCTGCCGTCCTTTTTTAGCCTCTGGACGATACAACGCTCTCCCAATAACATGGCTTTATGTCAATTGAGGATGAATGACGTGGGTAAAGATTCAAAAAAGAATTCCGACCAGGCGCAACCGGCCGTTGCCCCACTTGACTTGAAGATTGACGGAAAGAAACGCACTTTCGACATTGACGATCCCGAGCTGCCCGACTGGGTCCGGAAGAGCGCGCTTGCATCGGGTGGTTTCCCATACGCCGACAAAATGCCGGAAGACGAATACGAGGAGACACTCGAACGTCTGCAGATCGAACTTGTGAAGATGCAGTATTGGCTGCAGGACAGCGGCGCAAGCGTGATTTGCCTGTTTGAAGGCCGGGACGCCGCAGGTAAAGGCGGGACGATTTTCTCTCTGCGTCAATATATGAATCCACGCTCTGCCCGGAACGTTGCCCTCCCCAAACCCAGCGAAACCGAGCGCGGTCAATGGTATTTCCAGCGATATATCGCGCATTTCCCGACCGACGGCGAGTTCGTCACCTTCGATCGCTCCTGGTACAATCGCGCCGGCGTCGAGCCCGTCCTCGGTTTCTGCACACCGGAACAGCATGAAGCATTCTTGAATGAGGTGCCGGGCTTCGAGCGCATGATTGCTTCCGATGGGATTCATTTCTTCAAGTTCTGGCTCGACATCGGCCAAACCATGCAGTTGAAGCGCTTTCACGACCGCCGTCACAGCCCGCTCAAATACTGGAAGTTTTCGCCCATCGACATTGAAGGGGCAAAGAAGTGGGACGAATATACCCACGCGCGCGATCAAATGCTCACCCGCACCCAAACAGCGCTCGCACCTTGGACCATTGTCCGAGCGAATGACAAGCGTCGCGCCCGCATTTCCGTAATCCGGCGAATTCTGTTGAGCCTGCCCTATAAAGGCCGTGACATCGATGCGATCGGGAGCGAAGATACATTGATCATCGGTTCAGGGCCCGGATTTATTTAGGCCGCACGGCGCTGGCGTCTGATGGCGCTGTCGTTGACGGTTGATGCGGCGTTTTCTCCCAAAGAAAAGGTGTGGCATGCAACTGCCACAACGCGCGCCACGCGGCAGCCGAAATCATAAGCCAATAGAGTGGTGTCCACTGGAACACGGGTCCGGGCATCTTTTCCCCGTTTAGTGCCCGGTGCCCCAACGCATGAAATGAGATGTATCCCATCAGCACGTTGAAAAGATCGATGATGAGAAGGTTTGGCTGCATCGCCGCAAAATCGGCAGAGACAAGGTAAAAGGCCGAAAATGCAACAAAAACAAGCATAAGCGGATAAAGCAGTGCAGAGGCAATCATTCCTATCGACAGTAATTGGTACACTGTGAAACGCTGAATTCCGAGGTGGTTGAAAAGACGGACCGGCCGCCGCATTTCGACCAGCCACGTCTGCATCCAGCCCTTGAGCCTGCGCGTTCGCTGTCTTAACCAGACACCGGCTCTGACAGGCGCATCTTCGATGGTCGGCGTCGAAAGCATGTCAACCTGAAATCCGCAACGGGCAAGCCGTGTGCCCAGCTCGGCATCTTCAGTTACGTTGAATGGATCCCAGCCACCAACGGCCTCAAGACAATTGCGGCGAAAATGGTTTGAGCTTCCGCCAAGAGGCAGGACCAACTGGTTGTGAGCGAGCCATGGCAAAACGCCGCGAAAATGCGCCGCGTATTCAAAGGCAAACAGGCGAGTCAGCCAGCCGGCATGCGTATTGGCGATGATAAGGGGAGCCTGCAGGCAGCCTAGGTTCTCGCCGCCTTTGGTGAAGTGCCACCAGGCCTCCTGCAATTGCTCAGGGTGTGGACGATCTTCAGCATCATAGACAACGACAAGATCTCCTTTCGCCAGTTGCAACCCATAATTGAGCGCTTTTGGCTTCGTACATGGGCCGGTACTCGGGACATGGATAATCCTGAAGCTGGCCGGGAACATTTCGGCCTGAAGGGCGGCAATAGTCTCGCTGTCGTCCATCTCACACAGAAACAGAACTTGCAGCTTCGATCGAGGCCAATTGAGTTCTTTCATTGCGCTCACCAGTTGAGGGACGACGTCCGCCTCCTGAAAGAGTGCAACCAGGACGCTGTAGGCAGGCAAACCCGACGACGGAAGAGTCAGCCATGGCCGCACTGGCATAGCTCCAATGCTGATGCGTGCAAGAAGACGCACCAATATGCAAGCTGCGAAAATATGGAAAAGAGACCGTGTAGCAGCGGCCACAATAACGCCGGATTGAGCACCGCCATGAATAGGCAGGAGGATGCTAGAAAGCCAGTTACTGCTCCTTGCGTGCCAGTAGCCACGACCCTGCCGAGTGTTCAGAACTTGTCATTTCAACCATATGGATGGCCCTGTCTGCGAGTGTCGCTTCATGGCTTGAATCGCAAGAATTCGTCCAAAAGCGAATGGAGTCGTTATTCTGAGACGTGCCGCAATATCCGGGCTCCCGGGGAGGTGGCGCTTGATTACCGCCAGGTCGCTCAGCGTTGGCGACATATAGATGAGCGTGGTGTCTTCAGATGTTAGAACAACTGTATGCCTGATGTGAGGCAATGCCATCAAATCTGGTGCAGAGGGCAGGACAACACGCACGTCTGAGGGTACGTCCTCAAACAACAGCCCTGCTTCATCGGCGATGCAGCGCGCAATGTTCGGCTCGTGCGCCTGCCCCAGTGCGTATAGTTCGTCGATGATTGACGTGCCGTTGGCAAGCGAGTGCCTGAACGCGGCGATAATCAGCGATCTCGGCATGCCGGCGCAGGAGAGCCGCGCGGCAAGCGAAACTTCTATCGTTCGCATGTTCAGAGGACAGTGCTAAAGTAGCTTGCGGATTGGTAGAAAATACGGATACAGATCAATCTCGTTGAATATTGTCATCCTAAAGTCCCTCAATCAAAAATTGAAATCTGAATTAAAAGAATATATCTACGGTAGAAAATACCGTTTTATTCCACTTAAACTTAACTCAACAATGCTATACTGTATTCAACACCACAATACACTGCTTGTCATCAGCTGTATTCAATTCGCCTGAGTGGTCCGCGCTTGGCTCTAACGTGTCGAGCCGTCCGTGCTGCTGCTATCCGCATGGATTGCCTTGCCAATTGCGACACAGTGCTGGTTCCATTTGGGAAGTGTTTGCTCTAGCTTTGCAGCAAATCACACCATCGCGCTGGGGTCGAATGCACATCCGGAACATTGCCGCTTTCGCTGTTAGCCTCAGTCTAACCGTTTTGCCGAATGCGTACGCCGCATCGGATTTTCCGCACTATTGGGATGGCCGCGAACACGTTTCGAAGCCCGATCTGTCAACGGTCGAACGCATTCGCTTCATGACGACCGTAGACTATCCGCCCTTCAATTTCATCGACAGTACAGGACGCATCTCCGGCTTCAATGTCGATCTGGTAAGGGCGATTTGCGACGAGCTCGGTGTGACGGCGATATGCCAGATCGAGGCGCGCCCTTGGAACGAATTGCAGACAACGCTTGAGAATGGTGAGGCCGAGGCAATCATCGCGGGCCTGAAGCCAACGGCCGCCTTGCGTGAAAAATACGTATTCACTGCCCCCTATATACGCCTGCCTGCCCGTTTCATGACGCTGAAAAACGCACCACTGAAGGAACCTCTTGCCGACATGCTCGAAAAGAAGACAGTCGGGGTTATCGCAGATTCCGTACACCAGGCGATATTCGCGGACTATTTTCCGAAAGGACACTGGGTCGGCTACCCCTCGCGCGACCTCATGTTCAAGGACCTGCAGGCGAAAAAGATCGACGCGGTCTTTGGCGACGGCTCCGACCTCTCATTCTGGATCGGCAGTCCCGAGGCGGTAAATTGTTGCGCTTTTGCCGGGGGTCCCTATGTTGCGCCGCAGTTTCTTGGTGATGGCATGACAATTGCAACTACTTTGGCAAACAGTAAGCTTATCGATGCCTTCAACTTTGCCCTGAAAGCCATGGAAGAAAAAGGAACGATCTCCGAGCTCTACCTGCGGTATTTCCCCGTCGATTTTTACTAAAGGTCGTTCTGCTCTTCCAAAAAACCGCGATGGATGGCTCTGGACGCGGACAGTTGCGATTGACGCGGGCAACCTGCCGCCATAGTGTCCGCGCGCTTCACTAAATGGCAGGAAACACAGGAAAAACGAATGACTTCGCGCCTAGACAACCAAATCGAACTGACCGCCGAATTGATCGAGGCGGCGGCAGAGGCGAAAGCCTGGCCCTTCGAAGAGGCGCGAAAGATCATCAAACGCTACGAGAAGACGGGTTTTCCCGATACGGTCCTGTTTGAGACTGGCTACGGCCCCTCGGGTCTGCCACATATCGGAACGTTTGGAGAGGTGGCCCGAACCTCGATGGTGCGCCACGCCTTTCGCGTACTGACCAAGGACGAGGTCAAGACCAAGCTGCTTTGCTTCTCTGACGATATGGACGGGATGCGCAAGATTCCGGACAATGTGCCGGACCCCTCCTTGCTTGCGCCACACCTGCACGAGCCTCTCTCCGCAGTCCCCAACCCGTTTGGCGGCAATTACAAGAGTTTCGCCGACCACAACAACGTCATGTTGTGCCGGTTCCTTGATACATTCGGCTTCGACTACGAATTCGCGAGCGCGACAGACTACTACAAGTCCGGCCGCTTCGATGAGGTGCTGTTGCGTGCGGCCGAGCGCTATGACGACATCATGAAAGTGATGCTGCCCACGCTCGGCGAGGAGCGTCAGGCCACCTATAGCCCGTTCTTGCCGATATCTCCGACAACCGGCCGGGTGCTGTACGTGCCAACGAAGCATATCGACGCGAAGGACGGCACGATAACTTTTGACGACGAGAACGGCGTCGAGACGACCCTTCCTGTGACCGGTGGGAACGTCAAGCTACAATGGAAGCCTGACTTTGGCATGCGTTGGGCGGCCCTCGGCGTGGATTTCGAGATGTTCGGCAAGGACCATCAGACAAATGCGGTTATCTATGACCGCATCTGCGAGATTTTGGGTGGCCGTGCTCCGGAGCATTTTGTCTATGAACTGTTTCTCGACGATGTCGGGCAGAAGATATCGAAGTCGAAGGGCAATGGCCTCAGCATCGACGAGTGGTTGACCTATGCGCCAACCGAAAGCTTGGGCCTTTACATGTTCCAGAAGCCGCGAACGGCAAAGCGGCTTTATTTCGACGTCATACCAAAGGCGGTGGATGAATACTTCACCTACCTTTCCGCTTACAGACAGCAATCCTGGAAAGACCGGCTGAACAATCCGGTCTGGCACTTGCACAACGGCAATCCACCGGCCGTCGAGATGCCAGTTCCGTTCGCGCTTCTGCTCAATCTTGTCAGCGCCTCCAATGCCGAGAACAGCAGCGTGCTCTGGGGCTTTATTTCACGTTATGCGCCTGGCGTAACGGCTCAGAACAATCCTGAACTGGATGCATTGGTCGGTTACGCGATCCGCTATTTCAACGATTTCGTCAAGCCATCAAAGAAATTCCGTACGCCGGATGACGTGGAACGCATTGCTTTGGACGAAATGGACAAGAAGCTCGCAACCCTTCCCGCCGATGCCGACGGCAACGAGATACAGAATGCCATACTCGATGTCGCTCGCGCCATCGAACGCTACCAGGATCATACGAAGAAAAGTCCTGAAGGTGGCCCCGGCGTCTCAGTCTCTTTCTTCCAGATGCTGTATGAAGTGCTGATCGGACAGGAGCGCGGACCGCGCTTTGGCTCCTTCGTTGCACTTTATGGCATTGTGGAGACGCGCGCGCTCATTGCAAAGACATTGGCGGGGAATCTATCATAGGCCGGCAGCGATAATCCTTGGGAGGACTGAATGATCGATCATACAGGCATCGCAGTAAGCAACTACCAGCAGAGCAAGAAGTTTTATTCCGATGCACTCACCGCGATAGGATACGAACTGATAGTGGAATTCCCGGCTTCGGTCACGGGCAGCGAAGACGTTGCCGGATTTGGTGAAGGAGGAAAGCCTGATTTCTGGGTTGTCAGCGGCACTCCCAACAAGCCCCCTGTCCACGTGGCCTTTCGCGTTGCCAATCGCGCGATGGTCGACGCGTTTCACAAAGCTGCTATAGCAGCCGGAGGCACTGACAACGGCCAGCCGGGGCTGCGTCCGCATTACCATCCCAACTATTATGGGGCATTTGTACGCGATCTCGACGGCCACAACATTGAAGCGGTCTGTCACGAGGCCTGAATAAGACCTCTCACTGCGGACGTGGCGGAAACGGCGCTTCTGGCGCAGTCAATGGCGGCGGTGTCACGGCGGGCTCGTCCGGTGGCAATAGCGTATCGCCGAATGACGGCATTGGTATTTCCTGAGTAGCTGGAAGGGCCGGCGGTGGATCGCCAAAGATCCCGCGCTTCGCTTCCTCAGCTTTCTTCATCACGTCGGCCATCGGCGTTCCATCCCTGGCGCGTGCCCAGCCGTTTTCCACAAGCCATTGCGCAAGATCAGCGTTCCCAAGCTTGCACTGGGTCGCAATGACATTGTCCGACGGCTGACCGGGTACGTTGCATTCAATCGCCCGTGAACGCAGCCAATTGCGAAAGGCTGTCCTCGCTGCCATACCGCATGGCCAGGTCACGCCATCATTGGCACTGCAGGTCTCATCGATCGGCAGTGTTTGGATTCCCTCAAGCGCAATCTTGTAACCTGACGCTTCGATCGTTCCCGCGGCAATCGCCACCGGTTGGTAGAGCAGGACCGGCTTTGCCGTATTGTCGACCGGGACTGGGGGTGGAGGCGGCGCAACGGGTGCGGCCTGCCCGAGTTCACTCAATGGTTGCCGCGGCTCGACACGTTGCAGTGGCGTTGATTGACTGTTTGGCAGTGAAGGCGCAGCCGGGTCAACCTGCCGCGCGTCCGGAGACGTCACGCGTCCCTGCAACTGCGCAGGCTGTTGCACACTGTCCGGAACATCATTCTTCATTTCATCGGGCAGTTCGAAGTTTTCGGGGATCATCTCAACATCTTGGTTCGTCACAGCCGGCGTATCGATTCCACCGTGGAAAGGAGCGACAAAGACATACGTCAGCGCGAAGGCAACGAGAACGGTAAGAACATAAAGCGGCAACTGACGCATGCGGAAAAATTTCCTACTGGCTTGCCCATAGGATCCGGGCGACCCAGTCGATGTGAGCCGCGTCAAAAGTGCGATTAGGGTGTTCAGGATTCATCGACTGCAATTCGATGGTGCGCGGAGTCTGGCGCGCAAGGACCTTGGCCATGACCTCGCCGTCCTTCGTGCGCACCACGACGCGATCACCGCGTCGCACGGCCGCGCCGGGCGAGACGATGATCGTATCGCCGTCCCGGTATAGCGGCAGCATGGAATCGCCTGACACTTCCAGTGCATAAACCGAGTCACCGGGACCGATCGGAAACTCAACCACATCCCAGCCCTGTCCGACGGGAAATCCGCCATCGTCAAAGAAACCGCCTGCACCAGCTTGTGCAAAGCCGAGAAGCGGCACGGAACGCGTCACCGTACCGCCTGAACGCGTAGCCTTGCCGACAACCAGCATCATGAACTCGTCGATCGATGCCCCGGTCGCCTCCATGATCTTTGCCAGAGATTCGGTCGACGGCCAGCGCGCGCGACCGTCGACAGCGTAACGCTTGGATTTGTTGAAGGTCGTTGGATCAAGCCCAGCCCGCTTCGCCAATCCGGAAACGGAGAGGGAATGGCGTTCTGCCAGCGCGTCGATAGCCGCCCAGATGCGGTCATGTGAGAACATGGGGCGTTCCAGAGACAAGGAAAAAATACCTTCCCAATTGTTGTAAGAAGGAATCTCGGAAAAGTCGAGTAAAATTGCGGAAAACTTTCTTATCCACAAACAGGAAAAGGGCGAGCACGTGCCCGCCCTTAAGAAATCTGCGACCTAAAGATCAGGCAGCCTGCTTCTTCTCCTCGACCGGATAAGGATTGAACCTTTCGTAGAAGGTATCGCCCTTTTCGGCCATGTCGAGCAGAAGCTTCGGTGCCTTGAACTGTGCCCCATATTTCCGCTGCAGCCCTTTGGCGATTTCGACGAACTTCGCCGCGCCCATGCCGTCGATGTAGGAAAGGGTTCCGCCCGTATAGGGTGCAAAGCCGAAGGCAAGGATAGACCCGACATCCGCTTCACGCGGATCGGTGACAATGCCTTCCTCCATGACGCGGGCTGCTTCAAGGGCAATGGTGAACAGGAAACGCTGCTTCAGGACATTGACATCGATCTTGTCCGGGTCCTGTTGCGGATAAAGCGTCTTCAGCTCCGGCCACAACTGCTTCTTCGCGGGCTTGGCAGGGTAATCATAGAAGCCCTTGCCGTTCTTCCGGCCACGGCGATCATACTTATCGACCAGCGTGTTGACGAGTTCGACATGCCGCGGATCGACAGACTTTGGACCAAGATCCGCCAATGTGGCCTTCAGGATCTTCTGCGACAGGTCAATCGCAGTCTCGTCGTTGAGTGCCAACGGACCGACCGGCATACCCGCCATGCGCGCGACATTTTCGATCATTGCGGGCGGCACACCTTCGACCAGCATGTTGTACGCTTCCGACATGTAACGCAGCACGCAGCGATTGACGTAGAAGCCGCGGGTGTCGTTGACGACGATCGGCGTCTTCTTGATGGCGCGCACGTAATCGAGGGCAACAGCCAGTGCCTTGTCCGATGTCTTCTTGCCGAGAATGACTTCCACCAGCATCATCTTGTCGACGGGCGAGAAGAAGTGAATCCCGACGAAATTCTTTGGACGCTGCGAGACCTTGGCAAGGCCGGTAATAGGCAGTGTCGAAGTGTTGGATGCAAAGATCGCCCCGGGCTTCAACACTGCCTCGGCCTTTTCCGTAACGACCCGCTTGACTTCGCGATCCTCGAACACCGCCTCGATGACGAGGTCTGCTCCTTCGAGATCGGCATAATCAGCCGATGCTTTGATCAAGCCGAGCAGCTTTTCCTTTTCTTCCGCTGTCGCCTTGCCCTTTTGCATTTCCTTGGTGATCAGCTCGGCAGAATGCGCCTTGCCCTTTTCTGCAGCCTCGAGGCTCTGGTCGAGGAGCACCACCGGGATACCGGCCTTGGCAGTGACATAGGCAATGCTTGCCCCCATGAAACCAGCACCGACAACACCGATTTTCTTGAACTTGGTGGGTTTGACCTCAGCTGGCCGTCGGGCGCCCTTGTTCAGTTCCTGCAGCGATACGAACAGCGAGCGGATCATCATTCCGGCTTCCGTCGTCTGCAGGATCTTTGTGAAGTAACGCTGCTCGATCTTGAGTGCCGTATCGAACGGGACAAGCAGGCCCTCATAGACGGATTTCAGGATCGAGGCAGCGCCCGGATAATTGCCATATGTCTCACGGCGGAGGATGGCCGTGGCCGCTGGCCAGAGATTTGCTCCTGCCGCTGAATAGATCGCACCGCCCGGAAGCTTGAAGCCCTTCTCGTCCCAAGGCTGTACCGGCTTCAGACCGGCCTTGATCATCTTCTTGGCTGCATCCACCAGCTTCTTGGCCGGAACGACTTCATGTACCAGCCCCATCGCCTTGGCGCGCGATGCTGTAAGACTGGATCCAGTCGTCATCATCTGCAGGGCATCCTGCTGGTTTGTCAGGCGCGGAACTCGTTGTGTACCACCGGCTCCCGGGAAGATGCCAACCTTGACTTCCGGCAGGGCCATCTTCACCGCCGGGTCGTCGGAAACGACGCGACCGTGACAGGCCAATGACATTTCGAATGCGCCGCCCATGCAGGTGCCGTTGATCGCCGAAACCCAAGGTTTCCCGCATGTTTCCAGCTTGCGGAAAAGGCCACCCATCTTGCCAGTATTTTCGAACAAGAGCTCGACCGCCTTCTTCGGATCCTTCGCCTTCTCTTCCTGGAAAAGCTGGAACATGCGCTTGAGCATGGTCAAGTCGGCACCGCCGGAGAACGTGTCCTTGCCGGACGTGATCACGGCACCCTTGATTGCTTCGTCCTTCGCAACCCGATCGACGATCGCGTCGAGTTCCTTCATCACCTCTTCGGTGAAGACGTTCATCGACTTATCCGGCATATCCCAGGTTACGAGTGCAATGCCGTCCGCGTCGACGTCGAATTTGAAGTTCGTATAGCTCATCTTCCCTATCTCCTCAGACGCGTTCGATGATGGTTGCAGTGCCCATGCCCGCACCGATGCACAGTGTAACGAGCGCAACATTGAGATCGCGGCGCTCCAGTTCATCAAGAACAGTGCCAAGGATCATGGCGCCTGTCGCGCCAAGCGGATGCCCCATAGCGATGGCACCGCCATTGACGTTGATCTTGTCGCGTGGAATATCGAATGCCTGCATGTAGCGCAGCACCACAGCGGCAAAAGCCTCATTGAGCTCGAAGAGATCGATGTCCGAAATCTTCATCTTGGCGCGCTTCAAGAGCTTTTCGGTTACGTCGACCGGGCCGGTCAGCATCAGCGCCGGGTCCGAACCGATATTGGCGAATGCGCGGATGCGGGCACGTGGCTTTGAGCCGATCGCCTTGCCTGCGCTCTTCGAGCCAAGCAATACGCCTGCGGCACCATCGACGATACCGGACGAATTGCCGGCATGATGAACGTGATTGATCGTCTCGACCTTCGGGATGAGCCTGAATGCCGACAGCGTTGAAGCCACCCATTTCACCGGGCATCACAAAGGATGGATTGAGCGAAGCCAGCGCCTGCATATCCGTCGTCGGACGCATATGCTCGTCATGATCGAGGATCGTCAGGCCATTCTGATCTTTGATTTCCAGTACAGAGTTCTTGAAGTAACCCTTGCTCCACGCTTCACCGGCACGCTTCTGGCTTTCCACTGCGTAAGCGTCAACATCGTCGCGACTGAAGCCGTACTTCGTGGCAATCAGATCAGCGGAAACACCCTGCGGCATGAAATAGCCTGGCAGGCCGACCGACGGATCCATGTACCAGGCCCCCCCCGACATGCCCATCCCGACACGCGACATCGATTCAACACCGCCGGCAATGACAATGTCGTCCGCACCCTGCACGATCTTGGCCGCAGCGAAATTCACGGCATCAAGTCCAGATGCGCAGAAACGCGATATCTGCATGCCCGGCGCCTTGAAATCATAGCCCGCTTCGAAAGCGGAGGACCGCGGAATGACAGCGCCAGCTTCGCCCACAGGATCGACACAGCCGTAGATGATGTCGTCGACCAGGCCCGTGTCGAGGCCGTTGCGATCGCGCAGCGCCTCAAGTACATGAGCGCCGAGACGAACGGCAGGCACTTCGTGCAGGCTGCCGTCCTTTTTGCCTCTGCCACGCGGCGTGCGGACGTGGTCGTAAATATATGCGTCAGTCATTTCATTCTCCCTGTTCGAACCGGCAGCTCAAAGGCTGCGGGCGATCAAAAGCTTCATGATTTCGTTAGTGCCGCCGTAGATCCGCTGGACGCGTGCATCGCGGAACATGCGGGCAATCGGATATTCGTTCATATAGCCGTAGCCGCCATGCAGCTGCAGGCATTCATCGACCACTTTGTTCTGCAGGTCGCTGAGCCAATACTTTGCCATCGAGGCCGTAACCGGATCGAGCCCGCCATTCAGATGGCGTTCGACGCAATGATTGTAGAAAACGCGGCCAATCGTGGCCTCTGTCTTGAGCTCGGCCAGCTTGAACTGTGTGTTTTGGAACTCAATTACCGCTTTGCCAAAAGCCTTGCGCTCCTTGACATAGTCCGACGTAATGGCGATGGCACGCTCAGCCATGGCAATCGCCGTCCCGCCGATCTGCAAGCGTTCTTGCGGCAATTGCTGCATCAGCTGGACAAAACCTTGTCCCTCTTCCGTACCGAGAAGATTGGACGTAGGCACCCGGACGTCATTGAAGAAGAGTTCCGACGTATCGTTCGACTTCAATCCGACCTTATCGAGATTGCGGCCGCGTTCGAAACCTTCCTGCCCGTCGGTTTCGACGACAATCAGCGAGGTGCCTTTTGCTCCTTGCGCCGGGTCGGTCTTGGTCACGACGATGACCAGATTGGCAAGCTGGCCATTGGTGATGAATGTCTTCGATCCATTGATGACGTAGTGGTTGCCATCCCTTTTCGCACTGGTCTTGACGCCCTGAAGGTCAGAGCCTGCACCGGGCTCGGTCATGGCAATGGCGCCAATAAGCTCGCCCGTCGCCATTTTCGGCAACCATTTCTGCTTTTGCTCTTCCGAGCCATAGTGGAGGATATAGGGAGCCACGATGGAATTGTGCAGGGCTATGCCGAAGCCGTCGACACCGACATGGCTGATGGCTTCAAGAATGGCGCTTTCGTGCGCATAGGTACCACCTGCCCCACCATATTCTTCAGGCATTGAGGCACACAGAAGCCCGTTCTCACCGGCGAGCTCCCAGACCGAACGGTCGAATATTTCCTGTTTCTCAAAACGGTCGTAGTGCGGCAGAACCTCGGCCTCAAGAAACTTCGTGGCCATCTCTTCCAGCATTACGACATCGTCGGTCTTCCAGTCGGGTTTTGGAACACCCAATACTTCTTCCGGTCGCAGACCCATCACAAACCTCCCGAGAGTCAGTAGAAGGAGCCGCGAGGCCGCGGCTCGAAATGAGCGTGCGGTAGCTTAGAATGCTTCCGCAGCAAGCGCCATCATCGTATCCGCTCCAGTCTGGATGCGGGCCAGGTGCGCCGACGTTTCCGGCATGACGCGCTCCATGAAGAACTTGCCGGTGACGAGCTTGGTCTCATGGAAGGCCTTGTTGCTGGCGCCTTCAGCAAGCTTGGCATGCGATGCCTTGGCCATCCGCGCCCACATGTAGCCGAGCGAAACCAGACCGAAGAGATGCATGTAGTCGGTCGAAGCAGCACCCGCATTGTCAGGGTTCGTCATGCCGTTCTGCATCAGCCACATGGAGGCCGCCTGGAGGTCATTGAGACCCTTCTTCAAATGCTTGGTGAAGAAGGACAGCTTCTCGTCGCCGCGGTTTTCTTCGCAGAAATCGCCGACTTCCTTGAAGAAGGCCATGACCGCACGGCCGCCATTGGCACCGAGCTTGCGGCCGACCAGATCCAATGCCTGGATGCCATTGGCACCCTCATAGATCATGGCGATACGCGCATCGCGCACGTACTGGCTCATGCCATGTTCTTCGATATAACCATGGCCGCCGAAGACCTGCTGCGCCATGCAGGCGTGCTCGAAGCCCTTGTCGGTCAGGACACCTTTCAATACCGGCGTCATCAGGCCGAGAATGTCATCCGCCAATTGTCTTTCGGCCTCATCACCTGAGCGATGCGCAATATCCGATTTCAATGCTGACCACAGGATGAACGCGCGGCCGGCTTCGTTGAAGGATTTGATCGTCAGGAGAATGCGACGGATGTCCGGATGGACGATGATCGGATCAGCCTTCTTGTCCGGCTGTTTCGGTCCGGTCAATGAGCGCCCCTGGATACGGTCACGCGCATAGATGGCAGCGTTCTGGTAGGCAATCTCGCCGATGGACAGACCCTGCAGGGCGACACCGAGACGGGCCTCGTTCATCATTGTGAACATGGCGCGCAGACCCTTGTTCTCTCCGCCGATCAGGTAGCCGGTCGCTTCGTCATAGTTCATGACGCAGGTCGAATTGCCGTGAATGCCCATCTTCTCTTCGATCGAGCCGCACGATACGCCATTGCGCGTTCCGGGATTGCCGTTCTCGTCGAGATTGAACTTCGGTACGATGAACAGCGAAATTCCCTTGGTGCCTTCCGGTGCGCCCTCGATACGGGCGAGAACCAGATGGATGATGTTCTCGGCCATGTCGTGCTCGCCGGCAGAGATGAAAATCTTCTGCCCGGAAATCCGGTAGGAACCATCGGCGTTCGGCACAGCCTTGCTGCGCAACAGACCGAGATCGGTGCCACAATGCGGCTCCGTGAGGTTCATGGTGCCTGTCCAGGTACCATCGGTCAGTTTAGGCAAATAGGTCAGCTTCTGCTCGTCGGTGCCGTGCGTGAGAATGGCCGCAATTGCGCCCTGGGTCAGGCCGGGATACATGACCAGCGCCATGTTTGCCGAAGCCATGTATTCACCGGCTGCCACATGCAGCGCGTAAGGCAGGCCCTGACCACCAAATTCCTGCGGCACGGCAAGGCCCACCCAGCCGCCCTCGCGATACTGGTCGAATGCTTCCTTGAAACCTTTTGGTGTGGTGACCGAACCGTCTTCGTGCCGGACGCAGCCTTCGTGATCACCAATCTGGTTGGTTGGAAACAAGGTGTTTTCGGCTAGTTTGGCGCCTTCACCGAGAATCGCTTCGACGATATCCGGGGATGCATCGCCAAAACCCGGCAGGTTGTTGTAGCGTTCAAAACCCAGAACATCGTTCAGGATAAACAGCGTATCTTCAACAGGCGCGCGATAACTCGGCATCAGGTTTCCTCCAAAACATAAACGAGCAAAATGCGGCACCACATCTGGTACCGTCAGACTTTCACCTTCTCTAACAAATTTTGACGTTTCCGTAAACGTCAAAATCCTGTGAATTTCGGTCTTCGGCAATTTTTCTTTGGCGGCTGATTATCCGCTTTAGGGCACCAGCATGAATTCCCGATGAAGCAGGCGCCCCATATGTGAGCACATTTTTAACGATTGGCGGCCTGTCTTAACGAGTTGTTTACCACGTTTCGCCAATGTCACGGTGTCGGTGATCCGTGTCTATGTGTGATTTGTTTTTCACGGCTTGTCGGACCGCATGGGGCAAAAACCTGTCCTGGCTTTCCGGATTAGCCCGAATGGACCTTAGAGGACACATTCTGCTTTTCGGCGACCGAGACCAGCGCCGCTGCTCCACAGGGTCAAGATTTTGAACCCGCCACTTCGTTGGCGTTAGAGCAAAGCAGACGTCCATGACGAACCAAAGGTCACTGATGGAACAGGTCAATGTGAACCGCGCACGCCGCGATGCGACGTCGCTGGATAGTCTCAATCGAACGCTCGAAACGCTCGAAGGCCAGTTGCGCCGCGCCATGGAGCCAAGGCCGGACATCAGTGAGGAGAGCCAGGACATTGCCGATCGGTTCGCCGCCCTGGCCTCCCGCGCCGGCCGTTCAGCGACGCCAAAACATGTTATGGCTCACCCGACGCCCCGGTTACGGGCCAGCGTCCCGACGGCAAGCACGATCTTTCGGCCATTGCGGCACAGCTAAAGCAACTCCGCGACGAGATGCGGGACGAAATAGAACCAACTGCGCCGGTTGGCTTCGGGTCACATGGCGACACCATGAACAGGCTGCGCCAGACGACGGCTGCCAGTGACCGCTTCGTCGACGGCAAGGCGAGCCGTCCGGATACTGGTCACCTGTCCATGCTGCGTGGTGATCTCGAAGAACTGCGGCGCACAGTGGACACGCTGGCGCGTGAGGAGTTTGTGAGGAATCTCGGTAACCGCTGGGACGCGATGGACGAACGCTTCGACGCCTTCACCCAACGCAACCCATTCAATGTGGAAGAGGCCAGCGCTTCGCTCGGATCGCTGGAAGGCCGACTCAAGGACATTCGTGAGACGCTGGATGGATTGCCTCAGTCGTTGCCGCTGAAAAATGTTGAAGACAAGCTTTTGCTACTGGCGAGTGCTGTTGACCAGATGTCACGCAAGAACGGCGCTTCGCTGACAGGCAAATTCATGCAACAGGTCGACGAGCGCCTCGATGAAATCAGCCGCGCGATTGTTGCTACATCAAGGCCCTCCGCCACCCGCAATGTCGAGGCAGATGCATTCGAGCGGCTTGAAGCGCAGGATCACGTCGCTCTCGACAAAGATTGAGACGGCAAGTCTTGACCGGACTTCGGATACGATCCTCAAGCGCATGGGCGAACTCGCCGAGCGCGTTGATTATCTGACGGCACAGCAGACAGCGCCTATACCCAACCTTGACGTATTGTCCGACCAACTCGCAGCGATCACCCGGCACCTGCAGAATGCACCGGCATCGATCAGCATTACAGACTTCCGCGATCTGGAAGACCGCGTACTGCAAATCATCGACAAGCTTGAAAACATGCAGCAGCCAACCGCGGCTCCTCCCGCTTTCATCGAACAGATCGATCAGCGTTTCGAAGAACTGACCCGGCGCCTCGACGATCATCACATGATGGTAGAGCACAGCGACATTCGTCTGACAGATAATCTTGAAGCCCGTTTCGACGACATTGCCCGCTACATCGCGAAGAACGTGCCCGAAGTTGACAGCACACACGATGCCATCCGCAATCTCGAAGTGCAGATCGCCGGATTAGCTCAACATCTGTCACAGTCGAATGATCGGCATGCGGAACTGCGCGCCATTCCACCACGTCTTGATGCGATTGAAGAATCGATCGTGTTGAACCGCGATCTCGTGTTGGAAGCAGCGCGCAATGCCGCAGCGGAGGCAATCCGCAACACGGAAAGCTTCGACAGTGCCCATGACAGCAAGATTGCCCGCGAACTCGCCGACGATCTGAAGACGCTGGAAATGCTTGCGCGCAAATCGGAAGAGCGCAACACCAAGACGTTCGAGGCTATCCACGACACGTTGCTTAAGATCGTCGATCGCCTTGCCTCGCTGGAAAGCGGGCCGACCCAGATACACAGGGTTGCCGGAGCGGTCGCTAACGGGACGATCATTGCCGAAAACCCACAGGATCTTGCCTACGATCCAAACCTCGACGTCGAGCCTGCGCGTGGCGTGTCCCGGTCGAATGAAGAGGAAATCTCTCTGGAAGTGACCCTCGCCGGCGATACCGAAGTCGCGGATCACGCGCCACGCGAAAAGAAATCTCTTTTCGGCAGTCTCGCTCGCGGCTTGAAGGGACGAAGCAAACAGGAAGCCACACCCCTGGACCCCGGATCGAATGTGTTGAGCGACGGCGAGGCATCCGACGTGAAAATGGACTTCGATCCGGACATTCTCAACCGTCCGCTCGAACCCGGTTCCGGCATGCCGGACCTGAACTCCATTCTGAAGCGGGTTCGGGATGACCGGCGGGATGTGCCCCTTGCCGGTGATGCCTCTGCGGGCAAAGCCGATTTCATCGCGGCTGCACGGCGGGCCGCGCAGGCGGCAGCATCGGAAGTTGAAAGCCAGAAACGATCAACAGTCCTTTCCGAAGAAGTCGGCGCCACAAGAAGTGGCTTATTCTCACGCCAGCGCAAGCCAATCCTTCTCGCGATCGGCGCGATCATGATCGCGATCGCGGGCCTGCAACTGAAGAATGCATTCCTCGACCATCCGGCTCTTTCGGATGTGGCGGCCTCTCAAGCCCAGCCCGCTAAGCCTGAGGCCATCGCATCCAGTGCTGCTGACGTTCGTCCCGCTGACAGCGCCGTTGGAGGGCAATACACCCCCGGAACTGGCGGCGTCTCAACCTGCACCTGACAGTGTGGCCAGCGTAATCGCAGCCCAGCAAAATACACCCTCTACGATCGCCGCCTCAACACCACCCCCCGCCATCGAACCTGCAACGGCTATTCCGGCCGTTCCGGTAGAAGCTGGACCGGAGCCACTGCGCGCGGCAGCATCGAACGGCGATCCCAAGGCATTGTTCGAAATTGGCGACCGCTACATGGATGGACGTGGCATTGAACGCGACTACGCTAGAGCCGCAGAGTGGTACGGCGTCGCCGCCGAACAGGGATTTGCCCCGGCACAGTATCGCCTCGGTAATTTTTACGAAAAGGGTCTCGGTCTTACTCGCGATCTGGCAAAAGCGAAGACTTACTACCAGCTCGCTGCCGAACAGGGAAATGCGAGCGCCATGCACAATCTCGCTGTGCTGTTTGCCGCGGGCACCGATGGCGCACCAGACAATGAATCCGCCGCGCTCTGGTTTGCCAAGGCCGCAGAGCTCGGGGTCAAGGACAGCCAGTTCAACCTTGCCGTTCTTTCGGCGAAAGGCATGGGCGTCCAGCAAAACCTTGAGGAAAGCTACAAGTGGTTCGCACTCGCTGCGAATGCCGGCGACAAGGATGCCGCGCAGAAAGGCGACGAGGTTGCAAAGGCCATGTCTCCCGAGCAGCTCCAGCGGGCGCGTGCCGCCGTCGAGCTTTGGAAACCGAAGCCGATGAATCCGGATACCAACGCCCTCAATGTTCCCGAAGCGTGGCGGGAGGCCCCGGTTACCACCGGTTCCAACGACATGGAAAAGGCCATTCGCAATGTTCAGCTTATCCTGAACAAGACATGGCTACGATGCTGGCGGTTCGGACGGCAAGATCGGCACCAAGACGCGCGATGCGATCATGGCATTCCAGAAAGACAACGGATTGAAGCCAACAGGCAACATTGACAGTGACTTCGTAAGGAACCTTCTCAAGAAGAACGGATAGACGCTTTTCGGACACACTTCCGATCAAAAATACGAGCTACCCCATTGTTGCGACAATTGGTTTCGCGTTTGAACCGGTATGCGCCGTGTCATTGAGTCAGTGTTTGACAGGGGCCCGTCGAGAGGGCAAGAAACCTTAAAGAATTGCTGTCATTGTGGTGTTACGACAGTGTCGTAGCGCCATGATGGGTTTGGGGTTTGCATTGGGTATTTACCTGCCAATAGCCGAGATCTCGGTCAATATCTTCGTGCTCTTCGGCATGGGAGCGGCGGTAGGATTCCTGTCGGGTATGTTCGGTGTGGGCGGCGGCTTTTTGATCACACCGCTGTTGATCTTCTACAATATTCCACCTGCAGTTGCGGTTGCGACCGGAGCGAACCAGGTTATTGCGTCATCCTTCAGTGGTGCCTTGACGCATTTCAGACGTGGCACCCTGGACGTCAAGCTCGGGTCCCTGCTCGTCATCGGCGGCATCATCGGCGCCGGCGTCGGCATTTACGTCTTCGTCCTCCTGCGGGAACTCGGTCAGCTCGATCTGATCGTCTCGCTGCTCTATGTGGTGTTTCTGAGCACTGTCGGCGGCTTGATGCTGTATGAAAGTGTCCAGTCGATGCGGCGGACACGCGCGGGCCAACTCGCAACTCTGAAGAAGCCGGGGCAGCACAACTGGGTGCATCGCCTGCCGTTCAAGATGCGTTTCCGCCAATCCAAAATCTATGTAAGCATCATCCCTGTTCTGGTGCTTGGCGGGGCGATCGGCTTTCTGTCGTCAATCATGGGCGTTGGCGGCGGCTTCATCATGGTTCCTGCCATGATCTATCTGCTCAAGGTGCCGACGAATGTCGTTATCGGCACCTCGCTTTACCAGATCGTATTCGTCACAGCCTTCACAACCGTCATGCAGGCGACAACCAACCAGTCCGTCGACATTGTCCTGGCAATGCTGCTCATGACAGGGGGCGTCATTGGGGCGCAATACGGCGCGCGCATCGGCCAGAAGTTGCGCGGCGAGCAGTTGCGCGCCCTGCTTGCAATGCTCGTTCTTGCGGTTGGCTTGCGTCTGGCCATAGAACTGTTTCGTTACGCCCGATGATCTCTACTCGATCTCTCTTGCCATTGCGACGGGGGCGTCATGAGAGCCCTTGCTAGAGTCCTGGCATTGACGATCGCGCTCGGAGCAAGCGCGACCGCTCTTGCCCAGCAACCCGTGAACAAGGAGACCGTGGAAATCGGGCTTTCCACCGATACAATCGCGATAACATCCGGTTTCCGCGGGACTGACCTTACAGTCTTTGGCGCGCTGGATAATGCGGATCCGTTGATCCAGCGGCAGGGCCGCTATGATGTTGTCGTGATCCTGCAGGGGCCGGAACGTGATTTCGTCGTACGCCGGAAGGACCGGTTCTTCGGCATCTGGATCAACATGGAATCGGTGACATTCCAGCACATCCCGGCATCCTATTCATTGGCGTCAACCCGTAGCCTGCAGGATATCACCACACCGAAGGTGTTTGCCCAGCTTGGTCTCGGCGTGAACAATATATTCTATGAACCAACACCGGATGGCTTTGAATCAAGCGCCGCGCTGAAGGAGTTTTCTACGGAACTGCCGCGGTTGAAACTGAAACAGAAGCTCTACAGCCAACGCATGGGCGATGTGCAGTTTCTGTCATCGACATTGTTTCGCGCGACGCTCTCACTGCCCGCCAACGTGCCGGTGGGGAAGCATGTGGCGCGGGCCTATCTGTTCCGTAACGGCGAGTTCTTGCGTGAAAGCACGACCAGTCTCAACATCGTCAAGGCTGGCCTTGAGTTCCGCATCTATCGCGCCGCCAACCAGCACAGTCTTCTCTATGGCCTGTTCGCGGTCTTCCTCGCCGTTATAACCGGCTGGATGGGCCGCCTGGTGTTCCGCAAAGATTAATCAGCTTGGTGCCCTGGCCACTACAATGAGCCCCTGGAGCGGCTCGCCGCGATCGAGGCGTATCTGCTCGAGCTGGATGCTCGCAGGGACCATGGCGTGCTCTGCAAGAAGCCGGCGTACATAGGTTTCGGAGTGCGTATAGCGCAGCGATGGCTGGAGGATCGGCTCATCGCCACTTTCATGGTTCTCGACCGAAAACACGAACAGCCCATCGTGCGTAAGGGTCCTTGCGACATTGGCAAAGGCGCGGTCTAGGTCGCCGACATAGACGAAGACATCTGCAGCGATGACGAGATCAGCGCTGCTCGGCGGCGCATCCAGTTCGTTGACATCACCTTTTTTCAGACTGTCATACAGGTGCTTTTCCGCCGCCTGTCGCAACATGGCTTCCGAAAGGTCCATGCCCGCAAGATGATCCGCTGCGCCGCGGATATAGGGGCCCATCAGCCCGGTGCCGCAGCCAATGTCGAGCACCGACTGAAACCGCTTGCCAGGCGCAAGCGCTATGACGGCGTTCGCGAGCAATTCGGGCACGCGATAGCTCAGCCGGTCCAGAAGCGCGGCTTCGAAGGTTGGGGCATAGGCATCGAACAGGGTTTCTACATAGGCAGTCGGTGGTGTATCCGGAGCTGTTGCATGGCCGGTCGCCGCTAATTTTAACGTCGCACCAAATCGATCCTCCGGGTCGAGCTGCAGCACGCGGCGCCAGGCCGCGGCCGCTGCGTCGCCCTTACCGGCGGCCGCCTCCATTTCGCCAAGGCGGAACAACCCCGCCGTCCAGTCAGGAACGATCTCCAGTGTCTGCCGCATCAGATCCGCTGCAGCCGCGTGATCACCTGTTTCGAACAGCATGTCCGCATAGGAGGCGCGGCGATCGGCGATCAGATCACCGGAAGAAAGGAATGCGCGCGTCATCAGTTCGTGATCTGGACGCGGATGGAGATGATATCGACAGACTTCCCGGCCTGGGAGACATCCGAATTGATCTTGATCACACCACCCGCGTTCGGCTTCTTGTCTGATGGAAACTGCTTTTGCACCAGGAATTCGGCGTTGGCGTCGGAAACGTCGAAGCGCGTGCGGCCGCAATCGCCAAGATCGCCGAAGTCACAGCTGACCGCAATCTGTGTGCTGGTGCCATCCTGGCTCTTGGCGATGATGTCGAAGACCGCGTTCTTGCCCACCAATTGATCAAGAACGCCCTGCCCAACGGCAAAGCTGATGTCGTCGGCCTCACCCGGCGATTTGATGCGCAGGAACTGCTCCAATTGATCGCCATCGACGCTGGCCGTCGCTCTACCAGAGACAGAAACACCAGTGGAGTCGGAGGGATCGAAAATCGTGATCCAGGTGCCTTCGGACGATATCTGCCCTTCCTTCATCGGTTCATGGCTGTCACTGGTCGCCGGATTGCCTGTACTGGGCGGGATACTGGACGGCTTCGAATTGATGATACCGGAGGCGACAAGCCACAGAAGACCGAGTGCAACCGCAAGCAAGGCAAAAAGAATGAGCAGCTTGCTCAAGCCACCTGCTTTCTTGTGTTCGGCTTTACGGGTCAGTCGTGGCCGCAGCCGGTCCGGGCGATAATTGTCGGCAGCGACAGGTTCGTCCGATGCGGATTCGGGTACTCCAAGATCCGGTTCTGGCATAATACCTAGTGAGGGCTCAATCCTGGACGCCGGCTGGATTGGTTGAACAGTATCTCCTGAGAGAACTGGCTCGCGCCTTTCCTCGACCGGAGCAGGCGCTGGAGGAGGCGTCAAAGAACCTTCTGTCTGAATTTCCTTTTCGATCCGGGTAATTGATGCTTTCAACCGGTCACGGCGATCTTCACGCTGATCGTCGTCCAGCGCGCCGTTGGCCGCCAGTGACCGCTCGTGCGCACCCCATGCGGATTCGTAGATTTTCTGACGAATGGCAGGGTTATTGGCATCCGATTTCGCCAACGCGTTCCGGATCGCTTGCTCAATCGCTTCCAACTCGACGATATTCCCTTCAAAGCAGCTCTTATGAACGGGGTAGCCATAGCCTATTTGACTGCTTATTCAAGACTCTCGCGGCGCAATGATGGCAGTTTCGTCGATAAGGCCCAACCACACCATATTGTGCAATTCAGCGCCCAGCGCGATGTCTGGGCGCTGAAAATCGTGTTGTTCAGATGAATCGGCTGAGAAAAGCGCGGGTGCGCGGGTGCTGCGGGTTACCGAGCACATCATCTGGCCGCCCCTGTTCGACGATAATTCCGCCGTCCATGAACACCACCCGGTCGGCCGCTTCCCGCGCGAATCCGATCTCGTGCGTCACGACAATCATCGTCAGGCCCCGATCGGCTAGATCGCGCATTGTTGCCAGCACTTCACCCACCAGTTCCGGATCAAGTGCCGACGTCGGCTCGTCGAAGAGCATAAGCTTCGGCTTAATGGCAAGCGCTCGGGCGATTGCCACACGCTGCTGCTGGCCGCCCGACAATTGGCGGGGATAGGCATCCGCCTTGTGCGTCAGCCCGACGCGAGCGAGCAATTCCATCGCCAGTTCGGTCGCTTCCTTGCGATTTTGCTTGTGCACGCCGATGGGCGCCTCGACGATGTTCTGCAAAGCCGTCATGTGCGGATAGAGATTGAATTGCTGGAATACCATGCCGATCTGCCGCCGTTGCACGGCGATGGCCCGGGCCGGCAGTTTGTTGAGCCTCCCATTGTGCAGGGAATAGCCAATCTGTTCCCCTGCAACGACGATCGATCCGCGATCAATGGCTTCGAGATGGTTGACGCAGCGCAGGAACGTCGATTTGCCCGAACCCGAGGGTCCGAGCACCACGACGACTTCACCCGGCGCGACGTCGAGATCGATGCCCTTGAGCACTTCGACCTCGCCGAATGCCTTGTGCACATTGCGCGCCTGCACGAGCGGCTCAGCAGCTTCAATGGTATTCATGGACAAAGCGGCGGTCATTTGCTGCCCTCCGGAGCCATGGCGGATATCTCTGCGACGGCGACCTTTTCCTGTTTTTTCGCTGCCGTCGAACCAATTTCACCGCGGCCGTAATAGCGCTCAATGAAGCCCTGACCGACATTGAGGATCGAGGTGATGAAAAGATACCAGATGACCGCAACCATCAACATGGGGATGACCTCGAAGGTACGGTTATAGACGGCCTGGACCGAATAGAGCAGATCGGCCATAGCAATGACGCTGACGAGGGATGTTGCCTTGATCATGCTGATCAGCTGGTTCCCCGTTGGCGGAACAATGGAACGCATGGCTTGCGGAATGATGATGCGCCAAAGCGCCCGGGCACGCGTCATGCCAAAGGCCTCGGTGGTTTCGATCTGGCCCTTGTCAACGGAAAGCAGTCCGCCGCGGATGATCTCGGCCATGTAGGCGGCTTCATTGAGTGCCAGGCCGGCGATCGCCGCTGTCATGGGAGTGATGAGATCGTTCGTGTTCCAGCTGGCAAGCGTTGGCCCGAACGGTATCGCGAGCGAGATTTCCGGAAAAAGGGTGGAAAGATTGTACCAGAAAATGAGCTGTACGAGCAGCGGCGTACCTCGGAAGAACCATATGTAAAGGCCGGCCAGCGAACTGGCGAGCCGGTCATTCGACATGCGGGCGATGGCGAGAAGCAACCCGATCACCACACCAATGGCCATGGCAACGACCGTCAGGCCAAGCGTGACGTAGAGCCCGCGCAGGATCGTTTCTTCGGTGAACCATTGCGCTACTATTGGCCAGCCGAAATTCTCATTATGGGCAACAATCCAGAGAAAGTTCGCTGCAACAAGAAGCGTTATGCCCCACAAGAGCCATCGATCCGTTCGAAAAGGCTTGTGCGCGTTCGCCACATCGCGTAGCGCCGCCTCTGCATCGCCCTTTGCGGGCGATGCCACTGTCCGGCTGTGACCGATCATTTGGCACCCTGACCCGCAAGATTGATGCCGGGTTCCTTGATCATGTTCTTCTCAAGTCCCCACTTCTTCATGATGATGGCATAGGTACCATTGTCCATGAGAACCTTCAGGCCATCGCGCAAGACTTCGCCCAGCGGCGAACCTTTGGGAACGACAGCACCCTGGTAGAGATTATCGAAGCCGTTCTTCTCGCCTGTTGCCGCAAGCTCAAGCTGGCCATTGGTCTGCTGGACGAAATAGGTCAAGGGTGCCTGCGAGGAGAAGAAGGCATCGGAGCGCTTGGAACGAACGGCCAGAATGGAACTTGGCTGGTCAGTGAACGATTGAACTTCGATGGCCGGTTTTCCATCCTTGACGCACTTTTCCGCCTGCGCCTTGATCACCTTCTCGGCCGATCCTGCCGCCATCACGGCAATGCGGTTTCCGCAGGCCGCATCGAGCGAGGTGATCCCCTTGGGGTTGCCCTTGTGCACGGCAAACACAACGTATTCCTGCACATAGTCGACGAAATCATTGGCTTCTTCCCGGCTGGCAAAATCACCCACGGGCCCAAACGCAAATTGATAACGGCCGGAATTGATGCCACTGAGCAGCGCCGACAGACCACTCACCGTGGCATGCTTGATCTCGACGCCAAGAAGTTCGCCGAGTGCGTTTGTCAGATCGGCACTCGCGCCGGTCATCTCCGTCGTGCCTGTGACGATTTCATAGGGTGGGAAGGAGCCATTGTTGACCGAGATCATGCTTCCGGCTTTACGGATCTCCTCCGGCAGCTTCGCCTTGAGCGCTT
Source organism: uncultured Alphaproteobacteria bacterium (assembly GCA_963777425.1). Taxonomy (GTDB): domain Bacteria; phylum Pseudomonadota; class Alphaproteobacteria; order Rhizobiales; family Rhizobiaceae; genus Phyllobacterium. The sequence continues at coordinate 202,742 of CAVZQS010000008.1, read as the reverse complement.
CATTGACTATCTGCTTTGGAACTGCTGTTTCCTCGGCCATGGCTGACCCCGCCAGGACGGAGGTTGCGAGCAGCGCGACCGGTGCCAGTTTTAGAAGTTTCATGTTTATTCCCCTTTTCTTGATTCAATTTAGTTGGGTTGATCAGGCGAGTTCGGGTCGTGCGAAGCGCCGGTTCGCCAGGACCGGCAGCACGGATCGGGCATGGCTGATGCGTTCGGGTTCTATCTCGGCAAAGATCAAAGCCGGTGCTTCACCGGCACGAACCACAGCAACGCCAAGCGGATCGACGACCATGCTGGCGCCGATATTGCGTTCGCCGCATTCTCCGACAGCGACGAGATAGCAGGTGTTCTCCAGCGCTCTTGCGGTGACAAGTACCTCCCAGTGCGCCTCCTTGCCTGGCCCCTTGACCCATGCAGCTGGCAGGATCAGAACGTCAGCCCCATCAACGGCATGGCGGCGTGCAAGTTCTGGAAAACGCAAATCGTAGCAGGTCATCAGCCCGAGCTTCAGGCCAGCCACTTCGATCAATTCGGGGACAATTACCCCGGGCTGCACATTCGTCGACTCCTTGGCAGCAAAAGCATCGTAAAGGTGCAACTTCAGATACTGCGAGATGACCTCTCCGCCGCGAATTGTGACGAGATTGTTGAAGACGCGCTGACCGCCGGTCGGTACGTGAACGCACATCATGATGGTCAGATTGCTCTTGCGGCTTTCAGCCAGCAGTTGTGCCATGAACGGCCCGTCAAGTGGCTGCGCTGTCTTCAGCACGATATCCGGATCAGTGATGTCGCGGGCAAGGATACCTTCAGGCAAGACGAGGAGATCGGCGCCTGCTTCGTGTGCCTGCCTGATCAGCTTCACGCAGATATCGGCATTTTCCTGCCAGTTCTTGCTGACTGCGAATTGCCCAAGAGCGACCTTCATGCCGGAACTCCCACGCGACCGGATTTGGAGGATGCTCCCATTTCATGGGGAAAGAGATCGATTGGTGTAAGCAACATCGGTGTCAGTCCTTGCAGATGCAGTTGTTCGGCAAAATCGGCGATCATGTGTTCATTGGCGGCAAAACCGCTTTCGTTCCAGCCCGCGGGAAGATCGCGTGCGACGTGACCGAGCTCCTCGATGATCCACGGCGTTGTGTCGGCATATTTGCGGCGCTTGTTGAGCCAGACGCGCTGCGATTCATCGAGAAGATCGCTCAGCTCTTGCGCAAGCCAAGGATGCTCGTCGGCAAACGAAGCCTTGAGGCCAAGCAGGTGCATGCCCGGCACGTAGCCCACCTCGCGAAAGTATGCGAGTTCTTCGGCGCGGAAATCGGGCAGGACGTGGCGGAATTTCGAATTGGCACCGAAAAAGCTATCGGGCATGAACGGCGTGAAGAGTGCGTCGAGCTCGCCGTTTTCCAACAGTTCCATCATCGGTCGCTCGCCCGGCGCCGCTTCAATGCGGCCGGACCGGCCAAATCCGTCAAGCCTGTCGACAATTGGATGGGCCTCGGTCAACCGTCCCGCAAACCAGAACGCATCCTCAATACCGACACCTGCATGAGCAAGCGCGGTTCGCGTCCAGGTGTTGCCGGAGTCACGCCATCCCGTAACGCCGATTTTCTTGCCTGCCAACTGTTCGAGCCGGGTAATTGGGCTGTCCTTGGCGGTGATGATGCAGCGATGGCGAAATCCCCGCATGACGAAATTGGGGATGCCAAGCACATCCGTCTCGCCCTTCGCCCTGCCTCCGGCATAACGGCTGAAGGAAATTTCCGCCGCATCATATTGCGGATCGGTGCCTACATTTGAAACGAGAGTGCCAACCCGGTCTATCTTCAGATCCAACCTGTCGGAGCTGACATCGCCAAGCACCAGCGGCGTCAAATAATCCCAATCGCGGACGGCCAATCGAACAGTGATGCGCAAGACATTCCCTCGCTGGTTTGCATTTTCCAGCGGGAAGCTAAATGTTCATTCTTGACTGATCAATTGATATTACGTTACTGAACATTTAAAAAAGAGGGCGATGATGGACGAGATAGCTTCGGTTCAATGGTTTGCAGAAAAACTAAGCGACCGGACGATGCGCGGCATCGCCATCGAAACGAGCGCCCTCATCCGTGCCGGCGCCATTCCAGTCGGCACAAAGCTGCCGGCGATCCGCGACCTGGCTTTCAAGCTTGGCATCAGTCCTGCGACCGTCTCGGAAGCATGGAGTGAGTTGCGGCGGCAGAAGATCATTACCGGCCGTGGACGCAACGGCACTTGGGTGAGCGGTGACCGGATAGCGCCGCGCCCGGCACGGCTCGCGAGTGCTGGCGACTATGGCGATGAGGTTCTCGACCTCTCCATGGCCGTTCCAGATGTGGATCTGCTGCCACCGCTTGGCGAGGCGCTAAGGCATGGCGCTTCAGCAGAAAATCTCAACAGCTACCGGCGCGTCCGGATCCTCCCGGCTTTGCAAGCGGCGGTCGAGCCGCGCTGGCCGTACAAGCCCGAAGCCTTTCTCGCCACCAATGGCGGATACAATGCCGTCTATGCGCTGCTGCATGCGCTCATCATGCCGGGATCCTTCATTGCCATCGAAGATCCGACTGCCATGCGGTTGCTCGATATCCTTGAGGACCTTGGCGTGCATATTCTTCCCGTTCAATGCGATGCCGACGGCCCCCTACCGGAGTCACTCGCAGCCGCGTTGCAAAAGAAGCCAGCCGCATTCCTTTTTCAACCGCGCACCCATTGCGTCACCGGCGGTGGAGTGAGCAAGGCTCGCTTCAACCAACTTGCCACCGTCCTGAAAGACAGCGATGCACTCATCATAGAGGATGATGGCGTGGGCGACGTTTCCACCCTGCCACCCGCGACACTTGGCAATTACTTTCCCGACCGGGTAATCCACATTGTTTCCTATTCCAAGAGCCTTGGTCCCGACCTGCGGCTCGCCGTATTGTCCAGCTCGACACGTATTGTCGAACAGATTCAGTCCTACCGCAGCTTCAGTGCGGGCTGGACGAGCCGCGCCTTGCAGTCCGCCGTTGCCTGGCTGCTCAATGATGAGGACACGACGAAGAGCATGGTACGAGCTCGAACCATCTATAAGGAAAGGCGAGACGGGCTGATGCGGGCACTCGCCGAACGCAATGTCCGCCTTTCAGGCGGGGATGGTCTCGTGCTGTGGGTCCCAGTCGAGTCGGAACAGTTTGCGCTGGTGACGCTTGCTGCGCGTGGCATAGCCGTGCTCGCCGGAGAGAAATGTTCGGTGCGGCCTATCAATCACATTCGTGTCGCCACCAGCATTTTGCGCGACCGGGAAGAAGACGTTGCGGATGCAATTGCGCTCGCTGTCCGCAATCCCGATCACCGATTTTGAATTGAAGGTCGAGCCAGAATATTTGGACAATGGTAGCCTAGCGTGACGCGATTCACGAATGCACCTTGCCGAAAATGAAACGAGTTTCCGCGAAATTCGCACAATAATTGACAGAAATGGTACCGTTTTTTCCATTCGAGGTTGCGAATTTCCATCTGGAGTAGATCAGCTTTAGCTTGCTCAATGCCAGAGGTCTGCTAAAAGGAGTTACGTTTACGCAAACGTCAAAATCTATCGCATTGGGAGATGCACATGGCCTTGCCGGACATTCTGAAAACCAAGTTGCGCATTCCTGTTGTCGGAGCGCCGCTGTTCATCGTTTCGCATCCGCCGCTCGTGCTCGCCCAGTGCAAGGCCGGTGTGGTCGGATCATTTCCGGCGTTGAATGCCCGCCCCGAAGCGCAGCTGGACGAGTGGCTGGCTGAGATCACCGAAGAATTGCGCAACCACGACGAGAAAAATCCCGATCGTCCGGCTGCCCCCTTCGCTGTCAACCAGATCGTGCATCGCTCAAACAAGCGGCTCGAACATGATCTGATGATGTGCGTTAAGTACAAGGTTCCAATCGTTATCTCGTCTTTGGGCGCGGTTCCCGAGGTCAACGAGGCGATCCATTCCTATGGAGGCATTGTCCTTCATGACATCATCAACAACCGCCACGCGAATTCCGCGATCCGCAAAGGCGCGGATGGGTTGATAGCGGTTGCAGCAGGCGCTGGTGGGCATGCCGGGCCGCTTTCGCCGTTCGCCCTTGTCCAGGAAATCCGCGAATGGTTCGATGGCCCGCTGCTGCTCTCCGGCGCGATCGCCACCGGCCGCGCTATCTTGGGGGCACAAGCCATGGGCGCAGACCTCGCCTATATCGGCTCGCCTTTCATTGCAACCAACGAGGCGCGCGCCGTCGACGGCTACAAGCAGATGATCGTCGGCTCCACTTCGTCCGACATCGTCTATTCGAACTACTTCACCGGAATCCATGGCAACTACCTGAAACCATCCATCGCCAATGCAGGAATGGACCCGGATCACCTGCCGGAAGCCGATCCATCGAAGATGGATTTTGAGGCCGCGACAACGGGTGCCAAGGCCTGGAAAGACATCTGGGGATGTGGTCAGGGCATTGCAGCAATTAAGGAAGTTCTTCCTGCCGGCGATCTGGTTGCACGGCTTGAACAGCGAATATCACGCGGCGAAAGCGGCTCTCTGCGCCGCTTAAATTCGCGATTGCAGATCGCCGCCAACTGATTTCACATCGGTCGGTTGGCGATCTCCGCCACCGCACGCTTCGCCATCACCTTGACAAGGTTGGCACGATATTCCGCCGATGCGTGCAAATCGGACAACAGACCGTCCGGATTGACCGAGAGCGTATCCAGAGACGAAGGGCTAAAACTGCCGGCCAAAGCCGTCTCAGCATCCTCGAGCCGGAAAACGCCGTTTTCTCCGGCGCCCGTAACGGCCACGCGAACATGATCGCCGGATCTGGCGACGAAAACGCCCGCCATGGCATAGAGCGATGCCGGATTCGGGAACTTCTTGTAAGCGGCTTTGTCCGGAGCGGTGAATTCCACTGCCGTCACGATCTCGTCCGGTTCAAGCACCGTTTCAAACAGGCCGGTGAAAAACGCTGAGGCAGGAACAGAGCGCTGGTTGGTGATGATGGTTGCATCAAGCGCCAACATGGCCGACGGATAATCAGCCGCTGGATCGTTGTTGGCAATCGAGCCGCCGATCGTGCCCATGTTCCGGACCTGTGGATCGCCGATGTGGCTGGCGAGATTGGTGATGGCCGGGCAAATCTTTGCGAGTTCCTCATTGGTCGATACGTCATAATGTGTCGTGACCGCTCCAATTCGTACCGTGCGGCCATCGATCTTGATGCCTTTCAGCGCATCAATCCGTCTCAGGTCGATAAGATCACTCGGCGAGGCCAGCCGCTGCTTCATGGTCGGGATCAGAGTCATGCCACCGGCCAGATACTTGCCGTCCTCCGCCTCGCCCATCAATCTTGCGGCTCCTTCGACGGAGGTGGCGCGATGATATTGTGTCTCATACATGGCGCTTCCCTTTCACTTCGCAGCCTGGATGGCAGCCCACACGGTTTGCGGTGTCGCCGGCATAGCCAGGTCGTTATTATGAATCGCATCGGTGATTGCGTTGATCACTGCGGGCGGCGACCCGATCGCTCCGGCCTCGCCGCAGCCCTTGATGCCAAGCGGATTGGACGGGCATACGGTTTCCGTCGTCATGACGTTGAAGGACGGCAGGTTCTGTGCGCGCGGCATCGTATAGTCCATATAGCTTGCCGTTAGCAGCTGACCGCTGTCGTCGTAATGGGTGCCTTCGAGCAGGGCCTGGCCAATACCCTGCGCCAGCCCGCCATGCACCTGTCCCTCAACGATCATCGGATTGATGATCTTGCCGAAATCATCGGCGGCGACAAACTGGACGATTTCCGTCGTTCCCGTCTCGGGATCGATCTCCACTTCGCAAATGTGGCAACCGCCGGGGAAGGTGAAATTGGAGGGATCATAGAAAGCCCCCTCTTTCAGTCCCGGCTCCATTCCGGAAGGGAGATTATGGGCGGTGTAGGCGGCGAGTGCCACCTGGAACCAAGGCAGCGATTTGTCCGTGCCCGCCACCTTGACATCGCCATTCTTGATCTCGATGTCGGCCTCGTCCGCCTCGAGAAGGTGCGCGGCGATCTTCTTCGCTTTGGCTTCCACCTTGTCCAGAGCCTTCACGATGGCGGACATCCCCACGGCGCCCGAGCGCGAGCCGTATGTGCCCATTCCCATTTGCACCTTGTCCGTATCACCATGAACGATGGAGACGCTGTCGATCGGAACGCCGAAACGCTCGGCTGCAAGTTGGGCGAATGTAGTCTCGTGACCTTGCCCGTGCGAATGCGAGCCGGTGAGAATCTCAATGGTGCCGACTGCATTGACCCGGACTTCGGCGCTTTCCCACAATCCGACACCTGCGCCCAGCGAACCAACCGCTGCCGAGGGGGCAATGCCACAGGCCTCGATATAACAGCTCATGCCGATACCGCGCAGCTTGCCACGCTTGGCAGCTTCGTCGCGGCGCTTTTCGAACCCCGCATAATCCGCAGCCTTTGTTGCAGCGTCCAGAGTTGCATCGAAGTCGCCCGCATCATAGGTCATGATGACAGGTGTCTGGTGCGGGAAGGATCGTATGAAATTCTTCCTGCGAATCTCTGCCGGCGAGATCTTCAGTTCGCGTGCCGCGGTCTCCATAATACGCTCAAGCACAAAGCTGGCCTCTGGCCGTCCTGCGCCCCGATAGGCGTCTACGGGTGCGGTATTGGTGTAGACTGCCTTCACGTTGGCGTGGATTGCCGGAATATCGTACTGACCGGAAAGTAGTGTCGCATAGAGGTAGGTCGGCACCGAACTGGAAAATAGTGACATGTAGGCACCAAAATTGGCCACGGTCTGCACCTTGAGACCAAGTATTCTGTTGTCCTTATCAAAGGCGAGTTCCGCATGCGTGGCATGGTCGCGGCCATGCGCATCGGCCAGGAAGCTCTCACTGCGGTCCGCAGCCCATTTTACCGGCACGCCCGTCTTTTTCGACGCCCAGAGGCAGATGACTTCTTCAGGATAGATGAAAATCTTCGACCCGAATCCGCCGCCGACGTCCGGAGCGATGACGCGCAGCTTGTTTTCGGGCGCCACATTGTAGAATGCGCTCATCACCAGACGCGCAACATGCGGGTTCTGTGACGTCGTCCAGCAGGTGTAATGTTCCTCCGCTGCATCATAGACGCCGAGCGTGGCACGGGGCTCCATTGCATTCGGGACAAGCCGGTTGTTGACGATGTCCAGCTTGGTAACATGGGCGGCCTTGGCGAAGGCATCGTTCGTCGCCTCCTCATTGCCAAGATCCCAGTCAAAAATCAGATTGCCCGGGGCTTCAGGATGGAGTTGCGGCGCGCCTTTCTTCAGCGCTGCGACTGCTTTCACCACGACAGGCAGCTCTTCATACGTTACCTCCACCGCCTCGGCAGCATCGCGCGCCTGCCCCTTCGTATCGGCAACCACAATAACCACCGCGTCGCCGACATAACGCACCGTGTCGGTGGCAAGCGGCGACCAAGCGCCCATCTTCATGGGACTGCCGTCTTTCGAATGTACCATCCAGCCGCAAATCAGATTGCCGATGCCGTCAGCCTTCAGCTCTTGGCCGGTTAAGACGCCGATGACGCCAGGCATTTTCTTGGCGGCCTCAACGTCGATACTTGCTACTTTCGCGTGAGCATGTGGGCTGCGGACGAACGCCGCATGCTTCATACCTGGCACGACCATATCGTCTGTGTAGCGGCCCTTGCCCGTGATGAACCTTTTGTCCTCCTTGCGAAGAACGCGTGCTCCTATACCTTCAACACCCATGGTGACTTCTCCCTGTCACAGGCGCTTTGCCTCGAGAAGTAAGCGAGTCTCTGAGGCAATGCGGCTGCAAGACTGAAAACCAGATGTTCACGCGGCCTTGACAGCGGCCTTGCTCATTTTATCCGAAGCATCAAGCACTGCCTTGACGATATTGTGATAGCCCGTGCAACGGCAGATGTTGCCCTCGAGCTCGGCCCGCACGGTTGCTTCATCAAGCCCATTAGGATGCCGTCTGATAATGTCGACTGAGCTCATGATCATGCCGGGCGTACAGAACCCGCACTGAAGTGCGTGATTCTCGCGGAATGCGACCTGAAGCGGATGCAGCTCCCCGTTGGCACCGAGGCCTTCGATTGTCGTTACCGTTGAGCCGGAGGCCTGCGCAGCCAGCATTGTACAGGACTTGACCGCCCTGCCATCGACATGGACCACGCATGCACCACATTGTGACGTGTCGCACCCGACATGGGTGCCCGTCAAACCAAGATTTTCACGCAGGAAATGCACAAGCAATGTGCGATCTTCGGCTTCGCCGGTGACGGCACGCCCATTCACGAACAGTTCCACTTTGGCCATAGGTTCCTCCCAGAACGTTGACTCACGCGTCTCTTCCGGACTTCATGTGGTGAGGTGAAGATTAACCGCTCCTGCGTACTTGTCTATCGCCAAATAGAAAAATTCTAATTTGTGGAGCCAGCAAACGAGATAGTCAGTGTGATAGCCAGAAATCGACCTTGCGGGCAAGAAAATGCAATGAACACAAGGCTTGCAATCAGGGCACAATAAAGGTATCAGGCGCGTCATCCGTCGGCGCATTCTTATGGCCGATACCAAGGATCGGGAAGTCCCTTCCTGCCGCTTTAGCTCAGTCGGTAGAGCACATCATTCGTAATGATGGGGTCGCGTGTTCGAGTCACGCAAGCGGCACCAGCTCCCTCAATAACTTCCTGCTGATTTTTGGTTGCTATGGCGTCCTCGACAGTCAGCCATAGCCCTTTACTCGAGAAACTATATACTAAAGTATCGATCGCACGCGTCCTCAGCATGATGGCTCACACCTTAGAAGTTTGGCAGGGTGGGCCGTCCGTAACCTGTATGAGGAATATCGGAAATGAAAACGCTACGTTTCGCACTTTCGAAATTGCCGCCGATCATCTTGAGGCTATGGGGCGTTGACGCAGCGAAACCGCCGGCGAGAGGCGATGCAATTTTGATCGATTTTGCCAACGCGGCGGCCCGGCGATCCTATGCACGCGCCCGCGTCGAAGGTTCCGTCTCCTCCACAAGCCCAAAGGCTCACAAATAAAGGGCAAGGAACACTGGGAGCCGAGATTCAGGCAACAGGGAGAAATTCGATGAGCGGTGGACGTTCGACCTATACGCCAAAGACGGGCATCGAACGCTGGCTCGATGCCCGCTTGCCGCTGCCGCGGCTAGTATACGATTCCTTTATCGTCTATCCCGTCCCGCGCAATCTGAATTACGCCTATACGTTCGGCGGCATTCTCACGGTCATGCTGGTTTCACAGATCCTCACCGGCGTCGTGCTGGCGATGCATTATGCTCCCGACACGACGCTGGCCTTCAACTCAGTCGAGAAGATCGTGCGCGACGTGAATTCTGGCTGGCTATTGCGCTATCTGCATTCGAACGGCGCGTCGTTCTTCTTCATCGCCGTCTACATCCACATCTCCCGAGGCCTGTATTACGGCTCGTTCAAGTCGCCACGCGAGCTTCTCTGGGTGCTCGGCTGCACCAACTTTTTGTTGATGATGGCAACAGCCTTTATGGGCTATGTGCTGCCTTGGGGACAGATGTCGTTCTGGGGCGCTACTGTCATCACCAACTTCTTCACCGCCATCCCGGTGGTCGGCGACTGGATACAGCAACTGCTGCTGGGTGGTTTCGCGGTCGACAATCCGACCCTCAATCGCTTCTTTGCGCTGCACTACCTGCTGCCATTCATGCTTGCCGGCGTGGTAACCTTGCACGTCTGGGCGCTTCACGTCGTCGGCCAGAACAATCCAACCGGCGTTGAGGTGAAGTCGACAACCGATGTCGTGGACTTCACGCCCCCCGCAACCGTCAAAGACGCCTTCGGGATCGTGATCTTCCTGCTCGTTCTGGCCTATTTCGTCTTCTACATACCGAACTATCTCGGCCACCCCGACAACTACACGAACGCCGACCCGTTGAAAACGCCGGCCCATATTGTGCCTGAATGGTACTTCCTGCCATTCTACGCGATCCTGCGTGCCATCACGTTCAGCATCGGGCCGATCGATTCCAAGCTCGGCGGAGTGCTGGCCATGTTCGGCGCCATCGCCGTACTGTTCTTCGTGCCGTGGCTCGATACGTCAAAGGTGCGCTCGGCGATCTACCGGCCTTGGTACAGGCTGTTCTTCTGGCTCTTCGTCGCCAATGGCCTTTTTCTTGGCTGGCTGGGTTCACGGCCAGCGGAAGGCGCGTACGTCATCTTTTCCCAGATGGCGACACTGTACTATTTCGCGTTCTTCATCGTCATCATGCCACTGCTTGGCCTCATCGAGACGCCGCGGCGGCTGCCGAACTCGATAACCGAGGCGGTCCTTGAGAAGAGCTCGGCAGGCGGCAACCCCAGGCGAGCACCTGAATAACTCGTCTCGACGAGTTCGCACAGCGAGCGCCCGCTTTCGCGAAACGCTGCCTTCGCGTTCTTGGAAGCCTGAATGTCACTCGACGTAGCCATTCAACCAGTGATACCATCCTGGTTGTCACGCGCCGGGCGTGCCGCCCTTCGCGCCAAACGCTGGTGCCAATAGCCCGCCGGATGCGTCACTCAACGTTAAATGATCACTGGACTGCAGGGGACCGCAGCCGAACCATGACGGAAACCGCTCGCCATTCTTCGACGACTCGCGATTCTGTGTCCCTTGCGTCGGCGCGACGGCCGCGCAGGTGATTGGCGGGCTGGTCCCTCAGATGTCGCCCCTTGTGATTGGTGGCTTGATGGACGGTCTTTCGCTGTCGGAACGCGAGGCCGGCCTCATCGTTTCCATCGAGTTCCTCGCCCTCGCCCTCACCGCGATCGCAATTGCACCCGTTCTGCCGCGGTTCTCATATCGGCGCGTTGGCCTCTTCGCCGTCGTACTGACGTTGCTCGCCCAAAGCGCGTCGATCCTCAGTGCTTCGGCGATGTCACTTGCCATGCTGCGCGGCCTCGCTGGCGTCGGCGAGGGCGCGCTTTACGCCGTGTCACTCTCCGTCGTCTGCTCCCGTTCCAGCAACCCCGACAAGGTTTACGGCTACTTTCAGGTCGTCTGGGCCTTGGGCAGCGTCGCGCTTTTCACCATCGGGGGTCAGCTCACAGCCGCCTTTGCACATCGCGGCATCCTCGGTTTGATTGCGGGCGTAACACTCGTGCTAGCCCCGCTCCTGCTTCTCATTCCGGACGAAAGCGCCAAAAGTAGCGACGAAACTGCGCCCGACGTGGTGCAGGTGTCCCCGCTGCTCGGCGTCACGACGCTCGCGGCGATAGGGCTCTACCTGACGGTCTCCGCCGCAATCTACGCGTTCAGTGCCCCCTTGGGCGAGCGCGCGGGCCTCGACACGACTGCGGTCGGCTATGCGCTGACGGTCGCGACGCTTGTCGGTCTCGCAGGTGCAGGAGCCGCCACTGCGCTCAATGTGCGCTGGGGCCGGGCGATTCCCATCACGGGGTCTTGCCTCGGTTTCTCGCTTGCCACGCTCGCACTCTGTCTCTGGCGCGACCCGACGGCATACGTCGTCGCCCTCGTCGCATCGGTCGTCATCTACTACTTCTCGATCCCTTACCTGTTTGGCCTCGCCGCCGCGCTCGACCGCAGCGGGCGTTGGGCCGCGGCGGCGGGATCGGCCTATCTGCTTGGCTTTGCCGCCGGCCCCCTAGTCGCCGGCGCCGTAATTGCTGCGGCGGGCTATGCCGGTCTCGCCGCGGTGTGTGTCGTGATCACGGTCGCCGCCTCGGGCCTCGCCATGGCCGTTATTCGGCACCTCAAAGGGGCGGTTCGCGCCGCCCCACCGACGTTCCGGCGTGAAGCAGCCTGACAACGCGCCGCCTCGTCGCTTAGTTCGTTTGAAGCGGCCCGGCCTCCACTGTCGTGCGGACTTCAACAGGTAGCGCTTCCCAGACACGAACGAGGTCGCCGACAGACGTCAGATGCATCTTGCGCATGACGTTGCAGCGATGGAGCTTGACGGTGATCTCGCTGATGCCGAGGGTGAAAGCAATCTGCTTGTTCAACTGTCCAGCCGCAACTTCTCGCAGCACCTGACGTTCGCGTGGCGTGAGCAGCGCGAGCTTGCTGAGGTGTTCCTTCAGCATGCGCAGGTACGCCCGCTGTTTGATGTCGCGCTCAATACCCGCCGCGATCGCATCGAGCAGCGTCTGGTCGCGCACCGGCTTGGTAAGGAAGTCAACTGCTCCAGCCTTCATCGCTTGCACCGACATCGGGATGTCGCCATGGGCAGTGAGAAACACGATCGGCTTGGTGTCGCCACTTTCGGCCAACCGGAGTTGGAGATCCAGACCACTTGGGCCCGGCATCCGCACATCGGCGACGAGGCAACTTGGCCGGTCTGGCAGCTCGGCCTCGAGCAAGTCGCGCGTCGAGGCGAAGCTGATCGTATCGAGGCCAACCGAATGCAAGAGATCGTGCAGCGCCTCGCGCAGGTTGTCGTCGTCGTCCACAATGATAACCAACGGCCGATCCGCTTCGGCCCAACTGCCAGGGGCCTGAGAGCGATTGAGCATCCTGCTCTTATGGCTCTCACTCATATGATAGCTCACACTCATAGTGAATTCTCCTCTCCAGTCAGAGCGCAGCCAATCGCCGCAAGCAGTGCTTGCCCGTCGAAAGGCTTTCGGAACAACCAGTTATGCTTTGCCTGCAACAGATCGGCGATCTCATGGCGGCCGGTGATCAGGATCACTGGCAGGTCGGGGCGTTTCTCGCTCATTAATCGCTGCAATTCGACGCCGTCCATGCCGGGCATGCCGATGTCCGTGATCAGGCAATCGATCTCCGGCAGAGCATTGCTGTTGAGCAGCGTCTGGGCCGATGAGAATGCCCGCACGGCGTGGCCCGCTGACTCGAGAAGATCCTCGAGCGATTCAAGCAGGCGCTGGTCGTCATCGACGATCGCTATCACGGACTGCGGGTTGGACATTCTTGCAAGCTTCCTGAACGTCTGGAATGAGTGATTGGAATCTGTAGCTTTTCGGCGATCCGTACCAGGTCGGCGAGCGATGCCGCCTGCATTTTGTGCATGATTTTGCTGCGGTGGATTTCAAGGGTAATCTCACTGATGCCGAGTTCGGCAGCAGCCTGTTTGTTCAGGAGGCCGCTGACCACGAGCGGCAGCACTTCGCGCTCCCGCGGCGTAAGAGCCTCCAAGCGGCGCACAAGCTCGGCCAGCTCTGCGCGCGCCGATCGTTGAATGCGGTCCCGGTCGATCGCCGCCCGAACCGCCGCAATCAGATCGTCCTCCCCAACCGGCTTGGTCAGAAAGTCGACAGCGCCCCGCTGAATGGCCCGCACCGACGATGGAATGTCGCCATGCCCCGTTATGAATACGATCGGGGGATGGACATCGTCGGATAGCTGCTTCTGGAACTCGAGACCATTGATGTCGGGCAGCTCGACATCCAGGATGAGGCAGGCAGGGAGATCGGGTTTCGCATAGGCGACATAATCTGCAGCGACGGCGAAAGTCTCGGCTTGCCATCCCAGGGACTCCAATAGTTCGCCGACCGCCTCACGCACTCTGGCGTCGTCATCCACCACGAAGACTATTTCCTCGCGCGGGCTCATGGCGGCTCGCTTGCCTCCAACGGAAGCGTGAAAGCGACGGTCGCCCCACGGATCTCGTTGTTGGCCATCCAGAGTCGGCCCCCATGCGATTCGATGATCGAACGGCAGATCGAGAGCCCCATGCCCATCCCGTTCTGCTTGGTGGTGAAGAACGGCTCGAAGACGCGCTCGGCGTCCTCGAAGCCCGTTCCGGCGTCGCGAACCTCGATGCGGATCGCGTCGATGCCGTCACGGAGGGAGCTTATCCGGAGCGCATGCGCGCCGTCGGCCATAGCGCCGTCCATCGCCTCGACCCCATTTCGCACCAGGTTCACAAACACCTGCTGCACCTGGACGCGATCAAGCGCGACCGGCGGCAGGTCCGGCTCGAGATTCATCTCGACGCGGATACCTTTCGCCGTGATCCAATCAGCCATCAGTTGGCAGACCTCGCCAATCAAGTGGTTGATATTTTCAGACGACCTGGCTTGCGGTGCCTGACGGAAAAGGGCGCGGATGCGACTGACGACATCCGCCGCCGCGTTGGCGTCGCGGGTGATGCGCTCGGCCGTGATCTTCGCGCGCTCGACGTTCGGAGGCTCGGCGGACAGCCAACGGTGGGATGCGTGGGAATTGGCGACGATAGCCGCCAGCGGCTGGTTCACTTCGTGCGCGATCGAGGCGGAAAGCTCGGCCAGGCTGGCTGCCTGAGTCGCCCGCGCGAGTTGCTCGGAGGCGCGTCGCAACGCCTCCTCGGCATGCACCTGATCGTCTATGTCGTGACAGAGACCGAACCACTGGGCGATGCGTCCGTCCTGAGCGCGCAGCGGCTCGGCCCGGCCCGACATCCAACGATAGACGCCATCGTGCCGGCGCAGGCGATATTTCATGGAGAAGTTCTCGCCCGTCCTGAGACATCGCCCGAGAACATCCGACACCGCCTCCACATCGTCCGGATGGAAGATGGTGTCGAAAACCACCGCCAACTGACGCTTGTCCTCGAGGTCCACACCGAGAAAGTCTGCCATGTGCTTGTTGGCGAGGGTGGTCTCCCCATCCGGAGTGAGGCGCCAGAGATTACTTGGAACCATATCCACGAGCAGGGAAAGTTCTTGCTCCCGATCGCGCACCGCCTGCTGCGCGGTCATTAGGTCGTCGATGTCGACGCTCCCGCCGTACCAGTGGAGGATACGTCCGTCCTCGTCCCGCAGCGGTTCCGCGCGGCCGGACATCCAGCGATAGACGCCATCCGCCCGCCGCATGCGATATCTGTTGGAGAAGCCCTCGCCGGTGGCGAAGCCTCTGTTGGTCGTTTCCCTCACGTGAGCCAAATCATCGGGATGGATGATGGTCTCCAAGATGGCCGCCAGTCGGCTCGTGCCCTGACTGTCCACATCCGCTACGTCCAGACCGAGAAAATCGATCAAGCGCTTGTTGAAGAAGTCCGCATCACCCTCTGGAGTCAGCCGCCAGAGGAGACTCGGAGCCATGTCCACGAGCAGCGAGAGTTCCCGCTCCCGATCGCGCAATGCTACCTGCGCGCGCACCTCATCATCGATGTCGAGAGACACGCCGTACCATTGCACAATCGTTCCGTCTCGATCACGCCGCGGCTCCACCCTGCACTCCGCCCACCGATAGATGCCATCCTTCTCGAGCCAACGAAACCGCATGACGGCGCCGCTGCCGGACTCGAAGCAGTTCTGCAAAGTTCGCTGCACTTCGGGAGCATCTTCAGGATAAATCAGCTCTTGCAGCAATGTTTCGATGCGCGGCTCCTCGATAGCGTCGAAGTCGGCGATAACGGCGCGGAAATGGTCTTGGTATCGCTTGTTGAAGTAGACCGGCCCGTCCATGGACGTTACGCTCCAGATGCGGACCGGCACGGCATCGATCATCTGCTGGAGCTGCTGCTGGCTCCGCCGCAGCGCTTCGTCGGCGCGCATCTGGTCGTCGATGTCGTGGCAGAGGCCGTACCAATGAACGATGCGTCCCGCGTGATCGCGCATCGGCTCGGCTCGGCTTGACATCCAACGATAGACGCCGTCGGCACGGCGCAGGCGATATCTCATGGCAAAGCGCTCGCCGGTGACCAGGCAGCGATTGAGCGTGTCCCTAAACTCCGCTGCGTCGTCCGGATGGATGGTCTCGATGACCGCTTCCAACCGGCTCATGCCCGGCTTGTCTGTATCCGGTACGTCCAGGCCGAGGAAATCGACCATACGCTTGTTAAAGAATGTCGGCTCCCCCTCCGGAGTCAGGCGCCATAAGTGGCTCGGAACCATGTCGATGAGCTGCGAGAGCTCATGCTCCCGGTCGCGCAGCGCCTCCTCGGCCGGCTTTTGATGTTCGATTTCTATCGGCATAATCGGCTCCTGCCCGACAAAGCACACTTTGGGACCATCTGCGCCTCTTATACGATTCATGATCGATGTCTGGGCTGGCGGAATCATACCACAGCTTAATCCAGCCGTGCCGCTGCCGCACCTCATGGAAATCCATGATTGTACGTAAATGATAACGAACTCCTACCATCTGCCACCAGGCGACCCTAAACGAAGGAATAGCACAGTTGCATACCTTGTAGGATTGCGGGGCCAGGCGCCCAGAGATCATGATGAGGAACATTCGCTAATCCCCCATGGTCTTTTCTCTCCGAAATGTAACCGCCGGGTTTGGCCTCGAGCAGAAGGGCCACTTTCGTGTCCAACTGCAACACTGGCATACGCCGTTCCTAAACTTCGGGATGGGTCGCCTAAACCCGGCGACTAGAGCGTTACGCCCCGTGCACGATAGAATGATTTTGTCTGTCCAGTCATTGTCGGAAACGATCGAACAGATCCGCAACATTCACGATGATGAGGAGACAAGAATGACTCAGCCTGTGCCCGGATCTGTTGATGCCAAATTCGGCCTCCACAGGGCCGAACTCAACTAAGTCGACGTGCCACGACCTCCACTGGTTCAGGCTTCAAACATCTTTCGCGGCTGATTTCGGTTTAGACTGGTCGAAAACTCAACTCATCTGGCCCCAAAGGTCAACAACGAGGAGATAGATTATGAAAATTGTTATTATCGGTGGAACCGGGCTCATCGGATCCAAGACCGCCGTACGTCTTCGCAATAAAGGCCACGAGGTTCTCGCCGTTTCGCCAAACACCGGCGTTAACACCATCACCGGCGAAGGCCTGGCAGATGCGCTAGTCGGTGCCGAGGTCGTCATTGATCTTGCAAACTCGCCTTCGTGGGAAGATAAGGCTGTGCTCGAATTCTTCGAAACATCGGGCCGCAATCTGCTCGCCGCCGAAGCTAAGGCCGGCGTCAAGCACCACATTGCCCTCTCGATCGTTGGGACAGAGCGGTTGCCGGAAAGCGGGTATATGAGGGCCAAACTCGCCCAGGAGAGGCTCATCAAGGAATCGCCGATCCCCTATACGATCGTACATTCCACACAGTTCATGGAATTCCTGAAGGGCATCGCCGATGGAGGAACCGTCGGTACCGTCGCTCGTCTTTCGCCCGCCGCTTTCCAGCCCATCGCCTCGGACGACGTTGCCGATACGATGGCGGATGTCGCTCTCGCAAAACCGCTCAACGGAACGATCGACATTGCGGGTCCCGAGCGCGCTCCCATGAGCGAGATCATTGCCCGGTACCTGAAAGCGGCCAACGATCCGCGGACGGTCGAGGCAGATGTTCATGCGCGCTATTTCGGATCTGAACTCAACGATCAGTCGCTTGTGCCCGTAGGTGTTGCACGGCTCGGCAAGACCAACTTCGAGGATTGGTTCCGTCAGTCCCAACAACCGAAGTAACATCACGTATCGAACAACCGTGCTAATTCGAAAACGCACCAAAGGATTACGACAATGAAGTCAGCTTTGTTATCGCTATTTGTGTCAGCTGCAGTTTGCCTCCTTGGTACCCTGCCCGCCTCCGCCGCTGAAGACACTGCAAAAGTCACACCCCTAATGCAAAAGGACCTGCCGAATTATCCCGGCAAGGAGGGCCTGATGATATCAGTGGTGTATGAGGGCGGAGGCTCTTCACCAATTCACAAGCACGACGCAAATGCATTCGTCTATGTCCTCGAGGGCTCGATCGTGATGCAGGTCAAGGGAGAAAAAGAAGTCACTTTGTCACCGGGAGAGACCTTTTATGAGAGCCCTTCCGACATCCACCTTGTCAGCCGCAATGCGAGCACGACTGAACCAGCGAAATTTATCGTTGTGCTGCTTAAGAACAAGGACGCTCCGGTTGTCATGCCGGTGGAGTGACTCCGCACGCTGGCGAAGATCCAACGGGCGGCATGAGGCGACGCTTTGTTGATTATTGTTTTCGAAATTGGGATGCCGGTCGAAACATTGCTCGTCATGTCCGGCATCGCTCTCAATCTGGACGTCCCAGACGAAACCAGATCGCAGTTCGGCACGATAGAGGGAGCAAGTCGATGAAAATCACGGTCATGGGAGCGAGCGGGCTTATCGGAACGCACCTTGTAGAGAAGCTTCGTCAGGCAGGCGTCGAGGTGATCGCCGCATCCACTTCTCTCGGAGTTGACAGTGTGACAGGGGAAGGCCTCAGAGCAGCCATCGCGGGAGCCGACGCTGTCGTCGACGTTACCAACACCACGTCATTTGGCGACGACTCGGCCCTGGAATTTTTCAGGGCCTCCACCCGGAATCTGTTGGCTGCCTCCGCAGATTCAGGCATCAGACACTACCTTGCGCTTTCCGTGGTGGGAACACCCCGCCTTGTTGAGAGCGATTATTTCCGCGCGAAAATGGTGCAGGAAAATCTCATCCGGGCAGCGAGGAGGCCCTACACCATCCTCCATTCCACGCAATTTTTTGAATTTATCAGGGGTGTGATCGAGATGGGCGCAGATGGAGATAACTTCCGGCTTCCCTCAGCGTCGATAAGACCAATTGCTGCCGACAACGTCGCCGAAATCCTGGCCGAACTAGCGATGGGAGCAGCAAGGAACGACACCATCGAAATCAGCGGGCCCGAGCAGTTCGGTCTTGACGAGATTGCCCGTATCCATCTCGCTGCAAACGAAGACAGACGCGAGGTTATAAGCGACAATAGTGCGCGCTATTTTGGTGTCGAACTGAACGACGACACGTTGCTTCCGCTTAAAGGGTCAAGTGTAGGTCCGCTGCGCTACGTCGACTGGCTGTATCGCTCTATGGCCAATTAGGCGCCGACACCCGGTAGCTGTCGTCGGACCGACCGCAGTCGGAAGCAGGCCATTGAGGTCTAGATACTCAAGGCCGGCGCTTCATCGAACTAAAATCTTGTAGACCTCTGGCAATTCATAACACAAACGTGTAAGAGAGGTGTTATGAACAAACCCGCGACTGGTCCCGATGCGGCATCAGAGGAATCGCCCGGCAGCAGCAACGCCGGGCGAGTTAGTCTGTATGGAGCTACGGTTGAGTACGGCATCCACTGTATGCTGTGGCTAATCGCGCCGCGCGAAAAGCCAGTGAGCAGTCGGGATCTTGCCGAGCTGCAGGGTGTGCCATCAACATTGATGGCGAGGGTCATGCCTCGGCTTGAAAAGGCGGGACTCGTGGTGTCGACAAGCGGCATCAGCGGTGGCTACCGGCTCGCCAAAGCCCCGCAAGACATAACAGTGCTCGACATTATCGATGCGATTGATGGCGGCAAGAACGTGTTTGATTGCAAGGATGTCCGCAGGAATTGCGCTTTGTTCGGTGGCAATGCCCCCCCCTGGATCACAAATGGAGTGTGCGGCGTCCATGCCGTCATGCTGCGTGCCGAGAAAAGCATGCGCAACGAGATGGGCCGCGCCACGCTACAAGACTTGGCGACGGGTTTCGGCGCTCAGGCCCCAGCGGATTTTGGCGAAAATGTCGGCCGGTGGCTGGATGACCGGGCAACCAATCGGGAACTTGCCCGCATTTCCGCAGTAAAAGACAGCTCAAGGAACCGTAGGCGCGGATCGGACGACTGATGGGGCGGCGTGTTGAAGCCGTGCAACGCATTGGATGGATGAAATGAACATTTCGACAGGGACTGTCGTGACTGCCAAAGAAAAATGCTTCGGGCAAAATCCGATCGTGTTGGTGGTCGATGATGACGAATCGCTGAGGCTCTCCATTTGTGAGCTGTTGGAATCTGTCGGTATTGAAGCCGCCGGGTTCGCCTCGACACAGGCACTCATGGATGCCGACATACTGGACCGGCCGGGCTGTATGATACTTGATGTTCGCATGCCAGGCGTGAGCGGCCTTGAATTTCAATCTCGCTTGGCAGCGAGCGGCATATCCGCGTCTATCATTTTCCTCACTGGCTACGGTGACATACCAATGACGGTGCAGGCGATGAAGGCCGGCGCGATCGAATTCCTCACCAAACCCGTTCGTGACCAGACCTTGCTCGACGCTGTCAGCAAAGCCATGGAAATTGATAAGGAAAAGCGAGCCGAACAACTCACAACCGACGCCAACATCGCACTCTATGTCACCCTCACACCTCGCGAGCGGCAAGTTATGGAGGCGGTCGTGCGGGGCGCCTTAAGCAAACAAATAGCGTTCGAACTGAACATATCGGAAATCACCGTCAAACTCCACCGAAGCAGCGTGATGAAAAAGATGAAGACGCCCTTCGTCACGCAGCTCGTTCGAGCCTGGCAGTCGATACCTGCGGACATACGTGATGGTTGCCCGGCCTAGACTTTCGTATGGCTTTGATGAAACCCGGACTCGGCAGATATTGAAACCGTGTAACGACAGTACGTTGTGCGAAAGTTTCTATCTTGGCCCTTGTTCCCATGATTGCAGTCGTCGACGACGACGCCAGTATCCGCGACGCCCTTTCGGAATTGCTGGAAGTGTTCGAGTTCAGGTGCCAGGTATTCGAGGGTCCAGTTTCATTCCTCGCAGCACACGCCCAAGGTCGGTTCGATTGCCTGATCACCGACCTCAATATGAAAGGCATAACTGGGCTCCAGCTGCAACAGATGCTGGCCGCTATCGATCCAGGGTTACCCATGATCTTTATTTCGGCACAGTCAGATACCGAAGCAAGATCGAAAGCACTTCGTTCAGGGGCGGTCGCTTTTCTCAGTAAGCCGATCGACGACGATGTCCTCTTCAGGCACATCATTTCCGCCCTCAATCGATGTTGAAAGCAGCCTGACCTACGATTGATCTAGGTGTCACGCTGCCACCCCAAATTGCAACGCAATTGACCATCGCTTCTGAACGGAGGTCGCAGATGGAACTAGCAGATTACGCGACCGAAAGTGTTATTCGCTACGATCTCGAAGGAACAATTCAATACTGCAACGCTGCGACCGAAACCCGTTACGGATGGCAGATGGCGGCCATGCCGGGCCGGCATTTCCGCGACCTTATGCTGGAACATTCCGAAGGATCAATCCTTTGGGCAGATCTCTTCAAGATCGGGCACTGGGATGGCCCCATACGGCGGCGTTCGCATTCCGGAGATGAGATCATCGCCAACGTTCGCTTGGTAGTCAGACATGACAGCCTCGGCAATCCCTTCGACGTCGTGGAATATTCCGCATCATCCATGGACTTGCAGGTAAACTCCGTTGTTTCCGCGCCCCTAAACGCTGCTCTGGGGCCCGTTGCCTGCTGGCAGTTCAATCTCAAACGTGCCCGACCCTTGCTTGAGTCCGTCGATGCAGCGGCGGGCAGCGATGCCAATGTTCACGAATGGCACCCCGATCGATTGGACACGCTGCTCACTGCTGTTCAGATTACGGATGTCAGCGACGAGGCAATACGCTTGTTTGGCCTGCCAGCAGATCGCGAAAGGGTGGTGGATCGACCCGTTGCCAGCCTTTGGCCAGAGCAGAGCCGCGCGGCGCTCGGCGATTTGCTCACCGCCGTAGCGGCGAAAATCGACACAGAACCCGAAATTCGAGAAATTCCAGTGGTCGGCCGGTTGCAACATGTAGTCCTGACGGGCTGGAGGGCTGCTGATCCACGATGCGCCGACACAGTTTTCGTCCATGTCAGCGCCATATTGAACGCGCCTAACGCCGTTATTGAGCTCGAAGCCAGCCAGCACCGTTATCGCAATCTGATTTCCTATTTGCCGGTCCCTGTCTGGCAGATTGATGCCCGGGCGGCGGGCCGCATTTTCGACCGCCTCAGAACCGGCGGCGTCACTGACTTGGCTACCTATTCGGATGGGCATCCAGAACTCGTCGACCTTACATGCGAGATTGTGCAGGTTTTCGACGTAAACGATGAAGCCATGCTGCTCTTCGGGGGAAAAGAGCGCTCGGAGTTCATCGGGTCGGTGGCATATCTGTTTGACAGCACGCCCGGTGCGGCCAGGCGTGTCATGTTGGCGCATTTTTCCGGTGTCCGGAACCACGTCGAAGAATTGAAGGTGAAGACCTTTGACGGTCGTCTGATCGACGTGCTGTTGTTGATGACCTTCCCGGTCCCGGGTGAACGTCTTGATACCACGATCCTCATGATGATCGACAACACTGCGCGCCTCGAGGCAGAAGCCAGGTTGCGGAAAATCGAAGCTGACTTCTCCCACGCGGCACGACTGTCGACATTGGGCGAGATGACCACTTCGATAGCACATGAGATAAAGCAGCCGCTTTCGGCAATCCTGATGAATGCACAAACCAGCCTGCGATATCTCAGGAAGGCTGAACCAAATCTTGAAAAAGCAGATCAGCTGATGTCTCGTATCGTCGAAAGCGCCCAGCGAGCCAGCGATATAATCGGCCGGATCCAGGATATGGCCGGCAAGCGCGCTCCGGCCTACGCTTTGCTCGGTTTGAACGACGTAGTCCGTGAATGCCTGGTTTTTCTTCGCCACGAAAGCGAAGACCAGAATGTTGTCATCAAGACAAGACTGGAACCGAACCTACCATTCATCCGAGGCGATCGAATTCAGTTGCAGCAGATTATCGTCAACCTGATCGTCAACAGCATACAGGCCATGAACACTACACCTCAAACGCAGCGCGAGATCCATCTCGAAACCAGTCTGGACGAACACGATCAGGTTGCCTTCTCGATCCGGGACACGGGCACTGGCATCCCAGCCGATCACATGGAGCAGATCTTCGACGGATTCTTCACGACGAAGGACGGCGGACTGGGTATAGGACTGGCCATCTGCCAATCAATCGTCAAAGCCCATGGAGGGACGATTGCCGCTGCCAACCATCCAGACGGCGGCGCTTTATTCCGTTTCTCGATCCCGACGGAAAACGCTGCTGAAGCCCTGAACAATCCGGCATCGTAGGTATTGGCGTGCCGGCCCCCCTCGACTTAACTTGATGGTTCTTGAAGCCTAATCGACGTGCTTTCAGGTTTAGGCGGCGACGACTTGCCAATCATCGCTGCCACACCGTCAGCCGTCGCCACAGCCACCTCTCAACTTCTTATGAATGCAAACAGGTCTGAGTTGATGACGTCGGCATGGGTCGTGCACATGCCATGCGGATAGGTCTCATAGACCTTCAGTGTCCCATTCTTCAAAAGCTTGACCGACAGGAGCGCAGAGTCTGCGATAGGGACAATCTGATCGTCGTCGCCGTGCATCACAAGTGTTGGGACGTCGATTGCCTTCAAGTCTTCGGTGAAATCCGTTTCCGAAAAGGCTTTGATGCAATCGTAATGCGCTTTTGCGCCGCCCATCATGCCCTGTCGCCACCAGTTCGCGCGAATCGGATCGGATACGGTCGCGCCCTCGCGATTGAAACCGTAGAACGGGATCGGGAAATTCCAGTAGAACTCCGCGCGATTGGCAGCGAGCTGAGCGCGCAAGCCATCCAGGACCTCGATCGGCAAGCCGCCCGGGTTTGCGGCGGTTTTCACCATGATCGGCGGAACGGCACCTATCAGGACCAGCTTGGCCACGCGACCCTTGCCATGGCGGGCGACGTAGTGGGCAGCTTCGCCGCCCCCGGTCGAATGTCCCACATGAATGGCATCGCGCAAGTCGAGGAACGCTGCCAGTTCGGCAAAGTCGGCGGCATAGGTGTCCATGTCGTTGCCGGTCGCGGTTTGGGTCGAACGTCCGTGTCCACGGCGGTCGTGGGCGATAACGCGGTAGCCCTTGTCCAGGAAGAAGAGCATTTGCGTATCCCAATCGTCGCTGGAGAGTGGCCAGCCGTGGTGGAAGACGATGGGCTGCCCCGTTCCCCAGTCCTTGTAAAAGATGTCCGTGCCATCATTGGTTTTGAGTACGTCCATGTCGTGAGTCCTTTCACTTTGGTTTCTGGAGTTGGTTGGCGAAACAGGTTGGGCGCTGAACGCCAGTGAAGGCATTGCAGCAAAAACCGTCGCGTTAGCCACAAGCAATAGGAGGTCGCGGCGAGACGGATCCAGCGTTTCATGTATAGTTTCATTCATGCGGCGATCTCCTTGCAGGGTTGGAGCCGGACAGGTGGGATGCTCGCCTGCCTATTCGTTGGCTGCAGGAAGAAACCGGAAAAACTCCTGCATTCATCATCTCTGTCGCGTCCAGTTAACACGGCTCGCACATGAGAAAATTAGCTGCTATGCGAAGCCTGGACATCCCATCTATAGGTTTGGATGGCTCATACCGAAGGTCACACCATGTAAGACGAAATGGAGGTGGCTTGACGGCCATTAGTGACCGGATTCTACAAGCTGAAGGATTATCCCTGCTATGCCGATCGATTACTCGCACACAATAACGGTAAAAACTCCATATCAGGATGCGCTGCTCCCCTTTGCCATTTTGACGCCAAACCACGAATGTCGAATGTCAGAGTAGTTTTAGTGGTAGTCCTCCTGCCGGGCTGCCACGTCCTTTGGGGCCATGGCAGCCCGGCACCGGTTCACTCGGTGCCCTTGGCAAGCCGTTCGCGGTATTCGGGCACTGGCAGGCCGCCCCAGCCCCAATTCTCCAATTCAACCTCCTCGATGACGACGAAGGTGGCTTCGAGGGGCTTATGGAGCACGTCGAGCAAGAGCTGGCTGACACCAGCGATGAGGCGTGCTTTCTCCTCGGATGTGACAGAATCGCGGCCGGGACCGGATCCTTCCCGTGTTACCTGAATGGTGACGATTGGCATGGCATACCTCCTTTTAATGGCCCGCACTCTGGCCGCCGTCGACGTGGAGAATTTCGCCCGTCACGAAGCCAGCGGACTCAAGATAAAGAACCGCCTCGACGACATCGCGAATTTCACCCATGCGTTTGACTGGATGCAGCCCGGCGAGAAACTCGTGCGTATCTGCAGTGTGCATCGGGGTACTGATAACGCCAGGCGAGACGGCGTTCACCCGGATGCCCCGCGTGGCATATTCGATGGCGAGGGCCTTGGTGGCTGAGTTGATGCCGCCCTTGGTCAGGTTGGCGAGCACGGTGGGGACCCCAGCAACCGGATTGTCGGTCAGGCTCGTCGTGATGCTGACGATGTGACCGGATCCTTGGCCCAGCATCTCCGCAACAACACGCTGCGTGATGTGGAAGAAGCCCGCGAGATTCGTTGCGATTTTCGCAGCGAAGTCCTCAGCAGTGTATTCGGTGAAGGGCTTTGCAATGAAGATGCCGGCATTGTTGACCAGTGTGTCGATCCGGCCAAAGCGCGATATGGCCTCTCTGACCACACGCTCGGCGGTTTCGGGATCGCTGATATCGCCGGCGATCGTGAGAGTATCCGGATCGCTGCTCTGTTGAATCGACCGGGATGTTGCCACAACCCGGTAGTTGCGATCCCGATAAGCCTTTACCAGACCGGCACCAATGCCTTGCGATCCGCCGGTGATGATCGCTACTTTTCGTTCATTACTCATGATTGACCTCAATAGTTCCGGCTGACGGAATTGCTGCCGGCGGTCCCGCTTTGGGACAGGGGGTTAATCTAGAGCCTTGCGCATATCGACTGAATATCCGTCATACGGAACATATTCTTCCGCAAAGTGGAATTATTATCCTACATTTGAGACGTGCTGCGAGAGGAGCAACCCTTGCTCAATTCAACGGAATGTTCGATTATCTGCTCACAGTATTCCATCAATCGAAAGAATGATCATGGATCGCGTTGAAGCGATGAAGGTGTTCATTGCGGCTATCGATGAGGGTAGCCTTGCTGGTGCGGGACGACGGCTCGGTCGCTCACCGGCCGCTGTCAGTCGCGCCATAGCCTTTTTGGAGAACCATGTGGGAGCCGAACTTCTGCACCGCACCACCCGTTCGATCAAGCTCAGCGAGGCAGGTGAGCGCTATGCTTCGGGCTGCCGGCGAGTCTTGGTCGATCTGGAAGAAGCTGACTTGGCCGTCGCAGGCGAGCGAACCGCTCCGCGAGGAACACTCACATTGACAGCGCCGCCCATCAGCGGCGAAGAAATTCTGCGCCCGATCGTCGATGCCTATCTCGATGCTTTCCCGGCGGTCTCCGTGAATCTGGTATTGCTCGACCGCCAAGCGAACATGGTCGACGAAGGGATCGATGTTGCGCTTCGTGTCGCTCAACTCCCAGACTCCTCGATGATTGCTGTCCGGGTTGGCGGCGACGTAAGGCGGGTCATCGTCGCGTCACCGCGGTACCTCGCCGAGCACCCCCGCATAGTCGAGCCGGCTGATCTGACGAAACACCAAATTGTCACCACTACGCATTTTGGCCAGGACACCTGGGTCTTCCCGCCTCCGGCGGGCAGCTCGATCGCGCGGTCCGTCCACTTCAAGCCGCGGCTCGTCGTCAACAGCGTTCGTGCTGCTCTGGCGTCGGCAATCGGCGGTCGTGGTGTGACACGCCTCTATACCTACCATGTAGTTGAGAGTGTGCAGCAGGGCCTGCTCAAGATCGTGCTGCGAAATGCCGAGTCTGCTCCGATGCCGGTTCATCTTGTGACACCGCACGGCAGAATAGCAGTGCCAAAGGTGCGCGCTTTCATCGACTTTGCCGTCCCGCGTCTTCGCGCGGAGTTCGCCCGGCTTTCCACGGAAGCCGATTCAATGAAGTAATGGCGGCCAAATCCAACGGGTCTGCCTGAGCCGATCCGCAATGTGCCCACATCGCCTTGATATCATCAGGGGTCTTGTCGGCAAGCAAAATGAGCCCCATTTAATGGCCGGAAGTGCCATTGCGCTGATCACGGATCGTTTATGCCCCTGGCCAACAGTATTCCAACGTATCTCAACGTTCGTTTCCTACAACAGGATGCAACTTCGCATGGAAGACGACACGAGAGACACACGCACAACGTTTTTGCTGCCAGCAACGGCTAGTGAACGCGATTGGTCGTGAAAATAGGAGGCGGAAATGGACGGTACACTGACGGAACACTCGCGCTCGTACAGCGACTTTTCCAGTATCCTCGACTACTCGTCCTACGATCCTCTCCCCGACGACTGGCTGATAGGCATTACAGACGTGGTGGACTCGGGATCAGCGATCAGGCGGGGCGCATATGAGGATGTCAACTTTGCCGGCGTATCGGTCATTGCCGCCGTCGGTAACTCGTGGGGCACTTACGACTTCCCCTTTACCTTTGGCGGCGATGGGGCAGCATTTGCGTTGCCAGCGGACGGCTTGGAACTTGCGACTGCAGCGTTGGGGCAAGTAGCGGCTTTGGCAAAAATGGACCTCGGTTTGACGCTCCGCGCGGGCTTGCTCCCGGTGAGCGAAATTCGTGCCAATGGCCACGATGTGCGAGTTGCAAGATACGCGGCATCCCGCCATACAAGCTTTTCGATGTTTGCAGGTGGCGGGCTGAAGTGGGCAGAACGCGAACTTAAGAAGGGCCGATACTCGGTCGAGCCGGCCAAGGCACCCTCGAAGCCCGACCTCAAGGGCCTATCCTGTGACTGGCTCCCCATACCCAACCAGCACGGCATGATCTTATCGCTGCTGGTCGAACCACGCGAAGACACCAGCAGCGAGACTTTCGCAGCTCTGGCAAGACGTATACTTGCCATTTTCGACGCGAGTGACCGTCAGGGTCACCCCTTGCCCGAGCGACCGCCCACACCGCGAAGACCAGACATGTGCGTCGATCCTCAGAACTGGTTAGAAATCGCCTCGCATTCCGATTTCAGAAAGTATGATGACCTCCTGCGTCTGACGTTGGATTGCTCGGAGAACCAGGCAGACGAAGCGGAAGCCATTCTGCAAGAGGCTGCGGCGCGTGGCGATATTGTCTATGGCGCATATCGCCAGTCTCATGCGGTGATGACATGCCTGGTCCCGGCCGCGAACCCGCAATCGCATTTGCATTTTTTGGACGGGCGAGATGGCGGATATTCAAGGGCGGCCGAAATGTTGAATCGGATGCGCGCAGATCCCAGCCTCGCGTGAAAAAGGGCCGATGCAACATCGGCCCTCAGACTGCTGACAAACCCCTGGCTTGGCTGGGGGTTTTATGATTTATTGGGACATGTTGAAGAAACCTGTGCCCAGCCAGACGGCTCTCGAGATGGTGACGCTCGACAGCCTCGTGCCAAAGGATCACCTGCTTCGCAAGATCGATGCGGTGATCGACTTTTCCTTCATCCATGATCGTGTTGCCGGGCTTTATTGCGCCGACAATGGCCGGCCGCCGCTTGATCCGACCTTGATGTTCAAGGCGCTGTTCATCGGCTACCTGTTCGGCATCCGCTCGGAGCGTCAGCTGGTGCGCGAGATCGAGGTCAACGTCGCCTATCGCTGGTTCTTGCAGATGAAGCTGACGGATGGTGTGTTTGACGCCTCGACGCTGTCCCAGAACCGCCGCCGCCGTTATTTCTTTGTCGCTCGACGGTATTTGCAAATCAGGCAGACTTTGCCCGTACGGGAAGTTTCCAGTTCGGACGAATGAAGTGGCAGGTATAGCCATTCGGAATGCGCTCCAGGTAATCCTGATGCTCGGGTTCGGCTTCCCAGAAATCGGAGGCTGCAGTAACTTCTGTCACAACCTTGCCCGGCCACAATCCTGACGCATCGACGTCGGCGATAGTGTCTAGTGCGATCCGCCTCTGTTCCTCGCTCGTATAGAAAATGGCTGAGCGATAGCTCATGCCAACGTCATTGCCCTGACGGTTGCGCGTGCTCGGATCGTGGATCTGAAAAAAGAACTCGAGTAGCTCCCGATAACTGATCCGGGCGGGATCGAAGATGATCTCGATGGCTTCTGCGTGGGTTCCGTGATTGCGATAAGTCGCATTTGGCACGTCGCCGCCTGTATATCCGACGCGTGTCGAAATCACGCCGTCATAGCGGCGAATGAGATCTTGCATGCCCCAGAAGCAACCACCGGCAAAGACTGCTCGTTCTTCGGTCATTTGATGTTCTCCACCTGGTTAAGATAGGCACCGTATCCCTCGGCTTCCATATTGTCTCGATCAACAAATCGAAGCGAAGCAGAATTGATGCAATAGCGCAGGCCGCCGCGCTCCCTGGGACCGTCGGGAAAGACGTGCCCAAGATGGCTGTCACCAGCCGCAGAGCGCACCTCGGTGCTGATCGTGCCGTGACTTGCATCAAGAAATTCCTTGACGTTCGCATGCTCGATCGGCTTGGTGAAGCTTGGCCAGCCCGAGCCAGAGTCGAATTTGTCGGAGGAGGCAAAAAGCGGCTCCCCGGAGACCACATCGACGTAGATCCCTGGCTCCTTGTTGTTGAGATATTCGCCTGTCCCGGGGTATTCGGTGCCACTTTCCTGTGTCACGCGATATTGCTCGGGCGACAGGGTCGAAATTGCTTCCAACGATTTTTGATAGTTCGTCATTTTTCCTCTTCCTCATTTCGTTCGGCACTTGAACAGTTTCAAGCCCTACGGAGTTGGGGTGGATACCTGGTTGGCGGAATGGGCGTTCACCGCCGCCATCTCGAACGGCGTGCTCGGCGAAGACACGATTGCGATCATGACTGCGACCGCAGAAGGTTTACGCGGGTCGCTGTCATAGACACATGGTGATGCCAATACTGCGAAGCCGATCAGGCATGTGATGACAAATCGCATGGTCAACCTCTTTGCTCGTTGCTTGGGCGGCCGTTTTTCTTGAAGCTGCCCAGTGGCTGGGATCAGCCAATGTCCGCATAGAACACCAATGACGTATCCCGCATGTGTCTGGATCGAGCAGAAATGTAACGAATTGTGTGGGGTGGCCGACCGGCACATTGCGATACAAGTGGCGACGATCACCAGGACTTTCCATTAAGTACGGCTGGTCGCTAGTCCTGTTCACCCAAAGGTGAAGGCGAAGGCTTTGACGCCCGGGTCAAGAAACCGAACTTCGAAGGTTCGTTCTTTCACGTCACCCGCCTGACGCACCATCTGATAGAGGCGCGTCTGGGTGACGGTTCCGTTGCCGTCGGCATCGATATCGGTACCATGGCTTTCGGCTGGTGCCCTGCCATCGACCGTCACCTGGAACCGTACCGGCTTGCCATCGGCACTGGGTCCGAGCACAAGGTGCAGATCACGAGCCATAAATCTGTAGGTGATCGCGCCGCCCGCGCGATTAAGCGTTGCCTGCTCGGGTCCGACCGTCCAGATCCCGGCGAGGCCCCACTCATTGAGCCCCGGCTCCGTCGTCGTATAGTTCTGAGGGGCATCACTGTTCACACGCTCCGGAGATGTAAAGTTCGATGCCCGCTGATAGCCGATATAAGTCTCGGGCGATCGCATATTGCCAAGATCGGGCGCCACCTGGGCACCGGAGAGGTCCGGCTTTATAGTGGTGTTCTCCGCCTTCAGGCTTCCAGCTTCCGCCAATAGATCCTGGATGACTTTTTCAGACTTTTCATAATCGCCTTCCCCGAAATGCTGGTATCTGATCTGGCCCTTTGCATCGATGAAGTAGTGGGCTGGCCAGTAACTGTTCTGGAATGCACGCCAGATTTTGAAGTTATTGTCGATCGCCACCGGATAGGTGATCTGGAAGTCGTCGATCGCCCTCTTGACGTTGTCAATGTTCTTTTCGAAAGCAAATTCCGGGGCGTGAACACCTATCACGACAAGGCCCTGATCCTTGTACTTTTCCGACCAGGCCCGAACATAAGGGACGGTGCGAATGCAATTGATGCAGGAATAGGTCCAGAAATCGATCAGCACGACCTTTCCGCGCAGCTGCTCGTTGGTCAGAGGCGGAGAGTTCAGCCATGCAACGGCTCCATCAAGGGACGGGAATTGACCCTCGACCGGCAGATTGCTTCGAAATGCCTGCCCGCCGCTACCAGCCAGCATTATGCTGTCGCTCCTGACGTCGGGCGCAGCCGCTGGCTTGAGCACGTCGAGAAGTGCCTGCTCGATTTTGTTCGTACCAGAGCTGGAGAGACGCGTGAGGATGCCTGTGTCGGCCCCTAATCCGATGGCGGCAACACCACAGAGAACGGCAATACCGAGGCCGCGACGGACCCATTCACCAGCGCCAAGAGAACTCTTCATGACCGCAAAAACCCGTCCGCCGACCAGGAGAGCCAGTGCGAGCGACGTCGCTGCACCTGCCGAATAGGCCAGGAGAAGCAGCGTAGTCTGAACATTGGCTCCCTGAAGAGCGGCCCCCGTCAGTACCAATCCAAGAATGGGTCCGGCACAAGGTGCCCAGAGCAGACCGGTTGCAACACCGAGAATGAGCGCACTGCCGGCCGTCGGAAACGAGGTCGGGCCGCCCGTCGAATTCAGCAACTTGTTTGCGAGAGCAACGATTGGCCTCGTCAAGACTGTAGCAAGCTGAGGCGAAACAAGCGTCACACCGAAGACCGCAAGCAATATGATCGCGGCGTACCGGCCATATTCATTGGCATGAACGGCCCAGCTGCCGCCGACGGCGGCAAGGGTAGCTATGGCGGCAAATGTGATCGCCATACCGGCGAGCATCGGTAGCGTGCTGCTGATGAAGGGTCGCCCAGCGCGGGCGAAGACGAAGGGAAGAACCGGCAGGATACATGGACTGAGGATCGTCAGTGCACCTGCGAGGTAAGAAACAACCAAGAGAGCCATCATCGTTTCCTTTGCAATGATTCGTCAGCGCCGGGGCGCCGAGGCTGGATTTCAGCCATGGTTGCATCAGACGGTGGTGATGTATCCCGCATGTGTCAGATTTGGACCCGATGTGTAACGAAGTGTTCGAGACGAAGCAGTCGTTACAATGCGACACAAAG
Organism: uncultured Alphaproteobacteria bacterium; assembly: GCA_963777425.1. Classification (GTDB taxonomy): domain Bacteria; phylum Pseudomonadota; class Alphaproteobacteria; order Rhizobiales; family Rhizobiaceae; genus Phyllobacterium. Next base: position 171,062 of record CAVZQS010000008.1, on the reverse strand, counting down.
CGGACGCTAATCTAACGTGTCTCGAGGTTCCTTCATTAGCCGATGGAGACTTCAGCCGAGAGCCCACCGCCCTCGCGGTTGGACAATTTGAGCGAGGCACCTATCGCGAGCGTCAACTGTTGTGCGATTGCCAAGCCCAAACCCGTACCGCCTGTCCCCCGGTTTCGGGACTGTTCGAGCCGGAAGAACGGTTGGAGAACTGCTTCAAGCTGATCTTCCGGAATGCCCGGACCGCGATCCAGCACTTTTATGACAACAGCGCCCTTGGCATTCTTCTCCAAATGAACTTCGGCACTTCCGCCGAATTTGAGTGCATTGTCGATGAGATTGGTGAAGATCCGGCGTAAGGCGTGCGGCCGTGTCTCGACCACGGCTTTGATATCACCGCTTATTTGTACGGCTTTGCCTGTGTCCTGGTAATCATAGACGAGGCTTTCCATGAACGACCCAATGTCGACACGGCTGGATTTCTCTGCATTGCCATGGGCGCTGCGAGCATAGGCGATGCCCTCATGGACGAGGCGCTCGATCTCCGTCAGATCCTGCAGCAATTTGTCCTTCTCAATCGAGTCTTCTGCAAATTCGGCGCGAAGCTTCATGCGCGTGATGGGCGTCTGAAGGTCATGCGAGATCGCTGCAAGTATCTGCACCCTTTCTTCGAGATATTGGGCGATACGATCCCGCATCGCATTGAATGCCGCCGCGGCATAAGCGACTTCGTTCGGTCCGGTTTCGCTCAGGCGGGGCGCATTCTTGTTCGGGTCAAGGGCGTCCGCGGCATGCGCGAGGTCCTCGAGGGGTCGGATCGCCTGACGGACAGCAAACCAGCTGCAAAAAACGAGCAGGATGAGCTGGGCGACAAGAACGTATGGCAACCACTCCGCGACGGGCATGATTGGACGAGGATTCAGGTCGATCGTCAGCGGATTGCCATCGCTCAACGTCAGATGGGCCTGAAGCCGTTTTTCATCATTTGGTATGGCTTCGAATGTCAGGAGAAAACGCGGATCGATGGCTTTTCGTATCTTAGCCGCAATTTCGGCTCCGCGCTCGCTCGTATCGGGAACGCCAGGCAGTCCGGGTCCTAATACAAACCGGTACGCCCCGCGGTCAAGCCGCGACAGCCATTGCGCCCGTTCATCAGCTGGAAGGCGATCCAGGATGGCGATCGAGGTCGCTACATCATTCTCGAGTGTATTATACATCACGCCCTTGGCCGCTGTGTAGCGTTCAAGAAAGAGAAGGCTGAGGGAAAGTCCCTGGGCAATCACCAAGCCTGTCAAAAAGATCAGGAACAATCGCCACCCCAAGGTGCGCGGCCACGGTGCAAAACGCCGCATGAGTGCCATGGTGGTCACTGGCGAACCTCGGAAATCTCCACAGGCACGGCGAAGACATAACCTTCACTACGAACGGTCTTGATATAGGCCGGCTCGCGGGCATCGTCGGACAAGCGCTGGCGCAGGCGGCTCACAAGCAGATCTATGGACCGGTCAAACAACTCTGCTTCGCGCCCTTGCGTAAGGTTCAATAGTTGATCCCGGTTGAGGACACGTTGCGGATGGTCGACGAAAACCCGAAGCAATCGATATTCGGCCCCGCTGAGCGCCACAACGGTGCCGTTCCGGTCAATCAAATGGCGGCCGGTGGTGTCCAATTGCCAATCGCCAAATGTAAGCAATTGCCCGACTTCTGTTATCTGCAGATTGGGTGGAAGCATGCGTGTCCGGCGCAGCACTGCCTTGATGCGCGCCAGCAGTTCCCGCGCTGCGAAGGGCTTTGCGAGATAATCGTCTGCGCCCATCTCGAGGCCGACAATGCGATCGGTTTCATCGTTGCGTGCCGTCAGCATCAACACGGGCGTCGCCTTGTGCTTGCCCGCACGCAATTCGCGACACAGGACAAGACCATCATCGCCGGGCATCATCAGATCAAGAACGATCAGATCGACAGAGTCTGTCTCGAGAAATGCCCGCATATGCCGCCCATCCGCTACGGCAGTGACTCGCAGACCGTTTTTCTTGAGATAGCTTGCTACCAGCTCCCGGATTTCGCGATCGTCGTCGACGATGAGGACGTGGTCAATGTGATCCATCGTAAGGTACCCCCAATTTCAAAGCAGCTCGACGTTTAATCATAACAACAATCCATATTGCACAATCCAACATCGAGTCTGACGGCTCCCATCAGTACCCGTCAACGTCGACGACAGCTTGCGCAAATGCCTGCGGGGCCTCCTGTGGCAGGTTGTGTCCGATACCGCCTTCAATTGTCCGATGGCTGTATTTGCCTGAGAACTTCTTGGCGTACGATGCCGGATCCGGATGCGGGGCACCATTGGCATCACTTTCAAGAGTAATTGTCGGCACGGAAATGACCGGACCTTTAGCAAGCTGCTTTTCCAGATAGTCATATTGCGGTTCGCCCGCCGCCAGGCTCAGCCGCCACCGGTAATTATGGATCACGATGGCGACATGATCCGGGTTATTGAAGGCTTCGGCAGATCGGTCAAACGTAGCATCGTCAAAGTTCCACTTTGGCGACGCGAGCTGCCAGATGAGCTTTGCGAAGTCGTGCCGGTTGGCTTCGTACCCCTGCCTGCCACGTTCCGTGGCGAAATAAAACTGGTACCACCAAGCGAGTTCCGCCTTGGGTGGCAGTGGCTTCTTGTTGGTCTCCTGGCTACCGATCAGATAACCACTCACCGAGACCATGGCCTTGCAGCGTTCCGGCCAGAGCGCAGCCATGATGTTCGCCGTCCGCGCGCCCCAGTCGAAGCCGGCGACAATCGCTGTGCGGATCTCGAGCGCATCCATCAACGCAATGATGTCCGTGGCAATCACCGATTGTTGGCCATTGCGGACTGTATCATTTGAAAGGAACCGTGTCGTGCCGTAGCCGCGCAGATATGGCATGATGACCCTGTACCCCGCCGACGCCAGCAGCGGAGCAACGTCGATGAAGCTGTAGATATCGTAGGGCCAACCGTGCAGGAGAATGACCGGCGAACCATCGGAAGGTCCGGCTTCGGCATACCCAACATTGAGAACGCCCGCATCGATCTGCTTCAATGCCCCCATAGTCTTGTTCGTCCCTGGCTTGGTCGCGGGCAACACCGCGGACTTTGCCTTGCGGCCTGTGCGTTCGCAGCACCTATTATTCCGAACTCACCCGCAGCAAGGGTCATGGCTGCGAACCCAAGAAATCGGCGGCGGCGATGGTTAATTTCTACGGACATTTTTTCCCTCTCGACTTGGATATGGCACAGCCGCAACACGCCATTCCCCATGTATCTAACGTGTGTCCTGACCCATCGAATTTGCATGCTGAGGTAGCATTCGTGGCTCCAGATACATTTGCTTACAATCAATTCTACCAGAGACTGTGCGCTGATCCGATCAGCGCTCATCACAGAGTTTCCGGGAATTCAATCCTCCCGTGTAGCTTGCTGATGCAAAGTTGTCATGTCTAGATAGCGCACACGTGGGACGATTGGAGAGGAAAATGATTCTCAAGAGTATTCTTTTGGGCGCGTGTGCGGCCATTGTTTCGGCCACGGCAGCCGCTGCCGCCGACGCCACCGCTGTCGTCGCGCCAGAACCGGTCGAATATGTTCGCGTCTGTGACGCCTATGGCATGGGCTTCTTTTATATCCCCGGCACGGAAACCTGCCTGAAGATAAGCGGGTATGTGCGCTACGATATCAGAGCGGGCGACAATTCCTATACGGGTGCCGAACGCGATACTTGGTCCAAACGCTCGCGTGCAACGCTTCGCTTCGATGCACGGTCTGATACCGAGTTGGGAACGCTCCGTTCCTACATCGAGACCCAAATCCAGTACACCAATGGCGACACGGTCTCATATCTACCCCATGCATACATTGAACTCGGCGGTTTTCGAATAGGTACGACGGATAGCCAGTTCTCATCGTGGACAAACTATGCCGGCGATCTGATCAATGACGATGTCATTGGATATGGTCCGTATTCTGATGCCCCCACGAACCAGGTCAATTACACATTCGCGGGTGGCAATGGCTTATCCGCCATGATCGGTCTGGAGCAAGGCAGCGACGGTGACTTTGGCTATTCGGATGAAGAGCTTGTGAAGAGTTACGTTATCGACGACTACATGCCCCATGTTGTAGGCGGTCTGAAGCTGGAACAGGGCTGGGGCTCAGTTTCTGCGGTGGCCGGATATGACGCGTTGGACGAGACCTGGGCAGGCAAGGTTCGCGTTGACGTGACGTTCACCGAAATGTTTTCCGGATTTTTCATGGGTGGCTATCAATCCGATTGGGACAACGTGGTTGGCGTGAACAGCTACTATGCCAATTGGGAGGGCGACTATGCACTTTGGGCCGGTCTGTCGGCAAAGCTGTGGGAGAAGGCCACGTTGAATGGTCAGGTCGGCTATGAGGAATACGGCAATATCTCCGCCTCATTGAATGTGAGATACAAGGCCATTCCCGGTTTCGACATCACTCCGGAGATCACCTATACCAGCTATGACGATGACCGTGGTGATCCCATAGAGGGCAGACTGCGATTGCAGCGTAACTTCTAAAGGTTCAATGCGCGACAGCGCACTCGAATAGCCACAAACAGCAATGCCCCGTTTCGTCTCTTGCTATCCCACTTTGCTTGGCTACTATGTTGTCAGTGACAACACATAGGAGCCGACCATGGGTGCGGTAGAGGAATTTCGCAGCTTCAATCGTTTTTTCACCAAGGAGATCGGGCTCCTCGACAAGCATCTCCTCGCCAGCGATTACACGCTGGCAGAGGGACGCGTATTATATGAACTTGCGAAGAACAACGAGCAGACGGCAGCCGAAATAGGACGCAGCCTGGGAATGGACAAAGCCCATCTCAGCCGCATTTTGGCGCGGTTTGCCAAGCGCAACCTTGTGCGCAGTCGCGCCAGTCCCGACCATGGAAAGCAACGCCTCATTTCCCTGACGGAGGCTGGACGCCAAGCTTTCGCGGCTCTGGATCAGGGCTCGCAATCGCAGATTGAAGGACTGCTGGCACCCATGGACGATGGCACGCGCCAGCAACTGATCTCATCCATGCGCCAGATCCAGGCGATCCTCAACGGTGGGAAGCACGATCGCGATGCAGTGACATACCGCGATCTCAGGCCAGGAGACCTCGGCTGGATCGCCCACCGGCAAGCTGTGCTCTATCATGAGGAGTATGGCTGGGATTGGACCTATGAAGGGCTCGCCTGTGAGATCCTTGGGAAATTCGCCGCCAATTTTAATCCAGAGCTCGAGGCGGGCTGGATCGCTGAGCATGCCGGTATCGTCGTTGGGTCGATTTTCCTCATGCAGAGCGAAGATCCCGCAGATCGCAAAATTACGATTACTCTATGTGGAGCCAAGCGCCCGGGGCCTCGGCATCGGCCGCGCATTGGTTGCGAAATGTGTCGATCGCGCCCGAGAACTAGGCTACCGGCAGATCAAACTCTGGACGAATGATGTCCTGATCTCGGCCCGGCGTATTTATCAGGCGATGGGCTTTCAGCTCGTCGACGAGGAAAAACATCACTCCTTCGGGCATGATTTGGTGGGGCAGACCTGGGTGCTTGATCTTCAGCCACAGTAGCGATCACCACATATTGATTGCATGCCACTCTTTTTTCCGAATGAGGCAAGCTGACGCTTTTTCCGCAGGCCGAGGCGGACATTCCGTTCTTCGAGAAGACGCTCCAGCGCCAACAGGATCTGACTGCCAGTGCAGCAGCCTCCAAGGCAACGTACGATCAGGCCAAGCACGACCTTGACGCTGCCCAGCAGAAGGTGGATGTCGCCAAGGCGGAAGCCGCCGCCACCCGCGCGCAACTCGGCAATGATCCGAACCAGCCGGTCGAACAGAACCCCTCCTATCTGCAGGCGCAGTCGGCGGTAGACAATGCCGAGCGCAACCTTGATCGCACGATTGTGCGGGCGCCGTTCGACGGCATTGTCACCAATGTGAGTTCGCTACAGGTCGGCGCCTACCTTCAGGCTTCACAATCAGGCTTCAGCCTTGTGTCCACGACCCACATGTGGATCGCCGCGAGCCCGAAGGAAACCGAACTCACTTATGTCCGCGAGGGCCAGCCGGTCGCCATCAGCGTCGACACCTATCCGGGTGTCGAGTGGAAAGGCAAAGTTTCCAGCATCAGTCCGGCCTCCGGCTCCAGTTTCTCGCTGCTTCCGGCGCAGAACACCACAGGGAACTGGGTCAAGGTGGTCCAGCGCATTCCGATGCTCGTCAGCATTGATGACATGGCGGATAAGCCTCCCTTGCGCATCGGCATGAGCGTGACTGTCGGTGTTGATACCGGCCATGCCGTCGCAGTTCCAGGCGCCGCACCGGTTATTGCCAATCGTGGAGCAATAACGGCCTGCGTCATCCTTGCGGTGATCATGCAGGCGCTCGATACGACGATCGCCAATGTGGCCCTGCCCTACATTCAGGGCAGCGTCTCGGCAAGCGCCGACCAGATCAACTGGGTGCTCACCTCCTACATCGTCGCCGCGGCGATCATGACGCCACCGTCTGGCTTCCTCGCCGCTCGGTTCGGCCGCAAGAACGTGCTCCTCACCGCCATCGTCGGCTTCGTCGTCGCGTCCGTCCTGTGCGGCCTTGCACAATCGCTGCTGCAGATCGTCATCTTCCGTCTGATGCAGGGTCTGTCGGCGCTTCGCTTGTTCCCCTGTCTCAGGGCATTCTGCTTGACATCTATGCAGTGGAAGAGCGCGGCAAGGCCATGGCGCTTTTCGGCGTCTCAGTCATGGTCGGACCTGTTCTGGGGCCAGTCATAGGCGGCTGGCTCACCGACAACATCAGCTGGCGCTGGGTATTCTATATCAACGTGCCTATCGGAATGCTGGCATTCTTCGGCATCGTGGCCTTCGTCTCGGAAACGACGCGTCAGGTAAGCGCAAAACTCGACTGGTTCGGCTTCGGCATGCTCAGCCTTGCTATCGCAACGCTGCAGCTTTTCCTCGACCGCGGCGAGCAGCTCGACTGGTTCTCCTCCACCGAGATTCAGATCGAAGCGTTGATCTGCGCCAGCTCGTTCTATCTGTTCCTCGTTCATACGTTCACGGCGAAGAATTCGTTCGTCAATCCGCGGTTGTTCCTCGACCGCAACTTCTCCGTGAGCATGTTCTTCATCTTCGTCATCGGCGTGACTTATCTGGCGTCGCTTGCCCTGATGACCCCCTATTTGCAGACGCTCATGGATTATCCCGTCATCACGGCCGGCATCGTCATGGGACCGCGTGGCATCGGAACGATGGCTTCGATGTTCATTGTCGGCCGGATGATCGGCAAGATCGACACCCGAGCGCTGCTGATCTTCGGTTTCAGCCTGACTGCCTGGGCCATGTATGACATGACCGGCTGGACGCCGGATGTCTCGCAGTGGACAATTGTCTCCGTCGGCTTCGTCCAGGGTGCAGGGCTCGGCTTCCTTTTCGTGCCGCTAACGACCATCGCCTTCGCCACCCTTCCGGCCCATATGCGCGGCGAAGGCACCGGCCTCTACAATTTGTCGCGCAATATCGGTTCCAGCGTCGGTATCGCCGTCGTCACCGCTCTGATCACCGAGAATGTCCAGAGCAATCACGCGTCGATCGCAGCCTATGTCACGCCCTTTAATCACGCATTCGACAATCCTGTGGTCGTGCAGCATCTCGATCCGTTGAAAGCGGCAGGCCGCGCCGCGCTGGACGGAATGATCACGACACAGGCGACAATCATTGCCTATATGGACGATTTCAAACTCCTGATGATCATGTCGATCGTGTCCATCCCTCTGGTCATGCTCCTGCGCAAACCCGCTTCGAGCGCCGCGCCCGCCGAACACAGTGCCGTTATGGAGTGACGGCTTACTCCGCGGGTTTAAGGTCACCCAGCAACGTCGGGATTAGCTCCGACACTGTAGGGTGGATGGGCACGGCCCACTTCAGTGTCGGGTAGGCCACATCGGCGTTCATCACATCAAGAATGCCATGGATCGCCTCGTCGCCGCCGGTTCCCAATATAGCCGCTCCAAGGATCTTGCGGGTGTCAGCATCCGCGACAACCTTCATGAATCCCTGCGTCTCGTCCTTTTCCACGGCACGGCCCACACGGGTCATGGGCCGCTTGGAAACCAGAAGCGTCCGGCCGGTCTTGCGCGCCTCCGTCTCGGTCATCCCAACGCGCCCGAGCGGCGGATCGGTATAGAGAGCATAGCCGAGGAGGCGGTCACTGACCTTGCGGCTTTCGCCATCGAGAAGATTGGCAGCGACGATCTCAAAATCATTGTAAGCCGTGTGGGTGAAGGCACCGCGCCCATTGCAGTCTCCGAGCGCCCAGACACCTTCGACGTTCGTCGAGAGGGTATCATCCACCCGGATATAGCCGCGCTCGTCGGTCTCGATACCCGCCTTGTCGAGGCCGAGATCATCGGTGTTGGGCCGCCTGCCGATCGCAAGAAGCACATGTGAACCAACAGTGTTGCGATCGCCTGAGCTGCAATCCAGGCCGACTTCTGTTCCCTCGGCGTGTGGCTTGAAGGAAATGCATTCCGCATTTAGGCGGCAGTTGATACCCTCCCCTTCCAGGATTTCCTTCATTGCGTCGGAAACATCCGGATCTTCACGGGCTATCAAACGCGGTCCCTTTTCGACGATGGTCACCTCTGTGCCAAACCGCCTGTACATCTGTCCAAATTCGAGCCCAATATAGCTGCCGCCGATGACCACCAGATGCTTCGGCAGCGTATCAAGCTCAAGAATGGAGGTGTTGGTCAAATAGTCGACCTGATCGATGCCGGGCATATCCGGAACGTTGGCCCGGCCTCCGGCATTGATGAAGATGCGCGGTGCGGTGAAAATCTCACCGTCAATGTCGATTTCGTGTGGCCCGGTGAACCGGGCATGACCCTGAACAACTGTGCAGCCCTTCATGCCTCGTAGCCATTTCTCGACACCGGTACGCGAATTAAGGGAGACCGTCGCCGCCCTTTGCTTCACACGCTTCATATCGATAACGATGGGCGAAGCGATCGTGACACCGTAATTAGCGCCGCGCCGCGCGAGATGCGCCGCGTAAGCGCTTGCCACCAGCGTCTTTGTCGGCATGCAACCGGTATTGACACAGGTGCCGCCGAACAGCTTGCGCTCCACCATCAGCACTTTCATACCGGCATCTGTCAGACGGCCTGCGAGTGATGGACCAGCCTGTCCTGCTCCGATGATAATCGCGTCGAAGGCATTGCTCATGGTGTCCTCCCACTGCTGGCATACCAACAGCATAAAGGAGTAACGCGGCTGCGTCACGTACGCCCGCTCCAGCAAGGAGTTGGTAATCAATCGAAATAATCAGTGAACGTCCGGTTCAGGCGGCGTTCAGGTCACGGCGAATATCGTCACACGACATTTCAATAGAGGTTGTGCGTCATGCTTGTTCAGCGGCTCGGCATTGTGTTTTTCATCTTCCTCGCCTTCGCGTTGTCCTTCGGCAACTATGTGAACCATGCGAAGTCGGGACGGTTTGCCAATGCTGATTTTCAGGGTGACTTGATACACGGCGGAAACTGAATGCGTGGCGCCTCAGCTGCCCTTTTTGTTACGCCCTTCCGCCTGGTCCAGCCGGTCGAGAAGATCAAGGAATCGTTTTGGAATGTCTTTCCCGGCAGGGACCGGATTTGCAGTCTTCATCGCGTGCTGAAATTCCGGCCGCAGGACCTGATCGCGGACGACGCTCGCCATAGGGTGGCGCGATGCCACGTATTTTGCTGCCATGGTTCTTCCAATCGCATTTGAGCGAGATAAGCAGCTCGCCTGATTTCGCGTCGGGCACCTCCCGGATCTGCCCGCTTACCGCTCGAACAGGGCGAAAAGGGCTTTTGTTTCAAATTCTATGAGGCTATGGTCAACAAATACTGAAGATTACGACGTGGCCTGCGACTGAACCGCATTTGCGCATCAGCACGCTTTTTTGTTTTTACTTGCCGGTTCGGAACCCCAGGCTATGCGCGGCGTTCTCCTCTAAAGTCCAGAAGGATATGCCAATGTTGATCCGCGTCGGTTACGAGATTGCAATCAGGTGCAATGAGCCAACACCAACGACTACTTATCTCAATCTCGAATCGGCACGGATCTCCGATATACAGTGCGAAAGGGGCCCAACTGCCACGCCAGACGTTCGGATAGAGACCTTTCGCGATCTGTTCGGCAATAATTGCCTTCGCCTCGTTGCGCCCGCTGGCAACCTGTCGTTGACCTACGACGCCGTCGTCAAGGACAGCGGCCTGCCCGACCCGGTCGACCAGGATGCAAAGGAGGTCGGCGTCGACAAATTGCCGGTTGAATGTCTGGCCTATCTTTCTGCCAGCCGCTATTGCGAGACCGACGAACTGAGCAATCTGGCGTGGGACCTGTTTGGCCAGGTCCAACCCGGTTGGGGCCGCGTCCAGGCGATCTGCGATTACGTCAATCAGCGCCTCACATTCAGCTATGGCTTTGCCCGGGCAACCCGCACCGCGGCCCAGGCGCATGAGGAACGCGCCGGCGTGTGCCGGGACTTTGCGCATCTTGCGGTTGCATTCTGCCGGTGCATGAACATTCCTGCACGTTACGTGAACGGCTATCTCGGCGATATCGGCGTACCGGCAGATCCCGCTCCCATGGATTTCAACGCTTGGTTCGAGGTCTTCCTCGGTGGCAAATGGCACACGTTCGATGCCCGGCACAATCAGCGGCGCATCGGCAGGATTGTCGTGGCTCGCGGCCGGGATGCAGCCGATATTCCGTTGATCCACACGTTTGGGCCGCATGAGCTGACAAATTTCCAGGTCTGGACATTCGAGGAGCAGGATCCATCCTTCGCCCGCCAGCGTTTCGAGAAAGTATCGCTGATCACCCCATGGTTCAGCCCGCGCTGGTCACGACTGTCCCGGCACATCCGAGCGAGAACCGAGGCGGAACCAACCTTGTAATGGCGCGACAAACACAACTTGTTTGCTGACGACCATGCTGACTGAAAGCCGGCTTATCAGGGGCATTTGTCCGTTTGCCATATTTGAAACCAACAGCCTCGCTGCTGCGCTGCGGTAAGCCATTTCAAAACCGCGATAATCCGTTTCGAATTGCCATGCCACAATTGAGGGACTACTTTTTTCCAGTCGCCGGAGTTTGCCTCATCAAGAAAGGAACAGTTCCATGCCTTTCGATAATCCTCCTAATCCGATGTATTCCCAGGATGACTGGAAAGTGATGCAAGCAGCCTATGACAAGGCCGCAGCAACACTCCTGGTGCAATCGAGTTCGGAAGACGAAGCGAAAATCATCTCCGAAACGGTCATGACGGCGTTCAACCGAGGCAACAGGGATGTCAATTCGCTCGCAGCACTGGCGGTGATCACAGCGATCAATTCCCACCCGGCGGTAACCGGCGGCGGCAGCGGACAGGAAAAACGCTACGCTTAGCACTCGCCACCGACTCTACAACTTTGACTTTCATGGGCGTTTCCGGCAAATCAGCTGCAGTTACTGTTGTTGCAGCCGAGGCCGAGCATGAAATTTGTCGCTTTCGCAACCCTGTTGAGCACCCTTCTGTTGACCGCCTGCGGATCAACCTATGGCACCTGGTCTTCGCGCAGGACGGAAATTTCTAATCCTAGCCCTGCCAGTTGCCAGAGCGGTTATGGAGTTTGCCCAGGCCGGTTTGGCCGTGGCGGGCAAATGCGTCACTCATCTTAGGACGAATGCCAATTCAGGCGGCAAAACTCTGACGGAACAGCCTGTTCAGATCATCAATGACATTTCTGGCTTCGTGCCTTTCGACAAGGCCCGCGTTGAGGCGGTCTGAAGCGGCCTGTTGAAAGGCCATATAGCCGTTGTGGCGCGGACGGACCCAGGCACCTTCCAGTGTCGTACGCGTGGCGAAATAGAAATCAGCCGTACCGGCATTGACCCTTTCGTCATCCCAGGCGGCCGCATGCCCGGGTTGACCGCCAGCCCAGGCATAGGGTCCCCGCTGCACCTCTCCGCTGGCAATCCAGTAGGCGAAATCGATCGCCGCCTCACGGTTGGTTGAGAACGCGGAAACGGTAATGCCGGTGCCCCCGAGTGCCGAGCCAACCGGACCGTTGCCGCCCGCAGCAGGAATATCGGCGAAGGCTATAAGATTGGGCCTGAAACCCCGTATCGCGTAATTGACATAGCCGTAGATCAAGGGCGAATACATGACAGTCGAATTAGCCGCCGCCATTTGTTCCAGCACCGCAATCGGGTCCATCCCAAAACATGCCGGTTCGATCAGCGAAGCGATCTCACGCATTGTCATGAATATTCTTGCGCCATGTTCCGGACAAATGAGGTCGCCAAGTTTGACCGCAGCGCAAGGCAAACCCAGATTGGCGCTCAGCGTGAAGAAGGTCATTAGCGTGTGCGGCGGCCGGAGTGGCAGGAGGACTTTGCCCTCCCGTGCCAGCACCAGAACATCGTCCCAAGCTGCAGGCGGCTGACCGACGAGGTCCGGACGCCATGCTGCGACCTGGGCCGCCGTGTCGATTGGGAAGGCCCACTGCCGGCCCTGCCAGCGGTAGCTCGCATAGGATTGGCCAACGCTGCCCTTAATAAGCGCGTCCCGCTCAGCCTGCCTGCCGGCGACATCAAGTGGTGCAAGACAATTCTCCGCCGTGATCTGGCCAACATGCGGGTGATCGATGACGATCAGATCGTACTCCCGCACCAGCTCCTCCACGGGGAAGGTTTCAAAATCCTGGAGCGAACGTTTCTCCCATTCGATGCTCACGCCCGTCTGCTCCTTCCAGAGTTTCGAACAGGCGACCAGCGGGTCATAGCCGCGCGGATGGCTCCACGTCATACCCTTCAGCTTGATTTCACTCACAGGCCGAACTCCTTGCGGATGGCCTCGCTGTGTTCGCCGACGCGTGGCGCGGCGCGGTCGAATTTCGCCCGCCTGCCATTGACGCGAATGGGCGAGCGGGTTGTCAGGATCGAGACGTCGTCTTCCCGGTTTACCGTCTGCAGCATGTCCAGAACCTTGAAGCCCTCGCTTTGCAGAAGTTCCTCCCAGTTCAACACCCTGGCGCACCAGATATCGGCGGGCTCGAGAATGGAAAGCCAATGATCTGTTGTTTCTGTTGCGAGCGTTGCTGCAATGATGCGCTTGATTTCATCGCGTGCCGTAAACCAAGTAGCCGGCGCGTCGCGATACGGTGCAAGTTCATCCAACTCAAGAAGATCAGCCAACTGCGGTAGCGGCGTCATCGCTAGGGCGAGATAGCTGTCATTGGTTTGGTAGACGCCATAGGGCGCGGACAGATAGGCGTGTGCACTACGATAATCCGAGCGCTTCGGCAGGCGCCGGCCATCGTTCAAATGAGTGGTCAGCACCTCGAACTGGAAGTCGATGAGCGATTCCATCAGGCTGGTCTCGATATGGCTGCCCTCGCCGCTGATGCTGCGCCGCACGAGCGCGGCGAGAATACCTTGTACCGTCGCAGCTCCTGCGAGCATATCACCGACGGCAAGACCGAAGGGAACCGGTCCCTGGCTCTCGTCGCCGTTCAGCCACATCAGGCCGGAGCGCGATTGCGCCAAAAGGTCCTGGCCGGGACGTGTCACCCAGGGGCCTTCTTCGCCATAACCGCTGATGCTGGCATAGACGAGGCGCGGATTGATCGCCTTCACGGCCTCGTAATCGAGGCCCAACCGATTGATGACTCCGGGCCGGAAATTCTGGATCAGCACGTCGGCCCGGGTGAGCAATCCCTGCAGCGTCGCCAGATCGGCCGCGTCCTTCAGATCAATGGCGAGACTTTCCTTAGCCCGGTTTATGGCGTGGAAAATGGTTGAATCCCCACCGATTTCCGTATCGCTGAGATAGAGACGCCGGGAAAGATCGCCGCCATCGGGACGTTCAACCTTGATCACGCGGGCGCCAAGATCCATCAGCCGCAGCGACGCATAAGGACCCGACAGGAATTGGCTCATATCAACGACGAGCAGGCCCGTCAGTGGCAAATCGTTCGCGGCGGTCATTGCTTTTCGGTCTTTCCAATGAAATCGTCAGGGTTCAAGTACTTCACTGTCTGCAGATGTTCGCAGTACAAAACGAGTTCGCCCTCGTTCTTGAACACCTCGTAGCTGGCGCGGATGAGGCCCAACTCCTTGTAGCGCGGGCGCTTTTCGAGGTTGGTGCGAATCGTATAGATCGTATCGTTGAGGAATACCGGCTTGATGAAACGCAACTTGTCATAGCCATAGGAAAAGGCATTGACGCAATTAGTGGCGACTAGGCCAAGCCCAGCCGAAAAGACGAACGCACCGGCGACGAGCCGCTTGCCAAAAACGCCCTCGCTGGTCGCAAACATCTGATCCTGCACATAGGGATGGATGTCGGTGACGAGCGTGTTCAAGAGATGGCTGTCACTTTCAGAGATCGTCCGCCGCAGCGACCTGATTTTCTGGCCGCCCTGCCAATCCTCGTAGAACCAGTTTTCGGCATTCCAAACCGGCAACGCGGCATGTTCAGCCGGCATGTTGCTGGGTCGAGTGGAGTAAACGCCAACCGTGGGCGCGAAACTGCTCATTGCATGGTGCCTTGATGACCGTGCATTCCCGATCGCATAATTAACCTCCTCCACTTCTTCTCTTGTGAATAATATTTTCACATATGGGTATAGATGACAAGGCCGTTCGCACAGGCATCAAAGAAAAAAGCCCGGACCAGCATTGATCCGGGCACTTCTTTGCAGGAGTTGGCGAGTCAGTAATCTCAAGACAACGGCATCAACCGGTCACCGCACCCTCGCTTGCCGATTTTGCCAGCTTGGCAAATTTCGCCAGCACCCCGCGCGTATATCGCGGCGCCGGCTGCTGCCAATTCTTGCGGCGCTCTTTCAGCTCTGCATCGTCCACATCAAGCTGCAGCAACTGCTGGTGCGCATCGATGGTGATCATGTCGCCTTCCTGGACGAGGGCAATGGTGCCGCCCTCAAAGGCTTCCGGCGTGACGTGGCCAACGACCATCCCCCAAGTCCCGCCCGAGAACCGTCCGTCTGTGATCAGGCCGACACTCTCGCCAAGTCCGCGGCCAATGATGGCGGACGTCGGCGCCAGCATCTCCGGCATGCCGGGCCCGCCCTTGGGGCCAAGATAGCGCAGGATCAACACGTCGCCCGGCCTTATCTTGTCAGAAAGGATCGCATCCATTGCCGACTGCTCGTCATCGAAGACCCGGGCAGGTCCTTTGATGACCGGATTTTTGAGGCCCGTGATCTTTGCAACCGCTCCCCCTGTCGCAAGGTTACCCTTGAGGATCGCCAAGTGGCCCTCCTTGTAGAGTGCCTTGTCGATTGGCCGGATAATGTTCTGATCGGCCGGCGGTGCATCAGGGATGTCGCGCCAGCTCCTCAGCCAGCGTGCGCCCGGTGATCGTCAGGCAATCGCCATGCAGAAGGCCCGCATTCAACAGGATCTTCAGGACCTGCGGAATGCCCCCGACCTTGTGCAGGTCGACGGCCATGTACTGTCCCGACGGACGCAGATTGCAGAGCACCGGAACCTTCCGGCGCACCCGTTCGAAATCGTCGAGCGTCCATTCCACTTCCGCGGCATGGGCGATGGCAAGGAAGTGCAGCACACCATTGGTCGAGCCGCCCGTCGCCATGATCAGTGCCACGGCATTCTCGATCGATTTTCGTGTGATGATGTCGCGCGGCCGGATATTCTTGCGTACAGCCTCAACCAGCACCCGCGCCGATTCAGCGGTACTGTCGATCTTCTCCGCATCAGGATTGGCCATGGTCGAAGATGACATCAGTGACATGCCTAACGCTTCGAAGGCCGAACTCATCGTGTTGGCGGTATACATACCGCCGCAGGAGCCGGTCGAGGGACAGGCGTGGCGCTCTATGCCCTCAAAATCCTCCTCGCTCATCTTCCCTGCCATGAAGGAGCCGACGGCCTCGAAGGAAGACACGATGGAAAGATCCTTGCCCTTCCATTTGCCTGGCTTGATCGTGCCGCCATAGACATAGATGGCCGGAACATTCGTGCGGGCCATGGCTATCATGCCGCCGGGCATGTTCTTGTCGCAGCCGCCGATGACGAGAACCCCATCCATCCACTGGCCGTTGACGCAGGTCTCGATGCAGTCGGCAATGACCTCACGCGAGATCAGCGAATACTTCATCCCTTCAGTGCCCATCGCCATGCCATCGGAGATGGTCGGGGTGCCGAAGATTTGCGGGTTGCCACCAGCCGCCTTGATGGCAGCGACGGCCGCGTCGGCCAGCGGCTGGAGGCCGGCATTGCAGGGTGTGATCGTCGAATGCCCATTGGCGATGCCGATCATCGGCTTGTCGAAATCCGCCTTCTCGTAGCCAAGCGCATAGTACATGGCACGATTGGGCGACCGTGCGACGCCTTCGGTGATGTGTTTCGATCGCTCGTTGGCTGGCATGTGTACGGCTCCCACACTCTGAATGCTGAAACAATTTAGAGCGTTTCCGATTGAGAGCGAAAGGAATTCTTCAGCGTATAGCCTTGACCAAATCCCTGTCGGGAAAGCAGGTGGAGGCCATGCTCTGTTTGGCCTGCCAGTCGCCTATGGACCGGCGTGTCTTGAAGCCGGGGAATCCATCCGCGCCGCCCGCATCGTAACCCTTCTTTTCCAGTGTCTTTTGCAGACCTGCGATGTCGGAGCGATAGAGACCGCCGACATCACCCCAACTTGCGGAAAAGCCTGTCGCTCCCCGGGCGATACGATCCCCGACATGGCCGATGAACAGCGCATAGAGATCACTCATATTGTATTCCTTGAGTACGTAGAAATTCTTGGTGACGATGAAGGCTGGACCATGCCGTCCCGCCGGCATTAACAGAAATCCCTCGCGTTTGGTTTCGCTGGACGGAAACGGCTTGCCGTTAACGCGGGCGATGCCGAGCTTGGCCCAGGCCGCGAAGGGCTTGCCTTGATCTGGACCTTCGAGCGCACAACTGACGCTTTCTGGAACATTGACCTCATAGCCCCAGTCGCGGCCAGGCTGCCAACCATATTGGGCAAGGTAATGCGCGATAGATCCCAGCGTATCCGGTACCGAATTCCAGATGTCACGTTTGCCGTCACCGTCAAAGTCGACCGCATGTTCGAGATAGGAGGTTGGCATGAATTGCGGTTGGCCAAGTGCCCCCGCCCAGGAGCTTTTCATGTTGCCTGCACCAATATAGCCCTTCTCGACGATCTCGAGCGCTGCGACAAGCTCGCCCCGGAACATGTCCTTGCGCGTTGCCATGAAGGCTTTGGTGCCGAGCACCGTGAAGACATTGTAGGGAATTCTTGACGCTGCCAAAGCCACTCTCGCGGCCCCAGATCGCAAGGACGATTTCGCCAGGCACGCCATACTTGCTTTCAACCGCCTTCAGGATGCGCGCGTATTGGCCGGCGCGCGCGGCACCGCCAGACGTGACAGCATTCACAGTCTTGGCGTTGAAATATTTGCCGGGAGAGCCAAATTCAGACTGAGCCTGCTTTTGCGGCGTCTGCGGCTTTTCTCCGGGCATGACGAGGTCCGGCAGGTCGAAATTGAGCGCTACACCTGCAAAAGCCTGATCGAAGGTTGCTTTGGAAATACCTTTTGCCTTGGCTTCGGGCCAAAGATCATTTGCAAGCCAATTTTGAAACTGCGCTTGGATTTCCGATTTTGACGCTGCAAGGCCTTGGCTCGAACACAGAGCAAAGGCCATTGCGATGCCTGCAGCAAAGCCAAGTCTCCAGATGCGCTTGCTCAAACCGTTCTCCTAGAGTGATGTGCGGGCACGCAATGCCGCTGCCAATGTTCCTTCGTCGAGGTAATCCAGTTCGCCGCCCACAGGCACGCCATGGGCCAATCTGGTGATGCGCACATCGAGGTCCTGCGAGCTGATCGGTGATGTAGTGGGCCGTAGTCTGACCCTCGACAGTCGCGTTGACGGCAAGGATGACTTCCTTGATCTCGCCCTCCGTCACGCGGCCAACGAGCGTACCGATATTGAGATCGTCCGGTCCAATGCCATCGAGTGGCGACAGGCGTCCGCCCAGCACATGGTATCGTACATTCATGGAGCCGGCGCGTTCGAGTGCCCAGAGATCCGACACATCTTCCACCACGATCAGTGTCGCGCGCTCACGGCGCGGATCGGTGCAGATCATGCAAGGGTCGGAGGTGTCGACATTGCCGCAGGTCGAGCAGACCCGTACCTTGTCGGCAGCTTCCTGCATGGCCGAGCCAAGGGGGATGAGCAGCGCCTCTTTCTTCTTGATGAGATGCAGCGCGGCTCTGCGCGCCGAGCGCGGCCCGAGCCCCGGCACTTTAGCCAGGAGCTGGATGAGACGCTCAATTTCAGGACCAGCGATTCGCTTCGACATAGCGACGGTTTAGATCAATTTGGCCCTTTAGGGAATCAGGACGCGCAACAACTGTAGCGAACAGGCTGCTGAAGCAGCACAACCTGCATGCGTTGCTGCCAACCTTCAATATCTCCATGATCCGGATAAGGCGCAGATTGCGCCAATGGTTCGAAGGTGAAGCAGCAGCATCGTGCCAGCCGATGCATCGGGGAGATAGGCTGCCCGACTGCGGCAACAGGCCTTGCCTTCGAACTTGGAGATGAAGTTATGCGGATTTTTCCGTTTAGCGTCACCCTCATGTTGAAGAAAACCCGGACGAGCTGGTCATGGACCGTCCGGGTTCAATTCAGTAAATCAGGAAAGGGGGTGGGCGAAAGCTCGCTCCCTACTCCAAGAGCAATATAATCGATATCGGTGGTCTTTCCAACAAACTTGTGGTTGCTCGCCAAGCATTAGAACGGCAGCTTGAAACCGGGCGGTATCGGCAGGCCGGCGGTCAATGCCTGCGTCTTTTCCGCCATGATCGCCTCGACCTTCGCCTTGGCTTCATTATGGGCGGCGATGATCAGGTCTTCGATCACCTCGATGTCGTCTTCCTTGAACAAAGACGGATCGATGGTCAGGCCGGTCAGCGCACCCTTGCCGGACAGCTTGACGGTGACCAGACCGCCGCCCGCATGCCCTTCGGCCTCGAGCGCAGCGATTTCCTCCTGCATGGCCGCCATCTTGGCCTGCATTTCCTTCGCCTGTTTCATCATGCCCATAATGTCACGCATGGGGAGCTCCTGTTCGTCAATCGTCTTCTTCGGCCGGTGCCAGTGTATCATCACCGGGCACTGAACCACTTGTCATTTCGCCATCGGCCTGTCCGGCAGGCGTCGAGATACGCACATTGATGATCTTGGCGCCGGGAAATTTCGACAGAATCGCCGCGACATCCGGATCGGCCCGCGCATCACTCAACAAAGAGTCTCGTTTCGCCGTTTCGGTTTCGCTGATCGTTGCTGCCCCCTGCTCGCGCGACAGTGATACCATCCAGCGGATACCGGTCCAGTCGCTTAGCTTCTGCGACAGGTCGGTCAGAAGCGTCTTCGGCGCATTGTCAGTGAGGTTAATCTCGAGCCGGCCGGGTTTGAGGCTGACGAGGCGCACACAGTTCTTGACCATGATCTTGAATTGCATGTCGCGCTGCCTGTCCGCCAGCGCGATAATATCCTCGATGCTGCCTACCGGCACCGTTGGTATTACGTCCTCGACCGCTGGCAGCGGCGGCGTAATCTGCTCGGGCTTTGGAGCAGGTTCGACGAGCCGCATGGTTGCCCCGCCATTGGAGGTGACCGGACCACGCGACGATGCAACAACGTCGGTTGGTGCGCGTGTGATTGTCGAGCCGCCATTTCCGGGGCGGGGTCCGTCACTTCGGGGCGCCGGGGCCGCAAGAGACCCGCTGTCGTCAATTGACTTCAACGCTTCGTCGAGTGTGGGAAGGTCCGCAGCGTGTGCCAAGCGGATCAAAAGCATTTCTGCGGCCTGCACCGGGCGGCTAGAGCTGTCGACTTCGGCAATTCCCTTCAGCAGCATTTGCCAGGTGCGTGACAGCACGCGGATAGAAAGCTTTTCGGCAAAATCCCGGCCTCGCGTCCGCTCGTCTTCCGATAGCGAAATATCATCGGCCACATCCGGCGTGAAACGGATACGCGTCACCAGATGATTGAAATCGGCAAGGTCGGTGAGCACAACGCTTGGATCGGCGCCGACATCATACTGCCCGCGAAACTCACGCAACGCCGAAGCAACATCGCCGCGCATCAGCATCTCGAACAGGTCGATGATGCGGGCGCGGTCGGCAAGCCCGAGCATTGAACGGACAGCCTCCGCCTCGACAGCGCCCGCGCCATGGGCGATTGCCTGATCGAAGATGGACAAGGAGTCACGCACGGATCCCTCGCCCGCGCGGGCAATCATCGCAAGCGACGCATCATCCACGGCAATCGCTTCGAGATCGGCGATCTTCTTGAGATGACGGGTAAGCACGCTGGTGTCGATACGGCGCAAGTCGAAGCGCTGGCAGCGCGACAGTACCGTGATCGGAACCTTGCGGATTTCCGTCGTTGCGAAGATGAATTTCACATGGGGTGGTGGTTCTTCCAGCGTTTTCAACAGACCGTTGAAGGCCTGGTTGGAGAGCATGTGCACTTCGTCGATGATATAGACCTTGTAGCGTGCCGACACCGGGCGGTAGCGCACCTGCTCGATGATCTCACGAATATCATCGATACCCGTATGCGAGGCGGCATCCATCTCGATCACGTCGACATGGCGGCCTTCCATGATCGCCTGGCAATGTTCGCCCGGCACTGTCAGATCGATGGTCGGCTTGTCGATATCAGCGGTCTTGTAGTTGAGCGCTCGCGCCAGAATTCGGGCCGTCGTAGTCTTGCCGACACCGCGCACGCCGGTCAGCATCCACGCCTGGGCGATGCGTCCGGTCTCGAACGCATTTGTCAACGTGCGGACCATCGGCTCCTGACCGATCAAGTCATTAAAATTCTGCGGGCGATATTTGCGGGCGAGCACGCGATAGGCGCTGTCTGGCGTTTTCGTGTCCATCGCGTTCAATTCCGCTCCTGCATTGACTTCTCGCGTCCGGCGCAAGTTTGGACTGCCATGCACCACAGCGTCAATGCCACTTGATGGCTTTGACACAGGCAAGGTTGCAAGAAGAAAGGGTGGGAGGCTGGCACGGCGACCCGTGCCTGGCTCGTTGGGGCTGCTTCCTTCCGGACCTGACCCGGTTGGCGAGTGGCTCGTCCACCACCAACCTCCCGAGGCTCATATCGTCAATTCACACGCAAAAAGCAAGCGGAACGGCGAAAAAACTGTTATCAATCGTGAATCATGACTTTTGTGCTCGATAGTAAACTTGCAGCAGACACATTTTCCATTGCAAGGCTGGGGCTCTGCGATCTGCGCCTGATGAATGACCGCCGCTGGCCGTGGCTCATCCTCGTGCCGCAACGTCCTGGCATCTGCGAAATTCACGAACTTTCGCCGCTTGATCAGACGATGCTGACCTTTGAAACCGGGATCGCCGCGCAGGCGTTGAAAGCCGTCGTCAACTGCGAAAAGATCAATACGGGAGCGCTCGGCAATATTGTCCGCCAGTTGCACCTGCATGTGATCGCCCGCAATACCGGCGATCCCGCTTGGCCGGGCCCCGTTTGGGGACACGGCACGCGCGAACCCTATGGCGAAAAAGACGCAAGAGACTTTGCGAACGCCATACTCAAGGCTATCTAATAAATATACACGCAATCCCCCGTCCGGGCCGATTTCTGGAGTTCCAGCCATGTCGTTTCGCCTTTTCGATGTCCCGGAAACGGAGGCGAGCCATTTCGTCGGCTTTGCCGGCAACAGGATCAATCGTCATTCGGAGAAGCGAAGCGACGATGTGGTGACGCTGGCGCTGGCAAATGCCAATGCTCGCATGCTGCTCATCGGGCAGGGTCAGGTGCTGGTCAATGTGATCACTTCGGGCGATGCGCTTTTTAGTCTCAACGAAGCAGCCGCCCTGCTGCCTGCTCCAAACAAGACGATCTATCTCGGCATGCAAGATGACATGCCAATTCTTGCATCGGCGAGCGGCCTTGATTTCACCGCCCTGCCTGAGCTCGTCAAGGCAATCGACTATCGTTCAGTCTACACGCAAGGCCTCATTCCGCCTGACCAGCTAGGCGCAATGGCACAAGCTGTCTCGCTGCTGAGCTGGCACGACAATCATAAGTTCTGCGGACGCTGCGGCTCTGAAACCATGATGCGCGACGGAGGCTACCGGCGCACCTGCCCCAATTGCGAGGCGCAGCACTTTCCCCGCACCGATCCAGTCGCGATCATGATGGTGGTGCGCGGCGACAAATGCCTGTTGGCGCGTGGTCCGCATTTCGGTCCCGGCATGTATTCCTGCCTCGCCGGCTTTATCGAACCGGGCGAAACAATCGAGAACGCAGTGCGCCGTGAAACGCTGGAAGAGACCAATCTTCCGATCGGCCGCGTGCTCTACCACGCCAGCCAGCCGTGGCCCTTCCCCTACTCGCTCATGATTGGCTGCCACGCCGAAGCGCTGTCTGGCGACTTCACCCTCGACAAATCCGAGCTTGAAGACGGTCGTTGGTTTTCGCGGGCGGAGGTCGTCGCCATGCTTGATCGGACCCATCCGGACGGACTGATGACACCGCCACCGGGCGCAATTGCCGCGCACCTGATCCGCAGTTGGGTCGAAAGCGGCGCTTAAGCCCTACTCTTCCTCATCTTGCATACTGCGAAATGTCGTATCCGCCGGATAGACACCCAGAATCCGCACTTCCTTGGAGAAGAATTCGAGCTCGTCGAGCGCGTGGGCAACGTTTTTGTCGTCCGGATGGCCTTCGATATCGGCATAGAACTGGGTTGCCGTGAACTTGCCGTCGATTTGATAACTTTCGAGCTTCGTCATATTGACGCCATTGGTGGCAAATCCACCCATGGCTTTGTACAGCGCTGCCGGAACGTTCCTGACGCGGAAAACGAACGTCGTCATCATCAATTCGTCGGAGGTGCGAGGCGCCCATTTCTTCGTCTTGTTGAGTACGACAAAGCGGGTGACATTGTTTTCGGTGTCCTCGACATCCTCTTCCAGAATGTCGAGGCCATAGAGATCCGACGCAAGGCGCGGAGCTAGCGCCGCCATCGACTTATCCTTGACGTCAGCAACCAGCCGCGCCGCGCCTGCGGTATCGCCTGCAATGACCGGCTTCCAGCCATTCTTGCGAATATATTTGCGGCATTGTCCAAGCGCGTGGATGTGGCTGTGGACCGACGAGATCTCACCGCGCTTGGTACCGGGCAAAACCATCAGTTGAAAATGGATCGGCAGGAAATATTCGCCTACGATGTGCAAGCGCGATTCCGGCAGGAGATGATGAATATCGGCGACTCGCCCGGCGATCGTGTTCTCGATCGGGATCATGGCGAGGTCGGCCGCTCCGCTTTCCACCGCATTGAACGCATCCTCGAATGTCGGGCAAGGCATGGGTTCCATTTCGGGAAACATGTTGCGGCACGCGGTGTCGGAATTCGCGCCAGGTTCGCCCTGGAAAGAGATGCGATTGGTCTTGGCCATTATCAATTGCCTTTTGAGGTAAGAATGTCACGTGCCCGTTGAAGATCTTCGGGCGTGTCGACGCCGAGCGGCACCGAATCAACGATTTCAACATCGATCCGCATGCCGGCTTCCAGCGCGCGCAACTGTTCGAGGCGTTCGCGCCGTTCGAGCGGCGACGGGCCGAGTCCGACGAAGCGCTCGAGTGCGGCGCGACGATACACATAAAGCCCGATGTGGTGATAGAGAGGGCCATCGCCCGATGGCGCAGTCGCTCGGGTAAAGTACAGCGCTCGCATCTGGTTCTTGCCAATCGTGGAACCGATGATCTTTACCACGTTCGGATTGGTCTTCTCGTCTTCGCTGCGGATTTCAACACCAAGCGTCCCGATGTCGGCGGGGCCATTTTGCAGAGGCAGCAGAGCACGCTTGATGATTTCCGGATCGATGGTCGGTAAATCGCCCTGTACATTGACTACCGCATCGACCGCACCGTCAGGATCAATGGCGAGAAGCGCCTCATAGATGCGGTCTGAGCCGGACTCATGATCGTTGCGCGTCATCACCGCCTCAAGGCCGTGCGCTTCCACTGCTGCTTTCACGTCGAGGCTATCGGTCGCAACCACGGTGCGGCCAAGGCCAGAAGCCTTGGCTCGTTCCGCCACATGCACGATCATCGGCTTACCGGCAATATCGGCCAATGGCTTGTCGGGAAGCCGTGTCGAAGCCATTCGGGCAGGTATGAGAGTGAGTATTTTCATCGTTGCACGCAAGCCTACGGTGTCAAAAAGTCTCAGGCAGAACCGCCCTTATATGTGTTGCAAGTCGCGAGCAAAAGACCTAGTTTCCGCGCGATCACGAGGGGACTCTCGTCACAAAATGCAGTGATCTGCATTGACCAGATAATGAGAACCTCCGCAAGTGTGCTGAACACAAAGCTCCTGCATTGCCCTGGCAAGTGCGAACAGGAACTCTGCGTCCGGCACATTTGCACAGGACACAAATGGAGCAATGATCGACGATGGAATCGACACCATTCAACAAATACGCCATGGCGTTTCTGGCAACTGTCTTCGTTGTCATGACAGCAGGCATCCTGTCCGATTCTATATTCGACTCCCACGCACCTGAGAAACCCGGCTTCATCATTGAGGCAGCCGAGGCCGCCGGCGAAGCGGAAGCTGGCGGCGCTCCTGCTGCTGCAGCCGTGCCGATCGCAACGCTGCTGGCTTCAGCAGACGCAACGCGCGGCGAAGCCATCTTCAAGCGCTGTGCCGCCTGCCATACGGGCGATAAGGGCGGCGCGAACAAGGTTGGTCCGAACCTCTGGGACATCGTCGATCGTCCGATCGCAACGCATGCAGGTTTCAGCTATTCCGGCGCCATGAAAGATTTCTCCAAGGGCGGCCAGGAGAAGTGGACCTTTGATCATCTCAATCACTTCCTGACCTCGCCGAAGGGCTACATCAAAGGTACGGCCATGGGCTTTGCCGGAGACAAGAAGGATAATGAACGTGCCGACCTGATCGCCTATCTGCGTACGCTGTCCGACAGCCCAAAGCCGCTTCCGGCTGCGGACGCTGCTCCAGCTGGCGAAGCAGCTCCCGCCGGCGATGCGGCAAAGCCCGCCGAAGGTGCACCGGCTCCAGCCGAAGGCGCGGCACCGGCCGCTCCCGCAGGCGAGAAGCCAGCCCACTGAGATAAATCTTCAGGATCATGGAAAGCCGGGCCCAATGCCCGGCTTTTTTGTATCAATACCCCGTGTTTTTTCCGTGAAGGCCTGTTCTCTGCCGCATTTTCTCTTAGACTGGTCATCAAAGAGAACCTGTGGAGACCGATTTGAGATTTCGTCCTTTCGTTGCCAGCCTCGCCATCCTTGCCCTCGCATCGATCGGCACTTTTCAGAATGCACAAGCGGCTGAGCCTGAATGGCGGAATGGGACAAGCCTTCTCGGCGAGCCGAAATACGGGGCGGACTTCAAACAGTATGATTATGTGAATCCTGACGCGCCCAAGGGCGGAACCCTGAACCAGACCGCGGAAGGAAGCTTTGACAGCCTCAATCCTTACGTTGTTCAAGGAGCACCGGCTGCGGGGCTTGTCGGATTTGGTGGCGGCCTCCTCTACGACACGCTCATGAACCAGGCGACCGATCAGGCCTCGACTACCTACAGCCTGATCGCTGAGCAGATGGCTTATCCGGAGGACTTCGCCTGGGTCAAATTTCGCCTCAACCCGGCAGCGAAATGGCATGACGGCCAGCCGATCACGGTTGACGATGTCATTTGGACCTTTGGTATCCTGAAGGCGCAAAGCCCCCTGTACAACAAGTACTATCATGACGTGGTCAAGGCCGAGAAAACCGGCGACCGCGAAGTGACTTTCACCTTCACGAGCGGCGGCAACCGCGAGTTGCCGAACATCATGGGCGACATGGTTGTATTGCCGAAGCACTGGTGGGAAGGCACTGATCCCAGCGGCAAGAAACGCGATGTCAGCAAACCGACGATGGAGATCCCGCTTGGATCGTCCGCCTACAAGATCGAAAGCATTGCGCCTGGCAAGTCGATCATGTGGGCCCGCGTACCCGATTATTGGGCCAAGGATCTTGCCGTCAATGTCGGGCGCAACAATTTCGATCGCGTTCGCTACGAGTACTTCCGAGACGCGAATGCCAGCTGGGAGGCATTCAAGAAAGGTGGATTCGAGGACTACCGCCAGGAAAACCGGATCGGGAGATGGACACGCGAGTATGACTTCCCGGCAGTGGCTAAGGGCGATGTGATCAAGAAGACCTTTCCCCAACGCTCGATAGGCCGAATGCAGGGCTATATTCTCAACACCCGCCGCGACAAATTCAAGGATCCCAAGGTCCGCGAGGCGCTGACATGGGCCTATGACTTCGAGAGCATGAACAAGAACATGTTCTTCGGCCAATACAAGCGGATCAGCAGCTACTTCGCCGGAATCGATCTCGCGTCAAGCGGTCTGCCCACGGGCAAGGAATTGGAAATCCTTGAGACCGTCCGCGGGCAGGTACCGGAAGCGGTCTTCAGCAAAGAGTTCAAGTTGCCGGTCTACGACACACCACAGGCTGCACGCGAGAACCTGCGCCGTGCCGTGACCCTGCTGCGCGAGGCTGGCTATGACCAGAAAAACGGCAAGCTCGTCAATACGGCCACAGGCCAGCCGCTGACTATCGAATTCCTTGCCAACGACCCGAGCGACGAGCGGATATATGGACCTTTCATCGAAAACCTGCGCCGCATTGGCATTCAGGGAACGGTCCGGGTGGTTGACAGCAACCAGTACGTCGCCCGCGTCAACGATTTCGACTATGACGTGATCATGACCGTGATGGCCCAGACACAATCACCAGGCAATGAACAACGCGATTTCTGGAGTTCGGTTGCAGCGGACACGCCCGGAAGCCGCAACTACATGGGCATCAAGAACCCGGCTATCGACAAGCTGATCGACAGGGTCGTCTTCGCCAAGGATCGCGACGAACTCGTCGCGGCAACCCACGCCCTCGACCGGGTGCTTATGTGGAATTTCTATGCGGTGCCGCAATGGTATGACGACAAGATCAACGTCGCTTACTGGAACAAATTCGGCATGCCGGAGAAGCAGCCGGACTATGTCGGGATTGACCCGTTTTCCTGGTGGATCGATACCGCCAAGGAACAGGCTCTGAAGGCGCGTACCGAATGACGCGTCTCAATCGCCGCGACATCCTCAAAATCTCCAGCGCGACGATATTGACTGCAATCGCCCCGCGCGTCGCGCTGGCAGATGTCGCCACAGGAGTACCGCTGCATGGCCTCTCGGCTTTTGGCGAGTTGAAATACCGACAAGGATTTACGCATTTCGACTACGCCAATCCGGAGGCACCCAAGGGTGGCTCATTTGTCTTCTCGCCGCCGAACTGGTTGTACAACCAGTCGCCGCAAACCTTCAACACCCTGAATACTTACTCGCCCAAGGGCGACGCACCGCCGCGCATGGAATATTGCTACGACACGTTGATGGCTCCGGCACTGGATGAGCCCGACTCCATCTATGGCCTAGTGGCGGAAAGCGTGACTGTTTCTGCTGATCGGAACACATTCACCTTCAAGCTGCGACCTGAAGCACGGTTCCACGACGGTTCTCCCCTGACGGCGCATGATGTCGTGTTCAGCTTCCAGACGCTACAGAAAAAGGGCCACCCTGAGCTGCTTCTCCTTCTGACACAGATGAAGGAAATCGTCGCCGAGGACGATCACACGCTCCGCCTGACCTTCACCGGCAAGCACTCCGACAGGGCGATCCTCGATATTGCGGGCTTCATGCCCATTCTGTCGAAGGCCTGGTATGCGACCCGCGATTTCGATGCATCGACACTTGAACCGCCGCTCGGCTCGGGTGCCTGGCACGCTGACAAAATCTTTGTCGGCCAGGGCATCGAATATAAACGCGTTGCCGACTACTGGGCGAAGGATCTCCCCGTCAAGCGCGGGTTGAACCATTTCGACCGCATCAAGATCGATTTCTACCGCGATCGCCAGCCGCAGTTCGAAGCGTTCAAAAAAGGCGATATCTTCTGGCGCATGGAGCATACGGCCAAGACGTGGGTAACCGAATATAACTTCCCGTCCATACAGCAGAAGCGAGTCATCAAGCGCGAATTCTCGGGCGAAAAACGCCCGCAACTTCAGGCGTGGGCGGTTAACCAGCGCCGCGAGCATTTCCGCGACCCGCGTGTCCGCGAGGCGATCGCACTTTGCTTCGACTTCGAGTGGACGCAGAAGAACCTGTTCTACGGCATGTATGAACGCTCGCAATCGCTGTTCGAGATGTCGAACTTCCTGGCGACCGGGAAACCCTCGCCGGAAGAAATTGCCATCATGGAGCCGTTCCGTGAACAGTTGCCGGAGGCCATCTTCGGCGAGGCCGTTGTGCAGGCGCCCTCTGATGGATCGGGGCGCGACCGCAAGAACCTGCGCCGTGCTGTGGAACTCCTGACCGAAGCAGGTTTCAAGCGCGAGGCCAGCCGCCTTGTGGACAAGGCCGGCAAACCGCTCAATCTCGAAATGCTGATCCAGGCGGAAGTGTTCGTCCGCGTTTACACGCCCTTCATCAACAACCTCCAGGCGATCGGTATCAATGCGTCGCTACGGCTCGTCGATCCGGCGCAATACCAGCTTAGATTGCAGGATTTCGATTTCGATATGATGGGTATGGCTGTCCAGCTTACTCCGACACCGACAAGGGAATCGCTTGAGTCAATCTTCGGTTCGGTATCGGCCTCGGCTCCCGGTTCCTATAACTTGCCGGGCATTGCCGATCCCGTGATCGATGCGCTGATCGCCAGGGTCAGCGAGGCCGGCTCGCGCGCTGAACTCGTAACAATCATGCGTGTTCTTGATCGACTCTTGCGTATAAGACGCGACTGGATTCCAAATTGGTATTCAGCGAATCACCTGGTCGCCTATTGGGACATGTTCGGCTTCAAGGAGCCAAAGCCCGACTATGGTTTTCCGGCTGAAACGCTCTGGTGGTTTGACGAAGCAAAGGCAAAAGCTATTGGTAAGGTTTGATATGACAGCGGCAATGAAAGGGAGCTCCTGATGGGAGCTTATATTCTCCGTCGCCTCGTCCTGATGGTCCCGACCCTGTTCGGGGTCTTGCTCGTCTGCTTCGTCATTGTGCAATTTGTTCCCGGTGGGCCCGTCCAGCGGATTATCGGCCAGATCACCGGACAGGGCGGCAACGCTATGGATCGCATCGGCGGCGGCGGCGCCGATTTCGGCCAAGGCCAGGATCAGCTCGGCACCGGGACAAACAATTCGAAATATCGCGGCGCGCAGGGGCTGGATCCGGCTTTCATCGCCAGTCTCGAAAAGCAGTTCGGCCTCGACAAGCCGCCACTGGAGCGGTTCGGCCTTCTCGTCTGGAACTATGTACGTTTTGATTTCGGCAAGAGCTACTTCCGCGACATCAGCGTCGTGGATCTGATCAAGGAAAAGCTGCCGGTTTCCATATCACTCGGCCTGTGGATGACCCTGCTTTCCTACATGATCTCCATACCGCTTGGCATCCGCAAGGCTATTCACGATGGCTCCACCTTCGATATCTGGACGAGCGGCGTCATCATCGTCGGGTACGCGATCCCTGGATTCCTGTTCGGCATCATGCTGATTGTCTTCTTTGCCGGCGGATCGTTCTTCGACTGGTTCCCGCTGCGGGGCCTCACCTCGAACAATTTCTCGCAACTGTCGCTCTGGGGCAAGATCGTCGACTATGCGTGGCATCTGGTTTTGCCGCTCACCGCAATGCTGCTTTCCGCCTTTGCGACGACGACGCTCCTCACCAAGAATTCGTTCCTCGATGAAATCCGCAAGCAATATGTCACGACCGCACGCGCCAAGGGTTTGAGCGAGCGCAAGATCCTCTACGGGCACGTGTTCCGCAACGCCATGCTGATCGTCATTTCCGGCTTTCCCAGCGCCTTCATCTCCATCTTCTTCACGGGGCAGCTCTTGATCGAGGCGATCTTTTCGCTCGATGGGCTCGGCCTCCTCGGTTACGAGTCCATCATCAACCGCGATTATCCAGTGGTGATTGCCACCGTCTATATCTTCGCGCTTGTCGGCGTCATCGTCAGCCTCTTATCCGACCTCCTCTACACCTGGATCGATCCGCGGATCGATTTCGAGCGGAGGGACGTCTGATGACCGATGTTGTTGGTGCTCAGTCTACACCCCGGGCCCTGCCCGTCCGCCGTCCGCGCCTCTCTCCGCTCAATGCGCGCCGCTGGCAGAATTTCAAAGCAAACCGGCGTGGCTGGTGGGCCTTGTGGATTTTCCTTTTCCTGTTTGTTGCCTCGCTGTTTGCCGAGTTCATAGCCAATGACAAGCCCATCCTCCTCTCCTACAAGGGCGAGATCCTCTTTCCCGTTCTTGTCGATTACCCCGAGGAGAAATTCGGCGGCTTTTACGCCGTGACCGACTACCGCGACCCGGTGATCCAGGACGAGATCAACGCCAATGGCTGGGCGGTTTGGCCGCCGGTCCGCTATTCCTACCGCACGGTCAACAACGAATTGCCGGATACCGCGCCGTCGAAACCGTTCTGGCTCTACACGCCTGAAGAGCGTTGCGCGCGCTATCCACAAGGTGTCAACGATCCGAACTGCACCTTTGGCAACATGAATATTCTTGGTACGGATGACCAGGCGCGCGATGTCTTTGCGCGCGCGCTCTATGGCTTCCGCATCTCGGTGCTCTTCGGCCTCATTCTGACCGCCGCGTCCGCGGTCATCGGCGTGACGGCGGGAGCGTTACAGGGATATTTCGGCGGCTGGCTCGATCTGATCGCCCAGCGTTTCATTGAAATCTGGTCATCGGTCCCGACTCTCTATCTGCTCCTGATCATGGCCTCGATCCTGCCGCCGGGCTTCTGGATCCTCTTGTGCATCATGCTGTTGTTTTCCTGGGTCAGTTTCGTCGGCATTGTCCGCGCCGAATTCCTGCGTGCCCGCAATTTCGAATATGTCAACGCCGCCAGGGCGCTTGGCGTACGCAACCGCACGATCATGTTCCGGCATCTCCTGCCCAACGCCATGGTGACCACACTCACCTTCCTGCCCTTCATTCTCAACGGATCGATCACCACCTTGACGTCGCTCGATTTTCTCGGCTTTGGCCTGCCGCCTGGATCGCCATCGCTTGGCGAATTGCTGGCGCAGGGCAAGAACAATCTTCAGGCGCCCTGGCTCGGGCTGACCGGTTTCGTCGTCATCTCACTAATGCTGTCGCTGCTGATTTTTGTCGGCGAAGCGACGCGCGACGCCTTCGATCCGCGGAAGGCATTCAAATGAGTGCCCCACTCCTCTCCGTCCGCGACCTTTCCGTTGCCTTTACGCAAGGCGGGCATGACACGCTCGCCGTTGATCGTATCTCCTTCGATATTGCCCAGGGCGAAACGGTGGCGCTCGTCGGCGAATCCGGTTCCGGCAAATCGGTTTCGGCGCTGTCGATCCTGAAGCTCCTGCCATACCCGCCAGCCTCGCACCCTTCAGGCCAGATTCTCTTCAATGGCGAGGACCTTCTGGACAAGGATGAGACTGATCTGCGCCGTGTCCGCGGCAACGACATCACCATGATCTTCCAGGAGCCGATGACCTCGCTTAATCCGCTGCATACGATCGAGGACCAGATCGGCGAGGTGCTGAAACTGCATCAGGGTATGGGCGACAAGGCGGCCCGCCAGCGCACGCTGGCGCTGCTTGAGGAAGTCGGCATTCGCGAGCCTGAAAAGCGCATGTCTGCTTACCCGCACCAGCTCTCAGGCGGCCAGCGCCAGCGCGTGATGATCGCCATGGCACTCGCCAACAAGCCGAAGCTCCTGATTGCCGACGAACCGACGACTGCGCTCGACGTGACTGTGCAGGCACAGATCCTCGAGCTCCTGGCCGAGCTAAAGTCAGCGCAGGGCATGTCGATGCTGTTCATCACCCATGATCTCGGCATCGTTCGCAAGATCGCCGACCGCGTCTGCGTCATGACCGGCGGCAAGATCGTCGAAACCGGACCAACCAAAGAGATATTCGACAATCCGCAGCATGCCTATACCAGGCACCTCCTTGCCGCGGAGCCCAAGGGCAATCCACCGTCCGCGAACCTTTCGGCAGAGCCGGTCATGCATGGCGAGCAGATCAAGGTATGGTTCCCGATCAAGCAGGGCTTCCTGCGCAGGACTGTCGATCACGTGAAGGCCGTCGACGGTATCGACGTGACGATCCGGGCCGGGCAGACGCTGGGCGTCGTCGGCGAATCCGGTTCGGGCAAGACGACGCTCGGCCTTGCCCTGTCGCGGATGATTTCGTCCGAAGGCGTCATTCGCTTCGGCGATAAGGACATCAACAAATACTCGTTCCGGGACATGCGACCGCTGCGCCGCGCGCTGCAGATCGTTTTCCAGGACCCATATGGTTCCCTCTCTCCGCGCATGTCGATTTCCGACATCATCGCGGAAGGGCTACAAGTGCATGAACCCGGTCTCACACCAGACCAGCGCGATGAGCGTGTGGTCGCGGCATTGAAAGAGGTCAACCTCGACCCGGAGAACCGTTTCCGCTATCCGCACGAGTTTTCGGGCGGCCAGCGCCAGCGCATTGCGATCGCCAGGGCCATGGTTCTCAATCCGCGGTTCGTCATGCTGGATGAGCCGACATCGGCGCTCGACATGAGTGTGCAGGCGCAAGTCGTCGACCTGTTGCGCGCATTGCAGCAGAAGCACAATCTGGCGTATCTTTTCATTAGCCACGACCTCAAAGTGGTCAAGGCGCTTGCCAATGACGTGCTGGTGATGCGCAATGGCAAGGCGGTGGAATACGGACCTTCGGAGGAGATCTTCGCGAGACCCAAGACCGACTATACAAAAGCCCTGATGGCCGCTGCCTTCAGGATAGAAACGGCAGAACAGGGAGCGGTTAGTGAATGACTGGGAATGCAGACGATAAGATCTTACTTGCCGTAACTGGATGGGATCCGGAGATCTGGCGTTCCGAGTTTGCCAAGGCTGCATCTGCCCGCAAGCTCGTGCTCGATGCCGATACGGACAAGGAGAAAATCCGCTACGCCCTCGTGTGGAAACAGCGGCAGGGGTCGCTTGCAGGGTTACCGAATCTTGAGGTGATCTTTTCGCTCGGAGCCGGCGTCGACCACGTCTTCCATGATCAGCAGATTC
This sequence comes from uncultured Alphaproteobacteria bacterium, assembly GCA_963777425.1. GTDB lineage: Bacteria > Pseudomonadota > Alphaproteobacteria > Rhizobiales > Rhizobiaceae > Phyllobacterium. Next base: position 137,780 of record CAVZQS010000008.1, on the reverse strand, counting down.
CGGATGTTCCCATCGTCCGCATTGTCTCGCCTGACCTCACCATGCGCATGAGCGAGTACGTGGTCTGGCAGGTGCTCGACCATCAGCGGCTCGGGCAGCGCTACCGCCAGCAGCAGCGCCAGAAAGTATGGCATGAGGATCGCCGCCAGCCCGCAGCCCATGAGGTCACCGTTGGCATTCTCGGCCTTGGCGTGCTTGGCCGTGACGCCGCGCAAAAACTGCGTATGCTCGGCTTCCGGGTGAGCGGCTGGAGCCGCCGGCTGCAGACGATCGAAGGGGTAACCACCCATTTCGGCAAGGATGGCCTCAAGGACTTCCTCAAGGATGTGGATATCGTGGTCTGCCTGCTGCCGCTGACGCCCGATACCAAGGGCATCCTCTCAATGACCATATTTGCGCAGATGAAAGCGGAAGGTCCGCTCGGCGCGCCGACGCTGATCAATGCCGGACGCGGAGGCCTGCAGAACGAGCCTGATATCCTCTCGGCACTGGATCGCGGCATGCTGTCTGTCGTGACTCTCGATGTTTTCAACAAGGAACCGCTGCCGAAGGACAGTCCCCTTTGGACGCATCCGCAGGTGATGATCACACCGCACGCTGCCGCCAGTTCGAGTCCGCAGGCGCTCGTCCCGGAAATTATTGCGCAGATCGAATCCTACGAGCGCGGCGAGCCTCTCAGGAACATCGTCGACCGGGCGGCACAATATTAAGGCTTTGACGGCCAGAGCCGTTCGACTATGGTGCCGCCGTTAAGTGTTCTCAGGGCGGGGTGCAATTCCCCACCGGCGGTAATCACTGGATGCCGAAAGGTGTCAGGTGCGAGCCCGCGAGCGCTTTCCAGCCCGCTGGAAAGGTCAGCAGATTTCGGTGCAATTCCGAAGCCGACGGTATAGTCCGGATGAAAGAGAACAACTGAAAGGCCGGACCGCCGCAAGGCGGCCCTCAGCCTTATTTGGTTGTGCCCTGATTCACGTCCACTCGAAGGAGAAAGACATGGATCAGTTCCAGAATAGCAATAACCCACAAAGTCCAGCACCAAATCCGCGCATCGCCTTCATCCAGGCGCGATGGCACGCCGATATCGTCGACCAGTGCCGCATCGGCTTTGAAGGCGAACTGCAGCGCCAAGGCGTCAAGCCCGAGCGCTTCGACGTATTCGATACACCCGGTTCATTCGACATTCCGCTCCTTGCCAAGAAACTCGCGGAGACGGGCCGCTACGATGCGATCATCGCCGCCGGTCTTGTCGTCGACGGCGGCATCTACCGGCATGATTTCGTTGCGGGAAGCGTCGTGAATGCTCTGCTCACGGCGCAAATGGAAACCGGTGTGCCCATGCTGTCAGCAGTGCTGACGCCACACCACTTCCAGGAACACGCTCAACATATCGACTTCTTCACCCGCCACTTCCTGACCAAGGGCCAGGAGGCTGCCCGCGCCTGCCTGCAGATCATCCATACATTCCGGCAGGTGGCACAGCTGACGGTTGGCTGACCTTGCTTGCCCGCCGTCCCGGCGGCGGGCTTTCGCTCTAAAGGCGCCGCACGGCGGTAGGTTGACCATAGAGATAGGCGATGCGCTCGATGGCGTCGCGCAACGGCTCGAGTGTCACGCTCATCGTGTGGCCGCTGGCGTGCACCAGCATGGAATGGCTCGCCATCATGGCGACATGGCCCTTCCAGAAGACGAAATCGCCGCGCTGCAGGTTGTGATAATCCTTGTCGGGCTCGATGAGCTCCCCGACCGACGCAGCCTGCATGTCAGTGTCACGCAGAACGGGCTGTCCTGTCATTAGCAAGGAGAGCTGGACGAGGCCGGAACAATCAATACCAAAGCCCGAGACACCGCCCCAGAGATAGGGCGTATGCATCAGCGTTTCGGCGACCGCTACATGATCGTCCGTTACCTCGTCGATCGGTACCAGATGCTTGGCGATGACCGCCTCGCCGCTCGGCAGCATGCCGTAAAGCGTACCCCGCCGTTCCTCACCGCCAACGACCGTGACCAGCGACCCCATCGACAACGCCTTGGTCTGAGGAAATTTCAGATCTGAGCCCGGATAGACGAATGTCCTTGGAGCGATGACGATATGCGTCGGGTCGTTGCGAACGGCGGTCGAGCGTGGTGTCGACAACGTAGCCGACATAGCCGTCACGCTCATTCTGGACCCAGCACCAGCCATTATCATCCTCGAAGACGAGTACATCATCGCCGTAGAGCAATTGCGTGATGATGCCTGCATCGCCGCGCGGCTCCGCACGCACATCGACCACCGGATCGGCAACACGCATCGGCTTGCCTTGAACAAAGCGTTCCGCCGCGACCATCCCGCGCAAACTTTCATCCGCAAGATCGGACCGAAACGCATTCAGCCGTTTGTCCAAGGTCGCAATCTCAGCATTCACAGTGGTAATCCCCTTGCTTTGGCGATGACGAGATCGCCGAGCCTTTCAACATAAAGCGCACCCTTTACCGTTCTCTTGACGAGCACGTTGCGCTTGTCCTTCTCATCGCGATGGCGATCGACCAGACCATAGCCGCCCATTGTGTCGAGAGCGCGGGTGATGACAGGCTTTGTCACACCGAGCTTCGCCGCCATGCCGCGTATCGTGTGCGGCGGCGGTTCGAGATAGATCGTCAAGAGCACAGCCAGTTGCCGCATGGTGAGATCATGGGCATCATCGCGCACTTCCGAGAGCGCAATTTCCTTCCACAATGTCAACGCCTGGATAGGCTTCAGTTCGATTAGCATGAACGGCATCCGAGATCATTTCGGCTCCGTTCCAGTTTAGACTTCGTCTTGTCTGGCGCGCAAGGTACTCATTGAAGGTCCTTCAAGAATTCGGCTTGATGAGTCAGCTGGAGTGATTTTCGAGAACCGGCGCGCAGCGTACTTCAAAGTACGTGAGCACCGGAAGCGCAGAAAAATCGCATCATGGCCATCAGGATGGATTCTTGATGGCCTTTTCCGGGTAACGCTGTCTCAGGAGATGGTAAAGCGCGCGTATACCCTGCGCCTCGCCGCCAATCGGCGCATGCGGTTTCTCGCCGGGATTCCAGCCGAAAATGTCGAAATGCGCCCAGACTTTCGCCTTCCCCACGAAACGCTGCAGGAAGAGTGCAGCGGTGATCGAACCGGCAAAGCCATCCGTTGTGACATTGTTCATGTCGGCAATGCGCGAAGAAAGCTTGGCGTCGTAGGGCTGCCATAGCGGCATGCGCCAGAGGGGATCGGCAACAGCATCTGCAGCTCGCCCAACATCGAAGGCAAAGGCATCGTCATTGGAATAGAATGGGGGCAGGTCGGGCCCGAGCGCGACACGCGCGGCTCCCGTCAAGGTCGCCATGTCGATAAGGATTTCCGGCTCCTCGTCGTCGGCCAATGCCAGCGCATCCGCCAGGACCAAACGCCCCTCCGCATCGGTGTTGCCAATCTCGACCGTTAGGCCCTTGCGGCTGGTCAGCACATCACCTGGACGGAAGGCATTTGCAGAAATCGAATTTTCGACTGCGGGAATGAGAACACGCAACCGCACGGGAAGCTTGGCGTCCATGATGAGGCTCGCCAGCGCCAGAACATTGGCCGCGCCGCCCATATCCTTCTTCATCAGCAGCATGCTGCTTGATGGCTTGATATCGAGACCGCCCGTGTCGAAACAGACACCCTTGCCAACCAGTGTCACCTTGGGCGCATCTTTCTTGCCCCATTCAAGGTCGATCAGCCGCGGCTCCTCGCTTCCTGCCCTGCCGACCGCATGAATCATCGGAAAGTTCTTCTTGATAAGGGCATCGCCCTTGGTCACACTGACCGATGCCTTATACTCGTTGCCCAGTTTGCGCACCGCGGCTTCCAGTGCCTCTGGCCCCATGTCGTTGGTCGGCGTGTTGATCAGGTCACGTGCAAGCGTAACGGCTCTGGCCAGACGCTTCACATCGGCCTTGTCCGCGCCGTCCGGTAGCGCCAGTGTGACACCGACATCTTCCTTGCTGGCATAACGGTCGAACTTGTAGCCGCCGAGCAGAAACGCAAGAGCTGCGAGGTCAGGCTCCTTGACGGAGTTTGCCAGATGCCAGGACCCTCTTGGCAGGCCGGTCGCCAGCTTCCCGGCAATAAATCGGGATTCATCGTTTCCGATACCAAGCAACGCGCCCGAAATTTCGCCCTTCTCACCGGGAATGATCAGCATCCGACCCGGCTGCCCGTCGAAGCCATTCGCGTTGGCCCAGGCGAGTACACTGCTATCCAGTCCGGCATTGTCCAGCCCGCCCTTTTGCACAAACCAAACCGGCTTGCTGTCAGAGGCTGTTTTCCTGGTAATTTCGGCAGGCATTTCCGCGTCTCCTTGGTCGATATCAAGCACACAACGACCCCAACTATGGCGTCATTAACGGTCCGTTAGGGTTAACAGAATATTTCTAATCCATGGGAATGGGTTAATGCACAGATGATTTGTGCTGTGGATGGGGCAAATTATGACAAGCGCAGGCATTATTCAACGTAATCGCCGCTTCATTTTTTCGATCGCTATCATTGCGCTGGCAACCGGCATATCCGGCTGTGCCACAACGGACAAGACGACGACCGGGTCGATCACGCCTGCGTCAGGGGCGGACTCCAGTCCGGCCGGCAATTTCGACCAGATGAACGAACAGCAGCTGATGCAGGCTTCGACCAGCCTCGGCGCTCGCTATCAGGCCAATCCAAAAGACAAAACAACGGCGATGAACTTTGCGGCAGTCTTGCGCATGACCGGGCGCAGTGATCAGGCCCTTGCCGTGATGCGAAGCCTCGCCATTGCCTATCCGAAGGACCGCGACGTTCTCGCCGCCTATGGCAAGGCACTCGCCAGCAGCGGCGAATTCGATGCCGCACTCGATGCTTTGCGCCGCGCCCAGACTCCGGAATATCCGGACTGGAAACTGCTTTCGGCTCAAGGCGCCATTCTCGACCAGCTCGGCAAGACCAGCGAAGCCCGCAACCTTTACCGTCAGGCATTGCAGATCAATCCTAACGAAGCATCGATCCTCTCCAATATGGGCATGTCCTATGTCCTTTCCGGCGAATTGAGTACAGCGGAAAGCTATATGCGCAAAGCCGTCGGCGCGCCGGGTTCCGATAGCCGGGTCCGGCAGAACCTAGCACTGGTGGTAGGGCTACAGGGCCGGTTTGACGAGGCCGAGACGATCGCAAAACAGGAGCTCTCGCCGCAACAGGCGCAGGCCAACATTCAGTATCTACGCTCCATGCTGTCGCAGCAAAATTCATGGAGCATGCTGAAAGACAAGAACAAACCGAAGACCTGACCCAACGCTTCAACCAATTAAAAAAGGCCGCCCATCTGAACTGACCCCCGAAGGTTGATGTCCAACTTTACGGGGTCAGTTCAATTCCGGGCGGCTTTTTCTATGCGGGTGAGTTGGAGTTTTACTTCGGCGTTGCCGGCCCGAATATGCCACCCTGTGCGGATATCTGGATGAAGGCTGGGCCAAGAATAACAGCGAAGAGCACGGGAAGCAGGAAGACGATCATCGGCACGGTCAATTTTGGCGGCAGTGCCGCGGCTTTTTTTTCGGCGGCCATCAGCCTCGCCTCTCGGCTCTCATCGGAAAGAACCCGCAAAGCACTGCCGATCGACGTTCCGTAACGTTCGGATTGAACCAGCGCCTGCACCACCGATTTGACGGTCTCGAGTCCTGTACGGCTTGCAAGATTGTCATAGGCCTGACGCCGTTCGGGCAGGAATGACAATTCAGCATTGGTCAGCACCAGTTCTTCGGCAAGTTCGGCCGATTGCACGCCGATCTCCTCGGAGACCTTCTTGAAGGCGGCCTCGATAGACATGCCTGATTCAACGCAGATCAGCATCAGGTCCAGTGCGTCGGGCCAGGCCAGCTGGATCGATTGCTGGCGCTTGGTACCGGCATTGCGAACATAGAGATTTGGCAGATAGAAACCGACATAAGCGCCGGCGAAACAGGCGGCCACCCGGATCATCGTCGACTTCTCCGCCAGGCCACCCATGCCGAAAATCCAGAAGACCGTCAGGCCGAGTGTCACGAAAGGCAGCCCAAAGCGTGCGACCAGGAAGACATTCAGAGCGTTCTGGCCGCGAAAACCGGCCGTGCGCAGGGAAGATACGGTTTTTTCATCGGCGAGTGCACGCTGCAAATCCAGTTTCTCGACGAACTGCCGTATCCCTTGCCGTTCCGTGATACGCAGGGAGCTGCGGCCATTCTTGCGCCTGTTGTCGCTTTCAGTTGCCATGCGGGCCCGTTCACGCGAACGGATCTGGTCGCGTTCCAAAGCGACCGACTTCATTCGCGATTTCAGATCCGATCCCGAAAACATCGGCATCACGAAGGTAACGAGCGTCGCAAAAATGGAGATCCCGACAAGGACAGCAAAGATAAAGGCCGGATCGTGCAAGGCTTTGGCAATGGTGGCAATCATTTCGAGCGCTCCGGCTAGGATTTAGGACCCTAGAACTTGAAGTTGATCATCTTCTTCATGACCAGGATACCAATCGACATCCAGACGGCAGCACAACCGAGGATGACGTGACCGGTATCCGTGATGAAGAGAACCATGATGTATTTGGGGGTTGTCAGGTAGACGAGCCCTGCCACGATGAACGGCAACGCGCCAATGATATAGGCCGAGGCCTTGGCCTCCATCGACAAGGCCTTGACCTTTGCTGCCATCTTTTTCCGGTCTCGCAAGACCCGCGAAAGATTGCCGAGCGCTTCGGAAAGGTTGCCGCCCGCCTGGGATTGAATCTGGATAACGATGCCGAAGAAGCTGGCTTCGGGGCATGGCATGTACTCGGACATGCGCATCGCGGATTCGGGAATGCTGACGCCGACCTGCTGCGCATCGACCATGCGGCGAAATTCGCCGCGCACTGGCTCCTGCGATTCCTGCGCGATGAGCCGAATTCCATCGTTGAGCGGAAGTCCCGACCGAACGGCGCGCACGATCACGTCGATGGCGTTGGGAAATTCGTTGAGAAACGCCTTGATGCGGCGTCCACGCCGGAAATGGATGAACCATCGCGGCAGCCCAAATGCTCCCGCGAGAAGCAGGCCCGGCGCAAGATAGAGCGGTGAGCCCAGAAACAGCCCGAGGACGGTCACCACCATTCCTGTAATGACCGAGTATATATAAAAGCGCAAAACGGATACTTTCATTCCCGCTTGCATGAGCAGCATCTTCAGCGGCGGCGATTTGATGTTCTTGTCGCGCAGTTTCTGACGCTGCTCGATATCCTTCAACGTATCCTGAACGGATTTGCGGCGTTTGACCGCTTCGGCCTGCTTGTCGCGCACCGCAAATTTGCCGAGGCTGTCGGTTGCGGAGAGCTTGACCGACTTCAGCCGCTCATCCGTCTTCTTTTGCCACGCCATCGATTCGAAGAAGAAGACATAGGCAAGGGCTGCGAATGCCAGCGCGACCAGGCAAATAAAAGCGAACTGCGCCAGATCAAGCCCGAACATGTCTTTGTCCCCCGGCCGTCATCTCAGTTTTTCACCGTTTCCATTGAATCAAGCGCATTGGCCAAGCGGCGGTCTTCGTTGTAATAGCGCGCTTTTTCCCAGAAATGCGGCCGGCTGATACCGGTCGAGGCGTGATGGCCAGTCAGCCGGCCATTGGCGTCTTCGCCAGTGATCTGGTAGACGACCAGATCCTGGGTGATAATGACGTCGCCTTCCATGCCGATGACTTCGGTGACATGGGTGATGCGGCGCGATCCGTCGCGTAGGCGTGCCGCCTGGATGATGATATCGACCGAACCAACAATGATTTCGCGCACTGTCTTTTGCGGCAGGGCGAACCCGCCCATGGCGATCATGGACTCGATACGGTTCAGGCATTCCCGGGGGCTATTGGAGTGGATCGTTCCCATGGAACCATCATGGCCGGTATTCATCGCCGACAGGAGATCGAAGACCTCCGGTCCGCGCACTTCGCCGACGATGATCCGCTCTGGACGCATGCGCAGGCAATTCTTGACGAGATCACGCATGGTAATCTCGCCCTCACCCTCCAGATTTGCCGGTCGCGTTTCGAGGCGAACCACATGCGGCTGTTGCAGCTGCAATTCCGCCGAGTCTTCGCAGGTTATGACGCGCTCGTCCTTGTCGATGTAATTCGTCAGGCAGTTCAGAAGCGTCGTCTTGCCGGAGCCTGTTCCGCCCGAGATGACGATATTGCAGCGGACGCGGCCAATGATCTGCAGCAGCTCTGCACCGGCCGGAGAAATGGCACCGAAGCGGACAAGCTGGTCGAGGGTCAGCTTGTCCTTCTTGAATTTACGAATGGTCAGAACCGGCCCGTCGATTGCGAGTGGGGGGGCGATGACATTGACGCGGGAGCCGTCCGGCAGACGGGCATCGCAGATCGGGCTCGATTCATCGACACGACGGCCGACCTGACTGACGATGCGCTGGCAGATATTGAGAAGCTGCTGGTTGTCACGGAACCTGACACCCGATTCCTGCACCTTGCCCTGCACTTCGATATAGGTCTTGCGCGCACCGTTGACCATGATGTCGGCGATATCGTCACGGGCCAGCAGCGGCTCGAGCGGACCATAACCGAGGACGTCGTTGCAGATGTCATCGAGTAGTTCCTCCTGCTCGGAAATCGACATCGCGAAATTCTTGATCGCGATGATGTCGTTGACGATATCGCGAATTTCCTCGCGTGCGACCTCGGGATCGAGTTTCGACAGCTGCGCAAGATCGATGGTGTCGATCAGTGCCGCGAAAACCTGCGATTTCGTATCGTAGTATGCCTCGTTCTTCTCGCGCAGCGGAGCGACAGGCTTGGCGGCCTCGACCGGGCTACGCTTCGGCTCCAGAATATCCCGGGGTAACCGGCTCGCCTCGGCGGCTATTGCGCCAGCAGGCGGCAACACGGTTTCGAGCGCAACTGCCCGAAACTCTTGAACCTGTTGATTTCCACCGGCGCCGCTGCGTTTACCAAACATGATGCCTCTTCTACTTCTTGCGCTTCAGCCGGGACAAAACAGAAGAGAGTCCAGGTTTTTTCTTGGCCTTCAGCGTCATGCGGCCCGTCAGCATATGTGCGATCTCATTGATGCTCTGTACGATCGGGCTGGCAGCGTCGGTTTCCGCCAGCATCCGCCCATTGTTTGCGGCACTGCCGAACAGCGCCGGATCAAACGGGATGGTCGCCATCGGCAAGATGCCGAGCGGGCTGCAGAAGTCGAGCGGCGCAATCTCCGGGCGCTTCGGAACACCGACCTGATTGAGAACAAGTCTCGGAGGGGCGTCGTTGGGGCGGAGCTGTTTCAGCGTGTCGAGCAGGTTCTTCGTGTTGCGAAGATTTGCGAGTTCCGGCGATGCGATGATGACGACCTCATCGGCCCTCGCCAAAGTGGTACGGGTCCAACCATTCCATGTGTGGGGCACATCGAGAATCACATGGGGAACGGATCGCTGGGCCACATCGATGAGGTGTGCAAAGGAATCGTCACGGAAATCGAAAACGCGGTCGAGCGTCGACGGCGCCGCTAGCAGTGAGAGATGTTCGGCACACTGCGCAAGGAGTCGGTCGAGATAGACATCGTCGATGCGTTCCGGCGAAAACACAGCTTCGGCAATTCCCTGCGCCGGGTCCTGGTCGAAATTGATGTTCGCCGTGCCATAGGGCAAGTCCATATCGGCAATCACTACCTCGTTCTTGAACAGCGAGGAGATCGCCCAGGCGATGTTGTGAGCGATAGTCGAAGCGCCAACGCCGCCTTTCGCGCCGATGAAGGCAATCGCATGGCCAAGAGGTTTTGCCTCGGGATCGACAAACAAGCCACCGATCACGCCGACAATGTCCGACAGATCGATGGGCGCGACCATGTATTCGGAGATGCCGTTGCGGATGAGTTCGCGGTAGAGCCACACGTCATTGAAATGACCGATAATGACGACCTTCGTGCTCGGATCGCATACTTCGGAGAGAGCCGTGAGGCTTTGCAACATGTCGCGTGGCGCGGCCGATGTCTCGAGCAGGATGAGGTTGGGCGTCGGCACCGTCTGGAACAGTTCGACCGCGCGATCGACGCCGCCCATATGCACCTGCGTGTGGGCCTTCGCCATACGCCGGTCTTCGCTGGCGCGTCCGACCTGCCTGGCTACCGCATCCGTCTCGCAAAAGGCCTGGATCGATATCCGGGGTATTGGCCGAAAGGCGTGCAATCCCGATCCCGCTGGCCGCTCGCGCTCCTCTTCGGACTGGTTTTCTGCTTCAAAGGCCAGCTGGCTCATGCTGTTTTCCATTGTTGTGGCAAGGGGTGAAACACATCATCAATAATCGACCTCAACGGCCGGTGCGTAGACCCACGGTTTGGCATTCCGATACCCGTCAATGACAACACCACGGCGTTCCGCATCGATCGGCGAAGTCGCCCGTGGTCCAAGCAGATCTGCCGGATTGGCGACCTGCGCGGCCAGATTGTTCTGGCTGGCGCAGCCAAAATTGGCGTAGTGTTTGTTGTCCATTGTATCGAGCAGATCCTTCGGCCACTGGCCACACGGGCCGGTTGATGCGGTGATCGCGGAATAGGCCAATCGCATGGGCGGCGACTTGCTCCCGCTCGCGGGGTAGCGCTCACTTGAAATGTTGAACGGCTTGATGCCGCCGCGGCGCAGCGTGGCGGCGACATCGTTCCGCAACCGGGAAGCAGCCTTCGCGTTGGGTGAACCGGACGGAACCAGGATGTGGATGACGCCGGAGCCATTGGCACGATAATTGGCGATCGTGTTCTCGATGATGCTGCGCTGTGCCATCGACAATCTGGTGTCCGCATGCCCGACCGGAATGTCTGCGATGTGTTCCTTTTCCGAAATGACGATCGGATGGTTGGTGCGATAATCGTCGGGAATGCTGTTGACTGTCATGTCGCGCGACGCGCAGCCTGCCAGCAATGACAGGGCGAACAGGACCAGGACAGGCTTTATGCTGGAGGATTTGGTAACTGCTGACATTGCCTGGTCCTTGCTCATTTGTAGATGTAGCCGATGACGCCTTCGTAGCGTCCGTCAGGCAGGTTGGCTTCCTTCGTGCCGTAGACACGGTTGACCTTGCCGAGGAAAATGCCGGCGGCGTCACTGGGTGGATTGAAATTGTCGTCAGGGCGGGCAAGCGCGGTACGCGCGACCGGACGCACCAGATAGGGCGTGACGATGATGACAAGTTCCGTTTCATTGCGGACGAATTCCCGGCTGCGGAACAAGGTGCCGAGGACCGGAATCTTCGAAAATCCAGGGAGCCCAGAAATCGCCTGCCTGGTCTCGTCCCGGATGAGACCAGCGATCATCATGGAACCGCCGGATGGCAGCTCCACATTTGTGTCAGCTAGACGCTTGCGGAGCGAAATAACATTGGTCGAAGGTCTGCTGATGCCGGCACTTACCGTCACTGGCGATTCCAGCGTTGGCTCCGACACTGCGGTGCGCACGCGCAGGCTAATGCGACCTGGGGACAGGACCACCGGCAAAAACTCAAGGCCAATGCCATATTCGATGACCTTGTGCGTCTGGCTTACCCGTTCGGTGCCATCCGAGCGTTCCTCAACCGTTTGTCCATCGATGAGATTGTATTCGCCGCCGACCTTGAAGGTGGCCTTTTCGCCGGAAACAGCCGTCAATGTCGGTTCCGCAAGCGTTTTCATGACACCCGCAAGTTCCATTGCATTGAGGTAGGACTGTATCGTGGTGCTGCCAATGTCAGCCACGATGCTGGCCCCAGAATTGGAAAGACCCTTCCCGACGAGCGATGCAATGTTTTCTGACACGGCGCGGTAGCTGATGCCATCGGAAGTGCCGGACGCAATCATGTTGACGCCAAGCTGCTTCATGACCGACCGGCTGACTTCGGCCACAGTCACCTTCAGCGTAACCTGGTCCTCGCCGATGATCTGGATGAGATTGACGATCTTGCTCTTCTGGCGTGCTTCATCCGGATCGCTGATGGCAACATCCGAACCGCCACCGCCATTGCTGCCGCCCTGCCCGGAGGCCGTAATCGCATACTGACCGGTTGTCGCTTCACCGCCGGAGACGAGAAGGTTGGCCAGGTCACTTGCCCGCTTGGCGTCAAGCGGCGTCTGAACCGTGCCGGTCAGGATCACGTTGTCGTTCATCAGTTCGACTTTGATGTCGGAGTCCGGAATGTATTTTTTGAGGCTGTCCTCAAGCCCGGCAACGTCGCGTTCGATCACCAGGTCGAAGCTGGCAAGCTGCTCACCATTCGGTCCGAAGACGAAGATGTTGGTCTGGCCAACTTGCTTGCCGAACAGATAGATGCGCCGGGCCGTACGGGTAACGGCGTCGGCCACGGTGGGATTGGCAACGAGAATGTCATAGGCGTCTGCTGGAAGATCAACAACCAGCGACTTGCTCAGCCCCAGATTGATGCGCTTGCTTGCGCCGCTGGCCTGATTGAGCTTGACGACATTACTCTCGGCGACGGCCGTGCCGTTCACCGCTAGAACCGCCAGAGCACTACAAAGAGCAATAGCCATTGCTTTCAAGGGTCGGGACCCGCATTTCAACAAAATGGTGGTTGGTTCGCTTCCCATTTTTATTATTTCCGCCCCAAGATTTCAGTGACTGTCCCCGACTTGATCAGCTTGACGTTGCCCGCCCGGCCCGGCGAATTGACGAGATATTCGGCACCCGGTCCCGTGACCTCCTGCGCATCCTGCAACGAGCGCAAGACCAGTGACAGCCGGCTTGCCATCTGCTGGGAAACCGCCAGAATTTCGGCCTGTTCAGGCGTTAGTTCGAGCGTCGCTGTGGATCCGACCTTGGTCTTTTGTCCCGTCTCGTCTTCCTGGATTGTCTGGTCGATAGCCAGGACCCGGATGTTGCGCAGAATGGTTTCCGTCGCATACTGCTTTTGCTCTCCGTCCATCTGGCGGATCATGATGACATCGACATAATCATCGGGCAGGATGAACCCGCCTGCCGCCGTGTCCGCCGCGATTTGCGTCGCGACCGCGCGCATCCCGGCAGGAAGCTGCGCTGACATAAAGCTCTGGCCCTTGCCGATGAGTTTCGCTTCGCGGACTGGCTCGCCCGGGAAAATCTGCAGGCGGACCGTGGAGCCGCGCAGCTCTTCCTCAGCGTTCGGCCGGTCGGTTCGCTTGATGTATCCATCGGCCAGGGCATCTGCGGGCCAAGCTTGCCAGCGCATCTGTCCTTGCACTTCAGCGCCGACCCCGAGATTTTCGGTTGCCACCAGAACGTCCTGCAATTTGATTTGCGGTTTCGCGGATTCAACCACAACCGTGGTCGGCTTCATGCGCGTAGCGATATAGCCAGCTGCCCCCGCAGCCGCGACCGCCACGATCAAAATGACAAGACGTGCTTTTTGCATTCTGCGCCCCATTAGACTTTCGTCTTAGATACTAAGGTCGCACTCTGGCTTACCAATCGTGTAATTAAGGTTAATGTTTTGCTTAAAAGTATGATTAACAACGCTTAACGTTTACTATTTGGGCAAGAAGATGTCGGGGCAAGACTGTTGCTTGTAGGATCAGGACCCTAAAACTGAGCGAAAGATCCGGATGAGGCTTCGAGCCCAGGGCGGGGATCTTTGTCAGCCAGTCGGTGCGGCGGTGAAAACCGCTAACTGAGCGTCGAAAGCACGCTTGTATGCCGGCCGCGCTTCGCCACGGGCAACATAGGCGGAGAGGTTCGGATACTCGTCCAGTATACCCGATCCTTTCAATCTGAGCAGCACGTGCACCATCATGAGGTCTCCGGCACTGAACGCACCATCGAGCCAGTCCGCATCGCCAAGCCGAGCGGAAAGTTCGCCCAGCCGCGTCCGGATGCGGTCCTGGACGAGAGGCAGGCGCTGTTCATACCAGGGCTTGTCGCCTTCCATGTACCATGCGACTTCGCGATCAACGATCGGCGGCTCCACCGTGCTGAGCGCAGCAAACATCCATGTGATCGCGCGCGCCCGGGCATTGGCATCGTCCGGCAGCAGGCCGGGATGGCGCTCCGCGATATGGAACACGATTGCTCCCGACTCGAACAGGGCCAGATCGCCTTCTTCATAGGTCGGAATCTGCCCGAAAGGATGAAGCGCGAGATGCGCGGGTTCCTTCATGGCTTTAAACGAAAGAAGACGAACGTCGTAAGGCTGGCCCACTTCTTCGAAGGCCCAGCGAACGCGCATGTCACGCGCCAGACCCTTGCCGCCATCGGGCGACCGTTCAAAGGCGGTAATTGTAATAGTCATCGCTGTTCTCCGTAGCTTTTCTGTCTTGAAGACGATTGGCTAAACGAGATTCCGACATGCCATGCTCGAGATAATCCTCGCGGTCAGTTCAAATATAGCTCAAAGGAGGCGTGGCATTTCGCGCGCGGACGACCGGCGTATGATCAGCGTGATAGTTCGTGTGATCCGGAATGGGCTGCGATGAGCCCTGACCTTAGACCTGGGCCAGGCGATTGATCACCCACTGACACAAAGGGGACCCGGGGAACGTCAACAGGCCGGCCAATCCCAGCGCTATTCCGTAAGGCACACCCACATCTTTTCTTGCGAGACGGCGCATGAATTCAAAACGGTCAGTATAGGCAACCGCAAAGTGGGAACTCCGGTAGCGCAGTATTGCGATTGTCAGCAGACCGCCGAGTATCGACATCGTCAGGAGATATTCGACCAATCCGAGATTCCATCCGAGCCAGACTGCCGTGGCGGACATGAGCTTCGCGTCGCCCCCGCCCATCGTTCCTGTCGCGAACAGTGCAAATGTTGTGGCAAGTACGGCGGCACCCGCAACAAAATGCATCCCGTAAAGCTCCCACGGCATTCCCGTCAGGGGTGCAAGAAACGCGAAGGATATAATGAGTATGAGCGAGACACGGTTCTGAATTGTCATGGACAGCATATCCGAGACGGCCGCGAATGCCATTGCGAATGGAAAAACAATGAGTATGGCCGCTTCGATCATCTATATCATCCGTGATTAGTTCATGGCTTCCGTGACGTCTTCCGCAAGATCGGCGTACAGATCCTGGACCGATACGCCGAGTATTCCGGCACCAACGATCACGCCAATGCTGACGAGCGAGGCGATCAGCGTGTATTCGATGGCAGTTGCACCGGCGTCGTCCCTAAGGAACCGGGCGAAAGCATTGAGGAGCGCGCCTGTGCTGCGTTTCATGTCAAGCCCTCTCTTTGTTCCACCGCCTTTGATAATGATTGAAAACTATCTGTGGTGACTTGCATTCAGCTTAAGAAATACCGTTACGGAAGTGTAAAACAGACATAAATCAAAATCCCGTATTTGAAGGGTAAAGAGCACCGCAGGGATTTATTATAAATTCGATCTATCTCCGTGCGTGTCAGATCATGAGCCTGCATTATACTTAACGTTTCGTTCGGAGATTTAAGCTTTCCTTCACCATTCCACGCCATGGTTTATCAAGCATTTTTTCGAAGGGTTTCCCCATGGTTCGCATTCGAGGCCACCGCATCCGTTCCTGTGGACTGGCAGCAGCAATCACGCTGGTTGCTGTCCTGTCGGCGGCCGCGACGGCCGGGGCCGATACGGGCATTCACGTGATCATGAACCAGGCCAGGATCCTGAAGCTGGCGCGGCCGGCCGATACTGTCGTCGTAGGTGACCCGGCAATTGCCGATGCCGTCGTCAAGGATGCCCGCACGGTGGTCCTCACCGGCAAAGGATTTGGGATCACCAATATAGTCATCATGGATGCCGATGGCGCCGCCATTGTCGATGACCAGGTCAAGGTCAGCCGCAGTGTCGCGAACACAACCCGCGTCTACCGGCGGGCCTATGTGCAGACGCTTTCCTGCACACCCTATTGTGAGACCGCACAAAAGACGGAGGCCGAAAAGGCCTCCGATGCCGAGATCGGCGGCAATTGAGCCGCCACGATCGGATCACAGTTGAGAAACAGTGAATCCAATCGTTGCAATTTGCACCGGCCTTCAAACGAGATTCTAATATCTGGCGTGGTATGGATTTCCCAAGCCTGAGTGGTGCGGGGAATACCATGTTGCGAAATACCGATAAACATCTCGATGATCAGACCCATGCCGGAAGCGCACGTCCGCGATTGTCCCTGGCCTTGCGTTTCTGCGCCAACCGGCGAGGCACAGTGGCAATCGAATTTGCCTTGATCGCCCTGCCCTTCTTCCTGCTCGTCTTCGCCATCATCGAAGTCAGCCTGAGCTTCACCGCCCAGCAGGTCATGTCAAACGCCGCTGACGACATCGCGCGCAAGCTGCGTACAGGTGAAATCTCCGTCGCCACCATCAGCGCTCCGGAAGAGTTGAAGAGAGAGGTTTGCGACAAGTTGTTCATGCCGACAACCGGATGCCCAGATCTGTTCGTTGATCTGCGAACCTACGCAACCTTCGCCGATGTCCCGAAAACACTGCCGATAACCGCAAGCGGAGACGTTGATTCGACGGCCCTGAAGGTTACCCCCGGCGGAGCCAGCACAATCAATCAACTGCGCATCTTTTATCGCTGGCCGATTTTCACCGACCTTATGAAACACCGCATCGAAAGCATCGACGGCCAGGGAAAGACCATGCTCTTCTCGACCGCGACCTGGAGAAACGAACCTTATCTATGACACCAACAAAGACAGTCAAGCAGACTGCCCTGCGTTCTTCCGAAGGTATGACAGATGAAAGCCTATAACAGACAGATGATGGCGGCCGGAAGACTTGCAACGCTCGCCAAGCGCTTCCTCAGCGACAGACGCGGCATTGCGGCGATGGAATTCGCATTTATCGCACCCGTCCTGATCGCGCTCTATCTCGGCAGCGTCGAGGTGACGTCGGGGTTGGACGTCAACAAGAAGCTCGGCCGCTCCACGAGCATGGTCGCCGATCTGGTGAACCAACAGCAAACGATCACCACGGCCGACATCACGAATATAATGAACATCGCGGCCGCTCTGCTTTTACCCTACCGGGGCGACGTGCCGCAGATTACTGTGACCGCCATCAATATCCCGGCGTCAGGTTCCCCAAAAGTTGTCTGGTCAAGGCGGAAGGTGAGAGACACCTATACGACGCCATTTGTGCCGGGGAGCACCACTACTATTGATGCGAATCTGCTTGTTCCCAACACGTCGGTGATCCGCGTGGAAACAAAAATGGCCTATGTGCCTCTGATGGCTTTCACCTTCAAAGATTCGGTGAGCACCACCGCAGGGGTATCGACGTTTGGGCTACCCATGGGGAAGACCACTTTTGGTCGCGTGCGCCAGGGTACAGCCGTCGCCTGCTCCAACTGCTGACAAGTATTCTTCGTGACCAGCAATCACTTGCGTCATTGATTTGTCATGACGCCCTGTTTGACCTATCTGTGATATCGGTTCTAACGGAGTGAGGCATGTCACGCGCTTTCCTTTTTGTCCTCGATTCCTTCGGGATCGGCGGCGCACCCGATGCCAAAACATTTGGCGATGAGGGTTCAAACACATTTGGTCACATCGCCGAGGTTTGTGCTGCGGGCCATGGCGACAAGACCGGACTGCGCTCCGGCCCGCTGAAATTGCCCAACATGGCCTCGCTCGGTTTGCTGCACGCGGCCAATCTTGCCTCGAATATACCACTTGAGCCGCAAGCGCCGGAGCCGATCGGGCTTTGGGGCGCTGCAGATGAAGTCTCGAGCGGCAAGGACACGCCATCGGGACACTGGGAGATCGCCGGAGTACCGGTCACGTTCAACTGGGGTTACTTTCCGCAAACCATCCCGACTTTCCCGGACGGTCTGGTGGCCGACGCCGTGCGCCGCGCAAAACTGCCTGGCATTCTCGGTAACAAACATGCCTCCGGCACCGATGTCATTGATGAACATGGCGAGGAACATATCCGGACCGGCAAGCCGATATTCTATACTTCTACCGATTCGGTCATTCAGATCGCCGCCCATGAGACGCATTTCGGCCTCGACCGGCTGTACGAGCTCTGCGGGATTATCCGGGAGCTGGTCGATCCGCTGAACATCGGCCGCGTGATCGCCAGACCCTTCGTCGGAGAGACCCGCGCGTCGTTCACGCGCACCGGCAACCGCCGCGACTATTCCGTGCCGCCACCGGAACCGACACTGCTCGACCGGCTGACACAGGCCGGCCGCACCGTCATCGCCATTGGCAAGATCGGCGATATCTATGCCCATCAGGGCATCAGCCAGGTGCGCAAGGCCAATGGCAATATGGCGCTGTTCGATGAGACACTGATCGCCATGGATGATGCACAGGAGGGCGATCTGGTCTTTACCAATTTTGTCGATTTCGACATGCTTTATGGCCACCGCCGCGATGTGCCTGGCTATGCGGCGGCGCTGGAAGCGTTCGACCGCCGTCTGCCCGAGGCGATTGCGAAGCTGCGTCAGGGCGACCTGATGGTGCTAACTGCCGATCACGGCTGCGACCCGACCTACAAGGGGACCGATCATACGCGCGAACGCGTGCCGGTTCTCTGCTTTGGCCCGGACCTGCCGCACGGATCATTCGGCATCCGCCCGACCTTCGCCGACATTGGCGAGACTGTCGCCGCGCATCTGGGACTCGAGCCGGGTCCGCACGGCAAGAGTTTTCTGAAGGGCACGGGAGTCCGCACGCCCGATGCCTGAATTACCTGAGGTTGAAACTGTCAGGCGCGGCCTGCAACCCTTCATGGAAGGTGCGACCATCCTTGCCGTCGAACAAAGACGTGCGGACCTGCGTTTTCCCTTCCCCGACCATTTCGTCGAGCGGCTGGCCGGGCGAAGGATCGAGGCGCTGGAACGCCGCGCCAAATATCTCATCGTGCACCTCGACGACGGCCTCGGACTGATCAGTCATCTCGGAATGTCCGGCTCGTACCGGATCGAACAGGATGATGCGGGCAATGCTCCCGGCATCTTCCATCACGATCGGTCGAAAAACGGCTTGCATGATCATGTGGTGATGCATCTCGGGGCGAAGGACGGAACGAGAAACCGCATCATCTACAATGACCCCCGGCGCTTCGGCTTCATGCTCTTTGCTGAACCCGGCGGCCTCAATACGCATCCGCTGATCAGGGATCTCGGCACCGAACCCACGGGCAACCGTCTGGATGGGGCGCTGCTGGCCAAATTATTCGATCATAAGGCAGCACCCTTGAAGGCAGCGCTTCTCGACCAGAAGCTGATTGCCGGCCTTGGCAATATCTATGTCTGCGAGGCCATGTGGCGCGCCGAACTTTCCCCAACACGAACTGCCGGCAGCATCGCGGGCGAAAATGGCGCGGCTACCGATCTGTCGAACCGCCTTGCCAGTTCTATCCGCTCGGTCATTGCCGATGCCATCAAGGCTGGCGGATCGAGCCTGAAGGACTACCGTCAGGCGGACGGTGAGCTCGGCTATTTCCAGCATTCGTTTTCAGTCTATGATCGCGAAGGTGCCCCGTGCCCGCGTGCCGGTTGCAATGGCATCGTCTCGCGTATTGTTCAAAGCGGGCGCTCGACATTCTACTGCCCAGTCTGTCAGCATTAAATGGAGGAAAGCCGGATGACCTACGAAAACATCATTGTCGAGACACGCGAAAAAGTCGGCTTCGTCCAGCTCAACCGCCCGCAGGCGCTCAATGCGCTGAACTCCGCGCTGCTTGCCGAGCTCAACGTCGCCCTTGAGGCCTTCGACAAGGACGACAATATCGGCGCCATCGTGATCACCGGCTCGGAAAAAGCCTTTGCGGCCGGTGCGGACATCAAGGAGATGCAGACGCTGGCATTTGCCGATGCGTATCTCGGCGATTACTTCAGCGAATGGGAACGGGTGACGCGGCTGCGCAAACCCCTGATCGCGGCTGTGGCGGGCTATGCGCTCGGCGGAGGGTGTGAACTTGCCATGATGTGCGATTTCATCATTGCCGCGGAGAACGCGAAATTCGGTCAGCCCGAAATCACCCTCGGTGTCATGCCGGGCATGGGCGGATCACAGCGCCTTACCCGTTTCATCGGCAAGTCGAAGGCCATGGATCTGTGCCTGACTGGGCGGATGATGGACGCGGCTGAGGCAGAACGATGCGGCCTGGTCTCGCGTGTGGTTCCGCCCGGAGAACTCATTGAGGAAGCGCTGAAGGCCGCAGGCAAGATTGCCTCCTTCTCGCTTCCGGTTGCCATGATGACCAAGGAGACCGTCAACCGCGCCTATGAGACGACGCTCTCGGAAGGACTGCGGTTCGAACGGCGCTTGTTCCACTCGATGTTCGCCCTGGAGGATCAGAAGGAGGGCATGGCCGCCTTTGCCGAAAAGCGTCCGCCAAAATTCAAGAACCGGTGAGGACAAATTATCCGTTCGGATCGCGTAGATTCCAAGTTGACGCAAAAGGAAACGTCCTCTATAAGCCCGACAACGTTCGGTGGCCCCTCGGCCGCCCTATTATTTTGTGACGGCTGCTACAAGGCTGCCGATTAGCTGACAGAAAAGAGAGGCATCATGGCCAACACTCCTTCGGCCAAGAAAGCGGCGCGCAAGATCGAAGCCCGCACCGAAGTAAACAAGTCCCGCCGCTCCCGCGTGCGCACCTTCCTTCGCAAGTTCGAAGATGCGGTGGCAAGCGGCGACCAGGCAGCCGCTTCCATCGCCTTCAAGGCGGTCGAACCGGAAGTAATGCGTGCAGCATCCAAGGGCGTCATGCACAAGAATACTGCTTCGCGTAAGGTATCGCGCCTCTCGGCCCGCCTGAAGAGCATGTCTGCATAAACAGACCCGTCATTTTTATATTTGAAAACCCGGCTTCTCGTTAGCCGGGTTTTTTATTTGGCCGTGATTCTGGGAATAAATTCGTTTCCCGGGGAAAAGATTGTGGCTTATCAAAACCATGACATATGACGGTTATAAATGGATTAGGACAAAAAGCGTCAATCATCATTTTACGTTTAATTTCAATAGCTTATGGCAGGTAATCATTATAGCGCAAACCTAGTGCGGAGAATCTGGAGCCCCAGCATGTGTCAAGCGATAATTTAATATTTTTTTTTGATCGCGAGAGTTTGCAGTGCAGCAAAATTGGCATTCCAAAAAAGGCTTTGAATCCGAAGGCTTTTTCCTCGTCAAACCGGAGACGGTTAAAAAAAACGGTAATCCGTTAACCTTTAATTCATCAAAAAACCCATGGTGCTGCCCTTGCTCTTCCTGCCAAGGTTTTTGTAAGGTCCAGACATCGAAGGGGTGGGCATAAACCCATTTAATAGGCTTATAAAATTGTGGTTTCGGGCGCAAATTTCGTGTTTGCGTAACGAGTAGGTTTTGTCGGTACTCAGGTCCAGCGGATTTGAGTCGTTTCATAAAACGAGCGCGTTGACGACGCTGGCGGAAGCCGGGCGGGAGTCTTTCTGCGCCTTAACTGAGAGGGATGCGAACGTGGTAGTTAAAAATATTCTGGACAACATTCAGTCAGTCCAACACCGCGTGATCGCTGTAACCTCCACTCACTAGTTTCAGGATTTTCGGGCTGACCATTGGGGCGGTTGGCTGGAATTATTGCAGGCGAGCGATCGACTGCACCCATAAAAACACGGGCATACAACAGACCCGATCGAGATATATCAGGATGAGGCAATGACAATGACCAGCGGAATAATGGAAAACGGCACAAAAGCCATGGTCCCGCTCCATATGGAAGGGGACGATATGGATGTGGCCAGCAGTCAAAGCGGGATGATCTTTGAACGCGTCAAGAGCAAGCTCAAGGCCAAGCTCGGAAGCGAGGTCTATTCGAGCTGGTTTGGCCGTCTGAAGCTGGATGAGACCTCCAAAAGCATAGTCCGCCTGTCCGTACCGACGGCGTTCCTGCGTTCCTGGATCAACAACCATTATTCCGACATGATTGCCGCGCTGTGGCGCGAAGAAGACGAGCAGGTGCTGAAGGTTGAGATCGTGTTCCGCAGCGCCAGCCGCGCGGTACGGCCAGTCTGCGATGCCGAAGCAACGCCCCGCGCCGAAACCCGCGCCCTTGCCCGCGACAAGCCGGTATTTCCGGTTGGCAATACCGTGCAGGACAAGAAGGCGCCGGCTCACTTTGCCGACCGTACGCAGAATTCCGTTTTCGGCTCGCCGCTTGACCCGCGTTATACGTTCGACACCTTTGTCGACGGAACTCCCAATCGCGTCGCGCTTGCTGCTGCCCGCACCATTGCCGATGCCGGCGCCAGCGCCGTGCGCTTCAATCCGCTGTTCATCCACGCCTCGGTTGGCCTTGGCAAGACGCACCTTCTGCAGGCGATCGCCGCAGAAGCTCTGAAGCGTCCCGAACGTGCCCGAGTCGTCTATCTGACCGCTGAATATTTCATGTGGCGCTTTGCGACCGCCATTCGCGATAACAACGCGTTGTCGTTCAAGGAGCAGCTGCGCGATATCGACCTCCTGATCATCGACGACATGCAGTTCCTGCAGGGCAAGTCGATCCAGCATGAATTCTGCCATCTGATCAATACGCTGCTCGACAGCGCCAAGCAGGTCGTCGTTGCAGCTGACCGTCCGCCGTCAGAGCTGGAATCGCTCGATCCCCGTGTCCGCTCACGCCTGCAGGGCGGTGTCGCCCTTGAAATGATTGCGCCCGACTATACGATGCGCCTCGAAATCCTCAAGCGCCGCCTCGTCGCAGCGCAGGCGGAAGATCATTCGCTCGATATCTCGCCGGAAATCCTCGATCACGTTGCCCAATCCGTTACGGGCAGCGGCCGCGAACTCGAAGGTGCGTTCAATCAGCTCCTGTTCCGCCAGACCTTCGAGCCGAACCTTTCCGTCGATCGTGTCGACGAACTTTTGAGCCATCTCATGCGCGGCGGCGAAGCCAAGCGCATCCGTATCGAAGAAATTCAGCGCATCGTTGCACGGCACTACAATGTGTCGAAGCAGGATCTCCTCTCCAACCGCCGCACGCGCACCATCGTCAAGCCGCGCCAGATCGCCATGTATCTGGCCAAGATGCTGACACCGCGCTCGCTGCCGGAAATCGGCCGCCGCTTTGGCGGGCGCGATCACACCACGGTTCTCCATGCCGTACGCAAGATCGAAGACATCGTTGGCAAGGATCAGAAACTGTCGCAGGAGCTCGAACTCCTGAAGCGCCTCATCAATGATCAGGCCTGACGCTTCTTAGTTTATCAACAGAAAGCCTGTGGTATGGTACGCTGATACCCGCCACAGGCTTGCTTTTTGCGTTTGTTTTCTGCCAATTTGCTTGACCCTGGGGAAATTGCATTCCTCACCAGCAAGATGCCGCAACCCCGCGGTGATGGTGCTGGGATAGAAGTCAGCGAGACCGGTTTATCATGCGTGTAACTCTTGAACGTTCCAACCTTCTGAAGTCGCTCAATCATGTCCACCGCGTGGTCGAACGGCGCAATACCATTCCGATCCTGTCGAATGTTCTCCTGAATGCGGATGGCGGAAGCCTCGCGCTGAAAGCGACCGACCTTGATCTCGAAGTGACAGAAGCGACGGCCGCGCAGATCGAACAGTCCGGAGCGACCACAGTTCCAGCTCATCTGCTCTACGATATCGTGCGCAAGCTGCCGGATGGCGCCGAAGTCATGCTGGCGACCAATACGGACGGCAATTCCATGGCTGTCACCTCTGGCCGGTCGAGCTTTCGGCTGCAGTGCCTGCCACAGTCAGATTTCCCCGAACTGACTGCCGGTTCCTTCTCGCACACTTTCCGCATGCCTTCGAGCGCACTGAAGAGCCTGATCGAGCGCACGCAGTTTGCCATTTCCACCGAAGAGACCCGCTATTATCTCAACGGCATCTATTTCCATGCCATTGAAAGCGACGGCGCCCTGAAACTGCGCGCTGTCGCGACCGACGGCCATCGCCTCGCCCGCGCGGAACTTGAAGCTCCGTCGGGTGCTGAAGGCATGCCCGGCATCATTATCCCGCGCAAAACCGTCGCTGAGCTTCAGAAGCTGGTCGATGATCCGGATATTGCCGTCACAGTCGAATTGTCGGAAACCAAGATTCGCTTCACCATCGGCTCGGTGGTTCTTACCTCCAAGCTCATCGACGGCACGTTCCCGGACTATCAGCGCGTCATTCCGTCAGGCAATGACAAGAAGCTGGCGATCGACCGCCAAAGCTTTGCCGCTGCCGTCGATCGCGTTTCGACGATTTCCAGCGAGCGCGGCCGTGCCGTCAAGCTGACGATTGCCGATGGGCAGCTGACGCTGACCGTCAACAATCCGGATTCCGGAAGCGCCACGGACGAGCTTGCCGCAGATTATGATTCCGATCCGATCGAAATCGGCTTCAATGCCAAGTATCTGCTCGATATCACCGGACAGCTGACCGGTTCCGAAGCAATCTTCATGCTGGCCGATGCGGGTTCCCCGACGCTGGTGCGCGATACGGGCGATGAAAATGCACTCTATGTGCTCATGCCGATGCGGGTCTAGCGCGGTCAAAGCATTGTCCCATGACCGATGATCCCAATAAGGACGCGGGCAAACCGGCCCGCGTTTCGATCAGCCGGTTAAAGCTCGCCAATTTTCGCAATTATGAGAGCCTGTCGCTGAGACTTGGGCCCTCGCACGTCGTGCTGACCGGTGAAAACGGTGCCGGGAAGACCAATCTGCTTGAGGCCATCTCGTTCCTGTCGCCGGGACGCGGGCTTCGCCGCGCCACCTATACCGATGTGACCCGCAATGAGGCGCCCGACGGCTTTGCCATCCACGCCGCGATCGAAACCGCCGAGGGCTCGGTTGATGTCGGGACGGGTCTTGCCGGCAATGCGCCGGGTGATACTGCTCGCCGTGTCCGCATCAATGGAGTAACCGCTGCGAGCGCCGATGAGCTCCTCGACTACTCCCGCATTCTCTGGCTTGTTCCGGCCATGGACGGCCTGTTCACCGGCCCGGCTGCTGATCGGCGCCGCTTCCTCGACCGCATGGTCCTCGCCATTGATCCCGCCCATGGCAAGCGCGTCCTCGACTACGAGAAGGCGATGCGAAGCCGTAACCGCCTGCTTACGGAAGATCGCGGCAACGATGCCTGGCTCGATGCAATCGAGACTCCCATGGCCGAACTCGGCATTGCCATTGCCGCGGCGCGCGCCGAACTGATGCGATTGATCAATGGCATGATCGAGCGGCTGCCGGATGACAGCCCCTTTCCGAAGGCTGACTGCCTGCTCGACGGCGAACTGGAACAGCGCGTCGGTATCGAAGCTGCAACCGATGTAGAGGAAACCTTCCGCCGCGCGCTGCATGATGGACGCAGCCGGGACCGGGCCGCTGGACGGACACTCGATGGTCCGCACCGGTCGGACCTCCTCGTCCGTCATCGGCCAAAGTCAATGCCGGCGGAACTCTGCTCGACCGGCGAACAGAAGGCACTGCTCATCGGCCTCATCCTCGCCCATGCGCGGCTGACCGGCGAGCTTGCCGGCATGGCGCCGATCCTCCTGCTGGACGAGATCGCCGCGCATCTTGACGAGGGCCGCCGTGCGGCACTTTTCGATATCATCGAGGAGCTCGGTGGCCAGGCTTTCATGACCGGCACGGACAAGGCACTGTTCCGGAGCCTCGAAGGACGCGCCCAGTTCTTCGATGTGTCGCATGGCGAAATACAGCAAGGGTGAACCCTGCTGTCTGCTCCCTCAGCTCCGTGAAGGCCAGAGGTCAGACTTCCTGCAGACAGGTTGTTCGCAATTTCGCGCCACTTTGGCGAGACTTATCAAAAGCTTTCTAACGCCGCTTCCTTGCATTCCCGGCTTGGCGCGTCACGAATAGGCGAATCTGACACATATATTAGTATAGTGGAGCACGCTGCTTATGTGGAATCAGGTCTACAATCCCTTCAACAATGCAATTCTTTCGACGCTGGCAGCGGCAATACCCGTTGTTGCCTTGCTGGCGATGATCGCGTCCAACAAGGTCAAAGTACATATAGCGGCCATTATTGCGCTGATTATTGCATCTTTACCATGCCCGCCGACATGTCGATCCGCGCTTCCCTGCTTGGGGTGGTGACCGGTTTCTTCCCCATCGGCTGGATCGTTCTCAACGTTATCCTCTACCGCCTGACTGTGGAGCAAGGTGTGTTCGAGACGTTGCAGAATACGATCGGCGGCGTTACCCGCGACAGGCGCCTGCAGATCCTGCTGATCGAATAATCGGGCGGAGCTGTCGGCACAGTCATCTTCCAATCGTCCTTATGACAGTCTTCAAACAAACGCATCAAATCATTGGAAGGACATAGTCATGGAATTCACCATACAAGGCACACCGGCCGCTTCAAACAAGGCAGTCTGGACTGGCCGCGTTCTCAGCGGCCTTGTCATCCTGTTTCTGGTCTTCGACGGCGGCATAAAGCTGGTACCGTTGGACGTGGTCACGGAAACGACGGCCCAACTTGGTTATCCGGGCACTGCCAGTTTCGCTCGCTTCCTCGGCGTTCTCACGCTGGTTTGCACACTGCTCTATGCCTATCCGCGCACAGCGGTCCTGGGTGCAATTCTCTTGACCGGCTATCTCGGCGGCGCAATCGCCACGCATGTGCGTATCGGAAACCCGCTGTTCAGCCACACCCTGTTCGGTGTCTATCTTGGCCTGATGCTCTGGGGCGGGCTTTACCTGCGCGATCCGCGCATCCGCGCCCTGATTCCATTCAACCGGTAGCAATTCAGTTCCGGATGTTGACCATGCGGTTGGGCGGGCGCATCCTCTAAAGCTCCAACAAACGCAATGTCATTTGATATGTGTTCACGCTGAGGGAACCAGCCATGACACAGCCGGATCTCTACCTGCTTGGACGTGCCGAAGCCGAAGAGTTGCGGCTCAAGCGTCAAATCGCCAACCTCGCCCCGGATTCCGATGCGCAACTCGATAAGATCGGCATCAGCCAGGGCGAGCGCATCATCGACCTTGGCTGCGGCCCGGGCGGCGTCCTGCACCTTCTCGGAAAACGTGTCGGTCCCACCGGATCCGTGCTCGGTATTGAGCGAAGTCCACACTTTGTCGAGCTGGCGCGCCGCTTCGTTGCCGATCATGGCTTGCAGCAGGTCGAGGTGCGCGAAGGCGATGCCTATGACACGGGCCTGCCCCGCGCGTCATTCGACGGCGCCCACATGCGCCTTGTGCTTGTCAATGTGCCGAAGCCCGAGCTTATCGTCCGGGAGATGGTGTCACTGGTGCGGCCCGGAGGCTGGATAGCCAGTTTCGAGGCGGATTTTCTTGCCCATATCTGCGATCCGCCATTGCCCGCATGGTCCCGTCTTCTCGGAGCCTATATCGCCTACTCGACCGCGCAGGGGATCGATCTCTTCATCGGCCGCCGTACGCACCGCCTCTTTCGTGAGGCGGGCGTCACGGACATCCGTACCGACGCCGTCGTGCATGTCTATCCTCCCGGCCATGACAGGCGAACGATCCTGCGTGATTTCATCAACAACGTCAGTGAGAGGCTGGTCGATGGCGATTTCATCCAACGCCGCGAACTGGAGCAGGATCTCGCGGCGCTCGAACTTTACCTGTCCCGGCCCGACACAATGGTGACCTCACATATGTTTTTCCGGCTGTGCGGCCGCCTGCCGCTCTGAGGCCAGGCAAGAGAGGAGCCTTGCTTATGCCCGACGTTAAAAGAACACCCGCGGACACATATGACGAACTCTTCGTACCGGCATTGTTCCAGCAATGGCCACCCGTCGTACTCGATGCGGCACATGTAAGCCCAGGCGATCATGTCCTGGACGGCGTGCGGTACCGGCGTGCTGGCGCTTGCCGCGGCCGATAGGGTTGGCCCGAACGGGGCCGTTGCCGCGCTCGACGCCACGCCAGAGATGCTGGCTGTCGCGCGGCGCAAGAGCGATACAATCGCCCGGCACGATGGCCTGGCGGAAGCGCTGCCTTTTAGGGATGCCAGCTTCGATGCGGTTGTCAGCCAGTTTGGCATGATGTTCTTCAGCGACCGGCCTGCCGCCATGCGGGAAATGTTCCGCGTCCTCCGATCTGGCGGACGCCTCGCCATTGCCGTCTGCGACTCGCTGGAGCACTCGCCGGGATATGCGACCTTCGCTGCCTTGCTCGATCGCTTGTTCGGGGAATCCGTGGCTGCTGCCTTCGGTGCCCCTTTCGTGCTTGGCGATCCAAAGCTGTTATTATCGATCTGCAGTAAAGCCGGCATTGTGGACGCAGAGGTTCATCCGCATGCCGGTGCCGTTCGATTTGCATCCATCGCGTCGCTGGTCTCCACTGAAAGAGCGTGCGCATGGACGCTTGGAGGCTTGCTTGACGACGCCCAGTTCGAACAGCTCTTGGAGGAGTCCGAGCAGGCGCTTCAGGGATTTGTTGCGCCAGATGGCACGATCGTATTCGAGATGCCGGCGTTGATCATCACCGCGAGAAAGCCCTAGTCGCACCAACGTGCCAGCCTGGTCGAAGATGGCAGCCCTTTTGTCACCATGCTAACGTTCGAGGCAGAATCACATTATCTGTGAGTAGGAGTTCCCATGTCCGATCTGTCCGCCTTCCCCATCGCCACCCGATGGCCGGCAAAGCATCCCGACCGCTTGCAGCTCTATTCCTTTCCGACGCCAAACGGCGTCAAGGTATCGATTGCGCTGGAGGAGATCGGCCTGCCCTATGAGCCACATGCTGTCGATATCGGCAAGAACGAAAGCTGGACACCCGAGTTCCTGTCGCTGAATCCCAATGGGAAGATACCAGCAATCGTCGATCCCGACGGCCCGGACGGCAAACCGCTGGGCCTGTTCGAATCCGGGGCAATCCTGCTTTACCTCGCAGAGAAGACCGGCAAGCTTATCCCCGCTGACGCGGCGGGACGTTACGAAACCATCCAGTGGGTGTTCTTCCAGATGGCCGGGATCGGGCCGATGTTCGGGCAGGTCGGCTTCTTCCATAAGTTCGCCGGTCGCGAAATCGAAGACAAGCGCCCGCTCGAGCGTTATCAGAATGAGTCGAAACGTCTGCTTGGCGTCATCGAAACGCGGCTCGCGGGCCGGCAATGGATCATGGGCGGCGAATATACGATCGCCGACATTTCGATGCTGGGCTGGGTGCGCAATCTGGTCGGCTTCTATGGTGCCGGCGATCTGGTTGAGTTCGATCGCCTGAAACGCGTCCCCGAATGGCTGGAGCGCGGTCTCGCGCGTCCGGCTGTTCAGCGCGGTCTGAACATTCCGAAGCGCTCATGAAGGCGCGCCGGTCCTGCAATTCGGCGACGTGTAGGACCGGGCGCTGCTCCTTCGTCCTTGGGCAATCCAAACGTACGAGGAGCAGCCAAGATGGAACAGCGGGACAAGATTGCAGTCGAAAACGTCAATCACCCAGGTACGTCCAGACCAGTCGACCGGGCCATGTATGACGCCATGAGAAGGGCCTACCTCAAGGTGCTTCCGCACAGGTCGCCTGGCCTGACGCTCGCTGAAATCAGCATGCGTCTATCCTGCGAATTGCCTCAGAATCTTTATCCGGATGGTGCAAAGGCCGGCTGGTGGGCCAAGACCGTCCAACTGGACCTAGAGGCGAAGGGGCTGGTCCGGCGCGAGAACACAAGTCCGATACGGCTCTTCAAGGCGTAAGCCCCCGTCACTTCGCTCTGTCCCTCCCCGCAAGGGAAGAGTAAGATCTCCGGAGTGGCCATCAATGTATGGAAATAATGCCATCCACTGCCCGCCACTCGCGCGGCTCGATCAGGCGTTGATGCACGATGCGGACCGAGTGCAACGGCCCTTCGATATCCTTCCTCCAGAAATCAAGAAACCCTTTCAATTCCGGAAAAGTCGGAGCAAGATCGTACTCCTGCCATATGTATAGCTGGAGAAAACTGGGGTGGTCGGGGAGACGATAATGTATTTCCGCTGTCGTCAGCCCGTATCCCTTCAATTGCAGTTCGAATGCTCTGCTGGTCATGAATAACATCCCTATGGATCAACTCATGCGTTACATTGAATCTTGCCAGATTCTATTGTGTTTTCAAGGGGAAAATACGATCCTTCCTGAAAAGAGGAGTTAGGACAAATGGCTGCAAAGGACGTAAAATTTAGCGCGGAGGCGCGCGATCTCATGCTGCAGGGCGTCGACATCCTGGCCGATGCCGTCAAGGTGACCCTCGGCCCGAAAGGCCGCAACGTCGTCATCGAGAAATCCTACGGCGCGCCGCGCATCACAAAAGATGGCGTCACAGTTGCCAAGGAGATCGAACTTGAGAACAAGTTCGAAAACATGGGTGCGCAGATGCTGCGTGAAGTCGCGTCGAAAACCAGCGACACGGCAGGCGACGGCACGACGACCGCGACAGTCCTCGCCCAAGCGATCGTGCGCGAAGGCGCCAAGGCCGAGGCGGCCGGCATGAACCCGATGGACCTCAAGCGTGGCATTGATATCGCAGTTGATGCTGTCGTCGAGGAGCTGAAGCGCAACGCCCGCAAGATTTCGAACAATTCCGAAATCGCCCAGGTCGCGACGATTTCCGCCAATGGCGATACGGAGATCGGCCAATATCTCGCGGACGCCATGGGCAAGGTCGGGCATGAGGGCGTTATCACCGTCGAGGAAGCCAAGACGGCCGATACCGAACTCGAAATCGTCGAGGGCATGCAATTTGACCGCGGCTATCTCTCTCCCTACTTCGTCACCAATCAGGAGAAGATGCTGGTCGACTTTGAAGAGCCGTACATCCTCATCCACGAGAAAAAGCTTTCGAACCTGCAGGCGCTGCTTCCTATCCTTGAAGCAGCCATCCAGTCCGGCAAGCCGCTGCTCATCATCGCCGAAGATGTCGAGGGTGAGGCTTTGGCCACGCTGGTCGTCAACAAACTGCGCGGCGGGTTGAAAGTCGTTGCCGTCAAGGCTCCGGGATTTGGCGACCGCCGCAAGGCCATGCTCGAGGATATCGCCATCCTCACCGGCGGCACGTCGATCAGTGAGGATCTGGGGATCAAGCTTGAAAACGTAACGCTCGACATGCTCGGCCGGGCCAAGAAGGTTGTGATCGACAAGGAAAGCACCATCATTGTAGATGGCGGCGGTGCCAAGGCGGACATCGACGGGCGGATCAAGCAGATCAAGTCGCAGATCGAAGACACGACCTCCGATTATGACCGCGAAAAGCTGCAGGAGAGGCTGGCCAAACTTGCCGGCGGCGTTGCGGTCATCCGGGTTGGCGGTTCCACGGAAGTCGAGGTCCGGGAACGGAAGGATCGCGTCGACGATGCGTTGCACGCCACCCGCGCCGCGGTCGAAGAGGGTATCCTGCCAGGCGGTGGCGTGGCGCTATTGCGGGCCGCCAAAGTGCTCACCGGCCTTCAGGGGGCCAATCCGGAACAGCGCGTCGGCATCGACATTGTCAGGCGCGCTATAGAAGCGCCGATCCGCCAGATCGCCGAGAATGCCGGCGCCGAAGGGTCGCTCATCGTCGGCAAGCTGCGCGAGAACGACAATTTTTCGATCGGCTGGAATGCTCAGACAGGGGAGTACGGGAACCTCTTCGACATGGGAGTCATCGATCCGGCAAAAGTTGTCCGCACCGCGCTTCAGGGCGCCGCCTCCATCGCCGGACTGCTGGTCACGACCGAAGCCATGGTCGCCGAGATTCCGAAGAAGAGCGCCGCCTCTGCCATGCCCGGCCCAGGCATGGATTATTGATTCAGGCGCGCTGGCGCCTTAACGGTCAGACCGAAAAATCGAGCGTCAGACGGCTCGCCTGTTCAACCCGGCGGCGGCCGCCGGGAATGCCGCGGCCTTCCTCCAGACTGCCGTGGGCAATCTGACGAGCGTGGTCCAATGCGGAAGGTTCTTCAGCAGTTCACGGGCAAGCAGTCCGACTGCGATGCCGCCGATGATCGACGCAGCGGTGAATACCGGCCAGGGCAATTTCGCTTCCAGCGGAGCCAATACCAGTTCCGGGACGAACCTGTGGAACAAATAGATGTAATAGCTTGCGGCTGAGATCGGGAGCACGCACCGGGCGACCCACCGTGGCATTGGCGTGCGCGGGGCGAACAGCAAAGCACCAAGAAAGGCAAACTGCAGCATGTACTTCACCCAGGAACCGACCCAGTTTCCGCCGTAATAGGCAACCAGAGGAAAAATGACCGCTCCGGCAGCAAGCGCGAGTAACTTCCTCGAAACACTGTCGGCAAAATAGGCCAGCCAGCCGAAGACCGTCAGATAAAAAATCCATGGCACTGTAAAGACCTGCCTGTCGCCCAGAGGCCAGATCACCGGTCCGACGAAACGCAACGTCACTGCCGCCGCAAGAATTGATATCCCAAAGAAGAATGGGTTTTTTGCGCCAGCCTTGCGCATGGCTGGAATGGCTAAACAATCCGGCCCAGATCACCACCATCTGGACATAGGCTTCGACAAACCAGTACAGGAACGGCAGCATGGTTCGCTCAGACGGATCGGCGAGGCCAAAGTTCCCGACGAGAAATACCGATCCCCACGGCACCTTGCCCCAGGCGAGCCCATAAAGCGCGATGATCAGGTAATAGGGCACGAGCACCGACATCACGGGCCTGAAGACCCTGGCGGCGTGGCCGGAGAACAGATTGCTGCTCTGGAAGCGCGCGAGGCTGTAGCCGATGAGCATCACCATCGCGGCAGCGCCCCCCGGTACGGGCCAAAGGGTGGCGTGCTGGATGACGACGAGCAGGATTGCCAGGGTACGTATCACCAGATCGGTGCCAAGGCTCTGCATGCGGGTCTTCGCCTGTTGCATGGTCGCGAGCTCCGCGATCGGCCTGTTCTCCCACCCCTCGGGAAGATGGTTCAGGATGCGCTCAAGGTTCAATGACAGCTGCACATAGCGCAGCGAGTCGCCGCCCAATGATACGAAGGTATCCTCATCCGCAGTGCCCTGCGGAAAGAACGCCTCCCTGAACACGTCCCTGACATTCTCGGTTCTGCGGAACCGGCGGTCCTCATGACCAGCCTTGAGCTGCGGATAATCGATTTTTCCGGACGCGAGACGCGGCAGCTTGTCCTGCCGGCTAACGGCAACATGCATGGCAGTCAAACCGCTCGCTTCAATCAATGTCTTGCGTACGGCATCTTCCGCATGCGTCGAGGTATAAACGGCGACAATAGTGTGATCGTCGCCGAAGACGCCTGCCTGGATACCCTTCAATGCCAATGTCTGCTCGAGCGCATCATGACCGATGCGCAAACCCGCAATTTTCGACATTCTGCTGCGACGGCCAACGATACGATAGAGCCCGCCTTTGTTGCGAACCGCCAGGTCGCCCGTCTTTAGTTCAGCCAGACTCCGGTCCCCTGTGCAAATCGGCGCGGCTTGCAGCATAGCCCATCATGACGTTGGAGCCGCGATAGATCAGCTCACCGGGCGTGTCGGCGTCCCGGATCTCCCGTCCATCTTCGTCGGCGAGACAGAGCTCGCCGTTCGGAATTGCGATCCCGATCGTGTCCGGATTGTCTTCGAGCAGGTGCGGAGGGACAAAGGCAATGCGCGCTGTGGCCTCAGTCTGCCCATACATGACAAAGAGCTCGGCGCCTTCCTGCGCGAGATGATCGCTGTAGAGGCGGACGAGATCGGTGGGCAACCGCCCGCCTGCTACGGTCATCATCCGCAGATGCGGCAGGCGCTGTTCGCGCAACCCTACCTTCTCGAAAAGTTCGAAGGAATAGGGGACACCCGGAATGCTCGTGCAGCGATACTCGCGCAGGTCTTCGACAAAGCCGGGGTCGAGAATCGATTTGCCTGCCACGAAGAGACTGGCATGCACAGCCAGATGAGAATTGAGAACCGAAAGCCCGTATGAATAGTGCAGCGGCAAGACCAGCGTTCCCCGGTCATTGCTATCCAGATGCAAATATTCTGCGATCGAGGCCGCGTTGGCCGCGAGGTTTGCGCTGGAGAGCCGCACATATTTGCCCTCGCCGGTGCTGCCGGAGGTCGACAGCAGCAGTGCAAGATCGGGGTGCAGCATTTCTGATGAAGGTTGCACTGTCTCGTCGGCGCGCCACCGATCTTCAAATTGACGGAAATGGATGTCGGGCCTGAACCTTTCCTCAAAGCGAGCTGCGACATCCGAATTGCATGGCGGCAACAAAGCGATCGCGTGTCCGCCTGCGAGCGCTGCCAGATAGGCAATAATTGCGTGTTCCGAGAGGCTCGCATCAATGGCGATCAGGCGCCTTTCCAAGCCAAATCGCGACGCCTGGTGCGCAACGCGCGCTGCCAGCTGCTCATAGGTGATAATTGCCCGGTCAGGAAAGATCAGGGCGGGAAGGCTGCCACCGGCCGAAAGGCCTTCGACAAAGAATGGAACCATTGAAATGCCCAAACCAATTCTGAAAAATCGCGGACGCTATGAATGGCGTGCAGATACATTTCTGGAGTAGTTTAGTCAAATTTACGTTGTTTGAAAACGCATGAATAGCTAGCAGATGGCGGTGTCTGCGAGCGACTCGCAGGTTTAGTTGCCGTCCATGCTCAAAGTGGAGCCGTCATGAGAGCCGAAGCCATTCCGCCCGGAATTTCTGGAGCGATCCCCCGCCAGGTCTGGGTCCTCGGTTTTGTCAGCCTGCTGATGGATGTTTCTTCGGAGATCGTGCAGACCCTCCTGCCTCTTTATCTCGTCGCGGGACTTGGCGCTTCGGCCGTGACCGTCGGCTTTGTCGAAGGGTTCTCCATCGCTGTTGCGATGGTGACCAGGCTGTACTCAGGCTTCCTTTCTGATTGGTTCGGCAATCGGAAATTCCTTGCAGCGCTCGGCTATGGGCTTGCGGCGATATCAAAGCCGCTGTTTCCGCTGGCTGATTCCCTTTATTGGATTGTCGGTGCAAAGTTTCTCGACCGCGTTGGCAAGGGGATCAGGTCCGCGCCCAGAGATG
Organism: uncultured Alphaproteobacteria bacterium; assembly: GCA_963777425.1. Classification (GTDB taxonomy): domain Bacteria; phylum Pseudomonadota; class Alphaproteobacteria; order Rhizobiales; family Rhizobiaceae; genus Phyllobacterium. The sequence goes on along the minus strand of CAVZQS010000008.1, from coordinate 102,909 downwards.
CCCTGATCGCCGATATCACCCCTGCCGAGATTCGCGGCGCGAGTTTCGGCTTGCGAAAATCTCTCGATACCGTGGGCGGCTTTGTTGGGCCGATTGCCGCCATCGCCCTGATGCTGTGGACTGGCGGCAGTTTCTCAACGATTTTCTGGATTGCAGTCATTCCGGCCTTTCTGGCCGTTGGTCTGCTCATGGCCTGCGTCAAGGAGCCGGACGTCCTCGCGGTACGAAAGCAAGCGGCCGCGCTGAGGCTGAAGGATGCCGTCCGCCTCAACCGGTCGACCTGGGTCGTTATTTTCGTTTCGTCGATTTTGGCGATCGCACGCTTCAGCGAAGCTTTCCTTCTCCTGCGGTCACAGCAAGTCGGATTCTCCATTGCCTGGGTGCCGGCAACAATCGTCATCATGCATCTGGTATATGGTCTGGCGGCCTATCCTGTTGGCATGCTCTCGGATCGGATCGGCCGCAGCGTAATGCTCGGCCTCAGCCTGTTGTTTCTCTTGGCGGGAGATCTCGTTCTCGCCTATACCGCGACAATCCCGCTATTCATACTGGGGATCGTATTGTGGGGGCTGCATAGGGGCTTTTCGCAAGGGATCCTTGCCACGCTCATAGCCGATACCGCGCCTTCCCATTTGCGTGGCACCGCGTTCGGTGTGTTCAGTTTGACCACAGGCCTTTTGGCGTTTGCAGGAAACTTGGCAGCTGGTGTGCTGTGGGAGCAGCAAGGGGCCCAAGCCACATTCCTGATGGGTGCCCTATTGAGCGTAGCGGCGATCATGGCTCTGCCGCTGCTGCGAAAATATTCCGCAAAGCCGTTATAAACGCGCGCCAATCAAAAGCGCAACTTTTTGGTTGCTCTTGCTCTCCTCCGATGTCAAGATAAAGGCAACCAGGAGGTTGCACTTATGACTGATCGTATCGAGAAAAGCATCGAGATCAATGCCCCTGTCGAACGGGTCTGGCGGGCGCTGACGGATTACAAGCAATTCGGCGAATGGTTCCGCGTAAAACTGGATGGTCCCTTCGTGGCGGGCGAAGTATCGACCGGCCGTATCACCTACCCCGGCTATGAGCACCTCAAATGGGAGGCGACGATCAAGCAGATCGAGGCACCACGCTTGTTCTCGATGACGTGGCACCCCTATGCCATCGACCCCAACATCGATTACTCAGGTGAAACGCCGACACTTGTTGAGTTCCGGCTGGAGCCGACATCGACCGGCACGCGTCTGACGGTTACTGAATCCGGTTTTGATGCGGTGCCGAAGCACCGCATGCCGGAGGCCATGCGCATGAACGAAGGCGGCTGGGAAGAACAGGTCAAGAATATCAAGACATATGTCGAGCAATAACACTGCCCACGATACTGCGCCGCAGTGCGCCGCCCATGTGTTTGCGGCGCTCGGTGATCGCACGCGCCTGTCGCTGATTGAGAAACTCAGCGACGGGCAGACGCGCTCGATTGCCGGACTGTCGGTCGACAGCCGCCTCACAAGACAGGCGATCACCAAGCATCTGCGCATCCTCGAAGAGGCCGGGCTTGTCATCAGCACCAAAGTCGGGCGTGAAAGCCAGTTCGCTTTCAAGCCCGATACGATTGAGGAAGTTCGCGCCTATCTCGATAGCGTCTCACGGCAATGGGACGATGCCCTGTCGCGGCTCCGCGCGTTTGTGGAGCGGTAGAGGCACCTCCACTCCTACAACCATTTGGCTATGCCCGTCTGCATTGTTCGCCTTGCACAACGGGCGTATAATTTTCCGCAACGGGGAGCGAGGGACATTCGCGGCCACCGGCGCGGGCCGTGCCGCGCGGGAGGTGTGCCATGACTACTTACGTGATGCTCATTAACTGGACCGATCAAGGCGTAAAAACCGTACGCGAGTCGCCATCGCGGCTCGATGCAGCGAGAAAGCTGCTTGCTGAAATGGGCGGTTCCTTCAAGGAATTCTACCTGACCATGGGTGAGTACGACATGGTGGTGATTGGGGAGGCGTCCGACGATGCCGTCATGGCGCGATTTGCCCTTAACCTCGCCATGAAAGGCAACGTGCGCACCCGCACGCTCAAGGCGTTTCCTGAAGCCGCCTATCGCGAGATCATCAACTCTCTCGGCTGACCACTGTCACATCGGGCCCTAAAACCACAACTAGAGCCAACGGGCGGCGCTCGTCGCCGCCTGTCGACCGATACATGCTCTTACACTAACGGTACAGCGGGAGCCGGCTACCGCCGAGTAAGCGGCATGTCGTCATGGCTTGCGCGCAGCGACGAGTACAGCCGGGAAATTCATGGCGTATCCGCCATCCTGCCTGAAGCGCGCTGCGCCCTCGATTATGGCCTGGTGAATTCGTTCGCGTGCTTCGGGTGTCTGGCGCTCGAGTAGCATGGCCGTGCGGACGGTGCTCTTGTAGATCACCTCAACGGCATCATGCGGGCTCGCGCATCGCCAGACGATCGGGATCTCAGTCACCGTGATGGCGGCGAAGCCGGCCCGGGTCAGCGCCCTGCGGCTCTCGTCAGCGTCACTGAAGCGGAAGAGCGAGGGTGCGGGCGGCAGTGGCACGTCCAACCGCCCGTGCTTGTTTATCGCGCCAAGAACGAGTTCGAAGAACTGGTGCCGGTCAGGCGTAGCCCATACGGTAAATGCATAATGGCCGCCGGCGGCCAGCACGCGGGATGCTTCGGCGATCGCCCGGTCGGGATCGGCCATATGCAACAGCCCGAAGGCGCAGATCACCGCATGGAAGATGCCATCGTCGAAGTTGAGGTTCTCCGCATCGCCTTCGCGATATTCCGTGTCCGGAAACAGCCGCCGCGCATGCTCGACCATGGACGGAGCAAAGTCGACGCCGACGGCCTTGGCGCCGCGCGCCGTTGCCCGGGCAGCACCATAACCCGGCCCGCTGGCGACATCGAGCAGGCGCGTTCCCCGAGTCACATGGGTTGCATCGAGGAGTGGATCGGCCGCACCAGCGGTGATCTCGCCCAGCCACGCCGCATATCCGGAAGCCTTGGCGATCCAGCCCTGTTGTTCGAGGTCCTTGAACGAAGCCTCGTGTCCGGGTTCCATCGGAGCCTCCCTAGGTCGTAAACTCATCACAAGATCGAAATGGTATGAGGCTTTTCGTTCGGATACGAGGAGCAAAGACGATGGAAATGTTTATCCATTTTCGAGCCTCTGCGACAAAGTAGCCGGGCAAATGGACCATATCCTGCGGACGCCGAAACGGCTCCAAGCTGCAGTGTCGAGCTGCTCGCCCGGGGGAGAGGCCCCGCCCTTCGCATCTCTCCTCGCATCTTCTTGCCGTTTCATGCGCCATTGTCGATCCCATGATGAGTTTAAGACCTACGATACCCTGCGCTGTTCGGCTGCGAAGGTGCTCAGGCCGAGCCATTGTTGCATGGCGCTTGCAATATTTGGGTCGCCATCGAATTCGAGATTGCCGGCTTCGACCTCACGGCGGACGATCGTATGCCCCATCCAGATCGCGGTCATGCTCCTCAACGAACTCGTAACGAGCAGGTCGATGTCGAATCCCGGGTCGAACCCGCAGAGATCGACCGACGCTCCGTCGACGACCAGCCACCAGTTCTGTTTTGCCTCCGGTAGTTCCGGGTACAGAAACTGTATCGTGCAGCGCCGCGGCGGCAGCGGCTTCGGGTTAAGATTGCGCCGCATGTCCCACATCAGGAGCGAGGGATCGAGATTGCGCAGCGTCAACTGCGATTCAACCCAGCGCTGCCCCCATGATCCGATACCGAGGACGATCGGGCGCAAATCCTCGCCTGCCGGCGTCAGATGATATTCGGTGATGCCGCTGGCATTGGGCACCGCAACCACGACCCCTGCCCGCTCGAGTTCCTTCAGGCGTTTCGACAGCAGCGCGGGCGACATGCGCGGCACGCCCCGGCGCAGATCGTTGAAACGGGTGGTGCCACAGCAGCAGCTCGCGAACCACCAGTGTCGTCCATCGTGAGCACAATATTTCCGAAGCCATCGCCACCGGGCAGAACTGGCCATATCCTCCGCGCGTCTTCCATATGTCCCACCATTAGATCCCAAATGAGGAGGATACCGCAAAAGCCCGGCAAAGCCTACGACGGTAGTACAGATAGAGTACTGGACGAAGCGCACGGATAGGAGGATTCTCTCCAGCGGCCAGCAATGGCCCAAAGGAGGAGAATATGAACACTCTGGCACATAAATCACCAATCGATGCAGATGACGCACCACCCGGCAATGCGGTCGAGATTGCCCAGACACTGACACCAACCTTTGCCGCGCGAGCAGCCGAGTTCGACGCGAGCGATACTTTCGTCGCCGAGAACTACAAGCTGCTCAAGGAATCGGGCCTCGTCGAGGTCGGCGTACCACGCGAGCTTGGCGGTGGCGGCGCGGAAGTCGCCGAACTTGCCGAGATGCTTCGCGTCATGGCGCATGCCTGCTCGTCGACGGCGCTCGCCTTTTCCATGCATACCCATCAGGTCGCCATCCCCGCATGGCGCTGGCGTCACCAGAAGGTGGCGGCGGTCGAACCGCTCTTGAAGCGCGTCGCCGCCGAAAAGCTGATCCTGCTTTCAAGCGGCGGCTCCGACTGGATCGGCGGCTCCGGCATTGCCGAAAAGGTCGAGGGCGGCTACCGCGTCTCGGCACGCAAGGTCTTCACGTCCGGTGCCAATGCCGGCGACCTTCTGATGACCGGTGCCATCTGCCACGCCGATGACGGTTCTGAGAACGTCATCCACTTCGGCGCGTCAATGAAGGCCGGCGGCGTCAAGATCGTCGACACCTGGAGAGCGCTCGGCATGCGCGGCACAGGCTCGCAACGACGTCGTGCTCGAAGAATTCTTCGTGCCGGATACGGGCGTTGCCTTCTCGCGCAAGGCCGGCGAATGGCATCCGGTGTTCCAGATCATCGCGACGACAGCCTTCCCGCTGATCTATGCGGTCTATCTCGGCGTCGCCGAGAGTGCCCGCGACATCGCCATTCATCTTGCCAAGAAGAAGAAGCCCAACGAGCACAGCTTCAATCTCGCCGGCCGCATGGATACGTCCCTGCGCGCCGCACAGCTTGCGCATCAATGGATGGTCAAGATCACCGAGCGCAATGCGCCTTCCGCCGAGACCGTCAACGAGATCATGATCGGCCGCTCCCTCGTTGCCGAGCATGCGATCAAGACGGTGGAGCTCGCGCTGGAGCTCGCTGGCGGCGCCGGCTTCTACCGTAGCAACGGGCTGGAACAGCGTTTCCGCGACGTACAGGGCGCCCGCTTTCATCCGCTGCAACAGGGTCCGCAGGCGCGTTATGCCGGGGCGATGGCACTTGGCCATTCGGTCAACGCCATCTTCTGAGCGGGGGCGAGGAAGGCGGGACCGCAGGACGGTCTCGCCTCCCTTCTTCGTCGCTAATGCAGTCCAATACTCTCAGGTTGCACCATCGACGAGTGTACACAATTCAGGGTTGATGGCTTGGAATGCCTCACCTAATGTGGCAAAAACGTGGTCGTTCCGTGTCAGGAAATTGACCGCCCCACAGCCGGAGAGGAAGCCCCATGTTCACCAGAACAATCCCCCTTCTCGTCGCCGCCATGGTAATCGCCCTTTCTGCGGGATCGTCATTTGCCCAGGGCAAGGCGCTCAATGACACGCTCGACAGCATGTTCGGCAGCCACGACAACTACGTTAAGGTGATCACCGGTTTCCAGAACGCCGTGAAGACCCATGATACGGCTGCCGCGGCCGCGCTCGTCGATTATCCGATCAGCGTCAAGATCAATGGCAAGGACACAAACATCAAATCGGCGAGCGAGTTCGTCCAGAACTACGATGCGATCATGACCAAGGAGATCACAAACGCAGTCGTCAACCAGAATCTCGATGACCTTTTCGTCAACTGGCAAGGCGTCATGTTCGGCGATGGTCAGGTGTGGATCACCGGCGTTTGCAAGGACAACGCCTGCAAGAACGTCAATGTGAAGGTTGAGACCATCCAATCCGCGGCAAATTTATCCACTCAAGCGGCCGTCATCGCCACGGCGCAGCAGCGCTGCGGCTGGATCGAGAACCCGACGCCTGGCGATCTCTTTCTCATCGACAAGGATGCGACCTGGACGATCACTTCACAGGGTCAGGCCGACGGCCCCGATGCGACCGGGGTCGACAATATTCCCCAGACCAGCCCGAAGCAGTTCGTCGACACCAGCCGCGGCGCCGGCCATGGCTATAGTTGCGGCTGCCTTTCGGTCGAGACCAAGGACAAGCGCATCACCAAGGTGATTTCCGGCAAGGCACTGCCGCTCGACAAGTGCCGCGCCGACAAGGCTCTGCCCAAGCCCTGAGACCTTAGAGCCCGTTTGGAAATTCATTGCGGCGATAGAGTTTCAAAATGGGCTCTTTACCTTGAAGCGAAGAGCGTCGATGACGGCATGCGGGCGACCACCACGAGCTGCGTGATCTCGCCCCGCTTGAAGGCGGCGAGGAAGCGGCGGTAATCCTTGATCGACACGCAGCCATTGGAATCGCCGCGCGGCCCGAGCATGTAGGTGTGCGCCAGAAGCCCGTCGCGGCCGAAGATCTTGCCCGGCTCGACCGGATTCAACCGGATCGCCTCGACGCCGTGGAACCGCTTCTCGCGCATGGTGAGCTTGTAGGTGTGCGGTGGCGTCGCTCCGCGCATCTTCTTGTGCACGTAGCGGACTTTGTCGCGCATCGGCCCGAGGCCCGAATGCGCTTCCAGCTTTTCGCCGTTCGGGAGATAGACCGTCTTCGCCTCGATGCTGTAGAAGGCCGTGCGGCTCCGGCCGGCGAGCCGTGGCGCGGGCGGCTCATAGGTCGGAGCGATATCGCGAAGATCATTGTCCGGCGGCGCATAGGCGAGCGCCTGGGGAACGACGCCCTTCAGAGCCGGGCGGCTTGGCCGCATCCCCGGCAGCGGAATTTCGGTCGAAGCGTCGTCGCCCAATGACGGGTCGGCCTCGGCGAGTACGAGGCTGAACGGCCCCTGGGTTGAGGTGCCGACCGGCGGCGGCGCATTTTCCAGCGCAGCGACAGCCGCTGCGACGGACGGTACCGTAACCACAGATTCCGTGTCGAAGGTGCTGTAGGTCTGAACCGACGCGACCTGCATCGTATCGAGGCCGGCCATGCGCGCGCTGAATTCGTCCTCGGCCAACAGTTCAATTCCTAACGCACGGGCACCAAACTCGTCGGCGGCCAAAGGCGCCTGCGCCACGATCCTCGGCTTTGGCGAGGAGATGAAGCTGATATCGCCGGACGGCCCGATCACCGCGCCTTCCTCCATCTCAGCGGCCTGCCAGGGTGTCGGCGTCAAGTCCGGCATGCGTGGATATTTCGGCTTCGCGGGCGCAACCTCAGGCGCAGAGACAAGCGCGATCAGGCTACCGGTGGCGGGCCTTTGCGCAAGGTCATGGCGGACAGGAATGCCGTCTGCGGTACGGGAAAGGAGGGCGCCGTGCATGGCCATCACGGTGGCGACGACGCCGAGGGAGGTGACAGCGCAAAGACCGGCAAGGAGCGCGGCGGAGACGACCCGGCGACCCGGACGACGGCCAATTTTATCCGGTGGCTCGACGCCCGTCTTGACTGCAAACGCCATGAAAACCCGCACCCACCTGCACAACCCACACGCCAGCCAGCGCAAAGCCACTATCGCCGTGGCAAAACTGAGGCACGGCAAGGGAATCTCAGCCCTCTGCGACTTTCTGGCTGGAATCGAGCATGGAGAAACTTGGTTACCAATTGATTGATGCGGGAAAAGGAATTGTCCTCATCGGCGTCAGGCGCATGTTTCGTGAAGTTCCCTCCCTTCCTCCTCGGGTCATTGCACTGATCGCTCGGCAGTCGCGCACGGCGAGGAAGGCCCGGTCTTGCGTCCGCCTGTGTTCGTCGAATAAAACAATGCCATGGCCAAGCAGATACTCTTCATTCAAGGAGCCGGTGAAGGCACCCACGATAGCTGGGACAACAAGCTCGTGGCGAGCCTCGAACGCGAGCTCGGCGAAGGCTATGCCGTCCGCTATCCGCGAATGCCCGGCGAGGATGACCCTTCCTACTCAGCCTGGAAGACTGCGCTATTGGAAGAATTCGACTCTCTGGAGGATGGGGCCATCCTCGTCGCCCACTCTTTCGGCGGCACCATTTTGATCCATGCGCTTGCCGAGGAGCCGCCGAAACTCAGGGTCGGCGGGATATTTCTCATCGCCGCGCCCTTCATCGGCGAAGGCGGATGGCCGAGCGACGATTTCGATGATTTCAAAGACTTCTCGGAACGCCTCGCGCCCGGCGTTCCCGTCTACCTCTATCATGGCACCGGCGACGCCGAGGTGCCCACAGCCCATGTCCACCTCTATGCGAAAGCCATACCGCATGCTGTGGTCCGCACGTTGGAACGCAGGGATCACCAGCTCAACAATGATATGAGCGACGTCGCGCGAGACATCCGTTCAGTGGGCTAAGCTCGGCTTCACCGTTAACTTGGAAGATCATCAAGCGCGCGACATGTTGTTGATCCCCTCAGGTCAACGAAGGCTGGCGCCGCGAACCCGGCCCGGCTGACCAACAAAACTGTGATTTTGCCGAAGTGGGATTAGCGGTTAAGCTGGCCGCGCATCACAAAAGCTAGGAGTTGGACGATGAGAACAATCCTCGTGCTTGCCGCTGCTTTCGGTTTGACCGTATCGGCCGCCTCGGCCGACTGTGCCGGCCACACCGCCTCCGTTGACAAAGAAATGACAACGGCGAGTGTTTCGAAAGACCAGACACCCATTCCGGCTGAGTCCCAAACAGTCAAGCAGGAACAGTCAGTCAAGCAGGAACTGCCGCCACAGGAAGCCGAATAGTTCGCGCCTCCACAGAATGCGACCCCATCTTGTGCGATTGGTAAGCTCGACAGCTAGATCGCGGAGGTAGCGTTGCGCTCGTGTCCCCAAGGCTCAGACGCTCAAGTTGTTTGAGGGAGAACCCAAGAACGCTGACCTTTAAAAGCCAAAAACAGATTGCCGCTAGATGCGTTAAACTCGCCTTTTCTCGAAGTGCTGAAGGCATGGAAAAGCCCGCTATGGATTCCATTGCGGTGACTAAAAGCTGTGGGAAGCCGCGACCGCCCCTGTGAGAAATTCGACCCGTTGTGGACTGCGTGCCGTGATGATCGACTTAAAGGGTGCGCTCCCTCATGGTGAGCTTGTCGAACCACGTACAGAACCTCGTGCACACGTCGGTCACCCAAATTTGAACTTAAACACCAAAATTACTCATCCCTTCGCCGTCTTGCCAATTCCGCCGCTGATCCCTAAATAAACCGGTGGAGGACGGCCTCCACGCTTCCCAAGCGTTTCCAGACAAATCCGGGACGGCCCGATCAGATAATGAAGGATGGTCGTCATGGCCTGGACAATACTCATTCTTGCGGGTCTCTTTGAAATCGGCTGGGCCATCGGGCTCAAATATACCGATGGCTTTACCCGCATCACCCCCTCCGTTCTCACCGCCGTCAGCATGGTGATCAGCGTCGTGCTGCTCGGCCTTGCGCTCCGGGAACTGCCGGTCGGCAGCGCCTATGCGGTGTGGACCGGCATCGGCACGGTCGGCACGGCGCTGCTCGGCATGTATCTCTTCGCCGAACCCGCGACCGTGATCCGCCTCGTCTGCATCGGCCTCATCGTCTCGGGCATTGGCGGGCTGAAATTTTTGACCTGAGGCAAAACGAGCGCTGCAATGCGGATCGGACTTGTTCTAGTGTGTCGTCATGACTGATCCGCAATCACCCCCCTCACCCCATCCGAAATCGAGCGCTATGCCCGCCATATCATCCTTGGCGAGATTGGCGGGCCCGGCCAGCAGAAGCTGAAGCGCGCCCGCGTGCTCGTTGTCGGCGCCGGCGGGCTCGGTGCGCCGGTGCTGCAATATCTCGCGGCCTCCGGCGTCGGCACGCTCGGCATCATCGATGACGACCGGGTGTCGCTATCGAACCTGCAGCGGCAGATCATCCATTCGACCGAACTCGTCGGCTCGGCCAAGGTAGAAAGCGCGGCGCGCGCCATTGCGGCCATCAACCCGCATGTGACCGTCGAGGCGCATGAGACGCGCATCGCGCCGGACAATGTCGGCGAGCTGGTGCGCCGCTATGACATCGTCGTCGATGGCTCCGACAATTTCGATACGCGCTATCTGCTGGCCGATACCTGCCTTGAAGCGAAGCGGCCGCTGGTCTCGGCGGCGCTCGGGCGCTTCGACGGCTCGGTCACGACGCTGATCCCCTATGCGGCAAACGCGGCGGGCGAGCCGAACCCGTCCTATCGCGACCTCTTCCCCAATCCGCCGCCGCCCGGCCTGCTGCCGGCCTGCGCCGAGGCCGGAGTGCTGGGCGTCCTGCCGGGGGTCATCGGCACGCTGCAGGCGACCGAGGTGATCAAGCTCATCACCGGCATTGGCGAACCCCTGATCGGGCGGCTCCTGCTTTATGATGCGCTGACCTCGCGCTTCGAGACCATAAAATACAAAGCCCGCAAGGCCTGACGCCATGGCGCTCGAGCTTTCCGCGCAGCAGCAGGCGATTGCCAATGGTGCACGCGGCGAAGGCGCCGCCATGGCCATGCGCATCGTCGCGGCCACCGCGCGGCTGATGGGCGCGCCATCGCTGATCCCCATTGCCTCGGCGCATATCGACGGCGCGCTCTACCATGGCGATTCCGGCACGCATTTTGCCGAAAAGCTGGTCGCGGGCGGCGCGAAGGTTGCGGTGCGCGCAACGCTCAACGTCGGCTCGCTGGACCTCACGGGCTGCTCGAAGAACCGCCTGCCGCCGCACGAGCGCGCCATGGCGCGCCGCATGATGGACGCCTATCGCACGCTCGGCTGCGAGCCGAGCTGGACCTGCGCGCCCTATCAGGCCGGGCACCGCCCGGCGCTTGGCAGCGATGTCGCCTGGGGCGAGAGCAATGCGGTGGTGTTCTGCAATTCCGTGCTCGGCGCGCGCACCAACCGCTATGGCGATTTCCTTGACATCGCCTGCGCCATTTCCGGCTTTGCCCCCTATTACGGTTTCCACCGGCCCGGAGAACCGCCGCGCCACCGTTGTGTTCGACGTGTCCGGTCTCGACGCAGCGTTCCTTGGATCGGAAGTCGCCTGGCCGATCCTCGGCAGCCTTTATGGCCGCGAACTTGGCGATGCGGTCGGCGTGGTTGCCGGCATTGCCTGCCCATCCCGGCGAAGACGCGCTGAAGGCTTTCGGTGCCGCCTCCGCCTCTGCGGGCGCCGTCGGGCTGTTCCATGTGGCTGGCGTGACGCCGGAAGCGCCGGACCTTGCTGCCGCCCTGCACAACCAGCCGCCACAGGCGGTGATCAAGGTCACGGCGGAGATGATCGCGGATTCGCGCCGCCGCCTTTCCACCGCACTCGAAACCGGCCGTATCGATGCCGTCGCCATCGGCAGCCCGCATCTCTCAATTGCCGAGTTCGAGCGGCTGGAGGCGCTGATCGCCGGGCGCAAGCTCAAGGTTCCGCTTTACGCCTGCACCGGCCGCCATGCGCTCACTGCACTGGAAGGGGACGGCCGCCGCCAGCGGCTGGAAGCAAGCGGCGTCATCGTCGTGGCCGATACTTGCGTGGTCGTTACGCCGATCCTGCCGGACATTGCCGGGGCGATCCTGATGACCAATTCCGGCAAGTTCGCGCATTATGCGCCGGGCAATACCGGCTATGGCGTCATCTATGGCTCCATGGCCGAATGCGTGGAAAGTGCGGTCCTCGGCCGTCCTGTGTTCGAGGCTGCGCCATGAAGGCGGAAATCCTCGTTGCCGGTGAGCCAGCAGAAGCACCCGCGCTCGTCCTCACCGCGCCGATCAGTTTCTGGGGCGGCGTCAATCCGAAGACCGGGCTCATTGCCGATGTGCGCCATCCGCAGCACGGCCTGTCGATCAGCGGCAAGGTGCTGTGCCTGCCCGGCACCATCGGCTCCTCGTCGGCCGCCGCGGTGCTGCTGGAGCTCGTCACCGCCGGTCTCGCACCCGCCGCGATCATCCTGCACGAGCCCGACGCAATCCTGTTGCTCGGGCTCATCGTTGCGCAGGAAATGGGCCATCCAGTGCCGATGGCGCTGAGATTGGATCGCGGAGAATTTGCCGGATTTGAGGGGCAGCGGCTGGCGATTGGCGCTGACGGGTCGATCGTATCCCGTGAGAGGTCTCCTCCGACTCCGCCCGAGGAGTCAGCTGTGTGGTTTTAGAGGGCGGTGTTTGGGAGGGTACTCGTCATCTGAGAAAACCGCATCAGATGGCCATCAGGGTGGATTCTCACCAGTCGCGTGGCAGCACCCGATCCGGCGGGCGATGCCCGTCGATGAAGGTGCGGATGTTGATGATCACCTTCTCGCCCATGTCGATACGCCCTTCGAGCGTCGCCGAGCCCATATGTGGCAGGATGACCACCTTGCCGCGCTTGGCGAGCTTGCGCAGCTTGGAATTGACTGCAGGCTCGTGCTCGAACACATCGAGTGCCGCGCCGGACAGTTTTTCATGTTCCAACTGCTCGATCAGCGCATGCTCGTCGATGATCTGGCCGCGCGCCGTGTTGACGATGAAGGCCGTCGGCTGCATCAGGGCGAGGCGCCGGGCAGAAAGCAGATGGAAGGTTGCGGGCGTCGAGGGACAATTGACCGAAATGATATCCATGCGCGCCAGCATCTGGTCGAGGCTTTCCCAATAGGTTGCCTCCAGCTCCTCTTCCGTCTTGGGGTTCACCGGCTTGCGGTTGTGATAATGGATCGACAGGCCGAAAGCCTTGGCCCTGCGCGCGACGGCGGTGCCGATGCGGCCCATGCCGACAATGCCGAGGCGTTTCCCCCAGATGCGGCGGCCGAGCATCCATGTTGGACCCCAGCCCTCCCATTTGCCGTCGTCGAGCAGGATGGATGCACCCTCGACCAGGCGGCGCGGCGCGGCCAGCATCAGCGCCATGGTCATGTCGGCGGTATCTTCGGTCAAGACATTCGGCGTGTTCGTGACAGTGATGCCGCGCTTGGCGGCGGCAACCACATCGATATTGTCGGTGCCATTGCCGAAATTGGCGATCAGCTTGAGATTCGGACCAGCGGCATTGATAATCTCCTCGCTGACATGATCGGTGATGGTCGGCACGAGAACATGGGCGTGCTTGACGGCCTCGATCAGTTCCGCCTTGGACAGGCGCCGGTCATCGACATTCAGCCGCGCTTCGAACAGTTCGCGCATGCGCGTCTCGATAGGGTCCGGCAGTTTGCGGGTGATGACGACCAGAGGCTTCTTGCTCACCAATATTCCCCTCCCAATTCGCGACGCATTGAGACCTCTTTAACCAAGTCATTGCAAACTGCAATTGCTCTTTACGCTCCTCCACTTGTCTATCAAGGCGGCGCGTCAAAGACAAAGAAAAATAGGGATCGTTCGCCATTCTGCCGCAAAATCGGCTGATGCAGGCTAAGGACGATGAAGGACTGATCTTGTTGAACCTTGGAAATATTCGCTCTTTTCTTAACGCAGGCATCCTTTCGGCGGCCCTCGCTCTGACCATCCCGCTGAGCCCGCCGGTCCTTGGACAAGCCGGGGCCGCAGCGCAGGTCGGGCCGAGCGGCCTGCCCCTGCCGCGTTTCGTCAGCCTCAAGCCGGGCCGTGTCAATCTGCGTGTCGGGCCGGGCCGCGATTATGCCGTCACCTGGCTCTTCCTGAAATCCGGCCTGCCGGTCGAGATCATCCAGGAATATGACAATTGGCGGCGCATACGCGATTCGGAGGGCACGGAGGGCTGGGTCTATCAGTCACTGCTTTCGGGCAAGCGCACGGCGATGACGGCCCCCTGGCAGCGCGACAAGGATGGCACCATGCTGAACGTCTATCGCAGCGCCGATGACAAATCCGGCATCGTGGCAAAAGTTGAGCCCGGCGTGCTCGGAACACTGAAGGCATGCAATGGCAGTTTCTGCCGCGTGTCGTTCAGCGGTGCCAGCGGCTGGATTCGCCAGCCGGACATCTGGGGCGCGTATCCGGACGAGAAGTTCGACGATTAGGGCCCGATGGCACGCGCGGCGTCCAATCGAGACCTTCGGATCGCTTCAACCGACCGTCGCCTTCGGGTCCGATGGCCGTCATTGCAGACCTTTCTGAATTTCTAAGGAGAGCATCCGAAACTTTCCGCCCGACGACGGTCCTTTTGGGCGGGCCGTCCTGCAAACGCACTGGAGTTGGAACCCGCCATGCAGTAGACTTGTGCCGCTGGTTCACGGAGATAGTGCCATGAATACCGTCCCTGAATGGCATCTTGTCGGCGATTGGTTCGACATATGCAGTTGCGATATTCCATGCCCTTGCGAATTTGCTCAGGCACCGACTAACAACGCGTGCCAGGGTCTGCTCGCCTGGCATGTCCGAGAGGGTCATTTCGGCGAGGTTCGGCTCGACGAATTCAATCTGCTGGCGCTTGCCGCGTTCGAAGGCAACGTTTGGGCCGGTGAGGCCAAGGTCAGAATGGGCCTTTTCATCGATGAAAGGGCAGACGAGCAGCAGCGGGAGGCCTTGCAGATTATCTTCGGGGGACAGGCTGGCGGCTGGCCGGCAGCCTTCGCCGCCTTGATCGGAGAAATGCGCGGCATCGAATATGTCCCCATTACATTTGAAGTTGCTGGTGATCTCGCCTCTTGGCGGGCTGAGATCCCAGGTCGAGTTGTCGGGCGCGCAGAAGCGCTGACCGGGCCAACGACACCACCAGGCAAACGGGTACAGATGATCAATCCGCCGGGCTCAGAGGTTGGCCCCGGCCAGGTTGCTACGTGGGGCCGTTCCCTCGAAGTTCGGACGGACGGGTTTGGCTTCAGTTGGACCGGCGAAAGCCGGTCGAGCAAGCACATCCCGTTCGACTGGACAGGTCCCGATGCCGCGTAGCGCCAGGACGCGACTCTTGCCCGCCCTTCGAGGCGTCGTGTGGCCGATGGCTCGATGGGAACATGTGCCACTGAGCCTGCTGATTTCTCTCGTCGTACTGACCGGGGCTGCGTGGTTGCTGACCATCTACCAGGC
Source organism: uncultured Alphaproteobacteria bacterium (assembly GCA_963777425.1). Taxonomy (GTDB): domain Bacteria; phylum Pseudomonadota; class Alphaproteobacteria; order Rhizobiales; family Rhizobiaceae; genus Phyllobacterium. The sequence goes on along the minus strand of CAVZQS010000008.1, from coordinate 87,844 downwards.
CGTCAACATGAGCATGCCGATGGGAATTGCGGTGAGCGGGGGAATGGCCGCCGAGGGCATGGCTGGTATGGCCATGGGCGGTATCGCAGCCACTGGATGGTCGTTCGCGAGTGCAGTCATCTTCGTTGCAGTCTGGTCCGTCATGATGGCTGCAATGATGCTTCCAGCCGCCGCGTCGATGATCTTCATGTTTGCCTCGGCTCAGGCGCGGCGTGAACAGGAAGTGGCCGTTCCAACGTGGATCTTCGTGGCCGGTTATATCCTCGTCTGGGCTGGAGCAGGGATTGTTGTCTATGTCCTCGTCCAGATCGGCAGCGAACTGGCAACGAGACTCGCGCCGGCTCAACGTATCCAATGGGCACCGCTCGCGCTCGGGACGACGGTCGCGGCGGCCGGACTTTATCAGTTCACGCCGATCAAGCGGGTTTGCCTCAGGCATTGCCGCTCGCCTTTCGCCTTCATAGCGCAGCATTGGCGCGAAGGACGGCTCGGAGCACTGGTAATGGGACTCGAGCACGGCGCCTATTGCTTCGGCTGCTGCTGGGCACTGTTCGCCGTGTTGGTCGCCACAGGAGTAATGAGCCTGGCCTGGATGCTGCTGCTCACGCTGGTCGTCTTCGTCGAGAAGATGCTCCCACAGGGCCGACGCGCCGGGGCCGCGATAGGCATTGTCTTGATAGCCCTGGGAATCGTGGTCGCCAGTGGTGCCGTCGCGATGCCTTGGCTCGCGTAACCACAATAGAAGTCGGCAGCAAGCGGCGCTCGTTGCCTCGCGGATCGGATGACCATTTTTTGCTGCAAAGCCGACATTGCAAGGCGTTATGACCCAGCCGCCGACGCCGTCGTCGCCCATCATCCCGGGCCTAAGATTGTTTAGCTTGAATCAGCCGCGCTTCTTGCGCAGGCGAATGATAATATCGACGTTGACGATTTCCATGCCTTCCGGCACCGGTGGCAATGCACCGACCATGGCCGAGCCATCGGGGATATCGATCACTTCATTTGCGCCTTCAACGAAAAAGTGATGATGGTCGGAAACGTTCGTGTCGAAATAGGTCTTCGCCCCTTCGACCGCGAGGATGCGCAGCATTCCGGCCTGGGTGAACTGATGCAGCGTGTTATAGACTGTAGCCAGTGAGACCGGCACATTGGCGCCCTGCGCCTCTTCGTGCAGTTCCTCGGCAGAAAGGTGCCTGTCACCTCTGGAAAAGATCAGGCTGGCAAGCGCAACACGTTGACGGGTCGGCCGCAATCCGGCAAAGCGCAAGCGCTCCTGCAAGGATACGTCGGCATCTATCTCATAAGAAATATGCATGGCCCGTCTGCCACTCCGTTAACTGATATCAAAAGTCACACGAGAGACAGATTGTCTATCGTGTTACATGATTGATATATGCCGTCTTGCGAAATCGATCAATAGGCAGAAAATAGGCCATTAGTCTGGGTCGTAAATCGGTGAAAAGCGCAGCATTTTTGAAATCGCTTATTATGGGAAATTCGCGGGAGGCAAGGTGAGGCCAAGGGTTCCATTTGGCAGTGGTTTGTTCTAGACAGCGTTTTCAGGCGGAAACACACTGTGATAGGGTCCGCCGCGCCGGAGCGTCTGGTCTCGAGCGCAAGGTTTGACGTAATCGATGGGAGAAAGAATGCCAGAACAGAAATCAAGCTACGGGTATGAAGAGCTGCTTGCCTGTGCCCGCGGAGAGATGTTCGGTCAGGGCAACGCCCAGTTGCCGGCACCACCTATGTTGATGTTTGACCGCATCACGGAGATTTCTGAGACGGGCGGCGAAAACGGCAAGGGCTATATCCGTGCCGAGTTCGACATCAAGTCTGACCTGTGGTTCTTCCCCTGCCATTTCATCGGCGACCCTGTCATGCCCGGTTGCCTCGGCCTCGATGCCATGTGGCAATTGACCGGCTTCTATCTCGGCTGGCTGGGCGAACCCGGAAAAGGCCGCGCCCTTTCCACCGGCGAAGTGAAGTTCACCGGCATGGTCACGCCCAAGACCAAACTTGTTGAGTACGGCATCGACTTCAAGCGCGTGATGCGTGGCAGATTGGTCCTCGGCATTGCGGACGGCTGGTTAAAGGCCGACGGCGAGACTATCTATAAAGCAACTGACCTGCGGGTCGGCCTGTTCAAGGAAAGCGCTGCCTGAGGTTTTCGGGCGACGCAAACCCTTCAAGGAGATCGCGATGCGGCGAGTGGTTGTGACGGGCATGGGTATCGTGTCCTCTATCGGCAATAATGTGCAAGAGGTGCTTGAGTCCCTGCGCACGGCGAAATCGGGAATTGTCTTTGCCGAAGAATATGCGAAGCATGGTTTTCGCAGCCAGGTCCATGGCGCCCCGACGCTTGACCCCTCGACGCTGGTCGATCGCCGCGCCATGCGCTTCCACGGCGGCGGCACCGCCTGGAACCATGTTGCCATGGATCAGGCCATTGCCGATGCCGGGCTCGACGCCGATCTGATTTCCAACGAACGTACCGGCATCATCATGGGATCGGGCGGCTCATCCACCCGCACCATCTTCGAATTGGCCGAGAAGACCATCGAGACCGGTTCCAGCAAGAAGGTTGGTCCGTTTGCGGTGCCGAAGGCCATGTCTTCGACAGCGTCGGCAACGCTTGCCACGTGGTTCAAGATCAAGGGCGTGAATTACTCGATCTCCTCGGCCTGCGCCACGTCGAACCATTGCGTCGGCAATGCCTATGAGATGATCCAGTACGGCAAGCAGGACATGATGTTCGCCGGCGGCTGCGAGGATCTCGACTGGACCCTGTCCGTGCTGTTTGACGGCATGGGCGCGATGTCCTCCAAATTCAACGAGACGCCGTCGGTTGCCTCGCGCGCCTATGACAAGAACCGCGATGGCTTCGTCATTTCCGGCGGCGCCGGCGTTCTGGTTCTTGAAGAGCTGGAACATGCCAAGGCCCGCGGCGCCAAGATCTATGGCGAACTCGTCGGCTACGGCGTGACGTCCGACGGCGCTGACATGGTCGCGCCAAGTGGCGAAGGTGCAGCACGCTGCATGCGCATGGCGATCGCCAACGTCAAGGGTCCGATCGACTATATCAATCCGCATGCCACCTCGACCCCCGTGGGCGATCTCAAGGAAATCGAAGCCATCCGCGAAGTTTTTGGCTCGGGCAACGAGTGCCCGCCGATCTCGGCAACCAAATCGCTGACGGGCCATTCGCAGGGTGCCACCGGCGTGCATGAATTGATCTATTCGCTCCTGATGATGAACAATGATTTCATCGCCGAAAGTGCAAATATCGAAGAGCTCGACCCGGCATTCGGGGATATGCCTATTGCACGCAAGCGCATCGACAATGTGAAACTGAATACGGTCCTGACCAACTCCTTCGGATTTGGCGGCACGAATGCATCGCTGGTCTTCCAGCGCTACGAGGGGTAGAGCATGGGTGAATTGATGAAGGGCAAGCGCGGTCTCATCATGGGGGTCGCGAACAGCCATTCGATTGCCTGGGGAATTGCCAAGGAACTGGCCGACAACGGCGCTGAGCTTGCCTTTACCTATCAAGGCGACGCATTCGGCAAGCGCGTCGCACCACTGGCCGAACAGCTTGGCTCGAAATTGCTGCTGCCTTGCGATGTCGAAGATATCGCGACTGTCGACGCCGTGTTTGAAACGCTGGAGAAGGAATGGGGCACCATCGACTTCGTGGTCCACGCCATCGGCTTCTCCGACAAGTCGCAGCTCAAGGGCCGCTATGCCGACGTGACGACGCGCGACAATTTCTCAAGGACCATGGTGATCTCTGCCTATTCCTTCACCGAGATAGCACAGCGCGCCTCGAAGCTGATGTCGGATGGCGGCTCGATCCTGACGCTGACCTATGGCGGCTCGACCCGGGTCATGCCCAATTATAATGTGATGGGTGTAGCCAAAGCCGCTCTCGAAGCCATGGTGCGTTACCTCGCGGCCGATTACGGTCCGGAAGGTATTCGCGTCAATGCAATTTCTGCGGGTCCTGTGCGTACTCTGGCCGGTGCTGGTATCGGCGATGCCCGTGCCATGTTTTCCTACCAGAAGCGCAATGCGCCGTTGCGCCGGACTGTCGATATCGAGGACGTCGGCCGGTCCGCACTCTACCTTCTCTCGGACCTTTCAAGCGGCGTCACCGGCGAGATCCACTATGTGGACTTAGGGTACAACATCGTGTCGATGCCAACTCTGGAAGAGCTGAAGAAGTCGGACGACGGCAAGGAATAATTTCTGAACGCCTCTCTGCCGGACTGGATCAAGATTTCGTACGGGTTTGTCCCAGAATGGGACGAGAAACCGCGAAAACGAACAACCTTGGCGAAAACGGTACAAGTTTCTCCACTGGGAGTGGTGAAATGGTTGTGCCTAGTTGAGATTTTGAGCCCGTTTGGAAAGTCGCTGCGGTGAAAGCCGCACCAAATGACCACCGCAGTAGAATTTACAACGGGCTCTTACTTCTTCGCTTCGATGATCTTGTACCCGGCATCGTCTTCCAATGGCTGCACCGATTTGAAGAGTGCCTTGAGGCCGGCTTCATAGGGCATTTGCCGATTGGCGACGAGCAAAAGCTTGCCGCCCGGCTTCAGGCGTTTGGCTGCGGCCGCGATGAACCCCTGTCCCATCGTCGGATCAGCACTGCGCCCGGCATGGAATGGCGGGTTCATGACGATGGTGTCGTAAATCTCTGAAATTGTTTCACTATTGACATCATGCCAGTGGAAGGAAACCGGTATCTCCGGGCTTCCGGCGACGTTCAGCCTGGCCGCCTCCAGCGCTTCGAAATCCGCCTCATAGAGGGCCAGTGACTTCAGTTTGTCCGGGTAGTTCATAACCTCGCTGGCGAGATAGCCCCAGCCTGCACCGAAGTCCGCCACGTGGCCGCTGATCCGTCCTTCGAAATGCTTGACCAGCATGGCCGAGCCCTTGTCGATGGCGGTGTGCGAGAACATGCCAGGCCCGGTCGTAAACCGGTTCTCCAGTCGCGTCGGCTCCGCCATAAGCGATTGAATTTTATCGCTATTCAGTTGTTCCGGGCGATTGAACCAGAAGGCGACGGCGTGGTGTTTCGATAGCCTGTCGGTGACAGGCGTCAGCCCTTCAACGGTCTTGCGGAAGCTATCAACGCCAAGTTTCTTGTCTCCAGAAACCACGATGCTTCCACCGGGATTGACGTGGCTGAGGGCTTGCGCCAGCCAGGCTTCATTGCGGCCGCGATGCTTGCCGATCAGGATCAACGCTCCGTCGAAACGTTCATCACCCTGCAACCGTGGGATCGCAGTAAAGCCAGCCTTTTGCAATGCCAGGTAGTCGGGCCGGAACGGCTGGAGACAGGTCAAGACGCTACGCCAATCATCGGCGATCTCGCGATCTGCCTCAGCACCAAGGAACAGCCATTTCTCGCCTGCACCTGGAATTGGCAGTATCTCCTGGTCAAAGGGCAGGAAAAGCGTCTTGAGCGCGCCGTTGGTCATGATGATGTCCGTCTTTTGAACCGTGTAATCAAGAAAAAGCGCGCCCAGAACGGAATCCGGGCGCGCTTCGATCATGAAATATTCAGAAGCTTATTCTGCGTCTTCTTCGGCAGGCTTCTTTTCCTGAACGATTTCCTTGCCGGTTTCCTGATCGACGACCTTCATCGACAGGCGAACCTTGCCGCGTTCATCAAAGCCCATGAGCTTGACCCAGACCTTCTGGCCTTCCTTGACCACGTCGGAGGTCTTGGCAACGCGCTCCGAAGCGAGCTGCGAGATATGGACGAGACCATCGCGCGGGCCGAAGAAATTGACGAATGCGCCGAAGTCCGCGGTCTTGACGACCGTGCCTTCATAGATCTCGCCAACTTCCGGCTCGGCAACAATGGAGTGGATCCACTTGCGGGCAGCTTCGATTTCCTTGGCCGAGGAAGATGCAATCTTCACCGTGCCATCGTCCTCGATATTGATCTTCGCGCCAGTCTTTTCAACGATTTCGCGAATGACCTTGCCACCAGAACCGATAACGTCACGGATCTTGTCGGTCGGAATGTTCATGACTTCGATGCGTGGCGCAAATTCGCCGAGTTCCGAACGGCCTTCGGTGATGGCCTTCGCCATTTCGCCGAGGATGTGCAGACGTCCGTCCTTGGCCTGAGCCAGGGCGACCTTCATGATCTCTTCGGTGATGCCATCGATCTTGATGTCCATCTGCAACGCGGTGATGCCGCCGTCAGTACCAGCCACCTTGAAATCCATGTCGCCGAGATGATCTTCGTCGCCGAGGATGTCGGAGAGAACCGCGAACTTCTCGCCTTCGAGGATCAGGCCCATGGCGATACCGGCGACCGGACGGAGCAACGGAACACCGGCATCCATCAGCGCCAGCGACGTGCCGCAAACGGTGGCCATCGAGGACGAACCATTGGATTCGGTGATCTCGGAGACGGTACGGAGCGTGTAGGGGAACTGTTCCTTGGCAGGCAGAACCGGGTGGATAGCGCGCCAGGCGAGTTTGCCATGACCGATTTCGCGGCGGCCAGGAGAACCCATGCGACCTGTTTCACCGACCGAATAGGGCGGGAAGTTGTAGTGAAGCATGAAGGTTTCTTTGTACATGCCGGTCAGCGAGTCGACATACTGTTCGTCTTCGCCGGTACCGAGCGTGGCAACCACGATCGCCTGTGTTTCACCGCGGGTGAAGAGGGCCGAACCATGGGTACGCGGCAGGAGACCGACTTCCGAAACGATGGGGCGAACGGTCTTCAAGTCACGGCCATCGATACGGCTGCCGGTGTCAAGAATGTTCCAGCGAACGATCTTCGCCTGAACCGACTTGAATACAGTCGCGATTTCTTCGGCAGAAAACTCAGGCTCTTCAACACCTTCCGGGAAGAAATGCGCCTTGACCTTGGCCTTGGCAGCATCGACAGCTGCGTAGCGCTGCTGCTTGTCGGTGATCTTGTAAGCGTCGCGCAGATCAGCTTCGGCAACCTTCAGAACGGCCGCTTCAACGGCCGAAAGATCATCGGTAACGAAATCGCGTGGTTCCTTGGCAGCAACCTCGGCGAGCTTGATGATCGCGTCGAGGACCGGCTGGAAGCCCTTATGGCCGAACATGACGGCCCCGAGCATGACATCTTCGGCCAATTCCTTGGCTTCCAATTCAACCATGAGAACGGCATCGCCGGTACCGGCGACAACGAGATCGAGGCTCGAATTCAACCATTTCATCGATGGTCGGGTTCAGCTTGTACTCACCGCCAATGTAACCGACACGAGCGCCGCCGATCGGGCCCATGAAAGGAACGCCGGAGAGCGTCAGGGCCGCCGATGCGCCAATCATCGAGACGATGTCAGGGTTGTTTTCGAGATCATGCTGGATGACTGTGATGACGACCTGGGTGTCGTTCTTGTAGCCGTCAGCGAAGAGCGGGCGGATCGGGCGGTCGATCAGGCGCGAAACCAATGTTTCGTTTTCGCTCGGGCGGCCTTCGCGCTTGAAATAGCCACCAGGAATCTTGCCGGCGGCATAGGTCTTTTCCTGATAGTTGACTGTCAGCGGGAAAAAGTCCTGGCCCGGCTTCGGTTCCTTGGCGGAAACCACAGTAGCGAGCACAACGGTCTCGCCGTAAGTGGCAAGAACGGCACCGTCAGCCTGACGAGCGATCTTGCCGGTTTCGAGAATGAGCGGACGTCCGCCCCATTCGATTTCAACTTTGTGTTGATTAAACATGTCTTGTCCTTCAGTGGGAAAAAACGCGCATCCCTTTGGATGACAGCATTTCTCCCGTTTCGTTTAGACCAATCACGGGCAAGACAACGTGCAACTCGTTATCCCGAGTTGCCTGCAATCCTGCCCCATGATCTGCCTCATGGTAGTACTCATCTCCATCGAAGTTTCCCTGTCATTTCATTCGAAATGACCGCCTCCTATGGAGATGAAATAAACCGGCGGAGCGTGGATAACGCATCCGCCGGTTCAATCTGTTAGCGGCGCAGGCCGAGCTTTTCGATCAGCGTCTGGTAGCGGCCCTGATCAACTTTCTTGAGATAATCAAGAAGGCTGCGGCGCGTCGAGACGAGCTTGAGGAGACCACGACGGGAATGATTGTCCTTCTTGTGGTCCTTGAAGTGCTCAGTCAGGTTGACAATGCGCTCTGTCAGAACGGCAACCTGGACTTCCGGAGAACCGGTATCGCCTGGCTTGGTCGCATATTCAGAGATCACTGCCTGCTTGCGTTCAGCGGTTATCGACATCGTATATCCTTTCTTTTGAAGAGGAAAACAGGATGCCCACGGCCGGGATGTCGTCCAGCGGGGGCCGGTTAAAGCGATAGCAAAAGCTTGTCGCTGCGGGCCGTATAGTCGAAAATGTGACAAATTACCAGCCGCAAATGATTCAGGCGGTTCTATGCCGTAAATACTCGCTTGGGCTTGAACTGGCCCTGTTCGATGAAACCGATCGCCAGGAGCTTGCCCTTACTCGTCACACAGGCCTCGTCCGCTTCAACCGGAGCGTCGCGCCCACGCAGGATCACCGGATTGCCCATGCGAATGCGATGGGCCTGGTCATCGGAGACCGGCACCTGCGGAAGACTTTCGAGCGCGGCACCCGTGTCGATCAGGAAAGCGTCCATAACCGAGAAACGTTCGGCCAGCCGCTCATAGGAGCGATCCTCGCTCTCGTCCTCGGTCGGGACCGGCGGATGCGCCGCTTCCAGTTCTGCGAGCGTCACGAAATCGGACTCGTCGAAAGGTGCAACTTCTATGCGGCGCAAATCGGAAATATGACCGTAACAGCCAAGATCGCGGCCCATGTCACGCGCAAGAGAGCGCACATAGGTACCCTTGCCGCATTCGACTTCGAAGATTGCAGTTGAGGTATCGGTGCATTCGATCAGGTCAAGCCGGTCGATTTCGACATCCCGGGCGGGTATTTCGATCTCTTCGCCGCCGCGGGCCAGATCATAAGCGCGTTCTCCGGCGATCTTGATTGCCGAGAATTTTGGCGGGATCTGTGCAAGGACGCCGATATATTTCGGCAGCAACGCCTTGATTGCCGTTTCATCCGGCCGGGTATCGGAGGTGACGGTCACCTCGCCTTCCAGATCGTCGGTTGTTCGCTCAGCACCCCAGGTCACAGTGAAGCGGTAGATCTTGGTTCCATCCATAACATAGGGAACAGTCTTGGTCGCTTCGCCGAGTGCAATCGGCAACATACCCGACGCCAGAGGGTCAAGCGTACCGGCATGACCCGCTTTTTCCGCCTTGAACAGCCATTTGATCTTGGAGACGGCCTCCGTCGAACCCATGCCCTTCGGCTTGTCAAAGATCAGCCAACCTGAAACCGGGCGGCCCTTTTTCTTCCGCTGCCGCGCCATCAGTCGTTACCATCGTGGCCGGGAACATCCCCCGGATTCGGGTCGCCACCATCATCTTCGTCGTCATCGGCAAGATCGCGCGTCACTTCCGGCTTCCGCAAGAGTGCATCGATCTTGGCGTAATTGTCGAAGCTCGTATCGATGCGGAAACGAAATTCCGGCATATATTTCATCTGCTTGAGATAGGTGGCGGCACGGCCGCGAATGAACTTTGAATTCTTGTTCAGAGCACCGATGACCCCCTCGCTGTCGGTTGCTCCGATCGGCGACACGAAACAGGTCGCAATCTTCAGGTCTGGCGACATGCGTACTTCGGAAATGGCGATGACGGCATTTTCCAGCGTGTCATCGCGAACATCTCCGCGCTGAAGCACCTGGGATACTGCGTGACGCACCTGCTCGCTGACGCGCAACTGGCGTTGAGTGGGGCCGGTGGAAGCAAAACGAGCCATTATTGTCATATCCAAATATAAGAGAGATCGCCGGTTTTACCCGGCGATCTGCCACTAATGATTGAAACGCTGCTGCTTAGAGCGTGCGGGTCACATGTTCGACGCGGAAAGCTTCGATCGTATCGCCTGCGCGAATATCGTCGTAGTTCTCGAACGCCATACCGCATTCTTGGCCAGCGGGCACTTCGGAGACTTCGTCCTTGAAGCGCTTGAGCGTCTTGAGCTTGCCTTCGTGGATGACAACGTTGTCACGGATAAGGCGTACGCCCGCACCGCGCTCGACCTTGCCTTCCGTAACCCGGCAACCAGCGACCTTGCCAACCTTGGTGATGTTGAAGACTTCGAGAATCTCCGCATTGCCAAGGAAGGTTTCGCGGCGTTCCGGTGACAGAAGACCCGACATGGCTGCTTTCACATCGTCCACGAGATCGTAGATGATGTTGTAGTAGCGGATTTCGATACCTTCACGCTCGGCAAGGTCACGTGCCTGTTTGTTGGCACGAACGTTGAACCCGATGATCGCAGCATTGGAGGCTTCGGCAAGCGCGATATCGCTCTCGGTGATGCCGCCAGCACCCGAATGGATGACGCGTGCGCGCACTTCGTCGGTACCGAGCTTGTCGAGCGCACCGGCAATGGCTTCGATCGAACCCTGCACGTCACCCTTGATGAGCAACGGGAATTCCTTCAAGCCTGTCACCTGCAGCTGGCTCATCATCTGCTCGAGCGAACCACGTGAACCGGCCTGCTTGGCCACAGCCTTTTCACGGGCAAGACGCGTGCGGTATTCGGAGATCTCGCGCGCTTTGGCTTCGTTTTCGACAACTGCGAAGCGATCACCAGCCTGCGGCGGTCCCTGGAGACCCAGAACCTCAACCGGCGTCGCCGGTCCAGCTTCCTTCATGTTCTCACCGCGATCATTGACCAGGGCGCGAACACGACCCCATTCGCTGCCGGCAACGATGATATCGCCTGGATTCAACGTACCCTTCTGGACCAGCACCGTGGCAACAGAACCGCGACCACGCTCCAGTTTGGCCTCGATGACGACACCTTCAGCCGTACGCGTCGGATCGGCCTTCAGGTCGAGAATCTCGGCCTGCAGCAGGATGGCTTCGAGCAGTTTGTCGAGGCCAACACCGGTCTTGGCGGAGACTTCAACATCGAGCGTTTCACCGCCCATCGATTCGACGAAGACTTCGTGCTGCAGAAGACCGTTGCGGACCTTCTGCGCATCGGCCGATGGCTTGTCGATCTTGTTGATCGCAACGATGATCGGAACGCCTGCCGCCTTGGCATGGTTGATCGATTCGATCGTCTGCGGCATCACGCTGTCGTCAGCAGCCACCACAAGGATGGCAATGTCCGTAGCCTGCGCGCCGCGAGCACGCATGGCGGTAAACGCGGCGTGACCCGGCGTGTCGATGAAGGTGATCTTCTGGCCGTTCTGTTCGACCTGGTAGGCACCGATATGCTGAGTGATACCGCCGGCCTCGCCGGAAACGACGTTGGCCTTGCGGATGGCATCAAGCAGCGATGTCTTGCCGTGATCGACGTGACCCATGATGGTCACAACCGGCGGACGCGGCTCGAAGGCGGCTTCGTCGTCCTGCACATTGAAGATACCTTCTTCAACGTCGGATTCAGCAACGCGGCGAACCGTATGGCCGAACTCTTCGGCGATCAGCTGGGCCGTATCGGCGTCGATCAGATCGCCCGGCTTCATCATCTGGCCTTCCTTCATGAGGAATTTGATGACGTCAACGGAACGCTCGGCCATACGCTGGGCGAGTTCCTGAATCGTGATGGTCTCCGGCAGAACCACTTCGCGAGCGATCTTCTCGCGTGTTTCCTGCTGCATGCCACGCTTGAACTTCTCCTGGCGGCGGCGCATGGCCGAGAGGGAACGGCTGCGGCCTTCATCATCGAGCGCAGAGCCCAATGTGAGCTTGCCACGACGACGCTCGTCCTCGCCCTTGACGACCTTGGGCGCGCGGACTTCCGGCTTGGCCGGTGCAGCTGCACCACGCCGAGCGCCGACAGGGCCACGACGACCCTCGTCTTCTTCCGCCAGGTTTGGCTTGCGGACGGGTGCCTTCAAAGCGGCTGCGTCGTCGGCTGCCTTCAATTCGGGCTGCCGCTTGCGGGACTCTTCTTCGGCACGCTGTTTCGCCTCGGCTTCCTTGCGAATGCGTTCTTCTTCCTCGGCCTGACGGCGGGCTGAATCCTCGCGCTCCTTCACGCGCAGCACTTCTTCTTCCGCGCGGCGAGCCGCTTCAACTGCGGCCTTGGCGCGATCCTCGGCGTCACGCGCTTTTGAGCCCTCGAGCGCCTTGCGGCGTGCTTCGAGTTCGGCGGTCGACAGTGTGTTCAGCACCATACCGGAACGATCGTTCGGGCGCTGGCCAGCTGGACGATAGGACTGCTGTGCAGGACGCTGCTGCTGGGCCGGCGCCGCAGGACGGGCGCCAGATTGTGGAGCTGGTGCCGTTGCTGCGGGCGCTGCCGGACGCGGTGCTGCGGTAGGGCTTGCCTGTGTCGCAGCGGGCTGTGGTGCCGGGCGTACCGGCGCGGTTGGCGCAGGCGCCGTCACTTGTGCGGGAACCGGAGCGGGCGCAGCGGGAGGTGCAACCTCCGGCTTGTGATCCGGAAGGCTAAACTTGCGCTTCTTGGTCTCAACGACAACAGACTTCGTACGCCCGTGGCTGAAATTCTGGCGCACTGTGCTCTGCTCAACACCGGGCCGCTTCAGGGTCAGGGTTTTCTTGTTGACGCCAAGCGTCTTGTCGTCTGTCGATTTTGTATCGCTCATTCCGTTTCCGTTTCCTTCGCGGCAGCTGCCGCTTTAGCGTCGGCCTGATCGTCACGGCCATCGCGAAAATGCTGTAGCAGCCAGGCTCGCTTTACGAACCCGGCAGCTGCCGTTCCCTTGAGTACGGCAGCATGTATCACATTTACCCCACCCAATGCCAAATCCATTTCATTGCTTTCGAACAATGAAAGGGCGGGTATTTCCGGTCCGCCCGCATAAACAACCGAACGGCGGGCCTGGTCAAGTTTCCGGACACCGTCTTCGGCCGCTTCAAACGCATGAAGAACCAGTGCGGCAGTACCGTTGCGGATGGCAGCGTCCACTTTTGCGGCCCCTGTTACCACAACACCGGCCTTGCGCGCCAACCCAAAACTGCCGAGCGCCGATTTTGCCAGCATATGGTCCACCGTCAGCCCGAATTCTTCCGGAACAGTGACGCTGCTTTTCAAGGCACGCGGAAAAAGCTTTCGCTTGACCGCTTCGTCTACATAGCGTCGCTGGGCTTTCACCCAACAGCCGCGACCGGGGAGATTGCGCTTGAAATCTGGCACAACCGTTCCATCCGGGCCGGCGACGAACCGGATCATGTCTTCGACAGAACCGCTTGTCCGCGTGACAATGCACGTCCTGTCGTTCATTTCCGGTTCCACGCTCAACGTCCGCTGTTAGCCAGCGACCTCCTGATCGACTTCTGCTTCAGGCTCTTCGGCGGCGAGATCGTCTTCCGTGATCCATCCAGCCTTGAGGCGAGCCGCAAGAACCATCTGTTCTGCGTCAGCACGGCTGACATCAAACTGCGACAGGATACCGGGATAGTTGATTGTCTCACCATCCTTGCGTTCACGCCAGCCTGTCAATTCATCAACTGCATATCCGGCGAAATCTTCGACGGTTTTGACACCATCTTCACCGACAGCAACGAGGATTGCATTCGTCATGCCCGGCAGGTCGCGGAGTTCATCGGAAACACCCAGTTCCTTGCGGCGGGCATCCCGTTCTTCCTCGATGCGGCTCAAATATTCCTGAGCGCGCTGCTGGATTTCAGTCGCGGTCTCCTCATCGAAACCATCGATGGAGGAAATATCATCGCTATCCACGTAGGCGATTTCCTCGACGCTGGCAAAACCTTCCGACGCAAGCACCTGACCGACCATCTCATCGACATCGAGTGCTTCCATGAACAGGTTCGAGCGTTCGACGAATTCCTTCTGGCGGCGTTCGGATTCTTCCTGCTCGGTGAGGATGTCGATATCCCAGCCGGTCAACTGCGAAGCCAGACGGACATTCTGGCCGCGACGACCGATCGCAAGTGATAGTTGGTCATCCGGGACCACAACTTCAATACGTTCAGCGTCTTCGTCGAGAACAACCTTGGCAACTTCGGCCGGCTGCAGCGCATTGACGATGAACGAAGCCGGTTCCGGCGACCATGGAATGATGTCGATCTTTTCACCCTGAAGCTCACCGACAACCGCCTGTACGCGCGAACCACGCATACCAACGCAGGCGCCGACCGGGTCAATCGACGAGTTGCGCGAAATAACGGCGATCTTGGCGCGCGAGCCCGGATCGCGCGCAACCGACTTGATCTCGATGATACCGTCATAAATTTCCGGCACTTCCATCGTGAAGAGCTTTGCCATGAACTGCGGATGCGTACGGCTCAGGAAAATCTGCGGACCACGCTGTTCGCGGCGCACGTCGTAGACATAAGCACGGACGCGATCACCGTAGCGGAAGGTTTCGCGCGGGATCAGCTCGTCGCGGCGGACAATGGCTTCGCCACGGCCGAGATCGACGATCACATTGCCATATTCGACGCGCTTGACACTGCCGTTGATGATCTCACCGACCCGATCCTTGTATTCGTCATACTGACGGTCACGCTCCGCTTCGCGCACCTTCTGCACGATGACCTGCTTGGCGGACTGGGCAGCGATTCGGCCGAAATCCATCGGCGGCAGCTGGTCGGCGAGGAAATCGCCGGGCTGCGCATCGGGATTGCGGTCGCGCGCCGCTTCCATGCCGATCTGGGTAACCGGATCCTCTACATCTTCGACCACCTCTAGCAGGCGCTGAAGCTTGATCTCACCGGTCTTGGCGTTGATATCGGCGCGGATGTTGGTCTCCTGCCCATAACGCGAGCGCGCGGCCTTCTGAATGGCATCGGCCATCGCCGCAATAACGATCTCGCGGTCAATCGACTTCTCGCGTGCGACCGCATCGGCGATCTGCAGAAGTTCGAGCCTGTTTGCACTGACTGCCATGTTCTTCTCCTTGGGTTCACCGCCCCGCTTCTCCTGCGGGCGTATGAAATATCAATCCTGGTCTGTTTTTTCCTGCGAAGCGCTCTGCCTCGTCTGCCGAGGCTGCGCCATCTTCCGGTATCCGGCCCTCGCGCAAATCCTTGTCGCGGCGCAATGCATCGCGGATGAGGTCATCCGTCAAAATGAGCCGTGCGTCCGCGATCATCTCGAAGGGAACTTCGACGACGGGCTTGTCACCGTAGCTTGCCTGATCGCTTTCGACTGTGACAGCGTCGGTAGAAACAGCGGCGATGCGGCCGCGGAACTTCTTGCGACCCTCGAGGACAGCAGACGTATCGATCTTGACGATGTGGCCTGACCAGGTGGCGAAATCCGATTTGCGAACCAGCGGACGATCGATACCGGGCGACGAGACTTCCAGGTGGTAGTGACGGTCGATCGGATCCTCGACATCGAGCACCGGCGACAGTGTCCGGCTGACGAGTTCGCAATCTTCGACGGTCATCGTGCCGTCGTTGCGCTCGGTCATGATCTGCAAAGTCAGTCCGTTGAGGCCAGAAAGACGAACCCGGACCAGGCGGAAACCAATCGATTCCAATACCGGCTCAATAATGCCGGCCACGCGGGCATCGACACCTGTTTCAGTGATGATCCGTTCTTCGAGCTCCGTGGCGGAGGTAGTTCCGTGCTCTGTTTCAGCGCCGTCTGTCACGCAAATTTTTTCCCTGTTTCGGCCTTAAGAAACAAAAAAGAGCGGGACCGGTCTGGACCCACTCCTGTTCTATCGACCAAGAATATGACTTCTATATACCGAAACGGCGTGCTGTTTTCAAGCTTTGAGAAGAATTTCTGCCAGCGCTTCTGAATTGACCATTCCGGCATGCATTTTCGCATGGCTGCCCTGCACTATCAGAGCTAAACATATCGGGTCGCCTCTCCTATCTATGCTGCATCGCAACATCAATGCGAAAGGATAGAAAAATGACGAAGAGACACATTCCCTCCAAGATTGGCCGGTTCTTTAACGTGTTCGGTAGTGCCGTCGCCGTTGCATCGGCAACTCGCATCGGTCATCAGCCGGTGGCTTCCGACCTGCGCGCTCTCGGCATCGATCCGGCTCAGTTCAGCTCTATCCACCGGAACTAATTCCTTCCGGTGGACCAAGGACTGATGAGGTGTCAGTCTTCGCTGGCTGCAAGTGCTGCCAGAACCTTGCCCTTGCCGCGCGCTCGCATAATGAGCGGCACGACAACGGCGCACACTGCCAGTATCAGTAGAATCACCGCAATGGGTGAATGAACGAGTACTGTCGGATCGCCCTGGCTGATCGCCAGCGCCCGGCGCAACTGTTGCTCCGCCATCGGTCCCAGAATCAAACCCACAACGACCGGCGCAATCGGATAACCGAAGCGGCGCAGGATGTATCCGAGCACGCCGAATGCCAGCAGCATCCCAAGCTCGAACGTGGACGGATTGGCTCCAATGGTCCCGAGCGTGGCAAAGACAAGAATCCCGGCATAAAGCCAATGCCGCGGGATCGACAACAGCCGTACCCATAGGCCCACAAGCGGCAAATTCAGAACCAGCAACATGAAATTGGCAACGAGCAGACTGGCGATCAAACCCCAGACGATCTGCGGATTATTGGCAAACAGCAACGGGCCAGGCTGAAGACCGAACTGCTGGAAGCCAGCAAGCATGATGGCGGCAGTCGCACTTGTTGGCAGGCCGAGCGTCAACAACGGAACCAGTGTTCCGGCGGCCGATGCATTGTTCGCCGCCTCAGGTCCTGCAACGCCCTCAATGGCACCTTTGCCAAACTCTTCCGGCTTCTTTGCCAGTTGCTTCTCAACCGAATAGGACAGGAAGGTGCCGATTTCCGCACCGCCGGCGGGCATTGCACCTATCGGGAAACCGATGAACGTCCCGCGCAGCCAAGGCTTCCATGAGCGCGACCAATCTTCCCGGTTCATCCAGACCGAACCCTTGATCGCCTCGATCTTTTCTTCGCCGTAGCGATGCGAAGCAGCAACGCTCAAGCTCTCGCCGATCGCAAAGAGCGCGACCGCAAGCGTCGTGACTTCCACACCGTCAAGCAAATCCGGAATGCCGAAAGCCAGCCTGGCCTGTCCAGTTTGGAGATCAATACCGACAAGGCCGAGAGCAAGTCCGATGAACAGCGCCGTCAGCCCGCGAAGCGTTGAATCGCCGAATGCCGCGGAAACCGTCATGAAGGCGAGAACCATCAATGCAAAATATTCCGCAGGGCCGAACGACAGAGCGAACTTAACGATCGTCGGCGCGATCAGGGCAAGTGCCATGGTTGCGATCAAGCCGGCAACGAAGGACCCGATGGCTGCTGTCGCAAGGGCGGGGCCACCCCGGCCGGCTCGCGCCATCTTGTTGCCTTCCAGGGCGGTTACGATCGAGGAGCTCTCACCCGGCGTATTCAAGAGGATTGATGTCGTCGACCCGCCATACATCCCGCCGTAATAAATGCCCGCAAACATAATAAGCGATCCGGCCGGATCCAGCTTGTAGGTGACGGGCAGCAGCAACGCGACCGTCAGCGCAGGCCCGATGCCCGGAAGGACGCCGACTGCCGTACCCAAGGTGACGCCAATCAGGGCATAAAGCAGATTGAGCGGCTGCATTGCGACCGCAAAACCATGTGCCAATAAGGTGAAACTATCCATTGCCCGACCTGTCGTTAAATGAGGCGTTCAAGGGGGCCGGCCGGGAGCGTCAACTGCAATCCCTTGGCGAAAATGACCCAAACGATGAATGATAAAACAATGCCGATCGGGATTGTCATCCACAGCGGCCCCTTGCCAAATGCCCGCGCAGTTGCAGCGAACAGCAATCCTGTCGCTATCGCAAAGCCCGTAATGTGCAGAAGTAGCATCTGCGCAGCAAGACCGCCAATGATCCAGATAACAGGCTGAATTTCCTGTTTCTCCCGCTCGGGGAAATCTCCACGCACTGCTTCGAAAACAGTCCAGATGGACAGGAGGAACAGACATCCGGCAATGGCATAGGGAAATGCCGATGGACCGATTCTGGTCGCGCTTCCGCCCTGGGCCGTGGCCGTACTGTAGACGATCACGGCGGCGATGACCGCAATAACTGCGGCGATGACCAGCGCCGCCCGATCAGGGCGGCGCGCTTCGGAACTCGGTGACTCTTGCGTCATTTTACGAGGCCAATATCTTTCAGGATTGCAGAAGTTGCTTCAGTGTCCTTTGCCAGCTGTGCCTTGAAAGCGTCGCCAGCGAGATAGGTGTCAGCCCAGCCTTTGGCCTTCAATTGATCCTGCCAGCTCTTTGACTTCACCAGCTTCTCAACGTCAGCACCGATTGCCGCTTCCTGCTCCGGCGTAATACCAGGAGCTGCGGCGACCATACGCCAGTTCTGGATCGAAACATCCACGCCACCTTCCTTGAAGGTCGGTGCATCAATGCCTGATACCTTCGCATCGCTGGAAATACCGATGATGCGCAGCGCACCCGCCTTGATCTGCGATTCGAACTCGCCATACCCGGAAATGCCGACCGTGACCTGACCACCAAGAATGGCGGCCAGCGCCTCACCACCACCGGAGAAGGCAATGTAGTTGACCTTCGTCGGGTCGACACCGGCTGCCTTTGCGATCAGGCCAGCTGTAATGTGGTCCGTACCGCCTGCCGAGCCGCCACCCCACGACACAGCGCCGGGATCGGCCTTCAACTTCTCAACGAGATCGGCCATCGTCTTGATTGGCGATGCCGCAGGAACAACCAGCGCCTCGTATTCACCGGTCAACCGTGCGATTGGCGTGACCT
The DNA here is from genome assembly GCA_963777425.1 of uncultured Alphaproteobacteria bacterium. GTDB lineage: Bacteria > Pseudomonadota > Alphaproteobacteria > Rhizobiales > Rhizobiaceae > Phyllobacterium. The sequence goes on along the minus strand of CAVZQS010000008.1, from coordinate 69,119 downwards.
GATCGAGCGTTACAGGAGATGCATTGGTCAAGATCGCGCCGACCATGACATAGCCGCCGACGATGAGCTGCGAGGGATCACCCTTGGCAGAGTTGGCAAATTGCGCAAGGCCAATTGTGCCACCAGCACCAGGTACGTTCACGACCTGAACACTGCCTGATATCTTTTCGTCCTGAAGGGTAGTCTGGAGCGTCCGGGCGGTCTGATCCCAACCACCGCCAGGGGCCGCAGGAGCCATGATCTTGTAGTCCGCGGCAAAAGCCTGACCGGACAGAACCATCGCCCCGGCAGCAACAAAAGCAAGCAACATCTTACGCATTTCTGGATATCCTCCCATTATGGCCGTTAGCCATCGGTTTTTGTTAGGTCACGGAAGAAGCGGGAAGATGCCGACGAACGGAAGCGTGAATTCGTAACAGGACAAATCCATTGCGTGACGACAAAAATAATTGACAGCCTCCCAGCGGTCTCCTCACCATTAAAATGATACTAGAAAACTGTCAGGAAGCTGTCACGTGAAATGAGCGTGGCGCGCTAACGGCGCAGGAACGTCAGATAAGCGCCTGTCCGGCCCTCGCGATGCGCCTTCTGTTCGTAGCGCGTTCCGGGCCATGCTTCATAGGGCGTATGCCAGTCGGCGGCCGTTGCCGCTTGCCAATCGAAATCATCATGAACGCGGCAATGCTGCAGCGTCCAGTTCACATAGGTGTCAATATCCGAAGCAAACCGGAAGATGCTCCCAGTGCTTCAGAACCCGGGCAAACCGGTCGAGATTTTTCTGGCTGACAAAACGGCGCTTCCAGTGCTTCTTTTTCGGCCAGGGATCAGGATAAAACAGATCGATGCCGTTCAGCGACGCCTCCGGCAACCAGTCAAGGACCTGTGTCGCGTCATCATCGTAGAGGCGGATGTTCTGCAGGGGATTGTCATGCAGATCGACAACCAGTTTCGCCATGCTGTTGACGAAAGGTTCTATGCCGATAAAGCCTGACGCCGGACAACGCGCAGCTTCATGCAGCAAATGCTCGCCGCCGCCAAACCCGATCTCCATCCGCACCGTCTCGACCTCCGCAGAAAACAGAGTGCGGAGGTCGGCAGGTGGAGGCTGGGTAAGATCGAGCTTGAGCAGCGGCAGCAGTTCGTCACGAATAGAGCGCTGCATGGGACGCAGCGTCTTTCCGCTTCTTCTGCCGAAGAATGCCTCCGTCGAACGCTCGCGCCTTGGCTCATCCATCGGCATAGTCACTCGGGCCGCTTAAGCGGCCAGAGCGGTCTTCAACTGCTTTGCCAGATCGGTTTTCTCCCAGGAGAAGGAACCGTCACGGCCCGGCTTGCGGCCAAAATGGCCATAGGCGGATGTCTTGGCGTAGATCGGCTTGTTAAGGTCGAGATGCTTGCGGATGCCGGAAGGCGAAAGGTCCATGACTTTGCGCAGGGCAGCTTCCACAGCGTCCTCTTTCACGTTGCCGGTTCCGTGCAGATCAACGTAAACCGATAGCGGCTGAGCGACGCCAATCGCATAAGAAAGCTGGATCGTGCAGCGATCTGCAAAACCGGCTGCAACCACATTCTTCGCCAGATAGCGTGCGGCGTAGGCGGCAGAACGATCTACCTTTGTCGTGTCCTTGCCGGAGAATGCACCGCCGCCATGGGGAGCAGCACCGCCATATGTATCGACGATGATCTTGCGGCCAGTAAGACCGGCGTCACCGTCGGGGCCGCCGATCACAAACTTGCCGGTCGGGTTGATGTACCAGACGCAGTCATCGGCAATCTTCAGATCACCGAGCGCTTCACGGATGTACGGTTCGACAACCTTGCGAACCTTCTTGGAATCCCAGCTCGCATCCATATGCTGCGTCGAAAGCACGATCTGCGTGGCTTCGGCTGCAACGCCGTCCACATAGCGCACTGTAACCTGGCTCTTGGCGTCCGGCCCGAGCTTGCCGGCATCGCCCTCGCCCTTGTGCCGGGCACCTGCCAGAAGTTCCAGAATTTTATGGGAGTAGTAGATTGGAGCCGGCATGAGATCTGGGGTCTCGCGGCATGCGTATCCGAACATGATGCCCTGGTCGCCTGCACCTTCCTCACCCTGACGGTCGGCAGCATTGTCTACACCCTGGGCGATGTCAGCTGACTGAGGATGCAACAGCACGTCGATCTTTGCTGTCTTCCAGTTGAAGCCGTCCTGTTCGTATCCGATATCGCGGATGGCACGGCGCGCGGCTGCACGGAACCGCGATGGATTGATAACTGGATGATCCTTGGCATCCTTCACGACCACACCGTTCTTGTCTTTCTTCAACAGCGTGTCAGGCACGCGCACCTCACCCGCGATGACGACGCGGTTGGTGGTTGCCAGAGTTTCACATGCGATACGCACAGTCCACGGATCAACGCCCGTCTTCTTTGCCTCTTTGTAGATCATGTCGACGATTTCATCGGAGATGCGGTCGCAGACCTTGTCTGGATGACCTTCCGATACGGACTCACTGGTAAAAAGATATGAACTGCGTGTCACGGGGAACCCCTCTTGAAAGCAAACGAACTCCCGCCCGGCAAAGCCCAGGCGGAGCTGCGTAGTCTTTGCCAAGGACGAGAGGATCAGTCAATTGCTTTCATTTTCAAACAATCGGCACTTTGAGAATTTTTTTCCAAAACCGGGAAGGCATTCACAATAATGCCGGGCGCTGGAGCTAATTATTCTTCCTCGTGCCCCAGCGTGCGAACGAGATCGAGAATTTTGCGCCTGATCTTCGCATCGGTGATCTTGGCGAATGCGCGGGCGAGCTGAATACCCTCGGAGCTGTTGAGAAAGCCCACGACATAGGTGGTTTCACTCTCTTCGTCGAAGCCCTTTGGCTTATCAGATTGGCCGGGCATATCGTCAAAGAAAAAGGTGACCGGCACATTGAGGATATTGCCAATGGCCTGCAGCCGGCTGGCACCAACACGATTCATACCTTTTTCGTATTTCTGGATCTGTTGAAAAGTAATTCCAAGGCTTTCACCAAGTTTCTCCTGGCTCAAACCGATCATGTTGCGTCGCAATCGTATCCGCGCTCCGACGTGAACGTCTACTGGATTAGGTCTCTTTTTATTATCAGACATGAAAATCTCATTCGTATGAAATGGGGCTGAAAATGAATTTTATCACCAATATATCAACGGGCCAAATATAGTATTATTCGATAGGTCAACACCTGAAATGTCAACCAACCCTCGGTCTCCGGCGCAAAAAATACGCCATTGATGCAATCAAGATGAGGCCAATTGCAACCCAGAATTGATAGCGGCGGGCAGCCTTCACCCAAGGGTAGCTGTACCTTCCCGGGAAGTGTTGCATCGACCACCCCAACAGCGTTGAGAGCAAGTGCATCGATGATTCGACCGTAAGGATCGATGACGCCAGAAAGACCATTGTTGGCTGCGCGCAGCAAAGGCAGCCCCTGCTCGACCGCCCGCAATTGCGCCTGGCGGAAATGCTGGTAAGGACCGGGCGTGTCTCCATACCAGGCGTCATTGGTTACATTGACGATGGCGTCGGTAGGCGTACCCTGATAGCTCATTTCGGCTGGGAAAATTGCCTCGTAACAAATCAGCGGCAGTACATTGAACCCATCAATAACCGGGAGGGAACGCCGGGCTGTTGCGGCGGTAAATCCGCCCGGCAGCTCAACGACTTCGTTGACACCAAATCGTCGCAGCAACCCTTCAAGCGGCAAATACTCACCGAAAGGAACGAGATGAACCTTGTCCGCTGCACCTGTGATTTCGCCGTTACTATCGATCGTGAATATTGAATTGTAGTAGAGCGGGTCCTCGCTGCCGCTGGGTTCTTCCATGCGAATGGCACCTGCAAGCAAGACCTGCCCGTCATCCAGGACGTCAGCAATGCCCTTCAGCGCTTCTGGCGCCTTCGTCAGGATGTAGGGAACTGAAGTTTCCGGCCAGATAATGACCTGCGGCTTGGGTTTGCCGTCCTTCGGAGCCTCGCTCGACATGGCGAGGTACTTGTCGAAGATCCCTTTGCGCGCATTGGCCTCCCACTTCACGTCCTGCGGGATCGACGGTTGCACGATACGGACCCGCGGACCCTTGGCTTCGACCGAGGCCGTATTGAGCCGGTAGACACCAAAACCGACATGGGCAGAAACCAGCAACAGGACCAGGATCAGGCCTGTCTTCAGATCACGGCGATCGACCAGCAAGGCGGGCATGGCAAAGACAATCACAGCCAGCGCGTTCATGGCGAGCAATCCGGCTATGACAGATGACTGCATCAGCATCGGCACGGGCATGGCGGCATAACCAATGGCGTTCCATGGGAAGCCGGTGAGGATAAAGGAGCGCAGCCATTCGGCAATGCCGAAGCCAAAGGCAAGAGCCAGGACACGACCAAGCCCGTCGCTCCAGAGCAGACGAGCGAGTACGGTTGCCAGGGCGTAGAAAAATGCGAGGAACGCCGGGAGCCCAAGGATGGCAAAGGGTATGGCCCAGGCAAAATTTTCCGCATCAACCAGCAGCGCGTTACCGATCCACCAGAGTCCAAACACGAAGTAACCGAAACCGAACCACCAGCCGATTGCGGCTGCAGGCAGCAAACGGCGAATTGGCCCAAGGTCAGCATTGTCAACAGCGCCGTCAATCAACCAGACGAGTACCGGGAACGAGACAAAGCAAACGGCAAAAAAATCATAGGGAGGGAGCGCGAAACTTGCCAGCGCTCCTATCAGGAAGGCCAGGCCGGCCCGACGCCAACCCGACAAAAGAATGATCTTTCCGGCCAGACGCTGGATCATGCCATGCCCCACCTTTTCTGATTTTTGCTCAGTCTTAAATGGTGAGACTTGTGCCAATCATTCGTCCGTTTCCGCCGGCTCCTCGGCCATGCCTTGTCGCGGCGTGCGCAGGCGGCGTTCTACATGTCGCAACGGAACGATCCGCACCTTCCGGATACGACGCGGATCAGCTTCGAGCACGTGGAACTCATAACCCGGCACCGCCTGCACCATTTCACCGCGCACAGGGATGCGGCCAAGAATGGAGAAGATCAGTCCGCCAACCGTATCGACATCCTCGCCATGCTCGCCAATGACGAACGCGGGGCCAATCTTTCCCGAAACCTCATCGAGATCGGCGCGCGCATCGGCGATGAACACACCTTCCGGCTCTTCGATGATCATGACTTCATCGTCGTCATGTTCATCTTCAATATTGCCAACAACCATTTCGACGATGTCTTCGAGCGACACCAGACCATCGGTTCCGCCGTACTCATCGATGACCAGGGCAATCTGGATTCGCTGCGCCTGCATGCGTCCCATAAGATCATTCGCAAGCATTGATGGCGGCACGAACAGAACCGGCCGCATCAGGCTCAGTTCTGCGATCGTCTTGGTAAGATCGACATTCGCTAGGTTGAATTTGGCTGCAACAGGCGCCTTTGGTGCGCGGGCAGCAGATCTGCGGGGAGCTTTGACCCTCGAGATCTTGGTAATGTGGTTGACCACATCACGGATGTGCACCATGCCACGGGGATCATCAAGGGTCTCGGCAAACACCGGCATTCGCGAATGGCCCGATTTCTCGAACATCTCAAGAAGATCGCCAAGTGTGGTGGTGATGTCCACTGCCTCAATGTCGGCACGCGGAATCATGACGTCCTCGACCCGCAGCTCGCGGAGACGCAGGATGTTGTGCAGCATGGCGCGTTCTTCGGGCGAAAACGCCGTGTCACCATGATGACCTTCCGCCAAAGCGGCGTCGAGGTCCTCTCGTAGCGAGGTCCCTGGACGAGCGCGTAGGAATGGAAAGATTGCGGATAGAAGCGAGCGCTTTTCGGGGCCGGGCGCTCTGGTGATACTTTGCCCTTCGGCATCACTCTCCTGCCCCGCTATTCCCTTGGCGGGCGCGGCAGGATCGTTCTGGTGCGACGTGTCAGACATGGTCCTCAATCGGATTGATCGTCAATGACGGATAGCGCATATGGGTCCGGAATTGCAAGACGCGCCAGAATTTTGCGCTCCAAGCCCTCCATCTCCTCGGCTTCGGCATCCGTCAAATGATCATAGCCGAGAAGATGCAGAAATCCATGGACAACAAGATGCGTCAGGTGATCATCGAAGGGCTTTTGCTCTTCCAATGCCTCGCGCGCTACGGTTTCCCGTGCAATGACAATGTCGCCAAGCATGGGGCCTGGTTTCTGACCAGGCTTCAGGTTGAAGGCAGGAAATGACAGCACATTGGTCGGCTTGTCCTTGTCCCGCCAGTCGTTGTTGAGCTCCCGGATCGCCGCATCATCGGTGAAAACGAGGCTGAGTTCGCTTTCGGGTTGCTCGCCTTCATGCAGTTGTTGCCAAGCGACGGCGATAGCACGCACCGACAGATCGTGCAGCGCAGTTTCCTCGGCCCAACCGTCCGTCTCTACAAGAACATCGACAATGATCAAGTTCTCATCGCCATGCCGTTCAGGGCTTGGCGCCTTCCTTGTCATAGGCCCGGACAATTGCAGCAACGAGTGGATGGCGGACCACGTCGACATCCGTGAACCGGACAGTAACGATACCACTGACGCCATCGAGGATTCGAAGCGCTTCAACCAGCCCCGATTTCTGCCCGGGCGGCAAATCGATCTGACTTGGGTCGCCGGTGATGATCATGCGCCCGTTCTCGCCAAGACGTGTCAGGAACATCTTCATCTGCATGGCTGTCGTATTCTGCGCCTCGTCGAGAATGATTGCCGAATGAGCCAGCGTACGTCCGCGCATGAAGGCAAGCGGCGCGATTTCAATGACACCAGCAGCAATCGCCCGCTCAACCTTGTCAGCAGGCATCATGTCATATAGCGCGTCATATAGCGGCCGCAGGTAGGGATCGACCTTCTCCTTCATGTCGCCCGGGAGGAAGCCGAGACGTTCGCCGGCTTCGACCGCCGGTCGTGAAAGGATGATACGGTCCACAAGACCCCGCTCCAGTAGCATCGCCGCGTGAGCCACCGCAAGATATGTCTTGCCGGTGCCAGCCGGTCCTACGCCAAACACGAGCTCCGAACGATCCAACGCCCGCATATAGGCATCCTGGGTCGGTGTGCGGGCAAAAATCGTCTTCTTGCGAGTTGATATCTGGGCAGCAGCCATCTTGCTCTTGTTTTCCATCGTCGGGAGCGTCAATTGGTCATCAGCGGCAATCGCCATGCGCAACGCACCATCGACATCGGATGCGGAGATATCATGGCCTTTCTGCAATTGTTCGTAGAGCTGATCGAGAGCCCTGCGCGCCTGCTCGGTCGCAACAGGTTCGCCACGAATGGCAAGCTGGTTACCCTTGGAACGAACGTCGACACCCAGTTTCTGCTCAATACGGGCAAGATTTTCATCGAACTGACCGAACAGCGCACTCGCCATCCGGTTATTGTCAAAAGTCAGTACGATATGCGCCAGATCCGAGGCTCCGGAAGGAGTGGGTTTCAGCTTTTCGGTGGCGTTCAAACGGCTCTCCTAAAAAAGTGTTCAGCCTTTTATATAGTCCCATTGCTCGCCGAGTTCATCTCACGAACGCCAATCAAACTGTTGGTTCCGGTGTCGATGATTCGCACATTGATAATGTCGCCGATTCGACCGCCGTGTACATCTATAATTACAGGTTGTAACCAGGGAGATCGCCCCACCATCTGCCCGGACACTCGGCCAGCTTTTTCAATCAGCACATCCATCGATTTCCCGATGAGGCTGCGCTGGAACGCATATTGCTGTTCGCTAAGCAAAGCCTGCAGACGCTGCAGCCTCTCATCCTTGACCGTTTCCTCAACATGACCGTCCATGTCGGCACCGGGAGTACCGGGTCGTGGGGAGTATTTGAACGAATAGGCCGCGGCATAGGTCACGTCCCGGACGATCTGCAACGTCGCTTCGAAGTCTTCTTCGCTCTCGCCAGGAAAGCCGACGATGAAGTCTCCTGACAATGCAATATCCGAACGGGCGCCGCGAATACGTTCGATCAAACGCAAATAGTCCGCAGCGGTGTGCTTGCGGTTCATCGCCTTGAGTATGCGATCCGAGCCCGACTGAACTGGCAGGTGCAGATAGGGCATCAACATACCGAGATCACGGTGAGCGTTGATCAGGGTGTCATCCATATCCCGCGGATGACTGGTCACGTAGCGCAAACGGGCGATGCCGGGAATTTCTGCCAGGCGGTACAGCAACTCGCCCAGACCCCACTCGCGCCCGTCGGCAGCTTCGCCATGCCAGGCATTGACGTTCTGACCAAGCAAAGTGAGTTCGCGCACGCCCGCATCCGCCAGCTTCTCGGCTTCCCGGATGATTTGAGCGACCGGGCGCGACACTTCCGAACCGCGGGTATAAGGCACGACGCAGAACGTGCAGAACTTGTCGCAACCCTCCTGTACCGTCAGAAATGCCGTTACGCCTCGGCTCCTCGTCTGCTCCTTGCCGGGTGCGGGCAGATGCTCGAACTTGTCTTCGATCGCATATTCCGTCTCAACGACGCGTTCGCCCTGACGTACGCGGGCAAGCGCCTGCGGCAGGCGGTGATAGGTTTGCGGGCCAACAACCAGATCGACAACGGGAGCACGGCGTGTAATCTCGTCACCTTCCGCCTGGGCGACGCAACCGGCAACGCCGACAGTCAACTCGCGGCCCTCCTTCGCACGGGCGTCCTTCATCTTGCGAAGGCGGCCGAGCGCCGAATAGAGCTTCTCCGATGCCTTCTCGCGGATATGACAGGTATTGATCAACACGAGATCTGCATCGTCTGCCGTGTCGGTTGCGCTATAACCCTCAGCCGCAAGACTGTCCGTCATACGCTGGCTGTCATAGACGTTCATCTGGCAGCCATAGGTCTTCACATAGACCTTGCGCGTATTGGCACGCGAAGGCGAATGCGTCAGGGATCCGGAGTCTTCATCCGGCTTTTTCGTGATGCTGATATCGTCCATGGGCAGGCTTCTAACGGTTTTTGGCGCCGTTGAGAATAGGGTCCTCGCCGCTTTCGCCTTGCGGACTGACGAGATCACGCCCCATCAGCGAGGTCCGAACCATTGCACGCACCCGTTCTTCCATTGTCCGGGCCAACGCCTTGCGGTCACTCTTGCCGTCGATGGCGACAGGTTCGCCGAACCATACGTCAACATCGACAGCACCGTCCTTCAAAAGCCCGATCAGGCTTGGCGCCAACGGCACGTCACCCGGCCACGCGACAAGCGGCCGGTGCACACGGCCCATTGGCATACCGTGAACCCGCGTATAGGCGATCGCGACTGGTTGCACGATCACTGTTGCTACATCGGTTTCGCGAATTGCCACCTGCGCAGCGCCAAAGAGCGATGTCTTGAAAGGCAGCACACGATTGCCGTCGGATGTTGTTCCTTCGGCAAAAAGCACCATGGCGTCGCCGGCAGCCAGGCGTGTTGCAATGACGCTGGCCTGATGATGGGTTTTGCCACGCTTTTCCCGCTCGATGAAAACCGTGCGCTGCAGCTTGGCGAGCATGCCAAATAACGGCCACGTCGCCACTTCGGCCTTGGCAATGAAGGCCATTTCACGCAAAGACCCGAGGATTACGATGTCGGTCCAGGACGTGTGGTTCGCTGTCAGCAAGAGCGGCCGCTGCTTCGCCATTTCCCCATGCACATGGATGCGAAAGCCAAGCAGCCGGCTAACGGTCCGGTGGAAAAGAATTGGCGTGGTTGTACGTGGCCCCCAACCCGTTTTCAGGAAAATATATTGCAGCGGCACGAGGACAAGAATCGTGAGGGCAAACGCCGTCGCCATGACTATGAACCGAAACCAGGACATCATGTCAGCGACCTGCCTTGAGGTCGCGGCGCATAGTCAAGGCGGTCGAACGCCCTGCGGCCGTTTCATAGTAGCCAGGCCGTTTCCCGACCTGCTTGAAGCCGAGTCTGCGATAAAGCGCCAAGGCCGGAGTGTTGAGTTCGTCCACTTCCAAAAAGAGCATGCTGGCCCGCGCGTTGTGCAGATGACGAAGCGTTGCATCCATCAACGCGTGCCCAAGTCCCTTGCGCTGCGCAGGCGGCGCTACGGCGATTGTCAATATTTCCGCCTCATCGAGAACGAGCCTCGCGACAACGAAGCCGCCGGCCATCGCCTTGGGATTTCCCACCTCCCGGGCAATGAACCCAAACACATTGTCTTCGACCAGCAATGCGTGAAAATCGTCATCGCTCCAGGGTTGACGGAAGGTCAGTGCATGGAGCGCGGCAAGTTGTACCGCATCGGCTCGAATGAGAGGCTCGATGACAAAGCTGCGCGACCGCATATTGTCGAAGGGAAAGCCGATCATTCAACAACCTTCCGCTTCAGCACGAAGCTCTGTTGCGGTTTGACATCGAGACCACGCAAGTAAAGCGGCTTCGGCGCGCCATCTGTCATCTGGATCGCCCCAAGCCGCGCAACGGCCTCAATGCTTCCGGTAGCCGTCGATACCGCGATGTCGAGGGGTTGATCGAGCTTTTCGTTGATGAGGCGCGCACCCGAACCAGCAAGGACATGTGGGTGACCCCGCTCTGTCAATTGTTCCAGTATCAGAGGCAGGGTTGTCACCATAGGCTCCGATTTCGCTGATCCGTCTGCGCTGAAGAATTGGGCATAGAGCTCGTCGCGGCGGGCATCTATGATCGACAGTATCGCTTTGCCGGGAATTGTTTTTGCAGCGTCGTACGCCAGCGCCTGAAGCGTGCTGATGCCGACGACAGGGCATTTCAGGGCGAGCGCGAAACCGCGCGCCGTCGACACCCCAACACGCACGCCGGTAAACGAGCCAGGCCCAACACTGACCGCGATCTTGCCGATATTCGCAATGGCAACTCTTGCTCTGTTCCATTACCTGTTCGATCACTGCCATCAGGCGCTCGGCGTGCCCCTTGCCGATATCCTCGCTGACTTCAGCCATCAGAATCCCCGTTTCGACGTCGAGAATGGCGACGGAACAGAGATTGGCAGCGGTGTCGAGCGCAAGCAGTTTCATGCGCCATCGCCTAAACAAGAATCAGCCAGCAAACAAGTAGGGTTGCATCATTGCAGCCAATCTATTGCGGCTCGCCATGACCGGAAAGGACCTGCGCTGCACCCCGCATGCCATTGCGAAACGCGTCATCGAAGCCGACCCCTCGAATTTGCCACCGATAATTCTTCTCATTTGAAGCCATCCGCCAGTTTGCCACCCAACCCAGCGCTTCGTCGCTCCAAGTCAGTGTTCCGGCTAATGCGACCTCTTCGTGTGCCGGTATTGATATCCCGAACGTCAATCTCCGACAAAACTTCCGCACTCAAATTCGATCGTGCAAGTTGGACACTTGTCGGCAATGTCATAGGCAAACCTACCCGCGCCGCCGCCGCCGCAAGCGAGCTGTGCATGGCGGGTTCGGGACTGCCATCGCTGGTGAGCGCGAATTTTGCCTTCCTGCCGCTCACAGCGAGAAAAACCACGACATTGGGTCTCGGCGACAGCCAGGGCTGCCGTCCAAGCGTTCGCAATATCGCATCGATCTTCGCCGCATCGAAATCGACGCTGAGATCATGCGGGCGGTCATAGGATCCCTGCTCATCATGTATCGGGATTCCCGACATTCGGTCCCGGTACTCAAACCGGGCGACGAACGTGCCAGCCCTCTGCTTGAATTCGGCGACGTTTCGATCTCCGATGAGCCGTGGATCCCCTGAAACCTTCACTAGAACGTCTTCCAGACATTGGGTCAGCCCTATGGCCCTGTTTACTTCGCCTTGTCCGGAAACGACGGCGGAGACCCGATAAAGATCGGAAGCGGCGGCAGCGACGACCAGTCCGGCGCCAGATGCAAGAGCAATCACAAGCGACCCGACAAGCAAGGCAACCCTTCTCATACGGCTCATTCGACTTAATGTCCTTCGCCAGCTGTCGATTGGGTCAACTTAGCAGAATCGTCAACTTAAGAAATCGGGCAGTTTCCAGCGATCACGCTGAAGCTCTTTGAATTCAGTTCCTTGCCTGACATGTCCCGCAGCGAAATCGTCCATGGGCCCGAGACAAGTTCGAAACTCTCCTCGAACACCCACCCTGCGTAACGACGTTGGGAAACCGCGGTATCGGGCCAGCTGCTTTTTTCCATTAACCTCCCATCCGGAGTGCTTATCTTCGGATGCAGTACCACGACCGTAATGGGAAGGACGCCGACATCATCTACGGCCGACATTCTATAGAGAACGCCGAAACTCGTGCCGATGCAGGCATGAATTTTCGTGGTACGTGTCACCTCGACTGGGCCTTCGACCAGCCGGTTCAGTCCAGTAGGCGTGTCGGGCGACACTTCAGAGCCGACTTCCTTGGCACTGGTCAGCCCCCAGTCCACAATCTCGATGACCGGTAACGCCTCCTCCGCGACCGCCAGCTTCGCACTCATCAGAAAGATGAGGAGACAGCTAGCGGGGCGGAAGTGAGCCATTTTCTCTGTGCTAACTAGGCGGCTGCCTGCCTGGCCTTGAGCTCCAGCCGGCGCCGGTGCAGGACCGGCTCGGTATAGCCATTCGGCTGTTCGCGACCCTTGAACACCAGATCGCAAGCGGCCTGGAAGGCGATGGAGCCGTCGAAATCCGCCGCCATCGGCCGATAGAGCGGATCGCCGGCATTCTGCTTGTCGACGACCGCCGCCATGCGTTTCAACGTTTCCAGAACCTGCGTCCCGGTGGCGACCCCGTGGTGCAGCCAGTTGGCGATGTGCTGGGCCGAAATGCGCAAGGTGGCACGGTCTTCCATCAGGCCGACATTGTTGATGTCCGGCACCTTGGAGCAGCCGACACCCTGATCAACCCAGCGCACGACGTAACCGAGAATGCCTTGGGCATTGTTGTCCAGCTCGCGTTGAATGTCCTCTGGTGTCCAATTGGGGCGTGAGGCGACGGGCACTGACAATATATCGCTAAGCTTCGCCCGGCCGCGGGCCTTCAATCCTGCCTGAACCTCGGCGACATTCACCTTGTGATAATGCGTTGCGTGCAAGGTCGCGGCAGTGGGCGACGGCACCCAGGCAGTGTTCGCGCCAGCCTTGGGGTGGGCGATTTTCTGCTCAAGCATGGCCGCCATGAGGTCGGGCATCGCCCACATGCCCTTGCCGATCTGGGCATGGCCGGAAAGTCCGCATTCAAGTCCGATATCGACGTTCCAGTTTTCGTAAGCGCCGATCCATGACGCCTGCTTCATATCGCCCTTGCGGATCATTGGGCCCGCTTCCATTGAGGTGTGGATTTCATCGCCGGTGCGATCGAGGAAGCCGGTGTTGATGAATACCACCCGCTCCTTGGCCGCACGGATCGCTTCCTTGAGGTTTACCGTGGTGCGGCGTTCCTCGTCCATGATGCCCATCTTTATAGTGTTCGGTTGCAGGTTGAGCAGAGCCTCGACGCGACCAAAAAGCTCAGAGGCAAAGGCAACCTCTTCCGGGCCATGCATCTTCGGCTTGACGACATACATCGAACCTGCACGGGAGTTCATGTGACGGCCATTCGGTCCGATGTCATGGAGCGACGCGAGCGCTGTGATCGCCGCATCCATGATACCTTCCGGGACTTCATAGTTATCCTTGCCCAGTATCGCAGGGTTGGTCATCAGGTGACCGACATTCCGCACCAGCATCAGCGAGCGACCGGGTACCGTCAGCGGCCTGCCGTCCTTGCCGGTATATGCCCGGTCGGCATTGAGCTTGCGCGTGATGGTCTTGCCGCCCTTCTCGAACGTATCTGCAAGGTCGCCATTCATCAGGCCGAGCCAATTGCGGTAGACGATGACCTTGTCTTCCGCATCAACAGCAGCAACGGAATCCTCGCAATCCTGAATGGTCGTCAATGCAGATTCCAGCAGGACATCGGCGATGTGGGCGGGATCAGTCTTGCCAATCGGATGGTCAGCATTGATGACAATCTCGACATGCAGGCCGTTCTTGACCAAAAGGATTGCGGTCGGGGCACTAGCCTCGCCCCGATAACCCGCAAATTGGCCTCCATCCTTCAGGGAAATCGTTTTGCCATTGGCATGGACGGCAAGCTTCTGGTTGTCGATGTCAAGGCCGTTAACATCCGTCCAACTCGCACCATCAAGAGGCACACTTGCATCGAGAAACGCCTTGGCCCAGGCGATGACTTTCGCACCGCGCACAGGATTGAACGCCTTGCCTCTTTCGGCTCCACCTTCTTCGGGAATGGCGTCCGTGCCATACAAGGCATCATAGAGCGAGCCCCAGCGTGCATTGGCCGCATTCAAAGCGTAACGGGCATTCATGACGGGAACGACGAGCTGCGGACCAGCGGTCACGGCAATTTCCGGATCAACGTTGCTCGTGGAGACGGAAAACGCATCGCCTTCCGGCAACAGGTAGCCGATATCCTTGAGAAAAGCTTCGTATTCTTCCTGACTGTATCCGGGGTTGCGCTTTTCCTTGTAGAAGGTGTCGAGCTTTTCCTGAAAAGCATCACGCTTCTTCAGCAATTCGCGATTTCTGGGCGCCAGATCGCTTACGATCTGTGCAAAGCCAGACCAGAATTGCGCCGCATCGATACCGGTCCCTGGCATGGCCTCATTGACCACGAAGTCATAGAGCTCACTCGCTACCTTCAACCCATTGATTTCGATGCGTTCACTCATGATACGTTCCTTCAAGATTTCCGTCATCCTACCCTTGAACACACTCGAGCATTCCCCGTCAATTCATCAATAGTGAACAGGATTTATGCCTTCCTGGAAATAATGACTCAATGGGCGATGCGCGGTCTGCCCGAAGCAGTGGCAATCAGAACTGCTTCGATGAATTTGCGTTGATCTTCAACGGTCGCGGCACTGATATCCTTGGAGACACTTATCTGGGCTTCGTCGGTTCCGGCTTCGAGCGCCAGTTGTTCGACCTGATGCCGCAACGTCGCCTCTGTGAAAGCAATCGACTCTTCCTCGATCTGGAAGTCCCTGACCACCTCACCGGCCATGACACGGTAAAGTCCCTCAACCGGCTGGCTGATATGCGCCTCCACGGAAACACGCACCTGCCCGACCACTGCGCCCAAGGCGTTGGCGACATCCGTATCGACAGGGACAATGCATCGAGTGCCCAGCATCTCGCCAACCGCTGGATAATAGACCGGGGCCGATGCGCCCAGCCCTATGACAGGCCGGTCGATGTCCAGCTTGACGCCGGCAATTCCTGTTTCGCGCGAAAGCGCGCGCTGGACCAGAGGACTTGCAACTGTCTCCGGCCCTTCAAAGCCATCTTCGGCGAACACCGTTTCGAGAACCACTTCGGACGAGCGGCGGATCAAAGCGTCATAGGTGCGATGCGAAACCTCCTCGGGTGTATCGCAAAGCGGGCGCCCGGCACCGTCCTTGCGCCGTGCGTAGAGAATAGCGCCGCAACGCGCTGCTTCCGCGTTCCAGTTGTTCTGCAGTCCAAGCACGTGGCACGCGTCCGAAGGGGTGAAACCTGAAAGATGAACGAGTCCACGGGCAACCAGCCGGTTAATCGTTGCGGCCTGCGATACCGAATTCAACAGCCGGTCAAGCGGCTGCGGTTCGGTTGTGATGCGTTCGTAAAGTTCGGCTTCGCCTTTGCTCAGTCCCGAGGCCATCTGCGCGGGAACGCCGGTAAGGAGCGCAAAGCGCCCATCAAGCCGCCCGGCATTGGCAGCCCTGACCTGTCGCACCAAGTGATCGACGACGATTGACCCATGATTTGCTGCAAGCAGCGACAGCGGCACCAGCCGCCGCGGTCCAAGCTTGATGCGCGGAGCCATGGAATTGTCGTCAAGCGACACTTCCGAATCCCCACCCAGACCAAAGGTGCGCATCGCCACGGCTTCCACCATAGTGCGAAATCCGCCCACCGTTGCGCCATTGGGATCGAGCCGCGGTCTGCCCTGGTCCAGAACGGCGACATCGGTCGTCGTGCCGCCAATATCCGAGACGATCGCATTATCGAGGCCGGTCATGTAGCGCGCGCCAACAAGACTGGCCGCCGGCCCCGAAAGGATGGTCTCGATCGGACGATGTCTGGCAAAGACAGCGGAAACAAGCGCGCCGTCACCGCGAACGACCATGAGCGGCGCATGGATGCCGCGCCGATCGAGGAACATTTCTGTGGCGGCAACCAGCCGGTCAATCATGGCGATAAGGCGGGCATTGAGGACTGTTGTTAGTGCGCGGCGCGGACCGTTGAGCTTGGCAGAGAGTTCATGGCTGCAGGTAACAGGAAGCCCGGTTTCGTTGCGGATCAGATCGCGTATGGCGATTTCATGTTCCGGGTTTCTCACGGCAAAATAGGCACAGACGGCAAAACCGGTCACTTCCTGCCGCAGAGAGGGCATGGCGTCCGTCAAGGCGGCCATATCCAACGGCTGTGCCCTGCCATAGACATCATGCCCGCCGGGAAGGAATACGACCGGATCCGATCCAAGCGCAGTTCCAAGATCAGCCTTTTCGAGATCGGCCTGCGAGAAGCCGACCATGACGAGTGCTATGCGCCCGCCCTGCCCTTCGACCAGGGCATTGGTGGCGAGCGTCGTCGACATGGAAACGAGCCTAATGTCGGCTGGAAGGACCGATGCTTCGGCAACGATACGCTCGACCGCCCCCGAGATGCCGACACTGAGATCGTGCCGCGTAGTCAGCGCCTTCGCCTTGGCGATGACGCCCCTTTGTTCCGACCAGAGGACTGCATCGGTATAGGTACCGCCTGTATCGATGCCGAGGAAGATCGCCTGTTCAGTTGTCGATTGAGCCATGATGTCCTGCACTATTTGAGGCAGGGTTAGCGCAAGACAGGCGATACGGCTAGCGCCATTCCGACCATTTGCTGCCGCAGGTACGCTCCATGACCGCTGCTAGTCTTCGCCGTCGACAACCCGCAAGCGCAATTGTCCCGTCGCCGACGCAGCGGAACGGCCTGCATCAATATCTTTGACGACCTCACCTACTGGCTCCGCAAATTCCAGCGCCTCGATCTTCTGGCCGCGCTTCGTCACCTTGTTTGACGAGACGAGAATGTCATCAATGTCCTTGTTCGCCTGGCCGAAATGCGTCTGCAGACGCCGGACGCGGTCGTCAAGGCGTCCCACATCTTCCATCAGCCGGATGACTTCGCCCTGGATGAGATGGGCCTGTTCACGCATGCGTACATCCTTCAGAACCGCCTGAATAACTTGAATGGAAAGCATGAGCAGCGATGGCGAAACGATCACGATGCGCGCACGATGCGCCTTCTGCACCAAACCTTCGAAATTCTCATGGATTTCGGCGAAGATCGACTCGGAGGGCACGAAAAGAAACGCTGTGTCCTGCGTTTCGCCATTGATCAGGTATTTCTCGGCCACATCGCGGATATGCACTTCCACATCGCGGCGGAACTGCGCCAGTGCGATTTTCTTTGCCTCAGGACCTTCGGACGCGCGAATGGCATTCCACGCCTCCAAGGGGAATTTGGCGTCGATGACGAGATTGGGCGCGCCGTTCGGCATACGAACTACGCAGTCAGGACGGCTGCCGTTGGAGAGCGTCGCCTGAAATTCGTAGGCGCCCTGCGGCAGGCCGTCGGCAATGATAGCTTCCATCCGCGCCTGCCCAAAGGCACCGCGTGTCTGTTTGTTGGCCAAAATGGCCTGCAACTGCACCACCTGTCCGGCAAGCGCCTGAATATTGTTCTGTGCCGTGTCGATGACAGCCAGCCTCTCCTGCAGTTTGGCGAGGTTTTCGTGCGTCGACTGCGTCTGTTCGGTCATGGTCTGGCCGATGCGGTTCGTCATGCCGTCAAGCCGCTCGCGGATGGACTGATTGAGCTCGGCTTGCCGCGAACCAAACAACTCAGCCATGGTCTGCATCCGGCCCTGCATCTCCGCCTGGCTCTTCAGGATTTCGCCCATCCGCGCCTCAGCGTCGCGCGCCCGGTCTTCTGCCTGTATTTCAGCAACAAGCCGCATGCGTGCCGAGCGCCACACCGCGATACTGGCGAAAAGAATGACGAGCGCGGCTATTACCGCTGCTGCGAACAGCGTCGCACCCAGGGATATCGAACTGGCACCGAGCTGAAACAGTGTTTGATCGAGTGAAATTGATGTTTCCATACCGGCAAGACTAACCGATTCGGATGGCAAATGTGAGATCAAAACGAGAACATTTTCACAAATGGCTTTCAGATCGGATTGACGCCCGAAAGTCGAGATATTAGGTGATGCTTATGTCTATCAAACCGCTTGTCATCCTTCCCGATCCACTCTTGCGTCAGGTTTCAAAACCTGTGGAGCGCTTTGACGCAGATTTACGCAAGTTCGCCACTGACATGCTCGACACCATGTACGACGCTCCAGGCATCGGCCTTGCCGCAATTCAGGTAGGCGAGCCGTTGCGGATGCTGGTCATCGATCTTTCCAAGGAAGACGAGCCCAACGCACCGCAGGTTTTCATCAACCCGCAGATTTTGTCGTCCAGCACCGAGCGCAATGTTTACGAAGAGGGTTGCCTGTCCATCCCCGACTACTATGCGGAAGTCGAACGCCCGGCCGAAGTGCGCGTCTCGTATCTCGATCTAGACGGCAAGAGCCATGAAGTTCCGGCGGATGGGCTGCTCGCCACCTGCCTGCAGCACGAGATTGATCATCTCAATGGCGTTCTGTTCATCGATCATATTTCGCGATTGAAGCGCGAGATGGTCGTCAAGAAATTCAAGAAGCTCGCCAAGGATCGTCCACCAAGTAAACTGGCGGTTTAGGCCGATGAGCTTGCGCATCGTCTTCATGGGGACACCGGATTTTTCGGTACCCATCCTCAACGCCTTGATCGGCCAGGGTCATGAGATCGTCGCCGTATACAGCCAACCGCCGCGTCCGGCGGGTCGTCGCGGTTTGGAACTCACACCCTCGCCGGTACAGCGAAACGCAGATCAGTTCGGCATCGAAGTGCGCACGCCCAAAAGCCTGAAAGGCGAAGACGAACAACAGGCATTCCGCGATCTTCAGGCAGATGTTGCCGTTGTCGTCGCCTATGGACTGATCCTGCCTCCCGCAATTTTGGAGGGAACGCGACTTGGCTGCTACAACGGCCACGCCTCGCTGCTGCCACGCTGGCGGGGCGCTGCGCCGATCCAGCGGGCAATCATGGCCGGCGATCTCGAAACCGGCATCATGATCATGAAGATGGACGAAGGCCTCGACACCGGTCCGGTTGCCATGGCAGAAAAGGTAAAGATCACCGCCGACATGACTGCGGGCGAATTGCATGATCAACTCAGTATGGCGGGTGCCGATCTCATGGTCCGCGCCATGGCGGCGCTGGAGCGCGACAGCCTGACCCTGACGCCGCAATCTGAAGACGGCGTCACCTACGCTTCGAAAATCACCAAGGCAGAGACCCGGATAGACTGGACGCAGCCGGCGATCGACGTACACAATCGTATTCGCGGGCTCGCTCCCTTTCCCGGAACCTGGTGCGAGATGGAGATTGGCGACAACCTCGAACGGGTGAAGCTGCTGCGCTCGATCCTGGCAACCGGCGTCGGTGACCCTGGCACGGTCCTCGACGATGATTTGCGCATTGCCTGCGGCGAAGGGGCGGTGCGCCTGCGCTCGCTGCAGCGCGCGGGCGGCAAGGTCATGGACGGACAAGAGTTTCAGCGCGGCGCCAAGATCGCGCAAGGGACGCGGCTGCCATGAATGGCTTTGCGGTCCGTGCGGCCAGCTCCGGGGACTATCAGGCCATTTCTGATCTTCTGAATACTGCTTTCCAGGGGCCCGACGAAGGTGACCTCGTGGGTCAGCTGCGACACGACAATGATGTGGTTCTCGAATTGGTCGCCCTGAAACACGAAACAATCGTCGGCCATATCCTGTTCTCGCGGTTGAAGGTGGCCGATGCAGAGGATTTCCATGCCGTTGCGCTGGCTCCTCTAGCAGTTTCGCCCGATCACCAGGGACAGGGAATAGGAAGTGAGCTGGTGCGAAGCGCGCACGAGCACCTGGCATATGCCGGCGAAAAGCTTTCGATCGTTTTGGGGGAGCCCGACTATTACGGACGCTTTGGCTATGAGCACGAGCGGGCAGCGGGCTTTGTGAGCCAGTATCAAGGCGAATATCTGCAGGCCATTGCCTTCGGCGACGCACCAATATCGGGAACGCTGGTCTATGCTCCCGCCTTTGGAGCCCTGTAGTGCCCCGTTACAAGCTCACAGTCGAATATGACGGCACCCCTTATGCGGGGTGGCAAAGGCAGGAAAACGGCCACACTGTTCAGGCGGCCATAGAGCAAGCAATCTTCAAGTTCTGTGGGGATACAATTTCCCTTGGCGCCGCCGGCCGCACCAATTCAGGCGTTCACGCAACCGCGCAGGTTGCCCATGTCGACCTGACCAAGAACTGGAGCAGTTCGAAAGTGCGAGAGGCCCTGAATGCGCATCTGGTGATCGCCGGAGAAACAGTCGGCGTCATCAATGTCGAACTCGTCAGCGATCGTTTCGATGCGCGATTTTCAGCGATGGGTCGGCACTATCTCTACCGCATTGTCAATCGCCGCCCGCCCGCCCCGCTCGAAGCGCACCGCGCATGGTGGGTGAAGAAGCCCCTCGACGCGGAAGCCATGCACGATGCAGCCCAGCGGCTCGTCGGGACGCATGATTTCACCACCTTCCGGGCCACCCAGTGCCAGTCGAGAAGCCCGGTGAAGACGCTCGACCACCTCAGCGTTTCACGCAATGGCGAAATCATTGAAATCCGCGCATCCGCCCGATCGTTCCTGCACAACCAGATCCGGTCGTTTGCAGGAACGCTCAACGAAGTTGGCTGCGGCCGCTGGAATGCGGATGATGTCAGCGCGGCTTTGGAAGCGCGCGACCGCAAGGCTTGCGGGCCGGTCGCGCCGCCCTATGGGTTGTATCTCATTGGCGTGGATTATCCGACCACTGCCGGTTCCGGCAGGGAAATACCCAGCACGGCCTGAAGCAGGATCATCAGGAACAGCGAGCCGGCAACAAGTGCGACGAAGAATACCGCCGTATAAGCATGTGACTTTTTCAGCGCGACATATGTCAGGCGGTAGGTCAGAAACATGATTGCGCCGTAGAGCAGCAGGCCGAAACCCGTGGCCAAGGTGGGCCAGCCGGGCAAGAGCACCCGCGCCAGCGTTGCAGGCACCATGAGCCAAGCTCCGATGGCCGTCCCCCAGTTGCTGGCGACGACATAGGGGCTGAAACGCTTGGCAATGCCAAGCTGCCGGGCGCTGAGCGCCAAGACAACCAATGGCAAGACCCAAGAGGACAGATCGACAAATGCCACCCGGCCCATTATGGAAAAGCGATTGCCTGTTTCAGGACGCAGCGCGATCATGTCATTGGCGAAGATGATCCATCCGAGAATGAGTGGCGGCAGCGAAATCGTAATGGCGTGGAACGATTGCCAGAACCCGTCCTCGGAAAAATCGAGAAGATCCAGCCCGTCGGGATGACCGTTCATCATCCGCCAAGCGCCCCACAAATATCGCTGAATTTCGTCAAAATCCGGCATGATCACTCATGTTCATTACGCAAAAAAATCCGAGATGAACCGCTCATAAATTTGCGTCAGCGTTTCGAGATCGGCAAGGGCCACGCGCTCATCAACCATATGCATCGTCTTGCCGACAAGACCAAACTCGACCACCGGACAATAATCCTTGATGAAGCGGGCATCGGACGTTCCGCCCGACGTCGACAGCTGTGGCCGGTTGCCGGTTACCTGCTCGATCGACGAACTCAAGGTGCCGATCAACTTTTCGTCATGGGTCAGGAAGACAGGGCTCACGCGGTTGCGCCAGTTGAGCTCGTAATTCACGGGCTCGTTCTTGCCGGGCCGAAGCTTATGCCGTCGTGACGCCTGATCAAGGCGGTTGTGAATTTCCGCCATCAGCGTTTCGCCCGTCCAGGTATCGTTGAAGCGGACATTGAAAGTAGCTGTGGCGGTGGCGGGGATAACGTTGACCGCGGGGTTGCCGACATCGATCGTGGTCACTTCCAGATTGGTCGCCTGAAAAACCTTCGTCCCTTCGTCAAATCCGGGATAGAGCAAGCTGTCCACCAGCGTCACGAGACCACGCACAGGATTGTCGGCAAGGTGTGGGTAGGCGGCATGGCCCTGGACGCCATGCACAATGACTGTTCCCGACAGAGAGCCGCGCCTGCCAATCTTTATCATGTCGCCGAGCTTGTCCGGGTTGGTCGGCTCACCGACGATGGCAGCGTCCCATTTTTCGCCCCTCGCTTTGGCCCAATCCAGCAACTTACCTGTGCCATTGATCGATGGTCCTTCTTCGTCACCGGTAACGACAAATGAAATCGAACCTCTGAGCGCACTTTTCTTTTCAAGATGCCGAGCGACGGCAGCGACGAAACAGGCAATGCCACCCTTCATGT
Organism: uncultured Alphaproteobacteria bacterium; assembly: GCA_963777425.1. Classification (GTDB taxonomy): domain Bacteria; phylum Pseudomonadota; class Alphaproteobacteria; order Rhizobiales; family Rhizobiaceae; genus Phyllobacterium. The sequence continues at coordinate 46,696 of CAVZQS010000008.1, read as the reverse complement.
CAACGGCGCCGCGGCCGTACATTTCGCCGTTACGGATTTCAGCTGAGAACGGTGGAACAGTCCATGCGTCCGCGTCGCCTACTGGCACAACATCCGTGTGGCCGGCAAACATGAGGTGCGGCCCATTGCCGGAACGGCTCGCATAGAGGTTCTCCACATCGGGCGTGTCTGCCTCGCTGAAGACCGGCCTCTCGACGGAAAAACCAAGGGGAGCGAGCATGGCCTGGAGAGCAGACAATGCGCCGCCCTCCACGGGCGTTACCGACGGACAGGCAATGAGCTGGGCAAGATTTTGTGCGGGATCGGTCGAGGATGTCATGTCAAAAAGCGATAATGGAAAAGCGTGATGCTGTCACGCAACTAGTGTCCTGATCCCGAAGTTCGCTCCCCCGGGAAGTGGCTTCAACGAGCTTCTGGATCGAAAGGACACTAGTCAGGGTTATAATGCCAGTGTGCCTTTCGAACGCGACGTTCCGTCGAGTTCGCCATTTGACCCCAGCAACGTCGCGTTCAGCACACTGGATCGCATTGGCAGCATCTGTTTAAATGCCGTCCGCGCGTCAATCAGGGACAGCACTATGCTTGCAAACGAAACCCGGATCGTCATCGCCGGTGCCGGCTCGATCGGCTGTTATGTTGGCGGTTGCCTCGCCTCAGCGGGAAAGGACGTCACATTTCTTGTACGGCCACGCATCAATTCACTGCTTCAGCGGCATGGCCTCAGGCTTATCGATCTAAACGGTACGGAAAAGCTTGTTCGGCCTGATCAATTCACTCTTGCAGTCGATCCAGCGATCGCATTCGCACAGGCAGAGGTCATTGTGATTGCGGTCAAGAGCGGCGCAACCGAAGAAATGGCCAAATTGGTTGCCAATCATGCGCCTTCAACTTCCGTCATTGTCAGTCTGCAAAACGGCGTTGATAATGCCCGGGTCCTGCGCCGAAACCTGCCGGCCGGTTTTACGGTCGTCCCCGGTATGGTGCCATTCAATGTCGTCCAATCCGACCCGGACGCCGTGCCTTTCACTGTCCGGCGAACGACGGACGGCACTATTCTTGTTGACGACCGATCTGGCGACCTGGCCGATGATCTTTCGGCGCCGGGCCTTGATGTTCGCCACCACCCGGACATGCAAAGCGTATTGTGGGGCAAGCTGCTTATGAACCTCAACAATGCGCTTAACGCCCTCTCCGGCCTCCCGCTGGCCGCTCAACTGGCCGACCGGAATTGGCGGCGTCTCCTTGCGGATCAGATGACCGAAGGCCTGAAAGTCCTGAGCGCGCATGGGATCGCGCCATCGAAAATTCAGGGCGTTTCCCCTGTACTCGTTCCTTGGCTGCTGCGCCTGCCAGATCTCCTTTTCCGCATTGCTGCGAAAAAGATGATCAATATCGATCCGCGCGCCCGTTCATCCATGTGGGAAGATTTGGCGCGCGGCCGCCCAACCGAGATCGACTATCTTCAGGGTGTCATCGTTCATTTGGCTGACGAGAAAGCAATCCCGGTTCCACTTACCCGGAGTGTCGTTTCCTGTGTCAAGCGGGCGGAGGGCAGCCCTCCCCGGCCGCATCCGGTTGCTGAAATCCGCGATGCCAGGGCGGAGGGAAGTTCGCCCCTCCCTCCGTGAGGCGCTCTAATCGCGCAGTAATTCGTTGATTGATGTCTTGGATCGGGTCTTTTCATCGACGCGCTTGACGATCACGGCACAGTAGAGGCCAGGCCCCGGCTCGCCGCTCGGGAATGGTTTGCCAGGCATCGTACCCGCAACGACGACCGAATAGGGCGGCACTTCGCCGTAGAAAATTTCGCCCGTTGCGCGATCGACAATCTTGGTCGATTTGCCGATGAAGACGCCCATACCAAGCACCGAACCTTCGCGGACAACGCAACCTTCGACAACTTCCGAGCGTGCACCAATGAAGCAATTGTCTTCAATGATGGTGGGGCCGGCCTGCATCGGTTCCAAGACTCCGCCAATGCCGACACCTCCCGACAAATGGACATGTTTGCCGATCTGAGCGCAGGAACCAACGCCAGCCCATGTGTCGACCATCGTACCTTCATCGACATAGGCACCGAGATTGACGAAAGAGGGCATGAGCACTGCGCCCGGAGCAATATAGGCAGAACGTCGGACGATCGCGCCGGGAACGGTCCGGATGCCTGCTTTTGCAAACTCGGTCGCACCCCATCCGTCAAACTTCGACGGCACCTTGTCCCACCAGGGCGCACCGCCTGGACCGCCCTCTATTATGCCCATGGGATTGAGCCGGAAGGACAGGAGCACGGCCTTTTTCAGCCATTGGTTGGTCTTCCATGCGCCATCTGCCTGTTTCTCGGCAACACGTACCTGTCCACTATCGAGCAGCAGCAACGATGTTTCGACGGCTTCACGAACTTCGCCACGCGTTTCGGTGCTGATCGCATCACGCTCATCGAAGGCCTTGTCGATCGTCTTTTCGAGACTGTTCAGATCGGGCTTGGACATTTGCTGGTCACTCCATTACACGGGCGGTTAAGACAATGGCCTAGTAAGATAAGTCTGTGAGAGGGTCAATCTCGGGACTACCATGTTGGATGGTGAATGGAATTTTATGTCTGTAAGCGTCATGAGCGTCCGCAGAAGGAGTACAACAATTGAATACTGATGAAAAAAATAGCTGGACCCCGTTCTCACACTCCTCCGAAGCGGTTCGCCGCGTCGAAACCGCTCCCGAAACATCCCAGACGCAGTCAGATACCTATCGTCTCGCCTTCGCAGATCCGGAATTCATGACGCGCCGCGAGTTGCGCGCAGTGCGGCTTCAGCTCGAACTGCTCAAACCAGAGATGGCACTTGCCGAACGTGGTATTCGCTCCACAGTCGTGCTGTTTGGCGGAGCGCGTATTCCCGAGCCAGGCGGCGCTGCCTGGGCGGCAAAAAACGCGACGCAAAAGAAGAATCTCGAAGCCAACTCACATTACTACGCCGAGGCGCGCAAATTCGCGCAGCTTTGCTCCACCTATTCGTCAACGACCTACAATCGCGAATTCGTTGTCGTCACTGGCGGTGGTCCGGGAGTGATGGAAGCAGGCAATCGCGGAGCGGCGGATGTCGGCGCGCCGACGATAGGCCTCAACATTGTTCTGCCGCATGAACAGGCGCCCAATGCCTATGTCACGCCGGAGCTTTGCTTCAATTTCCACTATTTCGCCATCCGCAAGATGCACTTCCTCATGCGCGCCAAGGCCATGGCAATCTTCCCCGGCGGCTTCGGTACGATGGATGAAACGTTTGAGGCCCTCACGCTTATTCAGACCGGCCGCATGGAGCGCATCCCGTTCCTGCTGTTCGGCAAATCATTCTGGGAAAAGGCCGTTGATTTCGATTTCCTCGCCGAGCAGGGCGTTATCTCGCCGTCAGACCTCAAATTGATCACCTTCGTCGACAAAGCCGACGAGGCCTGGGAAGTCATTCGAACTTTTTATGATCTCGGGTAGAGGACCGTCAGACGGTCTCCCTAGCGCTCATTGGCAATATGGAGTTGAGGAACGACGTAAGGTCATCGGTGACATAGTCGACATGATCGGTGTTGCCGGGATCACGCTCCCATATCTCTGAGAATGTCGGTTCGAAATTGTGCGGAACAATCAAGACCGTAGTCATACCGAGGGCCTTGGGCTCGACGAGATTGCGCGCCAGATCCTCAAACATGACACAGCTGCCCGCTTCGATCTTGTGCAGATTGAGAAACCGGTCATAGGTCTCGCGGGCGGGTTTTGGCGTTAGTTCCGCTGCCCGGATATCAAAAATATCGTCGAACTGATCGAGTACGCCGAGCTGGCGGGCCGCGCGTTCGGCATGGCCGCGATCACCATTGGTGAAGATGAATTTGCGGCCAGGAAGTTGCTTGATGGCAGTCGCCAGGGAAGGATTCGGCACGAGCCACGAATAGTCGATGTCGTGCACCTTTTGCAGGAAATCATCCGGATCGATATCGTAGCGGTCCATCAGCCCTTTCAGGGTCGTGCCATAGTCCTTGTAGAACCGCTTCTGAAGTTCGCGCGCGTCCGTGTGGGACAGTTTCAGGAGGTCGGCCACATACCCCGTCATTTTCACATCGATCTGGGAAAACAGATTGGAATGATGCGGATAAAGGGTATTGTCGAGGTCGAACACCCAATCGGTCACATGGGCAAAATTCAAGGGATCCGGTTTATTTGTCATACGCGAGCAAGGTTCCGCCGTTTTACGAAAAGCCGAAACAGACACAAGGCATTCTGTTTCACTCCCGAATCAATAGACGAAAAAAGTCTGAACTACGACCGTTTTTAATTTTTTCACTAACAGGCGCTTCATTAATTCGTCGTAGGACCGAGAAGTGCTTCAGGTCGCAAGTTCATGAATAGAATTCTCCTCAAATGCGCTATGGTTATGGTCATTTCGGTGGCGTGCTCCCTGCTGATCACCGGAATCATGATGACGGCCAACGACATGCACGACCCGAGGGGTTACCTCATTGCCACCGTTTGCCCTCTGGTTATTTCTCCTGCGGTCTCGTTCCTGGTCTTCCGGCAATCGGAGAAACTGCGGATAACGCTCGAAACGCTCAACCGGGTCATGCAGGAACTCGAGATCACCAACGCCAAACTATTCGAGAAATCGTCGCGCGACAGCATGACCGGCCTGCTCAATCGCGAGGCGTTTTTCAACTACATGGAAGGTGTGCGCCAGCGCCAGACGGGTTCTTTGCTCATCATCGATGCCGATCATTTCAAGAAGATCAACGACATGCATGGGCATTACAATGGTGATGGTGCCCTGATGGCAATCGCGCAATGCATCAATAACTGCATCAGGCCGGATGACAGCATAGGACGGATTGGCGGCGAGGAATTCGCCGTATATCTCGCGACCGACGACGAGAGCCATGTTAAATCGATAGCCGAGACTATTCGCATGGAAGTCAACCGCATCGAATTCCGGACCGCAGAAAACGAACGCGTGCCGCTCAGCGTCAGCATTGGCGGCGTCGTTAGCGTCTCAAAAGGCACCATAGCCGATTACTTCCAGATCGCGGACCGCCGGCTCTACGAGGCCAAGCGCAACGGCCGCAACTGCGTGTGCATTCAGTCCAAAATGCAGAATGCAGCTTGACCCGGCTGCAACCGGACAACTACTGCCGGTTGCGTAATCGGCATTACACAGTTGCCGGATCCAGAGGTTCCACATTCTTCCAGCGCTCGATCAGTTTTGCCATGTCGGCCTTCTCGAACAATTCTTTCAGGGCAGCAAATGACGGCAAGACAAAATACGCTCGCTGGAACTTGTCGATTTCATAATTCGTGTGCATCACGGTCTCGATATCGAACGGTACGTGATGGGCATCGGGGCTTGTTACAGCAAACTGCAATTCGCTGAATGACGACATCAGACCCGCTCCAAACGCCTTGAGCGGCGCACCCTCTTCCCGCATCAACCCGAATTCCGCCGTGTACCAGTAGAGCCTGGCGGCCAGTTGCTCTCCGCCCATGCGCGATGCTGCGCCGCCCTTCTCACCGTAAAGCTGCATGAAATCGGCAAAGACCGGTTGGCTCAGTATCGGTACATGGCCAAAGAAGTCGTGGAACATGTCGGGTTCGACAATGTAATCAAGCTCTTTCTTGCTCCGCAACCAGTTCGTCACCGGGAAACGCCGGTTGGCAAGGTGATCGAAAAACGGCTCGTTCGGTATCAACCCCGGTACCGCGACGATCTCCCATCCGGTCAGTTTGCGCAAGCGCTCGCTGACCTCATGAAAATCCGGAATGCGATCCAAGAGACCGAGTGCGTCCACGCCATCTAGATAGGAGTGATGGGCGAGCTTCGATGTCAATTTCGTCTGACGGTCGCAAAGTGTGCGCCACACTTCCTGGTCCTCATCTGAATAGTCATACTGCTGTTCGACGGTAAAATCGGGCTGGCAAACGGCGTAGTTGCCACGCAATCCCTGCTCGGCACATTCGCGGGCGTAGGCTTCGACGCTGATAGTCATAGGATACTCCTCCAATCCATGATCTTTGCCTCAGGATAAAACGAAGGAATGAGGGAATTTGACCTAATCGGCTCAGCAGCGCATAGTTTCAGGTGATTTACCCTCCAATGAGGAGATTTTGGAGTGACATCAACTCAGCTGAGCGATTTTGAGATCAAGATGCTGCAGATCCTGCAAGGCAATGGCCGCATTGCGGTGACTGATCTTGCACAAATGATCGGCCTGTCGACTACACCGTGCGCGCGGCGGTTCGAGCACCTGCAGGAAAGTGGCGTGATCAAGGGCTTTGTAGCAAACATCGACAGACGGGCGATAGGGCTGATGGTCGAAGTCTTCGTACAGGTTCGTCTCAACACCCACAGCGATGACTCGCCTGAACGCTTTATTGCCGAGATTCAGCGCATGGATGAGGTTTCGTCCTGCTGGACCATGACGGGTGAGCACGACTTTTTGCTGCACGTCATGGTGCCAACAGTGGACGATCTCAATGATTTCGTCATGCACCGGCTGATGCGGTTGAAGGGTGTGCGGGATGTGCACACCCAACTTGTGCTGCAAAATATCAAGGGGCCGGGGAAAATCCCGCTTGAACACCTCAAAAGGTAGTCAAGGCACCAGCAGTGTGCCGGCACCCCGTTCGGTGAAGAGTTCGAGCAGCACCGAGTGCGGCGTCTTGCCATTGAGAATGACCACGCCTTCGACACCGCGATTGATCGCATCGATGCAGGTCTCCACCTTGGGGATCATGCCGCCGGAGATCGTACCATCCTTGATCAGGGCACGTGCCTGGCTGACGGAGAGCTCCTTGATCAGTTCCTTGTTCTTGTCGAGGACGCCCGGCACGTCGGTCAGGAACAGAAGGCGCGAGGCCGCAAGAGCGCCCGCTATGGCCCCGGCGAATGTGTCGGCATTGATATTGTAGGTATGCCCGTCGCGCCCCGGTGCTACCGGTGCAATGACAGGGATCATCTCGGAACGGGCAAGGAGGTCGAGCAAGGTGCGGTCGATTTCCACGGGCTCGCCGACGAAACCGAGGTCAACGATCTTCTCGATGTTTGAATCGGGATCGATCACAGTCTTCTTGGCCTTCTCGGCGAAGACCATATTGCCATCCTTGCCGCAGAGGCCGATTGCCCATTCGCCCTCGGCATTGATGAGGGCAACGATCTCCTTGTTGATCGAACCTGCGAGAACCATCTCGACGATTTCGAGCGTCTTCGCGTCGGTCACGCGCAGACCGCCTTCGAACTTCGATTCAATGCCCATCCGTGCGAGCATTGACGCGATCTGCGGTCCGCCGCCATGGACAACGATCGGATTGATACCGGACTGCTTCAGCAGCGCAATATCGCGGGCGAACGCCTTGCCTAGCGTTGCATCGCCCATGGCATGGCCGCCATATTTCACGACAACCGTCTTGTTTTCATAACGCTGCATATAAGGCAGAGCGGCCGAGAGAAGGCTCGCCTGGATTTCGGCGGTTTGGTCGATGTCAGATGTGGAGGACATGGATGGGCTGGCTCCGGCTTGGGAAGGACGGGGGGTACTTACCGCTAAAGACGGTTTCGGGCAAACGCGATTTAGACACTTCGGATAGGTTTTTGCCATCCGCCATTGACAGTGCAACCTCTCGCCAGATTTAACTTACCTAATCAGCAAGCTGGAAACGCCATTTGCATGACGCCTGAAGGCATATCGGAGCTCATCTCGCGAGTCTCGCTAAGGGACCGGGCGGCCTTCGACGCGCTTTATGCCTCGACCAGCGCGAAACTATTTGGCGTCTGTTTGCGTGTCTTGGGTAACCGTACGGAAGCAGAGGACGCGCTGCAGGATATCTACGTCAAGATATGGAACAAGGCAGACCGATTTGCCGTCGCAGATACCAGTCCGATTTCGTGGCTGGTTGCCATTGCCCGCAATCACTGCATCGATGTGCTGCGCGCGCGCAAGCCGGTCGCGGCCGAACTGGACCAAGCCGTGGACGTTGTTGAGCCGTCGCCCAATCCAGAACAGTCCGCCGTGGCAAAGGGCGAAGCGCAACGCATCTACGACTGCCTCGATCAGTTGGAAGCGGCGCGGGCTGAAGCAGTGCGCGGCGCTTATCTGAACGGCGATAGTTATGAAGCTCTGGCCAACCGGTACAGGGTGCCTTTGAATACGATGAGGACGTGGCTGCGCCGCAGCCTGATGAAACTGAAGGAATGCCTGGAGGGATGAGCTCGATACCACCCGAAGACACAATCCCGGAAGGCGATGACCTCATCGCCGCTGAATATGTGTTGGGCGTACTCCCTGCCGAGGAGCGGCGCGCGGTTGCGCGCCGTATCGAAACCGACAAGGCCTTTGCTCGGCTGGTCGCGCGCTGGCAGCACCATTTCGACCCGCTCAACGAACACTTCGCGGAGGCATCAGCTCCGCACTACCTGAAAAGCCGGATCGACCATCGTTTGTTCGGAACGGAAGAGACGCAAGCAAGCCTCCCGTTGTGGAGCAGCGTCATCTTCTGGCGCGGTCTGGCCTTTGCCGCCCTCGCACTTGCCGTTATCGGCTTTGGCCGCGACCTGATCGAGTTTCCGGCCACGAAACCCGCACCACAACTGGTTGCGTCCATGGAGGCAGATGGTAGTCCTGTCCGCACCATGGCGATCTTTGACGAGCAGACGCGGAAACTGAAAGTCACGGTCGTCGCCGGTGATATGCCGCAGGACCGTTCCCTCGAACTCTGGTTGATCGCTGGCAACGAGTCTCCTGTTTCACTCGGTCTGATCAAAGCGCTGCAAGTCACCGAGTTTGATCTGCCACAGCCTGTTGCCGCTAAGCTGCGTGACGGTACGACACTTGCCATTTCGGTCGAGCCCGTTGGCGGCTCGCCGAGCGGAGCTCCGACAGGAGCTGTGGTCGCCGCCGGAACTGTCCGCGGTATCTAGAGCAACACCATCCAAAATAAAAATGTGCCGGGCTGAAACTTAAGGCTGTAGCCTGCCGTATCTCCACTGACCTCAACCGAGGGGAACCAAACAGTGGAGAAAGAGATGCTAAACAAATCACTTCGCCTGATCGCACTTTCAACCGTACTGATTGCCGGTGCGGCGCTTGCCAAGAATCCCAATGTGGGCGGCGCTCCGATGTATGAAAACAAGAACATCATCCAAAATGCCGTGAACTCGAAGGATCACACGACACTGGTTGCCGCCGTCAAGGCGGCCGGCCTTGTTGAGACGCTCGAAGGCAAAGGTCCTTTCACGGTTTTCGCCCCGACGAACGAAGCATTTGCCGCCCTTCCGAAAGGAACCGTCGAAACCCTGCTGAAGCCGGAAAACAAGGACAAGCTGACCAAGATCCTGACCTGTCATGTGGTTGCGGCCGACGCGTCGTCCAAGGCCATCATGAAGATGGTTGACGATGACGAAGGGGCTCACCCGGTGAAAACCGCTGGCGGCTGCGTATGGACCGCCAAGTATAAGGGCAAGAAACTCACTCTAACCGATGAGAACGGCACCGTTGCCAATGTGACGATTGCTGATGTCAAGCAGTCGAACGGCGTCATCCATGTCATCGACAAGGTTCTGCTGCCAAAAATGTAGACAACTTGCCTGATTGCGCAGACGGGCATCTGCGCACTTGCCCCGTATGATCCACCGATACCCGGATCATGCGGGGCCTTTTTATGCGGGGCGTGCTACTCCTCGAGCAGCAGGGCGACAGCGGCGCGCAACTCGTCCAGCCCAGCGCCTTTTTCCGACGATGTCGCAAGGATCTGCGGATAAGCAGCGGCGCGCTTCTTGATGGCCTGGGCGGTTTCTTCCATCAAGCGCGGTACGCCCGCGGCCTTGATCTTGTCTATCTTGGTGAGGACGATCTGGTAGGAAACGGCAGCGCGATCGAGCAGATCCAGCACCTCGGCGTCATTCTTTTTCACGCCGTGACGGGCATCGATAAGTACGTACACGCGCTTCAGGGTCGTCCGCCCACGCAAATAATCGAACACCAGCCGGGTCCAGGCATCGACCTGTTCCTTTGGCGCCTCGGCGAAACCGTATCCGGGCATATCCACGATCGCGAGCGGTGGCAGGTCGCCGCTTTCACCTGAATGACCATCGGGAACAAAATAGTTGAGCTCCTGCGTCCGTCCGGGCGTGTTCGACGTGCGTGCCAGGCCCTTCTGGCCGATGATAGCATTGATCAGCGATGATTTTCCGACATTGGATCGTCCGGCGAAAGCGATTTCAAGCGGCCCTTCGGGAGGCAAGAATTTCATGGCGGGAACGCCGCGGATGAATACCCAGCCTTGCGCGAAAAGCAATCTGCCCTTCTCGATCAGTCTGTTTGCCTTGTCCTGCGCTTCGCTCAATTTTTTGTCCGTTTACTAGAATGTCTTCTGCGACTTGATGTGCAATCAAGGTTTCTTAGCGCCTTGTCAACCGCCGCAAAGCAAAAGCCCCGGACGGGTGAACTGACCCCCGAAAGTTGATGTCCAACTTTCGGGGGTCGGTTCAACGGGCGGGGGCTTTCGTCATACCGTTGGTAACCGGAGTGCCCTTACTCCGCGGGCTTGGGTTTTTTCTTGAACATGCCGGCAAGGTTATCCCATAGCTCGACCTTCACGCCCTGACGCTTCATGATGATGCCCTGCTGGATGATTGACAGCGTATTGTTCCACGCCCAGTAAATGACCAGACCAGCCGGGAAGCTTGCCAGCATGAAAGTGAAGATGAGCGGCATCCAGTTGAAGATCATCTGCTGTGTCGGATCGGGTGGAGTCGGGTTCATGCGCATCTGCAGGAACATCGTCACACCCATGATCAACGGCCAGACCCCGATCATCAGGAAGGCCGGGACGGCCCAAGGCAGCAATCCGAACAGGTTGAAGACGGATGTCGGATCCGGTGCTGCAAGATCCTGAATCCAGCCAAAGAACGGCGCGTGACGCATTTCGATGGTGACGTACAGAACCTTGTACAGCGCGAAGAAAACCGGGATCTGGATCAGGATCGGCCAGCAACCGGCGATCGGATTGATCTTTTCCGTCTTGTACAACTCCATCATCGCCTGCTGCTGCTTGACCTTGTCGTCCGCGTATTTCTCGCGGATTTCTGTCATCTTCGGCTGGACGAGCTTCATGCGCGCCATGGACGCGTAGGACTTGTTGGCAAGCGGGAAGAACACACCCTTGAGCAGCACCGTCACCACCAGGATTGCAACACCGAAGTTACCGATGGCCTTATAGAGCCAGTCGATAAGATAGAACATCGGCTTGGTAATGAAATAGAACCAACCCCAATCGATCAGCAATTCGAACTGGCGGATATTGCGGTCCTTTTCATAGGCATTGATCTTCCCGACTTCCTTGGCTCCGGCAAAGATGAGATTCTCGATCGTTGCCGACTGGCCCGGCTCGATTGTGGTCGGATCCGATAGAAAGTCGCTCTGAAAGCGCGGACGGCCGTCTTCGAAGTAGGACATGCGCGCCTGGAACGGCTTGTCAGCCGAAGGAATGAGCGTTGCTGCCCAGTACTTGTCAGTGATGCCGATCCAGCCGCCGGTCGTTGCCTTTGGTGGCGAGACTTCCTTTTCCTTCTCGATTGCCGCGAAGGTGTATTCCTGTAGACCATCGTCGCCGATCACACCGATCGGGCCCTCATGCAGAACATAAGTGCTCGCATGCAAAGGTTTCGAGAACCGTGTTACGCGGCCATAGGAGGCAAGTGACACAGGAGCGGACGTAGCGTTCGTCACCGCATCCTTGACTGTGAACATGTAATTGTCGTCGACGCTGAACGTGCGCTTGAACGTAAGGCCCTTGTCATTGGTGTAGACAAGCGTGACCGGCGTTGACGGGGTGAGCGTGCCGTTACCTTCAACAGTCCAGACCGTCGCCGGGCCGGGCATCGTCCCGGTCAGCTCGTTGCCGGTAAAGCCAATCTCGGCAAAATAGCCGTCTGCCATCTGCGCGGGACTCAACAGCTCGATATTCGGCGAACTGTCGTCGACTGTCTCGTGATATTCCTTGAGCTGCAAATCGTCGAGGCGCGCACCGGTCAGGTTGATGGATCCCCTGAGGCTTGGCGTGTCAATCTTGACGCGGCCGGACTGGCCGAGAGCGGCGGCGCGGGTCAAGGTACCTGCCTGGGCGGCATCCAGTGACTGGCCAGGAATGTTGGCGCCTGGCGTAGCCGGCGTCGAAGATGGCAAGTTCGTTCCATCAGCGCTCGTTCCGGCGGGTGTGCTGGCCTGTCCATCAACGCGCGTCTGTCCTTGCCGCGTAGCCTCGATCTGGGCCTGTTCGCGCTGCGCTTCTATCTTGGGGTTCATGTAGAACACCTGCCAAAGCGTCAGGATCACAATGGACAAGGCAATGGTGATAAAGAAATTACGGTTCGTTTCCATTGTCAGTCCTTGGGGTCGGGTCCTGCCTCGCCGTTAAGGCTTCGACGAACGCCGAGTCTGTGTTTTCTTGGAAACCCGTTTCGAGAGTTCCCGGATCAGATCCGCGAACGGCGCATTGAGCGCGTCGCGACGAGCAACGATCACATAGTCGGTTCCAGGATGCATGTCATCTGCAACATTGACGCGCACGGCCTCACGCAGGCGGCGCTTGATGCGATTGCGGATAACGGCATTTCCGTTCTTCTTGGTGACCGTAAAACCGACGCGTGGAGGACCATCCTGATCCTCTCGCTCCTTGACCTCGATTAGAAAATAAGCGCCACGACGCTTTTCTCCAGCCCGAACAGCCAAAAACTCCGCTCTCTTGCGAAGGCGGAGTGGTTTTTGCTCATTCATTCTGTAGTGCCAACCGCACGAAGTCGTGCGGACTGCCTTATGCCGACAACCGCTTGCGACCGCGAGCGCGACGCGCTGCAATAACCTTGCGGCCGCCTGCCGTTGCCATGCGGGCGCGGAACCCGTGGCGACGTGCGCGGACAAGTTTGGATGGCTGATAAGTACGCTTCATTTGTTAAATACCGCGGTGTGCGGCCCTTCTTGTGGTCTGTTCTTTGACAGGAGCATATCAGGACCGCCATTAGCGCATAAGAATACGCCGCCGGGGCGGTCAACCCGGACGTGCGCGGCTTATAGAGGGATGATACAGATAAGTCAATTGATCGATGCGATTCAAAAACAGGCAAAAGGCAACTGCTTCTATCCAGGCAAGAAAGGCTCTATTGTGCCCGGAAGGCGTTTGACTTACACCCGGACGTTGACGGAGTACAGATGACTGCACCTCAGCAAAAGCCAGAAATGACCGACATGCAATTGCATGCCGGTCAGCGCTTGCCGGTTCTGAAGCGTCTCTCCGGCAAATTGCTGCGCCTCACGCTTCTGTTCGGGCTGCTCGCAGAAGTCATGATTTTTGTGCCTACCGTGGCGGACATGCGTATGCGCTGGCTTTCGGACCGGCTCAACACCGTTGCGGCCGCCAGCGTCGTGCTCGCAGCGAGCAGCGACAAGGATATTCCCCAGTCAGTCCAGAATGACGTCCTGCTTGCAACCGGCACGAAAGCTATTGCGCTGCGCGAGCAAGGCGCATCCCGCCTGTTGGCTGTGTCCGAGATGCCTTCGAAGGTCGACAAGCACATCGACATTACCGTGACCGATCCCGTTACGATGATCCGCGATGCCCTTGATACCTTGATCAATGGCGGACACCGAGTCATCAGGGTCTACGGCCCGGTCGGCGACACCGGCAAAATCATTGAACTGCTCACGTCCGATGCGCCTCTGCGTAACGCCATGCTGCACTACGCCCGCAATGTCGCGCTCATATCGCTGTTCATTTCACTTATCACCGCCAGCCTGGTATTTCTCGCTATCAGCCGCCTGCTTATTCGACCCATCCAGCGCATGAGCGCCAACATGCTGGCCTTCGCGCAATCACCCGACGATCCGCAAAGAATCATCAAGCCGGAGCCGCGCGAGGATGAGCTTGGCATTGCCCAGCGCGAGCTGGCCGATATGCAACGCCAATTGCAACGGACGCTGTCGGAACAAAAACACCTCGCCGATCTTGGTCTTGCCGTTTCCAAGATCAACCACGACATGCGCAATATTCTGGCTTCGGCCCAGCTCATGTCAGATCATCTCGCCAACACCAGCGACCCAACGATGCAGCGATTCGTCCCGAAGCTGGTGCGCACAATTGACCGTGCCATCCATTATTCGCAAACCGTATTGGCCTACGGCGGCACGCAGGAGGCACCGCCACAGCGGCGGCGGGTTAAACTGCGCACGGTTGTCAATGACGTTGAGGAAATGCTCAACCTCGATGCAAAATCCGGTATCGAATTCAGGAACCTGGTGCCGGAAGCGCTCGAAATTGATGTCGATCCTGACCAATTCTTCCGGGTCATCTCCAATCTTTGCCGCAATTCCGTTCAGGCCATGGCCGGTGACACCCGTAGTGACGCATCGGTCATCAAGCGGTTGACGATCACGGCTGGGCAAATCGGCACGACCTCCATCATTGGAGTGGAGGATACGGGGCCAGGTCTGCCGCCAAAGGCGCGCGAAAACCTGTTCACGGCCTTCAAGGGCTCCGCTCGTTCGGGCGGAACCGGTCTCGGGCTTGCCATTGTACATGAGTTGGTGCGCGCCCATGGGGGGACCATTGAATTGCGCGAGAGCGAGGGGGCAGGGACGAGTTTTGAAATCCGCATTCCAGATCAACCAGTCTCACTGGCCGAGTGGCGTTCGCGCCGGGATTCAGCGTCCTGACATGAAGCCACGCAACGATGGGTGATTTTCTCCCTACATATTGGCCGCACATTCTCTTCGTGCTCTCGATTGCGCTTGGCGTTCCTGCCGCAATTCATGCGACTATGACCAAGGAAGAGGTGCGCGCAGCCATTGGCTGGGTCGGCGTTATCATCCTGTCGCCGGTGATCGGCGCGGTGATCTATGCGGTCGCCGGGATCAACCGGATCAGGCGTTCGTCAATATCGTCCCAACGCGCCTTCCTGCATGAGATCGGTCAAGACCATCTCATGCGCTTCGATACAAGCGAGAAGAACATACTTGCGCATTTCGAGAAGCGCTTTGTCGCCATGAAGACGGTCGGCGATCGGGTCAGCCGTTGCAGGCTTACGACCGGCAATGAGATTGTCATGCTGCAAAGCGGCGATGGCGCTTACCACGCCATGCTTGACGCGATCGGTGCAGCAAAGCGCAGCATCCTCGTCGAAACCTATATCTTTGATCGCGATAAGATCGGTCTGCGTATAGCTGATGCGCTGATATCAGCGGTCAAACGGGGGGTCGAGGTCCGGGTGCTCATTGATGCCGTCGGCGCCCGCTATTCCATTCCAAGTATAGTCGGTTACCTCGCCAAAGGTGGTGTACAGGTCGATGTTTTCAATGGCAATATTATCGTGGGCCTGCGCCTGCCCTACGCGAACCTTCGAACCCACAGGAAGATCCTCATTGTGGACGGCACAATCGCCTTTACCGGCGGCATGAATATTCGCGCCGGTTTTTCGGCGGAAGTTGCGGGTGAAGACAATGCAAGAGACACGCATTTCCGTCTCACCGGCCCCATCGTCACGGATCTTTTTCACATTGCCTCAGAAGACTGGCGATTTACCACCAGAGAAGTCCTGTCAGGTGAACCCTGGCACATCGGCGCGCCGGAAAAGCACGCTGGAGAACCCGTGTTCATTCGCGCCGTGCCGTCGGGGCCCGATCGGAGTCTTGAGGCCAACCACCGCATGCTGATGGGTGCATTTTCCATTGCCCAAACGCGTATTCGTATCATGTCGCCCTATTTCCTGCCGGACCGGGAATTGATCAGTGCCATCGTAACGGCTGCACGCCGCGGCGTGGAGGTCGATATCGTCGTTCCTGCAATCAACAATCTCAAGCTGGTCGATCGCGCCATGACGGCCCAGTTCGACCAGGTGCTCAAGGGCCATTGCCGTATTTGGCGGGCCAGCGGCAATTTCAACCACTCCAAACTGCTGGTGATCGATGGTTTGTGGGCCTATGTCGGCTCGTCCAATCTCGATCCGCGCTCCCTGCGGCTGAATTTCGAAGTCGATCTCGAGGTCATGGATGCGAAATTCGCTGCTGACGTTGAGGCCCTCGTCGAGACCGCGATGGCATCGGCGAAGCCGGTACTTTTGCAGAGCCTGCGAGCACGTTCATTCTGGGTGCGCTTGCTCGACCGGATTATCTGGCTAGGGTCGCCCTATCTCTGACTTCCGTCTCCGCCAACGCCGATTTCAAATCGACATGCGCCTTGATCGGCAGGTGATCGGAGGCGACACGAGCCAAAGGTGTGTCATGAACCTCAATCGCCGTGACGAGATTGTGCGGATGGCCGAGGACCCGGTCAAGCGCAAGCACAGGAAAGCGCGATGGGAAGCTCGGTACCGCATTCTTCGCTGGGTCGAAAACCGGATGCAGGAAATGCAGCGACGAGCCCTTTCCAACGCGCCACTCGTTCAGGTCGCCCAAGAGCAAGGTCGGGCGTGCCGGATCGGCCTGCACGGCGCGAACGATAGCTTCCGACTGCTGCTGCCGCGAATGCCTCAGCAAGCCCAGATGCGCGGCGATGATGCGCAGCGGGCCAGCCTCAAGATCGATATCGACCACCAGGGCGCCCCGCGGCTCCAGCCCCGGAAGACCGAGCTGCTGAACACGTCGAACCACACCCTCGCGAAACAGCAGGAGATTGCCGTGCCAGCCATGCCCCTTGGGGTAAAGCGACGTCACCGGCACAGGAACAAGGCTGTTCTCGCGATGAAGGCGCGCCAAGTCAAGAAGACCGGACCGTTCGCCAAACCGCTTGTCCGCCTCCTGGATGGCAATGACATCCGCTCCAATCTCGCCAATCACATGGGCGATGCGATCGGGATCGAATTTCTTGTCGATGCCAACACATTTATGAACATTGTAAGAAGCGATGAGCAGGTCGTTGCGCACAACTCGTGTAACGCCCATCGGGCGTTTATTGCGGTTCCTGACCGCGGCGAGAATGCTGGCGGAGACGCTCGGTCTGGTGTGCCGCATCGGCTTCCTGCTATCCATTTATTAGAGATATGTCGGTCCGCCAAGAATGGCAAGCGATTGCAAAGGTCGGGTTAACGCAGCAGTTTAAAACCTGTTTCCGACCAGATGCGCAAGTTGCGCGCCGACTTCGTAATAGCCTTCACGAATGGCCCGTATGCCCTGTTCCTTTGGCTGGGTCACCGGCAAGGGCAGATCGGCGTCTGTAATCTTGCCGACAATATGCTCCGCCAGAATCCGGCCGAACACTGTGCCGGGTGCAATACCGCGTCCATTATAACCACTGAAGCTGATAATGTTCGGCGCCAGCACGTGGAATCGCGGCAGGCTGTCGCTGGTCATGCCTATCTGACCATACCATCCCGCTTCGAAGGTGACGTCTTTGATCTGCGGGAAAATCTTGGAGATCGATCGTGCCGCCCAGGCCTTGTGAACGGCCATGCCAGTGCCCCGCAATGCGCCGACACTGCCAAACACCAGCCGCCCGGCTTTGTCCATGCGAAACGAGCTCAAGATTTCCTTCGTGTCCCAACCGCCCTGCCGTTCCGGCAGAATCGTATTCCTGACGTCTTCGGGCAGCGGTCTGGTTGCGAAGTTGAAATAGGGCAGATGCAACAATTCCGATCGCAGTTCCGGCCACGGCGAGGTTGTGTAGGCATTCGTGGCAACAACCACCCAATCGGCCGCGACGGTGCCAGCCGGCGTGCGGAGGATCCAGCGGTTGCCGGCGCGTTCAGTCGCAGCGACCGGCGTTCCGGTGTGGATCGCAGCACCCGCACCAAGCGCGGCCTTTGCCAATCCGCGCACATAACCAAGCGGCTGTATCGTTCCCGCGCGGTTATCCAGCAGCGCCGCCAAATAGGCGGTGGACCCAACCTTCGCCGCCGTTTCCTTTGCATCGAGCAGGCGGACTGGAGCGCCCCGCGCCAGCCATTGTTCGGCTCGCTGTTCAAGTTGTTTCACCCCGGCAGTGCCAACAGCGCAATGCAAGGTCCCGTTGCGTTCCAGTTCGCAATCGATCTTGTGCCCGTCCACAAGGCTGAACACCGACTGCGGGGCATTGCCAAGAAGTTCGAGCAGACGTTCGCCGTGCAACTGGCCCAATACGTCAGGCAAATCATTGGGCATTACCCACATGCCGGCATTGACGAGACCGACATTGCGACCCGAACCGCCGAATCCCACCTCGACGGCATCGACGACGGCGACATTCGTTCCAGCCTCTGCCAAGTGCAGGGCCGCCGACAGACCAGTATACCCTGCACCGATCACAGCGACATCAACCGCGATATCTCCCTGCAACCGTTCCGTCTTTGGCGCTGGCGGCGCCGTCTTTTCCCACAGACCGTGAGAATGTTCGTCGTTGAGCATGGGATCACCGTCGGGTCAGGCCGGGGCAACCGGCAGTCTTTGTCATTTGCTGTTATAAGTAACGATTTCACCAGCGAAAGTGAAAAACATCGAAGACATGATGCGGCTAGCGAATGACCTGCGCTTCCGTCTGCCACTTCAAGGTGACCTGATCGGCAATCCAGGTGAAGAAGCTCTGGGCCAATGGGTTTTCCTTCTTGTGGTCCGGAACGACGAGATAATAGCTGTTTTCAGTCTGGAGCGGTTGGTCAAACATCACCTGCAGGCGTCCTGATGCCAGTTCGTGTTCAATGAGATAGCGCGGCAGCAAGGCGAAGCCGAGCCCCGCCAGAGCTGCCTCGATGACCATGGAGAAGTGCTCGAAGCGGTGCCCCTTATAGGGGCTGGAAACATCCGCCCCTGCCGTTTCAAACCATGATGCCCAGGCCTTGGGACGTGTCGACAGATGCAAGAGCGGCGCCGAGTTTGCAAGTTCGGACGGCGTCGTTACCGGGTTCGAAGCACATAATTCAGGGCTTCCAACAGGCACAATGAGTTCGCTGCACAAATAGGTGCAGGTGGCATGTGCCCAGACCGGCTGGCCGTAGTGAATAGCAAGGTCGAACGGCTCTTCCTCGAAATCGAATGGCTGCGAACGTGATGCAACGCTGAGTGCCATTTCGGGATGGCGGCGAAGAAAATCCGGAAGTCTTGGCATCAGCCAGCGGCTACCAAAAGTTGGCAGCGTTGCAATACTTAGGGAAGACGCCGATTGCGACGCCGCCATGGCGCGCAACATGGTCTCCTCGGTCAGGCCGAGCAAACGCCGCACTTCAGGCAGGAACTTCTGACCCGCCTCGGAGAGCACCACCCTCTGGCGAACCCGTTCGAACAGAAGCACGCCGATCTGGCCCTCGAGCTCGCTCATCTGACGGCTGACAGCGCTCTGGGTCAGGTTTAGCTCCCTGGCCGCCTGCGTGAAACTGCCATGCCGGGCGGCACACTCGAACGTCTGCAGGATGTCGATATCAGGGATCAGACGCCGCGTTAACTTCATTCTTATCTCGCATCAACCCAGTTGGAATCATCGTAATTCCTAGGCACTCTTCCCATCTATAATCCAGTTTGAGCATGACAGTCCAAAAAATTGCTGTGGCATCATTAAAGCGGAACTTATCATCATGAAATCAGCCACGTTTATCTCAACAGACGTGATCAGAGCATCATTTTCGTCGGCCATGTCGTCTATGTACCGGACCGAGGTTCCCGCATACGGAACGCTTTTGTCACTGGTCGCCAAGGTGAACGACCAAACTCTTGCAGCCTCGCCGGAACTCAGGCATCGTCTCGAACAGACCGACACGCTGGACCGTATTTCGGAAGAGCGTCATGGCGCCATCCGCGTCGGCACGCCTGCCGAGCTGGCGATGCTCCGCCGGGTCTTTGCGGTCATGGGCATGTATCCGGTCGGCTATTACGATCTCAGTGAAGCCGGCGTTCCGGTGCATTCGACGGCGTTCCGCCCTGTTGGCGACGCCGCGCTGAAGATCAATCCGTTTCGTGTCTTCACCTCGCTACTCCGGCTCGATCTCATTGCAGATTCCAACCTCCGCGAGGAAGCGCGCAAGACGCTGGAGGCACGGCAGATCTTCACGGCCACAGCAATTTCTCTCGTTGAGAAAGCGGAAGCAAAGGGCGGCCTTGAACTTGACGATGCTGCACGTTTCGTCAAGGAAATCATCGAGACCTTCCGTTGGCACGACCAGGCAAGCGTAAGCAGGGAGCTTTACCGCCGCCTGCATGACGCACACCGGCTGATCGCCGACGTCGTTTCCTTCAAGGGGCCCCACATCAATCACCTGACGCCACGCACGCTCGACATCGATGCGGTGCAGGCGATGATGCCCGCCTACGGTATTTCACCCAAGGCCGTGATCGAGGGCCCGCCCACGCGTGCATGTCCTATCCTGCTGCGGCAGACATCGTTCAAGGCGCTGGAAGAGAGCGTCTCATTCAAAAACGACCAAGGTGCATGGGAAGCCGGCTCGCATACGGCCCGTTTTGGCGAGATCGAGCAGCGCGGCATCGCCCTGACGCCCAAGGGAAGAGCGCTCTACGACCGGCTTCTCACCGAATCACGCAAGGTGGTTCGCCCCGCTCCCGACGGTTCCAACGCGGACGCCTACACCACAGCGCTCGCCGACGCTTTCAAGGCCTTCCCTGATGATTGGGACAGCATCCGCAGGCAAGGCCTTGGCTATTTCCGCTATACGGCAGTCCAGAACTTTCCGCACACGAGCCTGTCATCTCGCGACGCTTTGGATATCGAAGCGCTTGTGGCACTTGGCGCCGTGCAGTTTGATCCGATCGTCTATGAAGACTTCCTGCCCGTGAGTGCGGCTGGTATCTTCCAATCCAATCTCGGTGACGATGACAGCCAGAAATTCGCTGCGAGCCCGAGCCAAAGGGAATTCGAAGCTGATCTTGGCACGCCGGTGCTCGATGAATTTGCGCATTACGAAGGGCTGCAAAAGGCATCGATCGAACGCTGCCGGCAGCACTACAGGCCTGTCGCCCTCGCAAGCTGAGCAGCAGCAGTATCAAACATTCGGACCGGCTGATAAAAGCCGGTCAAGTCAAACAGACAGAAATGAAGGGAAGCAAGATGACCATTGCTCAAGAAGTAAAATCGCTCCTCACGAAGCTAGAAGTCAATGAAGCTGCCTACACGGGCGGCAATATGCCGTCCTTCAGCCCCGTCACCGGCGACAAGATCGCCGATATCGCAACTCATTCCTCCGATGACACAGCCAAGGCGATCGAAAAAGCAGATGCTGCCTTCCGCCAGTGGCGTCTGGTGCCGGCGCCAAAGCGCGGCGAACTGGTACGGCTGTTTGGCGAAGAGCTGCGTGCGCGCAAAAGCGAACTTGGCCGCCTTGTCTCGATCGAAGCCGGGAAGATCCCGTCCGAAGGTCTGGGCGAAGTGCAGGAAATGATCGACATCTGCGATTTCGCCGTCGGCCTGTCACGTCAGCTCTACGGTCTGACGATTGCAACCGAGCGGCCAGGCCATCGCATGATGGAAACCTGGCACCCGCTCGGCGTCGTCGGCGTGATCTCGGCCTTCAATTTCCCGGTCGCCGTCTGGTCGTGGAACACCGCGCTCGCGCTCGTCTGCGGCAACGCCGTCGTTTGGAAACCTTCGGAAAAGACGCCGCTGACGGCCCTCGCCTGCCAGGCTATCTTTGATCGCGCCGTCGCACGCTTCGGTGACGTCCCCACCGGGCTTGTCCAGACCCTCATGGGTGACCGCGCCATTGGCGAAGCCCTCGTCGACCATCCGAAAGTTGCTCTCGTTTCGGCGACCGGTTCGACGCGCATGGGCCGCGAGGTCGGGCCGCGCCTTGCCAAGCGTTTCGCCCGTTCGATTCTCGAGCTTGGCGGCAACAATGCCGGTATCGTTTGCCCTTCGGCCGATCTTGACATGGCGCTGCGCGCCATTGCCTTCGGTGCCATGGGCACCGCCGGCCAGCGTTGCACGACACTTCGCCGCCTCTTCGTGCACGAAAGCGTCTATGACACATTGGTGCCACGCCTGAAGAAGGCCTATGAGAGCGTCACGGTCGGCAGTCCGCTGGAGACATCGGCACTGGTTGGTCCGCTTATCGATAAGGCTGCATTCGACAATATGCAGAAGGCGTTGCATGAAGCTGTTGACCATGGCGGCAAGGTGACCGGCGGCGCGCGCGTCGATATTGGTCACGACAGTGCCTATTATGTTCGCCCTGCCATCGTCGAGATGCCTAAGCAGAATGGTCCGGTCCTTGAAGAGACCTTCGCGCCCATCCTCTACGTGATGAAATACAGCGATTTCGACCAGGCGATCGCCGATCACAATGCTGTCGGCGCAGGTCTTTCGTCGTCAATCTTCACCTTGAACCTGCAGGAAGCTGAGCGCTTCCTCAGCCCGGACGGCTCGGACTGCGGTATTGCCAATGTCAATATCGGCACCTCGGGTGCGGAAATCGGCGGGGCCTTTGGCGGCGAGAAGGAGACCGGTGGCGGACGCGAATCCGGCTCGGATGCATGGAAAGCCTATATGCGCCGTGCAACGAACACCGTGAACTACTCGTCTGCCCTTCCGCTGGCACAGGGCGTTTCATTCGACATCGAGTGATTTCCAAATTAGTTGTCGCCGTTCCCGGTAGCGTATCGGGAACGGCCACTCCCTCCAGCGGATGAAAGACGCCTTGGGCGCCAAGCTCCGCGGGCGTTGAGCCGTTTACCGGCTCGTTTTCCCCTATTTCATGAAGGCTTTCGTCAGACCCATTGTCCGGTCCACGATCATGACCACTGCCAGCGTCATCAGGATCAGAAGAACTGAAACGCTTGCGACCAACGGATCAGCCTGGCTCTCGACATGATGGAACAGCTCAACTGGCAACGTGGTCATTCTCGGCCCCGTCAGGAATAGCGTGATCACCACTTCGTCAAATGAAACGAGGAAACAGAGCGCTGTAGCAGCAACGATACCCGGCGCCATCATCGGCAGGGTGACCTTCCAGAAAACGGCCAGGGGCTTGGCTCCAAGCGATGCAGCCGCCTCTTCGCACGCAAGGCTGAGATTGCCGAGCGATACCGAGAGCACCCGCAACGCATATGGAAGCGTAATCACCAGATGGCCGATCACAAGTCCTGTGAACGTCGCCAGGAGACCCATTGATGCAAAAATGATCAATATGGCCAGCCCCAGAACAATTGTCGGCAACAGCAACGGTGCGGTGAAGAGATTGAACAGGAATTCCGATCCCGTGACCTTCAACCGAACGATCGCATAGGAGGCCGGAATTGCGATAATCAACGACAGGGCGGTAACGACAGTTGCGAGACCCAGACTTGTCAGGAACGCCGACATCATGACGGTGTTTCCGAGCAGGGCCTCGTACCACCGCAACGACCAGGAGCTTGGCGGAAAGGCGAGGATCTGATCGCCGCTGAAGGAGATCGGAAATACGAGCAGGACCGGCGCCAGAAGAAACAGGAACAGAATGGTCACGGTCACACGCATAACCCAGGAGGTGGAGTTTTCTTCCATTGCCGTTACCCTTCGATCATGCGCAGGATGCGCGAGTAAACAGCCAATGCAGCACCGAAAATGATGAGCACCAGCATCGACAGCGTCGCAGCCAGCGGCCAGTTCAATGTCACGATTGCCTGATCGTAGATTTCCGTTGCCAGCAAGTACACCCGTCCGCCGCCCATCAGCTTCGGCGTAATGAAGGAGGAGATGGCGAGGACGAAGCAAAGAAGGCAGCCAAGGGCGATACCAGGCAGCGTCAGAGGCAGGATGACACGCCAGAAGGTCCTGAAAGGTGTCGCGCCGAGGGTTCGGGCCGCCTCCTCTACCTTGGGATCGAGCCGGCCGAATCCAGCCATCAGCGACAAGATCATATAGGGCATCAGGATCTCGGTCAGTCCAATGACGACACCGGTCGTGTTGAACATCATTCGCGGCGGCTGAAACCCCATCGATGCAATCACATTGGCAATCGGTCCCTGTTCGGCAAGGAGGGCAATCCAGCCGTAAGTGCGCACCACGGCAGAAGTCAGAAGCGGCGAAATGACCAGAACCGTCAAGAACGTACGCCACGCACCGGACGCGCGATGAAGATATAGTGCAATGGGATAGCTCACCAACAGGGTAGCGAGGGTAATTCCCAAACTGACAACGATCGAGTTCGTGATCAGCTCGATATAGAAGCCATCCTGAAGCAATCCTGTCCAGTTGGCGGCAGTGAACGCCTCTGCAATACCGCCTCCAGGCAGTGCCTCGTTGAAGGACATTCTTGCCAGATTGAGAACGGGAAGAATAAATCCGATGGCGTTGACCAGAGCGATTGGCAAAAGCAAGGCCACGGCGATGCCGACAGTACTGGACGATTTCCGCGCGCCGACAGGGATATCGAAGGTTGCCGTCGTCATTGATCCGCTCCGAAGACGAGCGTGTCCTCGACGCTCCAGGAGAGGACGGCTTTGTCGCCTTGCTGGTGGCCGACTTGAGACTTTTTGGTCGACTCTTCAACGATGAATTCGGAACCGTCGACATCAAAATGATATTGGATGACGTCGCCGACAAAGGTAATACGCGAAAGCACCGCGGCCAGTCGGTTTGCCGTTTCACCTTGTTGTTCCGTTGACGTTGCGTTCCAATCGACATGAATGCGGTGCGGGCGCACCATCACCGTAACATCGTCCTGCGCCGCCGGTTTGGTCGACCGAACAATCGATGAACCAATTCGTATGCAGCCGTCCGCCATGCGCTTACCTTTGACACGGTTCGTGCGACCGACAAAGGAAGCGACGAAAGGCGTCGCCGGCCGCTCGTAGATCTCATGCGGCGTGCCAACTTGTTCAATCAGTCCGCCTTTCATGACCACGATGCGATCACACATACTCAAGGCTTCTACCTGATCATGCGTCACAAAAACTGTCGTAATGCCCAGCTGCTGCTGTATGTCCCGTATTTGCGTCCGCATTTCATCGCGCAGCTTTGCGTCAAGATTCGAGAGCGGTTCATCGAGCAGAAGTATCGACGGTTCAATAACAAGAGCACGAGCCAACGCAACGCGCTGCTGCTGGCCGCCGGAGAGTTCTCGTGGTTTTCGCTCAGCAAGATGTTCAAGCTGGACCATGGCAAGCGCCTTGGCCACCTTGTTGGTAATATCTGCGCGCGACAGGCCGCGCATTTCGAGGCCGAACGCTACATTCTTTGCCACGGTCATATGCGGAAACAACGCATAGCTTTGAAAGACCAGCCCCATGTCCCTGCCATGAGGTGCAATATGGGTTACGTCACGTCCCCCGACAGTAATCCTTCCGGCCGTGGAAGAGATCAATCCGGCAATCATACGGAGGGTGGTGGTTTTGCCACATCCAGAAGGACCCAGCAGGGCGATCAACTCGCCCTTGCGGACCTCGAGATTCAGATTTGAGATGACTTCGACAAGACCGTACTTCTTGTTCATGCCTTCCAGGCAGAGATACGGGTCGCCAACCGTTACAACGCCATCGCGCTTGATGGTCTGATGCATCATGGTAGCCTCCAAATTTTCGCTACTTGAAGCTTAGCGGCTGAGCGGAATGATGCGACGACGCCATTGCTCGGTGATGCCATCACGGACTTTCGCCACTGCCAGCCAGTCGATATCGATCATCTTGTCCATATCGTCTGCAGCCGTGCGCTTCAATGCGTCCGGTGCGATGACCGTCTTGGAGTTCGTGGGAGCGTAGAACATTTCGCCTGTGAAAGCGGCCTGGGCTTCAGGGCTCAACGCATAGTCGATGAATTTCTTCGCAGCTTCGCCCGCCGGAGCGTTCTTCACGAGATTGATCGTATTGATCTGGAACCCGCTCCCCTCTTCCGGCAGGGCAACGCCCAGTTTTCCACCAGAGGTCCCGGAGTAAATCTGAGCGCGCGCATTCCAGCCGATACCCAAAGCGGCCTGTCCGTTGGCGATTGGAGCATAGACATCTGGCTTCGGATCCCAGGTCTGCACGCCCGGAGCGAGTTCACCAATCTTTGCGATGCCTGCCGAAACATCGGTCTTGTAATCTCCGCCACCGGCAAGCTTGTTCGAAATGATTGTAAATGTTGTTCCTTGAATATCCGGGGCAGCCTGTATGATCACCTTTCCTTCAAACTGCTTGTCCCAAAGGGCGTTCCAGGACGTCGGCGTTGTCTTCACCTGGTCAGTATTGTAGATGATCACCAGATTGTCGAAGGTGACCCCCACTCCGGCGACACCTTCGGCGTGGGCATTCGGGTAAAGATCCTTGACGTTTGCAGAAACACTTTCATCAACCTTGTCGAATAGACCTTCATCCGTTCCCGCCTTGGCCACACTCACATCAAGTATCGCCACATCAATTTGCGGGCTGCTTTTTTGCGCACGCAGCGTCCCGAGCATCTGCGCCGAGTTCGGCATGCCATAGAACTGCACGGTGATGTCGGGATACTTTTTCATGAATGGCTCGATCACGGCCTTCGTATAGTGTTCCTGGAAGATCCCGCTATAGGCTGTCAGCGTTACAGTCTCGGCCGATGCGCTGGTTGCCGCGGCGATTGTCAGTGCTGAAACAGCAATTGAAAGTCTTGCAAACATCATCTCGTTCCCTGTTTTTATGAGTTGACTGTTATCGGTTAGGCGACCTGGCGCTTCTGGCCCTCCACGATTTTCGTAGCCCCCGAAATGTCAGGGAGGAATTCGCCTTTACGCAAGCGTTCGAGCAATACGACCTCGTTTTCCTGCATGCCGAGCGCCTTTTCAGCGGCAGCCCGCGCCTGGGATGGTGCCAGGACTACGACGCCACTTTCATCGGCAATGATTGCATCGCCCGGTTTGATAACTTGACCGCCGACCGTAACGGGGACGTTAATCGCTCCCTCCAGTCCCAGAATTTTGGTCGTTATCGGTGAAGGTCCGCGACACCACATGGGCATTTCTACCTTGCGAATTTCGGAGAAATCCGTGGCCGGACCATCGATTACAGCGCCGACGACGCCCGCCAATTTCATGGCATGTGTCACAACGCCGCCCCAGCAGGCATGGCGGTTATCACCACACCGTTCGATCGCGACGAAATCGCCAGGACGGACCATCTTGGTCAGGTAATGCAGGATAGTCGAATCCGCATGCGGAATGCGGATGGTGACAGCAGTTCCGGCAACACGCTTTTCCGGTAGAACAGCGCGAATTTCCCGATCGACGAACCCCGAATGCAAGAAGTGTCCAATCGTGGCGGTCTCGACCCGTTCCATGAGCTTGATCAAATCAGCATCGATCTGGCGCGGCATTTCATTGACTTCAAACATGGTCTGACCCCTCAAAGAACGTGGTGGCGGGCAACTGGGACATCGCCGCGCACTTTGCCGATGTAGCCGAGGTCCAGTTTGGAGCTCGTGGTTCCGACACCATCTGAGCATTGCGCTACGATATGGCCCCATGGGTCGATGACCATGGAATGACCCCAGCACCATTTGCGCCCCTCGGCATGGGAGAGCGTCTGCCCAACGGCAAGGAAATAGGTCTGCGTTTCGATAGCGCGCGCGCGGGCAAGCACCTCCCAATGATCCTTGCCTGTCATCAGAGTGAAGGCAGCGGGAAGAACGATGACTTCGGCACCCTCATCGCGCAGCTTGCGGAACAGTTCGGGGAAGCGCACGTCATAGCAGATGGCGCAACCGACTTTCGTATCGCCTACTTGGTAGGTCACGACGTCCTCGCCGCGGCTGATCGTATCCGACTCGCGGTAGACCGTGCCGCCGGGTATATCCACATCGAACAAATGAATTTTGCGGTACTTCGCCAGTTCTTTGCCGTCAGGACCAAAGACAATCGTCGTGTTGTAATATTTGTTGCCATCCTGTTCGACAATGCTGCCGGCATGAATTGTCACGTTGTGCTTTGCGGCCAGTCCTGACATCAGCCGGTAGCCGTCGCCATCCGGAAACGTCTCGCCATTGGCGTAGATGTTGTCCCGGCCTTCGCCAAGGAAGGCATAATATTCGGGCAACACGATGAGATCAGGTGCATCATTCTCAACGGCTTCGTTGATCAGACGTGCGGCTGTTTCAAGATTGGCAGCCTTGCTGTCTTGCGAGTTCATTTGCACTAGACTGACTTTCACGCTCATACCTCCATTTTCAATGAACGGATCGTGCGCAAAATATCGTGGTGAGACAAACTCGAAATAATTGAGCAATCCTATAGATTTTTCTTATGCGTTCGTGATGGGCTGTTTGTGTCCCGCTAGCATGCGCTCAGGCGTCCGCCATGCAGAGCGATACTTCAGCAGCCATCTGGGCAATGATGGACGGAAGAAGACTGTCCGGGTGATCGGCATAGACCGCATGGAATGTCAGCGGATGAAACGCTGGCGTAACGTCAAGAATCTCCAATGCACCTGCATCAACATATTCGTCGAGGATGACGCGCGGCAGAGGCGCAACGCCAAGACCATCCTTGGCAAGGCGCATGATGGTGGCAAGCGAGTTGGAATTCGAGATCGCGGGCGCCTCAAGCCCAGCTTCGCGAAACTGCTGCAGCAGCCCATGATGAGGAACGCTTCCTTTTGAGAAAGCCAGCAACGGGTAGCTCGCAAGGTCGGCGAGTGTCAGTTTTTTGCCTGCCAAGCCGTATTTCGGGCTTGCCACCCAGACGCAACGATAGGTTCCGAGATCGATATTGACCAAGCCATGATCAAGCGCCGGGCCCATGATCAACGCGAGGTCGATTTTGCGTTCAATGATTTCGCGCGCCATGTTGAGGCTGGTGTCTACATTGAGATCGATGGCGATCCCTGGGTAGCGTTCTTGGACACGCTCGACAAGGCGTGGCAGAAACGAGTGGACGATGGAGTCGATCGTGCCGATGCTGACTGAACCTTTCAGGCTGGTCGGATCGGCAATTGCCTCGCGAAACTCTCCTACAGCTTTCACAATCTCTTCTGCTTTGGACACTGCCTGCTGGCCGACGGGCGTCAGTTTTACCGTGCGCATGTCGCGGTCAAACAGCTGGACGCCAAGCTCGCGCTCGAGTGTAGCGATGCGGTTGGAAATCGAAGCCTGCGTTGTGTTCAACTTCTCCGCAGCGGCACTAAAACTGCCGAGACGGACGATCCATAGGAATGTTTCGACGAAGCGCAGGTTCATGGTGCTCGACCCTTTCAGGGGCATCTTCCCGCAAACAAAGCGTGATGCCAATGCCCGAACGCATACGATAGAAGTGCCAACGCCGTTGCCTGTCGCGAGGGACGGCATATGATCCTTGCGCACAACCAAAATTCACCATTGAAGCCTTGGCTCGCATCGGTTAGAAACGCTTCGCGCATGTAAGGCCAAGCCTTGTATCAGCACCCGTAGCTCAGCTGGATAGAGTGCTGCCCTCCGAAGGCAGAGGTCACAGGTTCGAATCCTGTCGGGTGCGCCAACAAAATCAATTACTTAGAGAGGTACTTGAGTTATTCGTCAAATATATGTCGAATAAACGTCGCAGTACGCCGGTGGATGATGAATTCTCAACACAGTACGACCTCGGCGAACCTCGAACGATGCAATGGTGATTAAAACGAGAACGTCAGGGAGTCAGAATGAAATGGCGCCGGGGTTTTCGAGCATGGATTGCCCTGTCAGCGATTTGGGTATTCGTGGTTGGCTTATTCACGCACGATCAAATCGGCTTGACTATAAGCTGGACTATCAGTGGCTTTCGTTCAAAGACACCATAAAGGGGATAAAGTCGAGCTGTGAAAAAGCTGATCCCAAATTGAGAGAAACTTCCCTACCGTAGCCTATGCGCATACGCGCAACCATCATTCTGCATGGTATCCCTTTGCTCCTTATCTTGCTCAATCTTCGCTTCCGTGCCGTATTTGGGTTTGGGGACAGTGGTGCAACCGCCTCGAGTTCTCGGTTGTGAAGTGAGAAAGCTCTGGCGGCGGCGCATATTAAATGAACTGTGCCCACATCATGGACCACTGTGAACGCAACTTCGAACGTCCACCTTGGGCCAGAGCAGTCATTCAGTGTGACCGCTGCCTTAAGCGGTCATCCAAGCTTAGAAATCTCGGCGGCAGATGAAATTCGAATGGCCGCCTCGACGTTCGCAGGCAGCTTGAACCGTCGGCGATACTCACCTGGCGTCAGTCCAGCGAGCCTCCGAAATAGACGACGAAAAGACGCAAGGTCAGAATATCCCACCTCAAACGCGATCTCGTCGATCGGCGTGTCCTCGAGTTCCAGCATCTGTTTGGCTTCCTCGACCCGCAGCCATTGAATATATTCGAGTGGCGAATAACCAGTTGCTTTCCTGAACCGCCGATCGAACGACCGCTTCGGCAAGCCGGAGAGCTGAAGCAGTTCGGAAAGAATTTCTCCCGAATGGTAGTGCAACGGGGCATATTCCTGGCACTTTTTGACAACCGCGTCCCCGTGATCGCCATTTGCAATCATGGATGCATAGGGCAACTGGCCGTCACGATGCCATTGATAGAGGAAAAGCTTGGATATGCGGATCGCTTCCGCTGTTCCGGCATGACGAGCAATCAGGTATAGCGTCAGGTCTTGCCAGGATGATGCTCCACCAGCGCAAACGATGGAGTGGCCGGCACCGGCTTGGACCAGGATGCGCTCTTCCTTGAGGTCGACATTCGGATACTGGCTGCGGAACAATGGCGCATACATCCAGTGGGTGGTGGCCGAGTACCCGTCCAGCAGCCCCGCCTCGGCAAGCACAATCGAGCCTCCACAGGCCGCAAGCAGCTGTGCGCCCCGCCGGTGCATCGCGGCAATCCAGCTAAGCAGCCTGCGGTCTAGAGCGCGCACAGATTGAGGCGTGTCAACGAGAACGTTTGGAACGAGCACATAGTCCGTCTCTTCGATGTCGTCGATTGTGGCCTGGGGCATGATGGTCACGCCGGTGATCAAGGTCAGAGGGCCAGGGTCGGCCGCTACCAGGCGGGGCGAAAACAGCACCTCACTGGTCGGCTCGTTGGAGCTACTCTTCCAGTTCGCGCCGGCAATCCAGAGCGTATCGAAGATTCCGTACATGATAGAAGGGTCACATTCGGGAAACGCCACGATGCTGACCCGCAATGGGCGTTTCCGGTTCGGAGAATGTGGCTCAATCCGCTTCATAGCGGCCAGTCTGCCTCTGTTGAGAAGAGTTCGCAACACGTAAACGACTCTTCGAAACCGGCGACATTCCGCCGTCTAATGGAAAGGGTTGTTACCTCAATGGAGCCGAATACAGAAAAACTGCAGGCGCTTCTAGGTGTCATGGTCAATGAGCTCGGTGCAGCGCAGAACGCTGCCCTCGTGATCGTAGGCGAAGAACTGGACCTCTACCGCAATATGAAGGGCCGGGGCCCGATCTCAGCCGGCCAACTGGCGGGGGCCACCGACACCGGGGAGCGCTACGTCCAAGAATGGCTCTCAGCCCAGGCAGCGTCGGGATTTATTGACTACGACGCGGCAACCGGAATGTTCGAACTCTCTCCCGAACAGGCGGCTGTATTCGCGATTGATGACAGTCCGGTCAACATGATTGGAGGGTTCCAGGCACTTGACGCCGTTTATGCCGATCGTGGGAAGCTGACACACGCGTTTCGACACGGCGGCGGCGTTTCCTGGAAAGAGCGTTGCAACTGCATGTTCTGCGGCACGGACCGTTTCTTCCGGCCGGGCTACAAGGCCAACCTGATCGAGAACTGGCTTCCTTCACTGGAAGGCGTCGTCGAGAAGTTAGAGCGCGGCTCATTGGTGGCGGATGTCGGTTGCGGTTTCGGCTCATCGACGCTTCTCATGGCCAAGGCGTTTCCGAACTCGCACTTTGTCGGCATCGACTTTCATGCTCCGTCGATCGAGCATGCAAGCGAGCACTCGAATGGAATGGCTAATGTGCGGTTCACGACCGCACGGGCACAGGACTTCGGCGGTGTGGACTTCGACCTCGTCACAATATTCGATGCCCTTCATGACATGGGGGATCCCGTCGGTGCCGTCCGTCATATCGCAAACGCAGTTAAGCCCGATGGGACGCTGATGGTGGTCGAACCGATGGCGGGTGACAAACTAGCGGATAACCTCAATCCGGTGGGCCGCATCTTTTATGCTGCTTCGGCCAACACCTGCGTACCGGCCTCTTTGGGGCAGGAAGTGGGCGCAGCACTTGGTGCGCAAGCTGGTCAGGCGAAGCTGACAGAAGTGCTCAACTCGGGCGGTTTTTCCAAGGTACGTCGGTCCACAGAGACCCCTTTCAACATGGTGCTCGAAGCTCGCCTTTAGTGCTTGCAATGCGCCCACCGAGGTATCGTAACTAAGACTACGAGAGGCTGGCCGATGGCTACCCTCTCGTGATCTAGCTACAATCAATACACAGCCCATGTGCAAATCGTTCGCTCCGAACACCCTCTAAAGTTTCAAAAGGCGTGGTCCGTCTTGGGCTAGAAGCAACCATTCAGTAGTGGCCGCTTTGCGCCAATTCCGACATTCATTATTGTCCTTTGCGCCAAAGCTGCCACGAGACGATGCCTCGTGCACGCCAGGCAGGCGGGGAACGTTCGGCCGTTGACGACGGCCGAACGACAGTGCTTGCCCGAGAACGTCATGACCAGGATTTTGCCATCGAACCAAATTTGGCGATGAGCACTGCAAGGGTTGCAACGAACAGACCGTAGGCCAGAGCCGCCTGCCATGCCCCCATGGGAAAGCCAATCATCAGCAGCGTGTCGTTGCCACCAGGAATGAGCAGCGCACCCACTCCCATAAGGATGCCTCCAAACGTCCTCCAGACTATGGACTTGATCGTGGGCCATTTCAGCACGAAACGACGCTTCCTGAATCTTGCTGAGACAATGCTGCCACAAAACATGCAGACCAAGGTCATGGGGCCTACGACGGGTATCGAAATGATTGACCCAAGCGAGGCCGTAATCGAGAAGCCAGGCGCAAAAACTGCCAGAATCGTAAAGGTGGTTCCAATCGCGCCCATACATACCGTCAGCCGCGCAAAATTAGTCTCGGATTTCAGCGACACACCGAACCTCAGCGCCAGGGCGGCCAAAAGCGCGATTGCGAGAAGTAGCGGTCCAAATGGCACGATAGCACTTATCGGCGACTGATCCGGAAGGAGCGCAAATGCAAGAATCAATGTACAGCACTGCAAAGATGCCGAAAAACGTGAACAAGAACTCGGAATCGCCATTTCCGAAATGTCCGACGGACCCGAACACACAAGCGCCGTTCACATAAAGGCCGATCCCGAACAATATGGCTGCCGGAACCACATACCCGAAAGGCGACCAACCCAACTGCATCGTCGGTGACGTTTCGAGGATTGCATAAACGATGGCCGCCCAGACAGCACATTCAACGATAGCGATGAATCGCGCCGGCCTCTTTTCCGAACACCAGCTCTCTCGTGGCGATGACAGTACAGATCGATCCATTATTGAGCGCGAAGCCGAGAACGAATCCCAGCACTCCGAGTGCAGCCATGCCTGTCCAGAGCTCCATGCTAGCGAGAGACCAGCCCCTGATATGCCCACGAGGAATCTCGTCACCGCACCTGCTCCGGTTTCAGACACGTCCAGAGATTCGCATTGATTACTGTCGCTGCGATTCCCCGCGACTGCTTCTGGGAGAAATGCTGTGCAGGTGCAGGGTGCAGGGCGGACACTCCCGCAAGTGCATAGTAGGTCAATTCCTCACGATAGGCCAGCGCGGCTTGTTCGGCCTCGGAGAACAGTTTGCTTTAGTTGTAGCTTGGCACGCGAAAGAGCTCGGCAGAATGCCGACGAGCAGCATCGAAAATCCAGTCGTAGAGGCAACTGCAGAGTGCTTGCGCCTGCTCACGCCCGGCGCTCGCACCGGCGTGAGCAGTGGCCCGAACAATTTCCGCAGCTGGAGAGCTCGCCAACTATTCGGCTGCCTTCCGCTGGGGCAGCACCCAGTCGGCGCGCGGGAAATGGCAGGTGTAGCCGCTGGGTAGCGCTCCAGATAATCCTGGTGCTCCGGCTCCGCCTGCCAGAAGTCCGCCACCGGCTCGACCTCGGTCACGGCCTTGCCCGGCCACAGGCCCGAGGCGTCCACGTCTGCGATGGTGTCCTCGGCGATCCGCTTCTGCTCATCGTCGACGTAGTAGATCGCCGACCGGTAGGAGCTGCCGACGTCATTGCCCTGTCGGTTTCTCGTGGTGGGATCGTGGATCTGGAAGAAATACTCCAGTATGCGCCGATAGCTGATCATCTCGGGATCGAAGATGATCTCGATCCCCTCGGCATGGGTGCCGTGATTGCGGTAGGTGGCGTTCGGCACGTCGCCGCCGGTGTAACCTACACGGGTGTCGATGACGCCGGGCAGCTTGCGGATCAGGTCCTGCATGCCCCAGAAGCATCCACCGGCCAGAACAGCTCTCTCGGTCATTTAGATATCCTCTACCTGGTTGAGATACGCGCCGTAGCCCTCGGCCTCCATTTCGTCGCGCGGAATGAAGCGAAGCGACGCGGAATTGATGCAGTAACGAAGTCCGCCCCGGTCTTGAGGGCCATCGGGAAACACATGGCCGAGGTGACTGTCGCCATGCACCGAGCGCACCTCCGTGCGGACCATGCCATGCGCGTCGTCCCGCAGTTCGTTGACATTTGCCGGTACGATCGGCTTGGTGAAGCTGGGCCAGCCGGAACCGGAATCGAACTTGTCGGTCGAGGCGAACAGCGGTTCTCCCGAAACGATGTCGACATAGATCCCCGGCTCCTTGTTGTCGTTATACTCCCCCGTAAAGGGTCGTTCGGTGCCGTTCTCCTGAGTAACCCGATACTGCTCGGGCGTAAGCTTGCTGACCGCTTCATCAGTCTTTGCGTACTTCATTGCGCTACCTCCATTGTTGGTCTTGCCCAAATATGGCGAGCGGCTGCGAGGATTCCCAATACAGGGTGTGCATAGATTCGATAGCTGCGCTATACGGCAGGTCCGGCCGCTCACGTCCAGGCGTGCCGGGCCGCCATCTGCGCGATCTTGCGGATCTCGAGCGGTGTGCCGGAACCGGAAACCGTTACAAATACCAGTCTCGCGCTCCAGTGACATTCCTTCAACTGTGCGGGTCACTATTCCCTGTACCACGGCCGACCTGCTCGGGCATAATGCAGATCGCGCGGCCTTCGGCCACCATTTGCTGGACCCAGTCCTCGCGCTCGGCACTGAACCGCGGTTGCATGACCGCATCATGGTCCATCAGGTGCTCGGTGATCTGGGTGTGGAACTCGCAGGCCAGCCGGTCGACATATGGGTAGGAGGCCAGAGCCCCGGTGGTGACGACGTCATTTCCGGCCAGCGGATGGTCCTTCGCGCAGGCCAGGAGGAATCGCTCGCGAAACAGCGGCACGACGTTGAGCTTGGGGTTGGGACGCGGCATCCCCGGCAGGATACAGGCGTGGTACTTACCCGAAAGCACCTCGTCCGCACTTTCGCCGGCCAACAGCTGATGCATGTTGATCTTTACGGAAGGAAGCTGGCCGAGCACATCGTCAAAGAATGCGGTGAATTTTGCAGGTCCGATGGTCGTGGCAACGGCGATGTCGAGAATACGGCTCCGGCCCAGTACCGTGCTCTCGGAATGCTCGCGCACATTTCGCAGGGCGAGTTCGATCCGCATGAACTCGGCTTGAACGTCCCGACCGAGCGCCGTCAAGCGGCTGTCCTTACCATCGCGATAGATGAGCGGACTGCCCAATTCTTCCTCGAGACGCTGAATTGCCCGCGTTAGACTGGGCTGCGAAACACCGCTTCGACGCGCGGCTTCGGTGAAGTTCAACGTTTCGGCCAGATTGAGGAAGTACCTGACCTGATTGATGTCCATGGATGACGTCTCACTTTGGTTACCCGGGTACTTGATAGTATCTCACCAAATGCGCTGCTATTCCTCGATCGCCGATCCGGCCGCCCACTTTTAAGCCGCTTTGCTCCGGGTCGACATTCCGGCCAAGATGCCCTGATTGCGCTGAACGACTTGCGTGAGGAAGTCGGAAATGACGCGGATACGTTTTGCACGTCGCAGATCATTAGGAACAATCAACCAAATATCTTCGTCCTGCTGATAATGCGCAGGATTGATCCTCACCAAATGGCCTTCATCGTCCGCCGTGATGCAGGGGAGAATCCCGATGCCCACCCCGGCTTTTACGGCGAGCACCTGCGCCTGAACGGAGTCCAGAACCAGCGTTGCCAAGCTGCCATCGGTCCATAAGCGCATTGCCCTCGGCAGGGCCGTGTAGGCCATAGGGTCGCCCCACATAATCAGACGATGGCCGGTAATAAGCGTTGCGTTCTTTGCGATCGGATGGCGTTCCAGATAAGCGCGGGACGCATACAAGCCGAAGGATATGCCGCCGACACGTTTGACAGCGTAAGGTCCTTGTTCGGGCCGGCATAGCCGCAAGGCGATATCGGCTTCACGTTGTGGCAGGCGGGACAGCGACGCATTGATTGCTAACCCGAGTTGCAGCTCCGGGTTGGCGCTCTGCAGTGCAGGCAGATGGGGGATGATGATTTGGTTCGCCAGTGTTTCTATGGTTGCGATACGAACCATTCCGGATGGCTGTATATCGCGTTCTCCGAGATCATCCGCTATCTCAGCCATGCTCCCTTCAATCGCGGTGGCCTTTTCCATCATTTCCCGACCTTCTTCGGTCAACAGATATCCGTGGGTATGGCGTTCGAACAAGCGGGTTCCCAACGCGGCCTCCAAAGTCTCGACACGCCTGGCAACAGTGGATTGGCTAACGCCGAGTTGCTTGGCTGCGCCCGTCAGGCCGCCATGACGGGCCACGGCAAGGAAATAACGGATGTCGTTCCAGTTCATCTTTCTACTTTCAGAAAATCACATGCTGACGATAGCCGCATGCATACATAATTGGAATGCAGTAGACTATTCGAAACGCCGGACTGAAAGATCGCTTTTTTTATCCTGCTTTCACGCAGCCTTATCCCAAGAACGTTTTATTCGAACCTGAATGGCCAAACTCCCATGAAAAATGTATCAGCGGTTGGCATCGCGGCAGCTATATTTGCCTCTCTCACATGGTCGATGAACTTTGTCGCTCCTTTCGTAATCGGAGACTATTCCATCTTCGATCTTGCCGCATGCCGGTTTCTGCTGTCTGGTTTGATCGGGGTCGTGATCCTCATTGCCAGCGCAAATCTTTGTCGTGGACTCACGCTACAGGATTGGTTTGTTGCAGGTGGACTCGGGTTCATCGGATATGTGGGCTATTTCCTCACCGTCATGGTTGCCGCCGTATACGCAGGCCCCGTGATCCCTCCAGCCTTTCTCGGGCTTGTGCCTGTTGTTCTGGCGATTGCGGGCAATTTTCGCGGGCGGAGCATCCCGTGGGGGCCTCTTCTGATTCCCCTTGCTCTGGCGGCGACAGGCCTGCTGTTGGTCAATGGCAGCGGTATCATGCAGGCGGATGTACAGGGAGAAAGGTCACTTGCGATCGGTATCGTTTTTGCCATTGCGGCGGTAGCACTGTGGACCTGGTTTGGGATCGCCAACCAAAATGCACTGCTGAAAAGGCCGAACATGGATGCACGCGTCTGGACGGCGCTGATGATGATCGGGGGAAGCATCCAGACATTAGCGTTTCTCCCGATTGGCTACGGCATGGAACTATTCAGGGCTCCGGACATCGGCTTCGGCCTGGGGGCGATCCGTAATCTCTACCTGCCAGCTTTGATGTTGGCAGCAGTGGCCTCGATCGGCGGAGCTTGGGCTTGGACGATAGCGTCACAGCGCCTTCCAGTAGCGCTCGCAGGCCAGTTGCTGATGACGGAGATCGTTTTTGCCACCTGTTTTGGGCTGATGGTCCAGCACCGTTTGCCGACCATTGCGGAGGCCGCCGGAATGATGGTGCTCGTTCTTGGCGTTGTGATGGCAATCAACGCCTTCCACGCTCCGCGGCGACCCAGAGCTGCATAGGGCGTGGCGAGCCTGTTAAAGTGCCCATTGCTGCCGGCTCGAAATTAGTAGTCGACACCGTAGCTGATGTAAAAATGGATACTCGTGACAGCGAAGGAGCTAACAATGGCTTTCAACACGCAACGGCTTCAGTTCGCCGGCCATTCCGGTGCAATCCTGGCCGCCCGCCTCGACCTACCCAACGGTCCTTTACGCGCCTACGCACTGTTTGCCCATTGTTTCACCTGTTCCAAGGATTTGGCGGCAGTGCGACGCATTGCAGCGGAGCTTGCGCGCGAAGGTATCGCTGTCCTGCGCTTCGATTTTACAGGTTTGGGATCAAGCGAAGGCGAATTCGCCTCGACAAACTTCTCTTCGAATGTTGCCGACCTCCTCTCGGCGGCCGACTATTTACGCCAATATCATCAGGCACCGTCGTTGCTGATCGGTCACTCGCTCGGCGGCGCAGCGGTCCTGGCTGTGGCAAAAGACATACCTGAAGTGCGCGCCGTGGCCACGATTGGTGCCCCGGCCGATGTTGGCCACGTGTTGAAGAACTTCGGAACGAGACTCGAGGATATAGAGAAGTGGGGTGCGGCCGAAGTCGATCTCGCCGGACGCAAGTTCCTTATTCGAAAGCAATTTGTCGAGGACGTGCGTGCACAGAGTATCAAAGACGCTGTTGCGTCCCTGAAAAAGCCACTTCTCATCCTTCATTCACCGCTGGACCAGACGGTCGGAATCGAGAATGCCAACGAAATCTTCCTTGCGGCGAGACATCCCAAAAGCTTTGTTTCGCTGGACAAGGCCGATCACCTGCTCACTAACCTTGAAGACGCGGCCTTTGCAGGACGGATCATTTCGGGATGGCTGACGCGTTATCTCGCCGCCGACGCACCGCAGGGCACCGAGCCGATCGAGCATGTACGCGTGATGGAAACGGGCGAAGGCAAGTTTCAGAACTCGGTTCAGGCTGGCAGCCATCGGCTGTTCGCTGATGAACCTGAAAACGTGGGCGGGCTCGATTCCGGACCATCTCCCTACGACTTCCTGTCGATCGCGCTCGGCGCATGCACCTCGATAACGCTTCGCCAATATGCCGACTACAAGAAGCTGACGCTCGGACGCGTCAGCGTTGACGTTTCTCATGCCAAAATCCATGCCAAGGACTGCGAAGAGTGTACGGAATCCGAGCGCAGCGGTAGCGGCAGGATTGACCGTTTCGAGCGCGTCATTTCCATCGATGGCGAGGTCACCGAGGAGCTTCGCGGCAAGATTGCCGAAATTGCCGACAAATGCCCGGTCCATCGAACACTCGAAGCTGTGGCAAAGATAAAAACTGTCGTGAGATCAGAATCCCGAGCGGCGTTGCGTTAGTTTCATGCCGCAGCCGCACGACGCTTTAGGGGGAGGATGTGAAGCGATAAATAATCTCAAGAAGTCGGTCGCATGACTTCGCGACGTACTGTTGAGGGCTCGTTGCAATTCCCAGCAGAAGACCGGATTGCGCAGATGACGGCGATGCGTACCAAACCGACAACGGCGAGGGAGCAAGGCCGAAGGCCAGTGTTTCCCGTACGATAGCTACGTCTGGCATGCTATCAGTGAACCGAAGCAGAGCAGCCAATCCAGCGGTGGTCACAGCAATCTCGTTTGCGCACGTTCCAAGATGTCGCAACAACGCGTCACGTTGCGCTGCATATGCACGCTTAGTGCGCCGGAGATGCCGTAAATAGTGGCCTTCACTGATAAATTCTGCGATGGCAATTTGTACGGAAGGCCCAGGTGGAGGTGCTAAGCATGCGGCCACCTCCACAAAGCGAGACGCCAGACGTTGGGGAACAAGCACAAAGCCAAGTCGCAAAGTCGGGCTTATGGTCTTGCTGAACGAACCGATATGGATGACCCTCCCTGTACGATCGACCGAGGCTAGTGCTGGCGCGGCGCGCCCCTTCAACTGTAACTCGCTTAAATAGTCATCCTCGATCACCCACGCCCCCTCCTGGGCCGCCCATTCCAGAAGACGCAATCGTCGCGATAGCGATAGCGTAGCCCCAAGTGGGGCCTGCTGACCCGGGGTCACAACAGCGAGCCCCGCGTCCGGCGCGCATCTCAGGCCGTAGTCAACATCGATGCCCTCGGAGTCAACGGGGATAGGAACTGGCGTCAAACCCGCGAGTTCAAGCCCCCGTCGAGTGAACGGAAACCCCGGGTCTTCCATCCAAGCCTTCCGCCCCTCAAGGCGCAGCACGCGGAGCGCCAGCCCGAGACCGCTTGCGTAACCCCCGGTAACAAGGATCTGGGAGGGCGAACACTCAATTCCCCGAGAGATGGCAACATAGGCAGCGATCTCGCGCCGCAACTCGAGTTCCCCGCGCGGATCCGGATACAACGCTGGCGCACTGGCTTCGGACCGCACGGCATGCGCGCGAATCCTGGAGAAGAGCTTGGCGGGAAACGTCTCCTTGGAAGGCACGCCCATCTGGAATATTGCCGGACCCGACGTCATCTCCTGGTACATCTCCATAAAGGAGCCAGGGTCAGGCGCCGGATCCTTTGGCAGGGATAAAACCGGTCTTTCCGTTACGCGGGTCCCGGTTGCCCGGGATGCTACAATAAGCTGTGCCGCTGAAAGCTTGTCGTAAGCGGCGCGCACAGTACCTCGTGCGACGCCAAGTTGGACTGCCAGGTCCACCCAGGAAGGAAGGCGCGCACCTGCTGCCAACACACCGCTCTCGATGGCCTTAGTTATGCCAATGCAAATCTGGTCGGCCAATGGAGTCTTGGTCGTTCGGTCGAGTTGCAACTCAAGCGGCTTGGTCATTGCACCATGGTACATAATTTTTGAGCGTTCTTGGTGCTTTTTACAGGACCAGTAGAAGAATATTTATAGCGGGAACGGAAAACACCACAAAGGAGAAATACCAATGAACATACGATCCTTCATCCGCGGAGCCTCTGCAGCCGTCGCCATTGCCGTCGCACTGCCTGCCGCCGCACACGAGCCGCTTGAAACAGTCACGCCAAGCTTCGAGCAAGTCATCCCCAACATACCAGGCAAATCAGTTCGTGCCCTGGTTGTGGACTATCCACCGGCAGGAGCGTCACTCCCGCACGAGCACGCAAAATCAGCTTTCATTTTTGCCTATGTCCTGTCGGGAGAAATTGAGTCGCAGGTGAATGATGAACCCAAGCGGGTCTATCGTGCCGGTGAAAGCTTCTACGAGACGCCGGGCTCGACACATCCTGTGAGCCGCAACGCCAGCAAGACAGAGCCCGCAAAGCTGCTTGCGGTGTTTATCGCTGACACCGACGACAAGGAACTGACTACCACCATCGGCACTAAGGAGTAAGAAAATGACCAACCGTCTGGATTACAATCAAATCGCTCCTGCTGGCGCGAAAGCGCTAGGCGGTGTCTACGGTTACGTCATGCAAAGCGGTCTTCCGCCCGTTTTGCTTGATTTGGTTTACCTGCGTGTCTCGCAGATCAACAACTGTGCTTATTGCCTCGACATGCATACCCGGGATCTTCTGAAGAAGGGTCAGCAGATCGAAAAGATCGCATTGCTTCAGGCGTGGGCGGAAGCCGGCAATCTCTTCAACGAGCGTGAGCGTGCCGCCCTTGCATGGGCTGAATCGGTGACGCGCGTAGCGGAAACTGGTGTGCCGAACGACGCTTACGACGCTGCACGTGCGGTGTTCAACGAACGCGAACTCGTGGATCTGACAATCGCGATCAGTCTGATGAACAGCTATAATCGAATGGCTATCAGTTTTCGAAATACACCTCACGCAGCGGTCGAACGATAGCTTGGTAGCAAGGCGTTCGCGGGTGCGGTAGTTGCGCATCCGCAACGCGAATTGCGTTGAGAAGGTCACTATTGGACCGAGCTTTGTTAGGGGCGAACCGTTGCCAGTATCACCTGCACCGAAAGGAAAGCAAATGTCGGGAGG
Organism: uncultured Alphaproteobacteria bacterium; assembly: GCA_963777425.1. Classification (GTDB taxonomy): domain Bacteria; phylum Pseudomonadota; class Alphaproteobacteria; order Rhizobiales; family Rhizobiaceae; genus Phyllobacterium. The sequence goes on along the minus strand of CAVZQS010000008.1, from coordinate 4,859 downwards.
TTCAACGAGTTTCTCAGGATTGGTGTGGCACATCCATGAATTTGGCCCGCCGGATGTAATGCAACTGGAGTTATCGGACACCCCCGCTCCAGGCGCAAACGAAGTCATCGTTAAGGTACATGCGGCGGGCGTTGGCCCTTGGGACGGGTGGATTCGCTCGGGCAATAGCGCGCTGTCCCAACCCCTACCCCTTATCCTGGGCTCAGATATATCGGGTGAAGTCGTTGCTGTCGGCGCGGGCGTGGCCCAGTTCAAGGTTGGAGATCAAGTTTATGGAGTGACCAATAAGCGTTTCTGTGGCGGTTACGCGCAGTACGCTGTCGCCAGTGCTTCCATGCTTGATCGTAAACCGGAATCCATTGAGCACATCGCAGCAGCCTCGCTACCGGTGATAGCGGTGACAGCGTGGCAAGCGCTTTTCGATCAGGCCGGCTTGGAAAGGGGCCAGACGGTATTGATCCACGGGGCGGCAGGAAACGTGGGCGCATATGCCGTGCAATTGGCCAAAGAGGCGGGCCTCCAGACCGTGTGCACTGCCTCGCCAGACGACGTCGACGGTGTTGTTGCTCTCGGCGGTGATAAGGTCATCGATTATACAAAAACTCGTTTTGAGGATGAAGTTCGCGGAGTGGATGCGGTGATAGATTTGGTAGGTGGAGAAACGCAAACGCGATCATTCCAGGTGCTGAAAAAGGGAGGAAAGTTGATTTCGGCAGTTTCCGCCCCGGACCAAGCTCTGGCGGCAAAGCATGAAATCTTGGCTACGTTCTTTCTCGTCGACGTATCCACAGAAAGCCTGGGCCGTATTTCGTCAATGATCTCTCGAGGTGCCCTCAAGATGAACGTCGGGGCAACGTTGCGGTTTGAGCAAGCTCGGGACGCACACCTGATGCTCGAGGGTCAGCGGCCGCGCCCCAAGGGAAAAATCGTGCTCGTAACTGATGAAATCCCCAAGCATTAGCGACCGTTCGCTACAGTGGCGCCGCGCACGTCGATGCATTTAGCGAAGTGACGTGAACGCGGCCCGCACTTCGGCACTGAAGAGTTCGGGCTCTTCCCATGCCGCAAAATGCCCGCCTTTATCGACCTTGTTGTAGTAGATCAGGTTTGGGTAGGCCCGCTCAACCCAGTGTTCAGGTGGCCTATAGACCTCTCCAGGGAAAATCGTCACCGCAACCGGAACGGAGATGATGCCGGGCATTGCAGCGTTTGTGGCGTTCTCCCAATAAATTCGGGCGCTTGAAGGCCCCGTATTTGTCAGCCAATAAAGGGTGATGTTGTCAAGGATTTCGTCGCGGGTGAAAGCTCGTTCCGGTTCTCCGCGGATAAATACCCAGTCGGCGAGTTTGTCATAAAACCAGGCGGCCAGTCCAACGGGCGAGTCAGCGAGGCTATATCCAATAGTCTGAGGGCGCGTCCCCATGATGGCGGCGTAGCCAAAGCCCTTGCTCAGAAATTCTCTGGCCTCATTGAAAACCGTCTTCTCTTCGTCGTTGAGATTATCCGGAGCGGGATCCCCATTCTTCAGCGCTTTTCCGACTTCCGGCGGAATCGTCGTTGAACGCTCGATCCTGTTGACGTGAATGCCGAGGAGCCCCTTTGGTGCCTGTCGACCCATGCTATCGGAAATGATAGCGCCCCAATCTCCGCCCTGTGATACGTAGTGACTGTATCCAATACGTTTCATCAGGACGTCCCAGGCTCGAGCGATACGATCGGGATTCCATCCCGTACCCTGAGGCTTCTGCGAGAAGCCGAAGCCCGGAATGGACGGAAGGACAAGATGGAAGGCGTCCCGTGCGCTGCCACCATGTGCAGTCGGGTCGGTAAGCGGTCCGATTACCTTGAGTAACTCGAACATCGATCCAGGCCATCCGTGCGTCATGATGAGCGGCATCGCATCCGCATGGGGTGAGCGAACATGGATGAAGTGGATGTCCACTCCGTCTATCTCCGTCAAGAACTGTGGCAGCGAATTGAGCTTTTGCTCCGCCCTGCGCCAGTCGTACTCAGTCTCCCAATAGCGAACAAGCGCCTGAAGGTTGGACAATTGTACCCCTTGAGAGCGGTCATCGACGGTTTCCGCTTCTGGCCACCGCGTTGCGCCGAGCCGCCGATTTAGGTCGGCCAGCGCCTCTGCGGGTATATTGACGCGGAATGGCCGGATGTCATTTGACGCCAGAGCTTGAGCGCCCGCCTCGACGACCGCGATTTGGGACCCTAAAGCCGATATGGTTGCAGCCACCGCTCCGCTGATGAGCAATGCCCGGCGGGTCAGAGCGGTCGGCTTTTTCGTTTGCTGATTAATCATCTCAGACCCCTAAATATTCTTCGGATTGTCCGAGCACCAAAGAACGGTCACTTAACCGGCTCGACGAGCGTTTTTCCCGTTTCGACGATGTAAGTCGCAAGCTCCGAGGCCTTTGCGTCACCGACGTTCTTGGCGAGGTGGACGACGCCAGACGGAATAAACAAAGCCTCACCTGCCTTAAGAGTAATCGGTTGCCTGCCCTCAAGCGTATATTCCAGAGTGCCTTCGAGGACATACGCGATTTCTTCGCCAGGGTGCGAATGCTTGATTGAGACCGCGCCTGGTTCAAAGTCAACGCGAACCTGTACCGCCTGGCGGCCCTCCGCGCTGATGGCTTCCTGCAAAAGATCGGTGCGCGAAATTCCGTTCTGCTGCGCCATTGCGACATTCATTGTGAAGCCGCTGCCTGCGAGAAACATGGCGGCCAAAATCATCGGAGTGCGTTTCATCTATTTATCCTTTTCCTCGTCGGCGTCTCTCGACTGCGCGTGACAACACTACTCTGGTGCTCTTGGAGGGATGGTCTGTGTTATTCAGGCCCTACCGAAGCCAGCGAGCTCATTTGACCAAACTGTTGTACTGAGAATGTGTCTGGCTACGTGGCCTTTTGTATCTCAATGTGTTCGTGTCGAAACATGCATCCCGATCACGCGAGCCACGTGAACAGGGTCGAACCTTTTCGCGATCGGCGCATTATCGAAGCGACTTGAAGCCGGCACGCACCTCTTGGGCGAAGAGTTGCGGCTGTTCCCAAGCAGCGAAATGCCCGCCCTTCTCTACTTTGTTGTAGTGGATGAGCTTTGGATAGGCACGCTCCGTCCAGCTCCGCGGGGCCTCGTACTGCTCGCCAGGGAAGACGCTCACGGCCACGGGGATGGAGACGCCCTTGGTGTTGAAAAAGCCGCCCTTGTATTCCCAATAGAGACGGGAAGCGGAGACCCCGGTGTTGGTTAGCCAATAGAGCGTGATGTTATCGAGGATCTCATCTCGCGTCAGTTCGCCCGCGGAGCTCTCCGTGCGGTCCAGAGCCATGGCGACCGCCGCAGCCGGCTGGCCGCCAGCATCATTGTGGTCGAGAAGCCATGCGGCCAGGCCGACCGGTGAGTTCGCAATGCCGTACAGGGTTTGCGGGCGCGTTGCCATCAGCCTTGCGTAGTCGACTTGCTTGAACGTCGCAACAAGCTGCTCATAAGCGCGTTTTTCTTCAGCCGATAGATCAGATGGCGGCGATCCGCCGGTCTGGAGAACCTTGTCGACATCAGCCGGTACAGTGGCAGGCATGTTGGTGTGGATGCCGAGCAAGCCCTCGGGCGCCTGCAAGCCCATCTGGTCGACGACAAATGCTCCCCAGTCGCCGCCCTGGGCGACATAGCTGGTGTAATCGAGGCGTTTCATCAGTTCGGCCCATGCCCGGCCCATGCGTTCGGTACCCAGCCAGGCGTGGTCGGCTTGCCTGAAAATCCGTAGCCCGGCATTGACGGAATCACCACATGAAAGGCGTCGGATTTGCTGCCACCGTGGGCCGTGGGATTTACAAGTGGCTCGATGATCTTCAATTGCTCGAAAACCGAACCCGGCCATCCATGCGTGACGATGAGTGGCAGCGCATTCTCATGCTTCGAACGGACGTGGATGAAATGAATGTCCAGCCCATCGATTTCCGTGATGAACTGCGGAAAGGCGTTCAATTTCGCCTCCCCCTTGCGCCAGTCGTACTCTGTCGCCCAATAGCGCGCGAGCTTCTGCATCGTGGCAAGGGGCACGCCTTGCGAGCTGTCGTCTACGGTTTCCTTTTCCGGCCACCGTGTAGCTGCAATGCGCCGCCGAAGTTCAACCAGCTGGTCTTCCGGAACCGATACGCTGAAGGGTCGAATTGCGTCTTGGCCGCTTGATGCCCCGAGCTGGCCGGGGAAAAAACTTATCACGCTTCCGGCGACCGCGGCTGCCAGCAAGCTGCGCCGTGTTATCGCCGGACCCGTAAACTTTTCACGCTGGTGGATGTAGAGCAAATTCCTCATTTCTTATGCCTCCTTTAGTATGCATTTGTTGAAATAGACTTGCTCCGCTGATTTATAATCGAGCGATAAATGAGGTATTGTACGCCTATGCCTTAGTACTGGCCAGCGTGGAAGACCAAAACCTTGTTGCCGTCGAGATCACGGAAATACGCGCAATACGGTCCATCCTGGTCTGGGCCGCGCGGGCCCGGCCGGCCCTCATCAGTGCCACCGAGTTCCAGTGCACGAGCATATACTTCATCGACATGGGCACGGGAATGTGCGCTCAACGCGACCATGTTACCGTTGCCGATGGTGGCACGGTCGCCGTTGTAGGGGTTTATCACGCCGAACTCCAGCTTGGTTGTTCCGAAGTAAACTGCACGTCCGGCCTGTTCGAGAATGCGGCCCACGCCGAATAGTGCGAACAATTTGTCATAGAAGTCTGTCGCGGTGTCCAAGTCGTTGGTTCCCACAACGGCGTGCCCCAACAATTGATGTATGGTCATATCTCATCCTTTGCGATTTGATTAATTTCGCCGTGGCCAATG
>CAVZQS010000007.1:0-132993 GCA_963777425.1 uncultured Alphaproteobacteria bacterium | reverse complement strand
GAATGGATGAGCGTACATGGTCGTGCAGATACAGAGAAGCTTCGTGGCTGAATGATGCGCTCGATGCATCCTGGCTAAAGCGTACGTACCTGTGCCTTGTCTCCTCGTACTGGCTTCTATCAGCGCATGGGAAACTCGGGCAGGCGGGTAGAGGGTACGCCCGGATAGGTGAGTGATGTTGGCGTGGATGGGCATATTCCACGCCAGTCGCGGATAATGTGATGCGGTGGTTGTCCTTGAGCCTCCAGCACGTCGGCCAATGGACAGTGGCGATGTCGGCGAGGAGATAGAGGCGAGGAATGGCTGTCCGATAATGTGGTAGAAATGACTATATATGAAAAACTGGAACTGGAATAGATGGAAAGACTGATGATGACGGCGTAGCCGGCGATCATGGCCTGCGCCTCGATGCGGATCTTGCCAATGCCTTTGTCACAAAGTTATCGTTGCATGCTCGACGCATTCATAGCGAAGGGTCTCGACGCGCCCCCACCAACGGGATCCGACAGACGGGGACCAGATCATGAGGTTTGGGCTGGGAAGGCCAGTCCCGGGTCATTATCGTATCTTGCGTGAAATGGTGATGGTACTGTAGAGTGAACTAGTCCGCGGGCAGGATGATCGTGAAGCCACACACGCGTGCCACAGTGCTGTTCAGCGACCGCGCTTCCTACGCGTGCGATGAACCGATCACGCAGGAGCGTGACAGGAGACGATCAAGATGCCCTGAGGCAGCATGAGCAGCGGCGAAAACGGCACACGCGCAAGCGCAGAAGCCAGCCGAGTACGATCGCGCCCATGCATCGCAAGCCAGCAAGACCTGCAGATCCGACTTGGCGGTCAGGCGATCGTGTTCTTCCGAGGTCAGTGACGCGATGATGGTCCGATGATCCATGGGTGCTGCGTTGAGAATGTCCAGTGAGCCGAACATCACACATCGCGCTCTTCGAAGCAGGAGCCATGATTCACCAGTCGAGAAATTGCAGCGCGCGAAGCAGACCCTCGGAAAGCGTGCTCGATGTCCTTGTACTGGTGCCGGACGGACAGAGCTGGCGGATACCATCGAACCGACACGCGCAACAGCCGCTGGAGCTTGTCCACACCCTCAGCGGTCGGCGAGGCCCTTCGCGTGCGCCAGGTCAGATGATCGCCGAGATCGCTTCGTCATTTGTCGATCGGCGAAAGCCTTCAACAAAAGCATCGATCTCATCATTGATCTGCAAGCGGCCGAGCCGCCGAGCGAAGAAGTCCTGGTCGAAATCGTCAAGCCATGGGCAACGAAGTGCGCGAACCGCCATGTTGTGCTCGCAATGCGCACGATCGTCAGGGCGCTTCTGTCACTTCAGTCTAGCCGAGTCTTGGATCGATGCCGATGGACAGCAAATTCGGCGACCTTCATCGCGTAGCCGGATGGCGCAATTCGACGACGGACATGTTACGGCCACGGTCTCGATTCGGCCATGACATTGAACGTCCAAGCAAGCCTGACGCAAGACCCGTTCCCCAAGGGCCTCGATCATCCGGCATCTTCGGCAATCGGGACGAACACGTCGGGGCGGGATCCAGCCATGTTGCGGGTGCCGCCAGCGCAGCAGGGCTTCGACGCCAGTGGCGATCCTGGCATCGCGAGCAGAATAGCGGTTGGTAATAGACCTGTATCTGCGTATCCGATGACAGCGCCTGACGCAGTTCGCGCTCGAGGGTGCGTCGTTGCTGCAGGCGTGGTGTCGATCTCTTGCCGAAGCAGCAAATTGGCCCCGCCCGGCGGTTCCTGGGCATGATAAAGCGAGGATATCGGCCTCTCACCAGCTCTGTACGCTCAGTGCCGACTTGGGGCGCTATCGCAACGCCAATGCTCACGCCGATGAAGATGTATTGCCATCGATGTCAAGGGGTGACGAATGGCGGTGATGATATTCTCGAGAGAGTTTCAATCGCCGACAAACGAGTGGCGTTCAGCACTATGACAGTAAATTCGTCCCCGCCGAGCCTCGCGATAATCCCCTTATCCTCAACAACACCCTCGAGCCGTGCGTGCATCCGCGAATGAACTCGTCACCGACCGGATGACCCAGCGTATCGTTGACCTGTTCGTAGCCGTCAAGGTCCATACAGAACGGCTAGCGAGGCCACTTTGACATTCGAGAGCGCCTTGTCCAAACGGTCATTGAAGTGAGCGCGATTGGGTCAGTCCCGTCAGGAAATCGTGCAAGGCAAGAAGATTCATGTGTTCTTCACTGGCTTGCAGTTTCTGCGATCTGAGGCGCAATACCACAAGCAGAGCGGCCATTATTGCCAACATCAGCAGCACGATGCCGGCAAAGGCCGGGGCGATCTGCGATATCACCGTTGAACCCGGATGGTAGGGTTGCCAGATATAATATCCGATTATCCGCCCGACTGAGGACTGCAGGGGATAGCTGGGCTCGTCCGTGCCCAATCGCTCTCGGATCAATCGCAGGCCAGTAAACAGGTTCCCGCTGGAGATCTGTTATGAAACTCTTGTCCAGATAGCGAACAGCGACGTCAAGATAGGTTTCATCGCCGTCTGTTGTTATTGCCTGTATTGGAGACGATCGGCTGACACTGACGATGGCTGGACGCCCGCCGAGCTTCAGCACCTTGGATGCGCCAACTAAGCACGCTCGCCATAGCCGTTCGGGTCGGGATTGCGCAGCATTTCCCGAAGCTTTGTGGCGAGGGGTTCTACGGTCGGCCTGACCGCATCATAAACAGACTTATCTCCGATTTTGCCATCGCAAAAGCAAAAACAGGATCATCGTTCGTGCTAAGCACGTAGCAGCGTCGTGGCCGAAATAGGTCTCGTCCAGCTGCCGAGATTGCTATTGAGCGACTCCTCATTGTCGACCAACTTGACGTGCAGGACCGCATCGTCCGAGACCGTCGAACTTCCTGGTCATGGGCGATCTGCAATTGCGCCTGATCCACCAGCGCGAGCAGGCTTTCCTGACGCGCGACGGCGATCTTGTCGGTTCCGCGGCTCGCACCAACGACCGGGCCGATACGCGATGCAAATTGCAGTGACTGTCGCCAGAACAGGCAGAGCCGTCCTCAACAGGAACTTTCGGTTGTGAATGACGATCTGGTCTCCGACATGCGGCAGCCTCACTTCTTGGCCGTTATAGACCGAAACTGTTAAAAATAGACATTGGTACAACCAATAATGTTCTGCTGCGTGATCCTATAAGCAAAGCAGCCTTGCCGGTAACCTGCCATTTTGTTCGGCCACACGGCGACGCGTGACACGATCGCGACTTCCGCACGAAATGAACCTCGCGACTGGCCGCAGATCAACATTGTTTCGACTGGCGGGCAATTGACGGGGAAGCGTGACGTTCTACGCTGCTGGGATGTATAGCCACAGGGAGGCGAGCATGACGATAATTTTGTTCAAGCGATTTCTGGCTCTACCCTTTTGATCCTGCTGTTGCTTCGGGAGCTTGCGGCGCATCACGGCTGGTCTTGGGCCGAGGCCGATCAGATAGAGTTGAAGGGTGTGATCCGCGATATATTATCGGTCCGCCACACCCCACTCTGGATGTCGAGACGGCCAATGACGGTATGTGGCATATAGAACTTGCCAATCTCAATCAGACCAGACGCGCTGGCTTCGTCGAAGGTTCGGCAAGATTGGCGATGAGGTTGTCGCTTTGGGAACCGTTCCACTGATCCGAAGGAAAAGCGAATGAAGGCCGTGCGGATTACAGTCAGCGGAAAAACCTACGACATTTATCCTGAGCGCATAAAGACGAATTGATCGGCGCGTTGACGGAGCTCTTGCAGGCGCTTTCTGAATGGCCGGGCGCGGTTGCGCTCAGCGGTCCGAGTTGCTTATCTCCTCGTCAACGCGGCGCATATCCTTTCCATCGGCTTCATCCTGGGCGCGATCGTGACATTGGACCTCAGAGTTCTCGGCCTGCTCCGACCCTATCCCATCGGCGCGCTTGGACCGCCGCTGTCGCGTGTCGCTGCTGTGGGTGTCGTCTGCGCGGTCCTGACCGGATTCGTGCTTTTCACCGTGCGGCCGCTCGCCTACATCCAGAACACGGCTTTTCCCGTCAAGATCGCTCTGGTTGGATCAGCCGTTGCCAATGCGCTGATCCTCCAAAGCAATCGCCATTGGCGGCGAGCCCTGTCGGGCGGTGAGGTGCACGCGAGCGTGCGCGTGTCGGCCTTACTTTCAGCAATGCTCTGGATCAGTGCGGTTGTCGCCGGTCGTTGGATCGGGTTTCTCTAGACCTTCGATGCTCCGCCAGTCGCCGCGAGATCAATGAAACTGCAAAACTTATCCACGCCTCCAAAACCTACGCTGCCTGACCTCGTCCTTCCCGTGGGAACTGCTTCCGGAGCCGTTCGAAGTGGGAGAAGGGACCGGCGCCTCCGATGGCGGTGACGGACCCGCTGTCCGGGGAAGTTCCGTCCAAGGGTTCCCCTGCCGGCACTATCACCGGCGCGTGCTGGACGAGCACTTCGAAGGGGCTTGGGCAGTGAAGGTGTCCCGGAGGGAACCCGACCTGCCGAGGCCTCCCAAGCGGAACGGACGGGATGAAAAGTCGCCGGACGGGCGGTCTTCGGATCGCACCATTACTACCCGAAAGACGCGCTTCGACGACCGCCCGTCTTCCCAACCGTTCAATGGCCAGACTTCAGATGAGGGCGTGGCAAGGGGAAACCACACCCGGTTCTTTGACACTATACCCGCTTGCGTCTGCGTATGTTGACAAAAAAATCCGGACGCCAAGACGTCCGGATTTGAAGGTCTGCCTGCCTGACAGCTGCACGAGTAAGGCATTGCCGCCTTACCAACCAGCTGATCGATCAGATCAGCTGCAGCCGCTGGTTGCGCCGCAAGTGTCGCACTTCAGACAGGTGCCATTGCGGACCATCGTGAAATTGGAGCACTCCGAGCAACTGTCGCCCGTATAACCCTGCATCATCGATTTGATGCGACGGTCGGACAGCACCTTCTTTGCCTCAGCCTTGGCTTCTTCAGCGGCGGCTTCTGCATCGGCGTTGTCGAACAGGGCCGCGGCGGCATTCGTCTCGGCGTCCGTCTGGTCCTTGGCGCGCTCCTCATAATCCCGCTTGAAGGCGGTGGATTCCTGAGGCATGGCGGCAATTGCCGGTTTGGCGGCGATTGCAGTTGCTGAGCGGCTGGTGAGGGTCGTGACATTTGATGACGCAGTTGCCTTCGGCGCACTTGCGACGCCTGTTCCCCCTGCGTTGCTAAAACCCTTGGGATCAGCCTTGTTGGGTGAAACCACCTTCAGCGAAGTACCGCGTGTCAGGCCCTTGGAGACCGGTTCCGCCTTGCCTTCGGAGATTCCGCGTCCAAGCGATGTGTTGGAAAAATCCGACTGGTCGACATGGGCGAGGTCGTGACGATCGAGATAGGAGACAGCCAGTTCTCGGAACAGATAGTCGAGGATCGATGTCGCGTTCTTGATCGCATCATTGCCCTGGACCATGCCCGCCGGTTCGAATTTGGTGAAGGTGAATGCCTCCACATATTCTTCCAGCGGCACGCCATATTGCAGACCAAGCGAGATGGCGATGGCGAAGTTGTTCATCATGGCGCGGAAGGCGGCACCTTCCTTGTGCATGTCGATGAAGATTTCGCCGAGGCGGCCGTCGTCGAATTCACCGGTACGCAGATAGATCTTGTGCCCGCCGACAGTCGCTTTCTGGGTATAACCCTTGCGGCGGTTCGGCAGTTTCTCGCGATCGTGGATGTATTTCTCCACGACGCGCTCGACAATCCTCTCGGTGACCTGCACGGCGCGGGCAGCAGCAGGAGCCTCGATATAAGCCTCGATTGCGTCATCCTCATCTTCGTCTTCATCAGTAAGAAGTGAAGAATTCAGCGGCTGCGACAGCTTCGAACCATCGCGATAGAGCGCATTGGCCTTCAATGCCAGCTTCCAGGAGAGCATGTAGGCGGACTTGCAATCGTCGACCGTCGCTTCGTTTGGCATGTTGATCGTCTTGGAGATCGCACCGGAAATGAAAGGCTGTGCTGCAGCCATCATACGGATGTGACTGTCGACCGACAGATAACGCTTGCCGATCTTGCCGCACGGGTTGGCACAATCGAAGACCGGGTAATGCTCTTCCTTGAGGAAAGGCGCGCCCTCAAGTGTCATCGCACCGCAAATATGGATATTGGCAGCTTCGATTTCCTTCTTGGAAAAGCCGAGGGCCGGCAGAATCTCAAAAGAGATGTCGTTGAGCTGTTCGTCAGTAAATCCGAGCACGTTCTTGGCAAAGTCTTCGCCGATCGTCCACTTGTTGACGGCGAACTTGATGTCAAAGGCCGACTTCAAAGCCGTGTTGAGCGTGGCGATGATCTCGTCGGTAAAGCCTTTTGCCTTCAGCGACCCCGGATTGATGCCAGGCGCCTGATTGAGGTTGCCGTGACCGACCGCATAGGCCTCGATCTCGGCGATCTGGCTCTCCGAGTAGCCGAGCGTGCGCAGGGCTTCCGGCACGGCGCGGTTGATGATCTTGAAGTAGCCACCGCCGGCGAGCTTCTTGAACTTGACCAGGGCAAAGTCAGGCTCGATGCCTGTCGTGTCGCAGTCCATGACGAGGCCGATCGTGCCTGTCGGTGCGATAACAGTCGCCTGCGCATTGCGGTAGCCGTGCTTTTCGCCAAGCGCCAGGGCCTTGTCCCAAGCCAGTTTCGCATGGGTGATCAGGTCCTGGTCCGGGCAATCGGCGGCAATCAGCGCTACCGGGTTTACGGCGAGGCCTTCATAGCCCTGGCTCTCGCCATGGGCGGCGCGGCGATGGTTGCGAATAACGCGCAGCATGCTGGCGGCATTCGGTGCATAACCCGGGAATGTGCCAAGCTCCTTTGCCATTTCGGCAGACGTGGCATAGGCGATACCGGTCATGATCGCGGTGAGCGCACCGCCAATGGCGCGGCCCTCATCGCTGTCATAAGGGATGCCCGACGTCATCAGCAGGCCGCCAATGTTGGCATAGCCGAGGCCGAGCGTGCGGTATTCGTAAGACAACCTTGCGATTTCCTTGGACGGGAACTGCGCCATCATCACCGAGATTTCGAGAACGATCGTCCAGAGGCGGGCCGTGTGCTCGTAGCCCGCAACGTCGAACTTGCCGTCCTTGCCGCGATAGGTGAGGAGGTTGATCGAGGCGAGATTGCAGGCCGTGTCGTCGAGGAACATATATTCCGAGCACGGATTGGAGGCACGGATCGGACCGGCTGCAGGGCAGGTATGCCAATCGTTCATCGTGGTGTTGAAGTGAAGACCCGGATCAGCAGACGCCCATGCTGCGTAGCCGATCTTTTCCCAAAGATCGCGGGCTTTCAGCGTCTTCATCACTTTCCCATCCTTGCGGGCGGTCAAGTTCCACGTGCCGTCGCTTTCCACTGCACGCAGGAATTCGTCCTTGAGCGAAACGGAATTGTTGGAGTTCTGACCGGCAACGGTCAGATAAGCTTCCGAATCCCAGTCCGTGTCATAGGTCTTGAAATCGATATCCGTATAGCCCTGCTTGGCGAACTGGATAACGCGCTGGATATAGTTTTCCGGGACCTGATTCTTCTTCGCCGCCTTGATCTCGCGCTTCAGTGCCGGATTTTTGGTCGGCTCGAAGCAATCGCCGTTGTCAGCCTCGCAGTTGACGCAAGCCTTCATGATTGCGGCGAGATGCTGCTTGACGATCTTGGAACCTGTGACGAGAGCTGCAACCTTCTGCTCTTCCTTCACCTTCCAGTCGATATATTCCTCGATATCCGGATGATCGACGTCGACAACCACCATCTTGGCGGCGCGACGGGTTGTGCCGCCCGACTTGATGGCGCCGGCAGCGCGATCTCCGATCTTCAGGAATGACATCAGACCCGATGAACGGCCGCCACCGGAGAGTTTTTCGCCTTCGCCGCGCAGATAAGAGAAGTTCGAACCGGTGCCGGAACCGTATTTGAACAGGCGTGCTTCACGCACCCACAAGTCCATTATGCCGCCATCGTTGACCAGATCGTCGGCAACGGACTGGATGAAGCAGGCATGCGGCTGCGGATGTTCGTAGGAAGATTTGGATTTGGTCAGTTTGCCGGTGTCCGGGTCGACATAATAGTGGCCCTGTCCTGGGCCATCGATCCCATAAGCCCAATGCAAGCCGGTGTTGAACCATTGTGGTGAGTTCGGAGCGACACGCTGGGTTGCAAGCATGTAGGCAAGTTCATCGCGGAAGGCTAGGGCGTCGGCTTCGCTATCGAAGTACTTGCCCTTCCAGCCCCAGTAGGTCCATGTGCCGGCCAGACGATCAAATACCTGGCGGGCATCCATCTCGGAACCGTAGCGTTCATCGGCGGGAAGTTCAGCCAGGGCTTCTTCATCGGGTACCGAACGCCAGAGCCAGGAAGGTACCGAGTTTTCCTCGACCTTCTTCAACCGTGCCGGCACACCCGCCTTCCGGAAATACTTCTGTGCCAGAATATCGGCGGCCACCTGACTGAATTGGGCCGGAACATCGATATTCTCCAGGCGGAACACGACAGATCCGTCCGGATTTTTGATCTCGCTCGTCGCTACGCGAAATTCGATCTCCGCATAGGCAGACTGGTTCTCTTTGGTAAAACGCCGTTCGATCCGCATCTGTCTCGTCCTTGTCCCTATATATAGTGTTCCTTAGACGCCATGTGAAGTCCTGCGCGCCCTTGAACACAAATCCGCCCTATCCGGTTTCAATGGCTTGAAACCGGTCGCTTCACCCTGACCCGTCATCGATGCGGTCTCCCGCTTCATTTCCGGGCCTGGCGGCCCTTTTTTCTGACGCCTGTCGTGTGATTCATCGTTGATGAGAGTGTCACACTATCTGGTACTCAATATACGTGTAAACACTAAATATTGTGTTAAGGTGCTATTTACCCAACAAATATTTACCTGTGCACACTCAGATTTTTTCTTGCCAGACACAGCCAATCCACCGCCTGCGCCAACAGGGCACAAGGTTCGGAAAACACTGCACAAACTGGAGAAGAACCGGCTACTGACGCTCCGGTCACGCTACTAACGCAACGCCGCAGATCATAAAAAATGACTCGCGGGCGAGCGTCAAGAAATAGTTTTTTACATATTTGTGACCGCAATATCTTGTGTGTCACACATGTGGATAACGGGGAGAAACTTGGGGAGGCAATAGGTGCAGAGCCGGCATTGTGAAGCTGTCACAAATACCAGGATAACGAGCGATCAGGCTTACCGGGAAGTTGTTAGGTGATCCGCTTAGCGAATGTCGACCAATGCCGGATCGAACCCGGCAAGAAGAGCTTTGAGTTCCGGCTCTTCGACGCGGCGCACAGACTCCTCGACACTAAGCCACTCGAGCTTTCTCACGCCACGTTCCGGCCAATTCTTCTGTTGATGCGAAAAGTGCATCGGAAATACATCGACGATAAAATCGCCAACTTCGCCGTCACTCATGTCGTGTTTTGCGTAAGTATATGTGCCGATTGAAAAAGGGGCTATGTCGCCGCGCACTCCAGCCTCTTCGAAGGCCTCAGCCCGGGCAGATTGAGCAAAAGTCTTGCCGATTTGCGGCCAGCCTTTAGGCAAAACCCATCGTCCCGTACCGCGGCTGGTGATCAGGAGAATTTCAGGCTGATTCTTTTTGACACGATAGACGAGTGCTGCAACTTGGCGAATCCTGCCGTCGGGCATTTCTATCCGCTTATCGACCACAATCTCATCCTGAAAGGTTACGTTCAAGGGCTCCGCTCGTGCTTTGATCTTGCTTTAATGCGATTGTGAACCGATTCGTTCAAACAACAATCATTCATCAACTACTGTTCTGTGCTTAAATGCGACTTGTGACATTTTTTTGAACAGCAGTGCAAAAAAATCACTTTATTCTATAGCGCTTTGAAAACAAAAGGTTATCTCTTGTGGAAAAGCATGGCTTAAAGGATAGCTGGAAAGCATCGGTTACAAAAGATAGGCTTTAGTCAAACGCTGCGTGGGAGGTTCAATGACGTCTGCTCGATCCTCATTCGAACATGTTCGACCATCCGCCGATGCTGCAGATTCCAGAGATGAGAACGCCAGCATCATCGCCTCGTGTGCCTATGCCAACGGCAAACGGGTGGCGGATATTCTGATCGATGATGCGGGGGAATGGGCCCGCAAGGAAGGACATGTTGTCTGGATCGGATTGCTGGAGCCCGACGGAGAGCTGTTGCACCGTGTGCAAAAGCAGTTTGGGCTGCACAGTCTGGCGATTGAAGACGCGGAGCATGCCCATCAGCGCCCGAAGCTCGAGCAATATGGTGACGCGATCTTTGTCGTTGCCCGAACGGCTCAGCTTATAGATGGAAGAGTGGCCTTCGGCGAAACCCATGTCTTTCTCGGAAAAGGTTACATTGTCAGTGTTCGCCACGGCGCCTCCACCTCATACACAGCGGTTCGCCAGCATTGGGAAACGGCACCTTATGCACTGGCGAAGGGTGAGGATTTTGTCCTTTATGCCATCCTGGACTTCATCGTAGACAATTACATGCCTGTCCTTGAAGCCATTCACGACGAGGTCGAATCCATCGAGGATCGTGTTCTGGCCAAGCCAATGACCAGTGGTGACATCGAACGGCTCTACATGCTGCGCCGGGATCTGCTTCGCTTGCGCAACGCCATCGGGCCGCTTGTCGATGTCTGCGGGCGTCTCAGCAATACGGATTTACCGCAGATTCAATCGGCGATGCAGCCATTGTTCCGCGACGTTACCGATCACGTTCGTACGGTTCAGGAGAAGATTGACGGCCTAAGGGAGGTCTTGGCCTTTGCATTTGAGGCGAGTTTGCTCGTCGGCCAAAGTCAGGAAACAGTTATCTCGAAGCGGCTAGCCTCCTGGGCGGCCATTTTGGCGGTGCCAACTGCAATCGCCGGCATTTACGGCATGAATTTCAAACATATGCCGGAACTCGACTCTCCCGAACGGTTATTATTGGGTGCTCGGCGTGATCCTTCTCGTATGCCTGACCTTGTTCTGGCGGTTTCGCAAGAGTGGCTGGCTTTAGAATCACCAACCTTAACCCCGATGCCCTTTCGTGATCGGTTCCTGATAGGTCAGGCCCATATCCCAAGGGAAATAGATCCAAGTGTCCTGTGATACTTCCGTTACGAAGGTATCGATGAGCGGGCGACCTTTCGGCTTGGCGTACACCGTTGCAAAGTGTGCCTTCGGCATCATTGCGCGGACAATTGCGGCGGTCTTGCCGGTATCGGTCAGATCATCAACAACCAGGATGCCTTCGCCCCCATTTTCGAGAAGCTTTGAATCGACATCCTTGAGCACCTTGAGTTCACCTTGCTCATCATATTCATGATAGGAGGCAATGCAGACGGTCTCGATCATACGGATACCCAATTCGCGGCAGATAATCGCTGCGGGTACCAGACCGCCACGGGTGATTGCCACCATGGCGCGCCATTCGCGCTGCATGCCTGCGACACGCCAGGCAAGGGCGCGGGCATCCCGATGAAATTGATCCCAAGAGACTGGAAAAGCTTTGTCGGGAAGGGACATGGCGCGCACTCCATAAAATGAATACAGAAACAGCGGAAAACCGCGTGGAATGCATTTCGCAATAGCGGGAAATGCAAGCCCATGGCAAGCGGCTTGCGGCCCCCCCGGCTATCATGGCAAGAAAGATGTGATTTTTGTTGCTTACAACAGAATTCCGAACACTCTAGCGGGACATCAACGTCAAGCAAGGCATGTCGGCCATGATTGAGCTGGTAACCCCACCGAACACCCATTCTTTCAGACGTGACTGGCTATAGGCACCCATGACAAACAGCGATGCATTGTTTTCGGCAATTCGACGCCGCAATATCTTGTCTGCGGACTCTCCTCGTGACTCGATCGCATGCGGGTTAACGTTGACACCATGGCGGCGAAGAGCATCAGAAAGAGGTGTACCGGGAATATCCATGCTTGGATCAATGGATTTCTTCGGATCAACCCAGACGATGTCAACACTCTCCGCCTTAAGCAACAACGGTAGCGAATCGAAGGCCGCGCGAGAGGCCTCACGCTTGCCGTTGAAGGCTACAACGACGCGATCAATTCTCTCCGGCAGCGCGGTCTTGTACGGAACGAACAGTACGGGCCTGCCGCTCTCCATAACCAACGGATCGGTAACGTCGTTGACGCTGTCGGGATCGTCGGGGTCAGGTTGCCCGGCAATGATGATGTCCGCGCGCAAGGCACTCTGCGTGACGCCGGCAGAGGGGCTGCTGCTCTCCGACCGTACGATACGGAACTCATGGGAAATCGTCCCTTTGGCCATTTCCGCCTTGAATAGCACGGCAATCGCTTCCGAATTTTCCTTATGGCGTTGTTCGTGCGCTTCGAACAGGGTTGTATCGGCAAAACCAGTCGGATCAGCATAAACTATGGGTGAGGGGATGGTATAAAGGCCGATAATATGGGTCCGGTCGCTCGAGGAGGCGATCAATCTTGCGGCACCTATAACCCGCTTTGCTTCACGCTCGCTGCGAATGAATGCGATGATCGTGCGAAATGCCATACCGGCCTCCATAGGTTGCTGCATCGTCAAATGCATCTGGCACTATTATACGCCCTCAATGCAACAATTGCTTTGTGTTTTCTGCAACTTGGGTAGATTCAACGCAAGTCAGCGGGCGTTGGCGGCAGCGGTTATTTGCTCCACCATATTCTTGACGGCGGTCTCTGCCGCAAGGAGTTTTTCGGCATCACGGGCGCGAATGACCAACTCCGTTGAAAATCTGCCATTTTCATATTTTGGATAGGATCCGATGATCGTATCCGGATGAGCTGTCTGGATATCACGCAGCGGTACGGCAATCGCGCCTTCGCCAAAAGGGCAATTCACCGAGCGGGAGAGCAGCTGCGTCCCGACCCTCAATGTCGGAATGACATTGTCAAGCATAGCTTGAAAAACTGAAGGGACGCCGGCCATGACATAGACATTACCGATATTGAAACCCGGTGCGGTCGAAACCGGATTATCGATGTGGATGGAGCCGCGCGGCATGCGTGCCATTCGTTGGCGGCTTTCTGTAAATTCAACTCCGCGAGCAGTGTAATTGTCGCCCATGAGTTTCATCGCTTTGGCATCATGTTCGCATGGAACGCCAAATGCCTTTGCAATCGCGTCTGCTGTAATGTCGTCGTGGGTAGGGCCTATTCCACCTGAGGTGAAAACATAGTCATAGCGCCCGCGCAATGCATTGAGTGCTTCCACGATCCGGTCTTCTTCATCCGGAACGATACGGACCTCTTCAAGGTCAATGCCGACCGCCGTCAGGATATCGGCGAGATGGCCGATGTTTTTGTCCTTGGTTCGGCCGGACAGCAATTCGTCGCCAATGGCGAGCATGGCGGCGGTCACGACTTCATTCGTCATCAGAATCTCCATGTCGGGTACGCGACCGTAATTCTGCAAATGGAACGTCGCAAGCCACTTGCAGCATCTCGATGGATGATACACCGCACCGCAAAACAACGATTGACTGAATCGCTTTAACCGTTGAAAAGCAAAGCGCGCGGACGTGGCGAAACTGGTAGACGCAAGGGACTTAAAATCCCTCGGCCATAGGTCATGCGGGTTCGACCCCCGCCGTCCGCACCACGAACAGCCAATCCTGATAATGTGATCGCCGCTGAAACTGCGCCGGGGCCGACGGGTGGATTTGGAATTCAACTTCGAATACAAGCGGCGCACTTAACAGCGTGAGAAAGCGATGCCTTCTATTTCGGTTCAATCTCCTGGCGACAGGATCAGAGGGTTTGCCTCGGAAAATCCGGCGCTGCTGTTCGTATTGTTATATTTCGCGTTCCAGGTCTTCTTTCTGACCATGATTTCAAACGGCGCGGGCGTGGATGATGCTGAACAACTGGCCTATGTCGGCGCTCTGCAGTGGGGCTATGGCGGTTCACAACCGCCGCTTTACAATTGGATCAACAGCATAGCAGGCAGTGTCCTCGGGATCAGCCTGTTCACGATCTACCTGGTAAAATTCGGAATGCTGGCCAGCCTTTTTGCAAGCGTGTATTTCGGCGCGCGCTTGCTTGGTCTTTCCCGGGCAGTTGCTGCTGCGGGCATGGTTGGCATCTTCATGCTTCCGCAAATTGCCTGGGAGTCCCAACGCACGTTGACGCATTCAGTAGGCGCAACAACCGGCTGTGCATGGGCGTTTCTGGCGTTCGCCTGGCACATGAAATCGCGTTCCTGGCTTTCTGCTATAGTTTTGGGACTTGCATTTGCCTGCGCTTTGCTGGGAAAATTCAATGCAAGCTTCTTCCTTCTCGCGCTTATCCTGGCCGGCATTTCAATACCGGTCTATCGTTCGGTGTTGCTGTCGCGCACGAGCATTCTGGCAGCACTCGCGTTTGCTGCAGCTATCGCCCCGACGGGACTTTGGGCGCTCGCGCACACGGAAAATCTTCTCGCGCGTACTCATAAATTTGAGATGAACGCCGGTGGCCAATTTCTCATCAGCAGGCTTCATGGCGAATGGAAGCTGTTTCTCAACAGCGTTCTCTTCGCTGGCGTTGCGCTCGCGTTCTTTGCAATCGCCTTGTGGCGAAGCCGTGCGGATCAGGCTCCCGAAAAGCGAGCCTGGTCTGACGCCGAGAGGCTCATTGCCAGAATTCTGATCTTTGCACTGGCCGGCGTCTTCGTTGGGGTCCTCGTCAGCGGCGCGGCCGAGGTTAAGGACCGATGGCTGCAACCCATTCTCTTCCTCGCTCCATTGTTCCTTGCCGTTGTGCTTGAGCGCTCCATCGCCACTGATCTTCCGCTGAAACGCTTCGCTGTGGTCGGTGCAATCTGCGCTTTGATCGTCATACCAGGGTTGGCGATCAATATGCTGTATGCCCGCGATGGTAAGGCGCCTTCGATCGGCCAGTTGGATTATGCCAGGTTGTTTGCAGTCACCCGGGCCGAGGGCGACATTTGGCACAGTTGTCTCCGACGGTCCGCAATTGCCTGGAAATCTGCGTCTGTTCGACACCTCCATTACGCCGGTGCATGCGGAGATGCCAAATGCTGAGTCACGCATTCATTTGCCCGCGCTATTCGTCTGGTTTGGCGAGGGGATGAATCCAACGGTATCGGGATTGATGAACGCAGCCGGTATTGCGACCCCACCTGCCAACATCAAAACGATCGAACTCACATACAAATATTATCCGGATCGCTCGGAGAAAGTGAGCTACGTCATCCTCCCGGCCCGTTGAGGTTCGGGCGGAAGGTTCTGTTCCATAGATCAATCCTCGACGAATACCTCATCGCGCTTCTTGCGAATGCTCGGCAGCAGCACAACAACAAGGACCGCAACGGCAAGCAGCAGGAGAATGAGACTGATCGGTCTTGTCAGAAAGGTCGTGGGATCGCCGCGCGACATGATCATTGCACGGCGCAGGTGCTCTTCGAGCAGGGGACCGAGTACGAAACCGAGCAGCAGAGGTGCCGGTTCACAGCGCAGTTTAGAGAGCCCGTAGCCCATAAGGCCAAAGAAGGCCACAGCATAGAGATCAAAGACATTGGAGTTGACGCTGTAAACGCCGATCGAGCAGAACGCGATAATGGCAGGGAACAGCATATAATAAGGTATTGTCAGCAATTTTACCCACAGCCCGATCAATGGCAGATTGAGCAGAATCAGCATGAGATTGCCGATCCACATCGAAGCAATGATTCCCCAGAACAATGCGGGCTGCTCGGTGGCGACGTTGGGACCAGGTACGATACCCTGGATGATCATCGCACCGATCATCAGTGCCATGACGGGATTGGCGGGAATGCCAAGAGTGAGCATCGGGATAAAGGACGTTTGAGCGCCGGCATTGTTGGCTGATTCCGGGCCAGCTACACCGGCAATCGCGCCCTTCCCAAATTCTCCGGGAGAGTTGGAGATACGTTTTTCGACCGTATAGGAGGCAAAGGATGCGAGAATTGCCCCGCCACCGGGCAGAATACCGAGCGCTGAACCAATTGCGGTGCCTCGGAGGATCGGAGCCGTCATCGCCTTCCAATCCTCGCGCGTTGGCCACAGATTGGTGACCTTCTTGATCATCACGTCGCGCTCATGCTCATTTTCGAGATTGCGCAGGATCTCTGCAATACCGAACACTCCGACCGCAAGCGCAACGAAATTCAGGCCATCCGAGAGTTCCAGGATACCTAGGTTGAAGCGCGGGGTCCCGGTGTAGATGTCTGTGCCGACCAGGCCGAGAAGCAGGCCGAGCACGACCATGCCGAGTGCCTTGACAACCGAACCATGTGCCAGCGCGATCGAAGAAACGAGGCCGACAATCATCAGCGAGAAATATTCGGCCGAGCCGAATTTCAATGCGATAGCCGTCAATGGTGGCGCAAAGACAGCAACCAGAACTGTCGACACTGTTCCAGCGAAAAACGAGCCAATGGCGGCGATCGCCAGTGCTGCTCCCGCCCGCCCCCTGCGCGCCATTTGATAGCCGTCGATAGCGGTCACCGCAGACGAGGATTCGCCCGGCATGTTAATGAGGATTGCGGTGGTCGAGCCGCCATACTGCGCGCCGTAATAAATTCCAGCCAGCATGATCAGCGAAGAAACCGGTTCCAGCTGGAATGTTATCGGCAAGAGCATGGCAATGGTCGCCGTTGCGCCAATGCCGGGAAGCACGCCGATGAGTGTGCCCAACAGGACCCCGGTCAAACAGAACAAGAGGTTCCAAGGCGACGCCGCAGTGGCGAATCCGAGAGCGAGGTTACTGAGGAGATCCATGCTTCGCCCTCACATTCCGAGCCAAGGGCCGAAACGCCGGAACGGCAGGCCGAGGGCATAACTGAAAACGATGACGGAGAAGAGCGTCAATCCGCCGACCAGGAGTAGGGCAGTTCCCGGCCGCATTCTCGTGCTGGCAAAAGCTGCGAGGAGACCGGTGAAAAATAGCGAAGGAACAAATCCCAGCCCGCGAACCGTCAAGCCGAAAAAAATCGGGGCTGGCAGAATGAACAGCATGCCGCGCCAGGCAATCGGGCCCATGGGTTCGTGCTCGAGTTGCGTGCCTTGAATGATGACGATAACGCCGAGCAGCACAAGGATTCCCGCCAGAACAAGGGGGAAATATCCGGGGCCCATGCGGAACGCGGTTCCAAGTTCAAGACCATAGGCTTGAATGGCGAAGAATAGGCCAACCGCGATAAACAGCAGTCCACATATCATGTCGCGCAAACTGAAGCTCAACGATTTCATGCGTTCCCCCTCCGCTGTTCTTGTTTGTTTCCCTGTGAAGGATCAGGAGCGGCTGTCCGCTCCTGATCCCACATTGGTCAGTCGGCGTATTGACCGGCAGCTTCGATGACCGGCTTCCAGCGCGTCACTTCGCTTTCAAGCTTTGATTTAAGCCCTTCTGGTGTTGCTTCCGCATCTGTTACAGGTACTGTTCCGAGCTCGCCGAAGCGCGCGACAACGTTGGGATCTTTCAGTGCCTTCTGCAAGGAAGCCGACAGTTTTTGTGTGACTTCAGCGGGCGTTCCCTTCGGCGCATAGATGCCGTGCCAGATGCCGACCTGCAGACCTGGCAATCCGGATTCCGCGACTGTTGGCAGGTCAGGAAGCGCATCCAGACGCTTAGCCGATGTCACGGCATAGGCCTTGATCGTGCCGCCCTTGATCTGTTTCGTCGTGTTGGTGGTCTGGTCGCACATCAAATCGACCTGCCCGCCAAGCAAATCGGTCATGGCGGGGCCGGTGCCCTTGTAGGGTACAGTCACCAGCGGGGTCTTGATTTCACTCATGAACAACATGCCGCACAGATGCGATGCGGCACCGATGCCGGCATTTGCAAGACTGACCTTGTCGGCATTTGCCTTGACATATTCAATCAGGCCTTTGAGGTCGGCGGGTTCGAAGTCTTTCTTGGCAACGATCGTCATCGGAACGTCTGTTACGAGCCCGACATATTCAAAGGCGTTCAGCGTGTCGTAAGGCAGTTTACGGTACAGCGTGGCACTCGTTGCCATGCCGATATGGTGGAGCAGCAGGGTATAGCCATCCGGTTCGGCTTTGGCTACCTGCGATGCTCCGAGTGTGCCGCCGGCGCCGCCGACGTTCTCCACGATGATCTGCTGGCCGAGATCTTTCGACATTGATTCTGCGACGAGACGGGTCACCGTGTCAGTCGGGCCGCCCGCTGCGAAAGGTACGACCATGGTTATGCTGCGCTCGGGATATCCTTGGGCGCTGGCCGTGCCAGAGACCAAGGCAAGGGCCGCGGTGGCAGCTAGAAAAATAGAGAGTTTATGCATTTATGTTCCTCCCAGACATGCATTCAGACAGCTTCAACGCATCTTTGCCGACGGTGCTGCCAACATCTTTCTTGTCACGGATTGGCAGCAGCATAGTCAGCGCGTAGCATTCACTCTATCGGATGCAACGATGATGGGTCTGTCAAGTAATTCATGGGCTTCGCAGATTTTTTTGACAATTCTCCTGTGAACAGGGCCGCGGCGTTTCATTTTCGTATATGCATTGGTCTCAGGAACGGATGATCAGAGGTAGCGTGATGAGCAAACAGGCAAAAGGCAACAAACCTGCGGCATGGCCGGAATCGGCCCCTTTGCTGGTGGATGTCGCTATGGGTCGCAGGCACGCGGATCTGGTGGTGCGCAACGGCCGGCTCGTCAGTGTTTATTCCGGAGAAATTATTGCGGGCATCGACATCGCAATCGTGGCAGGACGCTTCGCTTTTGTCGGCCACGGTGTGGAGCACTGCATCGGACCCAAAACCAAGGTAGTGGATGCGGGCGGGCGTTACCTCGTGCCAGGTCTTTGTGACGCGCATATGCATGTCGAAAGCGGCATGGTTACCGTGACCGAATTTACTCGTGCCGTCATTCCCCATGGCACGACGTCCATGTTTATCGATCCGCATGAGATCGCCAATGTCCTTGGGCTTGAGGGCGTACGGTTGATGCATGATGAAGCGCTCGCCATGCCGATCAATGTGCATGTCCAGATGCCGAGTTGCGTGCCTTCCGCTCCTGGATTGGAGCACGCCGGGGCCGCCATCACCCCCGGGGATATCGCCGAGGCCATGACTTGGCCGAACATTGTCGGGCTGGGTGAGGTGATGAACTTTCCAGGCGTCGCAAACAATGATTCCACGATGCGCGGCGGGATCGACGCGACGGTCAAGTCCGGCAAGACCGTTGGCGGCCATTTTGCGTCACCGGAACTCGGCAGGGCATTCCACGGCTACGTGGCAGGGGGACCGGAAGACGACCATGAAGGCACGCGCATGGAAGATGCAATTGCGCGGGTACGGCAAGGCATGCGCGCAATGTTGCGCCTTGGTTCTGCCTGGTATGACGTTGCCAGCCAAATCAAGGCAGTGACGGAACAGGGTCTGGATCCGCGCAATTTCATATTGTGCACGGACGATAGTCACTCTGGAACCTTGGTGAATGAAGGTCACATGGATCGCGTTGTCCGGCATGCGATTGCGCAAGGATTGAAACCAGTAACCGCGATCCAGATGGCGACCCTTAACACAGCGCAGCATTTCCGGCTGGAGCGGGAGATCGGCTCTATCACCCCCGGACGTCTCGCAGACTTTTTGATCGTGTCTGATCTCGCGAACCTGACGATCGACCGTGTTTATGCGAGAGGCTTGCACGTGGCAGAGAAAGGCAAGCTCGTCACTGAGATACCAGCATACAACTATCCGTCATTCGCCAAGAATACGATCAAGCTCGGTAAGAAGTTGAATGCCAGGGATTTCGACATCAAGGCTCTGAAACCCACCAGGCAGGTTACTGCACGGGTTATTGGCGTGATCGAAAACCAAGCTCCAACGAAGGCCCTGGAAGCAGATCTCGCCGTCGCCGACGGCATTGTGCAGATGGACCGGCGTAATGACGTCTGCCAGATCGCTCTCGTTGAGCGCCATCGGGGCACGGGGGCCGTGGTCAACGGTTTCGTTTCGGGGTTTGGCTATACGCTCGATTGTGCAATGGCCTCGACTGTCGCCCATGACAGCCACCATATGATCGTAGTCGGCACCAACAAGGATGATATGGCGAAGGCTGCCAATCGGCTTGGTCAGGTCGGTGGTGGTGTGGTGCTCTTTTCCAAGGGTCGTGAGCTTGCGCTGGTGGAAATGCCGATTGCCGGCCTCATGTCCGATCAGCGTGCCGAAATCGTTGCGGAAAAAGCTGACAAGCTGGTCAACGCCATGCGTGCGATGGGCTGCAGTCTCAACAATGCTTATATGCAGCACTCGCTCCTGGCGCTCGTGGTCATACCGGAATTGCGCATTTCCGACGTCGGCATTATCGATGTCAGAACATTCGAGAAGGTTGACCTGTTCCTATGACTGCATTCATCAAGGCCGTGGACCGCGCGACGGAAAAGATGCGCGCTCTTTTTCCGGAAACGCCGCTGCAACTCAATCACTATCTTTCGCACAAGTATGGTGCGCAAATCTGGTTGAAGCGCGAGGATTTGTCGCCGGTGCGCTCATACAAGATCCGGGGGGCGTTCAACTTCATCTCCCACTATCTGAACGAGCACAAATCTGAGACCTCCAGCTTTGTTTGTGCGTCGGCGGGTAATCACGCTCAGGGCTTTGCATTTATCTGCCGGTATTTTGCAAAGAAGGGCGTGGTTTTCATGCCGGTGACGACGCCCCAGCAAAAGATCGACAAGACGCGTAGTTTCGGCGGCGATTTTATCGAAATTCGTCTGGTGGGTGACATTTTCGACCAATGTTATTCCGCCGCTCAAGACTATGCAGCGGAAACCGGGGCGGTCATGGTGCCCCCCTTTGATCACATGGACATTATCACGGGGCAGGCGACTGTTGCGCACGAGATCGCGGCGCAACTGCCGGACAAGCGCAAACCGGATCTGATGATATTACCAGTCGGCGGTGGCGGGCTTTCCGGTGGTGTCACACGTTATCTCGCCGATCTTGGCTGGGAAACCCGGTTCCGTTTTGTTGAGCCAGCCGGTGCTCCAAGCCTGAAGCGCAGTCTTGAAGCGGGTAAACGCGTCAAGCTCGACGCAGTCGATAATTTCGTTGATGGCGCGGCAGTTGCCGAGATAGGGCGAGAAAACTTCAAACTTCTCAAGGGTTTCACGTCTGATGCTGTCACTTTGATTCCGGAAAACCGCTTGAGTTCGACCATTCTGGAAATGCTCAACGTCGAAGGCATTGTGGTAGAGCCGGCGGGTGCACTTGCAATTGACGCACTCAAAGATCTGAAGAAGAGCGATATCAAGGGCAAACGGATCATACTGGTCATTTCTGGCAGTAATTTTGACTTCGAGCGGCTACCCGAACTGAAGGAACGCTCACTGCGCTATGAAGGGCTGAAGAAGTATTTCATTTTCCGCTTCCCGCAGCGGCCTGGCGCCTTGCGATCTTTTCTCGACCTTTTGGGGCCAGAGGATGACGTTGCGCGTTTCGAATACCTCAAGAAATCTGCGCGAAACTTCGGCTCGGTGCTGATTGGAATCGAAACCAAGAACAAGGTCAATTTCGATATTCTGTTCAAACGCTTCGACGAAGCTGGTTGGGCATATCAGGATATCACCGAGAATGAAGCCATCGCAGGGTTGATCATATGAAAGCAACCAAGGGTTGCCGTTCTTTCTTGATCGCATGTAGAATTGCTTTCAGTTGATTTCGGACGAGGAAGGTTTCTGATGAACGACGTGCAACAGCCGACGGCACATTGGCGCATAGTTCTCGCCTTCGTTCTTGATCTCATGACCTTTGTTGTTTTCGGTTTTCTATTCGCAAAACTTTTGGCTGGTTTGACGGAAAATGGCTTCTCCCTTAGTGGGTGGCCCGTACTTGTCGCAGTCCTGTTGATCTTTGCATGTTTTGTTGTCAGCAAACGGTTTGGCGGAACGCTCTGGAGGCGTATTCTTGGCGTCAGATCCTGAGGTGACATGGAGCGTCACACAGCCTACATCATTCTGTTTCGAGGTGTAGGCGGGGCGACGCTACTGCCAGTCCAACCGTTGAAGGCAGCGTTAATCGAGGATGGGTTTGAGCGCGTCGCCACCTATATCAATACCGGCAATGTGGTCCTGACTTCCGGCCTGTCTCCCAGACAAATTGTACAAAGAGTTGCGGCTATTACTCTGGAAAAATTTGCTTTTTCCAAAGCGATCATGATCGTCAGCAGGCCCAAGTGGAAGAAACTCATTGCCAACAATCCGTTCCCGGAGCGGGCGACAGAGGGCAATAAACTGCACGCTTACGTGATGGAGAAAGAGCCGGACGCCGAAGCCGTCGAGGCTTTGAAACGCAAAGCATTGGGGTTGCCGGAACAGTTCCAAATCGTGGATAAGGTGCTCTATTACTATCCACCACAAGGGGCATCCGAATCCAAATTACACGGAAAAATTGAGTCGACGCTAAAAGTTGCCACCACAGCGCGCAATTGGAATACAGTTCTGAAGCTTGAACAATTGGCAGACCGGCTGGATAAGGAGATGCGATGACGACCTATATTGTGCTTTTTCGCGGAATTAACGTCGGAGGCAACAAGGTCGTGAAAATGGAGACGCTTCGCACGGTGCTTAACAAGGCGGGCTTTGCCGATGTCAAAACCTACATTCAAAGCGGCAATCTGATTTTGACGTCCAACCAGACAGCGCGCCGTGTCGGTGAGACGATCTCCGCCCTGTTTCCAACGACTTTCGGCTTTGAGTCACGCGTCTCCATTCGCAATATCGATGAATGGAACTGCATGATCGCTAAAAACCCTTACCCGGGTGCCGGCGACAATCCGAAGTCTCTGCACGCTGTCATTCTCGACGGCGATCCCTCGGAGGCAGCCCTGGCGGAATTCGCCGGCAAAGCCGCCGAGTCAGAAAGCTTTACGTTGAGGAACCGCGTTCTCTACCTCTATACACCGGATGGGTTCGGTACTTCGAAGCTAGCCCTTGCCCTCGACAAGGTGTTGAAAGTCCCGCTTACCGCTCGCAACTGGCGTACTGTCCTGAGGCTTCAGGAAATGGCGGGTGCAGTTTAGGTGGATGCAAGCGTAGTTTGCAGGACCTCGAAAATACGCGGATCAGTGCATTGCGCGACATTGAAGCGCATATAGGAACTTGCCGATTGCGACTGGCTGAAGACATTGCCAGGCGCCAGAACGACGCGTTCAGCAAGTGCGCGCTGAGCTACGTTTGCAGCGTCCGCGTCTCCGGGCAATTTACACCATAGAAACATGCCCCCTGCTGGCTCGATCCATGGTGTGAGGCCAAGTGACTTCAGCTTTGTGCTGGTTTCGCCCATGCTGCGGGCCAACCGTGTTCGCAAAGAATCCATATGTTTGCGATAGGTGCCATCGGTCAGCATACAGAGCACGAGTTCAGCAGCCAATCGACCGCCGCCGAAGGACGTGGCAATGCGCAGATCCACCAATCCATCGATCCAATCTCGCCGGGCGGCTATGAAGCCGCAGCGGATGGACGCAGACAATGATTTGGAGAAACTGCCGATGTGCACAACCCGGTCAAGGCCGTCGAACGCTGCAAGGCGAGGGGCCGGTTCATGTTCGAAATCGGCAAATATGTCGTCCTCGATGATCGTGACATTGTGCTGTTCGGCAAGCTTTAGCAGCCGATGAGCGATAACCGGCGACAGAACAGCGCCGGTCGGATTATGCAGCGCAGAATTGGTGATGTAGAGGCGAGGGCGGTGTTCGTTGAGCGCCTTGGCAAAGTGCTCAAGGTCCGGGCCAGTGGGAGTGTAGGGCACGCCAATTACGTTGGCACGATGTGCCTTGAGCAGAGCATGAAAATTGAAATAGCAGGGGTCGTCGACGATCACCGTATCTCCAGGTTCAATGAGGAACCTGCAGAGAAGGTCAATTGCCTGCGTACCCGACTCGGTAAGCATGATCTGATCGGATGCAGCTTCAATTCCATGTTCCGCCATACGACGCGAAAGATGCTGCCGTAGCGCACTTATTCCGAGTGGTGGTGCATAGTCGGCGAGGGAGGAGTCTTTTCCTCGCGCCAATGCGCGTAGTGCCCTGCGAATGCCGTCTTCCGGCATCCATGAAGAAGGCAACCAGCCGCAACCGGGTTTCGCAACAGCCTCACCCGCTTCAAGGGAAGTGCGAGAGACCCAGAGCGGATCGATCGCCAGATCCAGTCGCGGACCAATCTCGGCCAAGGACAATGGTGGCAGATGCCCGGCCACATAAAACCCCGATCCACGTCGCGACTGAATAACGCCCTCGGCCGCCAAACGGTCATAGGCTTCGACGACTGTTGACTTCGACACCCCCATCGTTTCCGCGAAGCTTCGGATCGATGGCAGTTTCGCGCCCGGCACAAGCGTTCGTCCAACGATACGCTGGCGGATGGCCTGCATTACGCGCTCTACAAGTGTCACGCTTTCGCGATCTATCGCAACGCTCTCGTTCATCTGTACTGCTCTCTATGTCATAACAGTTTGTATAAATTGTACTGTACCGTATCTAGAAAATCCAGAGCTTGCGATTGATAGACGTCGAAGTGAAGTTGGTAATTGGACAAGCGAGCATGGACAAAATAACGGCGGGCTGGATCAATGGATTTGTGGGCGTGCTGATTTTCAGTGGATCGCTGCCTGCGACGCGTGCGGCCGTTGCAGACTTCGATCCGATCTTTTTGACCAGTGCCCGCGCCACCATTGCTGCCGCATTGGGTGTCGTGCTCCTGCTGGCCTTCCGCGAAAAGCGCCCTGCGAAAGCAGATCTGGGGCCTCTGTTTGTGACAGCGATGGGCGTGGTCGTTGGTTTTCCGCTTCTGACCGCACTGGCCCTGCGCCACATCACTTCGGCACATTCCATCGTATTCATTGGTCTGCTGCCGCTGGCCACGGCGATTTTTGGGGTCATCCGCGCAGGCGAAAGAATGCGCCCGTTATTCTGGCTTTTCTCAGTTCTGGGTAGCCTGATCGTGGCAGGATTTGCGCTGACGCAAAATCTTTCTGCGTCGATAACCGGCGATCTCCTGATGTTCGCTGCAATCATCGTGTGTGGGCTGGGTTATGCGGAAGGGGCTCAGCTCTCACGCAAGCTTGGCGGATGGCAGGTGATCTGCTGGGCACTTGTGCTCTCGCTGCCGGTCATGCTGCCGTTGACCGTCTATGTCATGCCTGGGAATTGGAGCGGCATTGGCGAACCTGCCTGGATCGGCCTCGTCTACGTTTCGCTGTTCTCAATGCTGATCGGCTTTGTTTTCTGGTACCGCGGTTTGGCACAGGGCGGAATCGCAGCCGTCGGCCAACTCCAGCTATTGCAACCATTCTTTGGTCTGGTGCTTGCTGCAACGCTCTTGCACGAACGCGTCGGTTGGCCGATGGTCGTCGTCACAGTAGCAGTCATTTTATGCGTCGCCGGCGCCAAGCGCTTCGCCAGGTGAATGTTCTATTTTGCGGCGCACAATAAAATCGTTTGCTTTTTGGCATGAGAAAGCCCATATGGCGTTCAGGCGCTTGGACCGGGCAATCCGGTCTTCCGATTGAGGACTTCGTGGCGTCTGAGACCCATCCGCATGATGCGATGGGCACGGCTGCGCAAGTCGCATGAACCCAAGCCATTGGCGCAGGGTTCCTCGCGTCTCGTCGTTTATCCCAAAATTAGTGCATGCAGGTTGCGCCCTGTGATGCGTTTTGTGGCCCGCGGTTATCCGCGCCGGCCAATGAAAGAAGATTGAATTGGAAACTATTGAAAAAACCGGCTTTGCCGCGATGGGCCTGAATGCCGTACTGCTCAAGGCAGTCGAGGCAGCTGGAATGGCTACTCCCAAGCCGATCCAGGAACAGGCCATCCCTGCACAGCTCGCTGGACAGGATATCCTCGGCATTGCCCAGACAGGTTCTGGCAAGACGGCTGCTTTCAGCCTGCCGATCCTGCAGAAAATCATCACCATTGGTGACAAGCGCAAAGGCAAGACCGCCCGCGCGCTAATCCTTGCGCCGACCCGTGAGCTTGCAGTGCAGATCGAAGAGACGATCCGCAAGCTTTCCAAGGGCGCGCACATTTCCACGGCTCTCGTGCTGGGCGGTGTCTCGCGCGTGGCGCAGATCAACAAAATGCAGGCAGGCGTCGACGTCCTGATCGCGACGCCGGGCCGTTTGACTGACCTCGTTCGCGACAACCGCGTCGATCTCTCCGAGACCCGCTGGCTGGTGCTCGATGAAGCCGACCGCATGCTCGATATGGGCTTCATCAATGATGTGAAGCGCATCGCTAAGGGCACCCATCGTGACCGCCAGACCGCTTTGTTCTCCGCAACGATGCCGAAGGAAGTTGCCGCATTGGCCGCCGGTCTGCTGCGTGATCCGGTTCGCGTCGAAGTTGCGCCACAGGGCACTACGGCCGCCGAGATCAAGCAGGTCGTGCATATGATCCCAACGAAGCAGAAGAAGCAGGTTCTCTCGGCCATGCTCAAGGATGAGACTTCTGGCTTCGGTCATTGTCTTCACCCGCACCAAGCATGGAGCGGATGCTGTAACGCGTGTTCTCGAGAAGGACGGCTACGACGTTGCCGCCATTCACGGCAACAAGTCGCAGAACGCTCGTCAACGCGCTCTGAACGGCTTCAAGGATGGTTCGGTTCGCGTTCTGGTTGCAACCGACATCGCTGCGCGCGGCATCGACGTTGTCGGCATCAGCCACGTAATCAATTTCGACCTGCCGGATGAGCCGGAGAGCTATGTCCACCGTATTGGCCGTACCGGGCGCAATGGCGCTTCGGGCTCGGCGATCACGTTATATGACCCGGCGGAGGAAAGCGTAAAGCTGAAGGCCGTGGAGCGCGTCACGCGCATGCGCTTGCCGATGGCGGATTCGCCGGTCGATCTTTCGACATTGCCGGCCCGTGCCGCCAACAGCGATCAGCGCCCGCCACGCCGCGAAGGCGGCAGCGGTGCTCCGGGCAAGAAGCCGCATCGTGGTCAATCTGCGGGCAAGCCACGCGAAGCGCGCGGCGATAAGGTCTGGAGTAATGATGGCGGTGCGCCGGCACAAAAGCGTCCGTTCCGCCGCAACAAGCGCAAGAGCTTCGGTGCGAAGGCAGCCTGATCGGCATTGCTGCAAACTTTAGCGAGCCGCCGGCACATCACGCCGGCGGCTTTTTGCTGCTCAAACAAATATCCGTTTATCATCGGTTTGAGAAATTCTGCGCTTGAACGCTTAAGCCGGGGCAAATAGGTTCAGTTCCAGCAGAATGAAGGACCGGGCCCATGTTTGATTCAGTGATCGACACCATCGGAAACACGCCGCTTATTCGCATGAAGAAGGCGTCCGACCTCACCGGTTGCGAAATTTATGGCAAGGCCGAGTTCTTGAATCCGGGCCAGTCTGTCAAGGACCGGGCAGCACTCTACATTATTCGAGATGCGGAAAAGCGCGGACTACTCCGGCCCGGTGGTGTGATCGTTGAAGGCACGGCAGGCAATACCGGTATTGGCCTCACGATGGTCGCCAAGGCATTGGGCTACCGTACTGTTATCGTCATCCCCGAAACCCAGAGCCAGGAGAAGAAGGATGCCTTGCGGCTGCTTGGTGCTGAACTGGTTGAAGTACCGGCCGTTCCCTACAGAAACCCGGATAATTATGTGAAGGTCTCCGGGCGACTTGCCGAGCAGATGGCAAAAAGCGAACCGAACGGCGCAATCTGGGCGAATCAATTCGACAACATCATCAACCGCCAGGCACATGTCGAAACCACGGCGCAGGAAATCTGGCGCGATACCAATGGCAAGGTGGACGGGTTCATCTGCGCGGTCGGGTCCGGCGGCACGCTGGCTGGCGTATCGCAGGGACTGAAGGCGAGAGATTCATCGATCAAGATCGGGCTCGCCGATCCACTTGGCGCGGCGCTCTACTCCTACTACACAACCGGAGAATTCAAGGCGGAGGGAAGCTCCATTACCGAGGGTATTGGACAAGGCCGTGTCACGGCCAATCTGGAGGGTTTCAAGCCTGACTTTTCCTACCAGATCCCCGATGCTGAAGCGCTGGAAGTCGTGTTCGATCTGGCAATGGAGGAGGGACTTTGCCTCGGCGGTTCGTCGGGCATCAACGTTGCGGGCGCAATCCGCATGGCAAGGGATATGGGACCCGACCACATCATCGTGACGGTCCTTTGTGATTACGGTAATCGTTATCAGTCCAAGATGTTCAATCCAGATTTTTTGCGCTCGAAGGAGCTGCCCGTCCCGGCGTGGATGGAGGCGAAAACCAATATATCTGTTCCGTACGAGAACAAATCCTGATGGCCTACGATACAGCAATTCTCTTCCGCGATGATTCTTACCTCAAGGAAATCGAAGGCACGGTGCTTGCGATCAATGACCGTGGCGGCATTCTGACCGACCAGACGGTGTTTTACGCCACATCAGGCGGTCAGCCAGGCGATACCGGCGTTTTCGTTCGTTCCGATGGGTCGACTATTGCGATTGCCACGACGGTGACTGGCGAGAGCAAGGATGAGATCATTCACATTCCTGCACCCGATCAGCCAGTTCCAGCGGTGGGGGAGAATTTGCGGCTGCGCATCGATTGGGAGCGGCGATATAAATTGATGCGCATGCACGCGGCATGTCACTTGCTGAGCGTTGTTTGTCCGTATCCGATTACGGGTGCTGCAGTTGGCGAGGATGACAGCCGGGTAGATTTTGATCTTCCGGATGCCAGTGTGACCAAGGAAGGCGTGACAGCGAAGCTGATGGAACTTGTCAACGCCAACCACCCGATCTTCACGCGCTGGATTACGGATCAGGAATTGGCTGCCAATCCTGGCCTGATCAAATCCAAGAATGTTCGTCCACCAGCGGGGACTGGGCGCATCAGACTAGTATGCATAGGCGAAAACGCGTCAGTGGATTCGCAACCCTGCGGCGGAACCCATGTCGCAACGACCGGCGAGGTTGGCGCCGTTCACATCGGAAAAATCGAGAAGAAGGGCAAGGAAAACCGGCGGTTTCGTATCCGGTTCGGCTCCTTGCCGGAGGGAGAATGAACGTGCCGGACAAGAGCGCTTATGTGGTTTCGCCTGATTGGTTGCAGGAAAGGCTCGGTCAACCAGGTCTGAGCATTCTTGACGCATCCTGGTATTTCCCGTTTCAAAATCGTGACGCCAAGGCGGAGTATGATGCGGCGCATATTCCGGGGGCAATATTCTTTGATCACGAGGAAATGTCTGATCCTGAGTCCCCGCTGCCGCACACACTACCAAAGCCGGAAGTGTTTGCCGCAGCAGTAAGCAGCATGGGTATCACAAGCGATGATACGATTGTCGTTTATGACGGTCCTGGAATGCATACCTCGCCACGGGTCTGGTGGATGTTCCGAACCATGGGTGCCAAGAACGTTTTGGTGCTCGACGGCGGGTTCGAGAATTGGAAGAAGGGCGGCAGACCGGTTACTGACACGGCAACCAAGATCGCGCCGTCGGCATTCATGCCGAAGTTCGATGCCGGAAAGGTTGCGAGCTTATCGGACATGCGAACGTTCGTTGATGGTGGCTCACGGCAAATAGCCGATGCGCGGTCGGCCGGCCGTTTCAAGGGAGTTGACCCTGAACCGCGGGAGGGGCTGCGTTCGGGGCACATGCCGGGCGCGCGCAGTGTCCCGTCTTCGAGCCTTGCCGACAACGGTTATCTGAAGGATCTCAATGGTCTGCGACAGGTTTTTGACGAGGCGGGCGTCGACCTTTCCAGACCCATCGTAACAAGTTGCGGGTCTGGTATCACGGCTGCAGTGATAACACTCGCTCTCGAATCCCTCGGCCACAGGGACAATATGCTTTACGATGGCTCGTGGACCGAGTGGGGCGGAGCCAGGGATACTCCGGTGGTCACCGGTGAAGCGTAAGTCATGAGTGATATGGTCAAGCCACGGATTCTCAAAACGCGTGTGACGCACCTGGAAATGACGGAACGGCCGACGCAGTCGGTGCCGACGCCAGTTGCCTTCAAGCTGGCGCTGATGCGGGCGACAAAAATTTCCCTGCCATTTTACCGGTTTTTATACGAACAAGTTGGCAAGCCGCATCATTGGTCGGTGCACCGCCATTTGAGCGACCGGGACTTGGCGTCAATCATCCACCGAGCAAATGTCGATATCCATGTGCTCTATGCCGATGGCTCCCCAGCAGGCTTCTTCGAATTGGTGCTCGACGAAGGGGAAGGCGTGACCGAGATCCTTTATTTCGGCCTGGTACCGGAATTTCAGGGGCGAGGGCTCGCCAAATTCTTCCTCAACGAGGCGATTTCAACGGCGTGGATGAGCAGCCCGCGTAAAGTAATCATCGAGACAAACACACTGGATAGCCCGCGAGCACTGCAAATGTATCAAAGAATGGGCTTCAAGCCCGTCAGTTTTGCAGAAGCAGAAATAGAAGCCTGGAATTAGAGTTCAGATCACCTTTTTTCCACCTATAGTTGTATAGCCGAGCGCCGAGAATCTCTCTATGAGCCCGTTATCGAATGGTCTCAGGGGAATTAAATGTATTCAACGCAAGTATTGCTGGCCGCGGCAGCAATTTCGTCAGTGTTGTTGGTTGCGGGTTGTCAAACTTCGGAGCTGACAACGACGCGAACTGGATCGACTACTTTCACGATTTCTGCAAAATCGGGCCACAAAACGGGCCTGCTCAGCACCCATATGGTCAATCCCGATTGCACAAGCGGCAGAGTTCCGGCCTTCAAGGTCGCGACTCCTCCAGCGAATGGTACAATCGATCTTTGGCAAGGCTCAATTTCTCCTTCATATGCGGCGGGTCATACACTGCACAAGTGCAACAGTCGCAAAGTAGCGGCAGTTGGGGCTTACTACACGTCCAAGCCGGGCTTCGTCGGTACTGATCAGCTGATCGTTTCGAGCAAAGCTCCGGGTAGCGATGCTTATAGTTATGTCACTGTCCATATTACGGTGACGAAGTGAAATGCGGCAGGAATCGGGTGGCTAAAGTGCGAACCGAGGTGTTTTCTTTGATCTAACAAAGGAGGCCTCCATGAGCAGTATCCGATTCATTGCAATGCCCACGACGCTTGCCCACCATTATCAGGCGGGCGGGGCGGACGCCAATGGCCAGAAGCCGGAAGTCCAAGTATCAGACGGTGACGGCGTACCTTGCCGTCATTGCCTGCAGAATGTGAAGGCGGGCGACAAATATCTCGTCCTGTCGCATCGGCCATTTCCGGCGCCGCAACCCTATGCAGAGACCGGGCCGATTTTTCTGCACGCGGGTGAATGTTTGCGCTACGAGGAAACGGCGGAAATGCCAGCGATGTTTCGTGAAAGCAGCGACTATATTCTGCGCGGCTATTCCTGCCAGGACCGGATCGTTTATGGAACGGGCGGGGTCATCAAGACCAGCGACATTCCGGATCGGGCCGGCGAACTCCTGAAACGCGATGATGTTGCCTATGTGCATATGCGGTCGGCGAGGAACAACTGCTTCCAGTGCCGTATCGATCTCGCATGAAAAAAGCCCGGAGAATACTCCGGGCTCCGTTTTTATATAATTAAATCAAGCCGCTAGTACTGATTTTGCCTCGACCATTTCAAGGCCGAGCGCTTCGGCGACGGCCTGATTGGTCACGCGGCCCTTGTGGACATTGAGACCATTGCGCAGGTGCGGATTGTCGACCAGCGCCTTCACGCCGCGGTCTGCCAACTGCAAGCCATACTGCAGGGTGGCGTTGCCCAAGGCATGTGCGGAAGTGACTGGGACTGCTCCCGGCATGTTGGCGACGCAGTAATGGATCACACCATCGACTTCGTAGGTTGGCTCGGAGTGGGTTGTGGCGTGGGATGTCTCGAAGCATCCGCCCTGGTCGATCGCGACGTCAACGATGACGGCGCCCTTCTTCATGCCCGAAAGCATTTCGCGGGTGACAAGCTTCGGCGCCGCCGCCCCTGGAATGAGAACGGCTCCGACAACGATGTCGGCAGAAAACACTTCTTCATCAAGGGCTTCGATGGTTGAGTAGCGGGTGTGGATGCGGCCGCGGAAGAGGTCGTCCAGCTGGCGCAGACGCGGGATCGAACGATCGATGATCGTCACGTCGGCGCCGAGCCCCGTGGCCATCATCGCCGCATTGATGCCGACGACGCCGCCGCCGATAATGGTGACCTTGCCGGGCAGGACGCCTGGCACGCCGCCAAGCAGTACGCCGCGCCCGCCATTGGCCTTCTGAAGCGCGGTCGCACCAGCCTGGATCGCGAGGCGACCGGCGACTTCTGACATCGGTGCAAGCAACGGCAAGCCGCCACGGTCATCTGTTACAGTTTCGTAGGCTATCGCGGTAACACCGGAGGCCAAGAGACCTTTGGTCTGTTCCGGATCCGGGGCCAGGTGAAGATATGTATAGAGAATCTGACCTTCGCGAAGCTGCGCCCATTCTGACGGCTGCGGTTCCTTTACTTTGACGATCATATCCGATTGGGAGAAGACTTCTTCGGCAGTCTTGACGACCTTTGCGCCGGCTGCCTGATAGGCTCCGTCGTCGGCGCCTATTCCAATGCCAGCTCCGGACTGGACGATGACCGTGTGGCCATGGGCGATGTATTCGCGTACGGCCCCCGGAGTGAGACCGACGCGATATTCATGGTTTTTGATTTCCTTCGGGCAGCCAACGCGCATAACGCCTCCTGATAGTGTTTTTGATGTTCCCGTTTGAGGCAGATATGACACCACGAATCGCTTCGCATGTCCTTGCCAAGAAGGCTCGACGAAGTCTGCTTTTTCGAATATTCTTGCGCAGGATTGTGCATTCATCGAAGAAAGTTCGAACAATGTCATTGGACAGGATTGATATCGCCATTCTCGACAGCCTGCAGAAGGATGGCCGCATGTCGAACGCGACACTTGCCGAGAAGGTTGGGTTGTCGCAATCGGCGTGTTCGCGACGGCTGGACATACTGGAAAAGTCAGGTGTCATTCGCGGCTACCACGCCCGGCTCTCCAACAAGATGCTTGGCCACCCGGTCATTGTAATCGTCAATATTTCTCTTTCCGGCCAGGCAGACAAACAGCTTCGCGAG
This sequence comes from uncultured Alphaproteobacteria bacterium, assembly GCA_963777425.1. Lineage (GTDB taxonomy): Bacteria > Pseudomonadota > Alphaproteobacteria > Rhizobiales > Rhizobiaceae > Phyllobacterium. Next base: position 99,899 of record CAVZQS010000007.1, on the reverse strand, counting down.
TTCGAGACGGCAGTAAAGCGTTGCCCCAACGTGCTGGTTTGCTATCTCATGTCGGGTGAGTACGATTATCTGCTTCGAATAGCAGCCAAAGATCTTGAAGACTATGAACGGATACACAAATTCTGGCTTTCGGCGATGCCGCATGTCACCAAAATCAACTCGTCATTTGCGTTGCGAGAAGTCGCCGATCGAACCGGTCTCGGCGTTGAGACCGCACTCATAGAAATCGCCGGTTAGCGGAATTTCGCGTCTCCACACCAATTCTTCAAGCTGGAGTTGAGAATCCTGTACCGGAATCGCCAATCGTTGGACAGGAATCGATAATTCTTGTTCGAAATTGCACCATTCCTGTTCAAACCTTTCTGGGATCTTCGATTCCTCGTCCAACAGCCTCTTCATTCCGCGGACCAAAGCCTTCCTGACCTTGGCCGGCGCCTTGGCGTGCCAGGCAAGTTTAATGCGATGGGCGAGTTCGGCGTCGGAAACGGCGTCGAGGTGCATCAGGATGTAGGGCCACCCCTTATAGTGGTCAGTCTCGAAATAGATGTTCGGGACATTGTCCATGAGGAGCTGTTTTTCCTCGATCGGGCAATGGATGGCGAAGGTGTCTTTGTCCCTCAGCCGCCCAATGAAGGATGTCTTCACCTTCAACGAGGGCGTGCCGTGGGTTGTGCTGTGCACTAACTCGGGAAGATGGAGCGCGTCCGCGATCCTCCAGATGCGTTCAAATGTTTCGTCGAGCGTATCGGTCATGATTTGTAGAACACCTGGCGCACATCGATATATTCCGACCGGAACCCTGCCTCGCAATAGAAAAGGTAGAACTCCCAGAGCTTCTTGAAGCGGACGTCGAAGCCCAGGTGCCGCAACCGGTCCCAGGAACCCCAGAAGCGCTCGCGCCATTCGGCGAGTGTCCGGGCGTAGTCTTGCGGGAAGACGTTTTCGCGATAGATGCTGAGGCCGAAGTCCTTTCCCAGGCTTTTCAGTTTTTCCGGTGTCGGCAGCATACCGCCTGGAAACACATAACGCTGAATGAAGTCCGGGCGTTTGCGGTAACGATCGAAGGATTTGTCATTGATGGTGATGATCTGCATGCCGGCGCTGCCGCCGGGATTGAGACATTCCTTTACCTTGCCGAAAAAGACGGGCCAGTATTTTTCGCCGACAGCCTCGAACATTTCGATGGAGGCGACGTGATCGTATTTGCCCGTTTCGTCGCGATAGTCCTGAAACTTGATCTCGACCTTGTCGGAAAGGCCCGCTTTCTGCACGCGCTGGGTCGCATAGTCGAATTGCTCGCGGCTGATCGTGAGCCCCGTCACATAGGCGCCAGCCTCACGCGCCGCATATTCGGCAAAGCCGCCCCAGCCGCAACCGATCTCCAACACCTTGCTGCCGGCGGTGATGCCGATGTTGCGGGCGAGGGCGCGGTATTTTGCGGTTTGCGCACTTTCAAGGTCGTTGGCACCTTCGCCGAACAGCGCCGAGGAATAGGTCATCGTCGGATCGAGCCATTCGCGGTAGAAGGCGTTACCGAGATCGTAGTGCGCCGAGATGTTCTTGCGCGAACGCGTCCGTGTGTTCTCGTTCAGCCAGTGGCGCATCCTCTGCACGGTATTGATGAACCAGTTGGAGCCGCCGGCGAGATCCTCGCCGACTTGCTCGTTGACGACAAAAAGTTCGAGGAAGGTGGCAACATCGGGACTGTCCCAGTCGCCATCCATGTAGGATTCGGCGACGCCGATCGTTCCGCCTGCAATGGCCCGCCGCGGCAGGTTCCAGTTGTGCAGGACAAGCGAGGCGTCCGGCCCGGTTTGCTTGCCCCCCACTTTGAAGATTTGCCGGTCGGGCGTCGTGATTGTCAGAGTGCCGCGGGGAAGATGCGCGGCGGCGCGCAAGGCTGCCTGGGCTTTGAGCGGGAGCCCCTTCAATGCCGCGCCGACATTCTCGGGCGTCAGCCATTTGAACTGCGCCAGCGTTTCGGAAGATGGGATGTTTACCTGGTCCGTCATCTGCTCGATCTTTCAGTCTGTCAGCTTAATATTTGCCGCCAAAAGACAAATGTTCAAGATGTATTCAACCATCAGCTGTGCACTCCTGACGACGCATCCCATACTGGATTGGCTGTTCTGCAACATATGCACTTCGTGAAAGGCTAGATTATCTTCGATTAACGCGGAGTCGGTTTGAGGAGTTGTGCGACAGATAGCACGCTTTGCGACCTCAGCTTCCAACGTCAATCGCCGATGACATATCCATCGCCGCCGTGACAATGGCACGTCTCAACCATATGTGCCTGGGCGCGTCTTGCTGGCGCGCGTGCCAGGCGAGGCTCATCGTGAAGCTCCCAAGATCGAGGGGCGGCGGCAACGATACGAAGCGCCTCATGTTGGCGGCCGCTCGTGCCAGGCTTGACGGCAGGGTCATGATGAGGTCGGAGCGAGCGGCGATCTCGACCGCCGCGAAGAAGTTCGGCACGCGCAGCTTCACCCGTCGCGTTCGCCCCATCCGCGCAAGCACCTCATCGACAGGTGCAGGCCCGACGCCGGTGACGCTCACCACGATATGCTCAAGCGCGAGAAAGCGATCGAGCGTGAGTTTTCCGGTGAGCGCAGGGTGATGCGCCCGCATGAGCGTCACGAGTTCTTCGTCATAGAGGCGGCGCCGGTGGATGCCGGCCGGCGCTTCGTCGATCAGCGCCACCATCGCATCAGCGACACCGTGCTCCAGCGCTTCGATCCCGTTCGTGCCCGGCGCGACGATATCGAGATCGAGGGACGGTGCCTCGCGGGCGAGGCGGACGAGCAAATACGGCGTGAGCGCGGCGGCCTGGAGATCGGGCATAAGAAGCCGGATTCGACCCGTCGCCGTCGCGGGATCGAACGAGTTCGCTTCCAACATTTCTCCTACGCCTGCCAGTATCCTGCGCAGCACTGGACGCACCTCTTCGGCACGGGAGCTGAGGACGTAACCGCCCGGTCCATCGACCAGCAGCGCGTCCGAAAACAGCGCACGCAATCGCCCCAGGGCACGGCTCGCGGCCGGCTGGCTCATGCCGAGCCGGTGGGCGGCCCGTGTGACGTTCTTCTCATCCAGCAGCGCCTCAAGCGCCACCAGCAAGTTGAGGTCGATCCGGCGTAAATCCACTTCGCGCATGCTGACTATATACGACATGCATTGGACGCATGGCAATCCCGCGCCTATCGTTTCCTCTATCGAGCAAGCTGAAGGAGTGGCAATCATGTATGTTATTTTGGGAGCAAACGGACGGGCAGGCGGCGAGGCAGCGCGCGCCCTCATCGAACGCGGCGAGGCCGTGCGTGTCGTCCTGCGCCGCAAGGAACAGGGTGAAAAATGGACAGCCCTCGGCGCGGAGGTGGCCGTCGCGAGCATGGAGGATGCCGACGCGATAGCAGATGCGCTGAAAGGCGCATCTGGAGCGTTCCTGCTCAATCCGCCGCCGGTGAGCGGAGATCCCTATGCGCGCACGGAAGAACTCGGCGCGGCGCTGGCCGATGCAGCGCGGCGGGCGCGTCTGCCCAAGGCAGTTGTCCTGTCGTCTATCGGAGCGCAGCATGCCTCCGGCACCGGCGTCATCGCCACCCTCAACCGGTTCGAGGCATTGCTTGACGGGGTGGCACCGGCGACCGCCTTCCTGCGGTCGGGCTATTTTGTCGAGACCTGGAGCGAGGTAGCGGAAACTGTCATGTCGGAAAGCGTGCTGCCAACCTTTCTCGAACCCTCTCAGAGAATCCCGATGGTGAGCACGATCGATGTCGGGCGCACGGCGGCAAGCGTGCTGTGCGAGGAATGGACCGGAAAGCGGGTCGTGGAGCTGGGCGGACCGGAAGACTGGAGCGCCGGCGATGTGGCGTCGGCCTTCGCGGAAGTTCTCGGCCGCCCGGTAGTGCCGGTGCCGGTCCCGCCTGAGCGCCGCGCCGCGCTGCTTGCGGAGGAAGGTGTGCCCGGTGAGGTGGCGAGCGCGCTTCTCGGCATGTATGAGGGAATCGCCAACGGCCTGTTCGTGCGCCAGAACGACAGCGAACACCGGCGCGGCGCGATTTCTCTCACGACAGCGATAGAGCGCGTTGTCGCAACGGTTGAACCAGCCGGCCACTGAGGCGGCGCGTCGCTTCCGCCGGACGAGATGGCCTTCTGCGGCCAATGCCATCGACGACCTATGGCTAGTCGTCGCCGGTTGCCTCCCGCGTTCACCGCCGAGGAATGCCGACATTATTTCGAGGCAGCCGGATAGGACCCGGAGTAAGTCGAATTTGCTCTAGATTGTCTTCGGACTGTCTCACGGGGCAATGAACATTCGTCTTCAAGTAAAATCAAAAGGCTGATTATTCAACCAGAAGTTACAGCAATATAGTTGTCGTAAACTCAAATTAGAAACATGTAGATATATCACTCATATGAGCGTTCTTTATTCACATGAGAGGCTTATTCACCGGTAAATATCTGAAAAACCGTGGAAATTCGGCTTGATGTGCGTTTGAGCTATTCCCTAAGTAATTTTAAAGATATAAGACTTTAGAATCATAACGGTCGTAAAAATACTGAGTCATTTGTAACGCACCAAGGGCAGTTGCTTTCCATCTGCCTAAAGGAGGATGAATGAGTTCTGGCTTTTTGATAAACCGTGCCATTGCAGTGAGTTGTGCAGCTGTCATTGGCTTTTCCAGCCCAGCTTTATCAGCCACAGCGACCGGGAGTTTCACGGTCAGGATTACAATCACTCCGGAATGCAAACTTGTCTCCGCCACCGACCTCGACTTCGGGTCTCACGGGGTTATCGACGCGAATGTTGATTTCGACCAGCACGATCACTGTGCAGTGTACGACGGGCACGCCCTACAATGTCGGCATTGGGCTCGGAACCGGCGCCGGCGCAACGCTTGCCGCCCGCAAGATGACTGGTCCGACGAGCGCTACGATCGATTATAACCTCTATCGTGACGCCGCTTTTACGAATGTCTGGGGAACGACCATTCCTACGGATACTTTATCTGGAACGGGAAACGGCGCGACCGAGCCGATCACAGTCTATGGGCGTGTTACACCGCAGACCACTCCTGCCACCGGCGCCTACACTGACACAGTAGCAGTAACTGTCACCTACTAAGTAATTCATCAGGGAGAAAAAAATGCGAACCATGCTGTATGGCATCGGCGTCATGGGTCTCTTTGTGCTTTTTTCCGGGATAGCCCAAGCCGCCTCACTACGCGTATCCCCCACCAATCTTGAGTTGATTGCACCCGGCAGTGCCGGTGTTCTTACGCTGACGAATGAAGCGAAACGTCCCATCAATGTGCAAATCCGGGTCTTTCGCTGGACACAAGTGAACGGTGTGGAGCAGCTCGAACCGACGAATGATGTCGTGGTCAGTCCACCATCCACGAGTTTGACCGCCAACAAGGATTATGCTGTACGCGTACTGCGCGTAACCAAGAAGCCCGTCGCGGGTGAGGAGAGCTATCGCGTCATTGTCGACGAATTGCCCGACCCATCCCGCAAGAAGGCTGGCACAATCACGCTTGTCGTTCGCTATTCAATCCCGGTTTTCTTCAAAAACGAGGATGCTTCGCCGCCGCAGGTGGCTTGGGGTGTCGTCAGATCGAAGGGTGGGCTTGTGCTGACCGCGCGCAACACCGGTGACACAAGGTTAAGGCTCGCCGATGTGCAGTTGACCCAGGGCGGCCGCGCAATCGGAGCACGCAAAGGACTGGTTGGGTACGTGCTCGGCGGGGCCAGCATGCAATGGCCAGTTGGCGCTGGGAAATCCGTTTCTTCCGGGGCAGTCGGATTGAGGGCTCAAAGCGAGTTCGGACCGCTCGATGCCAACGTTGCGATCAGCGGCCGTTAGTCTTGTAACAACTCTCTGCATCAGCCCGTGCACTCTGATCGCTGGACGGGCACAGGAACAAGATATTGGCGTGCCTGATCAAATCGTATCGCAGAATGTCGAGGCGCAGGATCTCTACCTTGAGGTTTTCATCAACGATGTCACTACAGAAATGATTGGTGCTTTCAGACAGTTGCCTGATGGCGGTTTGTCCGTCAGGCCGGAGGAATTACGGGAAGTCGGAATGGAGCCCGATGCGGATGCGGCAGAGCCTGATGGTTCAATCAGGGTGGATCGATTGCCAAATGTCCAATACCGGCTCGATGCCGAAATGCAGCGCCTCTACATTTCAACGATTGATGAGGCGCGTGCGGCGAAAGTCATCGATATCGACCCGAAGCCGGACCCGGAGTCGCCAAAGCCTCAATCCAGCTATGGAGCGGTGCTGAACTATTCCCTGTTCGCCAGCACCGACAACCTCATCGAAGAGAATGCGAAGCCGTTCCAGGGCATCTCCGGTGGTTTCGATGCGCGTTTCTTCAGTCCTTTCGGGACGCTCAACCAGTCGTTCACGGCAAATACATCGGAGGGCGACCTTGAGGGGGTTCGAAGGCTCAATACCACCTGGAGCTACTCCGATCCCGAGCGCCTCATAACCTACCGGGCCGGGGATTTCGTCTCCGGCAGCCTGCCCTGGACGCGGCCGGTCTTTCTGGGCGGCATGCAGATACAGCGGAATTTTGCGCTGCGGTCCGACCTGGTGACGTTGCCGGTACCCGTTCTCGCCGGGACCGCGGCCGTGCCCTCGACGCTCGAGGTCTATACACAGAACGTCAAGACCTATAGCGGGGCGGTTCCATCGGGTCCGTTCGAGGTGACGAATTTTCCCGTGTTTTCCGGGCAGGGCGAAGCAGAAATTGTGCTGAGGGATACGCTCGGGCGCGAGACCCGGACGACACTGCCCTTCTATTCGTCAAGCCTGCTGCTAAGGCAGGGCCTGATTGATTTTTCGACTGAGATCGGGTTCCCGCGCCGCAACTACGGCACCGAATCCAATGACTACGATGATGGTTTGATGGGCGTGGCGACGGCCCGTTACGGTCTCACTAACTGGCTGACGCTCGAAGGCCATTTTGAGGGTGGGGCAGAGCTCCTTAACGGTGGAATCGGTGCAGCATTTCCGCTGGGCGCCTATGGCGTTGCCTCCGTTGCCGCCGCCGGGAGCAGCCACGACGGCCATACCGGCATGATCCTCAGTGGATCGGTGGAACTCACCCAGGGCAACTTCACGGTATTCACCAGGCTGCAACATGCGTTCGGCGATTACGACGACATTGCATCGGTTTCCGCCGAAGACCAGCTTCTGCCGGTATTCGATGCGAGCGGCACTGCCTTCTTCAGCGCACGCGTGCCGCGAACACTGGCGCAGGTGACCGTTTCCACGCCCGGGCCGTTCGACCGTAGCAACCTGAACTTCTCCTATACGCAACTGGATCTCGATAGCGGCGACAACAGCAAGATCGTCGGCGTTTCCTACAGCCAATCATTGTTCAAGAGCAGTTCGCTCTACGCGACTGCTTTCACCGATCTGGAGGACGGCGACAGTTTCGGCGTTTTTGCAGGAGTGACCATTCCGTTCGATAACGACATCAACGTGTCGACCGGTTACGAGCAGACGTCCGACGGCCCGGCAGGCTTTATTGACATCGCAAAGTCGGAACAGCAGGAAGTTGGCAGCCATGGCTGGCGCCTGCGGACGAGTGAGGGCGACACACCTGACCGGTCCGCAGCCGCGAGTTATCGCGGCCGTTATGCCCGGGTCGAAGGAAGCGTGCAACAATTCGACGATACTGTCCGTGCCAATGCGCAGGTCGACGGTGCGATCGCGGTTGCGGCGGGAGGCGTCTTTGCGACAAACCGCATAGACGATGCCTTCGCCGTCGTCGATGTCGGGGAGCCGGACGTGGATGTGCTTTTCGAAAACCGGCCCGCCGGTCGCACAAACGGCAGCGGGCGGCTTCTTGTCCCCAATCTCAAATCCTACGAGCCCAATACGATCGCCATCGATCCGACGAACCTTCCGGTTGACGCCAGTGTCGGTTCGACCCGCGATGTGGTGGTTCCGGCCGATCGCAGCGGTGTGGTGCTCGATTTCAACGTCGCCAACGCGACAGCGTCGGCACTGATCAACCTGGTGGATACGAATGGCGAGGCCTTGCAAGCGGGATTGCGCGGGCATGTGGAGGGCTCAACGGAAGAATTCGTGGTGGGCTATGAAGGTGAGGCTTTTATCTCAGCACTGGGTGCGCAGAACAGCATCGTTGTTGACCTGCTCGACGGCAAAAGCTGCCGGGCGCAATTTGCGTACAAGGCGCGGCCGGGAACCCAGGTCAAGATCGGACAGGTGCTGTGCTCATGAGAGGATACTTGATCGGTTTCCTGCTGTTCGTCGGCCTGAACCTGGCGCCCGCTGCAGCCCTTGCGCAAACATGCACGTTCAGCACGTCCAACATGGTGTTTTCGGGAAGTCCGTTATCGGGCGGCGCCATCAATAGCACGACCACTCTTACTGCAAATTGTTCCGCGCTCCTCGGCCTGTTCCGCCGGGTGCTGATATGCCCCAATCTCAATGCCGGGAGCGGCGGCGCAACTGCCTCGGCGCGGACCATGTCAGGCCCGGCACAGCTCAATTACCAGCTCTATCAGGATTCGGCCCGGCAAGTGGTCTGGGGGTCCTGGACCCTGGGCCTTTTCGGCGAGGCCGCCGGAATTCATCGTCGAAATACCTGCCGTCATCGGCAGCGGGTCAACGACTGTAACGATGTACGGGCAGGTGCTGGCCAATCAGACGACTGCGCCGATCGGCAGCTATTCGTCAACATTTTCCGGCGCACAGACGACCTTCCGCTATCGTTTCGACGACGGCGCCGGTTGCGCGAGCCCGGCGGGGATAGCGGGCACCACCAACTTCACGGTCAGTCTGCAAACGGTCAAGGATTGTCTCGTATCTGCCCAGAATATCGATTTCGGCAATCGGGGCGTCCTGAGTTCGAATATCGATCAGAACGGACAGGTGACAGTCAATTGTTCGCCGTCGACGCCCTATGTCGTGGGGCTTGGTCCTGGCGGCGCGAATGCTGGACCGACCGCGCGGCGCATGACGAAGGCGGCGGAGTTCATCACCTATGGTCTCTACAGCAACACGGCAAGAAGCCTGGCGTGGGGAGACACGACTGGCACGAATACCGTGGGTGGCACGGGTTCAGGCATCGCGCAAAACCTGCCAGTCTATGCGCGCATTCCGCCCCAAACGACGCCAACGCCCGGCACCTATAGCGATACGATCGTGGTAACGGTGACGTATTAAAGAGAGGTATCCGGCAATTTTGCAGCAACATTTGATGTATTTCTAAGAATATAACGAAAACTATAAATGATGTTTTTGGGAGTCGCGCAATTCTTGGTTGTAATATTATACTTTAGTTTTAAATATCTTTCGATGTGAGCTATTCCATTTAATCATTCTGCAAATTATATTGAAAAGAGTCGTATTAATGGCAATCAGAGTCGTTATTGAGATGTTTTTGTTTAGGTCGACGGCGTATCCGGCGTGGCCGTTAGGCGTATTTTTAATCTCTTTTGCAGGAACAGCATTCATGGGTGGTAAATTTTTGCATGGCGGTGCACTCGCTGCAGCCGCCGTACTGACTGTTTTGTCTGCGCCGGTTTTGGCGGCGTCGAAAGGCGGGCAACTCAATGCCAAGCTTGAAATCGAGACTGGCTGCCAGTTCACGTCGATACCCAGTGTCGACATGGGCACCTTTACCGATTTGTCCAGAGGCTACGTCAAATCATTCCGCGTTGAACTCGCATGCAGCAAGGACCTGCCGCAGCCACAGACGTTGCCGGCGCGCAAGGGCTGCAGCTCGCCGTTTTTATCAACGATGCAAACACCGACTTCGTCGGCACGTTCGAGCAATTGCCGGATGGCAGTCTCACGGCGAAGCCCGACGAATTGGAAGAGGTGGGTATCAAGCCGGTCAAGGCAGCAATCAGGCCGGACGGTTCAATCCATCTCAACGATCTGCCGGGGATCGAATATCATGTCGTGCCGGAAACGCAGAGCATCTACGTGACCGCCACCGATGCGGCGCGCGTGCCACGCAAGATCGATCTCGATGCCGAACGCAGCGAACGCGAACGCCCTAAACCCACGTCGAGCACAGGCGCGGTGCTCAATTATACGCTCTATTCAAGCTCGAACGATCTAACCGATGCGGACATCAAGCCGTTTCAGGGTATCTCGGGCGGTTTCGACGCGCGGTTCTTCAGCCCGCTCGGAACGCTGAATCAATCGTTCACCGCCAATCTCTCCGATGGCGAACTGCAGGGCTTCAAGCGCCTCAACACCACTTGGAACTATTCCGACCCGGAACGGCTGATCACCTATAATGCCGGCGATTTCGTTACCCGCAGCCTGCCGTGGACACGCTCGGTCTATCTCGGTGGCATGCAGGTGGAACGCAATTTTTCCCTGCGGTCCGATCTTGTGACGTTGCCCATGCCCGTGGTTTCGGGCTCGGCGGCAGTACCTTCGACGCTGGAAGTCTACTCGCAAAATGTAAAGACCTATACGTCCGACATTCCGGCTGGCCCGTTCGAACTCGCCAACCTTCCGGTCATTACCGGTTCCGGCGAGGCGCAGGTCGTCATCCGCGATACGCTCGGCCGCGAGACCAGGACCACTTTGACCTTCTACACATCGAGCGAGCAGCTCGCCAAGGGCTTGATCGATTTCTCGGCGGAGATCGGGTTTCCGCGCCGCAACTACGGCAGCGAATCCGATGACTATGCCAGCGATGTCTTTGGCACTGCGACCCTGCGCTATGGTCTGACCAACTGGCTGACGCTGGAGGGACATGCCGAAGGCGGCGCCGATCTTCTCAATGGTGGTATTGGCGCAGCCTTTCCGCTCGGGCGCTGGGGCGCGACTTCGCTTGCGGTCGCCGGCAGCCAGCACGATGGACAAACGGGCGTGCTGGTCAATGGTTCGCTCGAACTGCGGTATGATGACTTTTCGCTTTATGGCCGCATGCAGCGCAGCTACGGCAATTATGACGACATCGCTTCGGTGAGTGCCGATGATGAGCGCATTCGCGAACAATATAATTACTACTATCCTGGTTCGCGTACTTTCTCGGCTCGTATGCCGCGTGCGGTGGATCAGGTGAGCCTGAGCCTGCCGACGCTGTTCAGCCGCTCCAACATCAACCTGTCCTTTACCCAGATCGAAACGGATGGCGGCGACAAAACCCGTACCGCCAGCACGTCCTACAGCACTTCGCTGTGGAAGAACGCTTCGTTCTACGCCTCCGCCTTCAAGGATCTCGACGACAGCGACAATTTCGGCGTTTATGCCGGCCTCTCCATATCCTTCGACAATGATATTTATGGTTCCACCGGCATGGACCAGAACGGCAAGCGATATTGCCGGTTTTGCCGAAGTTTCGAAATCATCGACCCGCGAGGAAGGTAGCTACGGCTGGAACGTGCGCACCAGCGAAGGCAAGACAGCCAACCGCTCGGCTGGCGGCAATTATCGCAGCAAATATGCGCGCGTCGAAGGCTGGGTCCAGCAATATGGCGATTCCGTGCGGGCCAGCGCTGCCGTGGATGGCGCAATTGCCGTTGCCGGCGGCGGCGTCTTTGCCACCAACCGCATCGACGATGCCTTTGCTGTTGTCGATGTTGGTGCGCCCAACGTCGAGGTCAGGTCGCGCAACAATGTGGTTGGACATACCAATGGCAGCGGGCGGCTGATCGTGCCGGATCTCAATTCCTGGGACGCCAACCAGATCGACATCGACCCGCAAAACCTGCCCGTCGATGCTGCGGTGCGCGATACGCGCACGGTGGTGGTGCCAGCCAATAGTGGCGGCGTGGTCGTCGACTTCCACGTCAAGGAGGCCGCAGCCGCCGCGCTGGTCGGGCTCACCGATGCGGGCGGCAACCCGCTTGACTGCCGGGCTCCTCGGTCGGGTCGATGGGTCGGACGCGACATTCGTCGTCGGCTATGATGGCGAGGCCTATATCGAGGGGCTGTCGCGCAACAACAGCGTGACCGTGGAATTCGTCAATGGCCAGACCTGCCATGCCGCCTTCGCCTATAGCCCGCAGCCCGGAACCCAGGTCGCAATCAGAAATGTGGTGTGCAAATGAAACGTTTTCTGCTGCCGTTGATGTGTTTGTTCGTGCTGTTTCTGGCATCGGGACAGGCGTCGGCGGATACGAATTGTACTTTCAGCAAGTCTGGCGGTCTTGATTTTGGTAATTTGGATACTTTGTTGGGGCGGCAATTTAACCAAACCATGCAGATCGATGCCAGCTGCAATACCTTCGTGATTATCGATGTTGCGGGTATTTTTTCACAGCCCATTCGTGCGTGCATGTCGCTTGACGCCGGTAGTGGCGGAGGGGACACAAATTGGCGTTATATGGTAAGCCAATAATATCAACTATATGGAGCTGCCAACCATGTGAACCCTTATAGGGTCGGCACTGCTGTTTCCAATGACATGAGACTGGAATTCAGGATCATCAGTCATTTCACATGGGTGCCCAGCACGTCAAATTTCAAAATATACGGTTGGATTCCCGAAACAGCGGGCCTTGAGGAGGGGGTCTATACGGATACTGTTCGGCCACATTCCGTTATGATGAATCCGGAGGGTTGTTCTTCCCTTCAGGTTGTCAGTTTCTCAGGTGGCAAGACAGTCATGACCGCCCTGCAAGTCCGCGTCGTGGTCAAGCCATTTTGCGCATTGGACGTCAGCCAGCATATCGACTTTGGTTCATGGCAGGATCTGGATCAGCCCCGCGACCAGGAGGGCTCGGTGACGGTGACTTGCGACAAGAGCACTAAATATTCTCTCAAACTCGGATGGGGTGCCCAAGGTCAGGCAGGTACGACACGGAATATGGCGAACGGCGGTGAAAAGATAGCGTATAATCTTTTCTCGGACACACAGCGAAACCATCGCTGGGGAGATGAAAATGGAGGTGAGGTCAAGCGTGATATACAAGGCGATGGCAATAAAAAGACCTTTCCGGTCTACGCACGTTTCCCGAAACAGAAGACGCCATCGCCGGGAACCTACACGGACAATGTGGTTGTTACGTTAGAATATCAGTGACGCGCGGGGCGTGTACAAGGTGTCACCCGGCCACGACCGGTTCTTTCCGGTCCGTTTGGCGCGGTAAAGCCGCTCGTCGGCACGGGCGAACAATTGCTCGAAGCTTTCGCCGTCGCCGGGATAATCGGCGACGCCGATGCTGACGACGGTAACCTGCTGCACATTCTGGTGCGGTGACGCCTCGACGGCAATGCGCAGGCGGTCGGCGAGGGCGGTTGAGCCATCCGCCGATAGTCCCTGGCACAGGCCGATGAACTCCTCGCCGCCATAGCGGTAGAAGTGATCGCCGACGCGCATATGCGTCATCATCTTGCGGGCAGCGGACTGCAGCACCCAGTCGCCGGTCTGATGGCCATAGGTGTCGTTGATGCTCTTGAAACCATCAAGATCGATGGCGATGAGGCTGAAGGTCGTGCCTTCCTTCCTGGCCCGCGCGAACAATTGCGGTCCATCCGTATCGAGGCTGCGCCGGTCGAGAACGCCGGTCAGACTGTCACGGCCGGATTCCTCAAGCAACCGCTCATATCGCTCACGATAGGTCAGGGTCTCAAACACACCTCTGACATTCAGAGGCCGGCCGGCGGTCGACGCCAGATCGAACCAGCGCAAATAGGCTTCGATCATGAGACTATAGACGACAGCTGCGGCGATCTTGGCCACCCAGCCGCCAAGCAGGGCCGACATCGGCGTACCGCTGACCACATGGAGCGCCGCGAAGAAGCCGATCTGGTCGAAGGTAAGCGTCAGGGCCGAGGCAACGAAGATGCGCACGATTCTCGGCCTTGGCGAGAAAACGCCCGAGCCGCTCATATAGCAGGATGACAGCAATGGAATCGAGGAAAAGCAGGATTGTTCCCCAGACCATCAGCGAGCCCATTTCGTCGACGAATTGCATGTCCGGCTGACGGCCCGGCATGGCGTGGATCGTTTCGTGATTGCGGGCGATCATGATGAGGCCGACAAGCAGGAAATTGCCGATAAGAAGGCCGTAGATCGGCTGACGGACGACCAGTGCATCCTCCTTGATGTAGAGAAGCAGGATCATCATGAGTTTGCCGCTGAACAGCACAGTCGAGCCCGGCGATATGATGCCGAAAGGCAGCTGGATGTAAAAAACGGCCGCAAGATAGGTTTCGAGGAAGTGCATGACGCCAAGGGCGCAAACGAAGATGCCGAGCCCGTAGCGGTTGCGTCCATGCAGAAGAGCCGCCATCACGCCGAAATAGACGACGGCTTCCGACAGCAGCAATATAATATTGGACGTAGTCATCGACACTTCTACGAAGAAACAAGCGCTCACAATATCACACGAATTGCTAACGCTCAGTATCGATTTGCGCGAAGAATGGCCGGTTTCGGCTGAAACAGGCCCGAAAAAGCAAAAGGCCGGGAGCTACCCGACCTTCCTAAGCTTACCTCGACATCAGTGCCAGTACATCCGTGGTCAAAGATGGAAATAAGCTATTCGCTATGCTTTATCATTAGCCTGCCTTTACGACAGAATAATGACGTAAAGAAAAAACTGGAAGCGCGTACGCCATACAAATCGCGCTTGAGAACAAGGTGAACGATCATGGTAAAGACAGCGTTAACAGGATGATCTTCATTCGATCAAGTTGGGCTGCTCCAGGCTGGACCTATCAATCTGATCAAGCCGGCCCCAGCATTGTGTCCTGGTTTGTCCGTCCGCCCAAGCACTGATAACGGACCTCATAGCGCGGATCCATGATGGCCGTCACGTCCTGAGCCGTGCAATTGCGGCCGGTGCTGCGCAGAAACTGTTCGGCGGCATCCCGATAAACGACTGGAGGCGTTGCGACGATGCTGTTGGCGACGCCCATTTGAAGACTCTTCACAAAGCCTTCGGTGGCACCGCCGCTACCTGGCCCGATCATCAGGCGTCCCCGCGACGGATTGTCGATGATCTCAAACGACTGTCCCCTCGCGGTCTTGAACTGTTGTGGCGGATAGCCGCCATAGTTCGATTTGGCATAATCGATCCCGGCGCACCCGCCAAACGCGATCATCAGGAAGGGGGCGGTCAGCCGCAAACACAGTTTCATTTTCACTCCCGTTTTGTTGGCACCGTTTCGCATTTAACGGCCCATTTCGTGGATGGTTCCTCGCATTATTCCTGAACTAAAGCCCCAATGAGGCCGGCGATGATCTTCGCGGCGGCGGCCGGAAGGTCTTCGGCCATGAGGCCATAGCCGAGTTGTCGTGCGGCGGCGCCATGGATATAGACCGCCGTGCAAGCCGCTTCGAAGGGCGGCATGCCCTGCGCCATCAGCCCTGCAGCAAGACCGGCAAGAACGTCGCCGGAACCGGCCGTTGCCAGAAGCGGCGTGCCGTTTGTATTGATTGCAGCGCGGCCATCAGGCGATGCAATCACCGTATCGGCGCCCTTGTAGATGATAATGGCGTTGGCACGGGCTGCCGCGGTGCGGGCGCGTTCGAGTTTGGACGGAGTGGCGCTTTCGACAAGATCCGGGAACAGCCGCGTGAACTCGCCTTCATGGGGCGTGAGCACCAGCCGGACCTGCGGGGCGCTTCGCGCTGCGCTGAAAAGATTGTCAGCGTGGTCCCGGAAGGATGTAATGGCGTCGGCATCAAGAACCAGTCTGGCCGTGAGATCGCGGAACAGGGCAAGACCGAATATGCGCGTCTTGTCGCCAATACCGAAACCCGGGCCGAGCACAAAGCTGGAGGGTCTGCGTTTCTCGATGAACGATTCCAGATCGAGCGGATGGTCGCACCTGCTGAGCATGATCGAGGTGAGGTTCGCTGCGTTGACGGCAAGGGCCTCGTCCGGCGACAATATGGTGACTGCGCCGGCACCGCTTCGCGCAGCACCAAGCGCCGATAGCCTGGCTGCGCCGGTCGAAGTCGCTCCGCCGGAAAACACCGCGACGTGGCCGCGTTTGTATTTGTGGGTGGCGGCGTCCGGTGCAGGAAGTAATGCCCGCCAAAGATCGGGCGTGTTTTCGAAACACCGGGGCTTTATGACGGCAAGGACATTTTCCCGGATGCCAATATCCACGACGATCAAATCGCCGCACAGCTTTCGCCCGGGATAGAGCAGGTGGCCGGGCTTCTTGCGGAAGAAGGTAATCGTGCAATCCGCATTGAAGACGGTGCCGAGTATCTGACCGCTTGCTCCGTCAAGTCCCGACGGAACGTCGATTGCCATGCGGTATGCGGGCGCGTCATTGGCGCGGGCAATTGCAGTTGCGGCCTTGCCGGTTACCGGCCTGTCGAGACCAGCGCCAAACAGGGCGTCGAGGATGAGGCAGCCGGACGCCGGTTCAAACTCGTGGATGGGACGGGTTCGGACAGGACAATCCTGCAGTGCCCGCGCTGCGTCCGTGCCGGACTTGGGGGCACCGGTAGACCAGACCTGCACGCGTGCTCCGCTTTCAACCAGAATCCGGGCGACGACATAGCCATCGCCCCCATTGTTGCCAGGTCCGCACAGGATATGGAATTCAGTCGCATCGTCATGATGGGCGAGGAGATGACTGGCAATGGCGGTGCCGGCGTTGAGCATCAGGCCGTAACCATCGCCGGGGCCGGCAGTGATCGTCAGTCTGTCTGCTTCGCCCATCTCGGCGGGTGTCAAAATCTCGTGGGCCATGCCAAAACAATGCTCTCCCTGGGAACGATGTGGAACAGGGTAGAGGTTTCACCTTCATCCCGAAAGCTTTCAATACCGCAATGCATCCAAAGTTCATGTCGTGCGTTCTTGACTTGTTATCGCCGGAGGCAATGTCATGACTGCAACACGAATCGAGCAACATATGGAGGTTATCGGAGCGGACGGCATCCATATCGGAACCGTGGACCGCATCGAGGGCGGGCGGATCAAGCTTACGAGGGAAGGCGGCGAAGGTGCGCACAAGGACCATCACCACTACATTTCCATTTCCCTGGTCGCGGATGTGGAAGGCAACGAGGTCCGTCTTTCGGCCAATTCCGACGTGGCGGTCATGTTTGAGGACGAGGTGTCAGATAAATGAGCAATGATCTGTTGATATTCACGCCATGACGGGCCAGCAAATGGCGCTTTGCTGCGCTCCCGTTCTCAAAAATCACCATTTCCGGCGCGCCCTGACCTGAATCTCAACAGACCTTAGGCCGCGCCGAGGCGGACGAGAACGGCGCGCGGAATGCCGTAGTGACGAATGGGATCATCATGATTGCGCAGTCCGCACAGCTCGCGCTGGATGAAATAGGCATGAACAGCTTGCGCAGCCGCCTTGAGACATAATTGCCGCTCATCTTCCGCAGCGTCGTTCAATTTTTCCAGAGTTTGCTCGACTTTCTGACCGGCGCGTCCGAGGGCGGCGGCCATCTCCGCGATGATCTCCATATCGAGGGCGCTCGGCGGACTGTTCCCGTCGAAACGGGCAGAGATGTTTTGTGGCGATCGAAAGGACATGGCTGTTCGGCAAAATCAATGGAGTTCTGGAGCGATTCGAGCATAAACCACATGGCTGTGCAAGAACTCAGGCTGGGAACATTTGGGCGTGCAAGGGAGTTGGAACCCGTGAAAGGAGGAATTCTCATGGGTGATCCGAAACCAATGCCGGATCCTGGTCCAGACACGAACCGCCCGGTCGATCCTGGGCCGACGCCGAGGCCGGATGAATTGCCGCCTGAACCCAATCCAATGCCCGGGCAAATTCCCGTCGAGGAGCCGCCGCCCCAGCAACTACCGGACGAATTGCCCTTACCCAATCCCGACGAAGTGCGGGAACCGCCAAAACACGTCTGATCGTGTTCGCAAGGCATGGTCTTGCCGGCGGCGGTGATGGGCTCTAAATACAAGCTATCGCTTCGGCTGACGGGGTAATGACAAACAGTATTGATCGCCGCACGTTACTGATAGCTGTCGCGGTTGGGCTTGGTCCTGGCGCGGCGAGGCAGGCTGGTGCCGGTGACCAACGCACCGTAATCACCGAATTCACGATCACCATCGGTCCCGAGGGTTCTGCTCACAAAATCACGGTATCGCTTGCCAGGACGACAAGGCGCGGCCTGTGGGTATGGAATTATGCCCCGGCCGTGGTCGGGAGCGATGACGAGGAAAACATTCTGCTGAATGAGTGCATCAAGAGCTCGATCACGGATCTGTACTGTTTCGTGACGGAGGAACTTATCCGTGCCAATGCCGAAGCCATGCGCCGCTTCAACGCGCGTGCCAATGCACTCGGGATCCGGTGCTGGGGACTGGATGGCGACAGGGATTATTTTTCCGATGGCAGCGGGTTGTTTGGCCTAAACGCCAATATTGATGCAGTCATCGCCTTCAATGCGGCCTCAAACACCGCGCAGAAGTTCTGCGGATTCCAGATCGACAACGAGCCACCAGATACCGGATCATTCAGGGCCTTCCACAACGGCATCGCATCGTCAGCGCTCTCAAGCATTGCCGGTTCGGGTGTCTGGCAATCGACCGCTACCCTCGACCGCGAATATCTCATGCGCGACTGGGTCGAGATACATCGCAAGTGCAAGGAACGCTGCGCCAATGCGGAGCTGCTTTTCGCTTCTGCATTGCCGACCTGGTTTGACGACTATTTCGGTGAGCCGATTACCTGTACCTATGACCATAGTGACGCAGCAGGACCGGTCAGCCAGAACATGTTCCTGCATCTCGCCCGCTATATCGATGTGATTTGCGTCATGTCGTATGTGACGAGCACAGTGAAACTCATCGATCGCATCCGCTATGAAGCGGAGGCCGCAACGGCCATCCCAACAATCCAAATTGGAAACTCAATCGAAACGGTGGCCGGCGTGGGGCAGGGCATTTCCTATGGCGATACCAAGGGCAAGCAGACAAAAGCCGCGGCCCTGGCCGACCTGAACGCGGCGGCCGCGATGTATTCCGGGCATCCGGCCTATAGCTGGACGAACATTCACGACTGGTCAGGATGGAAAACGCTGAGCCCGGCGTCCACCGATACTTCCATCCCCGTGCCCGGGCCGGCCATCGCAGTGGAATCGGTACGGTCGATCGCGCAAGCCGCGGCGGTTGGGACCGTCATCGGCAGGTTTAGTGGAGGCAGGAATTACAAATTGAGCTACGACCCCTCAGGCTGTTTCGAGATCGTGATGGACGAACTCAGGGTCGCTCGCACGCCGCTCAAGGCGGGCAACTACAGGATTCAGGTGACGTCCACTTACTAGCACTACTTTGGCAGATTAATCCTGCAGTTAACGATGATCGGCGCATCTTTGGCACTTTAACTGGGGTGGCGAGGATGGCGGAGCTGGATGTTGCACTGACGGAATTGGCTGAAGCCGTTCGTTGAGAAGCTTGGTCACAAGAAGCGGCGGCAGATGTGTCCGGTGTACATTTCAGGGCTCATCGGACCTGGTGATCGCAAGAGCATCGAGCCGATGGCCGAACGCTTTGCGCCCGATCGCTACGACCGCCTGCATCATTTCATCTCGGATGGCATTTGGGATGCCGGTCCTCTCGAGACGGAATTGGCCGTGCAGGCCGACAGGATCGTCGGAGCTCCGGATGCCTTTCTGGTGATCGACGACACGGGCCTGCCGAAGAAGGGCGACCATTCGGTTGGGGTCGCGCCGCAATACGCGTCGATGCTTGGCAAACGCGCCAATTGCCAGACGCTGGTGTCCTTGACGTTGGCACGCGACGAGGTTCCCGTCCCGGTGGGCTTGCGGCTGTTCCTGCCCGAGAGCTGGACCAGTGATCAAGGATCGAATGGCAAAAGCCGGCGTTCCCGAGCCGATGCGCAATCCGCGCACCAAGCCTGAGATTGCGCTCGAAGAGATCGATCGGCTGATCGCAGCAGGCATGCGGTTTGGCACTGTGCTGGCTGATGCAGGCTACGGTCTGTCGGCGGCGTTTCGCCAGGGATTGAGCGCACGCGGCCTGACCTGGGCTGTCGGCATTCCCAAACATCAAAAGGTCTATCCCCATGATGTCGCATTGATCTTTCCTGTTGCTGGTCATGGACGACCGCGCAAGCATCCAATCCCCGATACGCTGTCGACCGCAGCCGAAACGATGCTGGCGGCCTCGACATGGAAGACGCTCAGCTGGCGTCGCGGCACCAAAGGTCGCTTGACCGCGCGCTTTGCCGCCCTGCGTGTTCGGATTGCCGATGGCAATCCGCAACGTATCCTCGACAAAGGACAGCAGCATATGCCGGGCGAGGAGGCCTGGCTGGTTGGCGAGTGGCGCTCAAACGATGAACGCAAATACTATCTGTCCAACCTCCCAGCCGAGGCGACATTGAAAGCAGCTCGCGTCTGCCATCAAAGCCCGATGGGTCTGCGAGCAGGCGCATCAACAAATGAAGGAAGAACTCGGCCTCGATCACTTTGAGGGCCGATCATGGCAAGGTCTGCATCGACACGCGCTGATGACAATGATCGCTTATGCCTTCCTGCAAGCATCAGCGCCTGAACAAGGCCAAGCGGGAAAAAAAGCAAGAGGCACGGCCCACCTAAACCGACACTGCCAGCCATCCGACGCGCGGTCATAAACACCCTCTTATCAGCGTCAGCCCCACAACGATGTCCGCACTGCCGAATCCGCTTCAGAACGCCAAAATACATTCTGCCAAAGTAGTGCTAGGCCGTAAACTCATAAGCTCGGAGCCACAGCCGCATCGAGGCGAGTTGGATCATTGCGAGGAAGTTGGCGGCGAGCCTGTCGTAGCGGGTAGCGACGCGGCGGAAGTGCTTCAGCTTCGAGAAGAAGCGCTCGATCTCGATCGTGCGGCCACCCACTTTTCAAACACCGGTGTCGATCCCGATAATTTCGTGAACACCCGCCTCTTCGACGACATGGCACCATTTCATTTTCAGATCGAAGCGGCATCGCATCATTCCGTGTGGGGGGTCGAGGCTCTCAAGACCGGCGCGTTCACCCGCTCGCGAGGCGTGTCGCTCGGTAAACGTGATTACGAGGGTCGGCTGACACCGCGACCACCCGCCTTTTATGAGTTCACGGCCCAGGTCTACGCCGATAGCGGTCGCTCGGGGCAAGCCGCTATCTGGCAAGAGAATTCCGTGCCTCGCCATCCACAACTGCGGTCAACTGTCCTTCAACGACGTAGACAGTTTCGTCGTCATTTGCATGAACATGGATTGGTGTTCGTTTCCCCGTCACTTCTGTTTCCGAAGAGACAGAATGAGCCTCCCGTCTGTTCGCCCGACACCAGTCGTTTCATGACGACGCCTGCGAGCACAAATTCCTTTGGTTCAGAAACGGTCATTGCTTCGCGCTGCCTTCTGAGAACAATCGGCTCCAGATCTCAATTTTCTTCGATCGAAACTCCGCCCTCGCCAATCTTGAGTTCAATTCCGGCAGGCTTGGTTTCCTCGCGGTAGACATAAATCCCCAAGCCGATGACAGCGACGAGAAGGGCTCCAACTATCAGGTAAAGTCCATTGCGGCTCAATGTTTTGATCCTGTGATTTGAAGGGAAGGACCAAGCATTAACGCTGCATCGCACAATAGGTTCCTGTAGGCGAGCGCCAGGCTCAGCACCTATATTGCTTCATTTGCCGTGGGGCGGCTCATTCGGGTGCGGCGACGCGAATGGGACGTGTTCCGACCGGAGCGCCGGTCGCGCGGTCGATGGTGACAGGATCGATCTCCGTTCCGGTCTCGGCGTCGAAGAACCGGGTCACGTTGCCCCCGCCGCGATACTTGCGTCCCCACGCACCGATCGCAAACAGCACCGGCAGAAAGTCGCGGCCGGCTTCAGTCAGCACATATTCGTCCCGTGGCGGACGGTCGGAATAGCGGCGTTTCTCCAGCAGCCCGTCGTCAGTCAGGGCTGAAAGCCGCGCCGTCAGCATCGTCGGCGCGATCTCGAGGCTCTTGCGAAATTCATCAAAGCGGGTGAGGCCCGCATGGGCATCCCGCATGATCAGCATACTCCATGCATCCCCCACAAGCGCGAGGCTCCGGGCGATCAGGCATGGCTGGTTTGAAAGATTTTTCATGTCGATATCTTTTTGATAGTGACTTACTACTAAATTCATAGTAACTGATTATTCATCGATGTTCCACGACAAAATGAAGGCAAAAGCAATGAGCAAGACAGAACCCCGCGTCGCCCTGGTAACGGGCGCTTCCTCCGGCATCGGGCTGGTGACGGCAAAAGCGCTGCGGCGCGATGGCTACCGTGTATTCGGTACCAGCCGAAAGCCAATGTCCGATACCGCGGACGGGATCACGATGCTGATCTGCGATGTAACCGATGACGCATCGGTACAGGCGGTCGTCGACGATGTTCTAAGCCGCACCGGGCAGATCGATCTACTCGTCAACAATGCCGGGATCGGGCTGCTCGGCGGTGCTGAAGAGTCCTCCGCGGCGCAGGCGAAGGCGGTGTTCGACGTGAACGTATTCGGCGTCCTGCGGATGACAAATGCAGTCCTGCCCGTGATGAGACGCCAGCAAAAGGGCCGAATTGTCAACCTGAGTTCGATACTCGGGCTCATTCCCGCTCCCTATAATGCGCTCTATGCATCGACCAAGCACGCTATCGAAGGCTATTCGGAATCTCTCGACCACGAAGTTCGAACGCAGGGCATCCGCGTTGTGCTTGTCGAGCCCGGTGTGACCCGCACATCCTTCGAAGAGAACATCACCCGACCGGACCAGCCGCTTCCCGTCTACGATACGATTCGTGCCGACGCGGAGACGCTGATGCGCGAAATCATCGCGAAGGGTGACGCACCTGAGGTGGTCGCCGCAACGGTCGTAAGGGCCGCCAATGCGGCATCGCCCAAACGACGCTACACTGCCGGCAAAGCAGCGGGGCAAGTCCGCTTTATGCGCCGCTTCCTGCCGGAGTCCTTCGTCGACAAGAACTTGCGGAAATTCAGCCGGCTTCCTGCCTGAGCGCCGATAGCTGAACCTATTTGGCTTGCCCGCTGACCACCGAAACGAAAGTTAGTTCCAATGAAATCATTCCTGATCGATCGCTATGCGAAAGGCGGCGCTCTGCGGCTCGGCGAAAGTCCGGAGCCGGAGTTGCGGGAGAATGACGTGATGGTGGAGATTCACGCCGCCGGTGTGAATGTTCTGGACAACAAGATCAGAGATGGAGAGTTCAAGCTCATCCTGCCCTACCGCCTTCCGCTGGTCCTCGGCAACGATGTAGCGGGCGTCGTGGTCCGGGTCGGGGCCAATGTCCGGCGATTCAAGCCCGGTGACGAGGTCTATGCACGTCCGGCCCAGGATCGCATCGGGACATTTGCCGAATATATCGCCATGGACGAGGCCGATGTAGCGATGAAGCCGAACAACCTGACCATGGAAGAGGCCGCATCCATTCCGCTTGTCGCCCTGACGGCATGGCAGGTGCTTGTCGAGCGGGCCAACCTGCAGAAGGGGCAGAAGGTCCTGATCCATGCCGGCTCGGGCGGCGTGGGCACGATCGCGATCCAGCTTGCCAAGCATCTCGGGGCATATGTGGCGACGACCACAAGCACGGTAAATATCGATCTCGTCAAAAGTCTCGGCGCAGATGTCGTGATCGACTACAAGAAGGACAACTTCGAGGAGGTCCTGCAGGACTACGACGTCGTGCTGAACAGCCTCGGGAAGGATACGCTGAAGAAATCCCTTGGTGTGCTGAAGCCGGGCGGGAAGCTGATCTCGATTTCCGGTCCGCCTGATCCGGACTTCGCGAGGCAGAACGGCTCTGGCTGGCTGCTTCAACAGGTCATGCGCCTGTTGAGTTTCGGCATCAGGAGAAAATCGAAACGCCGAGGCATCAGCTATTCCTTCCTCTTCATGACGGCCAACGGCGAGCAGCTTGGTCAGATCACTTCCCTGATCGAGGCAGGTGCCATACGACCGGTTGTGGATCGGGTCTTCCCGTTCGAGAAGACCAATGAGGCGCTGGACTATGTCGAAACGGGTCGTGCGAAGGGGAAGGTTGTCGTCGCTGTGAAGTGACGCCAAAGATCTGATAGCAGCAGCCGTTTCTGGCTCTGATTAGTTGATACTGAGACTAATCACAGCCCGCCGCACATTCAGGATGCTGGGGGTGCTTCCACGGCCGGCATTGGGGCTCTGCTCGGAAGCGGATCGTCTTGAGCGAAGTATGCCAGAGCGCCCAACAAAGCAAACAGGATCAGGAACGCGGCAATCATTGCGCATTGGTGGATCATCGTGCACCTCCGTTTTCTACCTCATCCGGGATAGGCACCAAGGGTTACGCTTTCTTTAACCTGCCAGACATTAGCGGCCGACATGGAAGCAGTACAGGATACCGCCCCCGAACACCAATCTGGATCGGTGGAAGCGTCATCACGTCAATGCCGGACCACCCGCAGTCGCTCGCCAGCGCCGGCTGACGATCAGCAAGCGGCGCCATAGCAAGAATCACACATATATATCGAGAAGTGGCCGCCGACGGCTGCGCCTCATGGCCCAAAACTCGTTGCAGCCTGAAGTGCTGGCTTGAGTCCCGGCCAATTCCCAGTCTGTGGCGCTTGTCGCTACGACTGGAGGCTCTAGTTCACTTCCGGTGGTGATCCCACCGATTAACCAGGTAAACGAGCGCGCCGGTCCATGCGACCGCCGTGAGCATCGCCAAGATTAATGCAAAGTGACTGTACATCAGTTCATTTGTCCCTTTTGAGTGAGGTATGCCGGGCATCGTAAGAAGTCCGGGCCTCCGTGCCGGGTAGTAGACCCAACTCACAAAATTGTCTCGCCATGCGGCGCAGTAGTCAAACGCATTCTGGCAAGATTGGTTCATGGTACGTTGAAGAAAATTGGGCATATAGGCCAATGACAATTTGCAACGTACCAGAATAGTGGCTCCCCGGGCCGGATTCGAACCAGCGACCAACCGGTTAACAGCCGGTTGCTCTACCACTGAGCTACCGGGGAATAGCTATTCAGTCATCAGCGAAGTGGCCTATAGCAAAAGGGTTTGGCTTTTGCAAAGGACCATTTCGATTTTTTTCAATGAAAGTGCATAACAGAATGATGACATGAAGCCACACGCTTCCTACATCGAGGTCTGAGAACTCCCGTTCCAAGCAAGAGAGGATGTTGTTGGAAGGCCCCGAGGATACCGAAAAACAACCGCATGCGGCGCATCATACGCACGGTGCGCACCACAAGCGCAGGCACCTGCGCATCTTTGGCAGGCGTGTTCCTGTGCCGCAATCGGTGGCAATGCGTCGCATGCTAGGCGGTCTGCTGATTGCCTGCGGCACGCTGGGTTTTCTTCCCATACTCGGATTTTGGATGGTGCCGCTCGGACTCGTGGTGCTTTCGCACGATTCGGCGATTGTGCGGCGCAAGCGGCGTCAGATCGAAGTCAAACTCGGACGTCGCTGGAAGGGCGGCTGGTTTGGCTCGGACAAGTCCGAGGACTAGGGCTGGGTCTGGATATTAGCGGTCATTCAGGCTTACCGCACCCCTCGGGTCACCGCTCCGCCGCCGGTTCATTTCGCATCTCTGTTGGCGGTGCATTTTTCGTATTGCGGCACAAAACAAAAACGGGTATTCGGAATGCCGCAAGTGACGCTGTTCGGAATGAAAATTCGTCACTTCCATAAGTAGTTAATTTCATTAGCTATTTCGACTTTGAGGCCTCGTGGCGGAGTGGTTACGCAGAGGACTGCAAATCCTTGCACCCCGGTTCGATTCCGGGCGAGGCCTCCAAACTCCAAGTCCACTCCTTGTCCATCTTCGTCAGTTACGAACCCCGGCCCGTATTCTTCAGGTTGCGCTGCCAGGCTGGTACCGGGTTCGAATACTTGACCGTCCCGTACCTGGGATTGCGCATTTCAACGGTTCCGTTTGGCAGCACGCGGTAAGTGATACCCGACGCGGTGGTGGCCGAATCGCCGGGTCTGCCTACGCCACCCAGGATTCTGTTGAGCGTTGCCGGTGAATTACCAGCCGCGGCCCGCTGAGTTTGAGCAGACGCGGGGATCGACATGAGCGTCAAGATACCTAGAGCTAACGTTATCCATGTCCGTTTCATCGAGATGGCCTTTCCATAACGCTGGATAACGGATGTAGGCCGCCCTGCCGGATATTTCCAAATATCTCGCGGTAACATTTTCGTTTTGGGAAAATAATCCGAAAGCTGCGCAAAATCTGCAGGAGAGGGCGGCATTCTGGCGATTCTGGCGCCGCCCCGAAGCTACTGTTCAGTCCTTGCATTCTTCGGCTTTTGCCATTGCAGTCGGATCGCCTTTTTGCTGCGCCTGTACGTCCTGCTGGGAGGTGGCAAGGTTCTTGTCACCGCCGCCTTCGGTACTCGCTAGCGGCATCGTTTGACCGTCTTTTTCTACAGTTGGGCTGGGATTGCTGCTCGTGGTTGTGCCGCTCGCCGTTCCGGTCTGAACTTCGCTGTTCGCGCTATTCTCCAAAGGAGCATGCGTGCCATCTTTGGCTACGCCCTGTTGCGCGTTTGGCTTTACCGATCCGGTAATATCCGGGCATGCGGCCAGGGCAGTGCCAGACATGAAGGTTATGGCGGCAACAGCCGCTATCGCTGGTACAATCGCTTTCATTTCGATCGTCCTCTCTTGGTTTATCATGTCTGGTAAACCAATCTCAGGAGCGATGGTTCCCCTCGGCCTTTCAACCGATGCAGAACGCACAGATCAGGGATTCTCAGCTGGAGCGCCGTTCGGAATAACGCCGATAGACGCCTTTGCCGGCCTTCTTGGCGATGTAGAGAGCGGCATCGCCGCACCAGAGCAGGCTTTCAGGCGTATCACCATCACGCGGTGCGAGTGCGGCTCCGATCGTGACGCTAATCGCCACCGGCTCTGCGCCGCCGAGATCGTAGGGCTGCGAAACCGAGCCGATGATGCGGTCGGCAACGCTTGCGACTTCATTGGGCGTCACCTGCAGAAGGACGATGGCAAATTCATCCCCGCCCATACGATAGACAACGTCATTCTTGCGCAGGCAGGACTGCAGACGGTCGGCTACAAGCTTTAGCAAAGTATCGCCTTCGGCGCGGCCGTACCGGTCGTTGAAATTCTTGAAACCGTCAAGATCAATGCAAAGAATTGCAAATTGCAGGCGATCGTCAAAGTCACTTTGAGCATAGGAACCGCAAAGACTGTCGAGATGTTCCTCAAGCGCGGCTCTATCAGCCAGTCCGGTCAATTCATCCTGGCTTATAGGGAAATCATTGAATCCCTTGATCTCTATCATTTGCTTCGCATTCCTGTCGTTCTTTGAACAACTCCGTTTCCTCAAGTATAGAATGACAGGTACGGCCATTTAGTTCAATCCCGGATCGGTCGTAGGGTTAAAGGATCGCCTGCGGCTGACGACGGCATCGGCGACGCGGTTCATAAGGCGCATTGCAGCCTAAAGTGGTGCAGGGAGGCCTCATTCGGAAATTATTGAAAGCCGGATGGCGCGGTAACGTTAGTCATTCATTGACGCTGATTGAAATTTTTGCCACATCCTCGATAAATTTGTGCTTCGGTCAGGAAATGGTCATGCAAGTGCGGCCATATATGCGGTGGATTTCAACGCTGATCCGGCAGGAGCACGTCACGCGCTTGCAAGCGCTTTGTGTTGCAAGTGTCTTTAGGAAAGCTTGTAGACCATGACGCTGAATTTCGAGGACCTGCGGATCAAGATGGTCGACAATCAGTTGCGTACGACTGATGTGACCGACAAGCCGTTGCTGCAGGCCTTTCTTGATGTGCCGCGTGAGAAATTCGTGCCGAGTGCCCGTGAACCTCTCGCCTATATCGACGATGATGTCCTGCTTGCGACGACGGAAGCAGGCGCGCGGTATCTGATGCAGCCTTCGCCTTTTGCCAAGCTGCTCCAGCTTGCTACCATTCACCCAGACGACACGGTTCTCGATATCGGATGCGCTACCGGATATTCGTCTGCAGTGCTTGCGCGAATCGCGGGATCGGTGGTCGGTGTCGAAAACGAGGCAGATCTTGCCGATCAAGCCCGTTCGATTTTGCCGACGCTGGGGATCGAAAATGTCGAGATCGTGCAGGGCGCGTTGCAGAACGGCAACCCGGGAAAGGCGCCCTTTGATGTAATCATAATTGAGGGTAGCGTTGATCAAGTTCCTGGTACATTATTTGAACAGTTGAAGGATGGGGGGCGACTTGTCGTCGTTGAAGGGGCTGGAAACGCTGGAAAATCAATGCTCTATCTCAAAAACGAGGGAATCGTTTCAGGGCGCCGCGCTTTCAATTCAGCCGTCAAACCGCTTCCTGGCTTCGAAAAAGCGGCGGAGTTTGAGTTCTAAACCCCGTCTCTTATGAGACAAAAGTGCAACGGTTGACCAGTTTGTTTGCAGATTAGAAATGTGTCTGTGGTCAACTTGTGAATTGACGGGTAATAAAAACACACTGTCGAACCGAATGGTTCGGTCGGGGCTACCGAGAGAATGAAGGGGTTTATAGTGTTCAAAGCGGGCAAGCGAGTACTAACCGCAGCGCTGATGTCAGCAACGGTCCTAACCTCTGCGCCTTCAATGGCTGAAACGATCTTTGGCGCGATGTCCAAAGCATATGAAAACAATTCTTCGCTGAATGCAGACCGGGCAGGCGTACGTGTCACCGATGAGGGTGTTGCCGTCGCCAAGTCGGGATATCGCCCGACGGTCGATGCAACGGCGGACCTGACGGTGCGATCGGACCGCCTCGATGGCGGACGGAACGGTACCAGCAAAACGGGTACGTTCGGCGTCGTGGTTAACCAGATGCTGTTCGACGGCTTTACCACGAAAAACAACGTTGCCGCTGCGAAGACCCAGGTGCTCGCCGCCCGGGAAAACCTGCGCAACAATGAGATGAACCTGCTCTTCAGCGCGGCGCAGGCATATATGGATGTCTTTCTCGCCCGCCAGATCGTGATCTTGCGGCAGAAGAACCTCGAGTTTCTCGATGAGCAGCTGCGCGCTGCCAAGGCGCGATTTGACGTCGGCGAAGGAACGCGTACTGACGTGGCCCAGGCTAAGTCCGAAAAGGCTGCCGCGATCGCAACGCTCAATGTGGCCAAGTCGGATGAAAAGACCGCTGTGGCAACGTATATTCAGATCACCGGATCGTCGCCCGATCGCTTGAGGCAGGCTGCTATGGCCAAAAATCTGCCGCGATCGATGGATCAGGCATTCGGCATCGCCACTTCCAATCATCCAGCCATATTGTCGACGCAGTATGCGGTGAATTCGGCTGGCTACACGGTGAAGGCGAACGAGGGTGCGCTCCTGCCGCAGGTTGATCTGACTGGCAATGTTACCCGCAACGAGATTTTCTCTGGTTCAGAGCTTTCAACCTCAAATACAAACTCGACCACCGCGTCGGCGGGCATTCAGGTGACCATTCCGATCTATAGCGGCGGGCGGACCTCTGCTCTGGTTCGTCAGTCCAAGGAGACTTGGGGACAGCGGCGTATTGAAGTCGATGTGGCACGCGATAGCGTACGCCAGGCGATCGCCCAGGCCTATTCGGAAATGGAAGCGGCCCAGGCCTCGATCGTCGCACAGAGATCGGTGGTCGCTGCTGCACAGCTTGCCCTGAATGGTGTTATCGAGGAACGCAAGGTTGGTCAGCGCACCACGCTCGACGTGTTGAATGCGCAGGCCGACGTTCTGACAGGCCAGATCAACCTGGCACAGGCCGAACGCGACAGCGTTGTTACGAGTTACGCCGTCCTGTCGGCGACGGGTCGCCTGACCGCGTCGCAGATCGGACTGCAGGTTGCAGAGCACAGGCCCGAAGAACACTACGAAGCGGTCAAGGACAAGTGGATTGGTCTTCGCACGCCGGATGGTCGCTAGATACCAGACAGACGAAACGCAAGGTTTCATGACTGAAGAAATGCCGTCCGGTCGTTGACCGGGCGGCGTTTCTGTTTTCGGCTCTCCCGTCTGGATTCCAGAAAAGTCTGTGGGTTAGTTGCAATCCCTCGCCGGGGGGATTCTCAAACGCAATTCAAGCTTCTACACTTGATGCAGATTCGTTGCACCGCACCGAAACAAGATGTAGTAGGCAAGACTGTCATGGCACAATCATCCAGCGTGGCGCGTGAACCCTCCATGGAGGAAATTCTCGCATCAATTCGTCGCATCATTGAAGAGAGCGATACGAGCCGTTCCGATGATACCTTGCCACAGCCGGTCAATTCCGACGTGCCTGCGCACACGGCTGTTCTCGAGTCCAAGCCCGTGCAACAACTCGACGAGGAACAACTGCCGCCACGCGAGGGCATCGCTGTTTCGCAGCCAAATTCACAATCCTTCGAGACCGCGCTTGCGCGCTCAGCTCCTTCGCAATCGAAGGCAGTTGAGCAGGGTGTAGCTTCGCCAAAGGCCGAGACTGAGCAGTCACCGATTGCACCTGCGGCAAAGATAACTGCCACGCAGCCCGCTGGAGACTCCGGGGACGAACTGGAGGCATTTATCGCGTCGCCAGTATTGCCTGAGCTGGAGCTCACGACGACAGCGCCGGAACAAACGTTTATCCCTGAACCAGTTCAGCCCGAGATTGAGGTTGAAGCCGTGGCAACGTCTTTGATTCCGCCGGTGGTAACAGAACCGGCCGATCGTGAGGCGGAAGCGGGCGTGGACGACGACGTATCGCTGGATCTCGAGCGGGCACTGGAGCCAATCCTTTCAGAGGCTACCGAGCGTCAGGTCAGTTCGGCCTTCGAGGATTTGTCGTTCGCCGTGCGTAATGAGCAGCGCCGCTCGTTCGATGAAATCGCGCAGGATATCATGCGGCCATTGCTGCAGGACTGGCTGGACAACAATCTGCCGACACTGGTTGAGCGCCTTGTGCGCGAAGAGATCGAACGCGTGGCACGAGGCGGCCGGCGCTAATTCGCCGCCAGAGTCAGTTTCAGATCATTGCTTTGAGTAGCTTTGGCGAAATGCTGGCCATTGGTCGCTTTGAGGTCGAACGCTGATATTCCGCCAACGGGCAGTGATAACAACGATGCTCCCAACAATAGATCCAATGACGCCCCGTACAATACAATTGAATGTTGAATATTCATAATTAAAATCTCTTGAAAATGGATTTCATCCGAATAATCGCTGTGGTTGTAATAAGCAATTCAACGAAAGTCGCATGCAGCGCGTTTCGTGCACCGGTCACGTCGGCATTGACTTATAGGCGGCCATTCGGTTTACACCGTAACCAATCCCTTTCCGCAAAATGACGGACATTTTTGATGCTTGAGAAGACGTATGACGCAGCGGCCGTAGAGCCGGAGATCGCAAAACGCTGGGACGAGGCCGGGGCTTTCAAAGCGGGTGCCGGCTCGAAGCCAGGTGCCGATCCCTTTGCAATCGTCATTCCGCCGCCAAATGTCACCGGTTCTTTGCATATGGGCCATGCGCTCAACAATACGATCCAGGATATTCTCGTCCGTTTCGAGCGCATGCGCGGCAAGAACGTGCTCTGGCAGCCGGGTATGGACCATGCCGGTATCGCGACACAGATGGTGGTCGAGCGTCAATTGATGGAGCGTCAACAGCCGGGCCGTCGTGACATGGGCCGTGAGAAGTTCGTCGAACGGGTCTGGGAGTGGAAGGCAGAGTCAGGCGGCATCATCGCCGACCAGCTGAAGCGCCTCGGTGCATCGTGCGACTGGTCGCGTGAGCGATTCACGATGGATGAGGGGCTGTCCAAGGCGGTTTTGGAAGTCTTTGTAACACTTTACAAGGAAGGCTTGATCTATAAGGACAAGCGCCTCGTCAACTGGGATCCAAAGCTTTTGACCGCTATTTCCGACCTTGAGGTCGAGCAGCGGGAGATCAAGGGGAATCTCTGGCATTTCCGCTATCCGCTGGAGAATGTCGCGTTCGATCCTGAAAATGCGCATACCTACATTGTGGTGGCAACGACGCGGCCGGAGACTATGTTGGGCGATACCGGCGTTGCGGTTAATCCGGACGATTCCCGCTATCATGCTCTGGTCGACAACAACGTCGTCCTGCCGCTGGTCGGCCGTCACATTCCGATCGTCGCTGATGCCTATGCCGATCCCGAAGCGGGTTCCGGTGCGGTCAAGATCACGCCGGCCCATGACTTCAACGATTTCGAAGTGGGCAAGCGCAACGACCTGCGCCAGATCAATATCCTCAACACGGACGCCACCATACACCTTAAGGACAATGACGAGTTCCTCGAGGGAACTCGAGCCATCGCGAAACCTCACCCAGCTCATTCATATGCTGGACGGCCAGGATCGTTTCGCGGCCCGCAAGATGATTGTCAGCATGATGGAAGAAGGCGGCTATCTCGACAAGGTCGAGGACCACACACATATGGTCCCGCATGGGGACCGCGGCGGTGTTCCGGTCGAACCTTATCTGACCGATCAGTGGTATGTAAACGCGGCTGAACTTGCCAAGCCGGCGATTGCCAGCGTGCGCGAGGGGCGGACTAACTTCGTTCCGAAGAACTGGGAAAAAACCTATTTCGAATGGATGGAGAACATTCAGCCATGGACGATCTCGCGCCAGCTGTGGTGGGGTCATCAGATTCCGGCCTGGTATGGCCCCGATGGTCAGGTTTTCGTCGAGCGCAGTGAGGAAGAGGCGCTGAGCGCCGCCATCCAGCACTATCTCGCGCATGAGGGCCCGATGAAGGCCGTTGTCCAAAACCTCATCGAAAACTTCAAGCCGGGCGAAATCCTGACGCGTGACGAAGACGTTCTCGATACATGGTTTTCCTCGGCGCTTTGGCCGTTTTCGACGCTGGGATGGCCGGACAAGACGCCGGAGCTCGCCACTTACTATCAGACGGACGTGCTGGTCACCGGCTTCGATATCATCTTCTTCTGGGTCGCCCGGATGATGATGATGGGTCTGCATTTCATGAATGAAGAGCCGTTCCACACGGTTTACGTGCATGCCCTCGTCCGCGACAAGAACGGCGCCAAAATGTCGAAGTCCAAGGGCAATGTCATTGACCCGCTGGAGCTGATCGACGAGTACGGCGCAGATGCGCTGCGCTTCACGCTGGCGATCATGGCGGCGCAGGGACGCGATGTAAAGCTCGATCCGAGCCGCATCGCCGGTTACCGCAATTTCGGTACCAAGCTGTGGAATTCGACGCGTTTTGCGGAAATGAACGGCGTCGCCCGTGATCCATCGTTCCGCCCGGAGAGCCGCGAAGCTGACGGTCAATCGCTGGATCCTGACCGAACTCACCAATGCTGCCCGCGACGTCACAGACGGCATTACCAGCTATCGTTTCAACGAGGCTGCCGGTGCTGCCTATCGTTTTGTCTGGAACCAGTTCTGCGATTGGTACATCGAACTCCTGAAGCCGGTGTTCAACGGCGAGGATGCCGAGGCAAAAGCGGAAGCACAGGCTTGTGCCGCCTATGTTCTCGACGAGATCTACAAATTGCTGCACCCGTTCATGCCATTCATGACCGAAGAGCTTTGGGCGCACACGGCGGGCGAGGGTCAAACGCGCGAGACGTTGCTGTGCCATGCCGGATGGCCCGAACCCGAATTCCTCGATGCGGAAGCCGCTGCCGATATCAACTGGCTGATCGATCTGGTGACCGGCATTCGCTCGGTGCGGGCGGAGATGAATGTCCCCGCATCGGCGATGGCGCCGCTGGATGTCATCGGCGCCAATGATGTGACACAAGAGCGTCTGCAGCGCCACGACGCCTCGATCAAATGGCGCGCGCGCGTTGAGACGATCACGCTCGCAGACGATGCGCCGAAGGGCTCAGCACAATTCGTCATCGGCGAAGCCACAGCCTGTCTGCCGCTTGGCAGCCTGATCGATGTGAATGCCGAGATCGCCCGGCTTACCAAGGAAGCCAGCAAGATCGCCGATGAATCGGACAAGATCGGCAAGAAACTGAGCAACGAGAAATTCGTTGCCAATGCGAAGCCGGAAATCGTCGAGGCAGAACGCGAGCGGCTCGCCGAGCTCCATGCCTCGGCAGAGAAGATCGAAACGGCTATCCGCCGGGTCCGCGAAGCAGGCTGAAGCCGAGACTTTGCGCGTTCGAGCAATTCTCGAACGGAATTAAATCAGGACTTCCCCTTGTGATGCAGGGGGAAGCTCCCCATTTCGGTCGATGAAAAACCCCAATTCCGTCATTTTTGAACGACGTTGCATTTGAGCAACAATGGCGTTTTTGGCACCAAAAAGCTCCGATTTTGCCTCTAACTAATTCGGTTTAGTGCAGAAAATCGCAAAATCGTGATGAGTGAAACGTGAAATTTCGAGATTTTGCGTTGTTCTACCTGTTTTCCGATTAATAGGGCTGTCGCAAATCCGTTGCACGATTGGCGGGCTTTGTTACCTATTACGTATTGGTAACAATTTTGCTGAACTGTTGTTGTGTTCAGGAAGCTTTTTCAGACTTTCGGGGGAGGACTAATGTCAAAAGCTATATCAACGATTTTGGGCGGGGCGTTGCTTTTGACGGGCGTGGCCTCTGCAGCTCAGGCCGGGGGGCTTGAGCGCGGAGGCTACAACTGGGAACTGCTGTTCGAGCCAGGCCGCTTTGCATCAGAAGCCGGCGCAATTTACGTCATGCCCGATCGCAGAATCAAGAATGCGAGGGATACGAATCCCCGTGACGGCGGCGGTCTCGGTGCTACTTCCGTCGACGAAACGCCGGATTATACGGTTCCGCGTTTTGGTGCGAAGGTTGGTTTGACCGACTACGCTGACTGCCTCGCCAGCTACTCTGAACCATGGGGAGTTCATACAGACCCAGGCTCTGACTGGGCTGGTGCCAATCAGAATATCGAAACGAAGATCGAAAGCCATGATTATGGCTTGACCTGCTCGTACAGGTTCGATGTCGGCAAAGGTCAGTTGAGGGCTATCGGCGGTGTATCCTACCAGGAACTCTCCGGTTTCAAGGAGCGGCTCGTCCTTGGTCCCAATGTCATTCGAGGATTGGTTGGGCCAACTCTCAGCGCAGGTTTCGATGGAACGGGTGTCCTTGACCTTGAGGCAGATGGTGTAGGTTGGCGTATTGGAGCTGCTTACGAAATCCCGGAATACGCATTCCGTGCCAGCCTCATCTACAATGCCGAGATTGATCTGGACGAGATCACCGGCACAGTCGATCTCACCGAGATTCCATCAATTCTGGCAGGGCCGCTTCGTAATCCGGCTCTGGGTCGGATAACTGACGTTTATGGCACCGCGACGATGCCGCAGTCCGTTGATTTCCGGTGGCAGACTGGTATTGCCCAGGATTGGCTGGCCTTTGGACAGGTGAAGTGGGTTGATTGGAGCGTTCTTGAGGTCATCACCTTCTGTCCGACATCGACAAAGGCTCTTGGCTCCTGCGGACCAAGCTCACCTTTCCGGCTGACATCGCTGGATCTGATGTTTCAGGATGGCTGGACTGTCTCGGCAGGCCTTGGTCACAAGTTCAATGATCAATGGGCCGCTTCCGCCCAGATCAGTTGGGATCGCGGTACATCGACCGGCTTGACCACACAAACAGACACCTACCTCTTTTCGACTGGCGTCGCATACACGCCAAACAAGAATGTCGAGCTGCGTGTTGGCGGCGCAATTGGTATGCTCACCTCCGGATCCTACGGGCCAACAGCGTGCCCAGGAACCCAGACCTGCGGAACGGACGTAACCTATGATTTTGGCGACGATCTAGTGACTGCCCTGTCGATCTCGGGCAAGGTCAAATTCTGATACAAGCCCTTGATAACAATGAAAGCCCGGCACAGCCGGGCTCTTTTTCGTTGTGCGCCCAGCATGGGCGTACTCTTGTGGGTGCAAGTCCCACCGTAAGCTGGTCACAGCGAGCGAAGAGAAGCGCAACTGCGGAAGGGCGACCGACCGTGGGAAGGAAGCGTGGAGCGAAACTGCGGGCCGATGAACAAGAACCGGATATGAGGCGGTGCCGACCAGGGCGAGCGGGCAACGAACCGCGAAGCTCTTGTGACCAAGGGGCGGTGGCGTAAATCCGGCGGTCGTGCAGGGAAGGAGTGCGTTCTTACCTGGGGAGATCTCGCCTTGCGCCTGAAAGGGCGACGGTGTCGAGCCGGCGCGAGAAGTCAGCAGAAGCCGTAGTAGGGAGCGCTTTGGCGCGAACGAAGGGCCGAACGAGAGAGTGTGAAGTTTCCCCGAGGATGAGCAAGGCCATGCGTCAGATGCTGGAAGTGCCCGGGAGATCAGAGAGGCAAGCGGGTGAAGCCCGTCCAGGCTCTGGTCTCGACGAAGCCGCGCTTCCGCCGAGGATCGGGAACGACACAGGCGCAGGGCTGCTTGAGGCGGCCCTGAGGCGAGAGAACCTGCTGACAGGCGTGGAAGCAGGTGCGGGCCAACAAAGGCGCGGCGGGCGTGGACGGACTGGACATCGACCAGACGGCCGCGATGCTGCGCACCGCCTGGCCCGCCATCCGCGACAGCCTGCGGGAGGGGACGTACCGGCCGCAGCCGGTGCGTCGGGTGATGATCCCGAAGCCGGGGGGTGGCGAGCGTGAGCTTGGTATCCCCACGGTGCTGGATCGCCTGATCCAACAGGCGCTCCTGCAAGTCCTGCAGCCGATCCTTGATCCGACCTTCAGCCAGCACAGCTACGGCTTCCGTCCGGGAAAGAGTGCGCATGATGCCGTCTTGGCGGCGCAATCGTTCGTGCAGTCCGGGCGGCGGGTCGTGGTGGACGTTGACCTGGAGAAGTTCTTCGACCGGGTTGACCACGACATCCTGATCGGCCGTCTGCGCAAGAAAATCCCTGATCCCGGCGTGATCCGCCTGGTACGGGCTTATCTGAACGCCGACATTGTTGATGGGGGTGTGGTCATCAAGCGGACCAGAGGCACGCCACAGGGTGGGCCGCTGTCGCCGCTTCTGGCCAATGTGTTGCTGGATGAGGTGGACAAGGAACTTGAACGGCGGGGCCATGCGTTCTGCCGCTATGCCGACGACTGCAACGTCTATGTGCGATCGCGGCGGGCGGGTGAACGGGTGATGGCCCTGCTGCGGCACCTCTATGGCCGACTTCACCTGACGGTGAACGAGGCCAAGAGCGCCGTTGCCAGCGTCTTTGGCCGCAAATTCCTCGGCTACGCCTTCTGGCGAGCCGGGGGGACGGTCAAGAGACGGGTTGCCGACAAGGCAATCAAGGCGTTCAAGGATCGCATCCGCGAACTGACGTCGCGCGTGACGGGACGGTCTCTGAAGGCCGTGGCCGAACGGCTGGGCGTCTTCGTGCGTGGATGGAAAGCCTACTTCCGGCTGGCGCAAACACCTCGGGTCTGGCAAGCGCTGGACAAGTGGATGCGCCACCGCTTACGGGCAATCCAGCTCAAGCAATGGAAGCATAGCAGAACCATCTTCCGGGAGTTGACGGCTAGGGGAGCAAAACTCGATGTGGCCCGGCAAGTGGCAACAAATGCCGGTCGCTGGTGGCGCAACAGCGCCAAGCTCATCAACGCCGTCCTCACGATCAAATGGGCAGACCAACTCGGAATGCCCAGACTCGTCTAACCTCAATCTCTCGAACCGCCCGGTGCGGACCCGCATGCCGGGTGGTGTGGCAGGGGTGCGATCAATATGATCGCCCCCTATGCCGATTCGAAGGCGGATAATCCGAAGATTGGTGCCGGGCACAGAACCATTTTCACGGGCTCATCAATTTTTGTGACGATTCAGCAACACTTCTGCGCGATGATCTGTGGCACGAGCGAGGAGGGCAAATTTGCCCATTTTGCGCCACAAACCCGGAGCACCTCGAAAGGGCGGCAACCGCGGTTGGTTGGAAGGCATGTGCAATAGGGCAGATGTTCCGCATGGGGAAATGATGGACGCGACTTCTAACTTACAGGCAAGCACTTCAAGCCGTCACGCTTTGCCTGGCTCCCATAGGGTTTTTGACGCGACCTGCCCAACTCACGCTGATGTTACCATTAAACGCAGCTTTCGCGCGTCTACCGGCCGTACTATTGCCGGAAATCGGTCAAATGATTGCTGGAATGACGTGCAAGATTTGAACATTCCGTCGCTGGCTGCCGTGTTGATGCAGTCTGACGGGAGTTGCACTCGGGCCGCTGGTATGGCGCGCGTTGCCGCGACACAGCTGATCTGGGTGAAGAAAGAACACTGCAATGCTCATCGCTGATCGTTTTCTCTCTCCGCTTGTCGGGATTGGCCTTTTGATGAGCGCCATGGTGGGTCCTTGCTTTGCCTTCGACACCCAGAATGAGGTGAAGGAGGATTCCAGTCCTTTTGCTCTCTTCAAGTTTGGATTTTCCGCCTACAAGAATGGTCACAAGGATGAAGCGGTCAAAGCGCTGCGCTTTGCCGCCGAGAAGGGCCATCAGGGCGCGAACTGGAAGCTCGCCCGCATGTATGCGGAGGGTGATGGGGTCAAGGAAGATGACTACCAGGCATACAAAATGTTCGAACAAGTCGTTCAGGAGGGCGCCGACCAAGGCACCGAGAACGAAAGCTATGTCGCCGATGCGCTGGTAGCGCTCGCAGGCTATGTGAAGCGGGGTATCCCCAATTCGCCGATCCGCTCCAATCCCGGAGCGGCGCGCGACCTCTACCTGCAGGCCGCATCGAATTTTGGCGACTCCGATGCACAGTTCGAGCTTGGCAAAATGCTGATGAAGGGCGAGGGCGGTCAGTCCAATCCCAATCAGGCCGCCCGCTGGTTCCGCCTGTCGGCGCAAAAGGGCCACGCCGGTGCACAGGCCATGCTTGGCAATCTGCTGTTCCAGGCGGGCAAGACCGTGCGAGGCCTCGCCATGATGACCGCGGCGCTCGAGCACGCCAGCAAGCAGGACCGGGCCTGGATCCGCGATGTGCAGGAACAGGCGTTCTCGATATCGGATGAGGCCGACCGGCGTACCGCGATGGTCTTGGCCGAGGACATCATCAAGACTGGCGATTTCTGAGCAATCCCGGATACGGCAATGCGCCAATAAGACCTGTCGGCGCATGTATCGGATTGAAACGGAAGATCAGACCATTTTGTTGTAAGTCAGGAAAACATCGGTTGTGCTGGGCTTGCCGTTTTCCATGTGGCCGGCATAACGCCGCAGAAACTGATCATCCGTGTAGCCAGCCGGATCGGCAAATTCAACCGATACGTCGTACCAGCCATCAAGCGTCGCGATTTCAAGCTCCACCGTGCCCTTGGTTTTGTTTTTGGGCAGCGGAACCAGATAGCTGGTCCATAATTTATTGCCATTGTCGGTGTTGATCTTGGCATATTTGGTCGAGATTTTCAGGTAGTTGTCCTTCCATTGCCCGTCATAATTGATTTTCAACAGAATGCCCCCCATCCCTTTGTATTTGGCGGATGTAAGGCCGTTCTTCAGCTGTGCGACGGAAACGTCGATACTATCATCGACCCCCGCATCACAGGCGCCTTTGGCCCGGAACAGATAGCCATTTGGCCCGTAAACTGAAAATCCATACTGGAAATAGTAGGTGCGCAACACCACTTTCAGCGGTTCACCCGTCACGACAGTATAACGCTTGGGTGCAAATCTTTTTTCGTTGAAAAAGTTCGTTTGGTCATCGTAAACGTAGAAAAAGACACCGGCCTTACCTTGGTTGACTAAATCAAGGGTGAGCGCGGCCTTTGACTGGTCTTTCATATTGCTGATGCGGGTAGCGGTTACGCTGAAGTCATAGGGTAGCGGCCGCGCCTTGCGTGAGCCTGTATTGGGGTCCGAAGATCTTATCGCTGAACAGGTCGCGTGGATTTTCCACTTTGGGAAGATTCGTCTTATTGTCACGTGGTACCGTCGGCTTTTTGTTGCCTGCCGCCCCGCGGACCTTGAATTCTTTCTTGATGAGATCGCTTGTT
The DNA here is from genome assembly GCA_963777425.1 of uncultured Alphaproteobacteria bacterium. Classification (GTDB taxonomy): domain Bacteria; phylum Pseudomonadota; class Alphaproteobacteria; order Rhizobiales; family Rhizobiaceae; genus Phyllobacterium. The sequence goes on along the minus strand of CAVZQS010000007.1, from coordinate 60,045 downwards.
AGCAGCGCGCTTGTCGTGATGTCGGGTTTGGCGAAATCAAAGGCAGAGGTCAGGTCACCCGATACGGCCCGCCGCTAGGCGCTGATATTGGTTTCCTTGATGCCGAAGCGTGCTTCGAGGAACTGCAAAACCGACGTGTGATCGAAGACTTGCGAACAGACCCACCCACCCTTTGACCAGGGCGAGATGACCAGGCAAGGTACACGCGGCCCAAAACCAATGGGGTGATCCTTGCCGATAATCGGGTCACGTTGAATTTCGTGATTGAGCCCCTTTTTCAAAGAAGGCGACACTGCGCCATCGGCACCCGTTACCGGCGGCATCGGCGGCACCATATGATCAAAGAACCCGTCATTTTCATCATAATTGATGATGAAAACGGTTTTGCTCCAAACTTCAGGATTGGCGACGAGGGCGCTGAGTACCTTGTTGATGTAATAGGCGCCATGGGTCGGCGCATTTGCCCCGGTATGCTCCGAGTAAAACTCCGGCGGTACGATCCACGTCACATTAGGCAATTTGCCTTTGCCGACATCGGAAGCGAATTCTTCCAGGGTGCGATTTGTAACGCCATTTTTCGTCAGATTACCCAGCTTGTCGTAATTGACGTCGGTTTTTTTCCTTGGCAAGTCCCTTGTCCGGTACCAGGCATTTACCTGCTTCCCAGCGGCAGCCTGGAACCGGATCATTGCGATAGGCCTTGAAATATTCCAAGCTGTTATCGCCATAATTATCGGTTTTGGTTGAACCAGGATCTCCGGTTCCCCCCTGATAGACGCGCCAGCTTACTTTTTTGTTTGCGTCGGTCTCTTTGGCATTGTGGTCTTCGATCCGTTCCGGGTAGCTCTTCCAGCTACAACCGGGACCAAAACAATGCTCCGCAAATTGCTTCTCATAGGCCAACCTTCCGCCTTTTGGTTCGGCCGGATCTGATGCTGTTCCGGAGAAAAGGTGTAACCGGTTCGGATTCGTGTTGCCATGTACCGATGAGAAATAATGATCGCAGATCGTGAAAGAATTGGCGAGAGCCCGGTGGTAGCTCACATCCCGATGTTTTAGGTATCCCATGACGAGAACATCGAACTTGGCTTCTATCCACTTGTTATAATTGCCATCGTTCCAGGCCTGTATCCCTGAATGCACCATATGGCAGGTGGAGCGCAAGACCTCTCCGGTTTTGCCATAGTCGATGTGAAATGGCGCCACGAAGGCGGTATTTTTGTCAACCCCGCATGTCAGATCGATGTTGAGTTTTAAGGCGTCCTTCAAGAATGCAGATTTTGAGATGTCCTGTACGATTTCGGTAGCGCCATAACCTGCATTGGGTTGCAACCAAACTGGTGAATCGTCATTCGAGAACTGGATGACCGGTCGCGTATCCGTATAGCCGCGCACGCCGTTATAGGTGCCGAAATAATGGTCGAAGGAACGGTTCTCCTGCATCAGGACCACCACATGTTCGACATCCTTTATCGTGCCAGTGGCGCGGTTAGGCTCGATGGCGAGAGCCTGCTGGATGGCGGGGGGTATCATGCTGAGCCCCGCAGTACCGCCCGCGGTTACGCCCATCATTTTCATAAATTTGCGCCGGTCGAATTCACTCATAATTCTCAGGTCCTAAAAAGGTAAAAGGCGCCAGGGCGCTAAAACAGGACCGCCGGAAACCGGCGGGGCATCGGATCAAAAAAGTGTTCGGAGAAAAATTCCCGCTGCACACAAACAATTTGGCGCACAGGTAGAAGGCGAAAGAACCCCGGTCAATTCACCGAAGGTCTAAAGAAAACCGTCATAAATTTGTTGCGTATCAGGTGATGAAAATCGCGACCGGCACGTGGTCCGACGGCTTTTCCCAGGCGCGGACATGCTTCTCGACACTGGCGGATTCGAGAAGGTTCGCCGCTTCCGGTGACAGCATCAGGTGATCGATGCGAATGCCGTTGTTCTTCTGCCAGGCACCCGCCTGATAATCCCAGAATGTATAGGTGCCAGTATCATCGGTGACGCTGCGAACGGCGTCGATGAAACCGAGATTTTCGAGGCGCCGGAAGGCCTGGCGGGTCTCCGGCTGAAACAGCGCGTCATTGACCCAGGCTTCCGGGTTTCTCGCGTCGATTGGTTCGGGGATCACATTGTAGTCGCCGGCCAGGATGAGCGGCTCCTCCAATGCCAGCCGCTCCTCGGCCCAGCGCTCCAGCCGCGCCATCCAGCGCAACTTGTAGGGAAACTTTTCGGTATCGATCGGGTTGCCGTTCGGCAGATAGAGCGAGACAACGCGAAGAACGCCTTTCTCGGTCGAGAACACTGCTTCAATGAAGCGGGCTTGCTCGTCGGCATCCTCGCCCGGAAGCCCGCGGGTCACTTCTTCAGGGGATTTCTTGGATAATATCGCGACGCCGTTGAAACCCTTTTGGCCATGGGTTTCCACATGATAGCCGAGCGCTTCCAGTTCGAAGCGCGGGAAGCCATCATCAACAGATTTGATTTCCTGCAAGCAGACGATGTCCGGATCGGATTCCTTGAGCCATGCCGTGAGCACTTCTATGCGCGCTTTGACGCCGTTGATGTTCCAGGTGACGATTTTCATGGAGGTCCCGGCTCGGGTTACATAAAGGTGTTGGCTGGAGATTGTCAGATGGAAAAACTGGTTCCGCAGCCGCAGGACGCTGTTGCGTTGGGATTGCGGATCTGGAACGACTGACCCATCAGATCATCGACGAAGTCGATCTCAGAGCCGCCAATATAGGGCAGGGAGATGGAATCGATGAGAACCTTCGCGCCGAGCTTTTCGATGACGATATCGTCTTCGTCCTGTGCATCCACCAGATCGTATTTGTAGGAGAAGCCCGAGCAGCCGCCGCCCTCGACGGAAATGCGCAGGGCGGTCTTTTCCGGTTCGGATTTCAGAATCGCCGAGATGCGCTTTGCGGCAGCATCGGAGACAGAAACATTTGCAACTTCGGTCATATTTTAATGGTCCTTTGCGGATTACTCCGCTTCGTATCGCCAAGGAATGACATTGCACTGTCACATCTTGCCGTTCATCATACACATTAGCTAAGAATTGGCGACTGCGAAGTCAACGTTGTCAGCAGTCTGAAGATGGGAAGGCACATATTTCGACATGTCCATGCAGGGTATCGGTTTCGGTTACAGGGAGAGGGCGCCCTATGCGTGCGATCCGAGTGCGAGCCGAGGACGGCTCGTGCCCGAGAGCGAGAGCCCTACGCGCACCGTCTTCCAGCGTGATCGCGACCGCATCATTCATTCGACGGCGTTCCGGCGGCTGAAACACAAGACGCAGGTATTTATCGCACACGAGGGCGATCACTATCGTACCAGGCTGACCCATACGATCGAGGTGGCGCAGATTGCGAGGGCGCTGGCGCGCTCGATGCGCCTGGATGAGGATCTGGCCGAGGCCATCGCTCTCGTGCACGATTTCGGCCATACCCCGTTCGGTCATACCGGCGAAGATGCGCTCAATGAAAAGTTGCGCGAGTTCGGCGGATTCGATCACAACGCGCAGTCATTACGGATCGTGACAAACCTCGAACGGCGCTATGCCGAGTTCGATGGGCTGAACCTGACTTGGGAAACCCTTGAGGGGTTGGTCAAGCACAATGGGCCGCTGACGGACGACGCGGGCAAGGGGTTGGGGCATCCGGTGCCCGCGCCAATTCTCGAATATAATGCCCAGCACGATCTAGAATTGGCACGCTTTGCCTCGTTGGAGGCACAATGCGCCGCCATCGCCGACGACATTGCCTATAATGCGCACGATATCGATGACGGGCTTCGTTCTGGCCTGTTGTCGCTTGATGCGCTGGAAGATGTGGCGATAACCGGAGATATCTTAAGGGCCGTGCGGCAGAAATATCCTGCCCTCGATGATGTGCGTACGTCGCATGAGATCGTGCGGAGGCAAATCACCATCATGGTAGAAGACGTGATACGCGCTGCGCAGGCCGATCTAGAAATGCTCAAGCCGCGGACAGTCGGCGATATACACGGCGCCGGGCGAACGATCGTCAGTTTTTCAGCGCCGTTGCGCGAACAGGAAAAAATGCTCAAGGCATTTCTCTACAAGAACCTCTATTTTCACGAGAGCGTGGTGCGTGTGCGCAAATCCGCTGACAGGATTGTGAGAGAGCTGTTCGATGCCTATCTCGCTGATGATCAATGCATGCCCGAAGGTTGGCGCGACGGGGGGAACCGTGGCGATTTGGCTGCGCGCGCAAGGCTGGTGGCGGATTTTCTGGCGGGTATGACCGACACCTATGCTGTGCGCGAACATCGCAGGTTGTTTGACCATACGCCCGAATTGGCCTAGAGACGCGTTTGCAAATCCACCCTGATGGACATCTGATGCGACTTTCTGCGCTTCCGGTGCTCATGGACGAAAATGTCCACTGCGCTCCGGTTCTCGAAAATCACACCACCTGTCTCATCAAGCTGAATTTTCAAAGGTCTCTAACGCAATTCGGCCAACGGCCGTTGATTTTTCTATGAACCCCGAATGAGTATGACGTCATGAACATCTTCGCCGATTTCGACGCGCGGATTAAGAAAGCCCTGCAAGCGCTTGAATTGAAAACAACCGATGGCGCAGAGGTCGATTTGTCACGCGTGGGCGTAGAGCCGCCACGCGATCCGAGCCATGGCGATATCGCGACCAACGCGGCAATGGTGCTTTCGAAGGCGGTCGGGCAAAATCCGCGCGAACTGGCGGTCAACATCGGTGAAGCGTTGAAAAATGATCCCGACGTCGGCTCTGTCGATGTGGCTGGGCCGGGTTTCATCAATCTGCGGCTCAAGGATTCCTATTGGCACAGGCAACTTGCCGGGATGTTGAGTGCGGGTCTCGACTATGGCCGGTCGAAACTTGGCTATGGTCACCGGGTCAACGTCGAATATGTTTCCGCGAATCCCACTGGCCCGATGCATGTCGGCCATTGCCGCGGCGCCGTTGTGGGCGATGCCCTGGCGAATCTTCTCAAGTTCGCCGGTTACGACGTTGCCAAGGAGTATTATATCAACGATGCCGGGGCGCAGATTGATGTCCTGGCGAGCTCCGTGATGCTGCGGTACCGCGAAGCGCTGGGCGAGCCGATCGGTGATATCCCTGCTGGTCTCTATCCGGGCGATTACCTCGTTCCCGTCGGGCAGGCGCTCGCCGCAGACTTCGGCACGAAACTGCTCGAAATGCCGGAAGACGAGGCGCTTGGCATCGTAAAAGACAGGACGATCGATGCAATGATGGCGATGATCCGCGACGATCTCGCCTCATTGAATGTGCATCACGACGTTTTCTTCTCGGAACGGACATTGCACGCGAACAATGCCAAGCTGATCCGGTCGGCGATCAACGATCTGACGCTGAAGGGGCATGTGTACAAGGGTAAGCTGCCGCCGCCCAAGGGCCAATTACCGGAAGACTGGGAAGATCGCGAGCAAACGCTGTTCCGGTCGACCGATGTTGGCGATGATATCGACCGGCCACTGGTCAAGTCGGACGGTCAGTTCACCTATTTCGCGGCTGACGTTGCCTACTTCAAGGACAAATATGACCGGCACTTCGACGAGATGATCTATGTGCTCGGCGCGGATCACGGTGGTTATGTCAAGCGGCTCGAATCTCTTGCTCGCGCCGTCTCGGGTGGTACGGCAAAGCTGACCGTTCTGATTTGCCAGCTCGTCAAGCTCTATCGCAACGGCGAACCTGTTCGGATGTCGAAGCGTTCGGGCGAATTCGTGACCCTGCGCGACGTGGTGGAGGAGGTCGGGCGCGATCCGGTCCGGTTCATGATGCTGTACCGGAAGAATGACGCGCCGCTGGATTTCGATTTCGCCAAGGTGACCGAGCATTCCAAGGACAACCCGGTTTTCTATGTGCAGTATGCTTCGGCCCGCTGTCATTCGGTTTTCAGGCAGGCGATGGAGCAGCTTGGCATTGGCGAGGAAGCGTTGGCCGGGAGCGCTCAGCACTTTGGTTTGCTGACAGATGAGAGTGAAATTGCGCTTATTCGCAAGCTCGCGGAATACCCGCGGCTGATCGAAACAGCCGCCTTGCACCAGGAGCCGCACAGGCTTGCTTTCTACCTTTACGACCTTGCAAGTTCGCTTCATACGCAGTGGAACAAGGGAACCGAAAATCCGGACTTACGTTTTATTAAGGTTAACGATCCAAACTTGTCCCAAGCCAGGCTAGGGCTGGTTCAGGTTGTTTCGAAAGTCCTGACGTCCGGATTGTCAATAATAGGTGCGGACGCCCCGACTGAAATGCGCTAAGGCGCAGAAATCCTGTCAACTTTTGCCCACATTGCGCTGGTATGGCCAATGCGTGACGTTTTTTGACGTCCGCAGTTGAGAGTACAGGATTTACGCCATGGCGGACAATTATATTCAGCGTTCTCACCGGCAGGATGATTTGCGAACTCGGTAATGACGACCCCTTGATGGAGCTTTCCCGTATCATGGGAACACCAGACGATGAGGAGTTCGGTCGCGGGGTCGAACGACGATCTTGCTCTGGATCTCGAACGCGAACTGATGGGAGGCTTCGATGAGCCAGTCACCACTCAGTCCGCCCGGGCTATTCCCGATGATCAGCACGCGGCCGATGACGATCATCTTGCCGTGCAGGAGTTTCAGGACTCCATTGAACGCGAGATGGCGCTGAGCGAGCCGTCGAGCGATCATCAGGCGATCGCTGCAGCTGTCGCGGCTTACGAAGAACCTGACTATGCCGATTACGAACCCGACACGTCCTATGCGGATGGCGAAGCCGGCGAGGGTGTGGCACCTGTCGCTAATGCGGAGCCGGTTGCCCCTCGATACGAAGAACGCCCGGTCGTCGCGTCTCCATCGTTCAGCCTTGAGGACGAGCTGGAAACACTGCTGGCCGGATCGGCTCAGCCTGTCGTGCAGCGATCGGCCAATGCCTCCTGGGGCTACGGTTCGCAGACGCAGGTAGCGGGTCGCACAGAACCTGCGCCGGTGATCAGCCGTACAACCAGTTATCAGCCACCCGCGGCACCGGAACCTGAAACTCCTCAGGCTGCCGAAGTGCGCGAACCGATCACCTATGAAGCTACTGAAGAGCCGGTTCAGGATACGGAACACGAAGACTTCGATACTGAAGAGTTGATGGCAGCTTTCGATGATTTCGAAGTGTCTGCAGACGGCGACGAGGTAACTGCAGACAGTGACGAGGAACAGGCGCCCGCGGCGGAGCACAATGAGCCGGTGTTCCCGCGCTATCATAGTGTTGTGCAGTCCGAAGCGTCTGCTCGCGAGCCGATCGCGGTGCCGGTTGCCAGCCCTGTTGCAAGCGCCCCAAGATTGCCCGAGGTGCATGATCTGAGCGACTATGCTGATGAGCTTGATCGCGCGGCTTCATCGCTTGATGCTGCTCCTGACGTCGACACTGTGGCGGTGACGGAGAACCGTGTTGAGCAGACGGAATTGCTCGATCTTCCGACTGTGCATTACGAAGATGACGTGCCGCCTCACAGCGGCCTCGGTGAGCTTGAAACCGAATTTGCCGAAGTGTTCGGCTCTATAGAGGCGGAAGATCCGCGTGCTGGCCACGCGGCTCACGAGGAGGCGCCGAAGTCCGAGTCCGAGCAAGATCAGTATGCGGATATTTTTGCCGACGTTTTCGGCAATCAGGCGGAACAGGAACATTACAACCCATCTGGCTATGCAGCCGCTGCTGGGGCAGCAGCCGTTGGCATGGCTGGAGCCGCTGCTCAAAAAGGCCGCTCTCAGACCTATCGCAATGGCCCTGAAGAGGATGCTGATTTCGGCTATGATCCGCAGCAGGACGAAGTCGAAATCGCGGCCACACCCTACGGACAGCAGGAAACGAAGGCCCGGCGCAGCAGTTTCTTCGTACCCGGCGTTGCTGCGGCAGTCGTGCTTGTCGCTGTCGCCGGCGCTGTTGCTTACAAATGGACTGGCAGTTCAGGCGGCGAACCTGTTGTCATCACGGCCGACAAGACGCCGATTAAGGTTCAGCCCGAGACCACGAGTACTGCGGTTGTTCCGAACCAGGATAAGGCCGTCTACGACAAGGATGCGACAATCGCTCCGGAAGCACCGAAACAGGACCAGCTGGTGACAACGCGCGAAGATCCTGTCGATCTTGCTGCCGATGAAGATGAAGACATGCCTGCAACCGACAAGGTCGAGGAGCGCGTCGATCCAGCCAGCGAGGACGTTGCTACGAGCGAACCGCCGGCAGAGCGCAACGGTGCCATTGCACCACGCAAGGTACAGACCATGGTCGTCAAGCCGGACGGAACGATGGTCGCCGCCATTCCTCAAGAAGGAGAGGCATTGAGTGCCGGTCCCGCCGCTGCGCCGGCCGAGCGTCCCGCGCCGGCACTCGCTCCGGTAGCATCGAATGCGCCTGCACCAGCGCCTGCCGCTGATGCGAACATGTCTGCATTGCCGGACGAGTCAACTGATGACGCGATTGGCTCGCTTGTGCAGGGCAACGAACCGCCAGCGCAAGCTGCTGCACCGGCCCCAGTTGCTGCGAAACCCGCTCCGACGGCACCAGCTGCAGGCAAACTGCCAGCCAAGCCGGTCGAGACGAAAAAGATCACGCAGGAAACGGTGGCCAGCGCATCACCGAAGAATATTCCGGTGGTTGAATCACGGCCCGCCGAACAACCGCTTGATATTGTCGATCGGGTGCCGCCAAAGAACGCCGCTGGCCAGCAGGTTGCCTCGACCGCTCCTGCAGCGGGCAGCTACATGATACAGATTGCTTCGCAGCCGAATGTTGAAGGCGCACAGAAAACCTACGCATCGCTGTCACAGAAATATGCCAGCGTGATCGGCGGTCGCGGCGTTGATATCAAGCAGGCCGAAATCGCCGGCAAGGGCACGTTCTTCCGTGTCCGGATCCCAGCGGGTTCCAAGTCGGACGCGGTCGCGCTCTGCACCAAGTACAAGTCAGCCGGTGGCAGCTGCTTCGTCACGCAGTAAGATCGCCAGCATTCGTGTGAAAAGGCGGCCACGGCCGCCTTTTCCTTTTCTGCATTGAAGAAGTAGACTTTGCACATGAGCGAATCAAAAGCATGGATTGCCGGGACCGCCGGTTTGAAACTGACCCCGGACGAGATCGCGTTCTTTCGAGATGAGCGGCCTTGGGGTTTTATTCTGTTTGCCCGCAATGTCAGCGAGCCAGCGCAGATCGAGGACCTTTGCGCGCATCTGCGCGATCTTGTCGGTCGCGATGAGGCGCTGGTACTGATCGATCAGGAAGGCGGACGTGTGCAGCGGCTGCGGCCACCTCTCGTGCCAAACTACCCTGCAGGCTCGGCGCTGGGCGCGCTCTACCGCGAGCACGAGGAGAAAGGTCTGCGTGCGGCATGGCTCCTGTCGCGGCTTCACGCCTTCGATCTGCTGAAGCTTGGCATCAATGTAGACTGCCTCCCGGTACTCGACGTTCCCGTCGAGGGGGCCAACGACGTTATCGGCTCGCGAGCTTACGGTAAGCATCCCGAGATCGTAACCGCCATGGGCCGCGCGGCGGCTGACGGCCTGATTGCAGGCGGCATGCTTCCCGTGATGAAGCATATCCCGGGCCATGGGCGCGCCTTCGCCGACACCCATCACGAGTTGCCCACGGTGTCCACGCCCCTGGAGGAGCTCGCCGAACATGATTTCGCGCCGTTCCGGGCGCTGGCCGATCTACCGATGGCCATGAGTGCGCATGTTATCTTTTCCGCAGTCGACCCAAAGGCTCCCGCCACGACGTCCGGAAAAGTCGTGGAAGAAATCATCCGCGACCATATAGGCTTTGACGGGTTGCTGATGAGCGACGACATCTCCATGAACGCACTTTCTGGGGATTATTTCGATCGGACCAAAGCAATCTTTGCGGCGGGGCTCGATGTTGTGCTTCATTGCCATGGCATAATGGAGCAGATGCGCGCAGTTGCATCTTGCACGCCGGAGCTCGAGGGCAAGGCGCTTGAGCGGGCAGTGCGAGCGATCGACTACAGAAAACAACCGGATACCTCGAATGAGGAAGAGCTCCGGGAAGAATTCCAGCGCACTTTCGAGGCGGTGGCATAGAAACGAGAACGATTTGGCTGCGAGCGAGCAAAAGATAAACGGCAAGAGCGCGACGCCCATGGAGGCGTTGTGGGAAAGCCCGTCCGATCGCGGTCTCACCGAGCCCTCATTGGTCATTGATATCAAGGGGTTTGAAGGTCCGCTTGATCTCTTGCTGCATCTTGCCCGGAACCAGCGGGTCGATCTCGCGCGCATTTCCGTGCTGGCTCTGGTCGAGCAGTACCTGGTCTTCATCCGCCAGGCACAGGCGCTGCGGCTCGAGCTTGCGGCCGATTACCTGGTCATGGCAGCCTGGCTTGCATACCTCAAGTCCAAACTTCTGATACCCAAGGCGCCTGGCGACGATGGTGAAAGTGGCGAGGAGCTCGCTGCTACACTGCAATTCAGATTGAAGCGGCTCGAAGCGATGCGCGACGCGGCGGCCAAGCTGATCAATCGCAATCGGCTTGGGCGCGACGTATTTGCCCGGGGCATGCCCGAGGCCGTTATCGTCGATCAAACCAACACCTATGCTGCCACCCTTTACGAATTGCTGACGGCCTATGCCTCGCAGCGCCAGAAACGTGCTGTATCACAGGTGCAAATCGCACGGCGCACTGTCTGGTCGCTCAAGGACGCCCGTGTGATCCTCATGCGTCTTGTCGGTGAGACGAAGGACTGGACAGCGCTCGATCAATATTTGCTCGAATTCATTGTTTCACCGGCCGATCGGGCCACTGCGATTGCCAGTTCTTTTGCCGCCAGCCTTGAAATGGTCCGCGAGGGCCATCTCGAAATCCGGCAGACCGGCGCATTCGACCCGATATACCTCCGCAACAAGCCAGTAAAAGCAATCGAAATGCGGGTTGCACCATTTGAGGACATGGTCGATGGCTGACTCCGTGCAAGATCCCTTCGAAACCGAGAATGAAGAATTGCAACCGCCGGCCGGACATTGGAACGCGGCGCTGCCGGTATCAGAGGCGCTGCGAATGGCAGAAGCAATCCTGTTCGCTTCAGCTGAACCGGTGACTGAGAAGGCGCTAACGGAGCGGCTGCCGTCCGGGATCGATGTTCCGGCGCTGCTTGGCGAGCTGCAGGAGATTTATTCCAAGCGCGGCATCAACTTGCGCCAAGTCGGCGGCGCTTGGGCGTTCCGGACCGCAGCTGATCTGGCATTCCTGATGAATCGCGAGGCGGTGCAACAGAAGAAACTTTCGCGGGCAGCGCTCGAGGTACTGGCGATCATCGCCTATCACCAGCCGGTAACACGCGCCGAACTCGAGGATATTCGCGGCGTCGAGACGTCAAAGGGTACGCTCGACGTGCTGATGGAAACGGGCTGGATCAAGTTCCGCGGTCGCAGGCGCACGCCAGGCCGGCCGATTACGTATGGGACGACGGCATCATTCCTCGATCATTTCGGCCTGCAGGAAGTACGCGACCTGCCTGGCATCGATGAACTGCGCGGGGCAGGGCTGCTTTCCGCGCGCATGCCGTCGAACTTCTCCATCCCGATTCCAGCCAACGATCCGGATGAGCTGACTGAGGACGAGGATCCTCTGACCGATATCGACCTTGAGGAACTGGGTCTTTTGACGCCCCGCGTCGAACATGATTGAGACACGCTTCGCCGTTAATATTGCCGCCAATGTGGCCTAAAGAGCCCGTTGCAGAAGAATTTGTGCCGGAGATTTCACTTCGCACTTGCGCAGCGTTTACATGAATGTGAAACAGCAAAAGACACTTGTGTTTGAAAAGCACGGGGAAAAGGCATAGATGAGCCCAAACTGTTGGGCGAATGTGAGGATCAAATGGGTAGTTTTTCAATCTGGCACTGGCTTATCGTGCTTGCAGTCGTGCTTCTTCTGTTCGGTCGCGGCAAGATTCCGGAACTCATGGGCGACGTTGCCAAGGGGATCAAGAATTTCAAGAGCGGCATGAGCGACGATGACGCCACAGCTGACAATTCCAAGACGATTGACAATCAGACGAGCCAGCCGGTGAATTCAGTCAAGGAAAAGACGACAAAGTCTTGAATGACAAGGATTAGTCTTGTCCTGCGCGCGGTCTCGTTGCCGCGTTGTGGCTGGAGCATGATGAATGTTTGAAGTTGGTTGGTCGGAAATCCTGGTTATCGTGATCGTGTTGATCGTGGTGGTCGGTCCGAAGGATTTGCCGAAGATGTTGCGGGCATTCGGCAAGGCGACGACAAAGTTTCGCGCGACGGCGGGCGAATTCCGGCGGCAGTTCGACGAAGCTCTCAAGGAGGCGGAACTTGATGATGTGCGAAACGTCATCAACGATGCCAAGAGCCTCGATCCGCGCAATGACATCCGCAAGGTTTTCGATCCGGTCCGGACGATTGGCGAGGAAATCCGATCGAGCCTCAAGGACGCGACAGCAACCGCCAAGGACAATGTCGCCATTCCGGATCCGGAAGCCCCAGGCGCCACCCAATTGCAACCTCAGGTGATGGAGCCGCTTTCGGCCGCAGCACCGGAGAAAGTGACGACAGCGGAGGCCGGAGCGGCAAAAGTAAAGGCTACAGTTTCGAAGAAGCCTGCCGCACCGAAAAAGGCCGCTAAACCGGAAGCAGTTGCCGAAGCCAAACCGGCCAAGGCACCAGCAAAAAGAACGGCAAAGCCGCGGGCCAAGACTGGCGATACGGGGATTGAATCTTGAACAAGATCGACGATGACATTGACAAGAGCTCGGCGCCGTTGATCGAGCACTTGGTCGAATTGCGCCAGCGTCTGATCTGGGCTCTGGTCGCGTTCTTCATCGCGTTCCTCGGGTGCTTCCATTATGGCAAGCAGCTGTTCAATCTGCTTGTCATTCCATACCAGTGGGCCGTCGGATGGGCCGGATTTGATCCGGCGAAAGCGCAGCTTATCTACACCGCCCCGCAGGAATTCTTCTTCACACAGGTGAAGGTCGCGATGTTTGGCGGCCTCGTTATTGCGTTTCCGGTTATTGCCTCGCAAATCTACAAATTTGTAGCGCCGGGCCTCTATCGCAATGAGCGCATGGCGTTTCTTCCGTTCCTGATTGCATCGCCGATCCTTTTCCTGTTGGGTGGCGCACTGGTCTACTTCTTCTTCACACCCATGGTCATGTGGTTCTTCCTCGCCATGCAGCAGCAGGGTGTTGCCGGTGAAGTGCAGATATCGCTGCTGCCGAAGGTTTCCGAGTATCTCAGCCTGATCATGACGCTGATCTTCGCCTTCGGTCTGGTATTCCAGCTGCCGGTCGTCACCACCTTGCTGGCGCGCGTCGGTCTTGTCGGTTACGAAGGGCTGAAGTCGAAGCGCAAATACGCGATCGTGATTGCTTTCATCGTTGCCGCGGTGATCACGCCGCCTGACCCGGTCAGCCAGATCGGTCTTGCACTCCCGACGATCCTTCTCTACGAGATTTCCATCTGGATGGCGCGTCTGGTCGAGAAGAAGCGTGCGGCGGCCGAGACGCAAGCGCAATCGGGCTCCAGCGAAACCTCCTCGTCCTGACGGCCATCGAGTTAATTTCGCCGGGCGTTCGCGCCCTTGATGTACCATTTTACTCCAATACGGCTTTACTCCCATGCTCGATATCAAATGGATCCGCGAGAATCCGCAAGCGCTTGATGCAGCTCTGGCCAAACGGGGTAATGAGCCGGCATCGTCTCGGCTGATCGAGCTCGACGAAAAGCGCCGCCAGCATATCGCCAAGCTCCAGGAGGCGCAGGAACGCCGCAATACTGCGTCGAAAGAGATCGGCAAGGCCATGGGCGCCAAGGATCAGGAGACAGCCGACCGGCTCAAGGCGGAAGTGGCGGAGATCAAGCTGTTTCTCCAGACTGCCGAAGAAGAAGAGCGTCAGCTAGACCGCGCGCTGAGCGATGCCCTGTCGGTTCTGCCGAACATTCCGCTCGAGAGCGTGCCTGTCGGCAAGGATGAGGCCGCCAATGTCGAAACACGCCGGGTAGGCGATTTGAAGAATTTCGCCTTCGAGCCGAAAGAGCATTTCGAAATTGGCGAGCAGCTCGGCTACATGGATTTTGAGCGGGCAGCCAGGCTTTCGGGTAGCCGCTTTACCGTACTGAAGAGCCAGTTGGCTCGCCTGGAGCGGGCGCTTGGTCAGTTCATGCTCGACCTGCATACGACCGAGCATGGCTATACGGAGGTCAGCCCGCCACTGCTGGTCAACAACGACGTGCTGTATGGCACTGGACAGCTGCCGAAGTTCGCTGAAGACCTGTTCCAGACGACAGTGGCCACTTATCTCATCCCGACTGCCGAGGTACCGCTGACCAATCTGGTGCGCGAGGAAATCCTCGACATTCGCGAACTGCCGATCCGCATGACGGCCTTGACCGCCTGCTTCCGCTCGGAAGCGGGTTCGGCTGGACGTGATACACGCGGCATGCTGCGTCAGCACCAGTTCATGAAGGTAGAGCTCGTGTCGATCACCGATGCCGAGCGTTCCATCGAAGAACATGAGCGAATGACATCCTGCGCGGAAGAGGTGCTTAAGCGGCTCGACCTGTCGTTCCGCACGATGACACTTTGCACCGGCGATATGGGCTTCGGCGCACAAAAGACCTATGATCTGGAAGTTTGGCTCCCTGGCCAGAAGGCCTATCGCGAAATCTCCAGCTGCTCGGTCTGCGGCGATTTCCAGGCGCGCCGGATGAATGCGCGCTATCGGCCAGAAGGCGAGAAGCAGACACGTTTCGTCCACACGCTGAACGGATCCGGTGTCGCAGTCGGACGCGCGCTGATCGCTGTTGTCGAGAATTACCAGAATGAGGACGGCAGTGTCACAGTTCCCGACGTACTTGTGCCCTATATGGGTGGACTGAAACGGATCGAAAAAGCAGCTTGAATTTGAAAGGCAGGGCAATGCGCATTCTCTTGACCAACGATGATGGTATTCATGCGGAAGGTCTGAGCGTGCTGGAACGCATTGCCCGCCAACTGTCTGACGATATCTGGGTTATTGCGCCTGAAACCGATCAGAGTGGCCTGGCGCATTCGCTAACCCTTTCCATGCCCCTGCGTTTGCGCAAGATCGATGAGCGTCACTACGCGGTGCGAGGTACACCGACCGATTGCGTCATCATGGGCGTCAAGCATCTGATGCCTGAGCCGCCGGATTTGATCATCTCGGGAGTCAATTCGGGTTCGAACATGGCCGACGATGTGACCTATTCCGGCACCGTGGCCGGTGCGATCGAAGGGACCCTTCTCGGCATCAAATCCATTGCAATGTCGCAGGAATACAATCTCGACGGCAGCACGCGCATTCTGCCGTGGGAAGTCGTCGAGGAACGGGCACCGGCACTTCTGAAGAAACTGCTCGGCGTTGAGCTGGCAAAAGGCGTTCTCGTCAACATCAATTTCCCGAGCTGTGATGCTTCGGAGATAGCCGGGATCCGCGTGACGGCCCAAGGGAAGCTCTCGCATGGCCTGGCCATCGAAGAGCGGCATGACGGTCGCGGCTTGCCCTATTACTGGTTGCGCTATGGCCGCGGCAAGGATGTGCCGGCTGAAAACAGCGATGTGGCGGCAATCCGCAAGAATTATATTTCGATCACGCCGCTGCAACTCGATCTTACCGCCCATGAGATGCGGGCAACTCTGGAGAATGCATTCGCATGAAGCCTGCGCTTTCAGACCGTGAAGGATTTGCCGCGTTTGTCCTTCGTATGCGCTCGCTCGGCCTCACGGACCAGCGACTGATGAGCGCCTTCGAAGCGACGCCGCGCACAGCGTTTGTCAACGGCAATCTCGGCAATGTTGCCTATGGCGATGGAACATTGCCGATCGAGTGCGGAGAGTTTATCGAGGGGCTAGATTTGCAGGCGCAGCTCATCAAGGCGCTTGACCTCGAACCCGCGCACCGGGTGCTCGAAATCGGGACGGGCACCGGATTCACTGCTGCGGTGATGGCGCGCCTGTCGGGCCGCATCCTTTCGCTTGAGCGGTACCGGACATTGGTCGAACTTGCCCAGCAGCGGCTCCAGGCACTGAAGATCGAAAACACATTCATCAAGCACACGGATGGCAGGCATGGCCAAGTGCATGATGGTCCTTTCGACCGCATTGTCGTCTGGGGTGCGTTTGAGGGAATGCCGCGCCAGTTTGTGGAGTTGCTGTCGTCAAACGGTGTCATGGTGGCACCGATCGGCCCGCTCGACGGCAGGCAGGTCATCGCGCGTCTTTCCAAAATCGGCAGCCGGTTCGAACGGCAGGACATGATGCAGGTGCGATTCCTGCCATTGCTCGAGGGCGTTGCTGCCGCCCTTTGAGTGAGCAACGGTTTAAGAGTTTGGTGAATTTTTTACAAATTTTATTCGCCTTTTAACGGTCGAGTAACATTAACGCGATCTAATGCACCCAATATTCTTGTATTGAGTACGGGCGGGACATGCGATGCGTTTGAGTACACTGAACAAAGCGTCACGGCGGCTGGCTCTGAATGCCGCTATTCTCACTATTGCCGGTGCGGCTGCGGGTTGCAGCTCGGGCGTGCAGCGCTTCACCAGCGCCGATTTCAGCTCCGGTTACAGCGACAACCAGCGTTCGATCATGCAGGCCCAGAACAATGGCCCGCAGCCCTATACGCCGCCGGTCGATTCAACTCAGACAGCCTCAGTAAATAGCGGTGGTGTTCAACGCGGCAGTCTGCCGCCCGTGGGTGCTGCAAGTGCATCGGCGCTTCCGCCGGTTTCGTCACAGCCCCAGCGTCCAGCCCTTGCGCCGGTCGCAAGTGCGGCTCCGCTGCGCAATCAGCAGGTCGCATCAGTTGAACCGGTCCAGCCGCGACAAGCCGCGCCGCTCGTCGCAAGCACCGGCACATTGAAGACACCAGATGGCCGCGAAGCAAAGATGCCGGCAAAGCCCGCGCCGGTCCAGGCTCCGTCGAATGGGGTTGCCGTCCTGCCTCAGGCGCCGCAGGTCAAGGAAAAGCAGGTCGCAGCAACAACCACGCCAGCGACCACGGCCAAGAACGCGACGCCGCCGAGCAATGGCGGTTCATATACTGTGCAGAGCGGCGATACACTGCATGCCATTTCGCGCAAGACCGGTAGCAATGTCGAGGCGATCAAACAGGCGAACAACATGACGGACGGCACTGTCCGTATCGGTCAGTCGCTGATTATCCCGCCATCCAACGCGGCGCTTGCGCAGAATGTTGCCAACAACATGAAGCCGAAAGGCGCTGTCGACCAGGTTAAGACCGCCTCGACACCGCCCGCCGAGCAGCCCAAGGCTGTGGCAAGCGCTGCAACGCAGGCCGCGACTGCGCCTGCCGCGCCGCAAGCAGATACACAGGCCAAGCCTTACACGCCGCCACAGGCGAGCGAAAAGGTCATCGACGATGCCGAGAAGGATGTCGCCGCCGCACCGACCGCCACGGGCGTTTCAGGCATGCGCTGGCCGGTACGCGGCCGCGTTGTTGCCAATTACGGCAAGGGCAGCGACGGTATCGATATTTCGGTGCCGGAAGGAACGCCAATCAAGGCCGCTGAAAACGGCGTTGTCATTTACTCGGGCGACGGCCTGAAGGAATTCGGTAACACAGTTCTGGTCCGTCACGACAATGGTCTGGTTACGGTCTACGGCAATGCCAGCAAGCTGAATGTCCAGCGTGGCCAGAAGGTCAAGCGCGGCGAGGAACTGGGACGTTCCGGTATGACGGGCAATGCCACGTCACCGAAACTGCACTTCGAAGTCCGCAAGAACTCAACGCCCGTCGATCCGACTAAATACCTGGAATCTTGATATCGAGCCAGATCAGTGCATAGATGGCCCGCGCCACGGGGTGCGGGCCTTGTTACTTAGAGCTTCTTGCGGAGACGACCGGCCAAATCCTGTGTGAACTGCCAGGCGACGCGTCCTGAACGTGAACCGCGTGTTGTCGACCACTCCAATGCCTGCGCGTGGAGCTGTTGCTTGTCCACGGCCAAGTCGAAATGCGCGGCATAGCCATCAATCATCGACAGGTACTCTTCCTGGCTGCATTTGTGAAACCCGAGCCAGAGACCGAAACGATCCGATAGGGAAACTTTTTCTTCGACTGCTTCAGATGGGTTGATAGCAGTCGATCGTTCATTCTCGATCATGTCCCGGGGTAGCAGATGACGGCGGTTCGAAGTGGCATAGAAGATCACATTGTCAGGCCGGCCCTCGACGCCACCTTCCAGCGCAGCCTTCAATGATTTGTAGGACGTGTCGTCATGGTCGAATGACAGGTCATCGCAAAACAGGATGAAGCGGTAGGCGGTATCCTTGATTGCAGCCATCAGGGCAGGGAGGCTGCCGATGTCCTCGCGATGGATCTCGATCAGTTTCAGGGGATGGCTGCCGGCGGACGCCGCCGTGTTGACCGAGGCATGGACTGCCTTGACCAGCGATGACTTTCCCATGCCGCGCGCGCCCCACAAAAGTACATTGTTGGCCTGATAACCGTCAGCGAAGCGTTTCGTATTGTCGAAGAGGATATCGCGGACAGTATCCACACCGCGGATCAAGGAAATATCAACGCGATTGACCTTGTTGACGGGATCGAAGGCGAGGCGGTCGGGATTCCAGACGAAACAGTCGGCCGCGTCGAGGTCGACCGGCTGCGGCTTGGGCGGCGCCATGCGCTCCAGTACAGCAATAAGACGATCGAGCTTATCTGTCAGCAATTCGTCGGACATTCTCATCAGCCTTTGTTTTTGTATGCGCCGTGTCACTATCATGTTGATGGTAAATCGAAAAGCAGCGCATGCAGTTTTGTACGGTTGCTTTTGATCGTGCAAACATTGTATTGCGCAGTCTCCAACGCGTTCAAACTTAGTTTTCTCTCTGGAGGTTGTCTCGATGTTCGTAACTCCCGCATATGCACAGGCTACGGGTGCCGGTGGGGCACCGGAAATGCTCATGAGCATCCTGCCCTTCATCCTGATCTTCGTGATCATGTATTTTCTGATCATCCGGCCGCAGCGTACTGCCGCGAAGAAGCGCGATGAACAGCTGAAAAATATCCGTCGCGGCGATACGATCATCACGGGCGGCGGCTTCATTGCCAAGGTGACCAAGGTTTATGACGATACCGGCGAACTGGACGTTGAAATCGGCGAGGGCGTCAAGGCACGGGTGGTGCGCGGCATGGTGGCCGACGTCCGCGTCAAGGGCGAACCGGTTGCCGACAACAAGAAATAAGGCATAGTTGCAGGGCGGCCATGGAGTCGCCCTGTTGATTCTAGGCTCTAAGGTTGCGACCGTATGCTTTATTTTAGCCGCTGGAAGACCGTACTCATCTGGGCCGTTGTGCTTGCGGGTGTGATCCTGGCGCTGCCGAATATCTTTACGCCGAACCAATTGGCGAGCTTGCCGGAATGGCTGCCGAAAAAGCAGCTCGCGCTTGGACTGGATCTCGAGGGCGGGTCGCGGCTGCGCCTCCAGGTGGATAAAGATCATCTTGCCGATACCGACGCAACGATTGCAATCCTGAGCCGCCGTCTTAGCGAACTCGGCTACACCAATCCCAACGTCGAAAGCCAGCGAAATGGACGTATCCTGGTCGAAGTTCCGGGTCTCTACGATTCACAGTTGCTCAAGGATATTTTGAGCCTGACCGGGGAGCTCAGCTTCCAGATGGTCGACACGTCGATGCCGGTGCAGGAGGCCATAGACGGCACGCCACCGGAGGGCGACGAAGTCGTTTACTCCTTCGATGACCCTCCTGTTGCCTATCTGGTCAAGAATGAGCCGCTGGTATCCAACAAGAACTTTGTCGATGCCCAGGCCGGCATTGACACCGCCACGCAACAACCGGTCATTACTTTCAGACTGGACAGCATCGGTGCTGATCGTTTCTCCAAGGCGACAAAAGCAGGTGTGGGACAATCCTTCGCCATTGTTCTCGATAATCAGGTCCTTTCGGCACCGGTGATCAGTGAAGCCATCCCCGGCAATACGGGCCAGATTTCCGGCAATTTTGATCTATCCGGCGCGAGTAACCTGGCGCTCGTCATGCGGGCAGGTGCATTGCCAACGGACGTGACGGTGATCGAAGAGCGGACAATTGGCACAGATCTTGGAGCGGCCGCTGTTTCGTCCGGCAAGATTGCGGCGCTCATCGGGGCTGCGCTCGTCATTCTGTTCATGCTTCTGACCTATGGTTTTCTTGGCGTCATCGCCAACATCGCGCTGATCGTCAATGTCGTGCTCATCCTTGCGGTTCTCACGCTGTTCGGGGCGCCGCTGACACTTGCTGGCGTCGCGGGTATCGTTTTGACGATCGGA
The DNA here is from genome assembly GCA_963777425.1 of uncultured Alphaproteobacteria bacterium. Taxonomy (GTDB): domain Bacteria; phylum Pseudomonadota; class Alphaproteobacteria; order Rhizobiales; family Rhizobiaceae; genus Phyllobacterium. The sequence goes on along the minus strand of CAVZQS010000007.1, from coordinate 39,694 downwards.
ATGGCGGTGGATTCGAACGTGCTGATTTACGAGCGCATTCGCGAGGACCGCCGCGCTGGATTTTCCGTCATCCAGGCCATCGATTCCGGATTTTCCCGGGCACTTGCGACCATTGTCGATGCCAATGTCACGACGCTGATAGCAGCCCTTGTTCTGTTCATTCTCGGGACAGGGCCCGTGCATGGCTTTGCGCTGACTGTAACGATCGGTATCGTTACGACGCTGTTCACAACATTCACCCTGACGCGCTGGCTGGTGTCGATGTGGGTTCAGCGCTCGAAACCGAAGGAAGTTCCAGGCGCACCGCTGAGGCTCGTTCCGAACGATACCAAGATACCGTTCATGAAACTGCGCGGCCTGACACTCGGTTTCTCCGTCCTGTCGAGCATCGCGGCAATTGCGCTGTTTGCGATTGTCGGCATGAATTTCGGTATCGACTTCAAGGGCGGAACGATGATCGAGATGCAGTCCCACGAAGGGGCGATCGATCTCGATGATGTTTATAGCCGGCTCGACGAACTGAATATCGGTGACGTCAAGATCGAACCGTTCAAATCGGAAGACCGGGCACTGATCACTGTCGGCAGTCAGGGCGAGGGCGAGGATGCCGAACAGACCGTCGGTGTGAAAATCCGCGGCGAGTTTCAGGACGATTATGATTTCCCACGGATCGATGTGATCGGTCCCGCTGTGTCTAGTGAACTGTCACAAGCCGGCGGGCTTGCCGTGGCGTTGTCACTGCTCGCGATCTTTGCCTATGTCTGGTTCCGTTTCGAGTGGCACTTTGCGCTTGGAGCGATCATCGCAACGGTTCACGATGTACTGTTGCTGCTTGGAATGTTCGTGATCTTTCAGATGGAGTTCAATCTCTGGAGCATTGCCGCCTTGCTGGCGATCGTCGGTTATTCGCTTAACGATACGGTTGTGATCTATGACCGCGTGCGCGAAAATCTGCGGCGCTACGGTACGAGCGTGTCCCTGTCGGCCATTCTCGACGCTTCGATCAACCAGACATTGTCGCGCACGATCTTGACATCACTTGCGACGTTCCTGGCGTTGATTGTCCTGTATCTTTATGGTGGCGATGATGTCCGCTCGTTCGCGCTCACCATTGCTGTCGGTATCGTTGTCGCGACCTATTCTTCCATCTTTGTGGCTGGTCCGCTGCTGATGCTGTTCGGATTGAAGGGACGCGATGCGATCGACAGCGAACCGCCGACGACAGTTTCCGAGCAGAATGGAGTTTAGGCAGTTGGCCAAAGGGATTGAAATCCGCGATGCCCATTTCCCCGGGCGAGCACCCATCGATGCCTACGGCAATGGCGGGTTTCGCTTCGCAGACATGTCGCATCGCGGTTCGATCCTCTGCTTGCCGTCCGGCATTCACGGCTGGGAGCCAAAAACGCTGCCAATCTTGACGGCGGCCGATCTGTCACAGGTTCTGGAGCAGGCCGATGACATTGAGATATTGCTGGTCGGGACCGGAACAGAATTGCGCCGCCTGCCGCAGGAAGTTCGCGATGTCTTGCGAGCCAAGCGTATTTCCGCCGATCCGATGAGCACGGGGGCAGCCGTACGGACCTATAACGTGCTCCTGGCGGAAGACCGTGCCGTTGCAGCCGCGCTCATTGCTGTAGATTAATCTTGGCGGGTCGCTATATCTCAGCCTATGAACCCCAACGAAACCCACTGCATGCAATTCTTGAGGGATGCGGATCCTGACCGCTATCTATCCGTGTTGTATGTACCGGAAGACAAGCGCGGTTCGCTGGCTGCACTCTATGCCTTCAATGCCGAAATTGCCCGAATTCGCGACCTCATTCATGACCCGCTTCCGGGAGAAGTCCGTCTGCAATGGTGGCGCGATCTCATCAACGGCAGGGAGCATGGTGCTGCTTCCGGCAATCCGATCGCCGCCGCGCTCCTGGAGACGATCAAGTCTCATGATTTGCCGCTAACTGCGTTCGATAATTATTGCGAAGCGCGCATTTTCGACCTCTATGACGATCCAATGCCAAGCCGGAACGATCTTGAAGGCTATTGCGGCGAGACGGCATCTGCGCTCATTCAGCTCGCATCACTCATCCTTGATGGGAATGCCGCCCCGGCGCATGCGGATACGGCCGGGCATGCAGGCGTGGCGCAGGCAGTAGCGGGACTGTTACGGCTTTTGCCACTGCATCGGCGGCGCGGCCAGGTGTATATCCCCGCGGATATTCTCGTGGTCGTCGGGTCGAGTGCCGCGACGCTGCTAAACGGCTCGGATCCAGCGTCAACCAAGCGCGCGATCGGTGCAATGATTGCCCTTGCAGATGACCATTTGGCCAAATTCGAAGCCGCTGCGAAAACCTTGCCGGGCACACTGCGCCCGGCCTATCTGCCGGCAAGGCTCACCCGGACCTATCTGAAGAAATTGCAAGCTGATGGTGCCGATGCAGCCAACGAAATGGCCAATATATCGCCCATTCGCCGGCAATGGGCGATGTTCAGGGCGTCGGTGCGTTAGATATTATTCCGCTGCTTCGGCGATAGCAGGAAGACCAAGCCAGGCACGGCAATCAGCCAGGGCACGGGCACTCATGGCACGTTTCTTGGCGTTTGATTTTTCCTTGCCGCGGAGCCGCTTGCCTTCGGATTTAGGTGCCTCGATTGGCGGGAACAGGCCGTAATTGACATTCATCGGCTGGAAGGACCGTTTGCCGGGCTCTTCGTCGGTGACGATGTGGCCGCCGGTGATGTGCCCAAGCAGCGCGCCGAAAGCCGTCGTCGCAGGCGGTGGTGTGACGGTCTGGCCAAGACGCTCCGCAGCGGCGAAACGCCCGGCAAGTAAGCCGATGGCTGCTGATTCGACGTAGCCTTCGCAGCCGGTGATCTGGCCGGCAAAGCGCAAACCAGGACGGCTCTTCAACTGCAGGGTCGGATCAAGCAGGGTTGGAGAATTCAGGTACGTATTGCGGTGCAGCCCGCCGAGACGAGCGAATTCCGCATTCTCCAGTCCGGGGATCATCCGGAAGATTTCCGTCTGCGCGCCATATTTGAGCTTCGTCTGGAAGCCGACCATGTTGTAGAGCGTGCCGAGTGCATTGTCCTGACGCAGCTGGACCACCGCATAGGCCTTGACGGTCGGGTTATGGGCATTGGTCAGGCCCATCGGCTTCATCGGGCCATGGCGCAGCGTTTCGGGCCCGCGTTCGGCCATGATCTCGATCGGCAGGCAGCCGTCGAAATAGGGCGTGCCCTCCCATTCCTTGAATTCGGTCTTGTCGCCGGCAATCAACGCCTGGACGAAAGCTTCATACTGCTCCTTGTTCATCGGGCAGTTGATGTAGTCCTTGCCGTTGCCGCCGGGTCCGACCTTGTCATAGCGCGACTGGAACCAGCAGACGTTCATGTCGATGGAATCGAAATGCACGATAGGAGCAATGGCATCAAAGAAGGCAAGGGCATCCGCACTGGTTTCCTTGCCGATTGCCTCGGCGAGAGACGGTGCCGTGAGCGGGCCGGTGGCGATGATTGCCTTGTCCCATTCGGCCGGCGGCAGCCCGGTTATTTCCTCGCGCTCGATGGTGATGAGCGGATGTGCCTCGAGTTTTGCCGTGACCTTTTGAGCGAAGCCATCACGGTCGACGGCAAGCGCGCTGCCGGCCGGAACCTGATGCGCATCGGCAGATGCCATGATCAGCGAGTTGGCGAGGCGCATCTCCGCGTGCAGTACGCCGACGGCGTTGGTCTCCGCATCATCGGAGCGGAACGAGTTGGAGCAGACGAGTTCGGCCAGATCGTGCGTCTTGTGCGCATCGGTGCCGCGAACGGGACGCATTTCATGCAGGACAACAGGAATTCCGGCTTCTGCGAGTTGCCAGGAGGCTTCGGAACCGGCGAGACCGCCGCCAATGATATGTACAGGTTTGATCGACATAGGCATCCAATAGTCTTTTTGATGCGCTGCTTCAATGTGCAAAAGCCGCTCCAAGGACTGCAGCGGCTTTTTGACTGCAAAGCTTATTCAAGCGCTGGCTTTGTCGAGTTCGGCAATATCATCCTTGTCGAGCTCAAGTGATGCCGCCTTGATCAAGCTCTCCAGTTGCTCCAATGAGGTTGCACTGGCGATCGGCGCCGTGACCCCTTGGCGCTGGATGACCCAGGCGAGTGCGACCTCCGCCTGCTTCACCTTGTGCCTGGCAGAAACAGCGTCAAGCGCGGCCAGAATGCCAAAACCGCGGGGATTCAAATAATCCTTCACGCCGCCGCCGCGCGGGCTTTTGCCGAGATCAGCTTCACTCCGGTATTTGCCCGAAAGGAACCCACGAGCGAGGCTGAAATAGGTGATGACGCCAATGTCTTCCGCCATGCAGAGGTCGCGCAGGGAGCCGTCGTAACTCTTCCGGTCATAAAGGTTGTATTCCGGCTGCAGTACATCATAACGCGGCAGCTCGCTGGTCCTGGACACATCAAGAGCTGCACGAAGCTGGTCTGCACCGAGATTGGACGCGCCGATGGCTTTGACCTTCCCGGCCTTGATCAGTCGTTCATAAGCGCCAAGCGTTTCCTCATAAGGCGTTTCGGGGTCGGGCCAATGCGAAAGGTAAAGATCGATCGCTTCGATCTGCAGCCGCTTCAACGAAGCTTCAACGGCCTTGGCTATATAGGCCGCAGAAAGGTCTTTCTTGCCCTGACCCATGTCCCCACCAACCTTGGTGATGATCGTCACCTTTTCGCGTGCACTGCGAGATTTCATCCACTCGCCGATGATCGTTTCGGATTCGCCGCCCGTGTGTCCCGGGACCCAGCGCGAATAGACATCAGCCGTATCAATGGCATTCAGGCCCGCGTCGACAAAGCGGTCGAGAAGATCGAACGATGTGTTCCGGTCGGCAGTCCAACCGAAGACGTTTCCGCCAAAAACCAGTGGCGCAATGGACAGACCGGTCCGGCCAAGACGACGTTTTTCCATAATTTGCTCCCGGGGAATGTGAGGTGGGGACTCGCATGTAGGGGTGAGCGAGCGACGTTTCCAGCCCGTATCCTATCAATATCGAGAAACCATAAGACGTAAATTCGGTAGGCTTCGACGATAGGGCTTGCTAGCATCACAGCATGCGCATAACCGGATCACGACGCACTCTGCCAATCCTTGTTTTCGCCATTCTGTGCAGCACAGCATCCGTTGCCCAAGCGCAAAGCTTTAGCGTTTGTCACGGCTATGGCTGCACTTTTCAAACAAAGGTATCCCTGACAGGAGCAGATCGTGCCCGGATTGCCTCGATCATGGCAGGCGGCCGTGGTTCGGCTGAAGCGGAGCGATCGGCAGTCCGCCGTGCAGTGCAGGTGTTCGAACGCCGCAGCACGCAGGTCATTGGTGTTACTGATCGGCCGAAGATGGATTTTGGCAAGGGACGCCAGAAGGGCCAGATGGACTGTGTCGATGAATCGACCAATACGGACCATTTCCTCCGGTATCTTCAAAGCGCGGGTTTGTTACGCTTTCACAGCGTTAGCCGCCGCGATGCGCGGGGTAGTTTCCTCGATGGCCGCTATCCGCACTTCACGGCCGTACTGCGCGACCGTTCGGGCACATTGTGGGCTATCGACTCCTGGTATGAGCCGGGAGGCGGGCCGCCAGACGTGATGCGTTTGGCAGAATGGAAGGGACGAGGGTACGGCGGCGTGCGCTAGGCAAGGCCCAGAAACAACAACACCCACCGCGGGAGGAGGTGCGGTGGGTGCCGTTTTGTAAAGACCGGCTGGGAGGAGGAGTGCCGGCCTTTGATCGCGGGGGCTTCGGGAGGAGGATAAGCCCCGGCGATATTCTGTATGCGATTAGCGAACTGCGGACTTCTTGGCGACGAACGGGATGTCCGAACGGGCAATGCCCAGATCGCTAAGTTCGCGGGTCGACAGACGGTTCAGCTCGGAAACCGTGTCACGATAACGGCGCCAGTTGCTGTAAGAGCGGATAAGGTTCATTTCAATCACCACTTCGGTTCGTTGTTTAGTTGATCACTCTTGATCGTTGACCAGAAGATAGTGGATGGCCTGCGATAGTTGCAGAGCCAAGTTTGCAGGTCAGCTATGCAATTGTTGCATTGCAACATTAATCGATTTTAATTGTTGCGTCGCACAACGGACATTATTGCGGCAATGATCGCGGTGGCGTCACAATTGCGTTTTTGTGTGCTCTGGCGTTAGTTGGAGCGGTCAAGCGATTCAGGAGCAGCCCGTGGCGATTTCCTTCGGCGTACGAAAACACATTGCGCGCTGGCAGCAGGATGGGCTGATCGATGCCGCTGCCGCCGAAAGCCTGCGCAAGGATATAAACAGTAGAAGCTCCGGTTTCGGCCTTGGCGGGGTGCTTGCGCTCCTTGGGGCAGTTCTGCTCGGCGCGGCGATCGTTTCGCTGGTCGCTGCCAATTGGGAGGCAATGCCTCGTCTGCTTCGCGTTGGTCTTATCATGGCGGTGCTCTTCATTGGTTATGTCGGCGGAGCCTGGCGGGAAAGCCGTGGCGACAAGATCTTCAGCCAGGCGCTTTACCTGACGGCGGCGATGACTTTTGGCGCCGGCATTTCCCTGGTCGGCCAGATGTATCACTTGTCAGGCGATGCCTCCGATGCGGCCTTGCTCTGGGTTGCCGGCACGATGGTTGCGGCGTTTTTCCTGCGCTCACCCGTACTGGTTTCGGCGAGTGTCGCCATCACCGCGTTTTACCTCTTCTGTTCGCTTGAGGCCGCTGGTGCCGGGCGCCTGAGTTATCTCTGGTTGGTGCCGATCCTCGCTTTCATTTGTGCCGGGCTGATCTGGTACACCAAGGGCAGGGCGGCGCGGCATCTGATTGCCCTGCTGTTGATCACGTACGCCTTTGTCGTCCGGTTTGATCTCGACCAGGTGTGGGTTCTTTGGCTGGCGGCTTTGGTCGGAGGTGCCATCTTTCTTGCAGATGCTTTGCGGCCAAACGCATTGGAGCAGGCAACCCAATGGTCCGAGGCGCTGGGTGCGTATGGTTTCGTTACGCTGCTTCTGACACTGGTGTTCTTCCAGTTCGAATTGATCAGTGATGGCGTAACGGGCGAGATCATTTTCGGCTTTGCTATTCTGGGTGTTTCGATTGCGGGGCTGGCGTTGTCAGGCCACCGCAATCTAGCCGTGCGTTGGATAGCCTACACGGCATTTTCGCTTGAAGTGCTCTACCTTGCCTTCGAAACGATTGGTACGCTGATCGGCACGGCAGGCTTCTTCCTGAGCGCAGGAGTGCTTGTGTTACTGCTCGCAACCTTCGTCATCCGGATGGAGCGCCGCCTTCAGAAAAAGCATCCGAAAGACGAGGTAGCTGACTTTGAAGATTAATCGTTACATCTGGCTTGGCGCGGCCGTAGCAATTCTGCAGTCCGGCGCGCTCTACGCCATGGTCGCGCAGCGTGCCTCCATCTTGCGCAGCGGCACCAATATCACGCTGCTCACCGAACCAGTCGACCCGCACGATCTCCTGCGCGGCGACTATGTCACGCTCGGCTACGGCATATCCAATGTCGAAGCCGGTAAGGTGAGCGGAACACCACCGGTCGCGGACGGGCTGGCGGACATTTATGTGACGGTGAAGCAAGGCGATGATGGGGCCTGGATGTTCTCGGAAGCCTCATGGCAGAAGCGCGAAGGCTTGCCGGACGGTGAAGTCCAGCTTCGGGGACGCACCACCAGCCATAACAATGCGGCCGCCTACAGTCAACTTCGCGTCACTTATGGCGTCGAGCGCTACTACGTACCGGAGGGCGACGGGCTGGCGATCGAAAACCAGCAGCGGGAGCGCAAGATTGAAGCGGTCATTGCCGTTTCGCCAAATGGTGACGCGCAGATCCGCGCGCTAAAGGACGAGGGCAAGCTGCTTTACGAAGAGCCGATGTACTGACGAATTGCCCTCTCGTGCCGCAAGAAATATTGCTGTCATTTGTCGGCCTTTTCCCTTTGACGCAGAATAATTGGGTGATATAGAGACCGGCGCTTGGGGTGCGGTCACGCCTCCATCTGCGGATGTGGCGAAATTGGTAGACGCACCAGATTTAGGTTCTGGCGGGAGACCGTGGGGGTTCGAGTCCCTCCATCCGCACCATAATATTCCGACATGCCATTGTTTTTTTATATTTTTTGTTGCGATCCACAAGTTTCATCCACCTGTCGATCCACCCTCGTTTTGGGCGAAGGTGCAAGTGCTGTTAGTTGGGTATCTAGCCGAGTATGTTCAAACGCAAATCATAGATACACTCAAGCTCGACGACACGTGAGAGTTCGCGTCGGCGATGCACGAATTCTGGTAACCGGACCAAATTCCCGGGGCATGGACGATTGAGAGGATTCGCACACGAGTTGACGTGTGTTCACTCAGCTCATGAAGTCGGTCGAGACGCTTTCACTTGGTACGATGCGCAAGCTTGTGGCGATGCCGCGAATTCCAAAAATCTTCCTGGTTTCAGCGACAGCAGAATTGCGCAGGACTGAGACGATTTTGAACGGCTCGTAATCTTCGCCACAAAACGGTAGCAGAGCGGCGCGTGTTTCGGCACTAGTCACTTCGGATTATCTGGCCGTTGCGCATTTCAGGCAATCGCGGCGGAGTATTCGCTAACTTGCGGCGCTAATCAGTCGCAGGAACATCCTTGCGCACAAGATCGTTCTCCATGTGGAGAAGAGTTCGTCCCAGCAAGGAGGTTAAAATGTTTATTCGACTTTTCACTATTGCAGCAGCCACGCTCTGCTTTGCTGCCCCGGCGGCGGCCGCCTGCCAAGAAGAATTGAACAATCTAAAGCAAGCGACTGTATCCGCCGAGACGGGAGCGGCGACCGATAATTCTGGTATGCCTGCGACCAAGCACCAAGAGGAAGTCTTGTCGGGCAAACAGCAGGGCAGCGGAACTGAAGTCACCGGTTCAACAACGGGCGCTGTGGAAGCAATTTCACCACACCAAGAACAGGTCACCGACCAGCCCTCCGGGACCCAGACTGAGAAGATTGGTCAATTGATGGCTGAAGCAGGCAAGATGGCCAATGCCGGCGATGAACAGGGTTGCATGAACAAAGTTTCTGAATTGAAGAACTTGATGGGTATAAAATAGCGCGGGAACCAAAGATTGTCGGTTAAGTACAGCGTTGTTGTTATCCGGAACGGCCGTAGCCTTCGGGAACCCTACTGCCTTGATCCACGTTGTGGTTCGTTTTGAGGAGGATCGTCATGAGTATTCCATCTCCACGATATCGCGATATCTATGACGGCCGGGAAGAAGAATGCCTGGAAGCGTTACGAGAGCGATTTTTGGATCAGATTTCAACCAAGGACATGTTCAACGTATACCAAGAAGCGCTCACGGCGGGTTGGGGCCTGTTCGAGGTGAGGCGAGCAATCGATGCCTTGGTAGCCGAGAAAGCGCATGAGGCGGGAGCTGAACCCTGCTGACGTCTCAGGCGATGTGCTTCAAATCTTTCCGAATGATTTGGCGCCGTGACGGGCCTTGTCAGGCCGGCAGCAGGTCGACGACGCGCATGACCGCCGCCATGGTGCCTTTGTTAGTAGCGGCCTCGTGCGTGCCTTTCCCGCAGCTATATACTTCGCCACCCTTACAGGTGAATTTCAGGTCTCCTTGGGTGATCTCCAACTCTCCTTCGATCACGGTACAAACCAAGTCATTGGGCATCTCTTCATCTGGCCATGTCGATCCCGGCTGGAATACCGTGTCCGACAGTTGGACTTGTTTGTAGGCGGGGATCATGGAGTCCCGTTTTCCTAGGGTCAGGACCTATTAACTGGCGTCATCAAGTCGGCATCAACTGCTACGAGCCATCGCTCAAGGAACGGGCCACCTGCGGCAGGTTTGCGCCACAAGCGGATCATAAGTTTACGAATTCCCAACGCTGGTGGTTGGCCACTACGATATTGCTACTCAATATAGCCTTTTTTGACATCAATTTGGACATTCAACCAAGCGGCAACGAAAGTCTCCTGCGAACCAGAAGGGGCGGTCCATCCTGAGCCGGGGGTGCCAGGCCGACGACCGCCGCTAGATAAACGAATCGGCTGCGCCCATCAGGCGACATCTTCACCGCTTGCAATACGTCTGACTTCCGCCGGCGGCTGCGTCCAGAACCCCTCGCGATAAATTCTCTTCCTTAATGAGGCGCGATAGCGTGACAGCACCCACCATCAGAGACAATATCGCCATTGCCTTGCCGCTGGGATTGGAGCTCTTGGCTTCGTCCATCAGTTCATCCAGGACCTCAAAGTGAGCCCGTATTCCATCCTCAAACGGACGCCTGACCTCTTCACTTTGCCGCGCCGCGTCGGCTCCCAGCGCCACCAATGGGCAACCGTCGGCCTTTTCCCCACGATGTCCCGGTGAGAGGTAGAACTCCATGACTGCTTCGAGGGGATCGGAGCTGTTCGCTGCCGCCGTCGACCATCTGCGCGTGGCGCTTTCCATTGCCCGCCTGGAGGCCTGCGCAGCAAGGTCGTCCTTGGACGACGAACTGCTTGTAGAACCCGCCTTGCGTCAGGCCGGCACCCTTCATCAGATCCTTCAGGCCGATCCCATCGAAGCCATGCTCTCGAAACAGACGGCTCGCGACGTTGATTACGGTTTCCCGATTTTCCTCAGCCTGTGCGCGGCTCACTCTCATTTCGATCTCCTGTTAGATTTCATTTGACATCTATAGCGTAAATAGATTTAGATCGCAATCTAATTTGTGCAGATCGCTCGTCAAGTAGAGAATGTAAAATGAAACGCAAATACGTCCTGACTTTTGTGGGTCTCCTGGGAGTGGCGGCGGCCGCTGCCTTTTTCCTGGTGTCCGAAACCACTGAACGGAAAGCCGAAGCCGCAGATCCAAGGACGGTTGCACCGCTCGTAAGGGTGGCAGAGGCGAAAAAGACTGGAACGGCGGAACGGTCGTTTACCGGCACGGTCGCTTCGCGAGTACAGAGCAATCTCGGGTTTCGGGTTCCGGGCAAGATCGTCCAGCGGATGGTCGATGTGGGTCAGCAGGTGAGACAAGGCCAGGCCCTGATGCGCATCGATGAAACCGATCTCCAACTCGCGCTTACAGCGAAGCGCAATACGGTCATCGCAGCGCGGGCTGTCCTGATCCAGGTACAAGCAGATGAGAAACGCTATGCGGCGCTGGTGAAGAATGGATTGGCTGCCACCCCACAGCGATATGAACAGGCGAAAGCGGCCCTCGACACGGCCTCTGCCCAGCTTGCCGCGGCTGAGGCTGACGCCAAGGTCGCAGAAAACGCAGCCACCTATACGGTTCTTCTTGCAGATTCGGATGGAACAGTCGTCGAGACGCTTGGAGACCCCGGACAGGTCGTGGCAGCGGGCCAGACGGTCGTTCAACTCGCGCAGGCTGGTCCTCGTGAAGCCGTTGTTTGGCTCCCTGAGACTTTGCGGCCCGATATAGGATCCGAAGCGCTGGCAAGTGTCTACGGAGGCGGCGGTCTCAGCGGAAAGGCCCGCTTGCGACAGATCTCCGATGCCGCCGATCCGCAAACCCGTACTTACGAGGCGCGCTATGTTCTCGATGGAGCCGCCGCCTCTGCCCCGCTCGGTTCGACGGTGACGATTAAAATCCTGGACGCGCACAGGCAGTCGGAGGTCGCTGTTCCGGTAGGTTCCATCCTGGACGACGGTAGCCGGACAGGTGTTTGGGTTGTCAACGGTGCCACTTCCACCGTGAAGTTCACGCCAGTCGAAATTAAACGGATCAGCGAGGAGACGGCATTTATCACCGGTATTGGCATTGGTGAGAAGGTTGTCGCTCTGGGCGCGCATCTTCTGGAAAATGGCGCAGCCGTCAGAATTGCCTCGCAGCAAGAGGTGACAAAATAATGAGCTTCAATCTCTCAGCCCTCGCCGTTCGCGAACGCGCCGTTACCTTATTCTTTATCGTTCTGTTGGCCGGCTGCAGGCGTCTACGCCTTCGTCAAGCTGGGACGCGCCGAGGATCCTTCCTTCACCATCAAGACCCTGACGGTCACTTCAGTCTGGCCGGGTGCCACTGCGCGTGAAATGCAGGATCTTGTCGCCGAGCCACTTGAGAAGCGCATCCAGGAACTCACCTGGTATGACCGTGTCGAAACGACGACGCGGCCTGGCTATGCCTTCCTCACCGTGACTCTGAAGGATAGCATGCCGGCGAGCCGCCGTCGACAGAAGAGTTCTATCAGGCTCGCAAGAAGCTTAGCGACGAAGCCCGAAATCTCCCTCCAGGCGTCATTGGCCCCTTCGTCAATGATGAATATTCCGATGTGAGCTTCGGTCTTTATGCACTGAAGGCGAAGGGGATGCCGATGCGCGACCTCGTGCGACAGGCGGAGGTCATCCGTCAGGATCTCCTGCATGTTCCGGGTGTCAAGAAAATCAACATCCTCGGAGAGCGCCCCGAACAGATCTTCGTCGAATTTTCCTATGCCAAGCTCGCAACACTTGGAATATCGGCAACCGATATCGCCGCAGCTTTGCAGAGACAGAATACAGTCACGCCCGCCGGCTCCATCGATACGCGTGGGCCACAGGTCTTCATCCGTTTCGACGGAGCTTATAACAGTGTGCAGGCGATCGCCGATACGCCGATCGTAGCGGCTGGACGGACTCTAAAGCTCTCCGACTTGGCGGATGTTCGGCGCGGGTATCAAGATCCGGCGACCTACATCATCCGCCATGAGGGCGAGCCGACAATCATGCTGGGTGCCGTGATGCAACAGGGCTGGAATGGTCTTGATCTCGGCAAGGCGCTTGAAGCGCGATCCGCCGCGATCGCGCAGACACTGCCGCTGGGCATGACGCTCACCAAAGTCAGCGATCAGGCCGTCAACATCGACGAGGCGGTCGGCGAATTCATGCTCAAGTTCGCAATGGCGCTTGGCGTCGTGCTGTTCGTGAGCCTGGTTGCCCTCGGCTGGCGCGTCGGCATCGTTGTCGCGCTTGCTGTACCGCTGACGCTCGCCGTCGTCTTCCTCATCATGCTGGAAACCGGCCGGTTCTTCGATCGTATCACGCTCGGCGCGTTGATCCTTGCGCTGGGCCTCCTCGTGGACGATGCCATCATTGCCATTGAGGTGATGGTGGTGAAGATGGAGGAGGGCATGGACCGCATCAAGGCGGCTGCTTATGCCTGGAGCCATACGGCGGCGCCGATGCTGTCCGGCACCCTCGTCACAATCATTGGTCTGATGCCTGTGGGCTTTGCAAGATCGACTGCAGGTGAATATGCCGGCAACATTTTCTGGGTCGTGGGCTTCGCGCTGATCGTTTCGTGGTTTGTTGCCGTGATCTTTACCCCGTACCTCGGCGTCAAGTTGCTGCCTGACATCAAGCCGGTCGAGGGTGGACATCACGCCATCTATGATACGCCGAACTATCGTCGCCTGCGCTCCCTCATCGAGTTCGCGGTTCGCCATAAATTCATGGTATGCGCAGTGGTCGGCATCACGATGGCTGTTTCGGTGATGGGGATGGGAAGTGTAAAACAGCAGTTCTTCCCGACATCGGATCGGCCTGAAGTGCTGGTCGAAGTTCGCATGCCCGAAGGCACAAGCATCGAGACCACGACAGCCGCAGTGGAGAAAGTCGAGGGCTGGCTGCAAACTCAGCCGGAAGCAAAAATCGTCACCAGCTATGTAGGGCAGGGCGCGCCCCGCTTCTTCTTTGCCATGGCACCTGAATTGCCCGACCCTGCCTTCGCCAAGGTCGTTGTGCTCACCCCCGATGCGCACGCGCGCGAGGCTTTGAAGCACCGCCTACGAGCCGCCGTTTCGGACGGGCTTGTTCCTGAGGCGTCCGTGCGCGTAACGCAGCTTGTCTTTGGGCCCTATACGCCATTTCCGGTCGAGTTTCGGATCATGGGACCGGATCCGGATGAACTTTACAAAATCTCCGAGCAGGCTCTTGCTATCATGAAAAGTGTTCCAGATGTCCGACAGGCCAACCGGGATTGGGGTAACCGAACTCCGGTGCTGCGGTTTGTCCCCGACCAGGATCGGCTAAATCTGATCGGTCTCTCGCCCTCTGAGGCAGCTCAGCAGATGCAGTTGCTGCTTAGCGGCATCCCTGTCACCCAGGTGCGCGACAACATCCGCAACGTCCCCGTTGTCGCACGTAGCGCAGGTGACAACCGGCTTGATCCTTCAAGGCTGGGCGATTTCTCGCTCATGAGCAGGGATGGCCGACAGGTCCCCCTTGATCAGATCGGCCATTCCGAGATCCAATTTGAGGAGCCGATCCTGAAACGCCGCGACCGCACCCCTGTGATCACGATACGCTCTGACATCAACGAGGCGACACAACCCCCGGAGGTCTCACAGCAGGTCATGAAGGCCCTTCAGCCACTGATCGCATCGCTTCCCGTCGGGTACCGCATCGAAATGGGCGGCAACATCGAGGAATCCCTCAAGGCCAATGTCGCACTCGTCAAGATATTCCCGGCCATGATTGCAGCGATGTTGATCGTCATCATCCTCCAGGTTCGCAGCCTGTCAACGATGACGATGGTCATGTTGACTGCGCCACTCGGACTTGCCGGGGTGGTGCCGACGTTGCTTCTCTTCAATCAGCCTTTCGGCTTCAACGCCATTCTCGGATTGATAGGATTGGCAGGTATCCTCATGCGCAACACGTTGATCTTGACAGAACAAATCAAGGAAAATCAAGCTGCCGGTCTCGATGACTATCACGCCGTTATTGAAGCGACGGTGCAGCGGACGCGCCCTGTCATCCTGACTGCACTGGCTGCCATTCTCGCCTTCATACCCTTAACTCATTCGGTGTTCTGGGGATCGATGGCCTATACGTTGATTGGCGGAACGGCTGCAGGCACCGTCATGATCCTGCTCTTCCTTCCAGCTCTGTACGCGGTGTGGTTCCGGATCAAGCCAACGAAAGATGACCACCACGGAGAGGTGATTGAAGATCTGAATCCGCCGACGGCACTGGCCGCAGAGTAGGGGCATCATGCATGTCGCGCAGGACGATTTGCCTTTCGGCGGCGTCGGCGCCAGCGGCATAGGCGCTTATCACGGCGTCGAAGGCTTCAGGCGTTTGCGCCATGCCAAAGGCGTCTATGAGCAGCGTCGATGGATTGTCAAACTGGTCCGCCCGCCATTCGGAAAGCTGGCCGAACGCATTCTGAATGTCGTGCTGCGGTGAAACGCTCGAATATCTTCACTCGCCATCAACCCCTATGGCGATCCAGCATCGGGGTAAGGTCCAGTTAATTGACAGGAAAACAAATGCAACACACTGCTGATACGGGAACACAAATCTCCGTTGTTGAAAAGTTAGACGGCACCACCGTAAAACGTGCCCTGATCACAGGCGCATCAAGCGGCCTTGGCCTCGAATTTGCTGAACTGCTGGCGGCGCAGAAGGTCAATCTCGTGCTCGCAGCCCGGCGACAGGAGCCAATGGAAAAGCTCGCCGATGCACTTCGCCGGAAACATGGCGTCGATATCGTTGTCGAGCCAATCGATCTTGCCGCTCCTGGGGCTGCTGCCCGTTTAAAAAGCAGCTTGGACGAAAGGTCGCTACAGATCGACATCCTGGTGAACAATGCCGGGTACGGGTTGCACGGCGCATTTCTGGATACGCCGCTCGAGCGCACCACCGACATGATTCAGCTCAACATCACGGCGATCACCGAGCTGAGCTATGTTTTCGGGCGTGACATGGCAGCCCGGGGATCCGGCCAGATCCTTCTTATTGCTAGTCTCTTGGCGTTCCAGCCCGTTCCCTCCTTTGCTGCGTACGCGGCGACGAAGTCTTATGTGCTGGCCTTTGGAGAAGCCCTGCATGACGAACTTCGTCCGCAAGGTGTGGTCGTCACCAGTCTTTGCCCAGGGCACACCGAAACGGGTTTCGATGCAGCGGCCGGCGCTCCTGTCTCGCCGATGCTGCGCCTTCTGACAATGAAGCCCCGTCCAGTCGCTGGAAGTGGTCTGAGAGCGTTATCACAAGGGAAAGCGTCCGTGATCGCCGGGTTCATGAACAACGTCGTTGCGTTTTCAAATCGCCTGACGCCGCGTTCGATGCAGCGAGCCACCATGAAAAGAATTCTCGGGCCATAGAATTGGTATCGGTTGCCACCCCACACTCTGCCGGTATCCGGGCCGCTCCAGCGAAATTGGTGGTGCAGGTGAAACGCTCTTGCGTTGTATGCAAATATTCCGGATTTCTCCCAGGATGCTTGTTGCACCAAGAACGACAGTTTCAAGCCTTGCAATCATCGCAGCCAGCAGTGGCACGTCGATCTTGTGCTGGGCGGTGGGGATGGCCTCGGCGTCTGCCAGGCGTCGCCAACAGGGGCCGGTGGCATTTGCCACTTGCGGCGTCATCGACGGATTGATTCAATGGTTGCGCAAGGAGGCGCTGCCATGAGTGATTTGACGCTGTTGTCCGAGGCGCAGATGCGCCAAATAAAGCCGTACTTTCCATTATCCCGCGGTATTCCGCGAGTAGATGACCGTAAGATCATAAGTGGAATGATCTTCGTCATTCGCAACGGATTGCGCTGGCGCGAAGCGCCAAAGGGATACGGTCCTCACAAGACGATTTACAATCGCTTCATCCGCTGGAGTAGGCTCGGTATCTTCAGTCGAATCTTGGCCGAACTCACGGCCAGATGCGGCAAGCGGGAACAATTGATGATCGACGCTACCCATTTAAAAGCACATCGCACGGCAGCGAGCCTGCTAAAAAAGGGGATATTCCCCGACGTATCGGGCGGACCAAAGGTGGTTTGAATGCGAAACTACACGCGGTTTGCGACAGCCAGGGCAGACCTTTGATCATGTTGCTGAGCGAAGGGCAGATGAGCGATTACAGAGGGGCCGCTCTCATGCTCAAAGCCTTACCGAAGGCCAAAGCAATGCTTGCAGATAAGGGATACGACGCCGACTGGTTTCGAAAGGCGCTGGCTGATCGCAGAATCACTGCCTGCATTCCGTCAAAGGCCAACAGAAAGGTCCAAATCCCATATGATGCTGTGCTTTACAAGCAACGCCACAAAATCGAAAACATGTTCGGAAAACTTAAAGACTGGCGTCGCATTCATACTCGATACGACCGCTGCGCCCACACTTTCTTCTCAAGCATATGCATAGCGGCGGCCGTCATCTTCTGGCTCTGATTAGTGAGTCCTGACCCTAGAAGGGTATTGCGCACCTCATAGGGGTCGTGTGCGGGAAAGGGCGAAAAGACACTCTCTCATGACCGTCATGGGGATAAGGAAGCATAGATGAGCATGTGGGCGGCTCCTCTCGACCCGAAGCCGCCACTACTTGCCAACGCAACCACCCTGTCAGGAAAGAGTACTTTTCAGCCCTCCTAATTGACAGGATGAATTATCTGACCTAAGTCAGATAACATGACGTACGATCCTGTTTCTCGGGTCCGTCGCTTCAACCGTGCTGTCACCGCCGAAGTCGGCGCTCTCGATACCTCTTTCCTCGGACGCGGCCGTCCACTGGGCGCAGCGCGCGTACTCAATGCGATCGGCCAAGGGCAATCGGATGTTGCGGCGATCCGCGATTATCTCGGTCTCGACTTAGGCCTCATGAGTTGTCTGCTGCGCAGTCTGGAAGAGGAGGGTCTCATCGACACCATATCGAATCCTCAGGACGCGCGTCGCCGCGTTGCCAAGTTGACCGAAACCGGCCGTTCCGAGTTTCAGGCTTATGAAGCGCTTTCCAACGCGCAGGCGAAAGCATTTCTGTCGCGACATTCCCAGCCGGAAGAGCTTCTGCGCGCCATGGATATTGTCGCTTCCTCACTTAGACGTGGTCATATCGTGCTTGAAGAGAAAGACCCTCGACACCATGACGCGAGATATTGTCTCAGCGAATACTACGCCGAACTTGCACGCCGCTTTGAGAAGGGTTTCGATGTATCGCTTTCTCGCGATCCGGACGCCAGAGACATGATCCGCCCGCGCGGTATGTTCCTGGTGGCCATATCAGATGGCCTGCCGATAGGCTGCGTCGGGTTGAAGGGCAGTGGTGGCGAGGTCGCGGAGATCAAAAGGCTCTGGGTCGCGCCGTCAGCGCGTGGACTTGGGCTCGCAAAACGGCTTATGACGGCCGCTGAGCTTGCCGCCCGTGAGCTATCCATAGAGGTCCTCCGTCTGGACACGAATAGTGCGCTGCCCGAAGCGCAGCAGCTTTATCGCAGAACCGGGTGGAATGAGATCGATCGTTTCAATGACGACCCTTACCCCGACACGTTCTTCGAGAAGCGCCTTTAAGCGAGCGGGCTGTCCTTTTGGCGCTGCCCCCACCGGAATCGCTCCCAAAGCGATAACAACGGAACCACCTCGAGGGTTTCGTTTATGCGGTTCCGGATGAGCCCTTATGCGATTTTCGAAGCGCAAATCGGGAACGTCAAGGGCCACTAGCCCCAAAAAAGCGCGGACAAACGTTCCGTTGAAAATGCCGATAAGGCGCGATGATAACGTCCGCAACCTGTCGAGAGGTGACCATTGCTCCGATCAAAGGTCTGCGCCGGCCTGCGCGTTGCAACCACCCTTGCCGAGTTGGCGGTTAACCAAAGCGTTGCAACAGACCCTTGCAGCTTCCTGTCCGACTTGAATTCTAAGCCAGAAATCTGCGCCTGATTTCTGGCTTACCGCTCAAATTGAAATGTTTGGTCAGAAGCCACACTCGTTGTAACCGTTCTTGTTATATGTGCCAGGTATGTATCTGTTATTGGCATATGCCAAATTGTGGAGGGCGATATGCCACAAACTTTTCCATCGAAGCCTCGTGAGGTCCGGTTGTTTCGCAACAATCGAAACCAGGCGGTTCGGATTCCAGTTGAGTTCGAACTGCCCGGTGATCGCGTATTAATCAGTCGTGATGGCGACCGCCTGATTATCGAGCCAGTCCGCAAAAGTGAATTACTGGCATTGCTAAGTAGCTGGGAACCTCTCGATGAAGAGTTTCCTGAGATTGAGGACAAGCCTGTCGAGCCAAGGGATATCTTTTGATGCTCTACATGCTCGACACAAACATAATAAGCGATCTGGTAAAGAATCCCAACGGCAAGGCCGCACAACATCTTCAGCGTGTCGGGGCTGATACAGTTTGAGCTTCGGTATGGGGCGGCTAAGAAGGGTTCTCCCGCTTTATCGGAACGAATTGAACCATTCTTCACGAAATTCCAGCGCTGCCGCTCGAAGCCCCTGTCGACGATGAATACGGCGGCAAACGCGCCGAACGGGAAGCCGCGGGCCAACCCATAGGCGGTAATGATCTTCTTATTGCCGCGCACGCTTACACGCTCGGAAAAACAATCATCACGGCAAATGTTCGTGAGTTTGGCAGACGGGGCTAAAGGTTGAAAACTGGCTCGAACTATAACCCGCTGAGTGCGGTCCGGTTCCACTTGAGATGAGATGGTTGCCGCCCTCCCCTGACAGCATCGCAATGTGCCAATGTTGTGGTGTGTTAAACTACAAAGCGGAGGCGGCAAATGGCAGATTCTGATTGGTTCCTAGAATTCTACAATCACTCTCTTTAAAGGATATCGGGACGAGCGATTTCCAATGATCGCCTTGAGGAGATTCGAACCGTTAGACCGGACTCATCGAGACCATTCTGCGATTCACACACTGAACGGATCCACCAACACCTTGCGCTGGGTGGTGCGTTTGCGCAGCGCCTCGGAAGGCGTCAGGCAACCTGCCCAGCGACACTGTTTCGGAAATAAGATTCTGCGGCGCGTAGCGCCGTGGGCCCCCTTGCTACCTTTCGCTCGCTTGATGCTTCGTCGTTGCTGTTTGCCGATGATGCGGGGCGGCTACTTCAGATCGGACAATGAATTCCTGGACCGCTATGCCAGCGATTCCCTCACCGAAAGCGATCACGTCTTTCTTTCCGACAACGGGCACTGTTACTCGACTAAAGATGATCTTGCTTGCACGTCATATGCGTTCCGATGGGCAAGAAGGCAATCGATACAAAAGAACCCCTCCTACATCATTCTTGTCCCAACACTGCGTTGCAATTTGACCTGGTTTCTCGCGCCCCGGAGGCAGCCAGAGGCTTCGATTGGAACGACGAAACACTCGCCGGCACGATCTCTTTGCTGGATGGACTGGAGACTGCCGACATCAAAATTGAATTTCAGGGAGGCGAACCCTGCTTCGCCTCGACTTGGTTGATAAGATAAGAGCCTTCTGTCGCTCCCGCTTCAAACAATCCCAATGCGTCGTCTGCACCAACCTGCAGCGCCTCGGGCCCGACGAGTGGAGCTTTCTGGATGCTGAAGACACATTCGTCAGCACCTCACTCGACGGTGATTTCACGACGCATCGGCGCCAACGAAATAATGATATCAACAAAACCAAAATCTTTTTTGCCAATCTGGAAGCAGTTGGCCGCCTGGGAAGCAACAAAGTGTCGGCTCTCCCCACCATCGATGTCGACAACCCACCTGACGTCGAAATGCTGCTGGACAATTTTGAACGTTTTGGTCTTCGTTCCATCTACCTTTGCCTCACGCATTGGGGTGCTCTACCTGAGGCGCCAGCGGAGTTTGCCACCAAGCCTGTCGGCACGAGGCTGCGATTTAGGCCAACACGATTCTGATACGGCTTGCTGGTAATGAATATTTCAATTACTATATAGCCGCGATCAGCGAAAGGTATTTCTCATGACTTCACTAGCGGTAACGATGAAAGGGCAGGTCACACTAAAGCGGGATCTACTGCAACACCTCGGTATCAAGCCAGGTGAGCGGATCGACTTTGACAAGCTGCCGGGTGGCGAACTTCGGGTGAAGGCGGCAAAGCCGACCGGCACCATTGATAACTTCATCGGACGGCACGCTGGCAAGGTCAAAAAGCCGATGACGATTGAGGAAATGAACGAGATCGCTGCCGCTGGCTGGGCGGGCGAAGAGTGAAAATTTCGGTCGATACAAACGTGCTGGCTCGTGCCGTTTTGCAGGACGACGCAAAGCAAGGCCGATCCGCAAGCAAGCTCCTGAAATCGGCTTCGCTGATCGCGGTTTCCTTACCCTGCCTGTGTGAGCTGGTTTGGATACTGCGCAGGGGGGCGAAGCTGTCGAAAGAAGATGTAGCGGTGACAATCCGAGATTTGCTCGATGCTGGAAATGTTGTGATGAACCGGCCCGCTGTTGAAGCTGGACTCGCCATTCTCGAAGCGGGCGGCGATTTCGCAGACGGTATCATGGCCTATGAGGGCAATTGGCTAGGCGGCGAAACGTTCGTCTCATTCGATAAACAGGCGGTCGAGCTAGTGACACAACAAGGGCAGGCCGCGCAACTCCTTTCCTGATGTGCTGGCATTTAACCAGGCTTCCCTAGCGGGAAACCGGGTCGGCGATTCCATTTCGGTTCCTGTCAGTGCCTGATGACCGGCTTTTACACCTATCGCCCGGCCTTGATCATGGTGAGATCTATCACCGTAATCCTATTGGCAGCCAGTTCCTCCTTATATGGAGATTGTTCGGGATCGATGGAGCCAATTCTCGGTATGTCCCCCTATACCCGCCCAGCGCGGAGCGCGCGATCGTCGCGGAAAACGAAAAGAGTGAACAATGCCGTTCTGTCTTTCCAGTATCGCTCGCCTTCACCCGTTCGGAGTGCCGCTGAAAGGCCTCAATGATGCGTCGAGCGCCGACTATGTGCGGCCACGAACGGGTGATAGTACCTGCCGAAGAGGTCATCTTTTCCTAACGCGCTCGAAGGTCCTCGGTCACGTAGGAGGTGTAAGATAATTCCGGGGTCGATGCTTCTGGAACACGTTCCCATCACAAGACCATCGAGTGGCGTCAAACCCATCGTTGTGTCAAAGCTGACACCATGCCGCATGGCGCATAACTGCATCCGCTGCCGAGGTGCACAACAGCCGTGCGCTGCTCAGAGTGTCCATAACATGCAGATAGTCAAATGGCGGGCCTGCCGCCCTGTATCAGATATTGACGCGCCGCCGCTTGTATTGTTCGGGGATGGCAACATCGCTTCCGAAAAAGGCATGTTTCGACATGTCCGGCGAGTAACGGCTGGCAGGAACAGTACGGCCGATCGCTTCGGCAACCGCGCGGATATGATGCGGCGCGGCCCCGCAACAGAGCCCGATATAACGAACGCCGATCTCCATACATTCCTTCGCGAACTCCGCACACTCGTATCGGTTGCAGGTGAATGGATCGAGCGCAGTTGGGAAGGGGCGATTGCCGGGAATGCAGTTGCAGGCATGATCCGTCAGCGATTGAAAGGTCGGCTCCGCCTCGGTCGTACGATACGGAACGGGCAATGCAGCGACATGGCAGGAAACCGCATCGCGAACGCGTCTAACCACCGGCATCAGAGTCTTGGGACCGCGCTGACAGTTGAGCCCGACGACATCGGCTCCCGCAGCAGCAAGTCTTCTGCAGGCCTCAACAACAGGCACACCATCGAACATCTTCTCGTCGCGATGTACAGATAGCGTCACGACGCACGGAAGCCCGGCACGCTTCATGACACCGAGGGCGATTTCAGCCTCGCCATACCAGTCGATCGTCTCAGCGATGAGAAAATCCGCTCCCTCTTCGACCGCCCAGCCGATCTGTTCTTCGAACATGGCTTTGACAGCAGCATGACTGTCCCTATCATCTGTTTCATAGGTATTGGTGTTACAGATATTGCCCGCCATCAGACATCCGTTGCGATCTGCTACATCCTTGGCGATCCGCAGTGCGTTGCGATTGATCTCCTCGAGGATATTCTCACGTCCAATGAGCTTGAGTTTCTGTCGATGGGCATAATAGGTGAAGGCCTCGACGACGTCGCTGCCCGCATGCACGAAATCCTCATGCAGACGCGTCACAGCTTCCGGATGCTCGATCACTACTTCTGGCACGAATGGCCCAGCCTGCAGATAGCCCCGACGCTCGAGTTCGAAGAGATAGCCTTCAGCACAGATAGCGGCATCGGCCTCGAGCCGTTCGAGCAGGCCCCGTTTAAGTGTTTTGCTCTCCGTTGTCGTGGTGGTCATTTCTGTGTGCTCCTCACCCTGCAGGCATTGCGCGCTGCTGCGAAGACGTACGAAAGTATGCGACCTTCCCAATATAGAGCCGCCGCAGTGATGTGGATACCGGATTCATGCTCTGAGAATCGACTATCGCATAATTATCGCGGATCTCTAACAATGTCCTTGCGTGGCAGTAAGAATAAAAATCCACATCACGGGTTCAATGCCAGAAGCGCATATGATACAAGACTATATCCCAAACGAAAAGTAACCGTCGCGCACTCTCTGTGCGATGAATGTATGTTTTTTGCTCAAAAAAGGTGAGGTGATACGTTGGAAAATCTTAGCTACGACGCAGCAGGCAAGATAAACTTGAATAACATTTACAATAACCCTGATCCAACGGTTTATTTTTCAACTTTGTCTCGCCTCGACTATCGAATTCCTCAGGATGTGAAACCTCGATTTCAACGACTGATTGAGGCACGACGCAACTCCACCGAAATCGAACCAACCAAGGTGGTCGACCTTGGCTGCTCCTATGGGGTCAATGGGGCACTTCTCAAGCACGGGTATTCGATGGATGAACTTTACCGGATCTATGAGAGAGCTGGGGCCGACGATCCCGTGGACCTTCTTCAGCAAGACCGCGACCGCTACGCCGGCCCAGCAGATGCCGCACTCGAAATGATTGGTGTCGATCCGGCGGACCGTGCGGTAACCTATGCGATCGATGCGGGCCTGCTCGATGGCGGTGTTGCGACCAACCTCGAGAAACGGGAGCCGACGGCACAAGATGTTGCGGCGATTGAAAACGCTGATCTGATCATTTCGACGGGATGCGTCGGCTATGTTACCGAGATTTCACTGGAACGGCTCTTGGAAGCGAGCCTCGACAGTCACCCCTGGATGGCGCATTTCGTGCTGCGCATGTTCGATTTCGGTGCCGCGGAAGAAATGCTAAGTCGACATGGCTACGTTACGGAAAAGCTGGAAGGCCTGTTTCAGCAGCGACGATTTGCTTCCACCGAGGAACAAGAGCACGTGCTCGACAACCTTCACCGGTTGGGCATCGATG
The DNA here is from genome assembly GCA_963777425.1 of uncultured Alphaproteobacteria bacterium. GTDB lineage: Bacteria > Pseudomonadota > Alphaproteobacteria > Rhizobiales > Rhizobiaceae > Phyllobacterium. The sequence continues at coordinate 15,607 of CAVZQS010000007.1, read as the reverse complement.
CCACCGGTGCGGAGGAGACCGGGTGGTATCTCGCCGAATTGCATGTCGCACGGCCGGAAGAGGTCGCGAAATCGTTGCCGCTCAGCGAGATCCTGAACGATAATTCTCAACGGATGGCTTGGGCGGTAGCTAGTAGCGAGGGCAGACCGGCCTAACGATCCCGCCAGGTACGAATATCAGTTCGTGGTAATATGAGGCTGCGACGCGAGCGTGCATAAGTTCAATTGCTGGAAGTCGATAAGATGCCGTATGACCAGAGCGAGACCATCGAGTTTTTGAGACATGCTGAAAGCTATGGCTTGGCAGGCACGGTCAAGGTGGTGGAAACCCATATATCGCTTATTTTCCTGGTCGCGGATCGAGCATTCAAACTGAAGCGTGCGGTCAAACTTCCCTATGTTGATTTCTCAACGCCGACATTGCGGCTTTCCTGTTGTTTGAAAGAGATCGAACTCAACCGCAAAACCGCACCCGAACTTTATCTGCGCGTTCGTCGCATCAGCCGCAGCGCTGACGGAACATTGTGTTTAGACGGCACGAACGAAGTGATAGACGCGATCGTTGAAATGAAGCGGTTTCCTCAAGATCATCTCTTCGACAAAATGGCTGAATCGGGTCAGCTCACACCATCGCTGATGGACGCCGCCGCAAGGATGATTGCACAATTTCATCGACAGGCCGATCCGGTTCACGCTGCCAGCGGTTCGACCAATATCAAAGCGGTGCTCGATATCAATGATCGAGGCTTTGCGGCCAGCGACGTATTTGCCGAAGATGAGGTCCAAGCGTTCAACGATGCCTTCCGAACCGCTGTGAAAGCATATCAGCCGCATCTCGACCACCGCGAAACCGCGGGCATGATCAGACGCTGTCACGGGGATCTTCATCTGCGGAACATCTGCCTGACCGACGATGGCCCCAAACTTTTCGATTGCATCGAGTTCAATGACCAGATTGCAACCGTTGATGTCCTTTATGATCTGGCGTTTCTTTTGATGGATCTTTGGCATCGCAACCTTAATGATCACGCCAATTTGGTTATGAATCGATACCTCGACAGCACAGGCGATGATGACGGGGTTGCCCTTCTGCCTTTCTTTATGGCCGTCCGGGCCGCTGTTCGTGCCCATGTCACCGCAAGCCAAGCGAAATTGGATGCTGACAAATCCCCGAGCATTCACCAAGAGGCGCGGTCTTACTTTGACCTTGGGCTCGAACTGCTTAAGCCGTCGGCACCCATCCTGATCGCCATTGGAGGCCTGAGCGGGTCCGGCAAATCTACCCTGGCTGAGGCACTTGCCGCCCATTTGGGAACGCCGCCAGGCGCGCGGATCTTCGAAAGCGACCGCGTCCGTAAGAAAATGTTCGGGGTTCGGGCGACGGAAAGACTTCCGCGGGAGGCCTATCGCCCTGACGTTTCCGACATCGTCTACAAGACACTCTGCGACAAGGCAGAAGCCTCACTGGTGTCGCGGGGCACTGTCATAATCGATGCTGTTTTTGATAGACCAAGCAATCGGGACGCGGTCGAACGCGTTGCGGAGGCACTCGGCGTTCCCTTTGTGGGGTTTTGGTTGCAGTGCGACCGTTCGACATTGTCGGGGCGCATCGCAGCCCGAACGGGCAGTGCGTCAGACGCAATGCTTGAAGTGCTGGATATGCAGGAAGCAAAGGATATCGGCACAGTTCGGTGGCGACACATCGATGCGCGCAAACCGGTCGAGACTATTGTCAAACTCATCGGCTTCGAAATAGAAGCCGAATAGGTCTTTGACGCTGCTTCCAGGGATTGTTAGATCCAAGTCGTGGTTTCAAGGGCAACAAGCCTTAAATGAACAACCATTCCAGAGCCCTGGCCGGCCAGAAACGCTGCACGTGGACTAGGCCCGACTTCCGCAGTCTCATTGCCGGGAACAAGCGAGAGCAATTGCGGTAATTGGAATACTTTATCGCCACAGAATGCTGGGCGATATATTTGCGCTCAGAAAAATCAGAGCCGCTTCCCTGAGGGTATACGCCTGCTTGCGGCTATCTCCTATTCATTGGTCAGGACTTCCGGCATGGCCGGCCGAGTTGTGCCACCGCGATGGTCGATTGACGGCAGCCGCGACCAGCCCGCTTGCGCACCCGGAAAAGCTCCTCGATCTTTCCGAAGGTGGTAAACCACTCTCGCCAGGGCTAGGACTGCCGTATCGGCTGCCAGCGATAATATTCTTGCGGTCGGCCACACCTTGGTCCCCGAAAGCAAACCTCTGCGGACTACTGGCGGCAACGTTCTGCTTGTCTCAAAATCAGCCGTCGATCCGAGTTCCCTTACAACTTGGTTTCAGGCTGCTCTCGATGTCACCAGCACCTCGCGCAGCCGCAACTTACCGAATTGCCAGTTGCCCCGTCATAGAAGGTTGCCCTTGCGGTCCTCCCGCGCGAACCATCAGCAAATACCGAGCTCGCGTCCAGGCACTGGATCTGCTTCCGGCCAGACAAGATGAACTCTCAACGCTGCCCGCGCGACTGAAGCTCTTCGGCAACCACGACAAGATTGTAGAGTTCGGCGCAGTTCCATCGAAAGGCGACTTCCAGAGCTCGAATCAAAACTAATATCTGACTTTAAGATAGCTTTTGACAACGTACATCAGAGCGGTGTGCCGCTCTCACCTTTCAGTAACTCTCAGATTCGGTGGCGAGGTAGCGCAGCCTTGTAGGGCACGCAACTATGCGCCATCAGCAGAAATTAATTGATGCACGCGCGAAATCTTGGTTGGTGGTGGCAGCGCAAAGCGTTGGCTGCCGATCTGTCGACCTCCGACCCTAGCCTGACTGCGAGGAGCTTCTCGACTATGCCAAAGGCGGTCACGAATGCCCTACGATGTGTCCGACAAGGCGAGGTGCTTCCTCGGCGATCGCCAATATGATGCCTGACTTGCGGGTGGAGGCGAAATCCAGTCCGGCGAAGTAGAGGCCCGGCAGGACGCCCACGCCATCCGTGTGAACGGGCTGTCCGGCACCGTCGAGCGCATCAGGAAGTCTCACAAGCTGAAATCGCCCTTGAAGCCTGTGCACCACACCACGCTGGTAATGCCGGACCGGGAGAGATCGAGCGAACCGATCGGCGGGATCCGGCTGACGCCACGCGACCGTCTCCGCCGGGTCGGGCTCCGAAACGGGTGCGTCGATCCCGGTTCGGCCGATATAATCGTCGATATAGCGTTTGGCATTGTCGGAGGCTTCGTCCCCAAAGCGAACATTCGCTTCGACATCGTCGGCGAACGAGAGGCAGCCGCCATCCGTCACGCCGGTCAATCGCCCGAGAAGCACAATACCCTGGGCGCCGAGCGCCTGAAGGCTGATCGTGTGCTCCGAGCCGAGCACACCACGCGGCGGGATGCGTCCCGCAAGCCGAATGACCTCCTCTCGCCGCACGTCGAGAAATCCGCTTTCCTCGAGCCAGACCATGACGTCGCGCCCCCGATAGCGCCGTGGGAGCCGCCCGACGCGACTGGTCGCAAGGAAGACCGTCCGGCCCGCTTCCGCCAGTTCCTCCGCGATCTGGGCGCCTGATTGACCGCTTCCGACCACCAACACCGCTCCGCCGGGCAGATCGGCAGCGCTACGATAGCCGGAAGCGTCGATCTGGTAAATGTCAGGCGGCAACGCATCTGACGAGATCGGGCGCACAGGACAATTCAGGTTGCCGCTTGCGACGATCACGTTGCGCGCTCGAAGCGTGCCGTGCGAGGTGGTCAGCCGATAGGCGCCATTCTCCTGCGCGAGTTCGCTCACCGCAGTATCCGCTTCGATCGGCAGCCCATTTCTCCCGGCGAAGTCCTCAAGGAGAGCGACGAACTGGTCGCGCGTGAGGACACCATACGGATCCGGACCGTCGTAGCGGTCGCCGGGCATGACGGTCTGCACGTTGGGCGAATTCATACGAAAGGAATCCCACCGCTGCGTGCGCCAGGTCTCTCCTATGCGGCCCCGCTCTAGGACGCTATGGCGCAGGCCCCTTCGTGCCAGCCAATAGCTGACACCGAGGCCCGCCCAGCCGGCCCCGACGACGACAGCATCGAGAACATCGGCACTACCATTCATTTGCCGCGGTGATCTCATGATCGGCATCCCCCAGCCATCCCCGCGCGGCATTAAGCCTTGTTCATGGCAATGAGTCCAGCGTCGCGGATCTCCGTTCGACCGGCGCATACAGCCGTTCCCCATCTAATGGCCACATGTCCGTTTTGAGCCCAAAAGCCGACATTAAGGATCGCCTCGAGGAGTGTTTCGAATGAGCGGTTCCAGACGACGCTTAGTAGGCCGTCGCATGCGTTCATTTGCGGTTTGCAATCGGGAATCAGGAGCCATTAAGGTGTGCCCTTAGCTGCCTAACAAAAGCTTGTGTTGCGGCATTTTGGGGCTACCTTCCTCTTTGTCCTTTTCACGCCAATGCCGTTCGACACCAACCACAGCGCCGATAGCAAGCGCCCGCCCCATACGTTGAAATATTTCGATGTCTTCCATAGGTGGAATATCCGCAGCATATCGGCGGTCCGTCAATCTCGCCGACAATCGTTTCGTTCCGGCGCTTGAGCGGATTGTACTTCGGCGCTATCCTCGATGACGCCAAGATATACTAGCAAGAGGAACCTGTTGATGCGCCGGCTGATGCTTCTTCGTCATGCCAAATCGGATCGGCCCGAGGGCACTGGCGACCATCAGCGCCCGCTCGCAAAACGCGGTCGACGAACGAGCCCTTTGATGGGCAAATACATGGCAAAGAAGGGACTAATGCCCGATCTCGCCATAGTTTCAACGGCTCGGCGCGCCAAAGAAACCTGGAAACGCGCACGCTCCGCCTTTAAGCACGACATTTCGCGGCGAAAAGAGCCGCGCATTTACAATGCTTCGGCGAGGGCGATCCTTGATATCATCAAGGAAACAGCACCCGATGTTAAGGCGCTGTTGCTCGTCGGACATAATCCCGGACTTCAGGACCTTGCTCTCAGGCTGATTGGCAAGGGAAGTCAATCCGATCTGTCCCGACTGCACCAAAAATACCCGACCGCGGGGCTTGTCGTCATCGACTTCGATGTCAAACGCTGGCGTGACGTATCCGATGATCTCGGCCGGCTTGTACGCTTCGAGACACCGAAATCCGTCGGCAGCCCTACCCCCGTCAGGTAAGTGCGATTGTCGGAGACTTTGCGCTCGCATGCCGAAACCGCTTCGCTCACTGACACGATGTCTACTGGGTGACCGAATTGATCGGTGACAGTCACATTAGGGATCGGGAGTTCGCGCATGTTCGAGCTTCGCTGCTGGCCAGCTAATCTTTTTCGAATGGTTTGGGCTTGATCCGTCTCAGCCACGCCATCGCCTTGCGCGTTGAATTCAGCTTCTAGCTCACTCCATCTGCCAAGGACCCGCGCGCATGATCTGCACTGTATGAGCGTGTGGTTCTGTACGCTGTCAGGCCTCCGCAAAAAGAAAGTTCCGCAGTCCGGGCACTCCAGCTTGCGGGTCAGATTGTCTGGCATTTCAATGATGCGTTGATAATAGGCGAACCATGATGGTTTCGCGATGCGCCGCGACCGACGCAATTTTCTCATGATCGCGGGCACCTTTGTCGAAAAGCTTCATTATCGTTCGGGCCAAACGGTCATTGTGCTCATAATAAGCTGGATGTTGGCCGAGGATCTCGCACGCTCTGAGATGAGCGTTCTCCATAATTTGCCAATCGTCTTCGCTGTAAGTGAGTCGGTCGAAAAGATGCAGTAGCATAAATGGCTCCTCCTCCACCAATGGCGGGAGCCCGTAGCATCTCTCAAGCGCTAGCATGCCGTTGATAGGTCCAGCGACAAAGATATTAAGAAACGGATGGCATTTTTCGTCAATAGCATGCCGAAAATTGGGCATACCTTTATCGTCCAGCACCACCGCTTTGCCGTCGAGGATCATGGTGGCCGGCCCAAGCGCTCGTCGGCGGCCGCAATTGAAGGGAATTAACTCGTCCAATCATGCCCGCCCCCAGTTCAGACCGCTTGGCGGTTTTTGTTTTGAGCAGTGCCAAACACGGCTCGATGCGCTCGGGCATCGGATCAAGCGGCAAGTGTGGTGCGTTCGTGTCGAACCGGGGCCATCGATTGATTAGCCGACTGATTTTAGCTTTCGGGAAGATCGGGCTCTTGCCACGTTCACACTCCTCACTCGCACAGCAACGCAGGACCACTTCGTTTGTTGCGCTAAAGAGTACTCCAACGGAAATGCGCAATTATACCAGCTCACCCCACTCCGCGTCCCAAAGCTCGATATCATCGACAATGACGACGATCTCCGCAAAGCCATAGTTTTCTTTGGCATCGATTGCCCGTTCAATCGCCAACGGGACGTAGGTAGCGTAAAAGTAGTCGCCGGCATCCGTCTTATGATTTTGCGGCCACTCGACCTCGGCAACCGTTCGTTCGCCGTTGGCAATTACGCGTATACGCACAGCGTTATCGGGTGTACTCTCACCACTACGCAGCCTGCAAAATTGATTGATGGCTTTCATCGTGTCGCCTTTGAGCGCGGGCGCTTTTTTAACTGGTCATTGTCGGCCTGATGTTAACCGGATTGTCTGCTGGAGGACAATGCATTGTTGTTGCCTGCCAATCGGTTATTGATTGTTCTCTCAAAAGCGGTGGATCACAGGTTTGTTCCGCGCAGGAAGGAACAGTATGACCGTCACCCAAGCGGCTTTACGGAACAAACTGCTTAAGAGCCTGCTACCTGAAGACTTTAACATCCTGATGCCGCATCTCGAGCCGAGGGAATTCGAGCTCCGTCAACAGCTTGAAGAGCCTGGCAAACCCATTAAAGAGGTAGTTTTTCTTGAGCGCGGCATTGCGTCCATTGTTGCAAAGAGCCCGCAAGGTCGCGATATTGAAATCGGTTTGACCGGCTTTGAGGGCGTCACCGGGACATCGCTGCTGTTGGGCGTCAACATGACGTCGCACTGGACCTATATGCAGTTGGCCGGCTCCGGCTACACCATTGCCGCAGAACGCCTCATTGCCGCCGTCGCAGAAAGCGAGACATTGCGGCAGCATCTCCTACTCTTTGTTGAATGCTTTATCGTACAGGCTGCAGCAACCTCATTGGTCAACGCACAGGCGCTGGCTGAAACCAGGCTGGCCCGCTGGTTGCTAATGGTCCATGATCGCAGTCACGGTCACGACCTTTACCTCACCCACGAGTTAATGGCTGTCATGCTCGGTGTACGCCGCCCTTGGGTCACCGAAACCCTGCATGTGCTGGAAGGCAAGGGATTTATTCGTGCCTCGCGAGGCAAGGTCACGGTCGTCGACCGGCCGGGGCTGATCGATCACGCCGGTGGCTTCTATGGGGCAGCCGAACAAGCCTATGCCCAGCTATTCTCTAGGGTAAAAAAATAAGCGTACCTTTGTGCGGAACCATATTTCGAATTGTCCGTTAGCGGACATTGGAGTATGAGCCTGTGCAAAGAGATACCGACGAGGCCAAGGCCAAAGCGCTCCGCAAAAGGATCGCCGATCCGAGCTTTCGTCGAGCGATGTCAACGAATGGGGTGGTTTATCCGAATGTGGATTTCGCCGAACTGTTGAGTTGGCTGGAGATCGCCGAGGCCGAATTCAATGAACCTGGCGGTCAATCCAAGGAACCGTTGGACCTACCCAAAACCTGATTTTCATTGGCGGGCTGGTCGATGCGAGTAATCTCGCCATTTCGCATCGAAAACACGCCGTTGCTGCCGCCCTGTTTGTAGAAGTCACTTTCAAGCTCGCCCGTCTGGCGAGGCGATCGGCATTCTCGTGCGATTTCGGGCAACGCTGCAATTGCTTCGACGCCCTCAGGTGGGCGCGCTGCATCAGGTTCCAGTCTTCGCTTGAATAGAAAAGCTTTTTGAGACGACGCATGAACATGTCCTCCCGCGCTGTTTGGGCGAGAGCGCATTTCTCAGCCGTTGATCCGGACGACAGGGACATGATCCGCCCGCGCGGTATGTTCCTGGTGGCCATATCAGATGGCTCTAACCTGCTCCCGCCAAATTAGTCCATTCTCAACTGGAATTTTCCAATAATGCCCCGGTGATGGGCTGAGGAGAATTCGATGAAGAAGACGAAGTTCACAAAGGCGCAGATCGCCTTCATTCTAAAGCAGGCAGAAGACGGAGTTGCCATGGCGGAAGTCTGCCGCAAGGCGGGGATTTCCGACGCGACATTTTACAATTGGCGCAAGAAATATGCGGGCCTGATGCCATCGGAGATGCGACGGTTGTGGCAGCTTGAGGAGGAGAACGCCAAGCCCAACAGCGGAACCACGGGCATTTCCGGGGTTACCAATCCGGGCACTACCAACAATCCCGCGACTCCTTGATCGAATCCCGGTGTGATATCGGCCCGCCTGGCCAGCTTGAGTGCGGCCGAGCGCGCGAAGCTAAAGATCGGCTGCGTCGATGTGTCGGCAAATCCAATGAGCTACGACAGCGGGCTTGTGTCGCTTTGCAAGATGTTACGCGGCATTTGATTACCGGCGGCAATGATCGGGTTCAGGGTGGCCTCTTGGAGGCCACTTTCTGTTGAGACAAGCGCCCGGCGACAAGCTGGACTTAAGGGCGGCCCAGCGGTATTGCCACGCCCATTCATTGCGGCACGGGAACTCATATCGACCTTAAATCGGACGTTCGTGTAGAGTTCAATGTCTTGCTTGTCCGATGGATTGCCATGGCTCCAATTGTGAAAATCAACGACGTCAACGGTCCAAAGTTTCGGGCGGAGCGTGATCCGATTTAGCCAAAGTCTACGCTTGCAATGGCACCTGACGATCATTTGACAAGCGATTTAATTTCAGTCCAGAAGCGGTCGCGAGAGAGGCTGCTCATGCAGCACCGGTTTTCAGAAGAACATTCAACGATAATCAATATCACAAAACCAAACTGCGCTGTTATTTCAAATTCTGAAGTATTTTTTAATCATCTATAACAACAAAATGTAATATAACTTTATTTCATGCTTGCTAGCAGAGTGAACTTGCCTGATGTAGCCATGTATTAACCACCTAGTGGGGAAATATTCGCTACATATAATACCAAGGCCGTTTCGGCCGTCCAGCGGGGAAGGAATTGGCAATTTCGTTGCGTACTGAGTGAAGGGAAACACGGATGCTGAAAGCGCTACGCGGAACCGCACTTGTTGCGGCCGCAATGATAACACTTCTCGGGCCCGCCATTGCGGCCACCGCCACCGGCAACATGACGGTCCGCATCACTATCCAGGCCGAATGCAAAATCCAAACCTCCAGTGACCTCGACTTCGGCACCCGCGGCGTCATCGACGCCAATATCGACCAGACCAGCACCATCGGCGTCCAATGCACCTCCGGACAGACCTACAATGTGGGCTTAAGCGCGGGTGCAGGTTCCGGCGCGACTACGGCTGTTCGCAGAATGACGGGACCTGCGGCGGCAACGATCGATTACACACTCTATCGTGATACCGCCCGTACCCAGCTTTGGGGCGTCACGATCGGCACCGATACCGTGACCGGAACAGGCAATGGCAGCGTGCAGAACGTGACCGTGTATGGCCGGGTTCCGCCACAAACAACCCCGGCTGCCGGTGTCTATACCGATACGGTTGCAATCACTGTTACCTACTGAACTCATTCGACTAGGAGGCCGCTATGCGCCGCATGCTGTCATGCATTGCCGCTACCACGCTCTTTTTCCTGAGTGCCCAATTTGCAAACGCCGCTTCCTTGCGGGTGGCCCCCACCAATCTCGAACTCATCGCGCCTGACAGTGCCGCCGTGCTCAATCTGACCAACGACGGGGATCATGCCATCAATGTACAGGTGCGCGTGTTCAAATGGAGCCAGATCAACGGCATCGAGCAGCTCGAACCAACGAGCGACGTTGTCGCTAGCCCACCATCGACCAAGATGGGACCGAATGCCGAATATATTGTGCGGGTGGTTCGAACCAGCAAAGCACCCGTGCGCAAAGAAGATACCTATCGGGTCATCGTTGATGAGCTTCCCGATCCCTCGCGGACGAAGGCCGGAACGGTCACCTTGATCATGCGCCATTCGGTCCCGGTGTTTTTTCGGAACGCCGACGCCAAGGCACCTGACGTTTCCTGGAACCTGACCCGTAAAGGCGGCAGTTTGCTGTTGACCGGCAAAAACAGCGGGGACAGCCGTTTCCGCCTGTCGAACGTGACGCTCAAACAGGGGAACACCAAAATCGGCAGCCGCAGCGGCCTGGTCGGTTATGTTCTTGGCGGAGCAACCATGCAGTGGCCAATCGGCAGCGCAAAATCTCTCTCCGGCAACACAGTGACGTTGCAGGGCCAGAGCGATCTTGGTCCGTTCGATGCCAGCATTTCTCTCAAGGGCCGCTAGAATTGGGATCGTCGTTGCAGGCACCGTCCTTTCTGTTTCGGCGCTGAACGCGCAAGAAGTTCCTAACGCACCGGCGGCAACCGAAATCGGTGACACCACTGCCGGGATTCAGGAGATCCTCCTCGAGGTGTTCATCAACGATGTTTCGATGAAGATGATCGGCAGTTTCAAGCAGCAGCCCGATGGTTCGCTTGCCGCATCTGCCGACGAACTGCGCGAAGTCGGGATAAAGCCCGCGGGAAATGCTGCCGGCGAGGATTTGATCGAGCTGAACACGTTGCCTCTGACCTACCGGGTCGACGCGGAAGCGCAGCGGCTCTACGTGATAACGACTGACGAAGGCCGCGCGGCGCGCGTCATCGATATCGGGCAAAAGCAAGAAAGTGAAATCCCGCAAGCACAGTCTGGCCATGGCGGCGTACTCAATTATACGTTGTTTGCCAGCTCCAACACCTTGTTCGAAGACGATGTGGACGTCTTTCAGGGGGTGTCTGGAGCCTTCGATGCACGGTTTTTCAGTCCCTACGGAACACTGAGCCAGTCTTTCATAACCGGCTATTCGGACGGCGAACTCGACGGCATCACCCGGCTCAACACGACCTGGAGTTATTCCGATCCGAAACGGCTGATGACCTACCGCATGGGCGACTTCACCACCGGCGGCCTGTCGTGGACTCGTCCGGTCTTTTTCGGCGGTATCCAGGCGCAGCGCAATTTTGCCCTTCGGTCCGATCTGGTGACGCTGCCACTGCCTTCCTTCGAGGGCACGGCCGCGGTCCCTTCCACCCTTGAGGTCTACACCCAAAACGTGCGGACCTTTTCAAGCGACGTTCCCGCCGGTCCGTTCCAGGTGACCAATCTGCCGGCGTTTTCCGGTGGCGGCGAGGCAAGGGTCGTCTTGCGTGACAGCCTCGGCCGCGAAACAACCGCAACCCTGCCGTTCTATTCGTCCAACATGCTGTTGCGCAAAGGATTGCTGGATTTCTCCGCCGAAGTTGGCGTTCCGCGCCGCAACTTCGGGATTGAATTAAACGATTATGACGACCGCATCATGGGCGTTGCCACAGCGCGCTATGGACTGACAGATTGGCTGACGCTGGAAAGCCATTTTGAAGGCGGCGAGGATCTGCTCAACGGAGGGGTCGGCGCTGCCTTTCCGGTCGGTACCTGGGGCGTGGCGTCCGCCGCCGTCGCCGGCAGCACAAGCAGCGGGCGTTCGGGGGCTTTGTTCAATGCGTCTTTAGAAATGACCTATGACCAGTGGTCGCTCTACGCCCGCATGCAACGCGCCTTTGGCGATTATGACGATATCGCGTCGATTACGGCGGAACGGGACTTTACCAATCCGGGGGAGCTCCCGGTGTTCAGTGCAGGCGTTCCCCGCGCGCTCGACCAGATAACCCTGAGTGTCCCAACACCGCTTGACCTTTCCAGCCTCAATCTTTCCTACACAAGGCTAGAAGACGCGGACGGCGAAAGGAGCCAGATTGTCGGCCTTTCGTACAGCCAGACGCTGTTCAAGCGCAGTAGCTTCTACGCCTCGGCATTCACCGATCTTGACGACAGCGGCAGTTTTGGGATTTTCGCCGGCCTCTCGATCCCGTTCGGCGACAATATGTCGGCAAGCACTGGCATCGAAAATGGTCCCGACGGGTTCAACGTCGTTGCCGATATTGCCAAGTCGGAGCAGCAGGAAAACGGCAGTGTCGGCTGGCGCGCACGCACGTCCGAAGGAAAGGTCGCAAATCGGGAAGCCTCGATCAGTTACCGCGCGCCATTTGCCCGTTTTGAGGCCGGTGTCCAGCAATATGATGGGGATGTCCGTGCCACTGCCCAGATGGACGGTGCCATCGCGGTTGCCGGGGGCGGTGTCTTTGCCACCAACCGCATCGACGATGCCTTTGCCGTAGTCGATGTCGGAACTCCCGGGGTCGAGGTCCAGCAACAAAACAGACCTGTCGGAAAAACCAACAGCCGTGGGCGCATTCTCGTCCCGAACCTCAATTCCTATGAGCCAAATACCGTGTCGATCGACCCGAAGAACCTGCCCGTCGATGCCGATGTGCCGGCAACGAAGGAAGTTGTCGTCCCCGCCGATCGCAGCGGCGTTGTCGTGAAATTCGGCGTGTCGGAAGCACCACAAGCCGCGCTTGTCACGATCAAGAATAAAAATGGCCTTCCGCTGCAGGCCGGTCTCAGCGGTAAATTGCTCGGCGCAAGCGAAGAATTCGTCGTTGGCTATGACGGCCAGGCTTATATTCGCGGCCTCGGCGCACAGAACGCAATCGAAGTCTCACTTGGTGATGGCAGCACATGCCGTGCCGATTTTTCCTATGAGCCTCAACCTGGAAAACAGGTTGTCATCACTGATGTGCACTGCCTGTGAGCCAAGGAGCAAGGATGTTACGCCTAGTCAGTCTCATTCTTTTCCTGCTGTTGCCTTCGTTGTCCTTTGCGCAAAGCTGTAGTTTCAGCACCTCCAACCTGAATTTTGGTGCCGTCGACACCTTGTCGGGCAACCAGATCAATTCGACAGCAACGATCAACGTAAATTGCACCGGCGTCGCTCTGCAACGCATCCTGCTCTGCCCCAATCTCGCCGCCGGCAGCGGGGGCGCATCGTCCGCGGCGGCACGCCAGATGGTGAGCGGCACCAACAGGTTGAACTATCAGCTCTACGCGGATACCGCCCGGAGCGTGATCTGGGGCTCGTATAGCTGGGCCTATGCCGCGCGATCCCCCGCCTATGCCCTGACACTGAGCTCACTTGGCTCCGGGTCGGGCACCATTACCATCTACGGAGCAGTGCTGGGCAGTCAACCTGCTGCTATCCCCGGAACGTATCTTTCGACATTTTCGGGGGCCAACACTCCGTTCCGGTACCGCTATACCACGAGCAGCAGTTGTACATCATCCACCGGAACGGCGGCCACAACGACGTTTACTGTCAATGCCAGCGTCGCTGCAAATTGTTTGGTATCGGTGCAAAATATCGATTTCGGCACCAAGGGCGTTCTTACTGCCAATGTTGATGCCACCGGTTCAGTGACAGCCACATGCACCCCCGGCGCGACGTACACGATTTCCCTCAACGGCGGTACCACGAATTCTGCACCAACGGCCCGGAAAATGTCGAAGGGAGCGGAAACCGTGACATACGGACTCTACAAAGACGCGGGACGATCGCAGCCTTGGGGCGATGCCACAACGCCAGGCAGTACCGTGGCTGGCACCGGCAATGGAGCAGCCCAGGTTCTGACCGTTTATGGTCGTGTACCGCCACAAACCACGCCCTCGGCTGGCAGCTATATAGACACCGTCGTCGTCACGCTATCCTATTGACAACGGAGGGAAAATGATCTGAGACCCGTCTGGCGTCGTTGTAAGGTTCTGCCATACCGGGTCTCTACGGAGGGATGCCCAACAGAGGCAGAAACCATTGCAGGCAGGAATTGTTCCGTCACGCACCGACATCCCAGTGAGAATTTGCAACCAGTAGCCCGTTCGTCAGTGAAAGGAACCCCGCAAGTGAGCAAGAAATTCCTGCACGAGATTATCGACGCAGAAACATGTCCTGTGAGATATGAGGCGGGCGAGGTCGTGAAGCCCACGGATGCGTCGCCTTCAAATATTTCCGGCGCTGTTTCGCCATTCGAATTGGCGCGGACGCTTGAGCGGGCGAACCGGCGATTTACAGCGTTTCTTCAGTCCGTATTGAGTTGCAGATCACAGACATAGGCACGTCCCATGCGATGATTGTGGTGGCTATCGGCAACGACGCGCTCACTGTTGGTCAACTGCTCGATCGGTGTAATCAGGCCGGGACGAACATGTCTTATTACCTGCAGCAGCTTAAGAGGGGCGACTATTTGGAACGAGTCGCCTCAAAACGCGACAAACGTTCCGCCCAGCTCCGTCTCAGTGCGAAGGGACTAAGGCTGTGTGCCGATCTCAACGATATTGATGAACTTTATCATCGCTTTATCGACAATCACCCCAGTGCCCTCCGCGATTTGGAGACGACGTTCCGGACGTTGCAGAGGATGGACGATGTATTTGGAAGGCACTGTTACCTTAACTTTCGTTGAGATCCGTTTCGGTCTTTGATCTCTCGATTGAGCGTTTTTGAGGCATGCGGCTTCGCGCCATGCGTGCATAGCCTTATGTCTGCTGACGGATCCGGGTTAGCTTTTGCACCGACAGATTTCGTCCGCAGCCCTTCGCGATGGCAGCGCCGACCGGATATCCGTAGGCACACGGTACCTTGGGATCATGCCATTCATAGGCGTACATTGCCCGGCCGGTCACCTTTAGCGGGCCGTCGATGCGGTGGACTGGTTGGCCGACCACCTTGAGGCGATCGATGGGATTGGTGGTGGCTGGTGTATCGAACTGCATGGCTTATCCCTTCGCTTCAGCGATGACAGCGCTCAGTGCGCGCTCGACGAGAGCGACCTTAAATCGGTTCTGGTCAGTAGGACGCGCATCCGACAAAAGAGCATTGGACGCTGCTCGCGCACCCGTGGGCAGTTCGGCGTCCGCCGCTTCGACCCGCCACGGCTTGTGCGCGACACCGCCGACGGCGACACGGCCGCTCCCGTCCGGCTGAATCACCGCTCCTACAGAAACGAGCGCAAAGGCGTAGGACGCGCGGTCGCGGACCTTGCGATAGATGTGCTTGCCGCCGATCGGCGGCGGCAGGACGGCGGCCGTGATGAACTCGCCCTTTTCAAGGACGGTATCCAGTTCAGGCGTATCGCCAGGCAATCGGTGAAAGTCCGCGATCGGGATAGAGCGCCGGGCGCCGTCAACCTTCACTGTCTCAATCACCGCGTCGAGCGCCCGCATGGCGATGGCCATGTCGCTGGGATGGGTTGCGATACAGGACACGCTTGTCCCGACAATGGCGTGCTGTCGTGTGATCCCGCCAATCGCGGAACATCCACTGCCTGGCCGGCGCTTGTTGCACGGCTGGTTGGTGTCGTAGAAGTACGGACAACGTGTGCGTTGCAGGAGGTTGCCTGCGGTTGTCGCCTTGTTGCGCAACTGGCCGGAAGCTCCCGCCACAAGCGCTCGCGTCAGGAGGCCATAGTCGCGACGGATCCTCTCATCAGCGGCAAGATCGGTGTTGCGCACCAGGGCGCCGACGCGGAGGCCACCCTCGGTGGTCGGTGCGATCTTATCCAGGCCGAGACCA
>CAVZQS010000006.1:0-364623 GCA_963777425.1 uncultured Alphaproteobacteria bacterium | reverse complement strand
CCACGATCCTGCCGCAGTTCGTCGGTCTGACCTTCGGCGTGTACAACGGTAACAAGCACGTTCCTGTTTCGGTCAACGAAGAGATGATCGGACACAAGTTTGGTGAATTCGCTCCGACGCGTACCTATTACGGGCACGGCGCGGACAAGAAGGCGAAGAGGAAATAAAGATGGGCAAGGCTAAGGCTCCGCGCCAGCTTAAGGACAACGAGGCGAAAGCCGTTGCCCGCACGCTCCGCATCAGCCCTCAGAAGCTTAATCTGGTGGCTGCGATGATCCGTGGCAAGAAGGTGAACGCCGCTCTTGCCGACCTGGAATTTTCGCGCAAGCGGATTGCAGGCACGGTGAAAAAGACGCTCGAATCAGCTATCGCCAACGCAGAAAACAACCATGACCTGGATGTTGATGCTCTGGTTGTTGCTGAAGCCTACGTTGGCAAATCAGTCGTGATGAAGCGTTTCCATGTTCGTGGCCGCGGTCGTGCAAGCCGGATCGAGAAGCCATTCTCGCATCTGACGATCGTTGTTCGCGAAGGTCAGGAAAAAGGGGAGGCCGCATAATGGGCCAGAAGATTAATCCGATTGGCTTCCGCCTCGGCATCAATCGGACCTGGGACTCGCGTTGGTACGCGAACACAGGTGAATACGGCAAGCTGCTGCATGAAGACCTGAAGATCCGCAAGTATCTGATGGACGAACTGAAGCAGGCCGCCATCTCCAAGGTGGTGATCGAACGTCCGCACAAGAAGTGCCGCGTGACGATCCATGCTGCACGTCCGGGTCTGATCATCGGCAAGAAGGGCGCCGATATCGAGAAGCTGCGTCGCAAGCTGTCAGAAATGACGAATGCCGATGCTGCACTCAATATCGTTGAAGTCCGCAAGCCGGAAACAGACGCGACCCTTGTTGCTCAGTCGATTGCTCAGCAGCTGGAACGCCGTGTTGCATTCCGCCGTGCCATGAAGCGCGCCGTTCAGTCGGCCATGCGTCTTGGTGCAGAAGGCATTCGTATCAATTGCTCGGGCCGCCTCGGCGGTGCGGAAATTGCGCGTATGGAATGGTACCGTGAAGGCCGCGTGCCTCTGCATACCCTTCGTGCCGATATCGATTACGGAACTGCTGAAGCACAAACCGCTTACGGCATTTGCGGCGTCAAGGTCTGGGTCTTCAAGGGCGAAATCCTTGAACACGATCCAATGGCTTCCGAGCGTCGTGCTGTCGAGGGTGATGCCAGCCATCAGGGTTCGGACCGTCGTCGCGAAAACGCTTAAATAGCGTCTTTCGGAAACGAGAATTTTGGAGTAGAGAACAATGCTGCAGCCTAAGCGCACAAAGTTCCGCAAGCAGTTCAAGGGCCGTATCAGCGGCGCGTCGAAGGGCGGTACGGATCTTAATTTTGGTGCTTTCGGCCTGAAGGCCCTCGAGCCGAACCGCGTCACCGCGCGTGAGATCGAAGCCGCTCGCCGTGCAATTACCCGTCACATGAAACGTGCCGGTCGTGTATGGATCCGGATTTTCCCGGATGTACCGGTAACATCGAAGCCTACCGAAGTCCGCATGGGTAAAGGTAAGGGTTCGGTTGATTACTGGGCTTCCCGTGTCGCGCCAGGCCGCATCATGTTCGAGCTCGACGGCGTTTCGGAAGAAATCGCTCGTGAGGCACTTCGCCTCGGAGCTGCAAAACTTTCGGTCAGGACGCGCTTTATTCAGCGCATCGCAGAATAAGGGGTGGATGTTATGAAATCCGCAGAAGTCCGGGCGATGAGCCTCGATCAGTTAAATGAAGAATTGGGTTCCCTGAAGAAAGAGCAGTTCAACCTGCGCTTCCAGAAGGCAACCGGCCAGTTGGAAAAAACCGCTCGCGTCCGGCAGATCCGCCGTGATATTGCGCGCATCAAGACTGTCGCCCGCCAAAAAGCGGTCGAGAGCAAGGCTTAAGGAAGAAAACCATGCCTAAACGCATTCTGCAGGGCGTTGTCGTGAGCGACAAAAACGACAAGACCGTTGTGGTCAAGGTCGAGCGGCGCTATTCGCATCCGCTCCTCCAGAAGACTGTGCGCCAGTCCAAGAAGTACAAGGCGCATGATGAGAATAACCAGTTCAAGGTCGGCGATGCCGTTTCCATCCAGGAATTGAAGCCGATTTCGAAAGACAAGCGTTGGGTTGTCGTAACAGACGCCCCGGCGAGTTAAATTATCTGTAGGTAAGTACGCAGCAATCGCGAGGGGCAAGGAAAGCCCAGTCCGGTTGAACAAGAAGAAGGCGGCTAGTCATGATTCAGATGCAAACAAACCTCGACGTGGCGGATAATTCCGGCGCACGTCGTGTCATGTGCATCAAGGTGCTGGGCGGTTCGAAGCGGAAATATGCTTCGGTCGGCGACATCATTGTCGTTTCGATCAAGGAAGCAATTCCGCGCGGCCGCGTGAAAAAAGGTGACGTGATGAAGGCAGTGGTTGTTCGCACCGCCAAGGACATCCGTCGCGCGGACGGGAGCGTTATTCGTTTCGACAAGAACGCCGCCGTTTTGATCGACAATAAGAAAGAGCCTATCGGCACACGTATCTTCGGACCGGTTCCGCGCGAACTCCGCGCAAAGAGCCACATGAAGATCATCTCGCTGGCTCCAGAAGTTTTGTAAGGAGCTGACGATGCAGAAGATCCGTAAAGGCGACCGCGTTGTCGTTCTGGCTGGTAAGGACAAGGGCCGTACCGGCGAAGTAATCAAGGTTTTGCCAAAGGACGAGCAGGCGCTCGTTCGCGGCGTTAATGTTGTCAAGCGTCACCAGAAGCAGACACAGAATCAGGAAGCCGGCATCATTTCGAAAGAAGCGCCGCTCCATCTGTCGAACCTCGCGATCGCCGACCCCAAGGATGGCAAGCCGACCCGTGTTGGCTTCAAAGTCCTCGAAGACGGCAAGAAGGTACGTGTAGCAAAGCGTTCAGGAGATCTGATCGATGGCTGATGCAAAGATCGAACCACGCTTGAAGAAGCAGTACCAGGAAGTGGTACGTAAGGCTCTTCTCGAGCAGTTCAAATATGACAACGAGATGCAGATCCCGCGCATCACCAAGGTTGTCCTCAACATGGGCGTTGGTGAAGCAACTGCTGACTCCAAGAAGCCAACTGTCGCAGCTGAAGATCTGGCATTGATTGCCGGACAGAAGCCGGTTATTACCCGTGCGCGCAATTCGATCGCTACCTTCAAGGTTCGTGAGAATATGCCGATCGGTACGAAGGTCACCCTTCGTAAAGAGCGCATGTATGAATTCATTGACCGTCTGATCACGATCGCGCTGCCGCGTGTTCGAGATTTCCGCGGTCTGAACCCAAAGAGCTTTGACGGCCGTGGCAATTTCGCCATGGGTATCAAGGAACACATTGTGTTTCCGGAAATCAACTACGACAAGGTTGATCAGATCTGGGGCATGGACATCATCGTTTGTACGACTGCAAAGACGGATGATGAAGCACGCGCATTGCTGCGCGCCTTCAACTTCCCCTTCCGCCAGTAACGGCAAGCGTAGCGAGGTATATGAAATGGCTAAGACGAGCGCAGTCGAAAAGAACAAGCGCCGTGGTCTCCTGGTCAAGCGTTTCGCTGCAAAGCGCGCGCGACTGAAGGCTATCGTGATGAATCAGTCGCTGCCGCTGGACGAGCGCTTCCGCGCCACAATCCAGCTGGCAGAACTGCCACGCAATTCCACCAAGGTTCGTATTCGCAACCGTTGCGAAGTCTCGGGCCGTCCGCGCGGTTTCTACCGCAAGCTTAAAATGTCGCGTATCGCATTGCGCCAGCTGGGTTCGCTCGGCCAGGTGCCCGGCGTCGTGAAGTCGAGCTGGTAAGGGAGAAGACAAATGTCTATGACAGATCCTCTCGGCGATATGCTGACACGTATTCGTAACGCAACCATGCGCAAGAAGGGCAAGGTTTCGACCCCAGCCTCCAAGCTTCGCGCTCGCGTTCTGGATGTTCTTCAGGCTGAAGGTTATATCCGCGGATACAGCCAGGTTGATTTCGAAAACGGCAAGTCCGAGATCGAAATCGAACTGAAGTATTTTGAGAACGTACCGGTAATTCGCGAGATTACCCGTATTTCGAAGCCCGGCCGCCGCGTTTACGTATCGGTCAAGTCGATCCCGCAGGTCGCGAACGGTCTTGGTATTTCCATCCTGTCGACGCCGAAGGGCGTGATGGCAGACCACGAGGCACGTGAACAGAATGTCGGCGGCGAATTGCTCTGCCGTATATTCTAAGTATCGGCTTGGAAAGGTTTGAAAAATGTCTCGTATCGGTAAAAAACCAGTGGCGGTCCCGCAGGGTGTAACAGCCAGTGTGGATGGCCAGACAATCAAAGCCAAAGGCCCGAAGGGTGAACTCTCCTTCGTTGCCAATGACGATGTTGTGGTCAAGTTTGAAGACGGCGCTGTCAGCGTTAATCCGCGTGACAACTCCAAGCTCGCTCGTTCGAAGTGGGGCATGAGCCGCACGATGGTCGTCAACATCTTCACTGGTGTGAAGGACGGCTTCGAGAAGCGTCTTGAAATCAGCGGCGTCGGCTATCGTGCAGCCATGCAGGGCAAAAACCTGCAGCTGTCGCTCGGCTTCAGCCATGAAGTGATCTACCAGGTGCCGGAAGGCATCACTGTTGCTGTGCCGAAGCCGACGGAAATCGTCGTCACCGGCATCGACAAGCAGCAGGTCGGTCAGGTCGCTGCTGAGATCCGCGAATATCGCAGTCCGGAACCCTACAAGGGCAAGGGCGTCAAATATGCGGGCGAGAAGATCGTTCGCAAAGAAGGTAAGAAGAAGTAAGGAATTCGTGTCATGGCATCGCCGAAAGAAATCATTCAGCGTCGCGCTGCGCGTGTTCGCCGCCAACTCAAGGCGGTTGCCGGTGACCGTCCGCGGCTCAGCGTCCACCGTTCTTCAAAGAATATCTACGCGCAGATCATCGATGATGCGCGTGGACACACGATTGCATCCGCATCCACTCTCGAAGCTGACCTCAAGGGCAAGCTGAAGACCGGTGCAGATTCGGACGCAGCAGCCCTCATCGGCAAGCTCGTCGCAGAGCGCGCCGTCAAGGCTGGCATCAAGGAAGTTGTCTTCGATCGTGGTGCCTATATTTACCACGGCCGTGTGAAGGCACTTGCCGAGGCTGCCCGCGAAGCTGGTCTCAGCTTCTAAGGTCAAGCTTTAAAACATCATTCGTGCTACCGGAAAAGAAAAAGGAATTAGGAGCATGGCACAGGAAAAGAGAAGCCGCGAGGATCGCGGCCGCAGTGAAGAGCGTGACAGCGAATTCGTTGACAAGCTCGTTCACATCAACCGTGTCGCCAAGGTCGTCAAGGGCGGCCGGCGTTTTGGCTTTGCTGCACTCGTCGTTGTCGGCGATCAGAAAGGCCGCGTAGGTTTTGGTCATGGCAAGGCACGTGAAGTGCCGGAAGCAATCCGCAAGGCAACTGAATCCGCCAAGCGCGAAATGATCTTCGTACCGCTTCGTTCGGGCCGCACCCTTCATCACGATGTTGAAGGCCGTCATGGCGCCGGCAAGGTTCTGCTTCGTGCAGCCACTGCTGGTACGGGTATCATCGCCGGTGGTCCAATGCGCGCCGTCTTCGAGACGCTTGGTGTGCAGGACGTTGTCGCCAAGTCACTCGGTTCGTCGAACCCATACAACATGGTTCGCGCGACATTTGATGCCTTGAAGCATCAGATGCATCCGAAGGACATCGCTGCTCAGCGCGGTATCAAGTATTCGACACTGCAGGCTCGCCGCCGCGACGTGGTCGGTTCGGAAGAATAGGCCAGGAGCTGGCGCAGTAGGGCAGGGACTTCGGTCTCGCTGACTGTAGACTAAAGGACAAAGTCATGGTTGAGAAGAAGAAGGGTAAGACGGTTACTGTCGAACAGATCGGTAGCCCTATCCGCCGTCCGGCAGAGCAGCGCGCAACGCTGATCGGCCTGGGCCTCAATAAGATGCATCGCACCCGTACGCTGGAAGATACGCCTTCCGTACGTGGCATGATTGCAAAGGTTCAACATCTCGTCCGCGTTGTGGACGAGGCTTGATACCGGAGATTTAACAAATGAAACTCAATGATCTGAGTGAAAATCCAGGCGCGACCAAAGCACCCAAGCGCGTTGGCCGTGGTATTGGTTCGGGCTCCGGCAAGACTGCCGGTCGTGGTGTCAAGGGTCAGAAGTCGCGTTCGGGCGTTGCTATCAACGGTTTCGAAGGCGGTCAGATGCCGCTTTACCGCCGCTTGCCAAAGCGCGGTTTCACGAACATCTTCTCCAAGAGCTTCAACGTTGTATCGGTTGGCCGCATTCAGGCCGCTATCGATGCCAAGAAGCTCGATGCCAAGGCATCAGTGACGATCGAGACCCTGAAGGCTGCCGGTGTTATTCGCCGCCCCAAGGATGGCGTTCGCCTGCTGGCCGATGGTGAGATCAAGACTGCGGTCACGATCGAAGTTTCCGGTGCATCCAAGGCTGCGATCGAAAAGATCGAAAAGGCCGGCGGTACCGTCAAGCTTCCAGCTGCTCCTACAGCTGCAGAATAAATCTGACTATTCAGGCGGCGATCTCCGTGATCGCCGCTTGTACCTTTTCTTAAGGGCACATATCTGGGTAGGACCGTCCGATTCCCGATACTCGGTGTGTGACGGAGCTCTAACGGGCACAGACCGGAGACTATAATGGCTTCAGCCGCAGAACAGCTCGCGTCAAATCTCAATTTCTCTGCTTTCTCGAAAGCCGAAGAGCTCAAGAAGCGCATTTGGTTTACGCTTGGCGCATTGCTGGTCTACCGGCTCGGTACCTATATCCCGCTGCCTGGCATTAATCTCGACGCTTTCGCCCAAGCCTTCAACAACCAGGCGCAGGGCATTCTCGGCATGTTCAACATGTTCGCTGGCGGTGCAGTCGAGCGCATGGCGATCTTTGCACTCGGCATCATGCCTTACATTTCTGCTTCGATTATCGTGCAGCTGATGACTTCCGTCGTTCCAGCGCTCGAGCAGCTGAAGAAGGATGGCGAGCAGGGCCGCAAGGTCATCAATCAGTATACCCGCTACGGCACCGTGCTTCTGGCAACGGTACAGGCCTACGCGATTGCCGTCGGTCTTCAGGGCAGCCAAGGCATCGTGACCGATCCCGGCCCGTTCTTCCTGTTCTCCACGGTGATTACGCTTGTCGGCGGCACCATGTTCCTGATGTGGCTCGGCGAGCAGATTACGGCGCGCGGCATCGGTAACGGCATTTCGCTGATCATCTTCTCCGGCATCGTCGCCAACTTGCCGCAGGCCATTTCCGGCACGCTGGAACTTGGCCGTACCGGAGCCTTGTCGACACCGATCATCCTGGCGGTCATCGTTCTGACGATCGCAGTCATCGGCATCATCGTTTTCGTTGAACGTGCACAGCGCCGCCTTCTGATCCAGTATCCGAAGCGCCAGGTCGGTAACCGCATGTTCCAGGGCGATACTTCGCATCTGCCGTTGAAGCTCAACACATCGGGCGTCATCCCGCCGATCTTTGCTTCGTCGCTGCTGCTTCTGCCAGCAACCGTCGCAGGATTTGCACAGAGCCATCAAATGCCTGCCTGGGCAACGTCGGTGCTGGCGTCGCTCGGCCACGGCCAGCCGCTCTACATGGCTCTCTATGCCGCCATGATCGTTTTCTTCGCCTTCTTCTATACGGCGCTTGTCTTCAATCCGAAGGACACTGCTGATCAGCTGAAGAAGCACTCCGGTTTCATTCCTGGCATTCGTCCCGGCGAACGCACGGCTGAATACATCGATTACGTCCTGACACGTGTGACGGTTCTTGGCGCGATTTATCTCGTTATCATCTGCTTGCTGCCTGAATTTCTCATCTCGTGGGCTGGTGTTCCTTTCTATCTCGGCGGTACATCGCTGTTGATTGTCGTGAGCGTGACGCTCGATACGGTTGCACAGGTCCAGGGTCACCTGATTGCGCATCAGTATGAAGGGCTGATCAAGAAGTCGAAGCTCCGTGGGGGGAAACGCAACAGATGAGATTAATACTTCTCGGACCACCGGGGGCAGGTAAGGGAACTCAGTCTCAGCGCTTGGTAGACAAACTTGGCATACCGCAACTCTCTACGGGAGACATGTTGCGCGAGGCCGTGAAAGCCGGAACAGAGGTTGGTCTCAAGGCCAAGGCCGTGATGGATGCCGGCAATCTGGTTTCTGACGAAATCGTCAATGCGATCGTTTCGGAACGCATCGACCAGCCGGATGCAGCAAAGGGCTTCATCCTGGACGGCTACCCACGCACATTGGTTCAGGCTGATGCGGTCGAGGCGATGCTGGCGGAGAAGGGGCTTGATCTCGATTGCGTGATCGAACTCGAAGTCGACGACAATGTTCTGGTTGAGCGCATATCCGGCCGCTATTCCTGTGCGAAATGCGGTACCGGCTATCACGACACGAACAAGAAGCCGCTTGTTGCGGGTGTGTGCGACAAGTGCGGTTCGACAGAATTCAAGCGCCGTCCGGACGACAATGCGGAAACGGTGCGGACGCGTCTTGAAGCGTACTACAAGCAGACTTCGCCATTGATTGGCTACTACTACGCCAAGGGCAAACTCAAAAAGGTCGATGGCATGGCGGACATGGAAGATGTCACGGCCTCGATCGAAAAAATTCTGTCGGATTTATAAGTCTGACATAATTTCATCGAAGGAGTTGACTTTTCGCAGCGATTCCTTCAAGTACGGCGCAAATTCGCTTGGATTATGAAGCGGTCGGCGCCGATCCGGTAAAGCAGGTTCGGGGCTGATCGTTTGTGTTTGTCCCGGATATAATTTTCATCCCGTCATCTGGCTGCCGCGTTGGCACTCCAGCTCTGCCGGTTAACAAGGAGAACAGACGTGGCTCGTATCGCTGGCGTCAACATCCCGACGAACAAGCGCGTTATCATCGCGCTTCAGTACATTCACGGGATTGGTCAAAAGTTTGCTCAGGAAATCGTCGAGAAGGTCGGCATTCCTGCAGAGCGTCGCGTCAATCAGTTGACCGATGCGGAAGTACTGCAGATTCGTGAAGCGATCGATCGCGATTACCAGGTTGAAGGTGATCTGCGTCGTGAAGTTTCGATGAACATCAAGCGTCTGATGGATTTGGGCTGCTACCGCGGTCTGCGTCATCGCCGCTCGCTGCCGGTTCGCGGTCAGCGCACGCATACCAATGCGCGCACCCGCAAGGGTCCTGCCAAGGCAATCGCCGGCAAGAAGAAGTAAGTTTATTCCGGCGCGGTCCGCTGCGCCGGTTTCGCCTTTTCGGGCGAACAAGTGCTGGTTTCGCACTTTAACTGAAACCACGGTGGAGCCTCTGGAAATACGGAGGCGTCGAGATCAACTGAAAGGACTACCATGGCCAAGGAAGCCACGCGCGTTCGCCGTCGCGAGCGCAAGAATATTTCGTCGGGCGTTGCTCACGTAAATTCGACATTCAACAATACGATGATCACCATCACGGACGCACAGGGCAACGCGATTGCCTGGTCCTCCGCTGGTGCGCAGGGCTTCAAGGGTTCGCGTAAATCCACGCCTTTCGCCGCACAGATGGCTGCTGAAGACTGTGCCAAGAAGGCACAGGAACATGGCATGCGTTCGCTCGAAGTTGAAGTCTGCGGACCGGGCTCTGGCCGTGAATTGGCCCTGCGCGCGCTCCAGGCTGCCGGTTTCACGATTACATCGATCCGCGATGTAACACCGATCCCGCACAATGGCTGCCGCCCGCGCAAGCGTCGCCGCGTCTAATCTTTTGCGACAGGATTTGGCCGCATGAGCTGATTTTCAGCTCCTCTGCGGTTTCCACGCCTCAATGCCACGATTGGATGGTGGTAAAGGCAAGGATAGGGAAAAATTAAATGATCCAGAAGAACTGGCAAGAATTGATCAAGCCGAACAAGGTCGAGTTCCAGACCTCCGGCTCGAAGACAAAGGCAACGGTTGTCGCTGAGCCGCTTGAACGCGGCTACGGCTTGACGCTCGGCAATGCCTTGCGCCGTGTGCTCCTGTCTTCGCTGCGCGGCGCTGCCGTGACAGCTGTACAGATCGACGGTGTTCTGCATGAATTCTCGTCGATCCCGGGTGTACGTGAAGATGTGACGGACATTGTCCTCAACATCAAGGAAATCGCGATCCACATGGAAAGCGACGGTCCGAAGCGCATGGTCGTCCGCAAGGAAGGCCCGGGCGTCGTAACGGCTGGCGACATCCAGACGGTTGGCGATATCGAAATCCTCAATCCGGAACACGTGATCTGCACGCTGGACGAAGGCGCTGAAATCCGCATGGAATTCACCGTCAACACCGGCAAGGGCTACGTTCCGGCCGACCGCAACCGTGCGGAAGACGCTCCGATCGGCTTGATCCCGGTCGACAGCCTCTACTCACCAGTTCGCAAGGTATCCTACAAGATCGAGAACACCCGCGAAGGTCAGGTTCTCGATTACGACAAGCTGATCCTGCAGATCGAGACCGATGGTTCGATCTCGGGTGAAGATGCGGTTGCTTACGCAGCACGTATTCTTCAGGACCAGCTGGCGATCTTCGTCAACTTCGACGAGCCGCAGAAGGAAGTTCAGCAGGAACAGGTCACTGAACTTGCGTTCAACCCGGCTCTGCTCAAGAAGGTCGATGAACTCGAACTCTCGGTACGTTCGGCAAATTGCCTGAAGAATGATAACATCGTCTACATTGGCGATCTCATTCAGAAGACAGAAGCAGAAATGCTGCGCACACCGAACTTCGGCCGCAAGTCACTGAACGAAATCAAGGAAGTTCTGGCTTCCATGGGTCTCCATCTCGGTATGGAAGTTCCTTCATGGCCGCCGGAGAACATCGAAGATCTCGCGAAGCGTTACGAAGACCAGTATTAAGAACCCGGGCTTTGCCCGAAACACAAGCCCGGGCCGTGAGCCCGAAAAAGAGAAACTGAAGGAGAAGGCTCATGCGCCACGGTAATTCAGGCCGCAAGCTTAACCGGACTGCCAGCCATCGTAAGGCGATGTTTGCCAATATGGCTGCATCATTGATTGAGCATGAGCAGATCGTGACAACGCTGCCCAAGGCCAAGGAAATTCGTCCAATCGTTGAAAAGCTTGTCACGCTTGGCAAGCGCGGCGATCTGCATGCTCGTCGTCAGGCCATTTCGGCCATTCGCGACGCCAAGCTTGTAGCAAAGCTGTTCGACACACTTGCTCCGCGCTATGGCCAGCGCAATGGCGGTTACATCCGCATCATGAAGGCAGGCTTCCGCACCGGTGACAATGCACCGCTCGCAGTCGTCGAATTCGTCGATCGTGACACCAGCGCCAAGGGTTCCAATGACCTGGCCCGCGTTGCTGCCGAGCAGGCGAACGAAGCCGAAGCAGCGTAAGCAACGCTTCAATACTGGCGTAAATTTTGAGAAGGGGGCTCGCGCCCCCTTTTCGTGTTTGTTGTCTAAGGGTGTTCTGGAACTTCGTTGAGCGGTCCGACGTAACCGTAACGTACTTGGAATTATCCAAATAGGTTGTCAGCCTCTGTCCGGGATCACATTCCGAAGGAGGGTCCGATGACCAGCAATGATCCATACACGGAAGCAATTCGCAGCGTCACATTCTCAAGAATTGTATTGCCTGCGCTCTGCGTGATTGGCCTTTTCGCCGGCGCGGCCTTGGCCCAGCAGCCGACTGCCGCGCAGCAAAGTGCAATCAAATCAGCCTGCCGTTCCGATTTCATGGCGCAATGCTCGGGCGTACAACCCGGTGGTCAGGCGGCACTGTCTTGTCTGCAGCAGCACAGCTCGTCGTTGTCGTCAGGGTGCCAGCAGGCGCTCAGTGCTCTTGGTTCGAGCAAGTCGGCACCGGCGGCAACGACCACGGCCCCAGCCACCGCAACACCGGCAGCGCCAACGCCTTCTATGAACCCGCGAGAGGAAATGGCCATTGCCCGTGAAGCGTGCGGCCCCGATTTCCGGGCGCTCTGTGCAATCGGTCCCGCTTGGTGCCGGTCGAGGCATTGCTTGCCTCCGCCAGAACATGAGCCGGCTCTCGCCAGCATGTCAAAAGGTGCTGTCATCGGCCAGGTAGTCAGCGATCGGCCAGGGCAAGCTTGACCCCAAGTGCCATGAATGCACCGGCAAAACTGCGGCGCATCCACGTCAGTATCCTTGGACGCGAGATGACCTGATCGCGGACTGAGGCAGCAAACAGGCCATAGCCGACGAATACAACGAAGGTCATCAGCATGAACACACTGCTCAGCACCAGCATGCGCGCGATCGGATGTGGTTCATTAGCGGTGACGAACTGCGGCAGGAAGGCCAGGAAGAAAATCGATAGTTTCGGATTGAGGATATTGATCAGGATGGCGGTGATGGTGACTTGCGCCATTGACCGCTCTACAGCCTTGTTTTCGATATTGAGCGAACCTTTCTCGCGCAGCGCATCCCAGGCCATGTAAAGCAGATAGGCAACACCGACATATTTGAACGTATGAAAGGCGAGGGCGCTCGTATGGAGAATTGCCGCCAAGCCGCCAATGGCAGCCGCCATATGCGGGATGATGCCGATGGTGCAACCGAATGCAGCGGCAATACTCGCGCGGCCGCCGCGCGAAAGCCCAGTCGCCAGCGTATAGACCACACCGGTCCCGGGCGAGACGACGATAATGAATGAGGTAATGAGGAATTCGATGCCCACAGCAATTCTCCAGTTCGGATTTCGGTGCGGGGTATGAAATCCGACGAAACATTGTTCGTCTTGAACAGAATTGCAGCGATAGGAAAAATCAGGCGACAGCAGCTGCATAAGCGCCAGGCGAGACCCCATATTTGCGAACGAACAGGCGCGTCATATGGCTCTGGTCAGCAAACCCGCTTGCGGCGGCAACATCGGCGAGTGCCGCGCCGCCGGCAATCAGGCGGCGGGCAAGATCAATTCGCCTCTGCATGAGATAAGCATGGGGCGTGAAGCCGGTTGCCTTGGCAAAGCCCCGCACGATCTGGAACCGGCTCATGCCGCTTTTCCCTGCAAGGTCGGTGAGTGTGACCGGAGCCGTTGGCTCATCGTCGATCAAGGCCTGCGCTTCGCGGATGGCCGTAGATGCCGGATCAGCCAATCTCCTTTCTTTCTGTACCAGGATGAAGCTGCCGAGCAATTGCAGTAACAGTTCCTCGCGCTGGAGAGCGGATGAAGGCGTGTCGGGCGACGTCAGAGCACAAAACAGGCGTTGGAACAACGTGGCGACTCTTGCGTCCGCCAATACGGGCAGGGAAAACTCGCACGCCGTTTGCCCGTCTTCGGCGCTGATTTTACCCACAATCGCCGGATCGAAATACAGCATTCGCCACGAACGGCCAGCATCGCCGATTGGCACGCCATCGTGCACTTCGCCTGGATTGACCGTAATGACATGACCGGGTCCTGCCTCCACTTGGCCGCGACCGCTGAGGGATTTCTGTGCGCCTCGATGAATAACACCAATGCCATATTGCTCATGCCAATGGCGCGGAAACGCGTGGTCCGTCGCTGCCTCGACAATCTCGATGCCAGCGACGTCGCAGGGAAAGATTTTGAAACGGCCCGATGTCATCCCGTTACTGCCATGGCGGTTCTCCGCACCGCTGTACTCATACCCGAAATACTGGAATCGAAAAAGCACGAAGCCGTGTACAGGCGACGTGGAACCAATTGTCTCAAATTTGCTTTGTTTCTTGGCTGGTATCTCCTTAGGAAATCACCACATTGGTCGAGACAGTTTGACTGATTCATCATGTATCGGAGATTGATATGAACTTCAAAGTCGCACCATCGGCGCGGGCACTTTTTCTATGCACCGCATTGCTTTCCGGTATGGTGACGCCGCTTCATGCGCAGACGCCAACCGATACAACCAAGCAACTGCCGGCAACGCATGAGCAATTGCAGCTTTCCTTCGCGCCACTTGTGAAGCATACAGCAGGTGCAGTGGTCAACGTCTATGCGGCACAGGCGGTTCAGACACGTTCCCCCTTTGCCGGTGATCCGTTCTTCGAGCAATTCTTTGGCGGTCAGTTCAGTGGTCCGCCACGGGTGCAATCGTCACTCGGTTCCGGCGTGATAGCGGACGCGTCAGGCATCATCGTTACCAACAATCACGTTATTCGCAACGCGGACAGTGTGAAGGTCGCCCTTTCAGATGGGCGGGAGTTTGAATCAAAGGTACTTCTGAAGGATGAATCGACCGATCTCGCCATTCTGAAGATCGACGCTGGCGAGCCGCTTCCCGCCCTGCCATTAGCCGATTCTGACAAAGTTGAAGTGGGCGATCTTGTGCTTGCCATCGGCAATCCGTTCGGTGTGGGCCAAACGGTGACGAGCGGTATCGTGTCGGCACAGGCGCGCACCCGCGTTGGCATCTCGGATTTCGATTTCTTCATCCAGACCGACGCCGCGATCAATCCCGGTAATTCCGGTGGCGCTTTGATCGATATGAGCGGCAAGCTTATCGGCATCAATACAGCAATCTTCTCCCGCTCCGGAGGATCCATCGGGATTGGATTTGCTATTCCTTCCAATATGGTACGGGCGGTTGTTGAGACAGCGAAAGGCGGCGCCGACACATTTGAGCGGCCTTATATCGGTGCCACATTCCAGAATGTGACACCGGATGTCGCGGAAGGCCTGGGCATGAAACAGCCCTATGGCGCACTCGTGACGAATATCGGCAAGGGCGGCCCATCTGAAAAAGGCGGGTTGCTTGTCGGTGACGTGGTCCTTTCGGTGGATGGGGTGCGGATCGAAAATCCGGACGGGCTGGGATATCGGCTGAGCACGGCTGGCATAGGCAAGACCATACAGTTGCAGGTGCTCAGCCGCTCGAAGGAAAAGACTATTGCGGTTGTTCTTGAGAAGCCGGGCCCGGACTCGCTTGATAACCAGATGCTGATTCAGGGTAGAAATCCGCTATCCGGTGCGCATGTATTGAAGCTCACCCCGAGCAGCGCCGCGCGTTTGAATCTGCCATCCGATACGGAAGGTGTGGCTGTCGACAAGGTATTCCCGAACACGCCTGCTGCGCGCATCGGACTTCAGCCGGGGGATATCGTGCGCGGGATAAACGGCAACGAGATAGAGACCATGGCTGACCTGACCAAGGCGATGTCGAGTAAGCCAGTGCTTTGGCGCTTCGATTTCGAGCGCGGTGGTGACATAATCCGGCAGGTTATTCGCTAAGGCTATGCACAGCCTGTACACAGGACATGGATAAGAGCATGGCGGATCTGTTTTCGGTCAACGACGATCCAGCTTCGGACAGAAGCCGGCCGCTCGCGGACCGGTTGCGGCCAAAATCGCTAAAGGAAGTCACAGGTCAGGAGCACCTGACCGGGCCCGAAGGGGCCCTGACGCGCATGATCGAGGCTGGCTCACTCGGCTCGATGATCTTTTGGGGACCGCCAGGGACGGGCAAGACGACCGTGGCGCGGCTTCTGGCCAATGAGACCAATCTGGCTTTCGAGCAGATTTCCGCGATTTTCTCAGGGGTTGCAGACCTCAAGAAAGTCTTCGACATGGCCCGGGCACGCAAAATGTCGGGCCGTCAAACCTTGTTGTTCGTCGACGAAATACATCGCTTCAACCGGGCGCAGCAGGATTCATTTCTCCCGGTGATGGAGGACGGCACGATCGTTCTCGTCGGTGCGACCACCGAAAACCCATCCTTTGAACTCAACGCCGCTCTTCTGTCACGTGCCCGCGTACTGGTTTTCCATCCGCACGATGTGGCCAGCCTGAGGGGTTTGATGGAACGCGCGGAGAGCCACGAGGGCAAAGCCTTGCCCCTGAACGAAGAGGCGCGCGCAAGCCTTGTGCGCATGGCTGACGGCGACGGACGGGCCATACTGACCCTGGCGGAAGAAGTGTGGCGCGCGGCTCGCGATGGCGAGGTCTTCGATGCCGAACGCGTGCAACAGATCGTGCAGCGGCGTGCGCCGGTGTACGACAAGGGGCAGGATGGGCACTACAATCTGATATCGGCGCTGCATAAATCGGTGCGAGGTTCGGATCCTGACGCAGCACTCTATTATCTTTGCCGCATGTTCGATGCAGGGGAAGACCCGCTCTATATCGGCCGGCGCATGGTGCGCATGGCAAGTGAGGATATCGGCCTTGCCGACCCACAGGCGCTTGTGATCTGCAATGCCGCCAAGGATGCCTATGATTATCTGGGCTCGCCGGAGGGTGAATTGGCGCTGGCGCAGGCTTGCGTTTATCTCGCCACTGCGCCCAAATCCAATGCGGTTTATACCGCTTACAAGGCAGCCATGCAGTCAGCGAAGGAAAACGGTTCGCTCGTACCGCCCAAGCATATTCTCAATGCGCCGACAAAGCTGATGAAGGGCGAGGGCTATGGCAAGGGATATGTCTATGACCACGATCAGCCCGATGCCTTTTCAGGCCAGAATTATTTTCCGGAAGCGCTGGGCCGCCAGACATTCTATGATCCGCCGGAACGTGGCTTCGAGCGCGAGATACGCAAGCGCATCGACTACTGGAACAAGCTTCGCCAGGAGCGCGGGGAAAAATGAAAAAGGCCGCTGAACAGCGGCCTTTTTGCGTTCGGTAACCTCTGTCCGATCAGGCGGCTTCCGGCTTGCGCGGGAAGGGTGTGACGTTTGCGGTATCATCGTCGAGCTTCAGACCGCCGGCCTTCAGCAGTGAGGTGAAGCGGCCGTTCTGGCGGGCCAGTTCATCGAAGCTGCCGGACTCGACAACCTCACCCTGGTCCATGAAGAGGACGATGTCTGCATCGCGAACCGTGGAAAGACGGTGTGCGATGATGAAGGTCGTGCGGTTCTGGCACAGCTTGTCGACCGCAACCTTGACGCGTGCTTCCGTTTCAACGTCGAGCGCACTGGTCGCCTCGTCGAGTACGAGGATCGGCGCATCCTTAAGGATCGCACGGGCAATGGCGACACGCTGGCGTTCACCGCCCGAAAGCTGCGAACCGCGTTCGCCGACAACTGTGTCGTAGCCGCCGGACTTCTGGAGGATGAAGTCGCTCGCATCTGCAGCTTCGGCAGCCGCAAGGACGTCCTCGGCACTGGCCTTCGGGCGGCCAATACGGATGTTGTCCTCGATCGAACGGTTGAACATGCCAGCATCCTGGAACACCGTAGCGATGGCGTTGCGCAACGAGCGGCGGCTGATCGTACGCGTGTCGATGCCATCGACGAGAATACGGCCTTCCTTCGGATCATAGACACGCTGCAACAGGTTGATCAGCGTCGTCTTGCCGGCGCCGGTCGGGCCAACGATCGCAACCGTCTGGCCGGCCTTTGCCTTGAACGAAACCTTCTTCAGGCCCTGCGTCGAATTGGCGAATTCGAAGGAAACATTTTCGAATTCGACATCACCGCTAACATTGTCGATGTCGTGAACGGTCTTCGGTTCTACCGCATAGGCTGCAGAGGCTTCCATGTCGAAGAAGTCTTCGAGTTTGGCGCGGGCCGCGAAAATCTGGTTGACGAAGGCGCTAAGCTGATCAAGGCGACCAATGAGCAGACCGGCAAATCCGATGAAGGACACGACCTGGCCGACCTGCATTTGACCTTGCATGACGAAATGGGCGCCGAGGGCCAGAACCACGAGGATGGATATTGTTGATGCCATGCGATTGATACCGGCGGCCAGAGCCCACCAGTTCAATACAGGGTATTGCGCAGCAAGCAGCTGCTTCGCATAGGACTGCAGCGCGCGCGTTTCTTCGTCAATGCGATTATAGCTCTGCAAGACAGAGATATTGCCCATCGAGTCGGTAACGTGGCTGAAGGCGGTAATGTGATGACGCTCGACCTGCGCCTGGCCGTCCTTGGTCTTCGCTGTCACGAAGCGGCTCACGAGGACGTAAACGACACCCAGGACCGCCAAGACAGACGCCAGACGCCAGTCCTGCGCTAACGCCAAGGGGATAAGCCCGACGAGCGCCACTGTCGTCGCGAGGTGAGTGCGCATGAATTCGAGCCACAAACCAAACAGAGTCTCAATTGCGCGCAAAAGCGTGTGCATCGCATTGGATGTGCCACGCTGATGATGCCACGAAAGCGGCATGCTGATCACGCGATTGTAAGACTCAGTCAGGACGGCAAGTTTGCGCCGGTGCGCGAGGCGATCGGCCTCTCTCGCGACGAGGACATTCGCGCCGATATGGAACAAACCAACGGCGGCCAATTGAGTGAGGGGGAGCCATATATCGGCCTTGTCGGCTATTGCCTGGATGACGAGACCCATAAGTAATGGCTCAAATAGCATGGTTAGAGCCAAGGCGATGTTGACCACGCAGATAAACACGGTCGCGCGCTTTTCCGCGCCGAGATATTGGAGCGATTTCCAATAGATGTTTAACAATGACACTGTGCCACTCCGCTTGCTTGGGCTGCTACTCACGCCGCAGAACAACTCTGCATCAAACTCTTGTGCACCGCAATATTCAATGCTCTAAAGTCTTGATAGTTCCCTGTTCCTACAAGGAACATTTTTCTACGCCGCGTAACGTCCCGTGATGATTCAACCATTTGAGTTCACAAAATAAACTGGCCGAGCTGAATGTAAAATGAACGCAATATTACTTGTCGCATCCGGCGGGGCGATTGGCTCTGTCGCCCGGTACCTTGTCGGTATTCTGCTGGCCCGAATTTTGGGGGTGGCTTTCCCTTGGGGAACACTGACCGTCAATGTCGTCGGCGGCCTGCTGATGGGACTTTTCATTGAATTGCTGGCGCGGCTCTTCGAAGGATCGCCGGAGCTCCGGCTGTTTGTGGCGGTCGGCATATTAGGCGGATTTACGACATTCTCGTCGTTCTCGCTCGATGTCGCAGTGCTTTGGGAGCGCGGCGAACTTGTCGCGGTGCTCATTTACGTGCTCGCGAGCGTGATCTTGAGCATTGGCGCGCTGTTTTTAGGATTATGGCTCGCAAGAATTGCCGCATAGTGCTAAGCGCATGCCTGATCGAAAGGCATAGTTATGGCAGCGGTAGAACAAAAGACAGTCGATACGGGTGAGGCCGAGATGCGCCTCGACCGGTGGTTCAAGGTACATTATCCCGGTTTGGGTTTCGGGCATCTGCAGAAGTTGCTGCGGTCCGGCCAGATCCGGATTGATGGATCGCGGGCCAAATCCGACACAAGGCTGCAGGCGGGGCAGACTGTTCGCATTCCGCCTTTGCCCGTCGATTCCAAGGCTGAGGGCCATCTGACCGGCAAGAGCATTCGCGGCCGTGAGGATGGCGACGTACTGTCGCAGATGCTGCTTTACGAAGATCCGAAGGTTTTCGTCTTCAACAAGCCGGCTGGCCTGGCAGTGCAGGGCGGCTCCGGCGTCAATCGCCATGTCGACGATATGCTCGAGGCATGGCGGAACAAGAAGGGCGAGAAGCCCCGGCTTGTCCATCGGCTCGACCGTGATACGTCTGGTGTCCTCGTCGTTGCCCGTACGCGCGGCGCTGCCCAGGCTTTGACCGCAGCTTTTCGTGAGCGGGAAACCAAGAAGACCTATTGGGCGCTCGTCAAGGGTATCCCGCGCAAGCGCGAGGACAAGATTACCACCTGGCTGGTCAAGGAAACCACGCCCGATGGCGATCGCATGCGCATCGCCCAGCACGGCGAACCGGATTCCGATCACGCCGTCTCCTATTATCGCGTCATCGAATCCGCCGGGCAGGTGCTGACCTGGCTGGAAATGGAGCCGTATACGGGCCGGACGCACCAGCTGCGCGTGCATGCCGCTCATGTCGGCTGCCCGATCATTGGCGACCCGAAATATTTCGAGGCGGATACGAACTGGTCGTTTCCTGGCGGTATCCAGAACCGCTTGCACCTGCATGCGCGCCGGATCCGCGTTCCCAATCCATCCGGAGGGGTGATTGATGTCACCGCACCGCTGCCGCCGCATATGGTACAATCATGGAACCTGCTGGGTTTCGATGAGAACGATGCGGACGAGCAGGATTGATGCTCGGAACTTGTGCCGTAGATGGCCAATTATTGGAAGACGATGATGCGTAACGATTTGTTCAATATGGATACGAAAGACGGACTTTCTGATCCGGATCCGGTTCGCCGCGCTCAAATTCAATCGAAGCTGCCCTTGCCGAAGCGATTCTACAAGGCGGCGGCAGTTGCCGAACGTGACGGGTCGTTTGCCGTCGAGCTTGATGGTCGTGTCGTCAAGACACCGGCCCGTCAGAACCTGTCCTTGCCGACGAGGGCGGCGGCCCAAATCATCTCTGACGAGTTCTCCGCGCAAGACAAAGAGATCGACCCTGCACGCATGCCTGCAACGCGGTTGGCGAACACAGCCATAGATGGGGTCGTCAACGATCCACAGGCGGTACTGGAAGACGTTCTGCGTTTCGCATCGTCAGATATGCTGTGCTATCGCGCAGGGTCGCCGGAACGTCTGGTGAACCGTCAGACCGAACTATGGGACCCGGTCATCGACTGGGCAGCATCCCACCTTGGCGCACGTTTCGTGCTGGCAGAAGGTGTCATGCACGTGGAACAGCCACGTGAGGCGCTCGGAGCATTCAGCGTGCATCTCGGTGCATTCACCGATCCGTTCGCTATTGCTTCCCTACACACGATCACCACGCTGACTGGTTCGGCGATCCTGGCACTCGCTGTTGCAAAGGGAGAAGTTTCCGGTGCCGACGCTTGGAGCCTGGCGCATGTAGACGAAGACTGGACGATCGAGCATTGGGGCGAGGACGCAGAAGCGACCGCCCGCCGGGCGATCCGCGAGCGCGAAATGATCGCCGCGGTGAAGATGCTGGAAGCAGTGACCTCCCGCTTACAGCTGAATAAGCGTGCCGCCAGAACTCTGAACGACAGCTGCACGCAGCAATAAATGCAAGTATAGATTGCAGTATATTGTATAACCAGTACGACATACAACCATAGAGTATTGTTATTGATGTATAGTGGTTGTAAAAATGAAATTTTACTAGACCTTAGTATTAATATTGTTTGTAAATCCAATTGCTGTGTTGTACTTAAGTAGTATGTACGCTGTTCGTGGCGTGCATTTGCGGCAGGAGGAGTGGCCTTGGGAAATGAGCCCGTAACATTGGCGCTGATGCTTACCCAACTGACAACTGCACAGACAGCGCCTGCGTTTCCACGGAACCCGGAGCGTCCGATGCATTTTATTACCTGTGAGGAGGCGCTTGATCGCGTGCAGGAGGCCGCGGATGGAAGCCCCCTCATCTCATCGGAAGAAAACAAGAAAATACTTCAAGAGGCGATAAGGAAAGCTAGGCAGATCTACCTGGCGAAGCCACCACAATAGAATTCTGATTTTTTCATTGTTGACACGACCTGCGGGATCCGCCCGCCGGTGCAGAGAAATTGTGTCCAATTTTATCCGCATTTGGGAAAGGGTACTATTATGTCAAATATTACAGAAACAACCGATGCTGCCGCAAATGTCACGACGACCTATTCGCTGACGGTAGGCGATGCAGCTCAAGGTCAACTGGCGGCTGGAGGCGATCAGGATTGGTACCGGATCGATCTCCTCGCAGGGCAGACCTACACACATTTGAATTGAGTGGTAGTGGTGGAATTGCTGTCGCTGATACTTATTTGCGCCTCTCCGACGCGACGGGTACGCAAATCGCATTCGATGACGATAGCGGCCCGGGTCTGAACTCGATCTTGAGGTTCACTGCACAACGCAGCGGCACTTATTATCTGGGTGCACGGTCCTATAACGATCTCCATGCCGGACAGTATGAGCTTACGACCGCGGTTGCCGCCGGACCGACACCTCCAACCGGCGGAGGCGGCGAAACGGCAGATGCCTCGGGAAGCGCGGCGACAACTCTCCAACATCGGAGGGTTGACAGGTAATGTCGCCATCGCCTTCGATGCCACGATTGAAAATGCTGTCGGCGGCAGTGGCGCGAACTCGATCATAGCCAATTCAGTCAGCAATGTTTTGACTGGCGGCGCAGGGTCAGACGCGTTTTATTTCAAGGATCCAGTGCCGCGTTGAACGTTGACCGTATCACCGATTTCGACGTGGCGGACGATACAATCTGGCTGGACTCGCGCGTCTTTGCCGCGCTCGCCCCAGGAGGGCCACTTTCGGCAGATGCATTCCATGCGGGGCGGACTTCTGCCGACGCTTCCGACCGTATCATGTACGACAGTTCAACCGGCGCGCTGTTTTATGACCGTGATGGGGCAGGCGGGTACGCCGCCGTTCATTTTGCGGATGTCTCCAGGGGCCTGTCACTGACCAGTGCAGACTTCGTGGTCGCCTGATCTCAACCCTTGCGATAAAAAACCCCGGCGCGAGCCGGGGTTCTTTCAACCGTTCGATCTGATCAGACCGAATAGTACATGTCGTATTCGACCGGATGCGGCGTCATTTCGAAACGCATCACTTCGGCCATCTTCAATTCAATGAAGCTGTCGATCTGATCGTCATCGAATACGCCGCCGGCCTTCAGGAAGCCGCGATCCTTGTCGAGGCTCTGCAGAGCTTCGCGCAGCGAGCCGCAGACGGTCGGGATCTTCTTGAGTTCCTTCGCAGGAAGATCGTAAAGGTCCTTGTCCATCGGCTGTCCGGGATGGATCTTGTTCTTGATGCCGTCAAGGCCAGCCATTAACATAGCGGCAAAGCCGAGATACGGGTTGGCTGTCGGATCCGGGAAGCGAATTTCAACGCGCTTGGACTTCGGCGAAGAGCCGAAAGGAATACGGCACGACGCCGAGCGGTTACGTGCCGAATAGGCCAGCAGAACCGGAGCTTCGTAACCCGGAACCAGTCGCTTGTACGAGTTGGTCGACGGGTTGGTGAAGGCATTGATTGCCTTGGCATGCTTGATGATGCCGCCGATAAAGAACAGGCAATTCTCCGACAGACCAGCATATTCATTGCCGGCAAAAGTCGGCTTGCCTTCTTTCCAGATCGACATGTGTACGTGCATGCCGGAACCATTATCGCCGAATATTGGCTTCGGCATGAAAGTTGCCGTCTTGCCATAGGCGTTGGCGACCTGATGCACGACATACTTGTAGATCAGCATCTTGTCGGCGTTGCGGGTGAGGGCATCGAACTTGATGCCGAGCTCGTGCTGAGCGGCAGCCACCTCGTGGTGGTGCTTTTCAACGCGGACGCCCATTTCGGTCAGGACCGTGAGCATCTCCGAACGCATGTCCTGGGCGGAATCGACTGGCGGAACCGGGAAATAACCGCCCTTGACGCGCGGACGATGGCCAAGGTTACCGGTTTCGTAGTCGGTGTCGTCATTGGACGGCAGTTCGGTGGAGTCGAGCTTGAAACCTGTATTGTAAGGATCTGCTTTGTACTTGACGTCGTCGAAAACGAAGAACTCAGCTTCCGGGCCGACGAAAATCGTGTCGCCAATGCCTTCCGCCTTCATGTAGGCTTCGGCCTTCTTGGCGGTGCCGCGTGGATCGCGGTTGTAGGCTTCCCCGGAAATCGGATCGAGGATGTCGCAAAGGATAACCATGGTCGACTGGGCGAAGAACGGGTCCATGTGCACCGTGTCGGTGTCTGGCATGAGAACCATGTCGGACTCGTTGATTGCCTTCCAGCCGGCGATCGAGGAGCCATCGAACATGACGCCGTCGGCGAACATGTCTTCATCTACCTCGGCAACATCCATCGTCACATGCTGCAGTTTGCCTTTGGGATCGGTGAAGCGGAGGTCAAGGAACTTTACGTCGTTGTCCTTGATCTGTTTCAAAATGTCTTTGGCGGTCGTCATGTCAATTTTCCTTGTTCAGCGACGATGATTGGTGCTGCCGGCTCGAACGTGCCAGCGGATGGGTGGGTATTGGGGATCAGATGGCGTCGATGCCGGACTCGCCGGTCCGGATGCGTACAACTTCTTCGATATTGGAGACAAAGATCTTTCCGTCGCCGATACGGCCGGTTTGCGCTGCCTTGCGGATCGCCTCGATGGCTGCCTCGACGAACTCATCGCCCAATACGATCTCAACTTTGACCTTCGGCAGAAAGTCGACGACATATTCCGCACCGCGATACAATTCAGTATGGCCCTTCTGCCGGCCGAAACCCTTGGCCTCCGTGACCGTGATGCCCTGAAGCCCCACTTCCTGCAGTGCCTCTTTCACCTCATCCAGCTTGAATGGTTTGATGATGGCTTCGATTTTCTTCATCAGAGAACAATCTCCCTAAGCATAGAAACGGACCTCTTGTCCGCTTGTCACAGGAAAAGCAGGAAGCATGCCAACTAGCCGATCTGGAACAAATAATTCCTGGAACTGGATTTTGCCTGCCGACAACAAGGAGTTTCCTGAAATGCTGGCGCATAATTCATCGCAGAAGCGTACGAATGCCTACGGTTGGTGCTCAAAGAATAGGCAAGCAGCACATTTAGTAGGCAATCGCGAAAGGCTCAATGCTCGCATTACGCTGAGACGCGCTCTTTCAGCGCCTGAGCTGCCTGCGGAGCGCGCACTTTGCCTTCGTGGATGAAATAGACGAAAACATCGCGCGCGCGTTTTTCCGGGTGCTGATCGGGCGCCGCCAGAGGCAGGTCTTCCGGCAGGCCACCCTGTGCCCAAACTTTGGTGCGCTCTGCCCATTTGTCGAGCGCTCCCGCCGGGTAGGCGGTGTCGATCGTGTCATCGCCCTTTTGCAGGCGCGCATAGACAAAATCGGCGGTGACATCGGCTATTTCCGGATACTCGAAATGCTCGGCATAGACCACCGCCACGTCCTTCTTCCGTGCCATCGCGACAAAGTCGGGATCGACGAAGGAGGGATTACGGACCTCGACGGCGTGGCGCAACGCAAGACCAGCCTCCTTCTCCGGCAGGAGATCGAGAAACGCGCTGAAGTCATCGGCGTCGAATTTCTTGGTCGGGGCGAACTGCCAGATCACCGGCCCCAGCCGGTCGCCAAGTTCGACAATTCCGGACTTGACGAAATACTGGATCGAGTCACCGGCCTCGGCAAGAACGCGGCGATTGGTGACGAAGCGGTTGCCTTTGACCGAAAAAATGAAGCCGTTCGGAACCTGGGAAGCCCACTTGGCAAAAGTCGCCGGTTTCTGGGTGCCATAATAGGTACTGTTGATCTCGATCGTCTGGAGATGCTGGCCGGCATATTCCAGCTCCTTGGTCTTGGACAAGCCTTTCGGGTAGAAGGTTCCGCGCCAAGGTTCAAAAATCCAGCCGCCGATACCGGTCCGTATGGTTCCTTTGCCACTCATTCGGATTTCCTCCCTCCACTTGTCTTAACGCAACTCCGGACGCAAAACCGGTTCCCACTTTTCCTGGAATTGCTCCAGATAGAAAAAGCCCGCACAGGGGCGGGCTTTCAGGTCATTCTGCGGCGGCCTGCGCCTTGTGTCCGGGACGCCGGCGCAGCAGTTCCTTGAGGAAATGGCCCGTATAGGAACGGTCGACCTCGACAATGTCTTCCGGCCTGCCGACGGCCACGATCTCGCCGCCGCCATCACCCCCATGCGGTCCAAGGTCGATGACCCAGTCGGCCGTCTTGATAACTTCAAGATTGTGCTCGATGACCACGACTGTATTGCCCTGATCAACGAGCTCATGCAGCACTTCGAGCAGCTTCGCCACGTCGTGGAAATGCAGGCCCGTGGTTGGCTCGTCGAGGATATAGAGGGTGCGGCCCGTGGCCTTGCGTGACAATTCCTTGGCAAGCTTGATGCGCTGCGCCTCGCCGCCCGAAAGGGTATTGGCCTGCTGGCCGACATGAATATAGCCGAGCCCGACCTTGGCCAGCGTTTGCAGCTTGTCGCGCACGGCCGGGACGGCTGCGAAGAACTCTGCACCTTCCTCGACGGTCATGTCGAGCACATCGGCGATCGACTTGCCCTTGAACAGCACTTCCAGCGTCTCGCGATTGTAGCGCTTGCCATGGCAGACATCGCAGGTGACGTAGACATCCGGCAGGAAGTGCATCTCGATCTTGATAACACCATCGCCCTGGCACGCTTCACAGCGTCCACCCTTCACATTGAAGGAGAAGCGACCGGGTTGATAGCCGCGGGCCTTTGCCTCCGGAAGTCCGGCAAACCAATCGCGGATTGGCGTGAAGGCTCCCGTATAGGTTGCGGGGTTCGAGCGGGGCGTGCGTCCAATCGGCGACTGGTCGATATCGATGACCTTGTCGAGAAACTCCAGCCCTTCGATGCGGTCATGATCTGCCGGATGTTCCCGCGAGCCCATGATACGGCGCGATGCCGCCTTGAACAGAGTCTCGATGAGGAACGTCGACTTGCCGCCGCCGGAAACGCCGGTGACAGCGGTAAATGTGCCGAGCGGAATCTCGGCCGAGACGTTCTTCAGATTGTTGCCGCGTGCGCCAACGATCTTGATGCGCTTCTTGGTTGTCTTGCGCCGCTCCGACGGCACGGCCACTTCGACCTGTCCTGACAAATATTTGCCTGTGAGCGACTTCGGGCTGGCCATGATATCGGCAGGCGTACCTTGAGCGATAATCTCGCCGCCGTGAATACCGGCGGCCGGGCCGATATCGACGACATAATCTGCAGTGAGGATCGCATCCTCATCATGTTCGACGACGATCACGGTATTGCCGAGATCGCGCAGATGACGGAGTGTCTTGAGCAACTGCTCATTGTCGCGCTGATGCAGGCCGATGGAAGGCTCATCAAGCACGTAGAGCACGCCGGTCAGACCCGAGCCGATCTGTGAGGCAAGACGGATACGCTGGCTTTCGCCACCGGACAGCGTACCGGAATTGCGCGACAGCGCCAGATAATCGAGGCCGACATCATTGAGAAAGCGCAGGCGCTCGCGGATTTCCTTGAGAATGCGCGCGGCAATCTCACTCTGCTTTTCGTTGAACGTGTTGTCGATGTCGCGGAACCAGGCATCAGCATGACGGATCGATTTTTCGGTGATCTGACCGATGTGCAGGCCGCCGATCTTTACCGCCAGCGCCTCCGGCTTCAACCGGTAACCATTACAGGCCGGGCAGGGCGTGCCGGACATGAAACGTTCAATCTCTTCGCGCGACCAGGCGGAGTCCGTTTCCTTCCAGCGGCGTTCAAGATTGGGGATGACGCCCTCGAACGGCTTCGTCGTGCGGTAGGAACGCAGGCCATCATCATAGGCGAATTGTATCTCACGGCTCCCCGTTCCATAAAGAACGGCTTGCTGGGCATCCTCGCTCAGATCACGCCAACGGTCGCCGACCTTGAATCCGTAGGCGGC
Source organism: uncultured Alphaproteobacteria bacterium (assembly GCA_963777425.1). Taxonomy (GTDB): domain Bacteria; phylum Pseudomonadota; class Alphaproteobacteria; order Rhizobiales; family Rhizobiaceae; genus Phyllobacterium. The sequence goes on along the minus strand of CAVZQS010000006.1, from coordinate 337,356 downwards.
GCCGAGCGCTTCCAGCGTCTGATGGTAATAGGGCGAACTGGACTTCGACCAGGGCGCGATGGCGCCATTCTTCAAAGTCAGGCTCTCGTCCGGCACGATCATTGTCGGATCGATGGCCTTCTGGGTGCCGAGACCATCGCAGGTCGGGCAGGCGCCAAACGGATTGTTGAAGGAGAACAGCCGCGGCTCGATCTCCGAAATGGTGAATCCGGAAACAGGGCAAGCGAACTTCTCCGAGAACATCACGCGCTCATGCGTATCATTCTTGGATTTGTTGGCGGATTCGCTCGCCGTTTCGTCGGCCGGAAGCGGCTTGTCGGCAAATTCCGCGACGGCAATGCCCTCCGCGAGCTTCAGCGAAGTTTCCAAACTGTCCGCCAGGCGTGCGGCAATATCGGAACGCACGACGATGCGGTCGACCACGACGTCGATGTCGTGCTTGTACTTCTTGTCTAGCGCCGGGACATCGGCAATCTCATAGAAAATGCCGTCAACCTTGACGCGCTGGAAGCCGCGCTTCTGCAGGTCGGCGAGCTCCTTGCGGTATTCGCCCTTACGGCCGCGGACAATCGGCGCGAGAATGAAAAGGCGCGTGCCTTCCTCCAGTGCCAGAACGCGGTCGACCATCTGGCTGACCGTCTGGCTTTCGATCGGCAGACCGGTGGCAGGAGAATACGGGATGCCGACGCGCGCATAGAGCAGGCGCAGATAGTCGTAGATTTCGGTGACAGTGCCGACAGTCGACCGGGGATTGCGGCTGGTTGTCTTCTGCTCAATGGAAATAGCCGGCGACAGGCCGTCGATCTGGTCGACGTCCGGCTTCTGCATCATCTCGAGAAATTGCCGCGCATAGGCGGACAGGCTCTCGACATAACGCCGCTGCCCCTCGGCATAGATGGTATCGAACGCAAGCGACGACTTGCCCGATCCCGAAAGGCCGGTCATGACAATCAACTTGTCGCGCGGCAGATCGAGATCAATGTTCTTCAAATTGTGTTCGCGGGCGCCGCGAATGGAAATGTACTTCTGATCGCTCATGTGTATTTGCCTTTGAGAGGGCGCACTATTTGGAAGGAGTTCTGGCCCTCGGCGAGAGGCTTACCTATATTTAGAAAGCCTCTTCCAATTTGCGAGGTCAAACCCTGTTGGAATCACCATAGCCATGTTGACATTGTTAGAGCAAGTGATAGAACAAAAAAAGAACAAATTGCGAATGCTCTCCTGACATAGCACTGACAGGGTATGAAAGCAGTCTTGTTCGAGCATTGGCAGTAAAAAACCAGGTGCCTTGGGTTCGCGGCTGCGTTGGAAGCGCGACAAGTCTCCTGACAAATCTGGCAGGAGGTTTTCGGCTGCTGTCGATGCGGGCGTGACAGGAGACTGTATATTGTGGATAGCGGTAATCAGTTGCCCGTCTTGAATGCGGCTTCTGTATGATGGCGCAAATTTTAAAAGCGGAATTTATGGAGTTCAGATCATGGCAGGCAGTGTCAACAAGGTTATTTTGGTAGGAAATCTTGGCGCTGACCCGGAAATCCGGCGGTTGGGTTCCGGCGACCCGGTCGTCAACCTTCGCATCGCGACGTCGGAAAGCTGGCGCGACAAGAACAGCGGCGAGCGCAAGGAGAAGACCGAATGGCACAGCGTCGTCATTTTCAATGACAACCTTGCCAAAGTCGCCGAGCAGTACCTGAAGAAGGGCATGAAGGTCTATCTTGAAGGTGCGCTGCAGACCCGCAAGTGGCAGGACCAAACCGGTAACGACCGCTATTCGACAGAGGTCGTGCTGCAGAAGTTCCGCGGCGAATTGCAGATGCTCGATTCACGCGGCGAGAATGCAGGCGGCGGACGGTCCTTCGACAACAATTCCGGTCGCGGGCAGGTTTCTGACAATGATTACGGTTCGGATTTCGGCCGCTCGAGCGCGTCTTCAAGCAGTTCGTCCAGTGCAGGCGGAAACTTCTCACGCGATCTCGACGACGAGATCCCGTTCTGAGATCCGGATACAATAAACAGCAAATGAACGCCATCAACGCCCAGTCATGATCAGTGAACTGGGCGTTTATGCAGGGCTTTTCGCAATCGCCTTCGCTGCCGCGACCGTGCTTCCGATGCAATCGGAAGCGGCGCTTGCCGGACTTCTTCTCAGCAATTCATATTCGCCGGTAGCGCTGATCGCCGTGGCCAGTGTCGGCAACGTGCTTGGTTCCGTGGTCAACTGGCTACTCGGCCGGGCAATTGACAGGTTTCACGACCGCAAATGGTTTCCCGCCAGCCACGCGCAACTCGATCGCGCCGCCTCCTGGTATCATCGCTATGGCCGGTGGACGCTTCTGTTGAGCTGGGCCCCGATCATCGGCGATCCACTGACGGTGATTGCCGGTGTCCTGCGGGAACCCTTGCCGAGCTTCCTGATCCTCGTGACAATCGCAAAGACCATGCGTTATCTGCTCGTCTTCATGCTGGCGCGAGGCTGGCAGTTCATATGAGCGGCCAGGGCGGCGTCAAGATTTCGCCATGTACTGCGCGAGGATGACCCACCCATCCTCGACACCAATTCCGGAGTGCCCATGAACGGACCCAGCCCCGACAACAAGCATCCCATGCAAGGGTTTCCTCAGGTGTGCTTCATCAAGAATACGATCACCAACCCGAACATCATCGTCGGGGACTATACCTATTACGACGATCCGGAAGATTCAGAGAATTTCGAACGCAACGTCCTCTATCACTTCCCGTTCATCGGCGACAAACTCGTCATTGGCAAGTTCTGCGCCTTGGCCAAGGGTGCGCGCTTCATCATGAATGGTGCAAACCACAAGCTTTCCGGCATATCCACCTATCCCTTTCAGATCTTCGGCAATGGCTGGGAAAAGGTCATGCCGAAACCCGGCGAACTGCCCTACAAGGGCGACACAATCATCGGCAACGACGTATGGATCGGCTATGAGGCATTGATCATGCCGGGCGTCAGGATTGGCAATGGCGCCATCGTTTCATCGCGTTCCGTCGTCACCGCCGATGTCCCGCCCTATACGATCGTAGGCGGCAATCCCGCCAAGCCGATAAAGAGCCGATTTGAACCTGATGTCGTACGTAGGCTCGAGGCGTTGGCCTGGTGGGACTGGCCGGCCGAAAAGATCACCCGCAACCTGCAGCATATCGTGTCCGCCGACATTGACGCGCTGAGCATCTGTACGTGATAGCCGCACTCATGGATGCATCTTTGCGCCTTTGGTGACTTTGTCGACCAGCTTTTTCTCCGCCCGCATGGCGATGCCGACGACCTTTGCGTCTTCGGGTGCGAACTCCGCAAAGACAGCGCGGTTCGCCGCATCGTGGCCCGTGGCAAACATCTCCTCGACATAGACACAAGTCCTGATGTCCCGCTCAAGCGAACGGCGATGGATTGTTGAAATCGTTGCCTGATCCGCGGCCAACACGATTACCGGTTGAATGGAAAGGGGATTGTAGACGTTGCCAGCACGATCGCGATAAGGCTCGCCGATAACCTCGGGCGATTGGGCCACAATGCCACTGGTCAGGAAAGCCGTGACATTCAGCGCCTGCCAGGAGGCGAGGTCGTCTCGCAACACGATTGCAATTTTGGTATCGAACATCGATATAAATCTCCGAAGGTCATGAAGAGTTGAGCTTATGCTGGACGTTCTAAAGGATGAGTCCGCGCACAGTCTTGGACGTTTGTGCGAGCTGCCCGCGCAGGATGCGATCATGGCTGCGCCCTCCAATCCTGGACTGGAGAGAATTGAGGCGCGCTTCGCTGGCGATGGTTACGATCTCCACCGGCATGATACTTATGCCATTGGCATCACGCTGCACGGCGTCCAGACATTCTGGTATCGCGGTGAGCGGCGTTACAGTCTCCCCGGCAATATCATCGTGCTTCATCCGGATGAGGTCCATGATGGCGGCGCAGGCACCGATGACGGCCTGCGCTATCGTATGCTTTATCTGGAGCCGGCGCTTGCACTGCGCGCGCTGGGAAATCGCGCTGGTTCGCTGCCATTCGTCAACGATCCGGTCTTTGCCGATCAATCCATGACAGCCACCCTGTCGGCCGCTCTTGGCAATCTGGACGAGGAACTGGATGAACTGCTCGTTGACGACGTCGTATCCCAGCTGACGCAAGGCCTGACCCGGCATGCGCGGCAGAACGTCAAGCCATTGGGCACTGTGGCGGTACGGCAGACTGAGTTGGCGCGCGACTACCTTGAAGAACACGCCTTGCGTCTTGTGAGATCAGATGAGCTCGAGGATGTAAGTGGGCTTGATCGTTATAGTTTATCCCGAAACTTCAGATCACTCTATGCAACAAGTCCGCATCGCTTTCTGCTGATGCGTCGCCTGCAGCGAGCACGCGAGATGATCAAGGGGGGCGAACCGCTGGCCGAAATTGCGGCCGCGACTGGCTTTACGGATCAGAGCCATCTCAACCGCCAATTCAAGAAAGCGTTCGGCATAACGCCGGGGCGTTGGGCGGGTTTGACGGGTGCCGGTGCGGGTTGAGGGTGCAATTGTCGATGCACATATGGTCTGATAGACGTTGGCGCACCTCGCGCAATGGAGCCATGTCATGACGACGCAGACGCCAGCAACGCCGCAGCATCGTTTGGTCATCATTGGCGGGGGATTTGGCGGACTCGAGACCGTCAGCAATCTTCGCCATGCGGACATCGCGATCACATTGATCGATCAGCGCAATCACCATCTCTTCCAACCCTTGCTATACCAGGTGGCGACGTCAACGCTGGCGACATCGGAAATTGCCTGGCCGATCCGCCATCTTCTGCGCAAATACAAGAACGTCAAGACGTTGCTGGGCGCAGTTGATAGCGTCGATACGGCAGCCCGCACGGTGTTAACAGAGGATGGCGAGTCGATTCCCTATGACACGCTGGTGCTGGCGACAGGCGCGCGCCATGCATATTTCGGCCATGATGACTGGGAGCCCTATGCGCCGGGGCTGAAGACGCTGGAAGATGCGACGACGATCCGGCGGCGCATTCTCACCGCCTTTGAAGCCGCCGAACGTGAACCAGATCCAGCGCGCCGCGCCGAATATCTGACCTTCGTGATCATTGGCGGCGGCCCAACAGGCGTCGAGGTCGCCGGAACAATCGCCGATCTCGCCCGCGATACGCTTAAGGGTGATTTCCGGGTGATCGATCCGGCAACAGCACGTGTCATCCTGATCGAGGGCGGGCCGCGGGTGTTGTCGGCCTTCAGTGAAGATATGTCTGCCTACGCAAAGCAAGCCCTTGAGAAGCTTGGCGTTACAGTTCACCTGGGCCACCCCGTCACGGAATGTCATGCGGACGGCGTCGAATTCGGCGGCCAATCGCTACGGGCCAAGACGATCATCTGGGCAGCGGGCGTGCAGGCATCACCCGCTGCCAAGTGGCTGAACGCACCGGCCGATCGAGCCGGGCGGGTCATGGTCAACGCGGATCTGACGGCGCCCGGACACCCGGAAATCTTCGTGATTGGCGATACGGCGACAGTTGCCAATGGCGGCAAGGGCATGGTGCCCGGTATCGCACCGGCGGCGAAGCAACAGGGCGTGCATGTCGCCAGAACGATCAAGGCGAGGCTTGCCGGGGATCAGACGCCGAGACCATTCACGTATCGTCACGCGGGCGATCTGGCGACGATTGGCAAACGGGCCGCAGTAACGGATTTTGGCTGGATCAAGCTCAAAGGCTATATGGCCTGGTGGCTCTGGGGCCTTGCGCACATTTACTTCCTGATCGGGCTGCGTAACCGCTTGGCGGTGGCGCTGAGCTGGTTGTGGATCTCGATAACCGGCGCCCGCAGTGCAAGGTTGATTACCCAGAAAGATGCGGCCGACGGGGACAATACACCTTAAGAGCAACTTGCATATTCAAGCGATTGGGTAGCGAATCAGCAGTGGAGGGATCGATCCCTGACGGGGGTGATTTTGGGCAGATTTCGCGCTTTCACAATTGCGCTTATCCTGATGTATCCGGCATCCGCCGGGGCAGGAGAACGGGCTTGTGGCAGCCGCGAGCCGATTGCGACGATGTACGAGCTGGGACCGGCTCTCTATTCCTGTTGGAAACCGCCGCCCGGGACCGAAAACCTGGAAATCACACTGCGTTTTGCCTTGCGCCGTGATGGCAGCATGATCGGAAATCCGCGAGCAAGCTACGCTAAACTTGGTCAGGATATGCCCCTGAAGCGAGCGTTTGTAGCTTCGGTGCTCGAGGCATTGTATCAAAACCTGCCCTTGCCGATCACCGATGATTTCGGCGGCGCCATTGCCGGAAGGCCGATTACTCTGCTCTTCAGCACGGCCGACGAAAGCACGACGGCAGACACTTCACTGTAATTTGCCGGCTATCAGCTGAGAACCAGTGTCTTGATGCCATCCGCCACGAACTGGACTGCAAGAGCGGCAAGTATGACGCCGAGCAGCCGCGTCAGGATTGAGCGGCCGGTCTCGCCGAGAAAGCGGTCGACGCGCTCGGCAAGCAGGAACACGACGTAGGACGCGGCGATACAAATCAAAATGATTGCGATCAACGCCAGACGCGATGTTGCGTCAGACAGCGTGCCTGCAAGGAGAATGGTAGCGGAGATTGCACCCGGGCCTGCGATAAGCGGAATGGCGAGCGGAAAAGCGGCGATGTTGCGGATGTGATCCTTGGTAATCGCTATCTCTGCGCTCTTTTCCTTGCGTTCGTTGCGCCGCTCGAAGATCATCTCGAAAGCGATCCAGAACAGAAGCAGCCCACCTGCGATACGAAATGCGCCAAGCGTTATGCCAAAGAGTGCCAGGATTTGAGCACCGGCTACAGCGAAGATTGTGAGGACGATGAAGGCGATGAGACTGGCGCGCAGGCCGACCTGGCTGCGCTCCTTGCGATTCATGCCGCGCGTCAGCGCCAGAAAGAGTGGCGCGAGACCCGGTGGATCGATCGTTACCATAAGGGTCACGAACGCATTGAGGACGGTGTCATAGAACGCCACGATTTTGCTTTTCTTTACTGATTAAAGCTGAGCCAACCTACCGGATTCGCTATCCAACGTCGAGAAACATGGAAATCTGCACCCAAGTTTTTCACTGCATGAGAAAATCTATTTTATCCAATTGATATTAAAGGGTTTTCAGCTGTGCATTACGTTCCCGTTTATTGGCTTTTCAGTTCGAAAGCCGCTATAAGATCAAAGATTGATTCTGTACGAAAGATGAGTGCCTCGTGTCTGACCTAACCCCACCTTCCGGCCCCGAAGACGATAAATCCGGACCAAATTCCGGTATCGAGCCGATTTCCATCATCGAGGAAATGCAGCGCTCCTATCTCGATTATGCGATGAGCGTGATCGTCAGTCGTGCGCTGCCCGATGTCCGTGATGGTCTGAAGCCCGTGCACAGACGCATCCTGCACGCTATGAACGAAATGGGGCTGTCGTGGAACAGGTCCTACCGCAAGTCGGCAGGTGTCGTCGGTGAAGTGATGGGTAAATACCATCCACACGGCGACGCATCGATCTATGACGCGCTTGTCCGTATGGCACAGGATTGGTCGCTGCGTGACCCGCTGGTGGACGGGCAGGGTAACTTCGGATCGATCGACGGCGACTCGCCAGCGGCGATGCGTTACACCGAATGCCGTCTGGAAAAGGTGACTGAATCACTGCTCGAGGACATCGACAAGGAGACTGTCGATTTCCAGGACAATTATGACGGGCGCGAGCAGGAGCCGGTGGTTCTGCCTGCGCGCTTCCCAAATCTGCTCGTCAATGGTTCGGGCGGCATCGCTGTCGGCATGGCCACGAACGTACCACCGCACAATCTTGCCGAAGTCATCAACGGCTGTATCGCGCTGATCGACAACCCGGCGATCGATTTGCCGGAGCTGATGGAGATCATTCCCGGACCTGATTTTCCAACCGGCGGCATCGTCCTTGGCCGTTCTGGTATCTATTCCGCCTACAGCACTGGCCGCGGCTCAATCCTGATGCGGGGCAAGGTTGCCATCGAGAGCATGCGCGGCGACCGCGAAGCCATCATCATCACCGAGGTGCCTTATCAGGTCAACAAGGCGACGATGATCGAGAAGATGGCCGATCTCGTGCGTGAAAAGCGCATTGAAGGTATATCGGACATTCGCGATGAATCGGACCGCGACGGCTATCGGGTCGTCGTCGAACTGAAGCGTGATGCGGTTGCCGATGTAATCGTCAACCAGCTTTATCGTTTCACGCCATTGCAGACGTCCTTCGGCGCCAACATGGTGGCGTTGAATGGCGGCAAGCCGGGTCTGCTCAATCTTCTCGATATTTTGCGGGCGTTTGTCAGTTTCCGCGAGGAAGTGGTCAGCCGCCGCACCAAATTCCTGCTGCGCAAGGCGCGTGATCGTGCGCATGTATTGGTGGGATCTGGCAATCGCGGTTGCGAACATTGATGAGGTCATCGCATTGATCCGCAGGGCACCTGATCCGGCCACGGCTCGCGATGAACTGATGGAGCGTCGTTGGCCGGCCAATGATGTGGCACCGTTGATCACGCTGATTGCCGATCCGCGACATACGCTCAATGACGACAATACCTATAATCTTTCTGAAGAGCAGGCGCGGGCAATTCTCGATTTGCGCCTCCAGCGCCTGACTGGGCTAGAACGCGATAAAATCGCCGAGGAACTCAACTCGATCGGCGTCGAGATCACGGACTACCTCGAAATTCTGGCGTCGCGCCTGCGGATCATGGGCATCGTCAAGGACGAACTTGTTGCCATCCGCGATGAATTCGGCACGCCACGGCGTACCGAGCTGACCGACGGCGGCGCGGATATGGACGATGAAGATCTCATCGCCCGCGAAGACATGGTCGTGACGGTCAGCCACGCCGGCTACATCAAACGCGTACCGCTGGCGACTTATCGTTCCCAGCGCCGCGGCGGCAAGGGCCGTTCCGGCGTGACGATGAAGGACGAGGACTCGGTCACACGGTTGTTCGTAGCCAATACGCATACGCCGGTGCTGTTCTTCTCGTCGCGCGGCATTGTCTACAAGGAAAAAGTCTGGCGTCTGCCGATCGGTACTCCGCAATCACGTGGCAAGGCCCTCATCAACATGCTGCCGCTCGAACAGGGCGAACGCATTACCACGATCATGCCGCTGCCGGAGGACGAGGCAAGCTGGGCCAATTTGGATGTGATGTTTGCCACGACGCGTGGCACTGTCCGCCGCAACAAGCTGTCGGACTTCATTCAGGTCAATCGCAATGGCAAGATTGCGATGAAGCTGGAGGAAGAGGGCGATGAAATTCTCAGCGTCGATACGTGTGATGAGTTCGACGATGTCCTGCTAACCGCTGCCGGCGGCCAGTGCATCCGCTTCCCGGTGACGGACGTACGCGTCTTCGCCGGCCGCAATTCGATCGGCGTTCGTGGCATTACCCTCGCGCCTGGCGATAAGATCATCTCCATGTCCATTCTTGGTCATGTGGATGCCAGCCCGGCGGAACGTTCAGCTTACCTTAAGCAGGCAGCCGCCGAACGGCGGGCGCAGGGTGCGGATGATGTGGAGGAAATCGCGCTGGTTGGCGAGGAAGCCACCGATGTCACTGACCTTTCGCCGGAACGTTATGGCGAGCTGCGCGATCGCGAACAGACAGTGCTTACGGTCAGCGAATATGGTTATGGCAAGCGTTCTTCGTCCTATGAGTTCCGGGTCTCGGGACGTGGCGGCAAGGGCATTCGCGCAACCGATACGACAAAGACCGACGAAATCGGCAAGCTTGTCTCACTGTTCCCGGTCGAAGATTCCGACCAGATTCTCCTCGTATCCGATGGTGGCCAGCTGATCCGCGTGCCGGTGAACGGCATCCGCATCGCGGGGCGCTCCACCAAAGGTGTCACGATCTTCAATACGGCAGATGGGGAGAAGGTTGTGTCGGTCGAACGGATTTCGGAAACCGAGAGCGATGATGTCGAGGCGGAAACGTCAGCGGAAGGCGACGTTGCCTCCCCAAACACGACGGACGGTACCGGGGAGATCTAAAAGCGCCAGATCGAGCGATCAGAGATCGCGGCGATGATGATACACACCAAAGCGGGAGGTTCTTAACGGAGCTTCCCGCTTTTTGTTTTCTTCTACAATCATGACAATCGCGGAAACGATCATCGCAACCATCATGGCAATGCTCAGAAGAATAAACATAAATGGGTCCCTTCGATCTAGCACTCATTCATGGTTAGCAACGTGCTAACTTCGAAATGGTTTCATTCGATTGTTCTCACGTGTAGTTGATCGTGAGTGAATGCTTGCTGATCGGCTTGTTCATCTACCGTTCATCTGAACGAATACGGCATTGAAAGCGGCGGGCAAAACGGCTAGGTAACCCGAATGACAATAGCGATCTATGCCGGATCATTCGATCCGATCACCAATGGCCATATGGATGTCTTGCAGGGCTCGCTACGGCTTGCGGACAGGGTATTCGTCGCAATTGGCATCCATCCCGGCAAAGCACCGCTGTTTTCATTCGAAGAGCGGGTCGATCTGATCAATCGCGTCGCAGCCGAGGTCTTCGGCAAGGACAGCACCCGGCTCGAGGTGATTGCCTTTGACGGACTGCTGATTGATGCGGCGCGCAAATACGGTGCATCCCTGATGGTGCGCGGGCTTCGGGATGGCACAGACCTCGACTACGAGATGCAGATGGCGGGCATGAACGGCAAGATGGCGCCGGAACTGCAAACCGTGTTTCTGCCTGCTGATCCCTCGGTTCGCACCATTACTGCCACATTGGTTCGCCAGATTGCTGCCATGGGCGGCGACGTCCGGCATTTTGTTCCTGCTCTTGTCGCCGACGCGCTTGAGACAAAATTCAAATCCTGATTTTCGTGGAGACTTTCATGTCCTTTTTCCGCACAGCGCTGGTTGTTGCTGCCGTTTCTTCTCTGTCATTTGCCACGCTGAGCCAAGGTTGGGCCGATGACGCCAACACCATGACGATCAAGCTCAAGAATGGCGATGTCAAAATCGAGCTGCTTCCTGATCTTGCACCAAAACATGTTGAGCAGATCAAGGCGCTGGCCAAGGAAGGCGCCTATGATAATGTCGTGTTCCACCGGGTCATACCGGGTTTCATGGCACAGACCGGTGACGTGCAGTATGGCAATACAGAAAAGGGCTTTAATCCGCAGGCTGCGGGCACCGGTGGTTCAACCCGTCCCGACCTGCCTGCCGAGTTCTCGAAGGAGCCTTTCGTACGCGGCGTCGTCGGCATGGCTCGCGCACAGAACCCCAACTCTGCCAATTCTCAGTTCTTCATCATGTTCACCGAGTACCCTTCGCTGAACGGCGAGTACACGGTCGTTGGCAAGGTCACGAGCGGCATGGATGTCGTCGACAAGATCAAGAAGGGTTCTGAGGCGGACAATGGTTCTGTCGAGAATCCGGACAAGATGATCAAGGTAACTGTCGGAAAATAATCATCGAGCAATTCCAGGAAAAGTGCGAAGCGGTTTTCCGTCAGGAATTGCGGCAATATAAAGACACAAGGAGATTGCCGAAAATGGCTTACAAAGACCCGGAAAACACGATCCTTCTCGAGACCACAAAGGGCGATGTCGTCATCGAACTTTATCCGGACCTCGCACCCGAACATGTCAACCGGATCAAGGAACTCGCACGCGAAGGCGCTTATGATGGCGTGGTGTTCCATCGTGTGATCGATGGATTCATGGCTCAGACGGGCGATGTCAAGTTCGGCAAGCAGGGCGGCACCTCGTTCAACCCGGCTCGTGCCGGCATGGGTGGTTCGGACAAGCCGGACCTCAAGGCCGAATTCTCCAACGCCAACCATGGTCGCGGCGCCTGCTCGATGGCGCGTTCGCAGAATCCGAATTCCGCCAACTCGCAGTTTTTCATCTGCTTTGATGATGCCGGTTTCCTCAACCGTCAGTACACGGTCTGGGGCCAGGTTATCGAAGGAATGAGCAACGTCGACAAGATCAAGCGCGGCGAGCCGGTGCAGGATCCGGATTCGATCGTTTCCATGCGTGTTGCAGCAGACGTCGAATAAGTACGTATTGATTGCATTATGCGTGTTGATCTTTTCGATTTCGATCTGCCGGAAGAGAACATCGCATTGAGACCTGCAGAGCCGCGCGATTCAGCGCGGCTTTTGCTTGTGAAGGCGGATGCGGCCGGATTTGAAGACAGTACCGTCCGAAACCTTGCTGAATTTCTTCAGCCAGGGGATGCGCTGGTATTCAATGATACCAAGGTGATACCGGCACAGCTTGAAGGATTTCGCGAACGCGAAGGCGTGAAAGCGCAGATCAGCGCGACGCTGCACATGCGTGCGGGCCCCGATCGCTGGAAAGCCTTTCTGCGCCCGGCAAAACGCATCAAGCAGGGCGAGCGCATCTGCTTTGGTCATGGCAACAATGCCTGCCTGCTCGGATCGCTGCAGGCGACGGTCGCAGAAAAAGGCGAAGCGGGCGAGGCGCTACTGGTGTTTGATTTCAGCGGTGCCGATCTCGATCAGGCCATTGCCGCGGTCGGACATATTCCTTTGCCGCCCTATATCGCTTCAAAACGTGCTGATGATGTGCGCGACCGGGAGGATTATCAGACCGTTTATGCGAGGGAAGAAGGTGCCGTTGCTGCTCCAACGGCGGGACTGCATTTTACGCCTGAACTGCTGGATGATCTGAAAAGGCGCGGTATCGAAGAATACTTCGTCACCTTGCATGTGGGGGCTGGCACGTTTCTGCCGGTCAAGGCCGAGGATACTGCCGATCACAAGATGCATGCGGAGATCGGTACGGTGGACCAGAATACGGCTGAAGCCCTCAATGCGGTAAGGGCGCGGGGCGGACGCATTGTCAGTGTTGGCACGACCTCACTACGCTTGCTGGAGAGTGCTACGGATGAAAACGGTGTGATCAGGCCCTGGTCCGGGCCGACCGATATTTTCATCACACCGGGTTACAAATTCCGCGCCGTAGACATGCTGATGACCAATTTTCACCTGCCGCGTTCAACGTTGTTCATGCTGGTATCTGCCTTCAGCGGGTTTGAACGCATGCATGCTGCTTACGCCTATGCGATCAAAAACCACTACCGCTTCTATTCCTATGGAGATGCAAGCCTGTTATGGCGTTCCGCATCATGACAAGCACAAATTTTGAATTCAAACTGATTGCCAATGATGGCAAGGCGCGTCGCGGCGAAATCACCATGCCGCGCGGTACGGTGCGGACGCCGGCCTTCATGCCGGTCGGTACCGGCGGTACGGTCAAGGCGATGTATATGGACCAGGTGCGCGAGCTCGGCGCCGACATCATCCTTGGCAACACCTATCACCTGATGCTGAGGCCGAGCGCCGAACGCGTAGCAAAACTGGGCGGCTTGCACGAGTTTGCCCGTTGGCCAGGGCCAATCCTGACGGATTCCGGCGGCTTTCAGGTCATGTCGTTGGCACAGCTGCGAAAGCTGACGGAAAAGGGCGTAACGTTCCGCTCGCATATCGACGGCAGCGCCTATGAGATGAGCCCGGAGCGTTCGATTGAAATTCAGGGGCTGCTGGATTCCGATATCCAGATGCAGCTGGATGAATGCGTAGCTCTGCCATCAACGCCGCAGGACATTCAACGGGCGATGGAACTGTCGCTGCGCTGGGCCGAACGCTGCAAGGCGGCCTTCGGCAATCAACCTGGCAAGGCAATGTTCGGTATCGTGCAGGGCGGCGACGTTGCCGATCTGCGCATCCGCTCTGCGCAGGCTTTGAAAGCCTTGGATCTGAAAGGTTACGCCGTTGGCGGGCTGGCAGTCGGCGAACCGCAGCATGTCATGCTGGAAATGCTGGACATCACCTGTCCGGAACTGCCGCAAGAAAAACCACGCTATTTGATGGGTGTCGGTACCCCGGATGACATTCTAAAATCGGTGGCGCGCGGCATCGACATGTTCGATTGCGTGATGCCGACGCGGGCAGGGCGACACGGTCTGGCTTTCACCCGCCGTGGCAAGATCAACCTGCGCAACGCCCGCCATGCCGATGACCCGCGTCCGTTGGACGAGGAGTCCCCGTGTCCCGCGGCGCGGGATTATAGCCGTGCCTACCTGCATCATCTGGTCAAGTCAGGTGAGGCTCTGGGCGGGATGCTGCTGACGTGGAACAATCTTTCTTACTACCAGCAATTGATGCAAGGCATTCGCGACGCCATTGAGGGCCAGCGATACACCGCCTTCATGGATGAAACGCAGGCTGCCTGGACGCGAGGGGATATCCCCGTATTCGCGTAATCAAGCATCGATCGGTTGGGAGGCCCTATTCGAGTCAACCCGCTCGAACAGGTTTCTCAGCCGGTCAATTGCTTCAATCTGCTCGTCCCTGCTTGGTACGTCCATTTCAAAGAGTTTCAGACTGCGGAGACCTTCGATCGTCAGGTAGGCAATGAGCGCAAGGGTTGGATCCTCGGAATTATCCTTCATGCGCTGCCACAATTGCCTGTTGTAACGACGGATTGGTTCGATGAAACCGGGGTCGTTGGCGATCGCAGCGAGAATGCCGGATGGTTCCGGCTCGTTGCAAACGAACTCCGCACGATAGACTTCGATACACGCCTGCACCACGCTGTCCGGACCATGGTTTCGTTTGGCTTCTTCCTCGCGAAGTGATTCGTCGAATTCGCCGACATGCTGCTCTACAAGAGCCTCGAGCAGTTTGGCCTTGGTCGGAAACGAATAAAGCAATCCTCCCTTCGAAAGACCCGCTCGCCGCGCCACTGCGTCGAGCGAAAGGTGTACAGGCCCGACTTCTTTGGCAATTTCAGCCGCAGCCTGCAGTATCTTGTCCTTTGTAGAGAGTACGTCCCCTGCCATTCTAGCACTTTCGATTTAAGAGAGATGCCAACCCATATTGACATTACCGTCCAGACGGTACAGTAGTTTGCGCGTGGCAATCAAGTCCACGTAATCTTTTTCTCGTAGACAGGGGCTGGCATACGTTTGCTGGCCATTGTTTTGTTCCGGAGCTGTTTTCCCGATGATAAAGCGCTATCTCGTCCCCGTTATCGCTCTCTTGTTTGTCATTCTCATCGGCGTTGGATTGGTTGGATTCAACCTTTTCCGGGATAAGGCAATCCAGGATTTCTTTGCGACCATGCAGCAACCGGCTGCGCCAGTGTCGACCTATACGGTCGAGCCTAGCGCCTGGACACCGGAAATCGAGGCAATTGGTACGGTCAGCGCCATTCAGGGCGTAGAATTGGCCGTCGAGGTTGCGGGTATCGTCAAAGAGATTCCATTTGCGGCCAATCAGGAAGTTGAACAGGGTGCTGCGTTGTTGCAACTCGATGATGCAATCGAGAAGGCCGATATTGTTGCTGCCAGGGCACAGGATGTGCTGATGGACCAGACACTGACCCGCGCACGCACGCTGAGCACCCGTGGCGTTGGCGCCGTCTCCAATGTCGACGAGGCCGAAGCAGCGTCTCTGGCCAAGAAGGCCGAAATCGCCAAATTGCAGGCGGTCATGGACCAGAAACTGCTGAAGGCGCCGTTCAAGGGCACTGTCGGTATTCCACGCATCGAGCTCGGTCAGTACCTGTCGCCGGGCACCGTCGTGGTTACGCTGCAGGATCTTGACACGATGCGCGTGGATTTCACAATACCCGAACAGACGTTGAGTGAAGTCAAGATTGGTCAGCCGATCAAGCTGGGCCTGACCGACAGTGATTTGAGCTTCAAGGGTGAAATCATTGCCATTGAGCCCCGCATCGATCCGTCGACCCGTTTGATCTCCGTTCGTGCGAAGGTGGACAATCCGGACGGAAAGCTGCGGCCCGGTCAGTTCGCCCAGGTTCGCGTTACGCTTCCGAGGGAAGATGATGTTTATACGCTGCCGCAAACCGCGCTCGTTTCGAGCCTTTATGGCGACTACATCTATGTGGTCCGTCCTGCGGAAAACAAGGCGGATGCGCCGAAGCCAACAGGTGAATCATCTGCCGGAACTGCAAATGCTGCGGCCAATGCAGCAAACCCTGCAGATGAGGCAAAGCCAGCCGATCCGGCTGCAGAGCAGAAGCTTGTTGCGGCACAGGTTTTCGTCACACCAGGACGCCGTTCGGGCCTCTTGGTCGAGATAACCAAGGGTATCAAGAAGGGCGACATCGTGGTTACCGCCGGTCAGAATCGCCTGAGCCCCGGCGCGGCAGTCAAAGTCACCAATGACGTAAATCCAGCAGCAAAAACAGACGCAGGACTGGCAAAGAAATGAACTTTTCAGACATTTTCATTCGCCGACCGGTCCTGTCGACCGTAGTTGCCTTGATGATCATTCTCCTGGGCGCCCAGGGGTTGGTGAACCTTGCTGTGCGCCAATATCCCAAGGTCGAAGAGACGGTTATCACCATCAAGACTAATTATGCGGGCGCCAGCGCCGATCTGATGCAGGGCTTCATTTCTGCGCCAATCGCCAAGGCCGTGACGACCACGGAAAACATCGACTATGTAACGTCGTCTTCCGCGCCGTCGTCCAGCACCGTAACGGTGCAGATGAAGCTCGGCGCCAATCCGGATGCCGCCTTGACTGAAGTGATCTCCAAGGTCAATCAGGTCCGCGGCGACCTGCCGGAAGAAGCGGATGATCCGGTCATCACGAAGGGTACCGGTCAGGACTTCGCGACGATGTACCTCGCCGTGCAGAACCCGCACATGACGAGCGAGCAGATCACCGAATATCTGGAACGTGTCATCCAGCCGCGCATGTCGACGATTCAGGGCGTTGCGGACGCCCAGATTCTGGGTGGACAGGTGTTCTCGATGCGCGTTTGGATCGATCCCATCAAGCTGGCCGCCCGCAAGACCACTGCCTCGGAAGTCTTGACGGCGATCAATCAGTCGAACTTCCTGTCTGCGCCGGGCAAGGTTGAGAATCTTTACACGGCCTCGCCGATCACGCTGAAGACAACATTACAGACGCCCGAAGCCTTCGGCGCAATGCCGATCAAGTCCGATGGCGACAATATCATCCGCCTGCGTGATGTCGCACGGGTTGAATTGGGTGCCGTCAGCAAGGATACGATTGTTACTTTCAATGGCGCCGGCGGAACGTTCCTCGGGATTTTCCCGACACCTGCCGCCAATCCGATCGATATGACAGCAGCTGTCCGCAAGGAATTGCCATTGATTCAGGCGACCCTGCCTGAGGACATGAAACTGTACATGGTCTATGATGCGACCGAGCAGATCAGTTCGTCGATCGAGGAAGTGTTCAAAACCATCGGCGAGGCCATCCTTATTGTGGTTCTGGTGATCCTGCTCTTCCTGGGTTCCTTCCGCTCGGTGATCATTCCCGTCGTCACCATTCCGATTTCGTTGGTCGGCGTGTGCTTCTTCCTGTTCCTTCTCGGCTACTCGATCAACCTGCTCTCGCTGCTGGCGATGGTTCTGGCCATCGGTCTCGTCGTCGACGACGCGATCGTGGTTCTCGAGAATATTCATCGCCATATCGAGGAGGGGCTGCGACCGGTCGATGCAGCCTTGAAGGGCATGAGGGAGATTACAGGCCCGATCGTGGCGATGACCATCACGCTGGCAGCTGTGTTTGCGCCGCTAGGATTTACCGGCGGTCTGACCGGTTCGCTGTTCCGTGAATTTGCGTTCACGCTCGCGGGCGCTGTCATCATTTCCGGTGTGGCGGCCCTGACCGTCTCGCCGATGATGTGCGCGCTCTTGCTACGTGCAGGTGGTCACAGCCGCTTCCAGCGGATCGTGGACAAAAGCTTCGGCTGGCTCGAAGGGGCCTATGAGCGGCGGGTAGCCGGCTCATTGAACTTCCGCTTCGTGACCTTGTTCATCGTCGTCGCGCTCGTCGCGCTGACCGGGTTCCTGTTTACCAAGACGTCGTCGGAACTCGCGCCCGAAGAAGATTCCGGTGCGCTGTTCGCCATCGTCAATGGCCCGCAGTATGCTACATCGCAGTATACCAAACTTTACGCGGACCAGATCGATGCCCTGACCAAGGATTTGCCGGAGTTGAAAACACGCTTCAACATCCTTGGATTCGGCACGACCAACTCGGCGTTCGCCATTTGGGTGTTCAAGGACTGGTCAGAGCGCACGAAGTCGCAGGCACAGCTCAAGGAAGAATTGCAAGGCATGATCAGCCCGATCGCAGGCGCCGAAGCCTTCATTTTTGCGCCGCCTGACTTGCCGGGTACCGGTGGTGGTCTGCCGATTTCGGTTGTCATCCAGTCGACGGGTCCCGCCGACAAGGTGTTCGAAGTAGCCGAGGAGATCAAGAACAAGGCCCAGGCTTCCGGCCAGTTCATCGTCGTGCAGAATTCATTGTCGTTCAACGCGCCTCAGGTGACGATCACGATCGATCGCGACCGTGCCTCGGCACTCGGCGTACCTGTGAGCGATATCGGCCAGACACTTGGACTACTGGTTGGTGGTGGCAAGATCTCGAAATTCGATCGGGATTCCAACAGTTACGACATCATTCCTCAGGTGCCGCAGGACTACCGGGCAAATCCGGAAAAACTGGGCCAGTATTTCGTCAAGAGTGCATCCGGCGAGATGGTGCCATTGTCAGCGGTCATCAAGATCACCGAGAATGCATCGCCCGCCGCCATCGAGCAGTTCAATCAGCTGAATTCTGCGACCATCTCGGCGTTGCCGTTGCCAGGTGTTACGACCGGTCAGGGGCTCCAGACGATTATCGACACCGCGCAGCCATTGATGCCGGATGGCTTTTTCATGGACTACTCGGGTCAGTCACGCCTTGGAAATCGAGCAGGGAAGCACGATCCTCATCGCCTTCCTGCTGGCCGTGGTCGTGATCTATCTGGTGCTGGCGGCGCAGTTCGAAAGTTTCCGCGATCCATTCATCATCATGATGTCGGTTCCGCTGTCGATCTTCGGTGCGATCGTGCCCCTCAATCTTGGGCTTGGTACGCTCAATATCTACACGCAGGTGGGTCTGATCACGCTTGTCGGACTAATTACCAAGCACGGCATCCTGATGGTGGAGTTTGCCAACCAGCAGCGTGAGTTGCACGGTATCTCGCGGCATGACGCGATCATCCTTGCGGCGAAGACCCGGTTGCGGCCGATCCTGATGACAACGGCCGCCATGGCGCTCGGCGTTATCCCGTTGATCACGGCGACAGGCGCCGGTGCGGCCGCTCGTTATTCAATCGGCCTGGTGATTTTCTCCGGCATCCTCGTCGGAACGATCTTCACACTCTTCGTTGTGCCTATGTTCTATACCTTCATCTCCAAAAAGGATGTGTTGGCCGAAACCGGGCAAAGACCAGTTCCTGACGCGGGTGCTGAACCGGAGTTCGGACGCACCTGATCCGGGACGCTGTGAAACAAAGAAAAGCCTCCGAACCGGACCGGTTCGGAGGCTTTGTCATGCTGATGGAAGAAGTCAGGCGCGTTTCACGGCGCGAAGGATAAAGAGGAGGATGATTGCTCCAATCGTCGCAGCGATGATAGCGCCCAGAATGCCGCTGCCCAGTGAGATACCAAGTCTTGGGAAGAGGTATCCGGCAATCAAGGCGCCGATGACGCCGACAATTAGATCGCCGACAAGGCCAAACCCGCCACCGCGAACAAGCTGACTCGCGAGCCAACCCGCAACCAAACCCACCAACAGGAAAACAAGAAGACTTTCAACGCCCATAGTCGATCCTCCATAAACCGGTTTCGCAACGATGTTTCGCCGGCCCTGGATTCCTCAATCCATGCTTGGCAGGAGAATCACCTGTGCAATTTTACGACGGGAAGCACGGTTTGGGTAACGAAACTTGTCGTGGAGGAAATGGAGCTGCAAGCACCGCACCAAAATACTATACCGGCCGAGGTTTCCCAGGACCGGTATAGTTGGAACGTAAGAGATACGGTCAGGTTAAATCTTACTCAGCAGCGGGCTTCTTTCCTGCAGCCGTCTTGTGGATCTTCTTCACGTGATGCGTCGGCGCAACCTTCTTGACAGTTGTCGTCGGAGCCGCTGTCGTTGCGGCAGGAGCAGCACTTGCTACCGTACTAAGAACCGGTGCCGATACAGCGAAGGCAACGGCGAGGCCGAGAGCTGTGTAGAGGGACTTTTTCATGGGTCAGTTTCCTTTTGCTGTGGGCATGGGACGCAGTCGATCAATCCGTGATCGGCTGCACACCAAGCAGCTTCAATGCCTGGGCGTACGCTCTTATGCCCTGCGCCTGCTTGTTGCTGGCGCAGAACTGTGTTGCCTGCCTTTGAAGTGCTTTCGCCTTGGCCGCCCGTTTTGCCTCGGCGTGTTCGGTGATCGCGTGTTGGGTCTGTAACTGAAGTTTGCCGCACAGTTCCGTGCGCGTTGGTGTGTCATCGGCTGTTGACTGGTCTATCGATGCGGCAAACATCACCGCAGCGGCCAGGACGATAGTCGAAATGCTGGACATGTTTCGTTGGAATGCCATTTTGAGCCACGAAGGATACCCTGTTTCAACCAGTCAACTCGCGTCGACGCCACCTTTATCGGGCACAACTGTTGCTTCTGTTTTTCTGGCAGGTGGTGTTTTGTTTCTGGAGTGTTCCTGGCAGGGGATCCCGAAAATTTGCGTGGCTTTCCCAATGGGAACATGCGTAAAAACAAAGAGTTGAATTGAACAGGCGACCAAGCGTCAAGTATCTCCGCCAGGCAAATGAGCATGAAATCCGAAGCCCATATTCTCATTGTTGACGACGACGAGGCCATCCGGGACCTCTTGCACGAGTTTCTTAAGAAGCGGGGAATGCGTGTCTCCGTGGCCCGGGACAGTGAGGAAATGCAGGACGTTCTATCCCGCACACCCATTGACCTTCTGATCCTGGACGTCATGCTGCCGGGCAAAAGCGGCATGGAAATTTGCCGGGATATCCGGATGCATTCCCGCATCCCGATCATCATGTTGACAGCAATCACGGAGACAACCGACCGGGTGGTCGGGCTCGAGATGGGCGCCGACGATTATGTTTCCAAGCCATTTGATCCGAGGGAATTGCTGGCGCGGGTGAGGGCAGTTCTACGCCGCATCGATATTTCCGGGCCAGAGAGGCGGCTAGAGCCTCAAATCTACAAGTTTGCAGGGTGGACCCTGGATTGTGCGCGGCGGAGGTTGGTTTCGCCCGACGCTGTCCGCGTCGAGTTGACGACGGCTGAATTCAATCTCCTGGAAACTCTGGTTAAGAGCTCGCAACGCATGCTGAGCCGTGATCAATTGCTGGAGCTGGCTGGCAGCAATGCAGCTTATGGATACGACCGCAGTGTCGATATTCTGATAAGCCGCCTTCGTCGCAAGATGGAGGATAATTCCCGTTCGCCGAAGCTTATTCTCACCATTCGCGGTAGAGGCTACCAGTTTGTCCCGGAAGTCAGCACCGAATGAAGCGGTTTCTGCCCCAATCTCTCCCGAGCTGGATTTTGCTTATCCTGATTGCTGGTCTCTTGACCATGCAAATCGCTACCCTCTCCATCGTTTCGCGTGACCGGGCCGAAAACAACAACATGCTCGAACTTTTTCGGTTGAACGAACGTGCCTATACTCTTGCCAAGGCACTTTATGCTGCGCCTGAGCCAGAACGGAAGCGGCTCGCCAGTGCCTTGTCGAATACCGCCAGCCCGATTTCCGTATCTGATCAGCCAGCAGTTACATCTGTCATTGCGGCCGACGACAGTCTCGCGGAACTTGAAGATGTGCTCGTTGCCCGCATGTCAGAATTCGGCGTTACCGATGCGCGCGTTCGCCGGGTATCAGCCGAAAACGCCATTGCCAACAGAGCGGGCGCGCCCGACCCTGATGCAGGCATCATCGAACGGCAGTTGTCTGATTTGGCCGAGGACTTCAGCCAAAGTGACGGACTTGCCGCGTCGATCAAATTCAATGACGGTCAATGGCTGAACCTGGTGACACCACTTGCGCCGGTGAACCCGATTTTCACGGCACAGACCTTACCGCTTTTCGGCTCCGTAGCTGCAATTGTCATCGCCATGTCGATCTGGGCGACACGCCGGCTAACAGCACCCTATCGGGCACTGGAGCAGGCGGTCAAACGCATTGGGGACGATGTCAAATCTCCCCCTTTACCAGAATTTGGCAGCAGCGAGTACAAGTCGGCGGCGAGGGCGGTCAACGCGATGCAAACGCAGTTGCGGGAATACGTAGCGGATCGTGAACAACTCGCTGCGGCGCTGGCGCATGATCTGCGAACGCCGTTGACACGCATTCGCCTGCGGCTCGAACTCTTGCGCAAATCGCAACTGCGTCAGTCGCTCATGCAGGACTTGAACGATATCGAAGCCATTTCCAGATCGGTTATCGATTTCGCTACCTATGAGATTATTGACGAGGAACAGGAAAAACTCGATTTCTGGTCCCTGGTCGATTCCATTGCCGACAATTATCCGCAAGTTGCATTTGATAAACCCAGCCAGGTATCACGTGGTTTGATTTGCTTTGGTCGTCCGATTGCTTTGCGGCGCTGCGTTACCAATCTGCTTGATAATGCAGTGACCTATGGCGGCAAAGCGCATGTCAGCCTTAGCCAAAGCGGCGATGATATCTTGATGATCATCAGGGATGAGGGGCCAGGCATTCCACAAGCCAAGCTTAATGAGGTATTTCAGCCGTTCCGGCAGAGTCGAGAACTCGCGTAACCGGCAAACGGGCGGATTCGGTCTCGGATTGACGATCGCGCGTAACATTGCGCGACGTTGCGGCGGGGACATCAAGCTTGACAATGATGTTAAGGGCGGTTTGAGAGCAGAACTGAGAATTCCGCGTATCACCTAGTCAAAACGGTGAGCTTTACAGCCCACCGTTCTGTGAGAATGAGGCGACTGGAGATCCCATCATCACATATTGATGCTGTAGTCCTTCTACAGCATCAAATCTGTGGAATGTTCAGATGAGGAACCGGGACGTTCGCCCCGGTTCAGCTATGCCGATCAGAAGTTCCGCTGGAAACGGACGATACCGCCAAATGCGTCGTCGAAGTCGCTACGGGCTTCATCGAACGAAGTGTAGTTGAGTTCCGGCGTGATGACGAAACCAGGCACAATTTCATAGGCAACGTTCAGGGCAGCAGCGAAAGTTCCTTCTTCTTCGTAGGCGAGCTGACCATTGATAGTTGCATTTTCAGCAACCTTGGCGGAAAGACCACCCCAGATCGCGTAATCGCCATTCCAGGCGCCGTAGTAATTGGACACGTCCGCATCGGACTGATAGCCGCCCATGACGAAAGCGGTTACGGTGTCGGTGAACTTCACATCCAAACGAACCTTGCCAGCAAATTCTTCACTGACAGCGTCATAGCCACCCACTGCCGAGACTGCACCCCAACCCTGCTCGAACTTCACACCGGCAACGACGTGCGGCATATAATCGTCGATTAGGTGCGAGCTGTCGCCCTGTTCTGCACCGATCATGGCCGAGAAACCGTTGCCGCCAGCAAACGTGTAGCTGATCTGATTGGTACGGCCGCCGGTGTAGTCAATGACGTCATCAGTGATCACATTGCCTGCCGAACCGGTCCATGTGTCGAAGCGCGAGTCAGATACACCGACACGGAAGCCGCCGAGTTCAATGTAGCCGTGAGCCAGCGTTTCGCTTTGTACGGCATTGGTGAACTCGAAACGGGTTTCGATGTAGGAACGCAATGTGCCGAGTTCGGTTTCCGAACGAGCATCGAAGCGGAGGGTGGCACGCGTCCGCTTCTGCCACGTTTCGAGTTCGCCGCCATTGTAGACGTCGTCACCGGCGCGGGCATCGTAACGCAGATAGCCGCTGATTTTCAGGCAGGTCTCAGTTCCGGGGATATAGAAGAATCCTTTGCCGTATGTGTCGCAAACGCGAACATATTCGACAGGCTCTGGTTCAGCGACAACAACGGCATCAGCAGCATGTGCACTGGATACTGCAACCAAGGCTGCAGCGGAGCCGAGTAGAAGGCTCTTAATGTTCATTATTTCTCTCCATGAGGTGGTCGTAGTGACACGCGTCGCTTACCTCGACTTAAGTAGTAGAGTCAAAGAACATATTTTAATTTTTGAGGTATTTTAACCGCGAATATCTGAGTGTTGCATATTGATCACGTGGAATTAAATAAGCTTGCAAATATGATAAGTATAGATTAAGAGAAATATTCAAGTATACCAAAAACATACATGTACCATCCCAATGTTACAGGTTTGTGAGAATTTCATTGGTAAATAACATGTTTTCCATTCGGTGAACAATTCCGTTGCCATCCGGGGCAGTGGGGTAAAGTCGTACCATGACCAGCGAGCATCGGCGGCACACATAGGGATTAGGCTTATCGGGTCGTTTCGTTGTGAATGTTCCAATTTCACCTACCGCTGAATTAACCCTCGAGACCCTGTAGGCCCGGTCTAGGCTGAAATGCATCGCCAGAGTTGGCGTCTATGCTTGTTCTCCAAAAAGTGGGACTCTGCGTGACCGAGGCTAGCCGGCGGCTATGCAATGGAGACGCACGATGGAACCTGATGAGCACGACGAGAACGATGCGGTGGTCGATCAAGACGTCGATGAAGATACCGATGTTGAGACATTAGACTTCGACGACGACCTGGACGAAGACCAATTGGAATCCGACGACGACGCTGATCTCGTGGATCTCGAGATCGATCTGGAACAGGACTCTGCAATTGTCGACGATGTCGATACCGATATCGTGATCATTGGTTCGCAGCCCGTTGACGTCAGGCTCGATGTGGAAGTCGATCAGGACGACGAACTGGACCAGGATGTCGATGTCGACAGCGAAACGGGTGGCTCGGGCGGACGTGAGATCGCCGTCGACGCCGATCAACGACCGGAGGTTGATCACAGGCTAGACGTGGATATTGAGGTCAGCAGGGGGCCTGACGGCACCATTCTCGTTGAGATCGGCCTCGATGAGGAGGATGACATCGAAATCGAAAGCGATCTGGCTGTCGATGTGAACGACGATGAGCAAGACAGCGTCGACGCCTCGATCAATCAAGATACGGAAAGCGACGACAATATCGATGTCGACGTGGAAATCCGCGATGATCTGGACGCGGAAGTGGATGTCGATATTGCCTCTCTCGTTGCGACCCTGGTTGCAGGGATTGTCGAGCTGGAGGATGCAGATGACATCACCCGTCTCGGTGTTGATCTTGACGAGGCTGCTACCATCGACAGCGACGTCGATGTGATTGTTGATCTGAGCGACATAATAGCCTGAAATTTGACCCGGCAAAGCAAGCAAGCTGCAGTGCAGCTTGCTTTATGCGCTTTTGTCTGGCTGAACGGCATAATTATGCATTACCCAAAGAGGTGTACCGGTTCCGGTTAGCCTTACCCATTTAGATGAGCCAAGCAGCAAGGGGCATTGCCGTTTCGGTTGAATGCCAATTGGCAGCTATTTTCCCACATTCCAAACAGACATGCTCATCGCATCGATGGTGTGCTGGGGCCGCGTGGATCAGCGCCATTACCATCGGTCCGCTCGTGATGATGGATCAATGGGGCGGCTTTTCTCTAACGTGGGAGTGTAAGCTTATGGACGATTTTGAAGACAATGATTTTGACATAGACATCAATGCTGACATCGACCAGGACCTTGATCAGGATCAGGACCAGGATGTCGACGTCGATACCGACCAGGACTCCGATGTCGGTATCGACAATGACAATGACTCGGATATCGACAACGATTCCGATCAGGACGCCGACACCGACAATGATGCAGACGCCGATGCGGATGCTGATGCCGATGCTGATGATGACAGCGACGCAGATGCAGATGCTGACGCAGATGCTGACGCCGATGGCGACGCCGACAACGATAATGACACCGACAACGACGTCGACCAAGCCAACGACAATGACGTGGATGTCGATCAGGATCAGACTGTCGACGTAGACGTCGATCAGGATCAATTGGGCGAACAGAACGCCGATATCGATATCGATTTCGATTTCGACATCGCTTGATTGCTCGCAGGATCGCAGCGCCCGGACATCTCCGGGCGCTGCTACACATACAGTTTGTCGACGAACTAGGGTGACATGGAGTTAAGCCGGGGCAGGCGCTCACAATGTCAAACCCAAATGGGGACTTCCGGTCATGGCTCTCTCTTGGATGAAAACCCGCGCGACGACCGAAATAGAACGCGCGTTTGATCTGTGCAAACCTTCGTTGCTGCTGGTGTTTGTGCTCAGTTTTTTCGTGAACCTCCTGGCCCTTACAGTCCCGCTCTACCTATTGCAGATCTATGACCATGTGCTGGCGAGCCGCAGTCTCGACACTTTGACGATGCTGACGATGATCGTCATTTTGGCGCTTGCGGTGAACGCAGTCCTCGATGCGCTGCGGCGCTCCATGCTGAACAGGGTTGGCTCATGGCTCGATGACCGTCTTCAGGCGCCTGTGCTGGTCGCGGCCGTCCAATCAGCCCTGCGCAGCAATTCCGCCGCGGCAGCTCAGGCCTGGCGCGATATCGGCAGTCTACGAAGCTTCTTCGCCGGCACCGCCTGCGCTGCCTTGTTCGACCTTCCGTGGACACCGATATTTATCCTCGCGATGATCCTTGTGCATCCACTCCTCGGTATGATCGGCCTTGGTGCGTCGATTGTGCTGATCGTATTGGCACTGCTCAATGAGGTGGTCACGCGCAAGCTTTTTGCTCGCTCGAGTGCGGCGTGGGTCGAGAGCCAGCACCGGTTCGGATCGCTGCTGCGAAATGTCGAAGCCATCAGTGCCATGGGCATGCTGCCGGGCATCGCTCGACTATTGCACGACGATCAGAACCGCGCAAAGGAAGCACAACTCGCTGCCGCCGGACGCGGCACGGTGATCCAGGCGGTAGCGCGTTTTGTCCGGCTTCTAGCGCAAGTTACGGTCATGGCCTTCGCTGCCTGGCTTGTGATCCTCCATGACATCAGTCCCGGCGCGATCTTTGCGGCCTCCATCCTTCTTGGCAGGTCGCTTGGCCCGGTCGAAGGTGCCATCAATACCTGGAAGGCAGTCACCAGTGCGCGGCTGAGCTATGACCGGCTCAGAAAGATATTGGCAATGGCGCCAAAGGATCGAAAGACAATGCAGTTGCCGCGCCCCAATGGACAACTTTCCATTGAACGTCTGACATTTATGCCGACCGGTGCCGAAGCGCCAGCCTTGCGCCGTTTGAACTTTGCTATCAATCCTGGAGAGGTCTTGGGCGTCGTTGGTGCATCCGGGGCCGGAAAGTCGACTCTGGGGCGGCTCATCGCCGGAACAATCGCCCCAACGGCCGGTCATGTCCGTCTCGACGGCGCCGACGTTGGAATTTGGCTCGCTTCAGGCGGTCATCGCCACTTTGGCTATCTTCCGCAGGACATCGAGCTCATCGGAGGCACCGTCCGCGAGAATATCTCCCGCTTGCAGGAAGGCCATGCGGATGATGTGATTGCAGCTGCCTCCATGGTGGGAATGCATGACATGATCATGCGGCTTCCCAGGGCTTACGAAACGGATATCGGCGATGGTGGTGTGCGGTTGTCCGGCGGCATGCGGCAACGGCTCGGCCTTGCGCGGGCATTCTTCGGTCATCCGCGCCTGATTGTGCTGGATGAACCCAATGCCAGCCTGGATGCCGAAGGTGAAGAAGCGTTGCGGCAGTCGATCCAGGAAATGCGCGGGCGGGGATCCACCGTCATTGTCATCGCACAACGCCTCGGCATTCTCAACATGGCAGACAAAGTCCTTGTCCTCGATAATGGCACTATCAACGCCTTTGGGGATCGCCGGGAAATCGCCGAGAAGATCAGGAACGGGCGGACCAGTATTCCAGTCAGGCGGCCGCGGATCACTGCTGCCACAAGGAACGTCCGTCGACTGAGCAGCAAAACCGCAGAATCCCAAGACACCGCGGCAATTGCCACCAAGGAGACATCTGGAGGGAATGCGCCATGAACACTTCCAACCACGCTACGGTGCATCACCTTGCGACAGTTGTGGCAAAACCACGTTTGAAACCGTTCTATCGTCTGAACCGCTTCGCCATGCGCGCGTTCAGCACGATTGATTCAGCCGCTAAAGCCGCGGGAAGGGCCGTCAGCACGGGCACAATCTCCGCTCTGGCGGCACTGCGCTCATGGGTCGTAGATCCTCTGATCCGGTGCGTCTCATTTATCTTTTCAGCCATCGGCAGTTCTATGGCGCGCTCCGGCATCGCCGTAAGACGCAGCCTTGCGATCACGACGGCTGAGCTGCGCTTGTGGCTGGGCGCACTGACGAAGAGCCGCCGCCACCGTGCGCTTGCCACTTTGGCACCAGCAGACACGGCGAGCAATCGCCTCAATCATTTTCCAAAGAACACCTTCTATGCTGTTGGTGAAATTTCCAATAATCGTAACCAGAACAATGCTCCACGGCGAGCAAAGACAATCCAGAAGCCGAGCGGAACGCCGTTTGAAACCTTGCGTCTACTCGCAATGAGTGCGTTCGCGATCGTGGGGATATTTATTGTCGGGTTCGGTACCTGGGCAAGCTATGCCCCATTGGAGAGCGCCGCCATCGCAGGTGGGGCGATCGAGGCCGAGACGAGCCGTAAAACCATTCAGCACCTCGAGGGTGGCATTATCGGGCGCATTCTGGTTAAGGACGGCGACGAAGTTACCGTCGGGCAACCTCTTATCCGCCTCGACGATATGCGGGCTCAGGCGAATGTTCTGGCACTCCAGATGCAAATGTGGGAGGCGCAGGCATTGGAGGCACGTCTGCTCGCCGAGCGTGATGGCCGCGCGTCCATACAGTTTCCCCGAAAGTCTGGACCGGCTGCCGAGAACGATCCAAAATTCGCTGAGATCATGGCGGGACAGATCAAGATCTTCGATGCACGCCGCAACCTCCAGAATTCGCAGGTTGACGTCATTCAGCAGCGCAAGGCGCAAACGGAGCAGGAAATTGCCGGGCTGCAGTTCCAAGTGGCCGCGGCGCGGGAGCGCGTATTGATTATCAAGGAAGAAGTCGCCGGCGTCGAGCCGCTGGTTGCCAAGGGTTTGCAAACGAAAGTCCGCCTACTGAAGCTGAAGCGCGAACAGGCCGAGATCGATGGTCGATTGGGCGACTTGCAATCTCAGATCTCGCGGGCAGGACAGTCCATCGGAGAATCGCAAGCGATGATCTTCAAGCTAGAGAGCGATCACAACAGTGAAGTGGCCCAGAGCCTCCGCGAAACGCAAGCGCTGATTTCCCAACTAGGTGAGAAGATCCAGGCGGCAACCGACATTCTGGACCGGACGGTTGTACGGGCCCCCGAGGCGGGAACGATCACCGATCTGCGCGTTCATACGCCCGGCGGTGTCGTCGCTGCAGGCGAGCCGTTGCTCGACCTCGTACCGCGGCAGGACCGGCTTATCGTTCGCGCTCTTGTCAAGCCTGAGGATATCGATCTGGTCCGTCCTGGCCTCGAGGCTCACGTGCGCCTGCTTTCCTACAAGCATCGCCGGGTGCCGCCGGTCGATGGTGTCCTCACCTATGTGTCTGCCGACAGTCTCGTCGACAAGGAAACGGAGCGGGCCTACTACACTGCCCGGGTCCGTATAGACGAACAATCGCTGCACAATCTGCCAGAGGTGGAGATCATGCCCGGGATGCCGGTCGAAGTGATGATCAAGACGGGTGAATTCACCGTCGCCCATTATATGCTTCGCCCCGTTCTCGATAGTTTCAACCGAGCCTTTCGTGAGGACTAAGAACATGGGTGTGGGTCTGATCGAGTTACAACAATCCTGCGGTCAAGGCGTGGAACACGTATCGCTTGCGACGACTTCGCAAGCGCGGGGGGAGAATTCATATGTTCTTCTCTGACAAGGGTACACGCGATCTGGTGCCGCTCATCGAACTCCACCTGGATGAAATACCTGGAGCAACGCCAGTGTTCGACGGCGATCCCGCTCCAGCGGCCAATATCCCCCATCATGCCGTGCCGCAAGCAATGCAACCTGCTGGAGATCTACCTTCTGTCGAAGAGCAGAGGGATGACGACTCCGAGACGTTTTCGAACGACGAACAGGCTCCGCCAGCCATACACATTCAGGAAATGCCCAGCGGAAACGGCAGCACAGTTCACGAGATCTCCATACCGATTGATCAGGGCTTCCTTTCCGGGAACCCAGTGAGTTTCACCTACAAGGGTGCAACCGGTGAACTTGAACACAATGGTGGGGGTGCAGCCGGTAAGCTTGAACCGACCGGGGTTGCAACTCAACCCGGTCCTGAAAGCCAGGTCATTGGGGCTCACAGCCCTGCTTCGGAAGTTTCAACGACACCTGAGGATGGACACACCATCAACGTCACGCAGCTCGCAGTGGTCGAGCAGGATGCCAGCATCTTCGTTAGTGGCTACGTTGGCGAGGTTGTTGCTCGCCTCCATATCGATCAAAGCCTCATGATGGACCAGGACGTGGATATCTCCTTCACAATTGACGGCGATGGACACTTCTCGGTTCTGCTCGATCAGGATATGCGCATCGATCAGGATATCTGGGTTGATATCAACATCTACGACGAAGACGGCGTGCTTTATGTGGACGTCTTCCTTCGCGACGCGATTGAGGTGGAGCAGGATACGACAATTGACGTGGAGATCAGCGATGGCCCGCCGGGCGGAACTATCGAGATTAACCAGGACCTTGAGATGGATCAGGATGTCCACGTTCAGGTAGACATCGAGGATGACCTAGAGGAGCGCTACATTATCAGAACGAGTGTCGATGTAGTTCAGTCGGTCGATGCCGATGAGACCGCTGTCGTGGGGGTTACCGGACGGGACGGAGAAACCGACATTGATATCGACGCTGTGCAAACGGCATATGTTGACCAGGAAACGATTGTGCATGCCGATTTTACGCTGGTTTAGGACCACTTTTGGTCTCCGCGGTCTTTTTCGCGCAAGGCACAACTCCAAGTAGCTTATCGCCACCGAATTGCCTATAATACCAACAAAATTCATAAAGTTCGCAGTCAGTAAGGAGTAGTCAAAAAGCGTAGGGGGAAACAATGTCAGTATCATTTGCCGCAGAAGTGCACGGCTTCAATGAAACACACAGCGTTGCTAGCGAACATATATCCATAGTCGTCATCGATTGCCAAACCTTGTCGCGAAGCTGTCTGATCCGCATTCTCCGGGGGGAGCTGCCAGAAATCGCCATTCACGACATCGCAACATCAGACGAACTGGTCGGAATAATCGAGAAACATATCAATCTGGTAGTCATCAATATTGAGAACTGCTGCATGACCGATGCGTGGGTGGCGGTCAACCTTGCCTATATTCATCAATTGCGGCCCGAAACCTCGCTCATGCTGCTGACCCAGCTTGACGAAGCATCGATAACCGACGCGACCGTTTCGGAAATTTCCAGATTGGGCGTAAAGGGCTACACAACAAATTCTGCTCCAGTCGAAGTCGTCCTTGCAGCCATTCGCCTCATCCTGGCCGGCGGCGCATATTATCCGCGTTCGGTGATCATTGACGATTGCGACCGCTCAAACTCAGTGTCAGCAGAGAATGCCGGTCAACTGTCATTACCCGCCAGTGCAAGGGGCGAGGAGGCGCTCGATACTGGTGAAACGGCGATGATTGGCTTCACGGAACGCGAAAGGCAGGTCCTCGCGACCTTGCGGCGCGGTCTTCCGAACAAAATCATAGCGAGCGAGCTGGACTTGTCGGAGAACACGATCAAGGTGCACATTTCGCATATCATGCGAAAACTCAATGCAACCAACCGCACCGAGGCAGTGGTCTTCTCGCAGCAATACGGGTCCGGCGTGAAGGGAACCAATGGCAGCAACGGCCACGGCGCAATGCTACGCCCGCCGCCCAGGGCCGGCCGGAACGAGGCGATGTTGGCGTCGCTGGGCCTGTTCTGCTTGACGTTCGTGAACGAGCTCTCCGCGCTCATTGCAATGGGTGTCTGATGGGCACAACCGTCACCTGATACATCAAACATGAACCTCGCCGTGCTCCTTCTCGTCCGGGTCACCAATGAGCAGCGCAGCGTAGGCGAGCCAGCTGTAGAAGGCGACCACCAAGAGCAATATGGTCCAGCCTGGTATCGGTCCGAATGCGGCGTTTGCAACAATCTCTTGCAGTGAATGCGCCACGTCGCGTGCGACCTCGCCATCCTGCAGCTTGGGTGTCGAGATTTTCAGCACCCAGGCCAGAAGCAGGATAAGGAACATCCAGAGATAATTGCGCCGCAGCCGCCGCGACATTGCCGCCCTTATGGAAATCATGAATTGCGGTCTGCGCAAATCCTGGCCAAGCAGTCGCGCCCAGCCACTATCAGGGTTTGGCAATGGCGCCAGTATCTGTGCAAAATAATGCTTCTCCAGCCGGCGCACCCTACCACGATAAACGTCGAAAAACCGGTAGCGGCGTGCCTCGATGAGCAGGAGCAGCTGTACCAGCACCATGGCGAAGAGCAGCACACCGTGATGAGAGGTTGGCGTCGACAGTGACAGCGAAAGCATTGCCGCAACGCCCGTGATGGCCCAGTTGGTGGTACGATCGATCCTGTCGCGCCAGCCCGCCATGCGTCCCATTTCCGCGCGATGATAGTGCGCCAACACAGTGATATATTCAGCCGATGTGGCGGGAAGAGGCGGCGATGGCCATCTCGTTTCAGCGTCGCTGCCTTCTTGTTGTTTTTGAGCTTCGTTCATATCCGCCTCCCAGCAGACCCTCCGCTTTTCGATTTTATATGAAAATCCCTCCAATTGCTTGGTGTTAGCCAAGCATTGCACGTGCGGACTTCACTCTGGCCATACTTTGGCCGCGCACAATCGTGCGCAACGCAAACTCACCGTTCCTTGTATTGCCACAATCTCGCACCCACCTGCGAAGCTCGAAGATTTTTATCATGTAATGGAAAAGGTAGGGTTGATGGCAGGTACGTTACGGAAGCGCGCGCTCTTCATTGTCAATCCAAACGCCCGCAGCGGCAGGAGGCCGACAGCACCTCTCCGCGAAATGCTTGAGCATGGTGGACTAACGCTTGTCGATGCGGCACCCACAGATGGCGAAACCCTATCCGATGTCATCGCCCGCATGCGTGATGCCTGTGACCTGGTGGTCGTTGGAGGCGGCGACGGTACATTGAACTCAGCAGCCGCGGGCCTCGTTGAAACCGGCCTTCCGCTTGGCGTTCTTCCACTCGGCACGGCCAATGATTTCGCCCGCACCATCGGCATTCCGGCCGACCCGCAGGACGCGGCCAGATTGATCCTGTCAACCGAGCCGCGACCCATCGATCTTGGCGAGGTTAATGGTCACCTGTTCTTCAACGTTGCCAGCATCGGCTTCAGCGCGGAGCTGGCCGGCGAACTCACTGAACAAGCCAAAAAGCGCTGGGGAAAACTGGGCTACGGCATCGTAGCTGCCCGGCTGCTGGCTCGCTCACGGCTGTTCACCGCCTATGTCGAGCATGACGGATCGGTGGAAGAGATCACAACAATGCAGGTGTCCGTTGGCAATGGCCGGCACTATGGCGGCGGGATGACTGTCGAGCATACAGCGACGGCGGACGATGGCCGTTTGGATTTCTATAGTCTCGAAGTAGACCACTGGTGGCGGCTGCTAGCGCTCCTGCCGAGCCTGCGCAAGGGTACCCACGGAAAATGGGATGACGTGCGGGCCTTTCGCACAACCGAGGTCATCGTCAAGACGAGCAAGCCGCGTGCGGTGAATACCGACGGCGATTTGACGACATGGACTCCCGCCCATTTCCGCATCCGTGAAAAGGCGATCCAAGTCTTTGCTCCCAGCAATGGGAATCGCGAATTCGGTTCGATCAGGAATGCTCGAGCCAATGTCGTTGGCATTGAGCACTCATAGAACTGGTCATCACGCCACTAGTGCCGGGAACGGTCATGCAGATGCCCGCTAGAATTGTCGTCGAGCAATTGTTGCGTGCCACTTTCAATCGGATTTTGAGATGCGGGTTGCCACTGACGGCCGATGCGACTCATTCGTCAGCCATGTCAGGAAAAGACTGGCCGCTTCCGCGTGCCTACTTCGTTTGGGCACGACAACGAAATACGCATTTCTGGTCTTTACCGCCGCATTCGTCACTCTGACCAGACGTTTCTGGACCAACAGGTCCTCCACAAGTCGTTTCCAACCCAATGCGATACCTTGGCCGTTGAGAGCAGCGTAGATAGCCTCGGTATAAAAGCTGCAGCGCAATCCCAACATCTTCTTGGGTGCCGTGACGGAGAACGCCGCAAGCCACTCGCTCCAGCCGGTCCAGGTCGGATCGTCGACGTCATTCGAAATCAGCGGGTGCGCTGTCAGGTCATCCGGTGTCACGATGCGGGCAGGCCGTCCGCGCATAATCTGGACTACAGATCGGAAAAATCTCGTCATCGAAGAGCAATTCGGCCTGGCCATCCGCCCACATTCCGTTACCGAACCTGATCGCAACGTCAAGTTCTCCGGATTCAATGTTCGGCATGTTGTCCTGGGTAACGATACGAAGGTTAATCTCCGGGTGCTGGCGGGAGAACTCCGATATCCTCGGAAGCAGCCAAAAATGCGAGAACGCGACGGTCGCCGCGATCGTCAACTCATCTGAGGGCCCCTCTCTGGAAATTTCAGCCACCGAATTGGCGATGAGATCAAACGCATCTCCGGCAGCAACCGACAACGTCTTGCCTTTCTCGGTCAACTCGATCTTGCGGTGGAGCCGGACGAAGAGCGGAAATCCGAATTGTTCTTCCAGAAGGTGGATTTGGCGGCTTACAGCGGCCTGCGTGACGCCAAGTTCGTTTGCAGCTTTGGTAAAGCTCGCGAGACGGGCCGCGGCTTCAAAAGCAGTCAGTGCTGTTAATGAAGGCAATCTTCTGCGACGATTCATGGAATGATCCGATTGCGAGCTGGCGGTCTTTGCAACACCTTGTGCATTACATTTGATTATGACAACGAGCACTATTTGTGACGTTGAAGGGCTTGGCTTTCAAGAGCATTATGGTCGCACCAACTCTCATAAGGTGAGATTATGCTGAACAAGGTCTCGTCATCAATCACAACGCTGCTCGACCAACGTCTCGAGGGTCATTCCCTGCCTGCAGAGCTTTACACGCGCGAAGACGTGTTCGAAGCCGATCTGGAGGTGTTCTTTTTGAATCACTGGATCCAGGTGGGCCTGGAATGCGAAGTTCCGGAGCCGGGGGATGCCACGGTCATCGATATCGGCTCAACCAGCCTCATCTTGTTGAGAGACGATGAGAACGAAATCCGTGTCGTGCGCAACGTCTGCCGCCATCGCGGCTCGCGGCTGCTCGACGCCGGCTCCACCGTGATTTCCAAGCTTGTATGCCCCTACCACCAGTGGAC
Organism: uncultured Alphaproteobacteria bacterium; assembly: GCA_963777425.1. GTDB lineage: Bacteria > Pseudomonadota > Alphaproteobacteria > Rhizobiales > Rhizobiaceae > Phyllobacterium. Next base: position 301,954 of record CAVZQS010000006.1, on the reverse strand, counting down.
ATACGAGCTTTCGGGAGAACTCAGCCATGCGCCGCATATGGGCAAGGACTTCGACAAAAGCTGCCGGAGCCTCAAGCCGGTGAATTTCAGGTCGATCGGCGGCCTGATCTACGTCTGCCTCTCCGAAGATCCCCCTCAAGACATTGAGCGCCTTGCAGAGGTGATGGAAGAACGCCTCGCACCCTATGATCTTCAGAACACGAAGGTTGCGCACGAAGTAGATGTCATCGAGAAGGGCAACTGGAAGCTCACGATGGAGAACAACCGTGAGTGCTACCATTGCTCGGCCAATCACCCCGAGCTTTGCGTCTCGTTCGTTGACCTCGATTTTGGTTTCGATCCGGACTCCCTCAGCCCCGAGGATCGGGACGAGGCGGAAGAACATTTTGCCATGTACGCCGAACGCACCAGGACCTGGGAGGCGGCCGGCTTCCCCTCGACGACGATCGAACAGGTCAGAAACTGCGCAACGAACTTCCGTACGCAGCGCCTCATCATCGCCGGAGCTGGCGAATCCCAGACCGAGGATGCAACCGCCGCTTCGTCGAAACTTCTCGGGACGATGACCCGCAAGGACCTTGGTGACCTGCACCTGTGGGGCCACAACAGCTGGAACCATATCATGGGCGACCACGCCGTCACATCGATCGCGATTCCGCTGTCAGCAGGTACCACCCTGGTGCGGACAAAGTGGCTCGTCCATAAGGAGGCCGTTGAAGGCGTCGACTACGATCTCGACAAGCTGACCCGTGTCTGGATCGCCACGACCGAGCAGGACTCCGAACTCGTTGCACGGTCGCATTCCGGAATTCAGGATCCCGCCTACGAGCCTGGCCCCTATTCAAAATTCAGCGAAGGCGCTTTGGATGATTTCTCGACCTGGTATGTCGAGCGTATGCGCGCCCATGGCTACTGAAATGCTTACCAGGACCGGGACATCTGCAAACGTCGAATTCTGGAACCCGGAGACGGACGACAAGCTTCAGTGTATCGACGTCCACGACGAGACGCACGATGTGAAAAGCTTCACGTTCGTTTCACCCGACCGCAAGCAGTTCTCGTTCAGCGCCGGGCAGTACTTCATGTTCGAACTCGGCCTCGACGATGGGGACGACGGCCGCTGCTACAGCGTATCTTCGTCACCACTCCGGAAAAACGCGATCACCATCACAGTGAAGCGTGTTCCCGGAGGAAAGGTGTCGAACTGGCTGCACGACAATCTGACGCCGAACACAGTGGTCCGTGCGTCGGGTCCGCTCGGACGGTTTGTCCGGCCGGCAGCGAAGAAGTATCTCTTCCTGTCCGGCGGTTCGGGCATCACACCGGTCATGTCGATGGCGCGGGAACTCGCAGATGCCTCAGAACCGACCGACGTCGTCTTTATCCATGCCGGCCGCAGCCCGCAAGACCTTATTTTCCGGAATGAGCTGTCAAATCTTGCGAGCCGGGTCAAGGAGTTCAGGCTTCATCTGCTGCCGGAAGACATCGCCAACGAGCGATCCTGGCCGGGACTGTCCGGCCGGATATCGAAAGAGTTCCTGGCTCTCGCGGTTCCGGACATTTCCGAGCGGGTCATCATGTGCTGCGGGCCAGCACCGTTCATGGCGGCAGCCAGAAAGATCAGTGCCGATCTCGGAGTTCCGACCACCAATTATCAAGAGGAAAGCTTCGATGCCGCAGTGATCGAAGAGGTTCCCGCGTCAATCGAAGAGGCCGTCGAAGCGAAATCGTTCAGTGTCCAGTTCTCAAAGCAGGGAAAGTCGCTTGACGTTCGCGCTGACCAGACGGTTCTTTCCTGCGCCAAGAAATCTGGTGTCAGGATTCCATCATCCTGCGCCAACGGCATTTGCGGCACCTGCAAATCCAAACTGGTCAGTGGTACCGTCGACATGAAGCACGATGGAGGCATCAGACAGAGGGAGATTGACGCTGGCTTTTTCCTGCCATGCTGTTCCAGGCCCTTGAGCGACCTGGTCATTGATCGATAGTTGGTCAACGATCGGACCGTCTCGACCAGTTGTCCTCGCCTTGATGCTAAAGTGGTCGCTTGGGCCCAATGATAATTGCGCTGAGGGCGACAGGCACATTTCGGCCTATGCCGCCCAAATCAGAAAATCTTCGGTAAATCGTGCCAACTCCTCGACGCGAAGGAGAAACTGCTCGCACCCGGCAAATGGGTATCGTCACCCCGATTAGATGTCTTTGACCAGGCGCAGAGCGTCGTAGATCGCCGCGTGCGTGTTTCGGGCAGCGACGGCGTCGCCGATTCGGAACAGCTGGTATCGGCCTTCGGGATTGCGCACCACGGATTGGGGTAGACCGCCAAGCAGCTCGTTGTGAGATACTTCACCGTGGTTGGATGACCGCGGCTTCAACTCGAAATAAATATCATCCAGCGGAATGGTCCCGTGATTGATGACGACCTGGTCAACGACACGCTCTTTCGAGACGCCGCCGTAATCGCTACCGACATGAGCGACGAGTTGGTTGCCGTTCTTCTCGAGGGATTCGAGACGGTAGGTTACCGTGAAAGTTACGTCGAGTTTTTGCAGGGACCTCATGTAAGGAACGAGGTTCATTGCCATCACTTCCGGTGCAAAGGATCGATCCGGCGTCATGATTTCGACCTTTGCTCCCGCATTTGCCAGAAATTCGGCCGCCTGAAGTCCCGCGTGGTCACCGGCGTCGTCGAAAATCAGCACGTTGGTTCCCGGTTTCACGTCGCCGGAAATGATATCCCATGATGACACCACCAGTTCGTTGCCCTTGGTCAGGACTTCAGTGTGCGCCATACCACCTGTGGCGATGATGACGACGTCCGGATTTTCTGCTTCTATTGTTTCAGCTTCTGCCCAAGTATTAAAGTGAAATGTGACGTCGTGCTTTTCGCACTGGGCCATGCGCCAGTCGATGATGCTCATCATCTCCTTGCGACGTGGGCTCTGTGCCGTCAGCCGGATTTGACCGCCCGGATCGTTGGCGGCTTCGAAGACAACGACCTCATGACCTCGTTCGCCGGCCACACGTGCCGCCTCAAGTCCGGCCGGACCAGCCCCGACGATGACCACCTTCTTGCGGATATCAGCCTTCGCAATGATATGCGGCATAGTCTGCTCGCGGCCGGTCGCAGCGTTGTGGATACAGTAAGCGGCACCGCCCTGATAAATGCGGTCAAGACAGTAGTTCGCGCCGACGCAAGGGCGGATGTCGTCTTCGCGCTTCTCGATGATCTTGCGGACGATATGCGGGTCGGTCATGTGTGCGCGGGTCATGCCGATCATGTCCACCTTACCCGAAGCGATGGCGTGCCGGGCAGTCGCTACATCCGGGATTCTCGCGGCGTGAAACGTTGGAAAATTGGTCGCGGCGCGGATCTCGCCGGCGAAATCAAGGTGGGGTGCACTGGCCATGCCCTGGATCGGGATCACGTCCGTCAGACCGGCGTCGGTGTCGATATGGCCCCGGATCACATTCAGGTAATCGACGAGGCCGCTTTCCTTGAGGCGCTTTGAGATTTCCAGCCCCTCCGCCTTGTCCGTGCCTCCCGGAAGACCTTCATCGGCAGTGTAGCGGACGCCGAGGATAAAGTCGTCGCCGACCCGTTTCGCGCATTGCCCTGAAGACATCAAAACAAAACCGCATGCGGTTTTCGAGTGGGCCGCCATAGGGGCCTTCGAGTTCGTTTGTAAGCGGAGAGGTGAACTGGTCGATCAAATGGCCGTAGGCTTCCAATTCGACGCCGTCCATGCCGCCCTCCTTCATGCGCTCGGCTGCGTCGGCAAAGTCCTTGATGATGCGTTCGATGTCCCAATCTTCCAACTTTCTTCGGGAAGGCTCGATGCGAGGCCTCACGATGATGGGAAGGCGCGACGACAGGCAGCCAGTCACCTTTGTCCCACCGGGTGCGTCGGCCGAGGTGCGTCAGCTGGATCATGATTGCCGCGCCTTCTTCGTGGACAGCGTCGGTCATTTCCTTGATCCACGGCACGATCTCGTCCTTGTAGGCGAGCAGGTTGTTGAAGACAGGCGGACTATCCTTCGAGACCGCAGCGGATCCGGCCGTCATCGTCATTGCAACGCCGCCCCTGGCTCGCTCTACCGTATAGGCACGATAACGTTCCTTGGGCATGCCATCCTCGGGATACGCAGGTTCATGCGACGTTACAATGATGCGATTCCGCAGGGTCAGATGCTTGAGACGATAGGGCTGCAGCAGGGGATCGTTCGACATCGGGCCACCTTCAGTTTAGGAAGCGATGCGGCGAACGCTATGCGAAAATGTACATCTATGTCAATAACAGTCACGAGAAGGTCCAGTTAATTGACAATCATGTACATTTTTCTTGTTTTCGCTTCCACGATTTGTTAGGAAATTGCTTATGGAGCAGGTTTTGAACGACAGCGGTTGGCGTGGATCACCGGAAGGATGGCTCGAAGCCGCCTACGAGTTACTGCTCGAGTCCGGTGTGGATTCGGTGAAAATCCTCCCCCTCGCCAAGAAGCTGAATTTGTCGCGAACCAGCTTCTACTGGTTCTTCAAAGACCGGGAGGAATTGCTGCTGGCTTTGGTCGCGAAATGGCGGGACAAGAATACCGGCAGTTTGATCAAGCAATCAGAGGCTTATGCGGAGTCCGTCGCAGAAGCGATGCTGAACGTCTTCGATTGCTGGCTCGACAATTCACTGTTTGACTCGCAATTCGAATTCGCGGTGCGGAGCTGGGCACTTCAATCTGATGATATTCTTGCCGAAGTTCAAAAAGCCGATCAAGACCGCATCGCTGCACTGAGCCGTATGTTCGTCAGGTTTGGCTACAAAGAGATTTTCGCTGATGTTCGTGCCCGTACAATCTATCTGGTCCAGATTGGCTATATCTCCATGCAGACCAAGGAGGACTTGGCAGCCCGAATGAAGCGTATCCCCGAATACGTCGAGATTTTCACGGGCGAGACCCCACAGCAGCGCGAGCTGGACCGGTTTTTCGCCAGGCATGGTCATGTTCCGGGGGAAGCGTCGTTTCGTTGAGGCAGACGCCTTGGTTGCTGCTACGACCAATTTCTCCGCCGCTTGGCTCATCGACGGCCTGACCCCCAGTGTGCCCATAGTGCTTTCTTGAGAGGGGACAAGCGCGTAAGGTATTGATTTTTTAGGAAAATTGGTGAGCGCGCAGGGATTCGAACCCTGGACCTACTGATTAAAAGTCAGTTGCTCTACCGGCTGAGCTACGCGCTCCCGAACGAAGCCAGTTCCGTGGCCTCGGGAAGTGCGGCGGAACATAGGTGCGAGTTGCCAATCGGTCAACAGCTATTGTGCAGAGTTTCCGCAACAAAAACGCTTGTTGAGGGGCGTTTGGCCAATTTTTGTTCGAAACAACCGATATTCACTCCCGCAGCTTGCGAGGAACTAACAACGGACCGGCAACTCGTCGGCCTGACTGGCGAAAAGGTGATTGGAATTCTGCGGGGATTCGGCTTACTGCACGGCCAAACGTAGAAATGCATGAAGGAGCGCGAATGGCGCTTGATGTTTCCTATCTGACCGCCGCCGGTGCCGGGGCATTGTCGTTTCTCTCCCCCTGCGTCCTGCCGCTGGTTCCGCCTTATCTGTGCTATATGGCTGGCGTCACTGTCGAGGATTTCCGCTCTGGTGATAACGCCACACGAATTTCACCGGTGCGGCAGGCGCTGTTGCTGTCATCATTCTGTTTTGTGCTCGGATTCTCAACCGTGTTCGTGCTGCTCGGAGCAGGGGCATCAACGATTGGCAGCTTTCTGCGGATGTGGCAGCAGGAAATCGCCATCGTTGCAGGCGTCGTTATCATCCTGATGGGACTGAATTTCCTTGGTGTCTTCAGGCTGGCATTCTTGTCGCGTGAGGCAAGATTCCAGGCACAAGGTACTCCAGCCAATCCATTGGCGGCCTACGTGATGGGCCTTGCCTTCGCTTTCGGCTGGACGCCTTGTATCGGACCGGTGCTCGGACCAATCCTGGCGCTTGCAGGTGCCCGTGACACAGTTGCCGACGGCGCATTGCTGCTGGCGGTCTATTCGCTTGGACTTGGTATTCCCTTCATCATTGCAGCCCTGTTTTCCGGCATGTTCATGCGCTTCCTCACAAGGTTCCGTACCCATCTCGGCAAGGTGGAAAAAGTCATGGGAGGATTGCTGGTCCTGACCGGCGTCCTGTTCCTGACGGGTGGCCTGCAGACATTCTCGTTCTGGCTTCTCGAAACATTTCCCATCCTCGGCCAACTCGGCTAAACAGGCGAACGTTACCTTGTTGGAAACCAATACCGTGCCATGGTCCGGTGCGATGTTGCCCCTTGTGAGCATCTTCAGGAAAAGTGTGAATCGGTTTTCCGTTCGAAGATGCGTAAGAATAAATATTGATCTGGAAGTCTGACGATGGCCCAACGCTCCTGCCTCACGGTTATTCTCGCTGCCGGTGAGGGTACCCGCATGAAATCCTCGCTGCCGAAGGTCCTGCACCCGATTGCCGGCCTGCCAATCGTCGCCCATGTCGCAGAGGCGGTGCATGGTGCTGGCGGCAGCGATATCGCTCTTGTGGTCGGTCGCGGGGCCGGGAAGGTCGAAGCGGCCGTTCGCGCCATCGTGTCCAGCGTCACCGTGCATGAGCAGACGGAGCGGCTTGGCACGGGCCATGCAGTGCTTGCAGCAAGCAGTGCCATTGAATCCGGCTATGACGATGTCCTTGTGGTATTCGGTGACACGCCGCTTGTCGAAACCACAGCCTTGGAGCAGGCGAGGGCAAAGCTCGCCGCTGGAGCGGACGTCGTGGTGATGGGATTTCGGCCAGACAATCCGCATGGTTATGGCAGACTGATCGAGCAGGACGGTCGGCTGGTTGCGATTCGCGAGGAGAAAGATACGAGCGAAGCCGAGAAGAAGATCGGCTTCTGCAATGGCGGGCTCATGGCTTTGCGCGGCGACAGTGCACTGGGGCTACTTGGCAAGATCACGAACAATAATGCCAAGGGCGAGTACTATCTGACTGACGTCGTCGAAATAGCCAATGCCGAAGGCAAATCCGTTATCGCCATCGAGATCTCGCCGGACAATGTGATCGGTATCAATACGCGCGCCGAGCTCGCCGAAGCCGAGGCGATCTGGCAAAATCGCAAACGCCGCGCCATGATGCTGGCGGGCGTGACCATGCATGCGCCTGAAACAGTGTTCTTTGCTCATGACACGCTGATTGAAGCTGATGTGGTCCTTGAGCCAAACATTGTGTTCGGCCCCGGCGTTTCGATTGCCAGTGGCGCCATAATTCACGCGTTCTCGCATCTGGAGGGCGCAAAAGTCGGACCAAACGCTACCGTCGGTCCCTTTGGCCGCTTGCGCCCCGGTGCCGATCTAGCGGCCAAGGCGAAGGTCGGCAATTTTGTTGAAGTGAAGAACGCAAAGATCGGCATTGGTGCCAAGATCAGCCATTTGACTTACATCGGCGACGCGACTGTGGGTGCGGAAGCAAATGTCGGCGCAGGCACGATCACCTGCAATTATGACGGTTACAACAAGGCCCTGACCGAGATCGGAGCCAATGTCTTTGTCGGGTCAAATAGCTCGCTGGTTGCGCCAGTTTCCATTGGTGACAATGCTTATATCGCCTCCGGAAGCGTGATCACGGCAAATGTGCCTGCGGATGCACTTGCCTTTGGTCGCGCGCGGCAGGAGGTCAAGGAGGGGCGGGCAGTGCAGTTGCGCGCGCGTTACGCAGCGCAGAAACTAGCCAAGAAGGCGGACTAGATCAGTCTCCCCGGTTCATGCAAGATTGCGCAATGGAATGTGACTTTCCGCCGGTGCTAATTTGTCATAGGCGGGAACAGAAAAGAATTTTGGGGCATCGGAGTTTTGCATGTGCGGGATCGTGGGAATTATCGGACGGGAACAGGTTGCGCCATTGCTTGTGGATGCGCTCAAGCGGCTGGAATATCGCGGCTATGACTCGGCCGGCGTCGCAACTCTCGAAGGCGGTGTACTTGACCGCCGGCGCGCGGAAGGAAAGCTGGTCAATCTCGACAATCTGCTGAAGGAAAATCCGCTCGGCGGAACGATCGGTCTTGGCCATACACGCTGGGCGACCCATGGTGCGCCGACAGTACGCAACGCCCATCCGCACACAACGCCGCGTCTGGCCGTCATTCACAACGGCATCATCGAGAATTTCGCCGAATTGCGCGCCATGCTCGAGAAAGATGGCTATGTTTTCGAGACCGAGACCGATACGGAAACCGTTGCACATCTGGTGACGCGGGCCATGGATCACGGACTTGATGCAATTGAGGCGGTCCGCCAGACATTGCCGCAGCTGCGGGGCGCTTTTGCAATCGCCATCATGTTCAAGGGCGAGGACGACCTGCTTGTCGCCGCCCGCAACGGTCCGCCTCTGGCAGTCGGCTACGGCGATGGTGAGATGTATCTGGGATCCGATGCCATTGCGCTCGCTCCATTCACGGACAGCCTGTCCTACCTGGAGGACGGTGACTGGGCCGTGCTGACCCGCAGTGGCGTGACAATTTACGATGAGACAGGCGCAACCGTCGACCGTCCCGTTCAGAAATCGGCCGGTACCGCATTTCTGGTCAGCAAGGGCAATCACCGGCATTTCATGGAAAAGGAAATCCATGAACAGCCCGAAGTTATTTCGCACACGCTGGCGAACTATCTGGATTTTTCCAAAGGTACGATCCGGGCAGGCAGCGCTCCCGTCGACTTCGCCAAGATCGACCGGATCGCGGCTTCGGCCTGCGGCACAGCCTATTATGCCGGCCTGATCGGCAAATATTGGTTTGAACACATCGCCCGGTTGCCCGTCGATATCGATGTGGCTTCAGAATTCCGCTACCGTGAGATGCCGTTGTCCAAGGACACCCTTGCGCTATTCGTTTCACAGTCGGGGGAAACGGCCGATACTTTGGCGTCTCTGCGTTATTGCAAACAGCAAGGGCTGTCGATCGGAACCATCGTCAATGTCAGGGAATCGACAATGGCGCGTGAGTCCGACACGGTTTTCCCGACCCTTGCCGGGCCAGAAGTCGGTGTTGCTTCAACCAAGGCCTTCACCTGCCAGTTGTCGGTATTGGCATCATTGGCCGTCGCTGCAGGCAAGATGCGCGGCACGATCAACGAGGAAGAAGAGCGCCAGCTTGTGCGCGAACTCTCCGAAATACCGCGTTACGCAAATCAGGCGCTGCGCCTCGAAGAACAGATCGAGACGATCAGCCGGGATCTCAGCCAGGTCAAACATGTGCTCTACCTTGGTCGTGGCACCAGCTTCCCGCTGGCGCTCGAAGGTGCCCTGAAGCTCAAGGAAATTTCCTACATCCACGCAGAAGGATATGCCGCCGGTGAGCTCAAGCATGGACCTATTGCACTGATCGATGAATCCATGCCGGTCATCGTCATCGCGCCTTACGACCGCTGGTTTGAGAAAACTGTCTCCAACATGCAGGAAGTGGCGGCACGCGGCGGCAAGATCATTCTCATCACCGATGAGAAGGGCGCGGCTGCCAGCACGCTGAAGACGATGCACACCATTGTCCTGCCGGACACACCCGAGATCATCGCACCGATCATCTATGCGCTGCCGATCCAGATGCTGGCCTATTACACAGCCGTGTTCATGGGAACGGATGTGGATCAGCCGCGCAACCTGGCGAAATCGGTTACGGTGGAATAGAGCTACAGGGAAACTGAGACCCGGTTCTACCAATCGGAATTGCGTAGAAACAAGCTACCCGGCCCGCAAGAGCCGGACTGCCTCATCTCTTTCAAACAGATAAAGCAGAATGCGCAAGGCTTCGCCACGCGCACTCTGCAATTCGGGGTCGCGCGTCAAAATATAGCGGGCATCCTTGCGGGCGATTTTCAGAAACTCCTGATGGGCTTCGATGCTTGCGAGGCGAAACCCCGGTGTGCCGGACTGGCGCGTGCCGAGAAGCTCACCTTCACCACGCAGCTTCAGGTCTTCCTCGGCGATGCGGAATCCATCTTCGGTCTCGCGCATGATCTTGAGCCGGGCCTGAGCGACTTCGCCGAGTGGCCCCTTGTAAAGCAGAATGCAGGTCGAGGGCTTGTCACCACGTCCGACGCGTCCGCGCAACTGGTGCAGCTGGGCCAAACCGAAGCGCTCGGCATGCTCAATGACGATGATCGTTGCGTCAGGAACGTCGACCCCGACTTCAATTACCGTGGTCGCTACAAGCAGGCGCGTCTCGCCATTCTTGAAGGCGAGCATGGCCGCATCTTTTTCCGGACCCGTCATGCGGCCATGCACGAGGCCTATCCGCTCGCCGAGCAGTGGCTGCAGCGATTCGAAGCGTTCCTCGGCCGAAATGAGTTCGACGAGCTCCGATTCCTCGACGAGCGGGCAGATCCAGTAAATTTTCTGCCCGTCAGCGATAGCCGTACGCATACGGTCGACGAGCTCGCTGAGCCGGTCCGTGGGGAGGATGGCGGTGGTGATCGGCCTGCGGCCGGCTGGCTTTTCCGTGAGTTTTGAAACGTCCATGTCGCCAAACGCAGTCAGCACCAGCGTGCGCGGAATTGGTGTGGCCGTCATGACCAGCATGTCCGGCGCGGAGCCTTTGGAGGTCAACAGCAGACGCTGATGAACGCCAAAACGATGCTGTTCATCGACAATCACGAGCACCAGATCGTGGTAGTTGACCTTTTCCTGAAACAGGGCGTGTGTGCCGACTATGATATGAACGGCACCTGAGCGCAGTCCTTCCAGAACCTCTTCGCGCTCGCGGCCCTTTTCGCGGCCGGTGAGCAGCGCGACACGCAAACCTGCCGTCTCGGCCAAGGGTGCTATCGTTGCGAAGTGTTGCCGCGCCAGCACCTCGGTTGGCACCATCAGTGCCGATTGACCGCCGGCTTCTGCGGCGTGCGCCATCGCCATGAGGCCGACGACAGTTTTACCGGAGCCGACATCGCCTTGAAGTAATCGCAGCATGCGCTCGCCTTGGCGCAGATCCGCAATGATTTCCTTGATCGCCTGGCTCTGGCTGTTCGTCAGGGTATATGGCAGTGCCTTGACGATTTTTGCCCTTAGATGGCCATCACCCTCGAGTTTCCTGCCCGCAAGCCGCTTTGTTCTTTGCCGGACAAGCGCCAAAGCCAGCTGTCCAGCAAGGAACTCGTCATAGGCAAGCCGCTGCCGTGCCGGATGATCCAAAGCGATATCGCCCGGATCTTGCGGATTATGCAATGTTTGGAGCGCCTGGCGATGCGATGGCAGCTTGAACTCGTTGAGGATTGGCAGATCGATCCATTCAGGCATTTCTGGGGCCTTGGCGAGTGCTTCCTGAACGCCGCGCGCCAGCACTTTGGGCGAAAGCCCCGCAGTCAGGGGATAGACGGGCTCGACCAGTGGGAGCGTTGCAGCGTCTTCGATGTTGGTAACGTGATCGGGATGGACCATGGTCGGACGGCCATTGAACCATTCCATTCTGCCTGAAACGATAACCGTTTCACCGACTGGCATGATCTTTTCCAGCCATGCCTGCTTTGCATGAAAGAAAGTCAGGCCGATTTCGCCGGTATCGTCATGCGCGTAGACGCGATACGGAACATTGCTGCGCCCGCTTGGCGAAGGCTGGTGACGGTCGATGCGCACTTCCAATGTGACAATTGCTCCTTCGGGCGCATAGGCAATCCCTGGACGATTTCGGCGATCGATCACACTGTGCGGCGGCAGGTAGACAAGATTTCCAACGCGCGGCTCGGTGCCAGGGGGCTGTGTACCAAGCAGCGTGGCAAGCAGACCCGATACTTTCGGACCAATGCCGGAAAGCGAGCGAACGGACGCGAAGAGGGGATCAAGCAGTGATGGACGCATATGGTACGTTTAACGCCTTCGATGTGCGTTGCAAGGCTGACAGATGCCGTCAGGCAGGCTATACCGACCGGCGCTCACCATAAATAACATCCAAGGCAAACGGAGCTTGCTCATGACTGGAAGCAGTCGCACTACCGCCGACCTGCAACCAAGGCTGCGAAGAATACTGTACCGCTCCTGGCATCGTGGCATGCGCGAGATGGATCTTATTCTCGGACAGTTTGCCGACGCTCACATTGATACCTTGTCCAACGACGAGCTTGACCAATATGAAGCATTGATGGAAGCGCTTGACCGGGACCTCTTGAAATGGGTTACGGGCGAGGCTGACGTCCCCGCCGAATTCGATACGCCGATATTTCGCAAGCTAGTGGCCTCCCGCAATAACATAAGCTCTTGAGGTCCTGCCTCCAGCAGGACCGGGAAATTCTGAAAACTCAAAATGACTGCTTTCTCCAAACTCGGACTGAAACCTGACACCAATGGCCATGTGGTCATCGATGGCGTTGTCGACGGCTATGAATCCTTTGCCTTGGCCAAAGTAGTGGCCGAAGCGGGGGCAGGCGGCCCTGTGCTATTCATCGCCCGTGACGGTCAGCGCGTCGCAGATCTTGAGCAGGTCCTTGGCTTCGTGCAGCCAGATCTGCCGGTCTTGCAATTGCCGGCCTGGGACTGCCTGCCCTATGATCGGGTATCGCCAGGCGCCGATACTTCAGCGCGCCGATTGGCAGCGCTTGCGGGACTGGCTTCATTGCGGGATCACAGACATCCTGGCGTCATCCTGGCGACCGCGAATGCGATGTTACAGAAATTGCCGCCGCGAAAGGTTCTTGCCGAACAATTGTTCATGGCCAGACCCGGCAATCGAATTGACATGAATGTACTCGTTCAACGTCTTGAAAGTAATGGATTTGAGCGCGTGCCAACTGTCCGTGACGTTGGCGAATATGCGGTACGTGGTGGCATTCTCGATCTTTTTGCACCAGGTGCGGACGAGCCGCTTCGCCTCGATTTCTTCGGCGATACGCTTGAAACGATCCGCACGTTCGATCCGGCCTCGCAACGCACATCGAGCCAGAAGACTGAATTCTCCATGCAGCCGATGAGCGAAATCACGCTGTCGCCAGAGATCATAAGCCATTTCCGAACGCAGTACGTCCTGAAGTTCGGGGCGCCATCGCGAGATGACGCACTCTACCAGTCGATCTCAGAGGGGCGCCGTTTTGCCGGCATGGAGCATTGGCTACCACTCTTCTATGAGAAACTCGAGACAGTATTCGATCACGCCGGCAATATGCCGGTGGTCTTCGATCACCTGGCCCATGAATCGATGGCCGAGCGCCATAAACTCGTCCTTGATCACTATGAAGCCCGCAGGCGTCAGTCGGACGGCAAGGAACCGGGAGATGCCGTACCCTATAAGCCTGTGGAGCCGGGCGCACTCTATCTGACGCCAGAACAAGTCGAAGCTGGGGCCGTATCCTCGGGCATGCGTCTCGATTTCACGCCGTTCGATGCACCCTTCGTTTCGGGGCGGGCCGTCATACATGCCGGTGCACATCGCGGGCGTACGTTCGTTGAAGAGCGCACGCAGAAGGATGCGAATGTTTTCGACAGTGTGGTCAGGCACATTGCTGACGAACGCGCCGCAGGCAAGAAGGTTCTGGTGGCCGCGTGGAGCGAGGGCACCCGCGACCGGCTGGTACAGGTACTGAATGAGCATGGTCTGGAGAAGATCGAGCTTGTGGACGATCTGCGCACCGTCAAGGCCCTGGCGCGTGACAAGGTCACGGCCGGCATCCTCTCACTCGAATCCGGCTTTGATGCGGGAGAGCTGGTTGTCGTCGCCGAACAGGATATCCTCGGCGACAGGCTCATCCGTCATTCGAAGCGGCGCAAGCGCGACCGGGATTTCATTAGTGAAGTCGCTGCACTCAATGCCGGCGACATCGTCGTGCATGTGGATCACGGCATTGGCCGATTCATTGGCCTGCGCACGATCACAGCTGCCGGAGCGCCGCATGACTGCCTTGAATTGCACTATGCGGGCGATGACAGGTTGTTCCTGCCTGTGGAAAATATCGAGCTATTATCACGGTTTGGTTCGGAAACTTCGACTGCTGTATTAGACAAGCTTGGTGGTGGCGCCTGGCAGGCGCGCAAGGCAAAGCTCAAGAAGCGCCTCCTGGATATCGCGGGTCATCTCATCCGCGTCGCTGCGGAGCGACAAATGCGCGGAGCGCCGGTCCTTACACCCCCGGATGGGCTCTACGGAGAGTTTGCAGCGCGGTTTCCTTACGACGAGACGGAGGATCAGGATCGCGCCATTGATGCCGTCATCGACGACCTCTCGCAGGGCAAGCCGATGGATCGGCTCGTCTGCGGCGACGTCGGCTTCGGCAAGACCGAGGTTGCGTTGCGCGCGGCATTCGTTGCGGCGCTCAACGGTGTGCAGGTCGCCGTCGTAGTACCGACGACGCTGTTGTCCAGACAGCATTTCAAGACCTTCTCGTCACGATTCCAGGGGCTGCCGGTCAATGTGGCGCAAGCATCGCGCCTTGTCGGTTCGAAGGAACTTGCCGAGAACAAGAAGGGCATTGCCGAAGGTCATGTCGATATTGCCGTGGGCACGCACGCCTTGCTCGGGCAGGGCATCAAATTCAAGAACCTTGGGCTGTTGATCATCGATGAGGAGCAGCATTTCGGCGTCAAGCACAAGGAACGGTTGAAGGATCTCAAGTCCGACGTGCATGTCCTGACCCTGTCGGCGACACCCATTCCACGTACATTGCAGCTGGCATTGACTGGCGTGCGCGAACTATCGCTCATCACCACGCCGCCCGTGGATCGTATGGCAGTGCGCACCTTTGTCTCGCCATTCGATCCGCTTGTCATCCGCGAGACCCTCTTGCGCGAACGCTATCGCGGCGGCCAAAGCTTTTATGTCTGCCCGCGCATTTCCGATCTTGATGACATCAAGGCATTCTTGGACGCACAGGTGCCGGAACTGAAGGTTGCGGTAGCTCACGGCCAGATGGCGCCGGGTGAACTCGATGATATCATGAACGCCTTCTATGACGGCCAGTATGACGTGCTGCTGTCAACGACGATCGTCGAGTCTGGTCTCGATATTCCGACGGCCAATACCATGATCATCCACCGGGCGGACATGTTCGGCCTGTCGCAGCTCTATCAGCTGCGAGGACGTGTTGGCCGATCCAAACAGCGCGCCTACGCGCTGTTTACATTGCCTGCCAATAAGTTGCTGACGCAAACCGCCGAACGCCGCCTGAAGGTGCTGCAATCCCTCGATACCCTTGGCGCCGGTTTCCAGCTGGCGAGCCATGACATGGATATTCGCGGCGCCGGCAATCTGCTCGGCGAAGAGCAATCCGGTCATATTCGCGAAGTAGGCTTCGAACTCTACCAGCAGATGCTCGAAGAGGCGGTCGCAGAGATAAAAGGCACCGGTGAAATCGAGGACGGCAACTGGTCTCCCCAGATCTCGATCGGCACTGCCGTCATGATCCCCGAGACTTATGTTCCTGACCTGCAATTACGCCTGGGCCTTTATCGACGGCTGGCCGATCTGGAGGAACTGCAGGACATTGACGGTTTTGGCGCCGAGATGATCGACCGTTTCGGCCCGCTGCCGGAAGAGGTCCAGCATCTGCTGAAGATCGTCTATATCAAGGCGCTGTGTCGCAGAGCAAACGTCGAAAAGCTCGATGCCGGACCGAAAGGGGTGGTCGTCCAGTTCCGCAACAAGACGTTCAACAATCCGGTAGCTCTGGTCAAAATGATCGGCGAGCAGGGGGCAATGGCCAAGATCCGGCCGGATCAGAGCGTGGTGCTGGTGCGCGACTGGCCAACGGCCGAGAAGCGGCTGAACGGTGCAGCCGTCGTCATGACGCAGCTCGCAAAGCTTGCCGAAGCTGCGTAATTAGACGGGGCGCGGTTCAAAGCCATCGGCTGTCTGGCGGATGGCGTCAGCGAGCGCGTCGGCCGATTGCGCGCCCATGACGGCGTATTTCTGGTCGAGGATGAAACAGGGGACGCCGCGAACGCCGATCTGGTTTGCGGTGTCGATCTCCTGCTGGACGCCAACGGCATCTGCATCTGTGGGCAGCAAGCTCGCGACGATGGCGACATCCATTCCGGCCTCTTCGGCGGCTTCCAGCAAGACCTGATGGTCGCCGATATTCTTACCCTGTTCAAAATAGTAGGAGAAAAGAATGCCGACGACGGCATCCTGGACATTGGGATTTGCCTGAGACGCCCAACGGATCAGACGGTGTGCGTCGAGCGTATTCGGGCTGATTTCGATCGATTCGAAATCGAATTCGATACCTTCTTCCTTGCCGAGCGCGATCAACTGCTGATGGATTTCAAAAATCCGGTCGGAACTGCCGAATTTCTCCTGCATATAGCGATTGCGGTCCTTTCCCTGGCGCGGAATGGTCGGATCGAGCTGGAAAGGCCGCCAATTCACGGTCACGTCCAGATCCGGATTGAGGGCGAGCGCACTTTCCAACCGCTTGCGGCCGAGAAAACACCACGGGCAAACAACATCCGACACAACGTCGATCGTGAATTTCTTGTCAGTCATGATCTCAACCTGTCTCTTCCGTTATTTGTCCGACCACCACGACGTGAACTGGTAGCCATTGATCGATGTCTTGTCCGGGTGCTTGATATGAGACCAGCGCGCAACCCATTGCGCCGGCTGATAGTAAATCGGCACGAAGTAATTGCCGGAGATCAACACCCTGTCCAAGGCTCGCACTGTGCTTACGAATTCATCCTGCTCGCGCACGCTGAGCATCTTGCCGATCAAGGCGTCCACGGCCGGATCAGCAACGCCAGCATAGTTGAAACTGCCGTTCGAGTCTCTGGACTGACTGCTCCAACGCCTGAACTGCTCAAAACCCGGCGACAGCGTGCCGGAATAGGCGCCAAGGATGACGTCATAATCGAATGTCTCGAGACGCTTCTGATATTGCGCGTCATCGACCGTCCGAATGGTGACGCCAATGCCCAACCGCTCAAGTGTGCGCTTGTAGGCAAGTCCGAGCCGCTCTTCCGCGACAGAGCGCGTCAGGATTTCGAATGTCAAAGGTGTTCCATGTGGATCGAGCATGGTCTCGTCCTTGATCGAATAGCCTTTGCTCATCAGCACATCGTAGGCACGCTTCATCTCTTTGCGGTCGCGCCCGGAGCCATCCGTCTTTGCCGGTTCGTATGTTCCGTCCATCACATCCGGCAAGACGGCAGCGGGGTAGGGCGCCAACAACGCACGTTCTGTAACATCGGCTGGTTTACCCAAGGCCGACAGCTCCGAACCCTGCCAATAGCTGCCCATCCGTTGATAGCGATTTGCATAGAGATTGCGGTTGGTCCACTCGAAATCAAACATCAAGGCGAGCGCGCCGCGCACGTCCCTGTCAGCAAATTTTTCGCGCCTCGTGTTGAAGGCGAACCCGAACATGTTTGCTGGAGACTTGGTTTCAAACGTCTCCTGTACGACCCGCCCATCCTTGAAGGCGGGAAAGTCATAGGAAGACGCCCACTTGTTGGGATCGCCTTCCATAAAAACATCGAAAACACCCTTCTTGAAGGCTTCGAATTGTGACTGTTCCGTGCGGAAGTATTCGACCGTGATCGTATCGAAATTGTTGAACCCGCGTCGGCTTGGAATGTCCGCGGCCCAATAATCCGGATTTCGTTTGTAGATGATCCGTTGGCCGGGTTGCACCTGGGAGACAATGTAGGGGCCGCTGCCCACCGGAACGGCCAATGGCGAGGCGTCAAATTTGTCGCGGTTGATGGCATGTTTCGGCAGGATCGGCATCAGGGCTAGAATGAGCGGGAATTCCCGGTCGGCCTTGTCATTGAATGTAAAGCGGATGCCGCGTTCTCCCACCTTTTCGATCGTCTCGATGCGGTCTCTGCGCTGCTTGTATTGCGGCAGGCCCTTTTCGGCCAGAATGTCGAAAGTGAAAATGATGTCGTCCGGTGTGACTGGCTGCCCGTCGGACCATTTTGCCTTCGGGTTGAGCGTAAACTCGACCCAGGTGCGGTCATCATTGGTCTCCACCTTCTCCGCAAGCAGACCGTACATCGTGAATGGCTCATCGGCGCTGCGCTGCATGAGCGTTTCGTAGATGAGGTTACCGAATTGCGGGTCGTTGAAGATGCCGCGCGCTGTTGTTCGCAGGCTCTTTACCAGAAACGGGTTGAGGCTGTCGAAAGTACCAACAACACCATAGGTGATCGAACCACCCTTGGGCGCGTCGGGATTCACGTAGGGAAAATACTGGTAGTCTGCGGGCAGGGCGGGTGCGCCGCGCATGGCGATTTCATATGTGGGCTCGGCAACCGCAGCGTTTGCACCCAAACATGCCGCAGTCATAAGCGCCAGAATCTGGAAACTTTTCTTCAACATCGTCTCAACCTTGCGCTCTCAAAGCGGGGATTTAGCCTGATTCGTGTCACAGACTACCATTTGACGACGATTCTGCGGCGGAAGGTGCATAATGATGTCCGGGATTTCGCAACACAGCCAAAAGTAGTCTGGATTTGCATTAACATGCAGTGTAACACGGCGTTCGACATCGAGGGTCACTCTGTTGCCGCATTTGGTAACCAAAGCCAGACAAGCAAATTAAGGTGATCAAGAAAAACACTTCGGATAAGTGCGCTGAAAGGAACCAGTTGACCATGTCCACCCGAAAGACTTTCGCTGCAACCGCATCCTTCGCGGGTGCTATTGCAATACTCGCCGCCGCGGCTGTACCAGCCACAGCCCAGCAGCAGAGAGCGCCGCAAGGTTGGTTCAAGGTTTGTTCCAAGCAGGAAGAGAATGATATCTGCAACACGCAGAACATCGTGACTGCCGACAGCGGGCAGCTTCTGACGGCCGTCAATCTCATCGAGATCAAAGGCAAGATCAACCGCAAGATCTTCCAGGTTTCGGTTCCGACCGGCCGTTTGATTCCTCCAGGCGTCGGCCTCCAGATCAATGGCGGCAAGACTCAGAAGATCGATTACGCGATCTGCTTCCCGGATCGCTGCATCTCCGAGACCGCCTTGTCGGATGAATTGCTTGCTTCTTTCAAGAAGGGCAACCAGCTGACATTGACGTCGGTCAATTTCCAGAACAAGCCCAACCCTATCAATGTGGCACTGACCGGCTTCACCCAGGCCTATGACGGCCCTGGCATCCAACAGAACGAACTCGAACAGCGCCAGAAGACACTGCAGGACGAAGTCCAGAAGCGTCAGAAGGAATTCGAAGACAAGATGAAGGCTGAGCAGGCAAAGGCTAAAGCGGGCAACTGATAGCCTCCAATGAATAAAAAGGGGACGCCTCAAGCGTCCCTTTTTTGTTCTATGCGTGGACGTGGTTTACGGCGCTTAGTTGATGTGCGGACGCTTTACCCGGTACACACCGTTTTCTAGCTTCTCGAACACGTTCTTGATCTGCGGATGCCGCAACGGAACACCAGTGGTATCAGGAACCAGATTCTGCTCCGAGACGTAAGCGACATACTCACTGTCGGCGTTCTCGGCAAAGAGGTGGTAAAAAGGCTGGTCGCGGCGCGGCCTCACCTCTTCGGGAATGGATTGATACCATTCCTCCGTATTGTTGAATTCCGGATCGACATCAAAGATTATGCCGCGAAAGGCGAAAATCCGGTGGCTGACCACCTGACCGATCTGAAATTTTGCATGTCGTATCTGTGTCATTCTCGCCATTCGTTATAGATATCTGTTTCTGTCAAATCCCGCGAGTTCGAAAGACCGCCTCCTCATCCGCCTTGCCCGCTGCAACCGTCAAAGCCCACCATGCTCAGTGTCTTCAATCTCGTGCTTCCGTTCTTTGGACTGATTTTTCTCGGCTTTTTCGTGGCCAGGATCAATCGCCAGCCTTTGGAAGCGTTAGGATGGATGAATACGTTTATTGTATATGTGGCGCTTCCCGCTCTGTTTTTCCAGATATTGTCAAAGACACCAGTTGCCGAATTGACGCAGTGGTCGTTTATCGTCGGATGCACCGCGTCAACGTTCTTTGTCTTTCTGGCCATGTTTCTCGTGGGCTTCGTACGAACCCGCAAGATTAGTGAAAGCACCATCCAGGGTCTTGCTGCAGCCTATGGCAATATTGGCTACATGGGGCCGGCACTTGCGATTTTGGCCTTTGGCGCGCCCGCTGCGGTGCCGGTAGCGCTCATCTTCTGTTTTGACAACACGCTGCACTTTGTCATGGCCCCCACGATGATGGCGATATCCGGCAATGACAAACGGTCCGCAAGCGATTTGGTGATCGGGTGTGCTGCGGAAGATATTCTTCCACCCCTTCATCATTGCGACAATCCTTGGGGTAACGGCAGCCATTCTTGGCTTCGAGCCGCCCATCGCTCTCGACAGGCTCATCGACCTGCTTGCGAAGGCTGCCGCCCCCTGTGCGCTCTTTGCCATGGGTGCGACACTTGCCTTACGGCCCCTGAAACGGATCCCCAATGAGCTTTACCTTATTGTTCCCTTGAAGCTGCTCGTTCAGCCAGCGTTGATCTATTGCATCCTTAGCCTCGCTGGGGATTTTCCGCCGGTCTGGGTCAACACCGCCATGCTGATGGCGGCCCTGCCAACCGCAACAAATGTCTTTGTCATAGCGCATCAATATGGCGTCTGGGTTGAGCGGGCCTCAAGCTGCATCCTGGCAACGACCCTGTTCTCGATCGTAACATTGACACTCTGGCTCTATGTCATGACCCATGGATTGGTCCCCTGACCCGCGACACCGCGACTCCAAACTCATTCGATACCCTAAATAATTCGGGGTTTCTCATTATTTAGTGGGAGTAGAGCACTTGCGGCCGTAAATTTTCTCTATATATAGTTGCGAATGATTTGCAATTGCGGTTAAGGGCGTTCCATGGATCAAATACGGCAGGCGGCCGACACGCCCGAAGGCTGGCGGCACGCGCGGGGCGAGGCGTCGCTGTCTGATGTTCATCGTTCGATTGCCGTAAGGACAAGTGGGCCTGGCTGGCGTAGAGCCGCTGCGTTTGTTGGCCCGGGTTATCTCGTCGCAGTAGGTTATATGGATCCCGGCAACTGGGCGACGTCGCTCGCCGGCGGCTCTAAGTTCGGCTACACATTGCTTGTTGTCGCGCTCGTTTCCAACATCATGGCGATTGTGCTGCAGGCATTGTGTGCCCGCCTGGCGATTGGATCGGGCAGGGACCTTGCACAGGCTTGCCGCGATGCCTTTCCCAAGCCAGTTGCCTATGGCCTGTGGTTTCTCGCGGAAATCGCGATCATTGCCACTGACATTGCCGAAGTCATCGGTACGGCCATCGGCCTTAATCTGATCTTTGGCGTCCCGCTCGAGCTTGGTGTCCTCATCACAGCCCTCGATGTTTTCCTCATTCTGTATCTGCAAAAGCTCGGATTCCGCTGGGTCGAAGCCTTGATCATCACGCTGCTCGGCGTAATCGCTGTTTGCTTTGCCATCCAGATTTTCCTTGCCGATCCGGAGTGGGGCGCCGTCATCAAGGGGTTCGCGCCGACGACAGAAATCGTGACCAATCCCGAGATGCTCTATCTGGCACTGGGCATTCTTGGCGCCACCGTCATGCCGCATAATCTTTATCTGCATTCGGGCATCGTCCAGACGCGCGATTACGGCCCAACCTTGCCCGAGCGGCGTCAGGCGTTGAAATACGCGACAATCAATTCCACCGTGGCCCTGATGTTTGCGTTGCTGATCAATGCCTCGATCCTCATCCTTGCGGCGGCGACATTCCACAAGACGGGCCAGACCGATATTGCAGAACTGGGCGAAGCGCACTCGTTGCTTGCGCCATTGCTTGGATTGGCCATCGCGCCGACATTGTTTGGCATAGCCTTGCTCTGCTGCGGTATCAACTCGACGGTAACCGCCACGCTTGCCGGACAGATCGTAATGGAAGGTTTCCTGCACATCAGGCTGGCGCCATGGCTGCGGCGGCTCATCACGCGCGGTATTGCCATCATTCCAGCGTCAATTGTGACCATCTGGTACGGCGAAGGCGGAACGGCAAAGCTGCTCGTGTTGACACAGGTTGTCCTGAGCCTCCAGCTGTCGTTCGCGGTATTTCCACTGGTCATGTTCACGGCAAGCAAGGCAAAGATGGGCGAACTCGTGTCACCACGCTGGCTCTCGGCCTTCGCGATGTTCATTGCAGTGGTCATTGCCGTGTTGAACGTCAAACTGCTGAGCGACTTCGTGTTCGCCTGAGGCTCTAATGCGTGGCAGCCGCTCTTGCGGGGCAAGCGAAAGCCGCTCCCCGGGCGCAAGCCTTCGCGCATGACGAAGCCACGCAGTGGCGAGAACGCACGCAGCAGCTCAAGTCCGCCGCTGCGCACCATCTGAACCGGCAGGAAATCAGACAGCAGCGACCGGTTCAGCGCATCGACGGCGCCTGTCCGCGCAATGATGTCCGGGCTGCGCTTGCGGTTATAGGTGGATATGACGCTCGACACACCGAGGTCGGATCCATCATTTGGCAGCGTTTCCAAAAGCGTTTCCACATCTCTCACGCCGAGATTGAGACCCTGGGCGCCGATCGGCGGAAACACGTGAGCGGATTCGCCGGCAAGGAACACGCGGTTGCGGGCAAAGGATGTGGGGACCAGCCCGGAGAGCGGCCAGCTCTGCGGATCAACATCGATCGTGACCGCACCAAGCATCGATTGCATGCGTTCTTCAACCCTCGTGGCGAGTTGATTCCGGTCAAGCTCCAGCAGTTCCACGGCATGAGCCGGCGTCGTGACCCAGACAAGGCTTGAGCGCTTGCCGGCCAGGGGTACTTGCGTGAACGGTCCGTGCTCCGTGTGAAATTCTGTCGAAATATCATGATGTTCGCGCGTATGGCTAAAGCTCAGCACAATGGCTGTCTGATTATAGCTCCAAGTCCGCGCCGATATGCCGGCGGCCTCGCGTGCGAGCGATGAGCGGCCATCGGCGGCGATAACGATATTGGCGGTGTACATGGAACCATCACTGGCTTCGACGGCGATCGCCCCATCAGTCGTGTGGTAATGGCTGGCCGAAGCGGCAACATGCCTTACTGGCGATTGCTTCAACGCATCACTCAAGACAGAAGTCAAAGTGACATTGGGAATATTGTAACCGAACGCACTTTCATTGATTTCGCCTGCCTCGAAAGTCACGGCCGGACTTCTGATGAGCCGGTTTGTACCATCCATGATGCGCATGGTCGTGATGGGAGCGGCGTGGGGCTCAATGGCCTCCCACAGGCCGATCTTCTCGCAGAAACGTGATCGCAGGCATCATCAGCGCGGTAGTCCGCTTGTCATTGCCTTCCGGTATCGTCCCGAGGCTGATGACATTGTCGAAGGCCTGGCCAATCGCGATCGCAGCGATCAACCCCACATGTCCAGCCCCCGCAATGACAATTGGATCGGTTCTGGTGCTGGTCATGTTGCCTCCGTTTCCAAGCTGCATCGGCTTTCAACAGTTTATATCAACCTGATTGCTTGCGCTTTGAGCTATTTTCAACAAAAGCTGATCGCAAATCGTTCGGCGCTGGTAGGATATACCAGCGAACGGCGAATTATCATGCAGCAGATTGGCGCGGACCGTGAAAAAACCTACCTTGCCCAAGGGTGTCATGCCCAAGAAAGTGACGGCACCACAGGCCAAAGCATTCTCAGTCCACCTGTTGACGGCGTCCGGTTCGTTCCTGGCATTTCTGTCAGTCGTTGCGGCAAGCGAAGAAAGCTGGACAGCCATGTTCTGGTGGCTTGGGCCTGGCGCTCTTCGTCGATGGTATCGATGGGCCGATTGCCCGCAAGCTCGAAGTAAAATATGTGCTGCCCAACTGGTCGGGCGAACTCCTCGACAATATCATCGACTATATGACCTATGTGCTCATTCCGGCCTTTGCGCTGTATCAGCGCGGCTTCATGGGCGAAGGACTGTCCTTCCTGGCAGCAGCGATCATCGTGGTTTCCAGTGCCATCTACTATGCCGACACGGGCATGAAGACCAAGGAAAACTTCTTCAAGGGTTTCCCTGTCGTCTGGAACATGATTGTCTTCACGCTGTTCATCGTTCGGCCCGGAGAGTGGGTGGCCTTCGCCATAGTCCTTGCGTCCGCTATCGTTTCCTTCCTGCCGGTCTATTTCCTGCATCCAGTGCGTGTACAGCGATTGCGCCCCCTCAATCTCGCTATATTCTTCCTGTGGTGCGGCTTCGGCGCGATCTCGCTGTTCCAGCAGCTCGATTCGCCGCTCTGGGTCCGCATTGGCATTTCCGTGACCGGCATCTATCTCTTCTGCATAGGGGCCGTAATGCAGGCATTTCCCAATCTCGGACGTACGGAGAAAGTATGATGGTCAAAGCTGTTCGTATTCATCAGGTTGGTGGGCCGGATGTGCTGACCTATGAGGATATTTCCCTCGGCGCGCCCGGACCGGGCGAAGTGCACATCCGCAATGAAGCGATCGGGCTGAATTTCCTGGATGTTTACTACCGGACAGGTCTCTATCCATCACCAAGCGGTCTGCCGTTGATCCCCGGCCATGAGGGCGCCGGCGTCGTGCTGGCAGTGGGATCTGATGTGAAGGATTTGAAGGCCGGCGACCGCGTCGCCTACACCAATCCCATCGGCGCCTATGCCGAGGAGCGGCTCATTCCGGCCGATCGTCTCGTCAAGGTCCCGGATAACATTCCTTGAAACAGGCGGCATCGATGATGCTCAAGGGGCTGACCGCGCAATACCTGCTGCGGCAGACCTTCCCGGTCAAGCAGGGCCATACGATCCTCTTCCATGCCGCGGCTGGAGGTGTGGGCCTGATTGCCGGACAATGGGCGAAACATCTTGGCGCGACGGTCATCGGCACGGCCGGATCGGACGAGAAGGTCAAGCTGGCGCTGGACCATGGCTATGACCACGTCATCAATTACAAGACCGAGAATTTCGTCGAACGGGTAAAAGAACTTACCGGCGGCAAAGGGGTCGATGTTGTCTATGATTCGGTCGGCAAGGATACGTTTGATGGCTCGCTGGATTGTCTGCGTCCACGCGGAATGCTGGTATGTTTCGGTCAGTCCTCCGGACCCGTTCCGCCTTTTGATCTTGGCATTCTGTCTGCGCAAAGGCTCGCTCTATCTGACACGGCCGACTTTGTTTGTTTACATCGCTGCACGCGAGGCGCTGGTGGAGGGCGCAAATGAACTCTTCGATCTGGTCTCGAAAGGTATCATCCGCATCGAAATCGGTCAGTCTTACGCGTTGAAGGATGTTGCGACGGCTCACCGCGATCTCGAAGCACGGAGAACCACCGGCACTACAGTGCTCATTCCTTAAGCCGCTGAAATAGATGCACGAATAATGTGCGCAAATGGCCGCAACCGTACGTTTGTACTTTCCAAGTTTGGTAAGCCTGACATAGGATCGGCAACGGTCTTGGCCGCGGGGAACTATGACAGGCACAACAAGAATAAACGGCTCTGAAAAACCGCTACTGGAAGCTGGCAAGCTCACCAAAATTTTCGGCACTCTCAAAGCCTGTGACGAAATCAATCTGACGATCGGAACGGGCGAGATCCACTCACTGCTCGGTGAGAATGGTGCAGGCAAATCGACCCTCGTAAAAATGCTTTTCGGCGCGCTGCAGCCTACTTCCGGGGATATCGCCTGGAAGGGGCAGAATGTCACCGTTACCAATCCAGCGATGGGAAGATCGCTTGGTATCGGCATGGTTTTTCAACATTTTTCGTTGTTTGATGCATTGACTGCGGCCGAGAACATCGCGCTGTCACTTGATGAGAAGACACCACTCGACACAATTGCAACCCGGGCGAGAGAGATCGGAAAGACCTACGGGCTACCGGTGGATCCGGAAGCGCTTGTCGGCGACCTCTCCGTGGGTGAGCGCCAGCGTATCGAGATTATCCGCTGCCTCTTGCAGAACCCCGATTTGATCATTCTGGACGAGCCGACATCGGTTCTAACGCCGCAGGAAGCCGATCTGCTGTTTGTGACACTGGAGCGGCTGCGGTCCGAAGGCAAATCCATCCTCTATATCAGCCATCGGCTCGAAGAGGTCCGGCGGCTCTGCGATCGCGCGACGGTATTGCGGCATGGCAAGGTTGTCGGCCAATGCGATCCGCGAGCAGAAACGGCCGCCTCGCTTGCACGCATGATGGTCGGCAGTGACATACACATCATCGACCGGCACCCGGTCGAAGCGTCCGCATCGGCGCAAGCGGCACTCATTGAGGTGAAAGGCCTGTCGCAAAGGCCGCGCGGGCCGTTTTCTGTTGCACTTCACGATATTCATCTTGCCGTCCGATCCGGTGAAATTCTCGGAATTGCGGGGGTCGCGGGCAATGGGCAAGGTGAATTGTTCGAGGCGATTTCCGGTGAGGTGTTGCAGGAGCGCCCGGACATAATACGTATCCGCGGAACAGACGCCGGAAGGATCGGCATATCGGCCCGGCGAAAGCTGGGCGCCGCATTCGTACCTGAAGAACGCCTCGGGCATGGTGCAGTTCCGGACATGTCCCTGACCAACAATCTTCTGCTGTCGCGCCACTCCACCGATCGCAAGGTATTCCTGACTGGCGGTGCGCTCAGGCTCGTAGCGGAGTCGAGCCTGGCCTCTGCAGCCAAGCGTATCGTGACAAAGATGGATGTGCGCAAGAGTGCAGAAAACCCTGATGCATCAGCGCTCTCCGGCGGTAACCTGCAGAAGTTTCTCATCGGCCGTGAGCTCGATCGCAACCCTGCGGTGATGATCGTGAACCAGCCGACATGGGGTGTCGATGCCGGGGCAGCAGCACATATACGCCAAGCTTTGGTCGATCTGGCGCGCAGTGGTTCAGCGGTAATCGTGATCAGCCAGGACCTGGATGAGCTGTTCGAGATTTCTGACCGGATTGCTGCGATGGTCCATGGCCACCTTTCGGAATCGGTGCCGATGGAGGCGATGTCCAGGGAGCGCGTTGGCCTGATGATGGGCGGAGTGGATCATTCGGCACCGCCGGCAAGTGTAGGGGCGGTATGATGCGGATCGAGATCGTCAAGCGTCCGCAACACTCAGCACTGTTCAGTGCCTTGTCGCCGTTCATTGCGCTTTTCCTGACGCTGATCGCAGGAGCCATCCTTTTTTCCCTTCTTGGAAAGAACCCGATTTCCGCGCTGTATTCCTATTTCGTGGAGCCCTTGACCGAAATCTGGTCGATCCACGAATTGCTGGTGAAGGCTGCGCCGCTGATCCTGATTGCCGTGGGCCTTTCAGTCTGCTTTCTGTCAAACAACTGGAATATCGGGGCTGAGGGCCAATTGATCGCCGGGGGAATTGCCGGATCGATATTGCCCGTCATGTTCCCGGCTGTTCAGGGCTGGTACGTGCTGCCCCTCATGTTGTTGCTCGGCATGGCCGGTGGCATGGCCTATGCGACGATCCCGGCATTGCTGAAGGTGCGGTTCAATACCAATGAAATCCTGACCAGTCTGATGCTGGTATACGTGGCGCAACTCTTCCTCGACTGGTTGGTGCGCGGGGCCTGGCGCAACCCGCAGGGTTATAATTTTCCGGAGACAGTGCAGTTCAATTCGAGTGCGATCCTGCCGGAAATCTGGACCGCTTCGGGCCGCGCCCATTGGGGATTTATCCTCGCGCTGATTGCCGCCGTGCTGGTGTGGTTCATGTTGTCGCGTACGCTTAACGGCTACGAGATCAAGGTTCTTGGGCGCAGTTCAAGGGCAGGGCGCTTTGCCGGTTTCAGCGCCGGGCGGCTGACATTCTTCGCCTTCCTGATCTCGGGAGCCCTTGCGGGCCTTGCAGGTATCGCCGAGGTTTCCGGTGCGGTTGGGCAGTTGCGGACTAGCATTTCACCGGGATATGGCTTCACTGCAATCATCGTGGCCTTCCTTGGAAGGCTCAATCCGCTGGGGATAATTGCCGCAGGCCTTGTGCTTGCACTGTCCTATCTCGGCGGCGAAGCCGCTCAGATTTCATTGGGAATTTCGGAAAAATCGGCACGCATCTTCCAGGGCATCATCCTGTTTTTTGTCCTCGCCAGTGACACCCTGATTTATTATCGCATCCGGATTGTATCCCGTGCGGGCGATGCAGTGGCAAAGGGCGCGTAAGATGACGATGTTCGAGGCAATACTTCTGACGATTGCGACGGCGGCAACGCCGCTTCTGATTGCAGCACTCGGTGAACTCGTTGTCGAGCGTTCGGGCGTGCTCAATCTCGGTGTCGAAGGCATGATGGTCATGGGTGCCGTGGCGGGGTTCGCCGTTGCCCAGACGACCGGTTCGGCCTGGCTTGGCATGGTCGCGGCAATCCTTGCGGGAGCGGCGTTTTCACTGCTGTTCGGCTTCCTTACACTGACGCTGGTCACCAATCAGGTGGCGACTGGCCTGGCGCTGACTTTGCTTGGCCTTGGTGCATCGGCGATGATAGGCGAAAGCTTCGTCGGCTTGCCCGGCGTGAAAATGGCATCGCTGAATATTCCGCTCCTGACGGACTTGCCATATGTCGGCAAGTTCCTGTTTGGGCAGGATCCGATCTTCTATATCTCCATCATGCTGACGATTGGCGTCGTGTGGTTCCTATTCAAGACGCGCGCAGGCCTGACGTTGCGTGCCGTCGGCGATAACCACACGTCGGCGCATTCACTGGGTGTGCCCGTTGTCCGCCTTCGCTACCTTGCAGTGTTGTTTGGTGGCGCCTGCGCCGGTCTTGCCGGTGGACAGCTTTCGCTGGTCTATGTGCCGCAGTGGGTGGAAAACATGACTGCGGGCAGGGGCTGGATCGCGTTGGCGCTGGTGGTCTTTGCGTCCTGGCGGCCATGGCGTATTCTTGCCGGCGCCTATCTGTTCGGGGCGGTGAGCATCGGCCAGCTGCATGCTCAAGCGCTGGGTATTGGCATACCATCGCAATTCATGTCGTCATTGCCCTATTTGGCGACGATCGTCGTTCTTGTGCTGATTTCCCGGAACAAGCGGCTGACCTTGATGAACACGCCGACATCACTCGGCAAGCCCTTTGTGCCCGACCGTTAGGCCGGCGCAAAACCAAAAAGACTTCGCAATCGGTTTAACAGAGAGGTGAACTTTAGATGAAAAAACTGATGATGGCGCTGACAATCGCGGCCAGCTTTGCTGTCGCGGGAGCAGCGAACGCTCAAGAAAAGCTGAAAGTCGGCTTTATCTATATTGGACCGCCCGGTGATTTCGGCTGGACATACCAGCATGACCAGGGCCGCAAGGAACTGGAGAAAGCGCTGGGCGACAAAGTCGAAACCACGTTCCTCGAGAACGTTCCGGAAGGCGCAGACGCGGAACGTTCGATCGAACGTCTCGCACGAGCCGGAAACAAGCTGATTTTCACGACGTCGTTCGGCTACATGGATGCCACGATCAAGGTGGCGCAGAAATTCCCCGATGTGAAGTTTGAGCATGCGACGGGCTACAAGACCGCCGACAACGTGGCTGTCTACAATTCGCGATTCTACGAGGGCCGTTACGTGCAGGGCGTGATCGCTGCAAAGATGTCGAAGACCGGTGTCGCCGGTTACATTGGTTCATTCCCCATTCCAGAGGTCGTCCAGGGCATCAACTCGTTCATGCTGGGTGCGCAGTCGGTTAATCCGGATTTCAAGATCAAGATCATCTGGGCAAACTCCTGGTTCGACCCGGCAAAGGAAGCAGATGCGGCCAAGGCACTGGTGGACCAGGGCGTTGATATCATCACGCAGCATACGGACTCGACCGCTCCGATGCAGGTCGCGGCCGAACGCAAGATCAAGGCTTTCGGCCAGGCGTCCGACATGATCAAATTTGGTCCTGAAACGCAGCTGACGTCGATAGTGGACAATTGGGGCCCATACTACATCGAGCGGGCCAAGGCAGTGCTCGACGGCACCTGGAAAACCCACAACGTCTTCCACGGCATGCATGAAGGCCTGGTCGTCATGGCGCCCTACACGAACATGCCGGACGACGTGAAGAAACTTGCCGAAGAGATGCAGGCCAAGATCACCTCCGGAGAGCTGAAGCCGTTCACGGGCCCGATCAAGAAGCAGGATGGTTCCGAATGGCTGAAGGCGGGTGAGACAGCCGACGACAAGACCATTCTCGGCATGAATTTCTATGTCGCGGGTGTCGACGACAAACTGCCGCAGTAAGCAGTCAGTATAAAAAGAAAGGGCGCCATTGGCGCCCTTTTTTCATTGTAGCAATGGGTCTTATTAGTCGACGTCGTTGGCCGAAGCCGCATTGAGCTGGCCATAGCGTTCGACACCAATGGCATTCAGGAGGTCGATCTGCGTTTCCAGGAAGTCGACATGGCCTTCCTCGTCCTTCAGCAGTTCGTCAAACAGTTCCTTGGAGACGTAGTCACCAAGCTGATCGCAAATCTCGCGCGACTTCTTGTAGGATTTGACCGCGTCATACTCGCCCGCAAGGTCAGCTTCGAGCACTTCCTTGATGTTCTGACCGATACGAAGTGCGCCAATCGACTGCAAATTCGGATGACCTTCCAGGAAAATGATGCGCTGGATGATCTTGTCGGCGTGATGCATTTCCTCGATGGATTCCTCACGCTCCTTCTTGGCCAGCTTCGTATAGCCCCAGTCATCCAGAAGGCGATAATGCAGCCAATATTGATTGACGGCCCCCAATTCGAGAAACAGCGCCTCGTTAAGCCGCTCGATGACCTTTTTGTCGCCCTTCATGTCGTGAACTCCCGTATTCGTGACGCAGTGACCGGACACGGTCGATAAACGAAACTGCATCAGAATCGTCGGAACCGTGGCGGAGATGATAATCTTCCGTCACCTTTATGATGGTTTCAACGACATTTGGGAAGCAGCCACAGCAGCGGCCGCGTTTCTTCATGGCATGGTAAACTTTTGCAGGAACAATGAGTTGCCACGGATCCGCGTCGAGAAGTTCAATGATAGTATTCTCGACTTCTTGCTGGGTGATGATGTTGCAATGACAAACTAGCATTTTGCGCCGACGCCGTACTCACGAGCAGAAACACTACAGCCGTCCGATGCCCCGGAGACATCAAATCTTGCATAAACTACTGATATGAAAGCGTTTTCTACGCGCAGACCAAGAGATACTGTCCCGTGATCGGGTGATACTTTCGAACCAAACAATGGTTCCTCCAATCGCAAGGGTTCAAGGCCCAAACATTAAAGGTCATGCGTTCCGTGACGCTGACGCCATAAAACCGGTTTGTCAGAACGCTGTCAAATCCATATGGTGAGAATATGTCGTGATTTCAAGTAGTTAGAATTATTCTAAACTAGCTGAATAACATAACCAATTCAATCATATTTGGCTTTTCTCCGGGCAAAATCCGCCGGCTGAACAGCCTGTGTCAAAACGTCTCATGAGAGCAAGCGACAGGCAAGAGATCACCAAGGCCACGCAATTTGCAACCGAACTAAACCAGATTGCAACGCAGCGTGGAGAATCTTGTACCGGAATCGAACTTTCCAGTACGACATTCACCTAAACCTGTACCAAAACCGTCCGTTCTTGTTCGAAACGCGGATGCTGAATCGAAGCGACGTGTACGCTCATGAGACGACTGCGTTTAGGTGTTGCGGACACGCTGATCCGTCCGGGAACGGCGAATGCCAGACCCGGTTTCTCACATCCAGGAACGATGGGTCAGCTCGCCGTCGCGAGGCGCTTTTCGAGGATGTCGATCCCGAGGAGGGAACGCACATCGCGCTTGTCGACGATGTCCTCGATCGTATATTCGGCGAGCACTTCGAAGAAAGCGTTGAGCGCCTTGCGCAGCGCTGCATTCAAACCACAGCTATCGATCAGCGGGCAATCGGCCGCGTCGTTCTCGAAGCATTCAGCCATGGCGAAGTTTTCTTCAGTCACACGCACAACGTCGAACAGCGTGATATCCTTGGCTGGCTTTCCCAGCTTCACGCCGCCGTTGCGGCCACGCACAGTTTCAATGAAGCCGTTCTCGACGAGCGGCTGAAGGATCTTGAACAGGAACAATTCGGATACCGAGTAGGCCTGCGCGATCTCGCCGATCCGGCTCAGATTGCCATCATTGGCGGCACAATACATGAGAATCCGGATGGCGTAGTTTGTCTGTCTTGTCAGTCGCATGGGAATATCTCTTTCAACCCGAAACGGGCATGCACATTCAATGTGGGGCGCAGTTTAGAATTATTCTTGATAAAGTAAACGGATAATATGAAACCGGCCTTCATATTTTGATGCCAGCGCTCACCAGTGAATGGCGCGAAATTTATCGGACAAGTACGACGACGGAAGCCGTGATCAGTGACGTTGCGATCAGAAGCAGCAAGCCATAGAGGCGCGGTTTGTCGAAGAGGACAGCGAACCCAGCGGCCCAGACCACGACCGCCGCGCCCAACGCATAGAGAAAACCTGCCTTATGTTCCCAGGCAATATGGACAGCCATGAGGCCGCCGATGATAAGGGCCCCAAAGACGACCATCAGGGCCAGGGCGTACTTCTCAAAATTGTCCATTCAGGCAACTCACTCTCAACATCTGCGCTCTGCAGTGCAGACAAATCCCGCGCTTGACCTGACTGGGTTCGATCAGGCCGACAGTGGACCTTTCTTAGACTGTTCAAGCATAAGAAAGCAACCTGAGACGGCGGTTGCCGACAGTTGCGTTCTGCGATGTGTGCAATGGGCAACAAAAAAGGCCGGGAATTCCCGACCTTTCCGAATTCGCCTCGACACCAGTGCCAGTACATCCGTGGTCAAAGGCAGAAGCGAATTTCTGAACCAGAGATGGGGTGCGAACGGACGAATTTCAAGTGGCACTAACGCCGGTAGGCACCCATGCCAGCGAGCAGGCCGATTCCTGCAATTGCCGATATGATCGCAACGGTAGCAAGCGGGTGTTCCCTGGCCTTGTCCGCAGCAATATGGGCCTCATCTCCAACGAAGCGGGCCGCTTTCCGCCCTTGGCGCTTCGCGCTGTTATACGTTGATCTGGCCCGATCCGGCAGTTCAAACCCTTGATCGGAAAGGGACTTGCTGATCGCAGAAAGCTCCGCGCGCAGGCTAGCGATCTGGTTCTCCAGACCATCCTCAACCGTCTCGCGCACTTTCGATACATCCATTGCCATTTCAACATTCCTTTCCATTTGCATGAGATAGGTGGAACGTCATTTATGGCGTTTGGTTCCAATCGGGCCAGAGTGATTGTTGCCCAATTATTTCCAGCAATATAGAGCAAGTGCCCACAAACCCATCTGACATCTCGCCGTCCTCAATGATCGACTACTAGCCAGCGCCAAGAATCCGGGCAAAGCTATCCACTTCGCATTGGTTGATCTGGTCAACCCGATCGGATTGGCCATCAACCGCAGAAGTTGAGGAAGCTACTACCCATGGAAGCACCGCATGACCTTGACGAAGCGCTCCTGGTTCCGCCGAAACTTCGGATCGGTGATAAGATCAGGTTTGTTTCGCCTGCAAGCACGCCCGACGAGCGTGAAGTCTTAGCGCGTGCAAAAATACTTGAGGATTGGGGTATCAAGGTTGATTTCGGCCAGCATGCATTCAACAAGAATGGATATCTGGCTGGAACGGACGATGAACGGTTGGCGGATTTTAATGACGCTCTGCGCGATCCGGAGGTTAGAGCGATTTTTGCCACACGTGGTGGCAAAGGTTCCTATCGCATAGCCGATAGGCTTGATTTCGAGGCGGTCAAACGTGATCCGAAATACTTGGTCGGCTTCAGCGACATCACCGTTCCCCACCTGAGTCTTTATAGGCAGTGTAGGTTAGTTGGGCTCCACGGGGCGCTGATGGGCGACGAAGCTAAAGCCAATCCCAAAGGCGTTCCCCGCAAGCAAAACAACGCCGAACGTGCGCCTCGCACTACGCCGTGCAACGCCAGCAAACACTGACAGGGCTAAGTGGCCTCCCGATCCTTGCCAATAGCATTGGCAAGGGCGCTTCAGTCGCCATCGTCTCGGTCATCATCATCATCGTCGAAGCTCGAAGGATCGACGACAGGGACCAGGAAAACACGCCAGTCCGACTGGCCAGCCGTCGCGCGGCCGGCTTGCCAGGTTTCGGTCTCCTTCGGGAGCGCTCCACGCAAATTGATTTCCGAGACACCGTCCCAGAGGGAACGGCCTTGATTTTGGAACACATGGAGGTCCCGCCGTAACGTCGTGTCCGACAGCCGCGCCCTGGCCTCATCCTCATTTGCCGCGTCAAAAGCAACAATCCCTCGTCCTGAAATTTCGGCAACGTATACGGTCATTTTTCGATCCTTTCAGAGCTGCGTGTAATGGCTCCCGAAGGCAAAATCAGCCGCTTGTTTTGGGTCAGAAGTCGTTCTCCGGCACCTTCACACCATGTGTTTGCGGCGTCAGATCAGCCTTCCCCCTCCACCAATTTCAAATTTGCTTCGGTAGCCTTCTTGCGAGCCATGGTATCTCTTGCGGCCGCTGCCACAGCATCGGTCGATTGCTCCTCGTTGCCCGCAACATGCACGGTCGGTGAGGCAAATCCGATACCGTTCTCGGTGAAGGCTTCGCGGATCATCGCATAGGCGCGACGACGGATGCCGGATTGGTGGCCGGGCTTCGTCATCACGGCGAAGCTCAGCTTGATGCCATAATCGCTGAACTCCTCCACGCCCTTCATCTTGACCGTTTCGATGATCCGCGGGCCGAATTCCTCATCTACCAGCAGCGCTGCGCCGACGCCCTTCACCAGCTTTTTGACCTTGGCGATGTCCGCGTCATAGTTGACCGAGAGGAAAAATTTGTCGATGACCCAGTCCCGGCTCATGTTCTGTACCGCCCCCAATGTACCAAAGGGAACGGTGAAGATCGGGCCACGATGGTGACGCAATTTGACGGAGCGAATGCCGAACGATTCGACGGTGCCCTTGTAGCTGCCGCTCTGGATATATTCTCCGACCCGAAATGCATCATCGGTCATGTAGAAGACGCCGCTGATGATGTCCTTAACCAGGGACTGCGAGCCGAAGCCGATTGCGACGCCAAAAATGCCTGCGCCCGCGATCAAAGGGCCGATTGCGATGCCAAGGCCGGACAGAACCATCATGACCGCAATGGTGGCGATAAGCACCGCAAGAAAATTGCGCAGTATCGGCAGCAACGTCATGAGACGTCCGCTGCGGGCGAGCGCCGCTTCATCGCCGCCCTCGCTGCGGGCGCGTTCGATACGTTGGTTGATCATGCCCTTGACCATATGCCAGACCAGGTCGGCGGCGAGCAGGATGACGATGCCGCTCAAAACACCGCGGATCAAGCGGCTGGCGGCCTCGTCCTCCATCAGTCCGCTGGATCGCAAGCGAATGACCGCAGCAAGCCAGGCGGCCGCGAGCACGATGATGATCACCCTCGCGCCGCGCTCGATGAGTACTTCGAGGATCGGGTTCCTGGGCTTTGCCGCATCGTCAGGGCGCGCGAAGAACGACTTCACGATCGTGCTGGTCGTCCGTAGTAACGGCGGCAGGATAAGCACGTAGATGCCGACCCACAGCGCCCCGCTCATGCCGGCGACCCAGAGCAGCCAGAGCAGGCAAAGGAAAAATGTCAGCAGCCACTCCTTAGCGCGATAGGCCCGGGCGGAAGCGGGTGCTTCCTGGCGGTGCCACACGGTCTCGAGTGCCACCGCCAGCAGACCCAGGCCGAGGACGTAAACGATCAGGCTCTTGACGTTGGGAGTGAAATTGAGTGCGGTCATCACTCTGGCGGCTGCCCACCCAGTAAAGAAGATACCCGAGAATATCGCAACCCGGCGGTACCAGAAGGCGGCCATCACATCATCCATCGGAATGAGACGAACCATACCCTGGCCGACATCATTCAACCGCCGGCGGTCTATTCCGAGCAGGATGGCGGTCATCCGCATAATCACCCGCCAAGCTATCAGGGCGATGAGCATTGGAAGGACAAGCATAGCCAGCAGCGGCGGCCAGGTGAAAGCAAGGAAGGCACCAATGCTGGCCAAAGCAAAGACCACCAGGGGTGCGATGGCGATGAAGATCGCGCGGCCAATCAGGTGATGCCGCGCTGGCGAGCCTGCCTCGATTGTGCCCGGTGCAAAGTTCCTTCGGCTTGGCTGACTTACCAGACGCCGGAAGGCAAATTCGGCTCCAAAACCGAGCGCCGCAAATACAACGAACAGAATCAATATTGCTCCCGCTCCCCGTCCGTTGATCTCGGTCATGATCGTGAAGCTTGCCGCTGCAAATTCGCCGGGAAGCGCGGGAATAGCTTGAACGAGACCCCGCAGATGCGCCCGAACGGCGTTCGACCACAACATGACATCGTTCGCTGAAGGTGCATCTGGAATGTCTGCCGCCGGCGATGTGCTGCCCTTTGTGGTTAACCAGGCTTTGACATCCGGATCATCCAACAGCTTCAGCAGTTGCTCTAACTTAGCCGGCGGGGGTGGTGAGGAAGTCGTCTGCGCTGCTGAAATTGCGATAGAGGCACAGCAGAGAGCCAGCGTCAGTGCAAGCATGACGCTCGCTCTGGCCGTCAAGTCCCTGATAACGGCAATGGACACTGAGTTACCCCTGACAGTCGATCAACCACTATACCTGCAATGCTTCGACCTGTCTGTAGATGACGGAACATCACGCGACAGCTATCTTAACCACACTAAAATTCTCCCGATCAACTCTTCATCCGGGACCTGGCATAGAGCCGGGCATGTTCAGGATGGCCCGAATACAGCGTTGATTTATCGACTGCAGGGGATGTCGAAGACCACAACCCGGTAGCTGCGCAACAGAGATAGCATCAGGCCCCAGTGAAATCTTGTGGCACTTGCTCTCCATAGTGCCCGGCTACTTCCAGCATCCATTGTTCTGACCATTGAGATTGTGCGAGTCGATATCGATGCCGGCGGAAAAGTCGTTCTTTACAAGATAGACCGCGGTCTCCGGTTTGATCCGAATTTTGTTCCATCCGGCACAGCTCGACGTACGAGCCGGTTTCTCGCTCATCCACCGCATAGCGCCGCAACCTGATGTTCCGAGAACACAGGGGAGAAGCAACACTACAGTTATTCTTTTCAACATGGCATTCTTTCGGGGGGAAAGTTGATGGTTCGAAGGATGAAATTGATGCCGAACAGTCATCGCATATTTTCCCTGCATCATGTCACTGAACTTTAGTCGAGCGTGAAACCGCGTCGCATCAATCGTCATTGCTCGCGTTGAGTTCTTGCGGTGTCATGCCCTCCGCGGCTTTCGCACTCAGAGACTGCGCCAGGATCAGCCGGCTCGATATCAACAGCGGAGCATTGGCAGTCCGAACCTTTGCCAGGCGCGGATTGTTTTCATGCGCGGTGACAGCGGCCTCGTTGGCATAAAGCTCATTGACCATGACCTTGTTTGGTATGGGCGTTCCATCGCGTTCAATCGGTTTGATGACCTCGAAGCGCAAGCAACCAGGCTCTTCTTCCAAGGTCTTTCTGGCATGCTCACGGATAAGCGTGATGAATTCGTCTTCACAGCCTTCGCGTGTTTCGAATTCAACAATAATCGTCAATGCGGTCATGAAGTTTTTGCCTCCCATGCTTCCAAATGTGTCTAACAGCCGTCAAACGACAAATCCAGACAAAGCAGGAATGAAACCGGTCCGCGTCGTCACCTCGCAGGCATCAATACTTCCTGGCAAAGAAGAGAAGGCCGATGCCGACCGCGATCGTCAGCAATCCTATATAAAGCCAGCGCATCTGACCGACCATGAAACTGCCGCCGATCAGGCTCAGTCCCTGCAGGGACCAGATGGCGCCCATGATGACCAAAAGCACAGCAACAATCGATAAACCCAGTTTCATGGCGTTACTTTTCCAATGGTTATTCACTATGCCGCACGAGTTTCGCACGCTGTCAGCCAGCATCAAAACAAAAAAAGGAACATGTACGACCCGGCGGACGTTGTCCCAGTGTTGGCAGCTCCGAATGTCTGTCGATGTTCAAATCAAAAGATCGCTGCATTCATGAGCGCGACCCGATTTCCAACGGTACGAAACTCCATTAAAAAGGAACTTCAAATGACAACGTATACGCCGGAGTCTGAGATGGTAAACGTCATGTTGAACCGCCACACTTGGGTTTTGGTCGCAGACGGCGAGAAAGCACTTTTCCTGCGCAACAAACACGACATGAACAACGTCCAGCTCGGCATTATTCACCAGTTGCACCACTCCAACCCGGCCACCAGAGATCAGGGCACTGACAAGCCCGGACGTTTTTCGAGCGGTCCGGGCCTCGGGCGCAGTGCAGTGGATGATACGGACTGGCACGAGATCTCCAAGAAACGCTTCGCCAAGGAAATTGCCGATGCCCTTTACTGTCATGCACACAAGGGAGAATTCGAGCGGCTCATTATCGTCGCGCCTCCGCTCATGCTGGGCGAAATGCGCCAAGAGTTCCACAAGGAAGTCTCAGATAAGATCGTCAGCGAAATACCAAAGACCCTGACAAATCATTCGACGAACGATATTCAGGCCATCGTTGAACAGAGTTGAGAGAGAGTTCGATAAATACTTGATCTTACATGCAAAACCCCTGCCGGACGGGGTAGGGGTTTCGCGAGTTGAGGCTTGATTTGGCTCTAACAAACTGGATTCTGGATAAGAATATCACGCATCGTTTCAGTGCGGCGCAGGCTCAAGGTACCGCTACACTCAACCTGCCGGAATGCTACCACAAGTGACGCCAAATTCAAGGATAAGATGGCTAAGTGAACCATTTTTTACTTGACCTTCAGGCGTTCCACTTCTTCTTCCAGCCGCTTGATTCGCTCTTCCAAAGCGTTGATAGCCTTGAAGACAGCAACGCCCATATCCTTGAAATCGCCACTATGGATTGCTGCTTCGATCGCATGCCTGGCATTTTCAATTGTCATTGTTTCCTCCACGTGACCGTGCCGAATAGTTCATGCGGAAAGCCCAATCCTCAAGGGGCATGAGGATTGGGCTGTTTTTGGCTTGTGGGGTTTAGCCAAGGCTGGTTTGGGGGAACCAGTTTTGTAAAAATGCTTTTCGCGCGAAATGGTTCCAGCTTTTTCGAGAAAAATTTGCGCCGGTGAAATCACGGTTGTTCAAGGCATGGCGCGGCGAGTGTTCACGATGGCAAAAGATTGAAGAGAACGGCCAGGTGAAATGCGAAAGCCATCGCAAACACGACAATGACAAGCCCTCTATCCGTCTTGCTCCTCAGAATACCGCGGACACCCCGGTAGGCTATGTTGCGAGTGCTTGCATAATCGATAGAGGCCATCGGAAATCGTCTCACTTTGTTTGTGGCCCCGATTTTCGGACATTCCATACACGATTAATACGATAGAGATTATAATTGTGAGCGTCCAGCGGGATGCGTTTTGCGCCAGGGCGGCGACTGTTGGAATTAAATGCTCCGAGGAAGCCGCCCTTGAACAGACAGGATGACTCAATCTCTATCGCAACAGTCGTGTACGAGCGTTTGATGGATTGGAATTCCGGGAAAATCGCCAGAATGGCAAAACATATCGCGAAATGAGCCCGGCTTGAGCAAAACGCAATCTGGTTGGGTGCCGTGCAGGTGTGCTGCAATGTAATCCCAGCGCGAGCAATCCAATGAATGAGGAAAGAATGTCCGTCTTCCAGAATGGGGCGCGTGCCGTCCACAACGAACTGACCGTGGAAGCAGATCTGTTCAAGGATTCAATGCGGCATCTCGCTGGCGCCGTGAGCGTCATCACGGTAGGCCGCGGCAGCGACCGCACAGGCTTCACGGCCACGTCGGTTTCCTCACTCGCGATAGACCCGCCGTCAGTGGTCGTCTGCCTCAACCGGGGCTCTTCGTCCTGGCAGGTGCTGCAGCGGCACGGCAGCTTCTGCGTCAATGTGCTAGCGCATGACCAGCAGCATCTGGCCGACAGTTTTTCCGGAAGGGGCGGTCTCAAGGGTGTGGATCGCTATCAGCATGCCCAGTGGCAAGAACTCGCGACAGGAACGCCGGCACTCGCTGACGCTCTTACAGTATTTGATTGCGAGCTCGACGACGCCATCGAGCGGCACTCCCACGCTATTCTCATTGGCAGGGTGCGGGCCATTACGCTGCGTCGTCAGGTAGAGCCGCTGATCTATTGGCATGGCGCTTACCGCCGTATTGCGTCGCCGGCAGGAAAATGACGATTCGCATCAAGTGACTATGGCAGTGATCGAACCGGCAACCAGCGCGATCGACACAAACAGGATGAGGCCGTAGAGCCGCGGCTGATCAAAAATGACCGCAAATCCGAGAAAGAACGCGGCGCAGGCGGAACCCAACGCAAACAGAAAAGTGGCTTTGTCATCCGTCGTGATCCCAAACGCCATGAGACCGCCAACAATCAGCGCGCCGAATACAATGAAGATCCAGGTTGCGAAGGTCTCGTAACGATCCATTGTCTGCTCTCCCGCAAGTCCGCGCCATGGTCGGATTACAACGGAATATCCACATGCAGTCAATCAAGGTTGTCTTTAGCCGGCAATGGCTCCCCGCCGGTCGTTCTTGACGTATTTTGAGTATTAGTATGACTATTGAATGCAATGTAAATTGTCCAGAAATGGACGGATAGGATTGTCTATAGTAGTACTTTTGGCGCGAACATGGTGAGGCGCATTTACCACAGTTCGAATGTTCACAGTAAGTTCATACATCCTTTGGTTGCGCAACGTCAATTCTGACTCTACTTTGCGTCACCGAAACTCGTTGTTGGGATACTGGAATTGCAGTCAAATTAAAGCAATTCTCTGCCATCTTATAACTGTTGCTGGGGGGATATATGCCGTCTTTTCGCTTGTGTACGCGAATTACTTGGCTTTCTTCTGTTTCTCTTATCCCCTTGATCATATCGAATCAGTCTGCAGTAGCAGCATGTACACTCGTCCCGACGGCGGGCAGTGATACCTATATTTGTGACAGCGGCACCGGGGGACCGCTGACAGATACGGGCGGCAACAACTCCTTGACGCTTCCGGCCGGTGGCACAGGCACTATCACCGGCCCTGTTACATTTGGTGCGGGTGTCGACACGGTCGTTATCAGTTCCGGCACGATCAACGGCGATATCATCGAGGGCGCGGGGAATGATCGCCTTGAGCTGACCGGCGGCACCGTCAACGGCACGATCTTTCAGAATCAAGGTACCGATACGTTCATCATGACGGGCGGTGTCGTTCAGCGCGTGGAGCAGGGCAGCGAACTCGATACGGCGACGGTCAGTGGTGGCCGGATCATAGGTCAGTTCTTTGCCGGCGATTTCTTCACGATGACGGGCGGACAGATCGGCGAAGTCAACCTCGAGCAGGCCAACAACGAAATGAACATGTCCGGGCGGCGTGATCGACCGGTTTGTGATCGCGACGCAGGGCCGCGACCTGCTGATCTTGTCCGGCGGCTCGATCGGCACATTCGTCGATCTCGGCAGCGGCGACAATCGGATCTTTGTCACCGGCGGATCGATCGGCAGCACTGTAACGACCGCCGGTGGCAGTGATCAGTTCACATGGGATACGGCTGGCACGATCGGCGGTGCGATCAATCTCGGAGCGGGCAACGACACTGGAACATTGCAAAACCTCACCGAGGCGACGCTTGCGACCTCGCCCTCGCTCAACGGCGGGGCAGGCACGGACACGCTTACCTTTGCAAACACGAGCGCCACCACTGCCGCCCGGTACGTGAACTGGGAAAACGTCGCGCTAACAACTGGTTCCGCCTTCACGCTCGACAGCAAATTTGTCCTTGGTGACAGCGCGACCGGCACGGGCAGCTTCTCGATCGATGGCACCAGCACGTTGCTTGCGGGCAATGGCGTCAATGCTGCGATCGCGGCATTCACAGGTGGTCAGCTCGTCAATGTTACCAATAGCGGGACGATCGATCTCACCAACGGTTCGAGCGGCGCCACAGATACATTCACCGTTCTTGGCAATTATACCGGCAGTGGCGGTGCGATCCGGCTGCAGACCGTGCTCGGCGACGATTTGTCCGCCTCGGACAGGTTTATCATTTCCGGCGGAACGGCAGGCGGCACAACGGGCCTGGCGATCACCAACCTTGGTGGTGCGGGCGCCAGCACAGTTCAGGACGGCATCCTCGTTGTCCAGGCCGTCAACGGCGCGACCACATCCGCGTCGGCGTTTGGCCTGAGCAACTCCGTTGCCGCCGGCGCGTTCGAATACGCCCTTTTCAGGGGCGGCGTTTCCGCCGGATCCGAGGAGAACTGGTATTTGCGATCGTCGATCCTGCCGGGCACTACGGCTGTGCCGCCGGTCGATACCGGGGCCGAAGAGGAACCGGGCGTGGTCGAGCCGTCGATAACACCGCCGGGACCTGGCGTCGAACCGCCGAACCCCGGCGCCACGCCGGTGGTTGCGGACCCCGGCGAAGCAATTCCGCTCTATCGCGTCGAGGCGGCGACCTATTCCGTCGTGCCGCCGGCTGCACGGGAAGCGATGCTGGCGACACTCGGCACATTTCATGAGAGACGCGGCGAACAAAGCATTACGAAGTCCGGCGAAAATTTCTCCGCAGCCTGGGGCCGCGTGTTCGGACAGTCACACGAGCAGAGCTGGAGCGGGACGGTTAATCCGAGCGTCGATGGCAACCTCTACGGGTTCCAGATGGGGCTCGATATGCTCGGCCGCGAAAGCGAGGGAGGGCACAGCGACGTAGCCGGCCTGTTCTTCGCTTATTCGAACTTTAATGCCGATGTCACAGGTCAAGCCGTCGGCTGGAACAATGTTACCGTCGGATCAATGGACCTCGATACGACGAGCTTCGGTGGCTACTGGACCCACTTCGGTCCGTCCGGCTGGTATCTGGACGGCGTTCTCATGGGTTCATGGTTTGGCGGCGACGCAACGTCGGACAGGGGCGTCGGGATCGATCTTGGCGGGTCGGGCTTTACGGCCTCGCTCGAGGGCGGTTACCCGGTTGCGCTTTCGCAAAGCTGGACACTTGAGCCGCAAGCGCAACTGATCTGGCAGCATCTGTCACTGGACGATCAATCGGACGCGTTTTCGGATGTCGGATTTGAATCAGATGACGGGTTCACCGGGCGGCTTGGCTTCCGGTTGCAGGGTAAGTATCAGACCTCGTCGGGCCTCCTCCAGCCCTACGTAAAGGCCAATCTCTGGCACAATTTCAGTGGCACGGACGCCGTGCTGTTCGGTGGCGATGCCATCACGACGGAACTCGAATCCACTTCCCTGGAATTCGGTGCGGGTGTCACGCATGACTTCACGAAAAACGTCAGTGCTTTTGCGGTCGCGGACTATACATTCGATGTCGATGGAGGCGAGCGGGACATATTCGAAGGCAATATCGGACTACGCGTCAAATGGTAGGAACCGCAGGCTAAACTTTTTGTGATGCCTCAATTCGGATCATAATTTGGCGCACTCTCGTTAAAGACGAGCGGCTTCGTCGCTTAAAAAAATCGGGCACTGCCAGCGCCCCCGCTGGCCATCCCGGAAGAGGGAGTGAACAACATGAAAACCATCCTGATTGCACTGGGAATACTGGCTGTCAGCGGCCTGTCTGCCTTTGCGGCAGAACCGGTAAAAATGATGGACACGAAGATGGGGAAGATCATGACGACCCCAAAGGGCATGACGCTCTACACCTTCGACAAGGACACGGCAGGCAAATCGAATTGCGATGCCAAATGCTTGCAGAACTGGCCTGCATTCCACGCTGAGGCCGGCGCAAAGGCGGAAGGCGAGTGGTCACTAGTCAAGGATGTGGACGGCAAGGATATGTGGGCTTATGAAGGCAAGCCGCTATACATGTTCGCCAAGGACAAGAAGGCGGGAGACATGACCGGAGAGGGCGTGGGTGGCGTGTGGCACGTGGCCAAGTGAGGACCTTCATTCGATGTAAAAAAGGGCGGCTCCAGCGGGCCGCCTTTTTGCTGGCACGTGCCGGTTGCACGCATCCCCCAAACATGCTGATCTTCGAGAAATGGTGAAATCTCAGCGGATGGGAAGAAATCATGCACCTCAAGACCCTGGCATTTTCGTTCGCGTTGTTCTTCGCTTTGATCGGCTCGACCGCGCAAGCGGCAGAAAGGTGGGAAGAGCTTCCCGATCCCGTGCCTTTGCCAACCGCCGAGAAAAGCGGCTCCGCGCCGGTCAACGGCATTGAGATGTATTATGCGGTATACGGCAAGGGTCCTCCGGTGCTGCTCATCCATGGCGGTCTTGGCTATGCCGACATTTGGGGCGCCCAGGTCGCCGATCTATCCAAGGATCATACGGTCATCGTTGCGGAAAGCCGCGGCCATGGACGCTCGACCCGCAATGCCGATCCCTACAGCTACGATCTGATGTCTTCGGATTATATTGCCTTGCTCGATTACCTCAAGATCGACAAGGTCGCTCTGGTAGGATGGAGCGACGGTGGCATTATCGGTCTTGATATTGCAATGAACCATCCGGAGAGGCTGACGAAAGTCTTTGCCCATGCCGCAAACTCCAAGGTCGACGGACTGAAGCCGGATGTCATGCAGAACAAGACGTTTGCCGGCTACATTGACAAGGCAGGTGGGGTCTATAAGAAAATATCGCCGACGCCTGGCGAGTATGACGCGTTTGTGACGCAGATCAGTGGCATGTGGGCCAGCCAGCCAAATTGGAGTGACGATGATCTGAAGAAGATCAAGACGCCGGTAGCGATCGTCCTTGGCGATCATGATGAGGCAATCACCCGCGAACATACGGATTACATGGCCAAGACCATTCCGGGGGCCGAACTCATCATCCTCACGGATGCCAGCCATTTTGCCATGGTGCAGGA
This sequence comes from uncultured Alphaproteobacteria bacterium, assembly GCA_963777425.1. GTDB lineage: Bacteria > Pseudomonadota > Alphaproteobacteria > Rhizobiales > Rhizobiaceae > Phyllobacterium. The sequence continues at coordinate 257,199 of CAVZQS010000006.1, read as the reverse complement.
CCCGGAAGGCTACAACAAGGCTGTACGCGACTTCATCGACAAGTGATGCGGGAAGGGTGCGCCGCTATGGCGAGGTGAAGTAGCGGGGATTGGCGATAAAGAAATAGACGCCGAATGCCGCGATTGCGATCATCACGAGGAAAAAGAGGGCGCGACCGGCTGCATCCAAAATCATGTACACTTTTCGCCACGCTGACATCGGTAACACCCTAACGTTTCCACAAGGAAGCCAAGGTCTATTGCGTTGTGTCAATTCGGCTTTGGTATGATAGGTGGGGGGCAGTCTCACACGGTGAGCGCTGTCCGGACCTTTTCAGTCAGTGCATTCAACTGGTCCATCGGATTGCGGCCAATCAGCATGAAGCCATGGGCGCCATCGGACCAGAACACGACATTCATGCCGCGCCGCTGCTCCGTTTGCGGGGGCCTTGCGCCTTTTGAAGATCGCACGATGCAAAGAGCAAGCGGGCCGTGTACCGGGTCGAGATAGGCAATCTGGCCGAGTGGCTTTCCGTCATATTGCAGTATCTGTGCCCGTTTCAGCGGTATTCCAGGTAGCGTGACAGCTTCGACGGGCAAGGACAGGCCAAGTTTGGAGCCCACACTACTCAGCTCCGCTGACAACGACTGTTCATCGCCGGGCAGATTGGCCAACGTATCTGGCGTATAGAGTGTAAGATATTCGGCCACGACACCCCGCCATCCCAGATCGGCGACCTCCGTGGGCGAGGGGGTCCGCATTCCCAGAAGAACACGATCCGCGACGACGCCGGCAAAGACCGCACCGATGGCCGCGGCGATAAAGCCACGGCGCTTCCAGCCGCTCGCAACCGGCTCGGCAGCGTCCGGAGCTGGAAGATTATTCAGAATGGATTCAAGATGGGCAGCCGGCGCATTTTCAAGCAGCGGTTCGAACGCATCATAAAATGGCAGCTCACTGCGCGACAGAAAATCGAATCTTTCTGCGACGGCCTCGTCGGTCCTTATCAGACCATCTATCCGCTCGCGTTCGCCAGTCTCAAGTTCGCCATCGAGAAAGGCGACAAGCGTTTCGTCGGAGGGCATTTCGTTCTTTTTCAGATCGACCATTATTCCCCTCCTTTCGATGCTTGCGTGGTGGAATTGGCCGCGGCATTTTCGGCCAGTTTCGCCCGGGCCGCCGCAAGCCGGCTCATCACAGTGCCGATTGGCACGCTCAGAACGTCGGCAACTTCGCGATAGGAGAGGCCCTCAACATAGGCGAGGAAAATCGCCGTTCTCTGCGCTTCGGGCAGGGCATTTACCTGACGCATAACCTGATTGGCGAGAACGTGGGTCTCGGTATCCCGCTCCCCGTCGAAAACAAGAGCAACATCCGCATCGACGAAACCATGTCCCATACGGATTCGGCGCGATCGAACCTCGTTGAGCCAGATAGAATGGAGGATAGCGAACAGCCAGCGATCCAGTCTGGTGCCGGTGGCAAACTGGCCCGCGCGCTCCAACGCACGGACACAGGTTGCCTGGACGAGATCATCCGCAACGTCGCGCTGGCGGGATAGCACAACGCCATACCGCCAGAGCCTTGTGAGGTGCTGGGCTAGCCCCGCCCTGATTTCATGTTCGCTCGCGATGACTGCCTCCGGCCCGGCCCGCCCGGATGGGGCGGCCGGCGATGACGATGAATATGGCTTCGCCCGACTATAAGCATAAAGTCCAATTTGAGCGACAGACACATTGGAGTGAGTCATTTTCTGACACCGTTCTGCCGAGCGAACGACGCACGTCAGATCTTCGAGGGATTTTCGATCGCTTCATGAAGATCCTCGTACTCTTCACAGGTGGTGCCGCAGATAGACTTGATAACCGTGAGCTGTTCCTTGGCCAGGTCAATCTGTCCTTTGATGACGTAGGCTTCGCCGAGATATTCACGCACCATTGCGTACTTCGGATCAATTGCTACCGACTTCTTGTAGTATGAGATGCCTTCATCGGTCCGGCCGAGCTTGCGGGTGGCATAGCCACGATAGTTCCAGGCTTCCTTGGTGTTGGGATCCTTCAAGGTATCGAGAATTTCCAGGGCTTCTTCGTAGCGCCCTGCTTGCGTCAGGGCATAGGCATATTCAGTCCGATCTTTATCCGGAACGGCACTGCTGTTCTTGCTGACGCATTTCTTGCTTCTGGTATCGTAGACCTTGCCCTTGGTGCAGGTAGGGATCGAATTGGAGCCTCCCTCGCCGCCGGCCGAAAACGCCAGATTGGGGAGGGTGGACACGGCAATGCCGGCGCCGAGCAAGACCAGTGGCAGCTGACGGCGTATCGATAGAACTACATTTCTCATGGCACTTTCTCCGCAGATTGGAACTGACGGAAAGAGAACACACGTCGACGGCAATTTATTCGAGGTGATGCCGGTTATTTTGACAGAGTTGCAAACGAATTCCGGAACCTGGCTCAAAACCGGAATCCCGTGCTCATTTGCCGGCAGATTTTGATTGCCCGTGCGTTCCGGCCACAGTGAGAACCATGTAAATTTGGCGTCAAATCAACAACTCCGCTTATGAAACGCCTGTCCAGAATGAACTGCAGAACGGTTGAACCCATGAATGCCGAAATCACCAGCGGAGCGCTCTTGCAATCATTGCTTGTGTGCTCGTCAGCGGACCGCACGGTGCGTCTGCGGGCTAAGCCGTTGTCGGCAATCGATGCGGCGCAGCAGCAGGTCGAGGAAGCCAAGCGTGCTGCCGATCGCAGTCTCGACCGGGCCAAGGCTGCGCCGAAACCGCATGAGATGACCAATCCTGCATTTGTTGCCTTGTTCGAAGCGCATCAGCGGGACCGTGAAGTGCTCTTCGCTGCGATGCGTGCCTTGGACGCGGCGCGGTCAGCGGCCGAAACAGCCTGACGCGCATCGAACCACCTATGGCGTTCCGAGGTTATCTTGATTAGGTTCAAGATGTCAGCACGAGATCGATCTCGATCGTCGTCATTTCCAGGATCCACAGAATGTCTGAACTGAAGATCAGAACGCGGGCCGTTGGCGCCAAGGCGGTGCTCAAGCCGAAAGAACTGCCCGTCATCACGTCTGAAACCGGCGGCAAGATCAACGTGGTTACCTCGGTCTCAGAACCGGGATTTAACCCGCTTGACCTGCTCTATGCCTCATTGTCGGCCTGTATTGTCCTCAGTGCACGCATCGCGGCCAGCCGTCTCGGGGTCGCCGACAAGTTCCTGGAGGTGAGGGCGCATGTAACCGGCGAAAAGGCTCATGATGAACCGTCGCGCGTGACACGATTTAACATCGCCATCGAAATCGACGGGGATCTGGATGAGCCAACACGGCAACAGATTGTTGAGCTGGCCGAGGAGATCTGTACGGTCAGCAACACATTGCGCGGCAATGCGGAGTTCGTCACAACCCTGGCAGGATGATCGCGGCTCATGTGTCCTTCTTGTAGGATGCGAGCTCGGGATCGAGATCGACCTCGACCACATTGGTAAAGATCGTGGTTGCCACCATGATACCGGCAAAGGCCACGAGGTTGACGAGGGTAGGCTCATCGTAGCGAGCTACCAGTTGCTTCCAGATATTGTCCGGGACGGCATTGGAGTTGGCGATGATCGCCTGGGCGAAATCCATCAGCACCACCTCGTCCGCGTCTGGAACGATCGCTTCCGGCTGCAATCCTGAATTCGATCAGCGCGCGCCGCATGAACGTTGCAGGTACGACGGACTTGTTCGCTTCGGATAGGGCAAGCGAAAACAACCAGAATGCCCGGTCAGGTATTGATGGTCGCAACAGCTCCCGCAAGGTAAACCACTCGGCATAAATCCGGTGGACGGCGGGCGAATGAAGCATGATGCGCTTCATGTTCGTCATCCGTCCGCGCAATGCCAGCTCCCGGTCGTGCTCGGCCCGGCTCTCCGGCGACGCTTGGTCGTAGACGATTGGTGATATGCGACTCATGGGGAAATCCGTGGAGGCGATTTCTCCAAGCTATAGCAGTGCGGCCGCACCAGTGCACCACGAAACGATGCGCCTTCGTGTCTGGCAAGCGAGAACCGGTCAAGCCTTGTGTTTTACAACCGGAACATCCGAAAAGCGGATGACGGCCACGGCATGCGCTTCGTCCGATTGGTTAAAGATCTTGATGGCCCAGTCGACGCGCTCGAGATCGTCCACAACGCCGTCGAGAAGCATTTCCTCAGCGGTCTGCACAGCCTCGGCGGTGGCGGTCTCATCATCGTCCAGCTTGATGCCCCGGACCGCACTTGTCCGGAGCGCTTCGTGAAACTCAAAGCGATATGTTGGCATGGGGCGGCTCCACATCTGCAAACGCGTTAGATCATAAGCTCCAAATCAGAGTGTCGGTTGGTGCTGGATCTCCGGAGGCCGTCGTTTGATGAACTCGTCCGACAAATACCGTCGAACGGGCACGTCAAACAGATGAAACAGGAGACTGCAACCGGCAAACAAGCAGGGAATAAACAGCCAGATCGTCAATTCGCCAGGGACGCCGAACTTCCGCACGGCGAAGTTGAAGATGAACATCAGGGGAAAGTGGACAGCATAGATCGGGAAGGAGATCTGGCCGAGAAATCTCGATATTTCATACAGTGATGGCGGCACCTCGTAAGCAATGCCGAGGTAGAGAATTGCTGGGCAGACGATCAAGGCCACGATCAGGTCTACCGGAAAAGCGTCATAGACAGCAACGGAACAGGTCACGACCAAAGCGACGATCGGCAGGAGAGCCCACCAGCTGACACGTCGCTCGATGTGGATGCTGTAGCGAGCCAGCAAAACGCCAACGGTAAATGCGAAGGTGATCCTTGTGACGCCAACGCCGAATGTGGACCACGCCCACCCACCATTCAGTGTACCGGTATGTCCGACGAAAATCGTCATGATGACCGCAGCGATGATGGCGAGAAATACGAGCGAGCTATTGCGCCAGCGTACGAACCAGGCAGCGAAAGCGACGTTTATCGCAACCTCCAAAAACAACGACCATGCCGGGCCATTGAGCGGATACAGTTCATGCGGGGCAAAGAGGGTCGGCAGCATGACGATTCCCCAGAGCGCCGACAGGGTTATTTGCGCCATGCTTATTGCTTGCGGGTCGGCGTAGAACAGCGCACCGAGGGCCTTTGCCGCGCCGAGCGCCAGCCCCACCAGAAAGAGCGGATAGAATCGGATCAGGCGGATCATTGTGAAGCGCCAGACCGGCAGCCCGGCGCGCAGCCGCCCGCCATAGGACATCGTGATGACGAATCCGCTGAGCGCAAAGAAGAAATCCACCGCCAGATAGCCCTTGGCCGCGTAGTTGGTCTGCGTGAACGATCCTGCATGAAAAAACACGACCAGCAAGGCGGCAACCCCGCGCATTGCGTCCAGCAGATAATAGCGGTCTCTATGCATTTTCTGTCTCGACTGAATAGTCGACGCTCTTCGAGAACACATGTCGAAGAAGGCACGGATGAAATATGACCCGGGCGAAAACAGACGCAAATTACAATTGATGACGACGCAACCGAACAATAATCAAAGGTTGAGAATGCCCGCAGAGTTGAGCACGTTTCGGGACCTTGGTCACTTACGCAAATAGATTGAGGCGGTCGTCATCATTCCTGCGCAAACGCCGGATTCACATCCCGCACGTGCTCAGCTGAGCGGCGTAAGTGTTTGCCATTGCTGCGGTTCGCCGGGCTGTCTTGTCGATAGCCGGCTTATTCCGCCACGTACCGCGAGCGTAATCATTTTGACCGGCGTAATAGGCGACATAAAGATTATAGGCATCGTTGAGCGGGATGCCGTTCTTCTGGTGGCTCTGGGCATGATACCAGCCGACAAAATGCACGGCGTCGCTGAAACTCGTCCGTCCGGCGCCGTAGCGGCCGGTTTGGCGCTGATAGTCGGCCCAGGTGCCGTCCAGCGCCTGCGAATAGCCATAGGCGGAGGAGGGGCGTTTCCATGGAATGAAGCCGAGCAGCTTGGTCCGCGGCGGTTTTACACGCGCCTGGAATCCGGATTCGGTATAGATCGTTGCCATGAGGATAGGCACCGGTACGCCATATTCCGCTTCAACGCTCTTGGCGTCCTTGTACCAGTTGGTGAAAAAGCCGTCCCTTTGGTCGAACACAGCGCAGACATTGTTGGTCTGCGTCGGCGCACTGGCACAGCCGGTGAGCAACAACAAAGCAAGTATCATGGCGCGGCGCATGGGCAAGTCCCTTGTCTTGCACCATCACCTAATCCCGAAATCCTAACACAGAGTTACTGACACAAGGCTGAGCACCGTAGCTCCGCAGTTGCGCCGGCTAGGCGGCAGCTGCGAGATACAACCTTTGGTAGAGTTCGCGTTCCAGTCTGGCGAGGTCAATATCGGTCAGAATGCGATCGCGATGGTGCAGCCGAAAAACAGCACCACTCTTTTCGATGCAGCAAAGTCCATCGGCGTAGACATAGCCTTCGCCTTCGCACAAGCCGAGCGCATCGAGATCGTCACAGTAATCACGCGAATCCAGAAATTCCTCGAAGCTCATGGTCATCTTCGGTCATCCCTTCCAGACGCATTGTTGCATCGGCAGCTTGACCCGATTCGGCCATGTTGGATCAACCTTTTTTGAGCGGGCTCAACAAAGAAGCAATGGACAGGGGCATACCTGGCGTGTGACGGAGCAATCGAGCAGATGTCTGCACGAAAGCTTTAATCCTAAATCATCACCAGAAGGTTTGTTATAATTATCAAGCCCAAGGTTGTAAGGGACATAAACGCAATGAGGTCGTTCATCGACAGCACCCTCCGTGGATGCAGATGCCATTATACGACTTTGGACGGATATTGAGAGATGGTCTTTTGTCGCTAAAGTAGCGACATGCCCACCAAAAAGAGACTTGGTCCGCCATTGAATAACAGACCAAGCCTCAGGACACGTGGTCTGATCTACTTGCCCAGTATGAGGCCACGTTTGGCTGATGACGGAAATATCAGCTTCATAACAAACGGCCAAGAGGGATTAAGGTTCCAACAATTGACTCGAACCTATCGCCCGTAGACGACGGTCTCGTCTAGGTAACCTTCAGAGATCCGTCCTTGACGCTCGACGTCGCATCGATGATGGCGCCGCGGAAGTTATCCAACCCGCGCACGCCCTTCAGATCGGCTTCGGTGAGGTTCATTTGATACTCAGGGGGAGGTAACGCCTCGTCCCCATCCAAGGTGTGTCTTTCTACACCTTGATACTTTCCAGGGGGCAGTAAGATACCGTCAACTTCAGTTTCAGATTTTGCGACGAACGTCACATTCCTAATCTTAGCTGTCATCGGAAGTTCCTTCGTTCGACTGGATTTTGACACATCCACGGCAAAAACGAAACTGTTGCATGCGATGAAAAGTGCGTCGTCCAGGCGTTTTGATGGCCCTTGTATTATCGAAGGTCGGCCTAGAAAGCACCGGCCGTTGTCCATTTCAAACTCGCCACTTGGCCTGCAATGCTGGCAGCGGCCCGGTCATTTCTTCTTGCGCGGCTTGGTCCCGCTCGCCTCGTTTCGCGCCACGATTTCCATGTAGTGGGAGAGGAGGCGTCTGTAGTGGTCGGCGGTCTGGATCGAAATATCCTCCTTCTCGCCAAACCGGCTCGTTCGGTGAACTTTTTCTTGCCCGGATTCAAGCCGTACGATCGTCTCCTCGTACTCGAGGATGACCCTCTTCAGGCGCTCCATAAAGGCATTCCGACTGCTGCTGATGATCCCGCTCCACGCACCGTTGTGTAAAGGATGATAAGCAATCTCCGGTTGAGTGCAAGACGGCCAGAACCGGCTTCCGCTACTCGGCGCACGATGTACGGCCTTAATGCCGCGACATTCGAGCGCGCTTTTCGTGATTGGCTCAACTACGGGTCGAAATGCCTCTGGACAAGGTCGCTGACGGACAACAAAAAAAGGCTCGGCGGAGTTGGTCATCGTGGTGGTTGTTATCGACGCCGAGCCTGTGCCGCCGAACGGACAAGCGGCACATCAGGAATGTGCAACGATTTCTGCTGGGTAACAATAAATCGTGGTTGCGATAATTGGAGTGATGACCAAAGACCCAAGGAGCGGTGCCTGGCCCGCTCCAGGATCGTGTCATCTAAGCCCGGTGGCTAAAGCGGGCTATCCGCGCATCCTTCATGAGGCTGCGAAAATTGGGGCCGCTGACATGCACGAGTGTTTTGTGATCACCGCCTTCGAAATAGACGTCGCTGGTGTCGCCGAGGCTTTCGTCGAGAACAACCGGCACATCGTAGGCCGATCCAATGGGCGGCACCGCACCAATGTCGCAATCAGCGAACAGTGAGCTGACTTCCTCCTCCGAGGCGAGACCAAGCCGCCTGTCAATCACATCCTGCAATATGGAGAGCTCAATCCGGTGTGTGCTCGGAACAACAGCTAGAACATATCCCATTTCGTGGTGCACAACCACGGATTTGGCCAGCTGGCTGCCCGGGACATGCGCCGCTTGCGCCGACTGGCTGGTTGTTGCTGTGCGGTGATGAGCGACGGTATCATAGGCGACACCTTCGCTGTCGATATAATCCTGAAGTTTCCTCGCGATCGTCATCGTAGGCACTCCTTAAGTTGCGTAGCGAACATAGAATAGCAGACTTCCGATCGTTTTTCTCGATCAGGGTGAAGTGCGAGGCGAAGTATTGCAAATGAAGCCGGAATCGATGCTGATCAGCTTACGGAATTGAGGGAGAGCTCGATTGTTTGGATTTTTTCGCACACTAAAGATGGCCACGACTGGCAAGGTGCTGCAACAAATTGATACGCAGCTTCTCGGCGGCAGTTGCACCGTTTCGCTGCGCCTAAAACAGGAAAAATCAGGCGGCAAATATGTCGTCCTGGCAGGAATCGCGAGTGGCAATTACCAATACTATCCTATGGAACGTTTCGAGTTCATGGAGTTTGCCAACAACGTCGCCCAAATGAGAACGTTGTTGTTGCAAGAACCATTGAACGGCTAGATATTCCAAGGACCGGTCCCGACCACCATTCGTGCTCGGCCATATCGCGGTCGCGCGGTGTGAAGTCTTAGCGGGAGGCCTGCTCCATTATCTTCTTGATGGCGGCATTGAATCCCGTCGGCGTACCGCTCGATCCGGCTAGCTTGCCGACCTTGACCTGATCGATCGGCTTACCGATCATGACTTTTGGGACGGCCGCAGCGAAACGGCGCTGTAGTTCAAGCGAACGCGGAACATGGGCATGCGGAATGACCGTGACGGCCGTGATCACTCCGTCCTTCAGGGTTGCCCTGACCGTGATGAAGGACGGTTGTCCACCATACTGCCCTGTCGCTGTGTAGACACCATCAACGTAGCGCCGTTCCGGTCGTCTCTCGTGGTTAGGGGGAGCAAACTTGCTGTCGTCTGCCTCCTGCGCCCCCGACAAGGTGGCGGAGACCATTGCGAGGAGTATCGCCGAAATGATCACAGCTTTCCTGATCCCTGTTTCGTTGCTCATTCCAGTTCCATTGCTCAGGCGAAGATTTCTCCTTCGAAATTGTCAGACATTTCGATGCTGCCATTCGCGAACATTCGCACGGAAGAAAACTCGAACAACCTCGTGAGGCGAGATGCCGGGGTGAAGAACAGGGCAGTTGCCAGACCATCGGCAGTCGCCGCGTTTTGCGCTACGACCCAAGTCGCGATAACATTCTTGACCGGTCTACCTGTCCGTCCGTCAACGATATGATGGAGGTCGTCTGCCCATTTTCGCCGATTGATGGCCGAAGCACATAGTGCCGCATTGCGCATGTGTGCAACGCCGACCACCAACGACGGGTCCAACGGATGTTCCAGCCCGACATCAAGCGTTGTCTCTCCGACTTGGACCATGTCGCCACTCGCATCAACCGTGAATTCCTCGACGCCCGCCTCGATCAGAACACGGGAAAGGAGATCGACAAGATATCCCTTGCCAACTGCGCCAACGTCGATCATCAGCGGTCTGCGAGTGACCAAGGTACTTCCCTTGCGGGCGACATCATCGGCCCAACAAGGACGCCATTTGTTGTAGGCAGCAATCTCGAACGGCGACGGCGTGAGGGTATAGTGACGATCGTACCCCAACAGTTCGAGGTCACGACCGACGAGAGGATCAACTGCACCATCGGTGATGTCATAAAGCCGGTCGTAAAGATCGAACATGTCGGTGGCGCCCAAGGGGAATTCAAATGTTCCGCCACTCTCGGCTTTGGCGATGCGCGTGATCAGCGAGTCGTCGCGGAAGCGAGAGTAGTTGCAGTCGAATGCTTCAATGAGGTCATCTATTCGACGACGCATTTGAACTCCGAGCGGCACCGGGGTGTCGATCTCCCACGACGTTCCGATGGCATCGAATTCAATCCGGGACATCGGTCGCTCCCGTCCTAGAGGCCCGTCATCTTGAGAACAGCTTCGGGAAGACGATCGCCTTGAACCTCGATCCTGGCAAGAGCGGCAGCGACATCCTGAAGGTCGCCCGCGATCGCCTCGCCGGCCGGTGGGCCATAGGCAGAAGTCATGCCCATGCAGCCGAAGCCGAGAGCGGAGACTTCCAGGGTGCCGATTTTCCGCTTCTGCATATTCGCCTCCATAAAGTTCTGGTTCCTGAAACGTATCCTGCATTGATCGTGCCGATTAGATGCTATAATCCGGATGGGGCTATAAGGATGCCTAATGAATGCCGCAGGAAAACTTCAACGACCTTATCGCCTTTGTAACCGTCGCGCGTGAAGAGAGCTTCACGAAGGCTGCGGTGAAACTCGGTATTTCCCAATCCGCGCTCAGTCAAACCGTACGCAGTCTGGAAGCGCGACTGGGTCTCAGGTTGTTGACGAGGACCACACGAAGGGTATCGCCCACGGCGGCCGGCGAACGCCTGCTTCGCACGGCTGGTCCGCGTTTCGAGGAGATTCGGGCCGAACTGGCGGCGTTGAGCGAGATGCGTGACAAGCCTGCGGGCAACATCCGTATTACAGCTGGAGAGCACCCGGCAATTTCGGTTCTTGCCCCGGCTCTGGAAAAATTCCTGCCGGAGAATCCGGACGTCAATGTCGAGATCATAATCGATTATGGCCTGACTGACATAGTCGCCGAGCGGTACGATGCGGGTGTCCGTCTCGGCGAGCAGGTTGCCAAAGACATGATCGCCGTCCGCATCAGCCCTGAGATGCGCATGGCCGTGGTCGGCGCGCCCTCCTATTTCCGTCAGCACCTTTGGCCGGAATTACCGCAGGATCTGACGGCCCACAACTGCATCAAGATGCGCCTGCCAACGCTCGGAAACATCTTTCCGTGGGAGTTCGAGAAGGACGGTCACGAACTTCGGGTGCGCGTCGAGGGCCAGCTTGTCTTCAACAATCTGGCCATGCGACGGGAGGCAGCGCTCAGAGGGCTTGGGCTTGCCTATATGCCGGAAGATCAGGTTTCGGAACATCTGAGGAAGGGTGAATTGATCAGGGTCCTTGAGGATTGGTGTCCAACGTTTCCGGGATATCACCTCTATTATCCCAACAGGCGGCACGCCTCTCCGGCGTTCGCGCTCGTGGTCGAAGCTCTCCGGTTCAGAGGATAGCTCGTTCATCAACGATACGTGATTAATAAGGTCTGCTAATGGCCCCAATCGGATTTAACCATCTAATAGCACTGTGACAGTTCGCGTACCTTCTCAGGCATAACGCTATGGGAAGGATTAAATGAAAAAGCCGCTGAAGAACCTCGCTCTCTTGCTGCTGGTTGCGAGCCAGATCACAGGCACAGGTGCCGCATTCGCGCAATCGCCGACGAAGCCCGACCCGCTCGTCGTTGAGGAGCAGGGAAGCTTTGCGGTCGGTGGTACAGTCGTTACCACCCCGGGAACCTACAATAACAACGCGCCGACCGCAGAAGGGCAAAGCCTGCACGGGGACCATCTCTATGCCTTTTACCAGGTACCGCCGAACCGGAAGCCGCCTATCGTCATGCTCCACGGTGCCTATCAATCGGGCCGGAGTTGGGAAACGACGCCGGACGGGCGAGAGGGCTTTCAGAACATTTTCCTCCGTCGCGGCTTTCCGGTCTATCTGGTTGACCAGCCGCGCCGCGGGCGTGCCGGCAATAGTACCGTCGCTGCAGCGATTGAGCCTACACCTTACGACCAGCTCTTCTTCGACCAGTTCCGCATAGGTATCTGGCCCGAATATTTCGAAAATGTTCAATTCGATCGCGATCCAAAGGCGCTGGAGCAGTTTTTCCGATCGGTCACGCCGAACACGGGTCCATATGATCCGGGCGTGATATCCAGTGCGATGTCTGCACTTTTCGACAGGATCGGCGATGGCATCCTGTTCACACATTCTCAGGCGGGCGGTCCCGGTTGGCTTGCCGCGATCAAAAACCCTAACATCAAAGGGATCGTTGCGTTCGAACCAGGTAGCGGATTCATCTTCCCCCGAGGTGAGCTACCCGAAGCCATGCCAAGTGCTGCGGGCACGCTGTCGGCCGAGGCGGTCTCACTCGCCGATTTCGAAAAACTGACGCGCATTCCGATCGTCATCTATTACGGCGACAATTTTCCGGTCGAACCGACCAATAGCCGCGGCCAGGACAACTGGCGGGTCAGACTGGCGATGGCCAAGCTCTGGGTCGCCGCCATCAACAAGCACGGCGGGGATGCGAAGCTTGTGCATCTTCCGGAGATCGGCATCAAGGGCAATACCCATTTCCTGTTCTCCGATCTGAACAATGTCGAGATTGCGGACCAGGTATCGAAATTCCTCGACGAGGAGAACCTCGACTGAAGACGGGTTGAGGGGCTCGACGCAGTTCGAAAGCCAGCGGCTGGTGTTGCTGCCCTCATTCGGAAAAACTCGTCAGGAAAGCCTTCAAGGATGCGTGACCGCTAAGTTCGCCCGGGAAGTAGCACTTCTGCGTCTTCGTATCTATCTGAGACAGTAGTCGGCGAAGCACGGATATGAAACTTCGGTGAAAAGGAACAGATTTGCCTGACGAAACACACATAAGCAGTGACTCGTCCGCAGCTGTTGAGAGCGCCCTGAGAGAAGCGGAGAGAACGGGTTTCCGCTATGCGGTGATCGGGCGAACAGTGGCCATTCTGATTTTCACCTGCACATCAATCTGGGGCTATTATTTTCCCATCAACTTTGCAGTCGCGGGGGTTACAGCCGCAATAGGAGTAGTCGGGCTATCTTCATTGCTTGCGGTTGGAAGCCGCTACGAACGCCCCGCAAGGTTCGCCTTATTCGCATTCGATGCCTTGATCATCTCGGCTCTCCTGGCATTTGCTCCGCTAAGCAGCGGCGATGCCATTCCGCAGAATTTGGCGTTTCTTACCAGCAGGGTCGATTACTATTACGTCATTGTGGCGTCAGCGATCCTGACACTATCTCCTGTGCTTGTCCTTTGGACTGGCGCGTGGGCCGTCGGAGGACTTGTTGCGGCCACCATATGGATAATGTCGGGGATGGATCGGATACTCAGTTTCGACGATCTTCCCCCTGGGCCTTCCCGGGATGTCTATTTTCAGACGGTTCTTGATCCAAATTTTCTCGGCACCGCTACGAGATTTCAGGAAGCTCTGATCATCGGAATCGTTTCAATTGTAGGCGCTTTAGCGGTGTGGCGGGCAAGGGCGGTTGTAAGAGCCCATGCAAGAGCAGAAGCAGGGCGGTTACGCGCTCAAAACCTCTTTGGACGTTATGTTCCTGCTCCGGTCGTCGATCAACTTCTCGCGCAGGGGCAGCTCGCACCGCAAATGCGCAACGCTACCTTGATGTTCGCCGATATCGAAGGTTTCACTAGCCTCGCTGAGAATATGCCGCCTGGGAAACTGGTAAGCCTTCTGAATGAATTCTTCACTGAGGTATCGAAAATAATCGATCAAAATGGCGGCATCGTAATCAACTATATTGGCGACGCCATCATAGCATCCTTTAATGCGCCACTGCCGGTCGATGACTATGCGTCACGTGCCATCAGGACATCTCGTGCCATTCTTGCCATGGTCGAACAAAGAGGGTTCCAGGGCATAAGGATTCACCTTCGACTGGGCATAGCGACAGGCCTGGTGGCGGCCGGTTCTGTGGGAAGTGGCGAACGGCAGACCTACACACTTTATGGTGACGCCGTAAATCTTTCACAACGGCTCGAAGCACTGAACAAAGAAAAATCGACGCGGTGCCTGATCTGCGCGAACACGGTCAAGCGGGCCGAAGGGGAACGAAACAGGCTTGTCAGCCTTGGCGTCGTTTCGATCCGAAGTCGGCAAGGTCAGATCGAAGTGTTCACGCTCATCGGCGACAAATTGAGTGTCGGTCATACGACGGCGATCGCGGGTCGGTGTGTCGGCGATTTGTGGCCTTCCACTGATGTTCACAAGAATTAGGGCACAATTCATTAGGTGAACTAATAGGTCCAATCAGAAATTGAGCGATAATGGAACACTGTGAACGGGGGTATCGTTCTGACTGTGAGAAAAAGGACTGTGAGATGCCAACCCCCGATTACTTTAAGCTGACTCGGCGTGACCTGTTGTTGAGCACAGCCGTGGCTGCCTCTGCTGCGTTGACACTGCCACCTTGGGCACCGAGCGCGCGCGCAGCTCCTGCGGCAGATCCGAATGCTGTATCCAAGGTAAGCTTCAGCATTAACGGGGCGACTCGCGAGTTAGAGGTCGACAACCGCACGACACTTCTCGATGCGTTAAGGGAGCATTTGCATCTTACCGGGACCAAAAAGGGCTGTGACCATGGCCAGTGCGGGGCTTGCACGGTCATCGTCGACGGGCGGCGCATCAATTCCTGCCTGACACTTGCCGTGATGCATGAAGGGGACGAGATCACGACCATCGAGGGTCTTGGTACGCCAGACAACATGCACCCGATGCAGGCGGCCTTCGTCAAGCATGACGGCTTTCAGTGCGGCTACTGCACGCCCGGGCAAATCTGCTCAGCAGTTGCGGTGCTCAGTGAGATCAAAGCCAACATTCCAAGCCACGTCAGCATAGATCTAATGGCGCCAACGGAAGTAACGGCAATAGAACTCCGCGAGCGCATGAGCGGCAACATATGCCGTTGCGGTGCCTACCCCAACATCATTGCAGCCGTCACCGAAGTGTCAGGGAGACAGGCATGAGAGCTTTTACCTACGAGCGCGCCAAATCCCCCGCTGAAGCGGCGGCTGCAGTTGCCAACATCGATGGCGCAAAGTTCATTGCTGGCGGCACCAACCTTCTCGATTTGATGAAACTCGATGTCGAAACGCCAGCGCATCTGATCGATGTCAACGGACTGGCACTCGACAAGATTGAACCCACAACCGAAGGCGGCCTACGGATCGGAGCGCTCGTGCGCAATACCGATCTTGCAGCGGATGAGCGGATCCGGCGTGACTATGGTCTGTTGTCGCGCGCATTGCTGGCGGGAGCATCCGGCCAACTGCGCAACAAAGCGACCACTGCAGGCAACCTGCTTCAGCGTACGCGCTGTCCCTATTTCTACGATACCAATCAACCGTGCAATAAGAGGCAGCCCGGCAGCGGCTGTTCCGCCATAGGCGGCTTCAGCCGGCAGCATGCGGTGATAGGGTTCAGCGACGCGTGTATCGCCACACATCCAAGCGACATGGCAATTGCCATGCGCGTGCTCGATGCAGTTGTCGAAATTATTCGGCCGGACGGCACCACCCGAACAATTCCGATTGCCGACTTCCACCGCCTTCCTGGCGACACGCCGCATATTGAAACGGTGATGGAGTCGGGAGAGCTAATTACCGCTGTAACTTTGCCGCCCCCGGTCGGTGGCAGGCATATCCACCGCAAAGTCCGCGATCGCGCTTCCTATGCTTTCGCTTTGGTATCGGTTGGAGCAATCGTATACCCGGACGGAACTGGCCGGGTGGGGTTGGGCGGTGTCGCGCACAAACCCTGGCGCGTGGAAGCTGCCGAGGCGGAGTTGCCACACGGGGCTCGGGCCGTGACTGCTCGATTACTCGAAGGGGCAGCCCCCACCCACGACAACGCCTTCAAGGTGTCGTTGGTCGAGCGAACGATTGCCTCCGTAATAGCCGAGGCGAGGGACAAGTTATGAAATTCGATACACCGGCGGGCCAAAACCCGATTGATCAGCTTAAGGTTGTGGGCAAATCCATCAACAGGATTGACGGCAAGCTCAAGACAACGGGTACCGCACCCTATGCCTATGAGAGACACGATGTTGCGGCAAATCAGGCGTACGGCTTTGTTCTTGGCAGCGGCATCGCTAAAGGGCGCATCAACGGGATCGACCTTACTGATGCCAAGGCAGCGCCCGGCGTCATCGCGATCGTGACTTCGCTTGACATGCCTCGGCTTACCAAGGGCAATTTCAACACCGCGTCCCTGTTCGGCGGACCGGATATCGAGCATTATCATCAGGCAATCGCTGTTGTTGTTGCAGAAACCTTCGAGCACGCACGCGCAGCAACCGCGCTTATCCGCGTTGACTATGCCCGCGCTCCGGGCAAGTTCGATCTCGCGGGTGAAGTAGACACGGCGCCCTTCGTTGCCAGCGAGAAAAATGGCCCGGAAGTTGATCGTGTCGGAGACTTCGATGGCGCGTTCGCGGCAGCGCCCGTGAAACTGGACGCCAGCTACACCACACCTGACGAGAGTCACGCCATGATGGAACCGCATGCGTCCATTGCGGCGTGGGAGGGAGATAAGCTCACGCTCTGGACCTCCACGCAGATGGTCGCCTGGAACAGAAGCGAGATCGCCAAGACACTTGGCATCAAGCCCGAGAACGTGCGTGTCAACTCGCCATTCATCGGCGGTGGGTTTGGCGTAAAGCTGTTTCTCCGATCGGATGCGGTTCTGGCTGCGCTGGGTGCAAAAGCCGCCGGCCGGCCCGTCAAGTTGGCGTTGCCGCGCCCACTGGTCGTCAATAACACCACCCATCGTCCCGCCACGATGCAGCGCATCCGCATTGGCGCTACGCCTGAAGGCAAGATCACAGCGATTGCGCACGAGAGCGCGTCCGGAAACCTTACGGGTGGCAAGCCGGAGGTGGCCGTCCAACAGACCAAATTACTCCATGCCGGAGCCAATCGGCTGACTTCGATGCGGCTCGCGGTGCTCGACTTGCCCGAAGGCAACGCGATGCGCGCCCCAGGCGAGGCGTCTGGGCTTATGGCGCTCGAGATTGCCATGGACGAGATGGCAGAGAAGCTCGGAATGGATCCCGTCGATTTTCGCATCGTCAACGACACACAGGTCGACCCCGCAAACCCGGAGCGCAAATTCTCGCAGCGCCAGCTTGTCGAATGCCTGAAACTTGGCGCCGATCGCTTTGGCTGGGGCCGGCGCAATACCAAACCCGGCATGACCCGCGACGGGCGCTGGCTGATCGGAATGGGTGTCGGCGCCGGCTTCCGCAACAACCTGCTGACAAAGTCTGCCGCGCGTGTCCGTTTGAACAGCGAGGGTGTCGTTACGGTAGAGACCGACATGACCGACATTGGTACCGGCAGCTACACAATTATTGCGCAGACCGCGGCCGAAATGATGGGTGTCAATCTCGACGACGTAGTGGTCAATTTGGGAGATTCCAATTTTCCAGTCTCGGCAGGTTCGGGTGGGCAATGGGGCGGCAACAATGCGACGGCCGGCGTCTACGCCGCTTGCATTAAGCTGCGCGATGCCGTCGTCCACAAGCTCGGGTTCAATGCAACCGACGCCACGTTCACGGACGGTCAAGTACGGTCGGGCAACCGTACCGCAAACCTTGCCGACGCGGCCCGCGAGGGTGAGATTGTTGCCGAGGACGGCATTGAATACGGTGATCTTGACGAGCAGTACCAGCAGTCGACCTTTGCCAGCCATTTCGTCGAGGTGGCGGTAGACAGCTTTACCGGCGAAACGCGCATCCGCCGCATGCTGGCGGTGTGCGCGGCAGGTCGCATCCTCAATCCTCAGACGGCACGCAGCCAAGTGATAGGCGCAATGACCATGGGCGTCGGCGCCGCGCTGATGGAGGAATTGGCTGTCGACAAGCGTTTGGGCTTTTTCGTCAACCATGATTTGGCTGGCTACGAAGTACCCGTCAATGCCGATATTCCGCATCAGGAGGTGATCTTCCTTGACGAAGAGGACGACAAATCCTCGCCAATGAAAGCCAAGGGCGTTGGTGAGCTCGGCCTGTGTGGCGTGTCAGCAGCAGTGGCGAATGCCGTCTATAACGCCACCGGAGTGCGCGTTCGATCCTATCCGATCACTCTCGATAAACTAATCGGCCATCTGCCTGCGGTCTGACGCCCCAAGGCGTGTGCTGTGCCGTCCCCAGACGCACATCCATTCATTAGCTGAACTTATAAGCTCTATCGCGGCCAGTAGTCTAATAAAACACTGATACCGACCATAGCTTTAACATGGCTGAGCCGAAACGCGCTGACCTGGTACCAGCCAATCAACATTGCGTTTGCATGCCGCATGGCATGCAGCATCGACAGGAGATCCAAGTTGCACATCATCGGCACATCAATCGTAACCGCCTTCATGTTGGCTGGGGGACTATCGACAATGGCTCTTGCACAGGAACAACCGGCAGCCGCCCCTGCTGCAGGAAACACTCAGCAAAAGTCGCGGGCTCAGCAACTGATGGGGGACATTGCGCCCAAGATGGCCGACCTCACTGACAACGTGCTGTACGGGGATATTTGGAAACGTCCGGGGCTCTCGAAGCGTGACCGGAGCATGATCACGGTCGCCGCTCTTATCGCGATGAACCGTCCCGACCAGCTACGCTCGCACCTCGCAATGGCACGGCAAAACGGCGTGACAGAAGAGGAGCTGGTTGAATCCATCACACACCTGGCATTTTACGCAGGTTGGCCAAATGCCGTCACTGCGGTCTCAGTTGCCAAGGAAGTTTTCCAGAAAAAATGACACCGCGCTTGGCGTTCCAGCCGGATCGCGTCAATGGCGAACCTGCGAACTCGAGTTATTAACAGGACAAGGGACAAAAATGAAATCACTTGCGGCAACAGCCACATCGCTCTTGCTGGCTGCTTCGGTTGCCTCTGCTGAACCTGACAACGGTATCACGGTGACACCAGCTGGCTCGCAGCCCTCGACCCAGGGTTCGGCCGAGAATTTTACCGGCTCCGTCCGCGTCGACTCCAGGTTTCAAAGGGGCGATCCAGCGCGGGTTGGCGGTGGGATTGTGACCTTCGAACCGGGCGCCCACACTGCCTGGCATACACATCCGCTCGGCCAGACCTTGATCGTGACAGCAGGTGTCGGACTGGTCCAGCATTGGGATGGTCCAATCCAGGAGATCAAACCCGGCGATGTCGTTTGGGTCCCGCCCGGTGTGAAGCATTGGCACGGAGCCGCGCCCACGACAGGAATGACGCATATCGCGATCGCGGAGGCACTCGACGGGAAGCCGGTAGCGTGGATGGAGAAGGTCTTAGACGAGCAGTATCCAGACTGAGGATCGCTCGACCTGACAATGAAGGCCAACTTATCCAAATTGCCGAGGTGATTTATGAAGACTCTTACGAAGAGCGTTCCATTGATTGGATTGTTCGTTGCCAGTAACACATTTGTCAGTTCGCAAGTGAGCGCTGAGAGCAATCGCGTGACGTTTCCCGACAACCTTGGCGAACTGGTGCATTATACGGGCCGTGAGCGGGGCAATTCCGTTACGCACATCAAGACCACGCAAAAAGTAATAGATGCAGTCAAGAACGGTCAACCAGTTCCAAGCGGATCGAAATTTGTTCTTGTCGACTATCGCGATGGCGTTCTCTACCGCTACTTCGTGATGGAAAAGGGTGAGGGCTGGGGAGGGGAATACGACGAGTCCAGGCGCACAGGCGACTGGCAGTTCCAGTGGTATTGGCCTGACGGAAATATCAACATGGACGAGAACACCAACCGCTGCCAATCCTGTCATCAGGGCGCAAGCGACAATGATTTCCTGTTCACATCCAGCGAAATGCAGGCGTTCAGCGGCACCCCGGTGAATTAGGTGAACCGCGCATATCCAACTATCCAGGGAAGAACGCCTTGAACCGAATTTTCCTCTTGCGCCTGACGTTCGATTTCATCGCAGCCGGTCTGCTGCTTGTTGCCCTTGCTTATTATTGGATGGACAACACGGTTCACGAGGTGGTCGGTACCGGTATGTTCCTTTGGATCATCGTTCACAATTTATTCAACCGCCGTTGGTACCGAACCATCTCCAACGGCCGGCGTGAAGCGCGCTGCCTGATCAACAACTCGACCATTCTTCTCCTTCTGGCAACGATGCTGGTACTGTTGGTGACCAGCTTGATGATTTCACGCACGGTGTTCAGCTTCCTGCCGCTCAGTGGCGGCTTCACCGCGCGTCAGGTTCACATCCTGGCAGCCTATTGGGCCCTGATCATTGTATCGCTCCATCTTGGCATGCGCTGGACCATGATCATGAACGTGGTGCGCACCCTCTGTGGGGCGATGACAGAAAGCGCACTTCGTACTGGATTGTTGCGCATGATCGCGGCCGCTGTCGCGATCCAAGGTATCCGCAGCTCATTCGAGTTGGGCATCGGATCGAAGCTTACCGCCCGTATCAGCCTCGATTTCTGGGATTTCAATGAATCGACGCTGGGCTTTTTCGTGCATATTGTATCGGTTGGCGGGCTCTATGTGTCGTTGGCCCACTACACCTTTAGATGGCTCCAGAACAGGAAACGCAAAGTCGCTACCGTTATCGTCACGCCGAGCAATTGACCAAAGGTGTGGCGTCATGGCCCGTTTTAGCCGCGGTACCGTAAAGCGTTGAGCAGGGTTGTGAAAGCCGGCGAGGAATGCCGGCGGCTTGGATAGTAAATGTGGTAACCCGTAAAGGCCGGGCACCAGTCAGCCAGTACTCTTATGAGCCGACCATCTGGCAGGTATCCGGTCACCTGGTCTTCAGGCAGATACGCCAATCCGAGCCCAGCGATGGCAGCGTCCAACCTCAACGCCAAATTGTTGAAAACAAGCTGTCCTTCGACCCTTACATTCAGTTCATGTCCGTCCTTTTCAAATTCCCAAGCGAAGAGATTCCCAAACTTGGGAAACCGTAGATTGATGCAGTTATGCGCTGTCAGATCCTGTGGAGTCTGAGGTATCGGGTACTTCGCAAAATAAGACGGTGACCCAACTACGGCCATACGCATATCAGGCCCGATGCGCACGGCGATCATGTCTTTCGCCACCTGCTCGCCGAGACGGACGCCAGCATCATACCGTTCGGCAACGATGTCGGTGAAGCCGTAATCAACGATGATTTCGATGGAAATATCCGCGTACTCCGGCAACAACCGGTCCAATGCAGGCCGAAGTATCGTGATCGCCGAATGCTCACCGGCGGAGATGCGTATCCTGCCTGCCGGCCTATCGCGCCGATCCCTCAACGCGGCCAGCTCGACTTCGATCTCCTCGAATCTCGGCTCTAAAGTCTGCAACAGGCGTTCGCCGGCCTCGGTTGGCGAGACACTGCGCGTCGTGCGCGTGAGCAGCCGCAGCCCGAGGCGCTCTTCGAGACCCCGGATCGTCTGGCTGAGGGCGGACTGAGAAACACCGAGCTTCACCGCGGCACGGGTGAAGCTGCGCTCCTTTGCTACAACGGCAAAAGCGGCGAGAGTATTGAAATTTTCCTGCAGCATTCATTAGTCCACATTATTAGATTGCGAGCATTATATCACTTGATCGCAAGCTCTGTCGCGCAATGAATGATGCAAACAACGGACGCTAAGGTGATGCGGGGCGTTCGTTCTCGATGCGAGTCAACACGCCAAGCCCAAGCTCGTTGAGGTCGTCGATTGTGACCTGGCTTGCCTTCTGACCCGGCCCTATTTCGAACGTGACAGCAACGGGCATGGTCGGCATCTCCGCAGATGGCCGGTAAGTGTAGAGATCGCGATCAAAATGGCTGAGCGGGAAAATCGCCTTGCCTTCCGGCCCAAGCCGAATTTCGAGTTTGCCGTCTTTTTCGGCAACTATTGCCTCGCCAATATACGGGTTGAAGTAGGTGCCGGAATAGGCCGAAAGCGGCAGCGCCGGCAGCGGGGAGGCGGGCGGCGTCCCGTAACGTTTGATCGCCACCTCGATCGCCGGCCCAAAGAGCTGCCCATAAATGTTGTTCCATTCGGCGACCCAATCCTGTGTTGTCTTTCCCGTCATCACGAGCTCGAAGAACGTGTCGGCAAGGCCTTCAGGAACACCTGTCGGGAAGGCGTTGGTAAGGACGACGATGCCGAGTTCCTCGGCGGGAAGCAAACTGACCAATGTCCGTGCGCCGGTGCTGAACGCGCCGGCATGACCCCAATATTCGCCGTAACGACCATACTCCACATTCCAGCCAAGTCCGTAGAACGACCATCCGCCGCTCACCGGGTTCTTGCCGCGCTCCATCAACGGTAGATGCGTTTGGCCAATGGCGTCTGCGTCGATGAGCGGCCTGCCATTATAGTTGCCATTACCGAGCTGAAGCCGCAGCCATTGAGCGACATCGCGCGCATTGGAGCTGACGCCGCCTGCAGGTGACTGCGGGTCGGGGTCGCGATTGGCCAGCGCTCGCCATTTGCCGTCGAGTTGTGCGTGGAGGGTGGCGCGGTTTGTGTGCGTCAGGAAATCGGCGTAGCGCGAGCTGGTCGATGACATTCCAAGCGGCTTGTACAGCTTTGCCTCTGCCGCATCTTCCCAGCTCATGCCTGCCGCCTTGGCCACGGCGACCGCCCCGGCGGTAAGGCCGAAATTGCTGTAGGAGTAGCCCGATCGAAAACTGCTCTCGGGCTTGACCTGGCGGAGCCGCTGAAGAATCGTGGCGCGGTCGTAGCCGAGCTCCTCGAGCTCGTTGCCGGCACCCCCGGGGAGGCCGCTGCGGTGAGAGAAAAGATCGCGTACGGTCACCTGTGCGGTCGGATAGGCGTCGTAGAGCTGGAAGGATGGGTCGATGTCGGCAATCCGCGTATCCCAACTGACCACCCCCTCGCTCACAATGGCCGCCGCGACGGTCGAGGCCATGGGCTTGGAGAACGAGGCAAGCTGAAACACCGTATCGGCGTCGACTGGCTCACCCTTGCCTTCTTCTCTGACGCCGAAGCCTTTCAGATAGATCACCTCATCCTGATAGACGATGGCGATCGAAATACCCGGCACACCATCATTGGCGATGATCCGCTGTGCCACTTCCTCGAGCTTTGGCAGGGCGGCCTGCACCTTGTCTTTCGTCGCATGCTCGAAGGACGACTGGGCGTGAACGGCAAGCGGCGTAATGGCCATCGATACGCCGGCAATGACAAGCCGCTGGCAGAAGAAGCGGATACGCTTGGAATATCTCTCTACAGCTCTGGTCATCTCCATTCCCCCAATATGGCGATGCCTAACCATACATGAACGGCGTGACGGTTGCTCAGTTTTTCCTTGGCGATGACCTTCAGAATCTGGTCGTAATTCTTGGAGTTTGCAGTATCGATACGTGGGATAGCTTCGTTGCAGCAGGCGCGAAGTATATGATCGCTGTCGATCAATGCACCCCAGTGTGTTGAGAGACATTGACATGACTAAACCCGAGTAGGTCGCCAGATGACGCGATTTGTTTGCGCTCGGTCACGCTCGTCCTCAAAAGGAATGACCTCGCAATCAATCATGTTGCATTCCCTGCAGCGGAATTTGAGGCTTTTGAATGTTCTGCCGTGGCCGTTGACGGTTGCCAGATCGCTGGCGACGAAGAAGCCAACCTTTTCACATTTACGGCACGTTACCCGCACCAGCATCCCGTGTCGTGCTGCTTCGCCAAGAGTTTTGAGTGTTCGAGTCATAGAGAACAAACTGAGAACATATTCCTAGATTCGTCAAGGACGAAGACGCCGCAGACCGATGGTTAGGAACTGTCGTGACTAGAACGCGTTTGGCCTCAAGGAGAGGAGAGACAAAATGGCCAAGGATGAACCGAGCACCAAGGAGCTAAGGATAGAGTTGTCAAATTTGCGAGATGATCTGGCGGTAATCGAAAGCAGCGCCATCTTCTTTATAGGATCAACCGGCAACCAGGACGCGATCGATTCCATTAGACACAGGATCGCCGAAATAGAGTCAGTTCTTAAGCACACTCACGAATGACCGGAATGCCTTCGCCACCCTGAGCGTTGCGTCTCGCTGCGGTCAACAACGCCTCGCGTTCTGATCGAGACATACCCGCTACCGATTTGATTGCAGTTTTGGCTATGCGAAACTGACCACAAGACGGACAAAAGAACTCAACGAAATCAGCCGCACGCGGCAGCACCTCGTGAACCGGTTCTTCAGAAATGGGGCAATTATAATACGTCCTAAGCACGTTGGCGCGCCCTATGATCGACACTAACATTCAGTCCTTTCGTATGATCTGGCCTGTTCGCATTTCGAACACACCATGGCTCCCGCCTTGTTGATAGAAGGCCCGCTAAAGTTCAGCCCAACTGCCGAGATAGGTTCCGCAGGAACTGCAATGGATCGGCGTGCTCCCGCTCATATCATCTGTAAGGGTCAGATAGAGGGTATGGCATTGCTGGCATTCAAGTTTGTTGTCCAAGCGTATCGTCATGAGGTGATCCGCTGCTGTCTTGCAGGGTTCCAATTTTCATTAGTGGTAACCCTCAAGGCCCTTTCCGCAACCGGACAATCGAAATATCCGAGCCTGTTCATTCGCGAGAGGCACGAGTGTCAGCATCTTGTTCACGTTGTACGATTGTCGGGGTTGGGCGCGCTCCGTTTGCGCAGCGATTGCGGCGATGATGGCAATGTCGCGATGGCCCAAATCAAACAAGCGAAATATCTGCTTGGCCAAGCGGTCGGCATAGGGATGATTTTTGGGGATCGGCCTAAATTCTTCGAGGCGCTGTCATGGGCAGCTTGCAGCACCAACCAATCATCGGGGAGTTTGAGTGGGGTTTTGAGATTTTGGGCGATCAACATATCTGTCTCCTCGCGGTTAGTAGGCGGGAGCAGATACTCTCAAGCGTCAGTGGCCGTTTCATGCCTGACGACATTCAACTAACGCGCTTAAATTATCAGTAAGTCAATGGATTACCCACGCTTTCAAAGGCGGGCGCTTGCCGCCCATGTTTCCCAGTGCAACCTTCCGCACTGGCAACAGTTTTCGGCATGCGCGCAATTTAAGCCTTGGGTGGGGTCACGTTGCTCTAAGGCGGGCCAAGGAACGCGGGGCAGGGCCTTAGAAAACATACAAAGGCGGCCAGTTTTGGACGCTGGCCGCCCTCATTCAGCACCACCCAACCAAAAATGGTAGATGTGCCATGTCTTGCTAAACCTCGTCGGCTCAAAGCCGTGGAACGTTTCTTGGGCCTTTGGGCACTGGGCATTTCACCGCTGGCCACTTGCCACTGGTTCATCTGGCTGTCCGCGAGTTGCGGATGTTCTCTGTCACAGAACGCCACAGAACAAACACTGAACCTGATGCGGCAATCTGTCAAACGGAAATGAACGATGCGGACAGAAAGAAACTGGCGGAAGGGGTGGGATTCGAACCCACGGTACGGTTCCCCGCACGCTAGTTTTCAAGACTAGTGCCTTAAACCACTCGGCCACCCTTCCAGTCCATGTGCCGCAAGTTCAATGATCCTGCGGCACTTTTGCGGCACTTTCTCCGCTTCTGTGCGGAAAAGACCAATGTTTCCAAGGTCTTTCCATTTCCGGCAACGGTTTTCAAGACCGTTGCCTTAAACCACTCGGCCACTCTTCCGGCGGAGCGTTCTATGCGTGATTGCTTTGTTCATTTCAAGCACTTTTGCAATTATCCCGGAACTTGCCGCTTTTTTGCCGTTTTTGCGACGGGCGCACATAAAAAGTGATGCCAGGCGAGACAGCTACCGCCAGTGGGGCTTGGCATGCCCGATAATAGCTTGCTGCCGCCATATATTGTTAAGCTGGTATCAATCTATCCATGGCACTTATAGGGGCGGTGCAGTTCCAATGATGGGCGTCGGGGTTGCACCGGTCTTCTGATCTGTTATCGATACAATCTAATGTCAAATTCTGGGGACGGTCACGTGTGGCCGGTGGTTTGCATTGTCAAAAGCCAACGCTTTTCGAGTTGTGGGGGTGGTTGCCATGGGTGCCGTGGTGGCAGCCTGCGGCTCGGCCAACGTGAAAGTCGCCAAACGTACACATGGCAAAGAATATTTTGCTGAATCCAAATATGGCGTGAAAGCAAGTCCGCGCGTTGTCAGCGATCTTCGCAACATCCCGCGTGGCGGCGGACGCAACCAGGTCGGACGGCCCTATCAGGTGGCCGGAAAATGGTATTATCCCAAGGAAGAGCCGGGCTATATCCGCAAGGGCAGGGCATCCTGGTATGGCTCCGCCTTCCATGGCCGCTTGACCGCCAATGGCGAGATCTACGACACGACCCGCCTGACGGCGGCGCATCCCACAATGCCTTTGCCGAGCTATGCGCGCGTGACCAACATGGCCAATGGCAGTTCAGTGATCGTCCGCGTCAATGATCGCGGGCCCTATCACAGCAACCGTTTGATCGATCTTTCGCAAAAAGCTGCGACAATGCTGGACTATCAGCACACCGGCACGGCCGATGTGAAGGTCGAATATGTGGGCAGGGCGCCTCTGGAAGGCAGCGACGACCGGTTCCTCATGGCGTCCTATCGTGGTCCCGGCGCACCCGATCCTTGGGGCCAGCCTGCTTCAGGCGTGATGATTGCCATGAACGGGACGACGCCGACGCAGCGCGCACCGGTTGCGATTCCCGGCATGACGCAGCCGCAGCCCGTCGGGGTCCAGGTCGCGAGCCTTGGCAACCAGCCGGTTTCGTTGAACGACCAGGCAGCTCGTCTCGCCGTTCCGCAACAGGTACAGCCGGCGGCCGTACCGATGGAAAGCCTCGGACTTTCATTCAACCTGGATATCGTTCCGGTTCTGCCGCTCATCGGACCTTATGTCGATGAAAAGCCAACGATGCTCATCGGCTCGCTCAAGTCCGGAAAGACGCGTGCGTCGCCGTTCATCAGTTCCTATGCGAGCGAGCGTGTCGCGAATGCCAGCAGCACACTGCAGGCCGCAAACGACATCCTGTCACCAGAAGCTGTTTCCACGTCGTGGAAAGACATGAACAAGCTGCCGGACGGCATCCGGCCCACGGCCGAATATGTCGATGTCGGCCTGTTTGCCGACAAGGCGGAAGCCGCGCGTGTAATGAAGGCGATTTCGCGACTGGGCAAGGTCGAGCTTTCCGAGGTTGCGAGCCCCGAAGGACCGCGCATCGGCCTGATTGCCCGGGCAAGTTCGGATAAGAACACTGACGACCTGCTCCAGGCCGCGTGGAATGCCGGGGCAAGCGATGCATTTGTCGTTCGCGATGACGGCAACTGAGTTTCGCCTCCGAATTCACTCCAGGACCAGGCCATTCCGTATCATTGTCCTTGGCGTGGCGACGATATTCATCTCTGTCGTCTTGGCCCAAGCACAGGATTCGCTGTTTGACACCAAGGCCAAGCAGGCCTTGATGGTCGAGGACAAGACCGGCACGATCCTCTATGCGAAATCGCCTGACACGCTGATCGAGCCGGCAGCGCTCGCCAAGCTGATGACCATGGAGGTCGTCTTTCACCAGCTCAAGACTGGCAAGCTCACACCCGAGACGCAGTATACGGTCAGCGAAAACGCCTGGCGGACCGGTGGCGCGCCATCGGGCGGCTCGACGATGTTCGCCAAGCTGAAATCCTCGATCAGCGTAGCCGATCTTATCCAGGGCGTTATCGTGCAGTCTGCCAATGACGGCTGCATCATCCTGGCGGAAGGTATTGCCGGGTCCGAGCCGAAATTTGCGGAGATGATGAACACGCGAGCAAAGGAGATCGGCCTCAAGAACGCGAATTTCGTCAATTCGACCGGGCTGCCCGACCCGCAGCAGCGGATTTCACTGACCGACCTCGTTGCCTTGGCGCGCCACATCAAGACGGAATATCCGGACTACTACCGCACCTATGCACAGGACAATTTCACCTGGAACAACATTTTCCAGCGCAACCGAAATCCCCTCTTGCGGCTTGATATCGGCGCGGATGGCGTGGGTACGGGTTACACAGAACAATCCGGCTATGGCATTGTCGGAGCGACGGAACGGAATGGCCGCCGCTACGTCGCGGCCTTGAGCGGGCTCGCCAGCGACAAGGAACGCGCGGAGGAAGCCAAGCGCATCTTCGAGTGGGCCTATCAGGCATTTGAGGAGATGGACATCTTTGCCGAAGGCGAGACGATCGGCGAAGCGAGCGTTTTCGGCGGGGTGAAATCGGGCGTTGCGCTCAAGGCGCATGACAAGGTCAGCCTGCTTGTCCCCGTGGCCAACCGCGATCGCCTGAAGGCGCACGTGGTCTATCAGGGACCGCTGGTAGCGCCGCTGAAGGCGGACCAGGAGGTTGGAACGCTGCGGATATGGATCGGCGATGCACTGGCGCAGGAGACGCCTGTCTACACTGCAGAAGCAGTCGAGAGCGGGGGCCTGAAGAAACGCTCGTTCGACGCTGTCTTCGAACTGGCAACAGGCTGGGCCCGGCGACTTAAATTCTAAGCTATTGTTGCCTCGACCTTTTCATTTTCGAGCGTTAGAACCATCTCAAAGGCATAGTGACTTTGCATTGAAAGACGGCTGACGCGTGCAAGGACTATTCATCACGTTTGAGGGCGGCGAGGGCGCCGGCAAATCCACGCAGATTGCGCGGCTTGCAGAGCATCTGCGCGCGCAGGGCGACGATGTACTGGTGACGCGCGAACCGGGCGGATCGCCCGGCGCCGAAGCAGTCCGACACGTTATCCTGAGCGGTGCCGCCGAGCCTTTCGGCCCGGCGATGGAAGCGCTGCTGTTTGCCGCGGCGCGCAATGACCATGTCGAGCAGGTAATGCGTCCGGCGCTCCGTTCCGGGCGCATGGTGCTGTGTGACCGCTATATCGATTCCAGCCGGGCCTACCAAGGCGTGACCGGCAATCTTGATCCCGACCTGATGCGCGCTATCGAACGGGTGGCAATCAACGGGCTCATGCCTGACCTGACGATTATCCTCGACCTGCCAGCTGAGGTCGGATTGCAACGCGCCAATGCGCGGCGAGGGGCAGGAGCTGCCGACCGCTTCGAGAAAGAAACTATCGACATGCACCACAAGCGGCGCGACGCCTATCTCGCCATTGCCGGAGCGGAACCGGAACGTTGCCAGGTCGTCGCGGCGGACCGGCCCGCCGGCGAGATCGCCCGGGAAATAGCGGCTGTGGTCGACCACCTGAAACTGCAACGCAGCGCGAAGACGAAGCTGCCCGAGGTGGCGAAATGAGCGATGCCGTTCTCGACGTACCGGCGACCCATGATGCCATTGATGGCATTCCTTCGCCTTCGGCCAATCCCGCATTGATTGGCCATGCCAGCGTCAGGTCGTTCCTCGCGCAAGCCTACCAATCGGGCCATATGCATCACGCATTGCTCCTGGAGGGGCCGCAGGGGGTTGGCAAAGCGACGCTGGCATTTCACCTTGCCGGACACATGCTGAAACACCCGGCCGAGCGTGAAGCTCCTCTGGCGCTCGCGCAACCGGATCATCGGGTTGCACCCTACCGGCAGATTGCCACCGGAACCCATCTTGCCCTGCTGCATATCACCCGGCCTGTCGATGCCAAAACCGGGAAGTTCAAGACGGGCATCACGGTCGACGAAATACGGCGCGTGACGCATTTTCTCAATCGCACCTCACATGATGGTTCCTGGCGCATCGTCATCGTCGATCCGGCAGATGACATGAATTGCAATGCGGCCAATGCCTTACTCAAGACTCTTGAAGAGCCGCCACAACGCACGCTGTTCATTTTGATCTCGCATTCTTCGGGACGATTGCTGCCGACCATCCGCTCCAGATGCCAATCGATCCGTTTCGAGCCACTGGCGCCGCAAGATCTTCTTGCAGCGCTATCGGCGATACATCTCGACGCAGTAGATACAAACTCGCTGGTAGCCCACGCGGAGGGTAGTGTTCGCAAGGCGGCGCTGCTGTTGGCGTTCGGCGGATTGGAAATCTCCGAAACGGTCGACGCCATTCTGGGAAAAGCAGTCTTTGACGTTCCGAAGGCGCATGCACTTGCGACGGCACTGTCGGGGCGCGATGCCGAAATCCAGTACGATCTCTTCCTGGAGGACCTGTTGGCGCGGATTGCCGGAAAGGCACGGCTTGCTGCAGAGCAGGGCGACGTTACCCGAGCCAGCCGTTGGTCTGGCCTCTGGAACGATATGCAGAACGAGGCGCGGGAGGCCGCGGCCTTCAATCTCGATCGCAAGCAGACTGTCCTGATCTTTCTCGAGCGAATGCAACGCGCTCTATCCGGCGGATAAAGCCTTCCGCTATGGCAATCAGGCTAGACTTGGTTTATGTCAGCCAGACGTTTTCTCCCAAAGATACCAAGACGAAATCAGGTCACGCATGAGCCGCGAAACATTTTACATCACAACTGCCATTTCTTACCCGAACGGAAGCCCGCACATCGGCCATGCCTATGAGCTGATCGCGACCGATGCGATTGCGCGCTTCAACCGTCACGACGGCAAGGACGTTCTTTTCCTGAGCGGTACGGACGAACATGGCATCAAGATGTTGCAGACAGCGCGCAAGGAAGGCATTTCGCCTCGTGATCTTGCGGACAGGAATGCCAAACTTTTCCGTGACATGGGTCATCTTCTGAATGCATCATATGATGATTTCATTCGCACCACCGAAGAGCGGCACTACAAGGCTTCGCAGGCCATCTGGCAAAAGATGGTCGACGCTGGCGATATCTACAAGGGCGGCTATGCCGGCTGGTATTCCGTGCGTGACGAGGCCTATTATCAGGAAGAAGAGACGGAGCTGCGCGCCGACAATGTGCGCTACGGTCCGCAAGGCACGCCGGTTGAATGGCTGGAGGAGGAGAGCTATTTCTTCCGCCTGTCAGCCTACCAGGACCGCTTGCTGAAGCTCTATACGGATAGTCCGGGTTTCATCGGTCCTGATGAACGGCGCAATGAGGTCATTTCCTTTGTCAAATCCGGTTTGAAAGACCTGTCCGTTTCGCGCACGACGTTCGACTGGGGCATTCCCGTTCCCGGCGACGAAAAGCATGTCATGTATGTGTGGGTCGATGCGTTGACCAACTACATCACTGCAGCTGGCTATCCCGATGAAAACGTAGAGCGCTGGCGCTATTGGCCGGCCGATGTGCACATCATCGGCAAGGACATTATCCGCTTCCACGCAGTCTATTGGCCCGCCTTCCTGTTGTCGGCGGGCATCGAACTGCCGAAGCGCGTCTACGGCCATGGCTTCGTGTTCAACCGCGGCGAGAAGATGTCGAAATCGGTCGGCAATGTCATCGATCCGGTTTCGCTGGTCGAACATTATGGTCTCGATCAGCTGCGCTATTTCCTGCTGCGTGAAATCCCGTTCGGCCAGGACGGCAATTACAGCCACGAGGCCATCGTCAACCGGACCAACGCCGACCTTGCCAATGACCTCGGCAACCTGGCACAGCGTTCATTGTCGATGATCGCAAAGAATTGCGATGCCAAGGTTCCACAGCCCGGCGCCTTCACCGATGCGGACAAGGCGATCCTCGACCAGGCAACAGCGGCGTTGGAGACAGCGCGCAAGGCTGTTGCCACTCAGGCGCTGCATCTGGCGCTGGCTTCCATTTTTGGCGTCGTGGCCGAGGCCAACCGCTATTTCGCTTCGCAGGAGCCCTGGGCGCTGAAAAAGACCGATCCGGCGCGCATGGATACTGTTCTCTATGTGACGGCTGAAGTCATCCGGCGTATCGGCATCCTTTGCCAGCCGTTCATCCCGGGCTCGGCGGCGAAACTGCTCGATATCCTTGCCGTACCGGCCGATAAGCGCAATTTTGCCGACCTCGCGGGTGGCGAACTCGTATCGGGGGCCGATTTGCCGGCACCGCAGCCGGTTTTCCCGCGCTACGTCGAAGCAGACAAAGAAGCCTGATTTACCATGCTTGTCGCGCCCCTGCTTGTTGATACGCATTGCCATCTGGATTTTGCGGACTTTGCCGAGGAACGGGATGCCATCATTCAGCGGGCACTCGATCATGGCATCGCACGGCAGGTAACAATCTGTACGCGTGTCAAACGGTTCGCCGATATCATCAAGATCGCCGTGAAGTACGAGAGTGTCTATGCGTCGGTTGGAACGCATCCCAACAACGCACATGAAGAGCTTGATGTCACGGCCGAAGACCTGATCCGGCTGGCTCAGCATCCCAAGGTCGTGGCGATCGGCGAGGCAGGACTTGATTATCACTACGACTACGCGCCGCCCGCGGCCCAGCAGCAGGGATTCCGTACACATATTGCGGCGTCGCGGGCAACGGGCTTGCCGCTGGTGATTCACGCGCGCAGCGCCGACGAAGACATGATCTCAATCCTGCAGGAAGAAATAGGGAAGGGCGCCTTCCCTTTCATCCTGCACTGCTTTTCCTCGGGAGCTGAGCTTGCGCGCATCGGGGTTGAGCTGGGAGGTTATGTCTCCTTCTCCGGCATTCTGACCTTCAAGAACTCGCCCGAAATACGGGAAATCGCCCGCAATGTGCCGCGGGACCGGCTTCTGGTAGAAACGGACGCGCCGTACCTCGCCCCGGTGCCGCATCGCGGCAAGCGCAACGAACCGAGCTTCGTCCGCCACACCGCAAAGGTTCTGGCGGAGACAATTGGCGTGAGCGTGGAGGAAATCGCCGCATTGACCACCGATAACGCGTTCCGACTGTTCACAAAGATGCCAAGACCGGGCACTGGAACCGGGAATGCCTGATCGCCTGCGCTTTACGATCCTTGGCTGCGGCTCGTCTCCAGGCGTACCACGCATCAATGGTGACTGGGGCAAGTGCGATCCAAGCAATCCGAAGAACCGCCGGCGCCGTGCTTCCATGCTGGTGGAGCGCATAGCGGAACAGGGCGGCGTAACCACTGTCATCATCGACACGGGGCCAGACTTTCGCTCGCAGATGATCGATTTTGGGTCGGGCAGGCTCGATGCGGTCATCTACACCCATGCCCATGCAGATCACATTCATGGATTGGATGATCTGCGGACATTTGTCATCGATCGTCGCGATCTCGTCAACATTTATGCAGATGCCGTCACGCAGAAGCGCCTTTATGAAGGTTTCCGCTATTGCTTCGAGACGCCTGAGGGTTCGAGCTATCCGCCGATCCTGAGGCCGCACGAGATCGTCCATCACGAGGCCTTCAATATTGATGGTCCTGGCGGACCCATCCGCTTTCTGCCATTGCCGCAGGTGCATGGTGATATCCTTTCCCTGGGCTTCCGGATTGCCGATGTAGCCTATTGTTCCGATGTGAGTGCGTTTCCGGATACCACAGCGGCGCAATTATTCGAGCTTGACACACTTGTCATCGACGCCCTGCAATACCGGCCACACCCAAGTCATTTTTCTTTAGATGAATCAAAGGAATGGATCGCCAAGCTAAAGCCGCGTCGAGCAATTTTGACCCATATGCATGTTCCTCTGGATTATGGAACTGTGCTGCGCGAGACACCTGACAATGTTGAACCAGCCTTTGATGGATTGTCATTCGAGGTCGAAATATGAGCAAGAGTGTCGAGCGGGTTCGCCAGGCTGCCCATGATGCGGGCCTGGACATCGAAATTCGCCAGATGGCCGATTTAACGCATACAGCCGAGGACGCGGCGATCCAATGCGGCGTGACCGTAGCGCAGATTGTCAAATCCCTGATTTTTCAAGGCGCTGATACGGACAAGCTCTATCTGTTTCTGGTCTCCGGTCCAAGAAAGCTCGATCTGGAGAAAGCAGCAAAGCTGACGGGAGAGAAACTGCATCGCGCCGATCCGAAGCATGTGCGCAAGGAAACCGGCTTTGCCATTGGCGGTGTTTCACCGCTGGGACATCTGATCACCATCGATGCTTATGCAGATGAAAGCCTGATGCAGTTCAACATTGTCTGGGCCGCAGCAGGTGGCACAAACTTTGTTTTCCCAAGCGAACCAAAGGTATTGGCGCAAGCCGCAAAAGCGCAGATAGCCGATATTACCAGCTAATCTGGTGGCGTCAGTTCCATAATCTATCTTATGCGACTAATTCCTGTAGCCGGGTGGGTTCAAGGATGAAGTGCGACTTGCGATAGATAACAATGGCTTATCACTCGCAAGGACTTGCCCATGAAACGCACCTACTCCCAGATTGGCATGGATGAACGCCGCAAGATCGCCCGATGGCGAACGGCTGGCATCAGTGTCGATGTCTGTCAAGGTGACGTGCGCTTCGTCGGACGGATTACATGAACGATCCCGCTGTCATTGAACGGCGGCAGCAAGCTATTGCGCGCACGAAGGCGTCCGAGTGACCAGGATGGGTCCGGCTGTCAAAGCTGAAGTCTTTCTCGCAACCAATCCTGTCCGCCACCGACCGGGCTGCGCAACCCTGACCAGCTGCGCCGGCCGGTGGCTGGCGTTGCTCTTCTACGAGAAGAATATCTCCCGGCAATTCCAGTAATCAGATTTGGCCATTGTTGCATTTCTATATTGCCAAAGGCATCTCTTCTTTAAATTGCTTTGACATCATAACACAGCCGGGCACATTCTATTTTCAAATGCAACAAATGCTAAACCCTCTTTGTTTTCAGGAGGATGCATGAGTTCGCAGTTTTACCCAATTGAGTATGGATGAGCGCCGTGTTGTTGCCCGGATGTTGCAGGCCAAGGCCCGGCAGGCTGAGATTGCCGACATACTCGGACGTGATCGCTCAACGATTCTCCGCGAACTCAGACGCAATGGTGGCACGGACACGCAAATCCCGGAGGCTAATGGCTACTTTGCGTCACGGCAAACGACTTCGCACGCGAGCGTCGCGCCTAT
Organism: uncultured Alphaproteobacteria bacterium; assembly: GCA_963777425.1. Classification (GTDB taxonomy): domain Bacteria; phylum Pseudomonadota; class Alphaproteobacteria; order Rhizobiales; family Rhizobiaceae; genus Phyllobacterium. The sequence continues at coordinate 222,256 of CAVZQS010000006.1, read as the reverse complement.
CGCAAACTGGCATCAGGATCCGCAGCTGTGTCAATCGATCATCGAGCGGATTAATCCTGGCTGGTCACCGCAGCAGATTGCCGGACGACTGAAGCGGAACGCCATCCGATTCCGGCAGTGCCACGAGACGATCTACAAGTTCGCCTACTCGCCGGACGGCCATGCGATCAAGCTGTGGCATCACCTGCCGGAGCGACGGGCCGGCGTCAGCCACGCCATGCACGACGCCGCCAAGTCTGTGTTTCCCGCAGCTTTACATTCTTCATCCGCCTGAAGCCGTGGCAAACCGTGGCAGTTTGGGCACTGGGAGTGCGATCTGATGCAGTTCGGAAGAAGTTCGGAAAGGCCAATGTGACGTCTCTGGTCGAGCGCGTCAGTCGCTTTGCCGTCCTCCTCCGCAACAATGACCGGCAGTCGAAGCCTGTTATGGGTGCGCTGATCCATGTTGCAATCCCTGCCGCACCGCGCCCGCCGCTCGATCACCTTCGATCGCGGTACCGAATTCACCGACTGGCCCTATTTGCAGGCCAGCCTAGGAGCCCAGACATGGTTCTGCGATCCGCAATCACCCTGGCAGAAAGGTACGGTCGAAAACACCAACAGACGGGCGAGGAAATGGCTTTCGAGAGACAGTCGATCCACTGTCTCTCAGCGACCATGATCTCACAGAGATCTGCAATCGACTGAACGCAACACCGCGCAAATGTCTCGACTACAAAACACCCGCTGAAGTCTTCCGCCAGAAACTGCTCGCACAGACGCGGCGGTCGGGTTAGCTTCTCTTTCGCCGCAGGTCGCGGTTCGCCATGAACTCACAGGCGGTGGGTTCTATTTCGGAGCGCGTCCCCGCTTGCGGCGGGCAATTGCAATGACAGCGCTGTTCGATGTAACCATTCCCGACCGCTTGATTTCAGAGGAGACGCAGCATGGATCGATTCACCGGCGGTTGCCTGTGCGGCAACGTGCGAATTGTCGCGACGGGACTCCCATATCGTGTCGGCCTTTGTCACTGTCTCGACTGGCGCAAGCACCATGGAGCCCTTTTTCAAGCTTCCGCGGTGTTCCCTCAGGATGCGGTGACGATCGATGGCGAAACACGTGACTACGCCGGGCGGTTTTTCTGCCCCCGCTGCGGCTCTTCCGTTTTCGCACGCAGCGCAGACGAAATCGAAGTGAACCTAGGATCCCTGGATGCCCCTGACCAGCTGATGCCAACCTATGAAAGCTGGATCGTCCGTCGCGAAGTCCTGGTTGCCGCCGTTTCCGCTCACGAGACGATACGACCGCGATCGTGACGCTGCGGGCCGCTTTGAGGAGTAGGTCGCCCGAATGTGAAGGCGCCTCGGCTTCGGGCTCTTCGCCTTCCACTCGTCAAGCCAGTTAGATTGACCGTGATCCGGTCTTCTCTGTAATCCGAGTCAGGCAGCAGCCCTCCTGTCCGGGGGACCAGAGTTCTATCTCAAAGTCGAAGCCCGCTGCTTCCAGAGTCGCCTCGTCAAGCGCGGAGGCACAGTAAAGCAAGGTGACGATTTCCTCTTCGCTGCATCCGGCCTCAACCCACGCGTCCTTGATCGGGCATGCCATCATCTTCACTTCGAGGCATGTGCTGTCGAGCCGCCGGATGTCCGGGCAAAACACTGACCCGTTATCTGGTGATTTCGCGAAGCCTTTTGCCATACATTCGAAGTCCCTCGGCGCGCACCCCGCGAGCGATTTGCCGACATAGAGACCGTGGGCACGACTTGCACTTCGCATCACATCCTTGGCTTCATCTTCGCCATAGCGCGCCTTGAGTTCACGAAAGACCATCAGATAGGCCGTCCCTCGGTCCCTGATGGCGTCATACAGCAATTTGTTGGTTGGCTTGTTGGTCAAATCTTCTCTCCGAACATTGTGCTTATTGGATCGCGCCTGACTTGAACGGCAAGAAGTTCACGGTTGGGATTTTGCCCAAAAGCTCCAAAACTTCTGCCAAGCAACTGGCCGCTCACGCCGGCGCGTCACTCCGGAAGACCGGCCTTGCGGTACCCATCAACGAAATGCTCAAGCGTCGCAGCGTCGCGGAACGGCTCCGTCGCGGCCCAGTGGCGGGTTGTGAAATGCGGGTTGCCGACGAGGAACAATTCGGCCTCTGCGCGCGCCTCGTCGAGCCGGCCGAGCCGTGCAAGGCTTGCCGCCAGGAAACGGCGTGAGCTTGTACGGTAAGTTTCATCCCTGCGCAGTGTCTCGATGGCGGCTTCGTACTCGCCCGCCGCGTATTGCGCCTGGCCAAGCACCAGATAGTACCAACTTGCCGGAAACGGGTTCAGCCGGAACGCCTTGCGAATGTGCTCAAGGCCCTCCTCAACCCGCCCGGCCAGAACCGCGATGTCGGATAATGTCGCCCAGGTGTCGGCCTCGTTCGGGTCGAGCTCGATCGCCTTGGCGAATTCCGCGTCCGCCTCGGCGAAGCTGCGCTCATAGGCAAGCAGGTAAGCAAGGACCCAATGGCAGCCGGCATCATTGGGATCGATCGCCACGGCTTTGCGCGCCAGTTCCAAAGCAATCCTACGGGAAGATTCGGTTGGTCCGCCGGAATGTACCCATCCCATCCACTGGTTCATGGCCAACCAGCGATAGGCCTCGGCGTATTCCGGATCGAGCGAAATCGCGCGCGTGAGCATCAAGTGCGCTTCCTGCGCCGTCTGCGGCGTATCATCCATCAGCTTGCGCGCGCGCACGCAGAGATCGTAGGCTTCGATATTTTTGGGCCGATTACGCGGCGGCGGCGTGCGCAGCCTGCCGAGTAACGCCTCCACGATCTTGCCGGTGACCTCGTCCTGAACGGCAAAGATATCTTCGAGGCCGCGATCGAAGCGTTCCGCCCATAGATGATCGCCACTCACCGCGTCGACCAGCTGGGCGTTGATGCGCACGCGCCCGGCAGCGCGTCTTGCGCTACCCTCCAGCAGGTAGCGCACGCCAAGGTCCTCAGCGATCCCGCGCACGTCCATCGCCTTTCCTTTGTAAGCAAAGACCGAGTTGCGTGCGATGACGAACAGGCCGGAGATCCTTGACAGGTCGGTGATCAGGTCTTCGGTCAGCCCATCCGCGAAGGATCCCTGCTCGGGATCGTTGCTGATATTCACGAATGGCAGCACGGCGATCGATGGTTTACCGGGCAGCGGCAAAGGTTTTCGCTTCGCGTCGCCAAGCTGTTCGACGGCGCCTGAGAAGCGGTAGCCGACGCGCGGAACCGTGGCGATCCATTCACCGCCATCACCGGCTGGACCAAGCAGCTTCCGCAGCAGCGCGATCTGGACGGTGAGGTTGCCTTCCTCAACGGCCCTGCCCGGCCACGCGGCGTCCATCAACTCGGACTTGCCCAGGATTTCACCGGGCCGTCCGACGAGCGCCGCAAGCAGCTTTAGCGCGCGGTAGCCAACGGCAACGGGGACATCGTTCCGAAGGAGCGTTCCCGCACCGGAATCAAGCACGAACGGACCAAAGGCAAAGCGCGATCCCTGCATACGGCGTATCTATAGACCGTTTGGACGCTTTTGCGAGCTATTTGGGAGAGGCTACGCTGTTCGTATCCTGCTGATCCCGCTAGTCCAGCACGACCACGGCCTCCACCTCGAAGAGCATGGGGTCAATTGCGAGCTTGGGAACGGGAATCAGAGTCTGCGCCGGCAGCGCCTCGCCGAACATTTCCTTGACGTTCTTGGTCAACACCTCAAGCTTGGACATATCGTGATCGACCACGAAGACCGTGAGCTTGGCGACCTGATCCGGCCTGGCACCGAGCGCATCGAGGGCGGTGCGCAAATTTGCGTAGGCCTGCTTCACCTGGACAGCGAAGTCGGGCGACAAGGCTCCCGTGCTGTCCTGGCCGCCCTGTCCGGAGATGTAGGCCACCCGGCCCCCGCTGGGCGCGATCACCGCCGTGCTGTAGCCATTCGGCGTCGGGTCGTAGAGGTTTTGCGGATTGACGATGGTCAGCTTGAGATCATTCTCATTCGCTGTCGTCGCAGTGGGAACTCCCATGGTCATGATGATTAGCCCTCCGATAAGCAGATGCTTGATTGCGCGTGACATGATTTTCTCTTGGCTCTGCGGACTGCGAGCAACGTACCCTCGCGGCCGGCATGATTGAACTTTAACCCATCGCCAATACGATTGACTCGTACGGTGTACGATTTAATCGCATCGTACGCCGTACGAGTCAATCGGTCAGGATCGACATTCGTCGCATTGCCGGCCTAAATCGACGTTCTGACCAGCGAGGAAGACGGATGGCAGCCAAACGTAGCGGCGCCCGGAGCAAACGGTCTCAACGGATAAGTGTGTCGACTCCAGTCCGTGCAGGAGCCGCGCAGTGAACCGCCTCTCTCTCTGGAACGTATCGTGGCGACCGCGGTAGAACTGCTGGACGCCCAAGGAGTCGACGGATTGACGATGCGTCGGCTGGCCGATCGCCTCGGCTCGGGCGTGATGAGCCTATATTGGCACGTCGACAACAAAGAGGATGTCTTTGATCTGGCGCTCGACTCGGTGCTCGAATATCGCGGACCGCCGCAAATAGTTGAGTCTCAAGACTGGCGCGGAGAAGTCGTTCATATGCTCGAAGACTGGCGCGCCAGCATGCTGCGCCATCCTTGGTCGGCATCGCTGTTGCCGCGCCGGGCGCTCGGCCCGAACATCCTCAGTCGCCTGGAACTGCTGAGCAAGACCTTGTCCAGAGCCGGTGTAGCGGACGCAGATCTGAACGTCGCGATATGGTCGCTCTGGAACTATGTGATGGGCGCCACCATCACCCGGGCGAGCTTCGACCTCTCGGACGACGACAGGGCCGCCGCGCAGCAGCGCCTTACACGTCTCAGCGAACGCTACCCGACAATCGAACGCTCTCGTCTGCTGTTGGATAACGATTGGGATGGCGCCTTCCGGAAAGGCCTCGACTTCCTGCTCGATGGCCTCTCTCCACGATAATGAACTCTTCCTTCATCTCGTACGCAAATGAGTAGAAGGACTGAGCGATGGACTGCCATCGGTGCCATCACCGCATCGCTCCTTTGTAACGTTCTCCAACGTACGCGAAGCGTCGATTCCAGTCGATCGCATGTTGTCCGTCCGTTTGGAAGTTTTTGGAACTATTTGGGAGAGCTTAAGTACGGCGCTGTTCGTGTGCTGCAGAGTGCGGCTTCATTCAGATAGGGACCGCCTCGACATCCACATGACCGCTGAAAGCACGATATCACCACGAGAAGATCAGGTCCCATGGGCAGCAATGGCGGGCCTCATCGCGACCGTCACGTTGGGCGCCGTAGCGGCGGGGGTGACCTATCCGCTGCTCAGCTTCATCCTCGAGCGCCAGGGCACAGCGCCCGGCCTGATTGGCTTGTCGGCAGCGATGATGCCGCTTGGCTTCATCGTATCCGCGTTCCTCACACCGGCGTTGGCGCGGCGTGTGGGCGAGGCCCGGTTGGCGATTCTATGTTCGATCCTAGCAGCAGCCACCCTGGTCGCGATTGCCTGGACGCAAGATGTCTGGGTCTGGATGCCACTGCGTTTCCTGCTCGGCTTCTTCACCAAGCCATCTTACGTGATCAGCGAAACCTGGTTGATCTCGATCACACCCGCGTCGCGTCGGGGCCGCATCATGGGCCTCTATTCAGCGATCGTCTCGGGCGGCTTCGCCATCGGCCCGCTGTCGCTCGGCCTGGTCGGTACTGAGGGATGGCCGCCCTTCATCGTCGCTATCATGGCTCTGCTTCTCTGCGGCCTGATCGTGCTTGCGGTCGTGCCGCGTCTGCCAAAGATGTCGCATGAAGGCGAGGCAACATCGGTCGGCGGCTTCTTCGCACTGGCGCCGCTCCTGTTGTTTGCGGTATTTGCCGCAGCCGCTTTCGAGCAGACCCTGATTTCGTTGTTTGCGGTCTATGGCGCCGCGCTGGGCAGCTCCGAAGGCCGCATCGCTTCGCTGATCGCCTGCTTCATCGCAGGCGATGCCGTGCTGCAGATTTTGCTTGGGCGCGTGGCCGACCGGTTCGGCTCGACGCGGATCATGTTGTTCTGTGCCCTGGCGTCGCTGGCCGGCTGTTTGGCTCTGTCGTCGATCTTCCACTCGTGGCTCATCTGGCCGCTCGTTTTCGTCTGGGGCGGGGTTTCGTTCGGCATCTACACCATGACGTTGATCCAACTCGGCGAGCGTTTCACTGGTCATGCCCTGATCGCCGGCAATGCGGCGTTTGCGCTGGTCTGGGGAATCGGCGGCATTGTCGGCTCGCCCGCAACAGGACTGGCGATGCAACTGATCGGACATCAGGGGCTGCCATCGTCCCTTGGCCTGCTGTGCTGTGTACTGGCGGTGTTTCTGATGGCGGAGAGACGGCGGGTCTGATCGAGGCACTAGCCACGTGCCAATAACTTGCTGGATGGGAGCCAGCATGACCGCCGAAGATCCCCCAATTCGAGAGCCGCAACGTTTCTGCCTTGCAGGGATCGCAATCGCCCTACCCGGTCACTGTCACATTTCTTGCCTGCTGGCGGTGTCGCGTCTCCATATCATTTTGACATAGCGTGTAGCGGGCTGGATTCTATTTCGAAGTGCGACGTTGTAGTGATTGCGACACGCTTCACTCGCGACGGTAGAGTCCGGGGCGCCATCACCTCAGGAAAGCTCTACTCCGTCGACCGTGATGCGGTGCAGGACGCGGCGCTGGCCCTGATAGTCGTTCAATGCCAAATGCCAGGTTGAACGATTGTCCCAAAATGCCACGGATCCCGGTTCCCACCGAAAGCGTACCGAGAATTCCGGCCGTTGCACATGATTGTAGAGATAAGACAGGAGGCCACTCGATTCCTCCGCAGTCCATCCTTCAAATCGCAAGGTGAATCCGGGATTGACATAGAGCGCCTTGCGGCCGGTATCTGGATGGGTGATGACGGCAGGATGGACGGCGTCTTGCGTCGCCAGTTCCGGATTGAGCACCCTGCCCTTCAGGTCGTTGGTATAGGCCGGACCGTCCACGCCAAAAACATGCCGGCTCGAATGAACGGCCCGCAAACCTTGCAATGTCTGCTTCAATCCGTCTGATAAATGCTCATAGGCTGCATGGGCGCTCGCAAAAAGTGTATCGCCGCCAATCTCCGGTACCTCCAGCGCATAGAGAATGGAGCCCTTGGCCGGAGCCTGATCATAGCTGTGATCCGTATGCCAAGCGCCGCCGAAATTGGATTTCTGGTGCGGCTCCTTGCGAACCTCGGCAATTTCCGGGTGCCCGTCAATTGATCTGAAGAAGCGATTGACGTTGATGGGACCAAAATGTCTTGCAAACGCTATGTGCTGCTCGGGCGTCAGCTTCTGATCGCGGAAGAACACGACCCATGGTCGCCGAGCGCCCGGTCGATGGCATCCTTTTCATAGGCGGCGAGGCTTTTGGCCAGATCTATGCCTTTGATCTCGGCACCAACATACGGTCCAAGCGGCTGTATCGATATCGGGCTACTGCCTCGCTGATGATCGGCAATTTTGTAGTTGCGCACAATTTCATTCATTTCTGAAACTCCTTGGTCAGAACAATCAATGATGAAAGAATGACTGTGACCCGCCAGCGGATCGAGGCATGTTTTTTTTGAATCTGCCCGTTGATTGAGCTTTTTCCTTGCGCCGATATTGTGGACAAGCCCGTAATATCGAATCTCTTTCGTAGGCGCCGAATCTGACCTGGCATATTCTACGCCCATGAAACCATCGCGCGACATCACCCGTCTTCTCGATATCATGGCTGCTTTGCGGACGCCGGTAACCGGCTGCCCCTGGGATTTGGAGCAGGATATCAAATCCATCGCACCGTATACACTCGAGGAAGCGTTTGAAGTTATCGATGCGATTGAGCGCAACGACATCGACGATCTGCGCGAGGAGCTTGGCGACCTTCTGCTGCAGGTTGTTTTCCATGCTCGCATGGCCGAGGAGCTCAAGGCGTTCGATTTTGGCGATGTGGTTGAGGCCATCACCCACAAGATGATCCGCCGTCATCCACACGTTTTCGGCGAAGAAGCTGCCCGTGGCGCCGGTATGGCCAAAGGCATGTGGGATAAAATCAAGGCCGAGGAAAAAGCCGAGCGCCGCGAACGCCGCGCAGCGCTTAATCTAGGTCTGGCCGAAGCGGATGGTTTTCTCGACGATATCCCCCATGGCTTTCCCGCGCTGATGCGGGCTTTGAAACTGCAGCAGAAGGCTGCGAAAGTCGGCTTCGACTGGTCTGAAGCTGCGCCGATCCTTGAGAAAATCGAGGAGGAAATCGGCGAGTTGAAGGAAGCAATCGCCAGCGGCAATCGGCACGATACCGAAGAAGAATATGGCGACCTGCTCTTTGCCCTTGTCAACCTCGGCCGCCACCTCAAACTCGAGCCTGAAAGCGCGCTGCGCGGAACAAATGAGAAGTTTCGCAAACGCTTCCACTACATCGAACGCAAACTGGCCGAACAGCAACAATCTCTCGGCGCGGCGACGCTAGAAGAGATGGAAGCGCTGTGGCAGGAAGCCAAGACGGCGAAATAGCGCCCACTTCTCATGCATGATTGTTAGGCATTTTCGAAGTGCCGAGTATTTACTGGGCATTCGCTACACCCCATCACAACTGTTGCTTGGTGACTTTGGCTGGTTGGCGTGAATTTAACGCGTCCAATGTGCCTCTCTTGGGTTGATTTCGATTGTGGGCGGCATTGAGAGCGAGATTCCGGCCCGTGTACATCCACTTGGCACGTTACTTGCGGTGAAAGCATGTGGTTCGATTAAACCACGAAACGCTACGATTAATATTTCAGCAAATTTGCTCTGGAGTTCATAATGAAAGAAATTTTTGGAACGGGCCGTCAATCGGCTGGCGATGTTGGCCAACCCTCCCCGATGCGACGGACACTGTTGAAGGCCTGTGCCTATTTGCCGACGGCGCCGCTGCTGGCGATGTTGGGCGGCTGCGATGGTGATGGTGGCGGGCCTTCTGGCGATACATCTACGTTCACGCCGCCGGTCAAGGTGACGGAAAACGTAATAACAGGGAAGCTGGCTGGATCTTGGAATTCCACCATTCAGTGATAAGGACCCGGCGCCTGCACCGAAGCAGGATATGCAGACGACCGGTTCGGTTGATGTCACGCACGTTCCAAAACAGCCGCCTGCACCAAGCAAACCGAGAAAGGTCGGCATCTACAGCCTGCAGTATAATTCATTCACGCAGGTCTCGACTCGAAGGATTGTTCCAGCCGGGACGGAGGCTTCGGTAACGGTAATGGTTCGCGGTGACAAGGTCGTCACTTATGAAGGGATCGAGACCTATCTGAAACGCGCGTTGGACAACAGGTTCGCGCTTCTCTACAGGGCGATGGCGACGGCTTTTGCCAAGCGCTCACCCAAGGAGTTCGATGTGAGCTTTTTCACCGCCCCGGAGTTCTATTGGAACATACCTTTCGGAGATTTCTGGACCGAGGCCGAGCTGGAGACATCCACGGACCTATACCTGCAGACGGTAACTCGCAACGCCAGGAACTTCTTACTGTCGAAGTTTCCAGCCAGCGAATACGGCCATATCGTCTTGTTGCCCGGTACGGACGCAGCACTAAAGAAAAGTTATGAAGTCGTGGACCTCAAAGGATCTACGAATACGGTCTATGAGGCATTAAATCATCTTGTCTGCACCCATAACTTACCAATTGATGACAAAAAATGTCCACGTCCGGCCTATATGATTTGGCCTAAGCGAATCGTGTCGTTTATTGACTACGTCGATGAGGCCAATGACGGTGATTGCAATGTCGTTGCTGATGCGCCGAACAAACCAATCAATCCTGACAAGGATAACAGGGTGATTGCATGTGTCCTTAACACCAAGAATACACTTACTGTGCACATCGACCAGGTTTCGTCTTCCGCTGCCAAGATCCTTCAACTCCCGTGGCAAGTCGTTTTCGAAGAATTTCCAAACAATATTGTAGAGGATCTGCCATTCGGAATTGATATTTGCCTGGATTATGCTGCAGCCAGTGTCCAGAAGGATGAATATCGGATTGCTCAACTAGACAAGAGGGAATTCAAATTAAACTTCCAAATCTCAGCAGGCATGGGTGTTGGAGTTAGGCCAATACAAGCAGACCCCATACATCCAGTATGCGATATACAATGATGGTCACTATGGTAGCGTAACAAACGTTTGGAAATTGCACTATTCCAAGCAAAACACCGCAATCAGCTACGACAATTTTCGCCGATTGACGGCAATTCACCTGACACTGATATAAAAGGTGCGATCATCGTCAATGAAACCGATGCTTGCCGCGCCCAAGGATGCCAATACAACCGATATCCCGAATATTTGGATGAAATGAACCCCGGCATCGTTAGGATATGGTCTCTGGATGTCGACCAGCCAGCCGATACTGTCGTCGCTAGCAAAACAGCGCTCGTGTAAAAACGGCAGCAGATACGGCCATCGGTTCATTCGAATCAGCCTGGTACTTACGCTGCAAACACCCAACAAGCGGGGGCAACGCTACTGCCCTCGCCTAGCGGACTATACAGCGAGCGCGTAATCGATCGTGCGGGAAGCGCTATGGCAGGCAAGACGATTACCTATTGCCTCTGCTCAGCATCTTCTCGTCGAGCATTGCTTGCGAATTGACTGTCATATCCATCGTCAAGCGCGATCGACCCGTCATCGAGATCCTTGCGCTTCACATTGCTGGAGTGCTGATAAATCCAGTCCATGAGCCGCATCTGGTTGTGCTGCAGCGTGACCTTGACCTTGGTGAGCTTGCCAGCGATCCGGTCCTCGATTTCCTTGAGCAGGGCGTCCACGCCCTCGCCCGTGATCGCCGAGACCGGAATCGGATGTTCGTTGCCAATCGCCGCCGCGCTCAAGCGCTGCGCCGTCTCGCGGCCAGCCTCATCAAGCAGATCGATCTTGTTCCAGACTTCGATGATGCGCTTCGTATCGCCGCGTTCGATGCCGAGGCTCGTCATGATCGCGTGCACATCTTCCGCCTGTGCAGCGGTGTCCGGGTCGGAAATATCGCGCACATGCAGGATAAGATCGGCCTCGACCACCTCCTCCAGTGTCGCGCGAAAGGCGGCGACCAGATGGGTCGGCAGGTTGGAAATGAAACCGACAGTATCCGAGAGGATGATCGTTTCGCCATGTTCCAGCTTGATGCGGCGCAGCGTCGGGTCCAGCGTCGCGAAGAGCATGTCTTCGGCAATGACCCCTGCTCCGGTCAGCCGGTTGAACAGCGTGGATTTGCCGGCGTTGGTATAGCCAACCAGGGCCACAACCGGATGCGGCACCTTCTTGCGTTTGGCGCGATGCAGCGTGCGCGTGCGAACGACCGTCTCAAGCTCCCGCTTGATGCGCAGGATCTTTTCCTGCAGGGCGCGCCTGTCGGCCTCGATCTGCGTTTCACCCGGACCACCAAGGAAGCCGCCACCGCCGCGCTGACGCTCCAAGTGGGTCCAGCTGCGGACCAGGCGGCCCTTCTGATAGGTCAGGTGCGCGAGTTCGACCTGCAGCGCACCCTCTTTGGTCTGGGCGCGGCGGCCGAAGATTTCGAGAATAAGCCCGGTTCGGTCAAGGACCTTGGCATTCCATTCCTTTTCCAGATTGCGCTGCTGTACCGGCGTCAGCGAGTGGTCGACGATCACCAGTTCGGCGTGCGAAGCCTCGATGATCTCGGCAATGCTTTCCACCTTGCCGGTGCCGAGCAACGTAGCCGGGCGCGGCGCGGAAACCTGCACGATATCCGAATGGACGATGTCGAGGTCGATGGCTCGCGCTAGCCCCTCGGCTTCTTCAAGCCGGGCGTCATCGCTGCGCTGGAACTCATGCTGGAATTTCGGACGATTATTCTCGTCGGTCTTGCCGCCGTCAGCGAAGCGTTGTGGCAAGACCGGCACAATGACAACGGCGCGCGTAGCTTCCCTGGCGGTATCGCCGTTATCAGCAATTCCGCCATTGTTCTGTGCGTTACGCGTCAATTCTCTAGTCAAATGTGATCTCAGTCGGTCTCTTCTACTTCGAACATCTGCACGGGCTGGCTCGGCATGATGGTCGAGATAGCATGTTTATAGACGAGCTGCGAATGGCCGTCACGGCGTAAAAGCACACAAAAATTGTCGAAAGACGTGACAATTCCAGTCAGTTTCACACCATTAATGAGGAAAATTGTCAGAGAAATCTTCTGTTTTCTGACTGAATTCAGAAAAAGATCCTGAAGATTCTGCGATCGTTCAGCCATTGTTTTTGTCCTTTTATGCGATCAGCAAACGTGTCTCATACAAAATTCTGCAGCGGAAGCAAATGTTCTTTGCTCCAGCAGGAGGTGAAAAATAGCGTTCTGTTAGTCCCCTCACTCTCCGGTTAACAGGATGGCGTTTTTTCCGCAATGTCAAAAAACGCTTCCCGCAAGGAAAGTGTAGTCGCTCCAGGATGCCCATTTGCTACCGATTCGCCGTCAATCGCAACGATTGGCATGACAACAGTTGACGCCGCGGTCATGAAAACTTCCTTGGCCTTCCTGGCTTCATCCACTGAAAAGCCCCTCTCCTCGATCTTCAGCCCCAACTTTTTTGCCACGTCGAAGATGGTGGTGCGAGTGATACCGCGCAAGATTCCGCTCTCGGCAGGCCGGGTGACCAGAACGCCATCCTTGGTGACGATCCAGGCATTGGTGGCAGCACCCTCCTTGACCGTACCATCCGGATCGACGAACCAGGCCTCCTGAGCGCCCTGCTCCTTCGCCTGCTGGCGGGCCAGCACGTTCGGCAACAGACCGATCGACTTGATGTCGACACGCTCCCAGCGGTTTTCCGGCACGGTGATGACCTTGATGCCCTTGGCCGCCCTGGCGGCCGATGCCTGCAGGGTCGGTGCGCTTGGCGGTGACGACGATCGATGGCGGCGTATCTGCCGACGGAAAAACATGATCGCGCCTGGCAACGCCGCGCGTGACCTGCAGGTAGACAAGACCGTCGTGAACCCTGTTCCGGCGGACAACTTCCTTGATAACCGCTAGAGCGCCTTGCGATCCATCGGCCACAGGATTTCAAGTTCGGCAAGCGAGCGGTCAAGCCGGTCGAGATGGCGGGTCATGTCCATGATATTGCCACGTGCGATCTCGCAGACTTCATAGACACCGTCGGCGAATTGATAGCCGCGATCCTCGATGTGGATACCGGCTTCGGAGTGCGGCACATATTGACCGTTGACATAGGCGATGCGCGACATCTGCGCTCCTTAAGCGAACGTACCGAACACGATGCGCATGGGGGTCTGCAGAGCCACGCGTTTGCCGGTGTCCTCAAGCGCACCCGTTTCGATGTCGCGCTTGAAAATGGCAACGCCGCCGCCCTTCTGATTGGCGACCAGCATGAACTTGCCGGACGGGTCAATCGCGAAGTTGCGCGGGCCGATCCCTTGCGACGGTGTCCAGCCGATCAAGGAAATCGCACCCGAAGTCTGCAACGGCATAGCTGACGATGCTGTTGTGGCCGCGGTTGGATCCGTAAAGGAACCGACCATCGGCACTCACGGCGATTTCCGCGCAGGTATTGGTTTCGGTGAAACCGTCCGGCAGGGTTGGCAAGGTCTGCGATCATCGTGAGCCCGGCGTTTTCCGGATGATAATGCAGAACTGAAACGGTGCTATTCAACTCGTTGATAACATAGGCATATTTTGCCATTCGGGTCGAACGTCATGTGCCGCGGGCCTGCTCCATCTGGCAATTGCGTAAACGGTGTTGGCGCAAGCGTACAGGCTCCTTCGCCCTGTCTTCGGCAGATGTATAGGCCATGATCCGGTCGAGCCCGAGATCGCAGACGAAGACGTACGCGATTGTCCGGGCTAGACCACAGCGCAATGGCCATGCTGGCGCCTGTCCGTTGGCAGGACGGCATTCGGGCCTTCGTGGATCGCCGCGGCAAAGGCGGGATCCAGCCCGCCATCTGCACGGACGGCAGAACGCAGCAACCGCATTACCCGGACGGGCGCCCAGTTCCGCGACCGTGTAGTTCGACGCAAAGATCAGTTCGCCGGTCTGGTCGAAACCAAGATGACACGTGGTGTTACCCAATGTCGATTGCATGTTGATGTAGGACAGCGCACCGGTCGCAGGATCGATATCGAAGGCTACCGCCATATTTTCGTTCCAGGCGGGAATTTCCACGGCGGCGTACAGTCGCTTGCGCTTCTCATCGATCGCCAGATAACCCGGATTGTCGATCGCGAGATATTCGCTGGCAAGCGTCAGATCTCCGGTCTGATCATCGAACTGAAAGACGCTGATGCCCTTTCCCCTCTCCGGGCAAGGCATTGCGATTCTGATTTCCGACAAAAGCGAATGTTTTTGGCATGGGTGATCTCATGAATTGGGAGCTGTGAGATGGAGTATTTCTCCATCATCGGGAATGATGAGCCTATGCTTAGCGATGTCGTGAGCGTTCGCATAGGCCTGCAGGTCGTGACGCGAGACGGTCGCATGGTCCAACGCTTCCATATGCGTCGCGATGATTTTGGTATTCTCTGGAGCAATACGGCAGACTTCGACAGTCTGTTCGGCATCCATCACGATGTGGACATCATCCCATTTCGCGCCGCATGAATGGGTGATGATAATATCAGGCTGGGTGGTCGCAATGGTTTCGCGCACCGGAGGATAGAGGATCGTATCACCGGCCCAATAGATGGATGGCTCGCCATCGGCTTCGATGCTGAGGCCCATGACCTGGCCCATCTTCTCAAGCACGGGCCCCGAGCCATGATTGCCCTCACGACGCGTGAGCAGGATGCCATCGATCGTCAGTTCATCGGTCAGTGGCGTGACATCGGTAAATCCGAACGATCTGATCTTTTCCTCGTCACCCGGTTGGCAAATGAGCGGCAGATGCTTGGGAACGAGGTCCTGCGCGGCCTTGTCGAAATGATCGGCATGCAGATGCGACACCAGGACGAGCTCAACACCGCCGAGTATTTCATCCGTCGATACCGGCAGGTCGGTCATTGGATTTGGCGAGCGGCCGGTGAAGGATGGCCGACTGTGCTTTGATCCGAAATCCGGATCGATCAGGATGGTCAATCCGGCATAGTCGAGTTTCAGCGTTGCATTGCGCAGGAGTTGCAGTTTCATCGTCTCGCCTCGCTTTGGCTGATACGGCATTCCACAATTCGTGAGGAACATTATCACGCGCGTCGCATGATGTTGGCATCAGGATTTGGCCGGTTCGATCCAGCCAAGTCCAGATCTTAGACCCCGAGAGATTTCAGCTTGCGGTGCAATGCGGATCGTTCCATGCCAACGAACTCGGCCGTCCGTGAAATGTTGCCGCCGAAACGATTGATCTGGGCAATCAGATATTCCTTCTCGAACCGCTCGCGGGCCTCGCGCAATGGAAGCGCCATGATGTGCTGGTCCGATTCCGTCGGCGGCTTGGGCAACGTGTCGCCAATCTCGGCAGGCAGCAGATCAGCCGTAATCACCGCTTCCGGATCATCGCTCCGGGCAAGGATGATCAGACGCTCGATATTGTTGCGCAACTGGCGAATGTTTCCGGGCCATGAGTGGGATTGCAACACGGCCATGGCGTCGAGCCCAATCTTGCGAGGCTTGATGCCGGCCTGTTCGGCAATTTGCGCCATGAAAAACTCGACAAGCGCTGGAATGTCGTCGCGGCGATCAGCCAATGGCGGCACGATAACCGGAACAACGGCCAACCGGTGGAACAAATCTTCACGAAAGCGCCCTTCGGCGATCATGGCTTCGAGGTTCTGCGCCGTGGAGGAAATGATCCGGACGTCTACCTTGACCCGCTTCGTGCCCCCTACCCGTTCGAACTGCTGATCGACCAGCACACGCAAGATCTTGTTCTGCGTTTCGCGCGGCATATCGGCGATTTCGTTGAGATAGAGAATGCCTCCATGGGCCTCCTCCAGCGCACCGACCTTGCGCTCGCCGCCGTCGGATTCGGTGCCGAACAGTTCAATCTCCATCCGTTCCGGCGTGATGGTTGCGGCATTCAAGTTCACGAATGGGCCCTTCGCCCGTGCCGACAAGGCATGAATGGCGCGGGCTGTCAGTTCCTTGCCCGCGCCGGATGGTCCGGTGATCATGATACGGCTGTTGGTCGGCGCGACACGTTCGATGGTCTGGCGAAGGTGATTCATCGACAGCGAGCTTCCGAGAAGTTCGAAGCTCTCGCTGGATCGTTTGCGCAAATCCGAGACTTCACGCCGCAACTTCGACGTCTCGAGTGCGCGTTCGGCAATCAATATCAGCCGGTCCGCCTTGAA
Source organism: uncultured Alphaproteobacteria bacterium (assembly GCA_963777425.1). Classification (GTDB taxonomy): domain Bacteria; phylum Pseudomonadota; class Alphaproteobacteria; order Rhizobiales; family Rhizobiaceae; genus Phyllobacterium. The sequence goes on along the minus strand of CAVZQS010000006.1, from coordinate 205,936 downwards.
TGGTTTCTCGATGAAGTCGTAGGCACCACGGCGAATTGCCGATACCGCTGTCTCAATGTTGCCATGGCCCGAAATCATCACGACCGGAATATCTGGGTGGCGACTCTTGATTTCGTCCAGCAACGCCAGCCCATCGAGCCGGCTGCCCTGCATCCAGATGTCGAGGAAGATCAGCCGCGGAATACGATCGTCGATAGCCGCCAGTGCGCTGTCCGCGTCCGATGCGACGCGTGCCTCGTAACCTTCATCGCTCAGTATTCCTGCGACAAGCTCACGAATATCGACTTCATCGTCGACGACAAGAATGTCAGATGCCATTTTTCACCTGTTTTTCGGTATTTTCAGCGACCTGGATAACGGTCTGTGTCGTTGGAAAAATCATTCGGATCATTGCACCGCGGCCCGCGTAGAAGTCTTCCGGCGCGTCATGCAACTCAAGTTGTCCGCCATGCTCCTCCACAATCTTCTTGACGATAGCAAGGCCGAGCCCGGTGCCCTTTTCCCGGGTTGTCATATAGGGTTCCAACAGGCGCTGGCGGTGTTCGCGTGGCAACCCCTTGCCATTGTCCAGAATCTCGACCACGAGCGTGTCGGCAACGCGCCGTGAGCGGATCAGGATATGTCCGTCCGAATGCCCCTCTTTGACAATGGAATCAACGGATTCCGCGGCATTCTTGATGACGTTTCCGAAAGCCTGCCCCATCAGACGGCTATCAAACTGGCCAAGAAGTGGCACATCGCCGAAGTCCCGTTCAAAGCGAATATCGCTGCGACTGACTTCCACCAGGAACGACGCTTCGCGCAGGGCTTCCCGCAAATCCACTGTCTTTATGTCCGGCTTCGGCATACGCGCGAATGAAGAAAACTCGTCAACCATCCGGCCAATGTCACCGACCTGACGAATGATCGTCTCGGTGCATTGCTCAAATACTTCGCGGTCTTCGATAATCACCTTCCCGTAACGCCGACGCAGCCTTTCGGCTGAAAGTTGAATAGGTGTAAGCGGGTTCTTGATCTCGTGAGCAATGCGCCGCGCCACATCAGCCCAGGCCGAGGAACGCTGTGCCTCGACCAGATCGGTAATGTCGTCGACCGTAACAACGTAGGAATGATCAAGCGAACCGGCGTCTTCCACGGTGATCTGGACATTAAAAGTTCTGGCGCTTCCACGCCGCGACATCGCTACCTGCTCGCGATAGACGGACCGGCCAGTGGCGTGTGCCACCTCGAAAACCAATCCGATTTCCGGAACAAGCGCTGTGAGATTCTTGCCCGTAGCAATTGCGGGATCCAGCGAGAACATCGCTTCGGCAGAGCGGTTGATGATGCCAATCACGCCATCACCGTTCACGCTGATCACGCCGGCGGTCACCCCGGACAGGACAGCCTCAGAAAACCGCCTTCGCTCATCGATCTGATCCTTGGCGGCAACCAGTTCGCGTCGCTGACTGCCCAATTGCCGAACCATCGTGTTGAAGGTCTGAGACAAGGAACCAACGTCCCCGTCGGAGCGATGCACCGGAACAGAGACATCGAGATTGCCGGTCGCCACATTGTCTGCGGCGCCTATCAACAGCCGGATGGGACGCACAAGCCGGTCAGCAACTGCGATGCCAGTCCAGATTGCCGATAAGAGCAGGGTCAGCGTTAGACCAAAGTAGAGCAATGCGAAAAGAATCTGTGTTGTGATTCCGCCGCCGTCAGTTTTTTGCTCTTTGGCGGTCCTTTCCTCCATAACCCGGCTGGAACTCAGAATATCCGCATCGACTGGACGCACTGCATACAGGAACAGCCCCGGTATTTCGCGCATCTTGATGACGGCGCTGAGCAGATTGGTCTGTTCCGGCGGAATCAGTACCGGCTTGCCATCGGCGGCAGTATCCAGCACCGACTTGGAAACTGCGGGGATAACGATGTCGGTCTTGATGTCGGCACGCACGGCCACGTCACCGTTCGGTCGGACCAAAGCTGCGCCGAGCAACCCCCTACCCAGTGTCTGCTGCGTCATCAGCCGCACGAAACCGCTGCGATCCAAATTGTACAGCGTTCGTTGACTATCGAGATCATTGACCATCTCCAGTGAAGTGCCCTGCAAATTGCGAGCGCTTTCCTGAATATAGGAGTTGGCAAGGCTGATCGACGAATTCACGATCGTTGTTGTGCGCATTTCGAACCAACGATCAAGACCGAGATCGAGGGTTATCGAGGCAACAATCGCTACGATAAGCGCCGGAACGGCAGCCACCAGCGAAAACAGAACCACAAGTCGAACATGGAGTCGTGAAGCTGCCTTGCCGCGACTTCTCGCCTGGACAATGCGATAGATCTCTCGCCCTATCAAGACGATCAAAGCCAGGATCAGGATCGCATTGATGCTCGTGAGCAGCAACGTCATCCGGCTGCCGGCATGAATAGGCGTCATGCCAGTCAGGATGAAGAACGTGATGCCTGTTGTCAGCAGCGCAAGGATTACGGTGACAATGCCGATCCGGGAATAAAATCTCTGGCCACCGCCGCTGGCAGCGCCGGACACCGAACTTCCAAACAGATTGACCGAGTTTGATACGAGCATTGTTTATGCCATCCCAACGACGTGGCACTCATGCAACACATTGTGGCGGAAATGCAACGCTTTGTCCTTGTTGGCGACGCTAAATGCACAGGATGTTGAAACTCCTGCACGCGCGCGCTGGCCAGCGAGGGAATTTAATAGGAACTGGCGGCATAAAATATGAAATTTGCGGTCATATTGCCTATGATTGTCTCCAAGGGAACTGAAAAACGCCGAAAACACGAGCTGTTGCGATAAACGAATCAAAGTCACGTGAACTTAACAACCATTAAAATTTGCGATATTCGCACAGAGCTTTCTTCATCGCTTTCCGATGTATTGGTACCCGGTGATCAACCTGTTCGGCGGACGCAATGACGACCTACGATTTCTGGATGGCCAAGTTTGGCGATTTTACGCCGATGAAACAGATCGCGATCATGGTCGGCATGGCGATCGTTGCGTCGGACGCACTGGCAGTACTCTTTTTCCTGACCGCCGGGCTCGATCACCTCGTAATCGTTCTGTTTGTGACAACTTTCATCGTGGTGATTGTGAGCGTCCCACTTGGCTCCTTCCTTGTCGGACTCAATTTCCGATTGAAACAATCAGCGATACAGCTTGACGTTGCCGCACGCAGGGACGGTCTTACCGGTCTCGGCAACCGAAACGAGTTCTACCTGCAGGCGCAGCGGCAAATTTCATTGTGCGACCCGGCAAAAAGCGCCGGAGCGCTGCTCTACATCGACGCGGACCATTTTAAATCCATCAATGATCGCTATGGACATGCGGTCGGTGACAGCGTCCTCCAGGAAATCGGAAGTCTCCTTCGCTCCACAATTGGCGAGTGGGATTTCGCCGCGCGTTTTGGCGGTGAGGAATTTGCTATTTTCCTGACAGATGCCGATCTCGGAAATGCAGATTGGCTATCGCGCCAAATTCTTGATGGGGTTCGCGATATATCGAAGAAACTCCAGATCGCCGATCTCGAGGTAACGGTGAGCGTCGGCATATCTATTCATGAACCGGGCCAATCGCTCGAAGCGGCCCTCATTGCAGCCGACAAATGCCTTTATGCTGCAAAGAGCCAGGGACGTAATCGCATCGTTCATGCCGAAAGCAATCTGACCATTTTGCACGACCCGCAAATACGCAAGATCTGAGTGACGTTCCGGCCAAAGTCGAGCCTGGCCATCGCCGGCACATTACCGAACAAGTATTGTTCACCAAATATCGCGAAACTGCAGCGCTCCCCTTGAAAAGGCGAAGCCGCGGCGTATTTGCGAGAGAGCCTGGAACGTTGCAACACGTTCTGGACCTAGCCATTCGGCCGGTCCGTCAATGCGTCAAAGGAGCACGCCTATGTCACTGTCCATGCACAAAATTTCTGTCCCGGCGTTCATCCGTGGCTTCTCAGTGCTTTCATCGTTGATCGATAAGGCAGACGCGTTTGCAGCCGAGAAAAAAATCGATCCAGCCGTTCTCGTCAACGCCCGCCTCGCTCCTGACATGTTGCCATTTGCCGGTCAGATTCAGCGTGCCAGTGACACGGCAAAGGCCACAATCGGCCGACTGACAACGATTGAGATCCCCAAATTTCCCGATGAGGAAAAAACCTTTGCCGAACTGCGCGAGCGTGTCGCCAATACTGTCGCATTTCTGGAGACTGTGGATCGGTCAGCGCTTGAAGGTAGCGAATCGAAAGAGGTCACGCTGAGCTCTGGGCAACTGAAGGTGACCCTGGACGGGGTGGATTATATTCTGAAGTTCGCTCTGCCGAACTTCTATTTCCACCTGACGACCGCTCAAAACATTCTGCGTCATAATGGAGTCCCAGTCGGAAAGCTCGATTATCTCGGTCCGTTGGCCTGAGCTTAGTTGACGCTTGACCGTGGCGGAGCGAATGCCGGCCACGGTCAATCAAGCAAACAATTATTATGCAACAAGATGCGCGATCTGATCAGCAGAAAGCGTGCGCTTGCGTCCAATTTCATCCCAGCGCTTTAACATCGTGCGATATTTTTCAAGCTGAAGTTCCGGTCGGTTGTCCGCACTCTTTGAGATTTCCTGCGGGAACTTGAGAACCCGGCTGAGAAAATCGGCGTAGGTAAAATGTTCGCTCGGCTGGCTTGGACCAAAGCCAACGAACTTTGTCTTATCCGCAATATTGTTGCTTGTCCCATTGCTGGACTTCTTGATGGCTTGGAACATCTGAAGAATGTTGGTCACTTCCTCAGCTGTCTGCTCACTGACGGTGGTTCGGGAAATTCCCAAATCGCCGTAGAGGCTTTCAAGGCCTTTTTCCACGACTTCCTGATGTCGCTCGTACATGCTCGCCTTTTCTGGATCAAGCTTCTTCAAGATTTCGTATTGGTTAAACAATACTAAACGTTCCGCAAAATTGAACACCACTCACCTCCGTATGATCTGACCGCAATACGACACCTCGCCGTTTGCGTATAATTCACGGGAATGCTGGTCAATACTCTGCACATACTCCTGTTAAGAAGCCTATATTGCACTCGTTACAATTTTATCATTTGTTATTATTGGTGGAATGGCACAATGACAGAGATGTTGCTTAACAACTCCCTAATGCCCAACAAACACCATTAACGCTCATTCTTGCTACTTTTGTAGATATTTACACCCAGTTCGCGAATTTTCTTGCGCAGAGTGTTTCGATTCAATCCGAGAAGTTCGGCCGCTTTGATCTGGTTGCCGTGTGTCGCAGTCAGGCACGAAAGTATCAAGGGATATTCCAGCTCCTCGAGCACGCGCTGGTAGAGGCCTGATGGCGGCAGGTCGTCCCCATAGGAGAGGAAGTACCGCTGCATATTGAGTTCCACTGCCTGGGCAATGGTGAGCTCCTCATTGGCCATGGAGCTCGATGCTGGTTCTGTTGGCCGGAGATCGGCCTTCAATTCGGCTTCAATGACCTCTGCGTTGATCTCCTCCTGCGGATACAGCGCTGCCAAACGACGGACAAGATTTTCGAGTTCGCGCACATTGCCCGCCCATGGGTAGCGCCGCATGAGATCAAGTCCGTCGGCTGTTATGCGCTTCTCGGGCAAACCATCCTTGGCCGCCATCTTGAAAAAGTGCCGGACCAGATCCGGAATATCCTCGCCGCGCTCGCGCAGTGGCGGCAAACGCAGCGGGACCACATTGAGGCGGTAATAGAGGTCTTCGCGAAACAGCCCCTGATTGATCAGGGTCCGCAGATCCTTGTTTGTCGCGGCGACGATGCGCACATCGGTCTTGATCGGTGTCCGGCCGCCAACCGTCATGTACTCGCCCTGCTGCAGCACACGCAGGAGCCGCGTCTGCGCCTCCATCGGCATATCGCCAATCTCATCAAGGAACAGCGTACCGCCATCTGCCTGCTCAAAGCGTCCGCTTGACCGGTTCTGCGCGCCGGTGAACGCTCCGCGCTCATGGCCGAACAATTCCGATTCAATCAGATCGCGTGGGATTGCAGCCATATTAATGGCGACGAATGGGCCTTTGCGGCGGCGGCCATATTCGTGCAGGGCCCGCGCGACAAGCTCTTTGCCGGTACCGGATTCGCCGGAAATCATCACCGTCAGATCGGTCTGCATCATGCGGGCAAGCACGCGGTAGATGTCTTGCATCGCGGGTGAACGCCCAACGAGCGGCATCGTGTCCGGCTGCTCGTCCGCCGCCCATTTCTCCGTCTTCTTCTTGGGTTCGGCAAGTGCGCGGCCAACAATGCTGACGAGCTCCGTCAGATCGAATGGCTTTGGCAAATATTCATAAGCCCCTGCTTCCGATGCTCGTATGGCGGTCATGAAGGTGTTTTGTGCACTCATGACGATCACCGGAAGATCGGGCCGGGATTTCTTTATCCGGGGCAGCAGATCAAATGCATTTTCATCGGGCATAACCACGTCGGTGATTACGAGATCGCCATCACCAGCTGATATCCAACGCCACAGTGTGGCAGCATTGGAGGTAATGCGAACATCGTAGCCCGCTCGAGACAACGCCTGGTTGAGGACCGTTCTGATAGCCGCGTCGTCATCTGCGACGAGAATGCTGCCCAAGCTCATAATCAGGATCCTGCTTTCTTGGAATATGGTTTTTCGTCTGCGTGCTCGTCATCGAGCGGCCCGCTCTGCCAGGCAGGCATAAGGATTCTGAACGTGGTTTTACGCGGCACGGAATCGCATTCGATGACACCGCCGTGGTCGCCAACGATTTTGGCAACGAGCGCAAGACCAAGTCCTGAACCGTTGGGCTTTGTCGTAATGAAGGGGTCGAACAGATGCGGCATGATATCGGGTGCAACGCCTGGGCCCGTATCCTGAACAGTAAATTCGAGCGGCAGCGAGACGCGCGTGCGCATGCCCGGGACGGACAGGCGAATACCGGGCCTGAAAGCTGTCGAAAGTGTTATTTCGCCGGCCTCATGCTGACCGATCAACTCGGCGGCGTTTTTCACCAAATTGAGAAAGATCTGAACGAGTTGGTCGCGATTGGCGAACACGTAAGGCAGTGACGGATCATAGTCCTCATGGAACTTGATGTGGCTGGCAAAGCCGTTCTTGGCGATGGCTTTGACGTGATCGAGCACCACGTGAATGTTCACCGCCTCGCGCTCGATCGGTCGCTCGTCGGAAAAAACCTCCATGCGATCGACAAGCGAAACGATGCGGTCTGTTTCATCGGTAATCAGCCGGGTCAACGCCCGGTCATCATCGTTCAGACCTGTCTCGAGCAACTGCGCCGCACCGCGAATGCCAGACAACGGATTCTTGATTTCATGCGCCAGCATGGAAGCAAGCCCGGTAACGGAACGCGCAGCACCGCGATGCGTCATTTGGCGATCGAGTTTTTCCGCCATCGACCGTTCCTTGAAAAGGATAACGATTGATCCTGGCGACTCGCTAACTGGCGTTACGTAAAGATCGACAATGCGGTCTTGACCAAGCCGGGGCGACGAAACATCGACGCGGTACTCATTCACCGGGGACGGATTTTCCCTGACCTGCTTCACGAGGGCGAGCAAGGGGCTGCCAAATGGCAAGAGCATGTCAAGCGTATTACGGCTCAGGATGCTGGCGCTCGACCTGAAAAAAGCCTCGGCATCAGCATTCGCATAGGAGATGTAGCCGGCGTCATCGAGCATGATGACCGGATGCCTGATAGAGTTGAGGACCATGCCCGCCAAACGGTCTTCCAGCACGGGATCTGACGCTGTCATTACGCCACCTTCTTCATGTCTTCTGTGGAGGGCCGGGAAAGGGCTGCATGCAATCGCCGTGCAACCTGGCGTGAATTGGTTTCCGTCATGATTGAACCGCGTTCGGCAGAACCAACGTCGACGCCATGGGTCTCCAGGTACCAGCCCAAATGCTTCCTCGCATGCCGACTGCCTGTCGGTTCGCCATAATGCGCGAGCATCGCTTCATAATGCGCCACGGCATAGTCAGCGATCATTCCGCTGTTATCTCGCTCCACACCATGGACGATCGTTCCTGGAAGCCAGGGCTGTCCGTAAGATCCTCGTCCGACCATAACCGCATCAGCGCCGGATGCTTCGAGGATCGCAACAGCGTCATCGCGGCCCCGAACATCGCCATTGGCAACAAGCGGGATCGAGATAGCATTTTTGACAGCACGAATGGCAGGCCAATCCGCCTCGCCCTCATAGAACTGACAGCGCGTGCGGCCATGGACGGTGACCATCTTTACGCCTGCTTGCTCCGCGCGTGCTGCAAGTTCCGGTGCGTTGATAGTCTCGTCGTCCCAGCCTAGCCGCATTTTCAACGTCACTGGAACGCGCACGGCGGCTATTGTTGCCTCGATCAGCGTCAAGGCATGATCCAGATCGCGCATCAGCGCCGACCCCGACATGCCACCGGTCACCTTCTTGGCCGGGCAACCCATATTGATATCAACGATATGCGCACCCTCGCCTTCCGCGATACGCGCAGCCTCGGCCATCCATCGACCTTCACGCCCGGCAATCTGCACCACATGCGTGCCTAGACCGTCGCCCTTCAGGCGAAGCAAATTGCCGCGCTCACGAGTGCAGAGCTCGGCACTCGCTACCATTTCCGATACCACCATTCCGGCGCCTGCCTGCCAGGCCAACTGGCGGAACGGCAGATCGGAAACCCCCGACATTGGCGCCAGAAATACGCGGTTGCGTAGCTGCACTCCGCCTACGTCCAGTGGTTGCTTCAGTTCGATCACGCTAAGTCTGCCTGTTTCGTATGCAATTTCATAATAGCCTATCCTTTAGACAGGATCGTGCCTCTTCGCAAGGCAAAGAGCGCCGCGCCGTGATCAGATTTCGACTTGTTCTAACTTAAACCTCTAGCCTTTCACTTTGGCACAGGGTAACGCAATCCGAGGTGACGGAGAGATGTGTTGGCGGCCAAGAGTAACGACAAACAAATGCGGGTAGCTGCTGTCATCGTGGCGGCGGGGCGCGGAGAACGCGCAGGCCAAAGCGTTGAAGGACCAAAGCAATATCGCAAGATTGGCGGAGAAGCTGTTCTGGCGCACACGTTGCGCGCATTTCTCGATTGCCCGCTCATCAATGACATCGTCGTTGTTATACACAAGGAAGATGAGGCATTGTTTGCCCAAGCGACAGGTGGCTTTGGATCGAATGTAATTGCAGTAACCGGAGGACCGACACGCCAGGAGTCGACCCGGCTCGGTTTGCTGGCGCTCAAGAAAGCTGCACCAGACCATGTCTTGATTCACGATGGCGTCCGCCCGTTTATTTCGGCGGACCTTCTGGAGCGGGTTATTTTCAATCTGACACCACATATTGGTGTACTTCCGGTGCTTGCCGTTTCGGACACGTTAAAGTCGGCAGGGCATGATGCGATGGTGAGCGCGACCGTGCCGCGTGCTGGTCTCTACGCTGCACAGACCCCCCAGGCTTTTCCATTCCAGCCCATTCTCGCCGCCCATGATGCAGCTTTCGCTGCCGGAAGGTCTGATTTCACCGATGATTCAGCCATTGCCGAATGGCATGGCCTGCCAGTGCGGATCGTCGAAGGATCTGCGGACAATACGAAACTGACCTGGGCAAAGGATATCGATATGGCCGACGACCGTTTGTCACAAAAGCTTTCCGCGTATCCGGATGTACGGACCGGTAACGGCTATGATGTGCACGCGTTCGAACCCGGCAACGGGGTAATGCTTGCGGGCGTATTTATCGCGCATGATCGCAAGCTTTCCGGACATTCCGATGCCGACGTGGCGCTGCATGCGCTGACAGACGCGTTGCTGGCGACCCGTGGCGCCGGCGATATCGGCACGCATTTTCCACCGTCAGATCCGCAATGGAAAGGCATTGCCTCGCATATATTCGTCGAGCACGCCGTGAAAATAGTAAAAGAAGCGGGTGGGCGGATCGCTAATGCCGATATCACCTTGATATGCGAAGCGCCGAAGGTTGGACCGCACCGCGAAGCAATGACCGCCGCACTGTCGAAAATGCTGGGCATTACAAATGACCGCATTTCCATCAAGGCCACCACGAACGAAAAGCTCGGATTCATTGGCCGCGAAGAAGGCATAGCAGCCATTGCCACCGCGTCGGTCATCTATCCAGGGGGGCTCCCGGAATGAGTGAACTGATCGCAGAAGCCAAGGCGATTGCCGTACTTGAAGCATGCCGCCGGAAAGATGTTCTCGTTGCAACAGCTGAGTCATGTACAGGTGGTATGATCATCGCATCACTCACTGACATTGGCGGGTCATCGGATGTCGTCGATCGCGGTTTCGTCACCTACTCCAATGACGCCAAGCACGAGATGCTTGGTGTGCCGGCGGAACTGATCGCGGCGCATGGGGCCGTTTCGGAAGAAGTGGCGTTGGCGATGGCGGCGGGAGCCCTGTCCCACTCGCGAGCGGGCATCGCTGTTTCGGTCACCGGAATTGCCGGACCAGGCGGCGGTTCGACGTCGAAGCCAGTCGGACTAGTCTGGTTTGGATTGGCGCTCCAGGAAAAACGGCCGATCGCAATGCGCCGGCTCTTTCTTGATCACGGCCGGGCATCGATTCGCCGTGCCGCTACCAATACCGCCCTCGACTGGATTTTAGAGGCCCTATCAGCAGATCAAGAACGCTGAATGCGGAACGCCATGCCGATCGACTCCGGTGTGACCGGCTTGAAACCAAACTTCGCATAAAGGTACTTGGCAGGACCATCGGCGATCAGGCTGACATAGGCACCATCAGGCGCTTCTGCCTTCACATAATCAATCAGGCTGGAGACAATGATCTTTCCCAGACCCTTGCCCTGATGGGATGGATCAACCGCAATATCGACAATCTGATAAAAACACCCATTGTCACCGATAACACGGCCCATCGCGACAGTTTCACCTGCCTGATAGCGAATGGTCGCCGCATAGAGCGTATTGGGAAGCCCCTTCTCGGCGGCCTCCTGGCTCTTCGGGCTCAAGCCTGCGATTTCGCGCAAACGCCGATAATCTTCAATCGAGGGCGTGCCGATATGGACCTGATAATCAGAACCTTCGTGTATCATGCTTGATTATCCATCACATCACAGGCGATTTCTCACCCTTGCCATAGATCGCGTCAGCGCGCTTTTCGAATGCTTCAGTAAATTTACGGAACGCAATATCAAACATCGACCCCATCAAAAAGCCAAGCGTGCGGCTCTTGAATTCGTAGTCGATGTAGAATTTGACCGTGGAATTCTCCGGATTGGCGTCTGGAACAAACTGCCAGCGGTTGTCGAGATAGCGGAATGGACCGTCAATATACTTCGTGAGGATGACTTTTTCCTCAGGCTTCAGCAAAACCTGGCTGGTAAATGTTTCGCGGATCAGTTTGTAGCCAACGGTCATGTCCGCGACCAGCAGCGTCTTGCCGTGGCTCTCCTTGCGCGAGCGAACCTTCAGGCTCTCGCACATTGGAAGGAACTGCGGATAGCTTTCGACGTCGGCGACCAGATCAAACATCTGCTCGGCCGGATGAACGACAGGACGGGACGTTTCAAATTTCGGCATGCGTTAGCTACGCGATGCGTGCAGCGCCTCGCGTGCAGCCCTCAACTTGGCAAAGTCGTCGCCGGCATGGTGCGATGAACGCGTCAGCGGGCTCGACGCGACGACCAGGAAGCCTTTGGTCTTGGCGATGGTCGCATAGGATTTGAACTCATCCGGAGTAACATAGTTGAGCACAGGATGATGCTTGCGCGTTGGTTGCAAATATTGGCCGATGGTCATGAAGTCGACGTCGGCAGACCGCAAATCATCCATCAACTGCAGCACTTCGTTTCGCTCTTCGCCAAGCCCGACCATGATACCCGACTTGGTAAAGATGCTCGGGTCCATCTCCTTCACCCGCTGCAACAGGCGGATGGAATGGAAATAACGGGCACCTGGCCGTACTTTCAGATAGTTTGAAGGCACGGTTTCCAGATTGTGGTTGAACACGTCCGGACGGGCGGCAACAACGATCTCAAGGGCGCCTTCCTTGCGCAGGAAGTCCGGCGTCAGGATTTCGATCGTGGTTCCGGGCGATATCCGGCGGATTGCATGAATCACATCGGCGAAGTGCTGTGCCCCACCATCGGCGAGATCGTCACGGTCGACAGATGTGATCACCACATGCGACAGACCCATCTTCAGAACTGCCTTGCCGACATTTTCCGGCTCATTTGGATCAAGCGCCGTTGGCAGACCGGTCGCGACGTTGCAGAAGGCGCAGGCGCGTGTGCAAATCTCGCCCATGATCATAAATGTGGCGTGCTTCTTGTCCCAGCACTCGCCAATATTCGGGCAACCGGCTTCTTCGCAAACGGTAACGAGATTGTGGGACCGCACGATGTCGCGCGTTTCCGAATAGCCTTTCGACACGGGGGCCTTCACCCGGATCCAGTCGGGTTTCTTCAGAATTTCCGAATCCGGGCGATGCGCCTTTTCCGGATGCCGAAGCCGCCGCTTTTGATCGATCGTGTCGAGTACCGTTACCATTAGATTGTCCTAGTTCGTGGCCCTGGACTTGCCGAAGACCCAAAGAATGAGGATTGCGCCAGCCGTCGCAACGATCAGATTTCCAAGAAATCCGTAGAAGTTGAAATTCAACAGCCCCGCCAGCGTGCCACCGACGAAAGATCCGGCGATACCGACAAGAATATTGGTGAAAAGGCCATGGTCACGATTCATTGCCTTTTCGGCGATATAACCGGCAATGAAACCAATTACCAGCATCCCGAAGAAACCGACACCGGGCATGCCCATGATACCAACCGGCTGATCCATGTTCTCTCCCTAACCTTGTCTACCGCAACTACGGACGGAAAACCGCTTCACACTTTTCCTGCAGTTGCTCTAGCGCCCTGACGCGATTGCTATGGCGCGCAATACCAGAGCCCATATAGCACCGAAAAGAAAACCACCCAAGCCGCACGCGAGGGTTACAATCCAGACACCAGACCAGCCGCCAATCTCGGTTCCGTTCACCGATATGGTGTTACCGGAAACCATACTCAAGGCGGCAGGTACAAACCCAAGCAAGAGGCCAATGAGCGTCGACCATTTGAGGATTGCCCATGAAAGCCTGATCCAGGGCCTGCTGTCCTTGATGGTGAACAATGAGTGTCCGGTCCTTTCTCGATCAGGCGTTCAGAACGCGGCCATAGGCGTCCAGCACGCTTTCCTTCATCATTTCCGACAAGGTAGGATGCGGGAAGACAGTATGCATCAGCTCCTCCTCGGTCGTTTCGAGGTTCATGGCAACGACGAATCCCTGAATCAGTTCCGTGACTTCGGCTCCAACCATGTGCGCTCCGATCAACTGGCCAGTCTTCTTGTCGAAGATCGTCTTGATCAGACCCTGATCCTCGCCCAAGGCAATGGCCTTGCCGTTGGCCGCGAACTGGAACCGTCCAACGCGAATCTCGCGCCCATTCTCCTTGGCCTTCGCCTCGGTGAGGCCGACCGAAGCAACCTGAGGATTGCAATAGGTGCAGCCAGGGATCTTATCCTTTTCCAAGGCGTGCACACCCGGAACATTGGCGATCTTCTCGACGCAGATGACACCTTCGTGCTCCGCCTTATGCGCGAGCATGGGAGGACCGGCCACATCGCCGATCGCATATATGCCCGGCACATTGGTCTTGCCATAGCCGTCGGTGATGATGCAGCCACGATCTGTCTTGACGCCCAAGGCTTCAAGCCCGAGATTTTCAATGTTGCCCTGGACACCTACCGCTGAAATCAGGCGCTCGGCAGTGATCTTTTCCACCTTGCCGTCCTTGGTCTCAACGTGAGCAGTAATGCTGTTTGCAGCCTTCTCCACCTTCGTGACCTTGGCATCGGTAATAATCTTCATGCCCTGCTTTTCGAACTGCTTGCGGGCAAAAGCTGAAATCTCCGCATCCTCTACGGGCATGACAGTTGGCAACAGTTCAACGACAGTAACCTCTGCGCCCATAGTACGGTAGAACGATGCGAATTCGATGCCGATGGCGCCAGATCCCATGACAACCAGGGATTTTGGCATTTCCGGCGGCACCATTGCCTCGAAATAGGTCCAGATCAGCTTGCCGTCCGGCTCGATTCCAGGCAAGGCGCGTGGGCGTGCACCCGTCGCGACGATGATGTGCTTAGCCGTATAAGTACCTTCGCCCAATGCGTTTTTGGGTATGGGGTTTTGCGGCTCCATCGGCTTTTTCGATGTCTTGGAGACCACGATTTCTCCGGGCTTCGACAGTTTCGCTTCGCCCCAAATCACGTCGACCTTGTTCTTTTTCATCAGGAAGCCGACGCCGCCATTGAGCCGGGCCGAAACGCCGCGTGAGCGCTGGACGACCGCTTTGACATCGGCGGAAATCTTGCCCTCGATCGTTAGGCCATAATCCTTGGCGTGCTGGCCATAATGGAGGATTTCTGCCGAGCGCAGCAGCGCTTTCGTTGGAATACAACCCCAGTTGAGGCAAATTCCGCCGAGATGTTCGCGCTCGACAATCGCCGTCTTGAAGCCAAGTTGCGCGGAGCGAATAGCGGTAACGTAGCCGCCGGGGCCCGAACCAATGATGATCACGTCGTAATTATTGGCCAAGACCTTGGTCCTCCTGGATTAGAGCTCGAGTATGCCTCGAACGATTGGTGCAATGGCTTTGCCAATTGCCCGAGTATTTTCTGCATCAAGATGTACGCCGTCCACCGACGACGTTGCAGCAACGGATCCTGCATCAAAAAATGCGCAATTTGCCAGCAACGCCGCATCCTTATAGAAGCCGGCTAACAAGCGTGACTGCTCTATGCCTTCTTCAAATATCAGCATGAATTCGTCGCCTCCGGACTCGCCAAGAGGTGGGGGCGACATGATCAACACCGCGGGTGGCGCGATATCGAACTGGTAGGGTGCCGTGCGAACGATCTCGATCAACCGTTGCATTCCCCGCTTGGCACCAAGTGCATTACCACAAAGCACATGCTTCATGTCGTTGGTGCCGAGCATGATGATCACAAGATCGAGCGGGAAATGCGTGCCGAGCGCTGTCGTAAGCGTTTTCGCAGCATTGCGTTCGAACCCGGACAGGTGATCGTCATAGGCGGTCGTACGCCCGTTCAGGCCGTCGGCGATGACATGAACGTTATTCCCGAGTTCCGTCTGAAGCACCTGCGGCCAGCGGTCCTTGAGTGCATGGCGACCCGATCCGTCAGGTCTGAAACCCCAGGTGAGCGAGTCGCCATAACAAAGGACGGTTTTCATGACGAGCGTCTCAGACCAGCATACCCATCGGGTTTTCGATGTGCCGTTTGAAGGCCTGTGCCAGTTCGGCCCCGAGAGCGCCGTCGACCGCGCGATGATCTGTCGAGAGCGTCACGGACATGACGGTTGCAACTGTAACTTCGCCCTTCTTGACAACCGCCCGCTCCTCACCCGCACCGACGGCAAGGATGGTTGCGTGCGGCGGATTGATGATAGCGGCAAAGTCCTTGACGCCGAACATGCCAAGGTTCGACACGGCAGTTGTACCGCCCTGATATTCCTCGGGCTTCAATTTCCGGTCGCGTGCCCGCTTGGCGAGATCCTTCATTTCATTCGAAATGGCGGAAAGCGTCTTCTCTTCGGCCCTGCGAATGATCGGCGTGATCAGCCCGCCTGGGATCGACACCGCAACACCAACATCGGAATGCTTGTGCTTGACCATATTGGCGTCGGTCCAGGAAACGTTTGCTTCCGGAACGTCACGCAGCGCAAGAGCCATGGCCTTGATGATCATGTCGTTGACGGACAGTTTGTAGGCTGGCACATCGCCCTTTTCCGTCTTGCGCATTGGCGAAGCGGCGTTGATCTGAGCGCGCAATGCGAGCAATGCGTCGAGTTCGCAATCCAGCGTCAGATAGAAATGCGGAACTGTCGACTTGGCCTCAAGCAGGCGTTTGGCAATGGTCTTGCGCATGCCATCATGCGGCACGAGGTCGTATGACCCTTCCTCAAACAGCTTGAGCACGGCATCGTCGGACATGGGCTTCGGCGCAGCAGCAGGTGCGGTTGCTGGCGCTGCCCCGGCAGGAGCAGCCTTGGCACCGCCCCCGGCAATCGCCGCCTCTACGTCTTTTTTGACGACACGCCCGTGGGGTCCGGAACCTTCGACGGCTGCAAGATCAATACCGGCATCCTTCGCGATACGGCGGGCCAGAGGTGAAGAGAACGGGCGATTACCCGCTTGGGCCGGAGCCGCTGATGGCGCAGGGGCCGCTGATGCAGAGTCCGCTGCCTTTGGCGCCACGGGCGCGGCCTCGGCCTTTGCCTCCTGCTTCGGCGCTTCGGCCTTGGCCGGTGCCGCATCGGCACCCTTGGCAGCGGCTGCAGCGTCTTCGCCCTCACCCGCCAGAATGGCGATCAGAGCGTTAACCTTGACCCCTTCCGTACCGGCGGGAACTACAATCTTGGCAACAGTCCCTTCATCGACCGCTTCGACTTCCATTGTTGCCTTGTCGGTTTCGATCTCGGCGATCACGTCGCCAGGTCCAATCTTGTCGCCTTCCTTGACGAGCCATTTGGCAAGGTTGCCCTCTTCCATGGTGGGAGAAAGCGCCGGCATGGTGATATTGATCGGCATATCGGTTTCCTCCCCTTACGCTGTGTAGGTCACAGCTTTGACGGCATCGATGATTTCCTTGACATTTGGCAAGGCCAGCTTCTCAAGATTGGCCGCGTAAGGCATCGGCACATCCTTGCCAGCGATCGTCAGCACCGGCGCGTCGAGATAATCGAAGGCCTGCTGCATGACGCGAGTGGCGATTTCCGTACCGACTGAGGATTGCGGATAGCCTTCCTCGATGGTGACGCAGCGCCCGGTCTTCTTAACCGATCCAATCACGGTTGGAATGTCCATGGGGCGGATCGTGCGCAGGTCGATGATTTCGGCGTCGATGCCCAGTTTCGAGAGTTCCTCGGCAGCCTTTACCGTGTAGTTCATGCCGATACCGAACGAAACGAGCGTAACGTCCGTACCCTTCTTGTGAATACGCGCCTTGCCGATCGGCAGTACGAAATCATCCAGTTTCGGAACATCAAACGAATGGCCGTAGAGAATCTCGTTTTCAAGGAAGATCACGGGGTTCGGATCACGAATTGCCGCCTTGAGCAAGCCTTTTGCATCGGCAGCAGTGTAAGGCATGACAACCTTGAGGCCGGGAATGTGGCTGTACCAGGCGGCATAACACTGGGAATGCTGGGCCGCGACGCGAGCGGCAGCGCCGCTCGGTCCACGGAAAACCATCGGGGCACCCATCTGGCCACCGGACATATAAAGCGTCTTGGCAGCAGAATTGATAATCTGGTCGATTGCCTGCATCGCAAAGTTGAAGGTCATGAACTCGACGATCGGACGCAGACCGGTCATGGCGGCACCGACGCCGACGCCGGCAAAGCCGTGCTCCGTGATCGGCGTGTCAACGACCCGGCGTGGACCGAACTCGTCGAGCAGTCCCTGCGTAATCTTGTAGGCACCCTGATATTCGGCAACCTCTTCACCCATGATGAAAACATCGGGGTCGCGGCGCATTTCTTCCGCCATTGCATCGCGCAATGCTTCGCGAACAGTTGTCGAGACCATCTCCGTACCAGCCGGGATGTCTGGATCGGCAGCAACTTCGGTTTTCGGCGCTGCGGGAACCGAAGGAGCGGGCTGTTCGGGTGCGGCCTCCTGCTTGGGCGCACCCTCAGCTTTGGCAGGCGCTTCGGCAGCTTTCGGTGCGCTTACGCTATTGGCGCTTTCGCCTTCACCAAGCAGAATAGCGATGACAGAGTTCACCTTCACGCCATCGGTACCCTCGGGAATAACGATCTTGCCGATCGTGCCTTCGTCGACGGCTTCCACTTCCATCGTCGCCTTGTCGGTTTCGATTTCCGCAAGCACATCACCGGAAGTGACCTTGTCGCCTTCCTTCTTCAGCCATTTCGACAGTTTGCCCTCTTCCATGGTCGGCGAGAGCGCTGGCATCAAAATATCTACAGGCATGTTACGCCTCCCTTAGAGCAGAATGTCGGTGTAAAGCTCGGATGCATCCGGCTCCGGATCGGACTGGGCGAAATCGGCAGCGTCAGCCACGATGTCGCGTACGTCCTTGTCGATCTTCTTCAGGTCGTCCTCAGTGGACCATCCCTTTTCGATCAACCGGCTCTTCACCTGCTCAATGGGATCGTGGTCGGAGCGCATCTTCTGCACTTCATCCTTGGAGCGGTACTTCGCCGGATCCGACATGGAGTGACCGCGATACCGATATGTCTGCATTTCAAGGATCATTGGCCCCTTGCCCGAACGCGCCCAGGCGGCCGCTTCCTCGCCAGCGGCGTTCACAGCCCTTACATCCATACCATCGACCTGAATACCAGGGATGTTGAAGGATATACCGCGCTTGGAAAAATCGGTCTCGGCCGAGGCGCGCGATACTGCCGTGCCCATCGCGTAGCGGTTATTCTCAATTATGTAGATGACCGGCAGCTTCCATAGCGAGGCCATGTTGAAGCTTTCGTAGACCTGACCCTGATTGGCCGCACCATCGCCGAAATAAGCCAGCGATACATTTCCGTTATCGCGATAGCGATTAGCGAATGCGAGCCCGGTTCCGAGCGACACCTGAGCACCCACGATGCCGTGACCGCCGTAGAAATGTTTCTCCTTGGAGAACATATGCATGGAACCACCCTTCCCCTTGGAAAGGCCGCCGCGGCGCCCGGTAAGCTCTGCCATGACGCCGCGTGCACTCATGCCGCACGCCAGCATATGACCGTGATCGCGATAACCGGTGATAACCTGATCGCCCTCCCGTAGCGCCAACTGCATACCCGTCACAACGGCCTCCTGACCGATGTAGAGATGACAGAAACCGCCAATGAAGCCCATACCATAGAGCTGACCGGCCTTTTCTTCGAAACGGCGGATCAGCAGCATCTGGCGGTACGCTTCGAGCTCTTGTTCCTTGGTGAATTGGATTGGTTTTGGTGCTTTAGCAGCAGAGGTCTGCGCGGAACGCGCAGGGCTTTTTTTCGCCCTCGTGGCCATATCTCACTCCCTGTGATTTGGTCGCACGAGAATAGCAGCAGAGGCAGAACTTACAATATGCAGAATCGAATAAGTGCTATGCAAATAAGATGTTCAAAACACAGAGAAAAATAACGATTAACCAGAATTCAGTTAATAGCAAAATCGCCGGAGCCACGCATTATCGTGACTTCGTCCGGACGTGAAACATTCAATGCTTTACGAGCTTGTTCGTCTAGCATGTCCTTCTCAATCGTACCATCATGCATAAGTTGTACCTGGCGTTCAAGCTCTGTGCGCGATGCGGTGACGGCCTCGAGCTGGGCCTGAAGCAACTTGGTCTGTTCCTGCAGCTTGATTGCCGAATAGAGCCCGTACTCGCCATGGTAGGCATGAAAGCCGAAATAGGCGAAGAACAGCGTCGCCATTAGCGGAACGATGAGCCGCCCGCGATTGGTTTTACGTCTTTGTTTTGTCCACATTGCAGTGACCCGGAGCGTTGCGGAATCAGGTCAGGGTGGCCTGATTTGTCATTGGCCAATAAGACTATGTTTTGCTTAACAGGCTGTTACTGCCGTCATCCCGAAAGCAGAATGGCGGACACGAGGCCCGCCATTTCAAAATATGTTGTTGTGGCAACTAAGTCAGGCGTTGCGGAAAATTCCGCGTCCAGCATAGCGGGCCTGCGGTCCCAGCTCTTCCTCAATGCGGATGAGCTGGTTGTACTTGGCGACCCGGTCAGAACGGGCGAGCGAGCCCGTCTTGATCTGCCCGCAGTTGGTGGCAACAGCCAGATCGGCAATCGTTGAATCTTCGGTCTCACCGGAACGATGCGACATTACCGCAGTGTAGGCGGCGCGATGCGCGGTATCCACCGCGTCAAACGTTTCCGAGAGGGTGCCGATCTGGTTGACTTTGACCAGGATCGAATTGGCAACGCCCATCTTGATGCCATCGCGCAGACGGGCCGAGTTGGTAACGAACAGATCATCGCCAACGAGCTGGCACTTGTTGCCGACGAGATCAGTCAGGTATTTCCAGCCATCCCAATCATCCTCGGCCATGCCATCTTCAATCGTGATGATCGGATAGTCACCGACGAGCTTGGCAAGGTATTTTGCCTGGGTCTTAGGATCACGCGACTTCTTCTCGCCCTCATAGACGTAATTGCCGTCCTTGAAGAATTCGGTCGAGGCGCAGTCGAGACCAATTGCGATTTCTTCGCCCGGCTTGAAACCTGCCTGTTCGATGGACTCCACGATAAAGTCCAATGCAGCCTGTGCCGTCTTGAGATTTGGCGCAAAGCCGCCCTCGTCACCGACGTTGGTGTTATGACCTGCATCCTTCAGGCGCTTCTTCAGCGTATGGAAAACTTCCGAACCATAGCGAACAGCTTCGGCTATCGACGAGGCGCCCACTGGCAGGATCATGAATTCCTGAAAATCGATCGGATTGTCTGCGTGGGCGCCGCCATTGATGATATTCATCATCGGCACCGGCAGAACATGCGCACTTGGACCGCCAAGATAGCGATAGAGCGGCAGGCCGGAAGCTTCAGCAGCGGCTTTTGCAACAGCGAGCGACACGCCGAGAATTGCATTGGCACCAAGACGGCTCTTGTTGGGCGTTCCGTCCAGATCGATCATCGTCTGGTCAATGTGGATCTGGTTTTCGGCTTCCAGACCGCCAATGGCATCGAACAACTCACCATTGACTGCGTCGACGGCCTTCTGAACACCCTTGCCGAGGTAGCGGGCTCCGCCATCACGAAGTTCGACTGCTTCATGTGCACCGGTCGAAGCGCCGGAGGGCACAGCTGCACGGCCCTTGGAACCGTCTTCAAGAATGACATCGACCTCAACAGTCGGATTCCCACGACTATCCAGAATTTCACGGCCAATAATATCGACAATAGCAGTCATGGGGTATTTTCCCTTTCAATTAGCATTGTGCAGCTGGCATTGCGCAGCTTTGGGCTGCCACTGCATAGCGAATGAAGATGACAAGGAAAATCCCTACAAAGGCGAATTGTGATTCAAAAAAGAAAAAAGGCCGTCAAACTGACGGCCTTGCAGGTTCAGTAGAGGTTTTGAGTCGGCGCATCGACCTTGTAGTATGAGAACGACATATCGCGCACGCGGCGACCATCATTTTCTGTCAACTCGGTAATGCCATGGGCCGGCGCCTGTTCCAGCTGCTCCTTGGTAAACGGCACAACATAGCCGCCAGCATTCTCGTCATAGTCCAGCAATTTCCATGGAATTGCGTGATACTTTTCCCCGACGCCGAGAAAACCGCCAAAGCCAACGACCGCAAACATGATGTTGTCCGCCGTCTTGTCCAGCATAACATCCTCGATCTCGCCGACTTTATCGCCGGTGCCGTTATAAACGTTGGTACCGATCACGCGGGAAGCGCGAATGGCGGTGGTGTGTCCTGATTTGGTTGGCATATTGCTCACTCCTTTCTGATGTCAATGAAAGGGTAATGAGCAACGCCTGTGCAGGGTTGCATAGAAACTTAATTTTATCGGCTGGAACTATCCGGCCTTGGGGCTCACGCCCTCTTGGCGATCCTGTCGAATTCTAGAAGCGTTTCAAGCAGCTGCGGCATCTGGTTGAGAGGCACCATGTTGGGACCGTCAGATGGCGCATTGTCCGGATCCTGGTGCGTTTCGATAAAGACGCCGGCGACACCGACAGCGACTGCAGCCCGGGCAAGGGTCTCAACAAACTCGCGTTGGCCGCCGGTAGATCCGCCCTGCCCGCCCGGCTGCTGCACCGAATGCGTGGCATCGAAGATCACCGGCGCACCGATGCCTGCCATGATCGGCAGCGAACGCATATCGGAGACGAGCGTATTGTAACCAAAGGAAGCGCCACGCTCGGTCACCATCACATTCGGATTGCCGCTTTCCGTCACTTTCGCAACGACATTCTTCATATCCCAAGGAGCGAGAAACTGCCCCTTCTTGACGTTGACAACCTTGCCAGTCTTGGCTGCAGCGATCAGAAGGTCGGTCTGGCGGCACAAGAAGGCCGGAATCTGCAACACATCAACCACTTCACCAAGAATGGCGCACTGCTCTTCCGTATGCACATCGGTCAGGGTCGGAAGCCCGAGTTCCTTGCGGATATCAGCAAATACCGGCAACGAGTTTTCGAGGCCAAAGCCACGCTTGCCTGTCAAAGAAGTACGGTTTGCCTTGTCGAAACTGGATTTGTAGACGAGACCAATGCCGAGCTTTGTTGTCAGTTCTTTCAGCGCGCCAGCCATGTCGAACGCATGCTGGCGGCTTTCCATCTGGCAGGGGCCGGCGATCAACGACAATTGCGCAGCGTTCGAGAATGCGACGTTACCGGCGAAAACAGTTGAATTCAGGGACATCAGAGAGCCTCAAATGCGATGGCAGCGCCCTGCCCTGGTGCCTTGTGCACAATCAGGCGGGAGCCACGCTTTTCGAAGGGAATATTGTTCTGCGAGAGCAAGGATTCAACGGCTGCAACATCGCGCACCGCAAGCACGAAGGCCTGCAGACGCAAGCCGCGCTCGGCTATCGGCGATTCGATACCAAAGAATGACCTCAAGCCTTGCGGCGTCAACACTGTGAGATTGGTATTGGCCGCGTGCAAATCCATACCGAAGGAATGAGCGTTCACATCACGCTGGTTGATGACTTCCTGAAGCGGATACTGAAAATCCGTTGGGTTGACTTCAGACAAGACGATCTCACGCAGAGCAACCGCACCATTTTCATGCGCCTGAAGTGTTGTGCGATCGACTTTTGGTGTATTGACCCGTTCACAGGTAAAGAAGAACGCATCGGGTGCACGCAGGTCAGCGGCGAAAGCGAGGCGGAAGCCGGCGATGTCTTCTCCACCGTCCGGCGTCCTGAAGGGGCGCGAGAAATTCAGCACGGCACCGGCCGATATGCCCGCCTGCACGAAAGCATCGTGATCCGCGTTCGCATTCTGCGTTCCCATGACGAGGGCCGAAAAGCCTTCGGGACCATTGCGGAAGCGGTAGGCTTGATCCCGCGCGACAAAGACATTGCCATTTCTGGCTTCTGCCTCGCATGTTTCCCGCTGGCCAATGGCGAGAAACTCCAGAAAACTGTCATCGCCCAGGAACACGCAGACATTCTCGGTGCCGAATGGATGCTTGCCAACCGGCGCAACAACAAAGCCAAGGTGCTCCAGGCGTGATCGCGCCACATCAAGATCCGCGGTCGGCAGGACCAAGTGATCAACTGGACGGGGCTCTCGGGGTGATGAAGTACTCATAGGAGAAGGGTGTGCCTCAATGCGTGGCGCAATTCAAGCCACACCCGGTATCGCTGGTCAAACCAACCTGTTTTGAGCCATTGCCGCGTGGATAAACGAGGCGAACAACGGATGGGGCTCGAACGGACGGGATTTCAGTTCCGGATGATATTGAACGCCGATGAACCAGGGATGATCGGGGTATTCGATCGTTTCGGGCAGTACGCCGTCTGGCGACATGCCTGAGAAAACCAGACCGCACTCTTCCAGACGGTCCTTGTAGTCGATGTTCACTTCGTAGCGATGACGATGGCGTTCTGAGATGTTAGTCGAACCATAGATGTCGGCGATGCGCGTGCCGGACTTCAGCAGTGCCTCGTAGGCACCAAGCCGCATTGTTCCACCAAGATCGCCTGACTGAGCGCGCTTCTCCAGCATGTTGCCCTTGAGCCATTCCGTCATCAGACCGACAACCGGTTCACTCGTAGGGCCGAATTCGGATGAAGACGCCTTCTCAACACCTGCAAGCGAACGGGCCGCCTCCAGCACCGCCATCTGCATGCCAAAGCAGATGCCGAAATACGGAACCTTCTTTTCACGTGCAAACTTGGCAGCCAAGATCTTGCCTTCCGATCCACGCTCGCCAAAGCCGCCCGGCACCAGAATGCCATGGACCTTCTGGAGGTAAGGTGCCGGATCTTCCTGTTCGAAAATTTCAGACTCGATCCAATCGAGATTGACCTTCACCTTGTTGGCCATGCCGCCATGATGAAGCGCTTCGATCAACGATTTGTAGGCATCCTTGAGGCCGGTATATTTGCCGACGATGGCAATCGTGACCTCGCCCTCAGGATTATGAATGCGATGACTGACCTCATCCCAGAGCTCCATGCGCGGCTTGGGCGCAGGATCAATGCCAAAGGCAGCCAGGACCTCGGAATCAAGCCCTTCCTTGTGGTAAGCCATCGGCACATCATAGATCGTATCGACGTCGAGCGCCTGAATGACTGCAGAGGCGCGAACATTGCAGAACAGCGACAGTTTGCGACGCTCGGATTCCGGAATCTCGCGATCGGCACGGATGAGCAGGATATCTGGTGCTATGCCGATCGATCGGAGTTCCTTGACGGAGTGCTGCGTTGGCTTGGTCTTGAGCTCCCCTGCTGCCGGTATATAGGGCATCAGTGTCAAGTGGATATATACGGCGCTGCCCCGAGGCAGGTCATTGCCAAGCTGGCGGATCGCTTCCAGGAAGGGCATGGCTTCAATATCGCCCACTGTGCCGCCGATTTCGCACAGCACGAAATCATAGTCGTCATTGCCTTCGACAATGAAGTTCTTGATCTCGTCAGTGACGTGCGGAATCACCTGGACCGTCGCGCCGAGATAATCGCCCCGCCGTTCCTTTTCGATGATGTTCCGGTAGATGCGTCCGGTGGTGATGTTGTCCTGCTTGTTGGCGGGACGCCCGGTAAAGCGCTCATAGTGACCAAGATCAAGGTCGGTCTCGGCACCGTCATCAGTCACGAAGACCTCGCCGTGTTGATACGGTGACATCGTGCCGGGGTCGACGTTGAGATAGGGATCGAGCTTGCGAATCCTAACACGGTATCCACGAGCCTGCAGGAGCGCCGCCAAAGCGGCAGCAGCGATGCCTTTTCCGAGGGAAGAAACCACGCCGCCAGTGATGAAAACATATCGGGCCATGGGCTTATCTCGTTAGTCCTTTGTGAGTGATTTGGCCACAAAAAAATCGGCGTTGACGCCGGTTTTCCCGTCCCAAATGTTCTTCTATCCAAACAAAACGGCCAGACGCAAGGTCTGGCCGTTTAAAAAAATTCAACGATTGTCCTTACAGAACAATCACTTCCGTGCCTACGCTGACGCGGTTATACAAATCGATGACATGATCGTTGACCATGCGGAAGCAACCGTTCGACGCCGAGCTTCCAATGGTCCAAGGCTGGATCGTGCCATGGATGCGGATATGCGTATCCTTGTTGCCCTGAGACAGGTAAAGGGCGCGCGCGCCTAGCGGATTGCCCGGACCGCCATCCATGCCGTTTTCATATTTGGCATAATGGGCGGGTTCGCGCTCGATCATATCTTTGGTCGGAATCCAGCGCGGCCACTCGCGCTTCGTCTGGATCGTTGCGGTGCCCTTGAACTCCAGCCCTTCCTTGCCGACTGCAATACCGTAGCGGCGTGCGGAGAAAGGTGATTCAACGAGATAAAGGAATTTCGACTTCGGATCGATCACGATCGTGCCCGGCCTGTAACCTGAGAAAGCGACATCCTGCGGCATATACTTCGGGTCAATACCGTATTTAGTTTTTGCCTTGGCCTTGCTCTGGTTCGCAGGTTTGCGCACCTCGGCCACTGCGATCGGCTTGACCTCCGTATCAGGAACCACCGTCGGCTGAGTGGACTCGCCTCCAAACGGGTTCAGGATTCTTTTGAGGATCGGTTCTGCAGATGCCGGGCCGGATAGCGCCAGGACTGACATTCCAACAAGCAGAGAGCGACGTGACAGCATAGTTCGATATTTCCCGCACAGATTGCACAACGCCCTCGCGGCGTCTGCCCGGCCCCCAAGGCCAACTTGATATCGCGATATCCGAAGACCGGATTCTTCTCAATGCAAATAGCCGTGAAGAATAAGCTTCAATGATTCTTCGTCGGTAACGGTTGCGGAAGCGCAACACATTGTTGCGCCGCCGGAATGCATTCTACACGCGAACGTTCTTACTGTGAATTTGGAACGGGATTCGCGGGCTGCGCTGGCGCAGGTGTAACCGGAGCTGTTGGCGCCGGCAGTGTTGATTCGGGCGCTGCCGGGGCGGTCGTTCCAGGCGCAGCTGAACCCGGCGCTGGCGGCGCAGCCGGCGTATCGGATGCTGGCGCACCATTGTTCGTGGATGGGCCGCCCAACTGATTAAGGACACCACCACTTGTTGGTGGCTGCTGGCCAGCAGGCTGATTACCTGTCGTTGTTGGAATTCGATTGAGAATATCAGTAGGGCTTTCGCCGTAGCGTGCCATGATGCCGAGCGCCAGCGACGTGATGAAAAAGCCCGTCGCAAGAATGGCTGTCGCGCGCGTCAATACGTTCGCAGCGCCGCGTGCCGTCATGAAGCCGGAGCCGCCGCCAATTCCGAGACCACCGCCTTCCGAGCGCTGCATAAGCACGACGCCGACGAGGGCAAGTACAATCAGAAGGTGAATGACGATAACGACGGTTTGCATGGAATATTTTCTGCTTTCTAGGTGTCGGACGCGGCTCTTTACACCGTATCGGCTAATAAACCAAGCCCGTCAGGCGACAGTTTTCTTGCGCTTTTCGCGGTTTTTCCCGTCACTCAAGAGAATGATAGGCCTCACAGATGGCGAGGAAGTCGGCAGCTTTCAAGCTTGCCCCCCCAACCAGCGCTCCATCGACGTTCGCCACGCCCAGAAGCTCGACCGCATTGGCAGGTTTGACAGAGCCGCCATACAGAATGCGCATTTTAGCGCCATCAGCCGCAAATCGCTTCTCTAACGCCGCCCGGATTGAGGCATGCACCTGCTGTACGTCATCGGCAGTGGGCGTGAGGCCAGTCCCGATTGCCCACACCGGTTCATAGGCAATGATTGTATTGCGTGCATTGGCATTGTCGGGAATCGAACCGGCGAGCTGGGTGGATATGACGTCCAGCGTCGAACCCGCCTTCCGCTGTGCTTCCGTCTCACCAACACATATGATGGCGACGAGACCCGCATCCCAACCGGCCTTTGCCTTGGCATTGACCAATGCATCCGTTTCTCCATGATCAGTCCGGCGCTCCGAATGGCCAACGATGACATGCGATGCGCCGGCGTCCTTCAGCATGTCCGCAGAAATATCGCCAGTATGGGCGCCGGACTTCTTGAAATGGCAATCCTGGCCGCCGATGCTCAAGGCTTCGCCGTCGACGGATTGGGCTGCCCTGAACACGAGCGTTGCCGGGACACAGATCAATGCATCGATTTTCTCGCCAATGGCAGAATTTGGCCGGTTGACGATCATGCGCAATTCATCAAGCGACTCCCCAGTGCCGTTCATTTTCCAGTTACCAGCAACGAGCGGGCGGACGTCAGGGGTCATTGGATCTTCCTTAGATGATGGTTTTGGCGATTTTCTGCAATCATTCAGAGCTTGACTACCAAATTCACTCGATAAAGCAATCGACACAAGCCTTGCATCACGCTATTCCCCATTGGATTCAATTAAGCCTCTTGACTGATACGGTGACTTCATATGCTCGACTCTCTCCGCAACGTTGCACAGACCTGGGTGGTCAAGGTACTCATGGGCCTTCTCGTGATCAGCTTTGCCGGATGGGGTGTCTCCAATACCATACTTGGCGCCATCGGTGGGAATGCGGCAATTCGTGCTGGCAATTCCGAAGTTTCGCCAGTTGATTACCGCCTGGCCTATGATCGCCAGCTCGCCACGCTTTCGCAGCGTTTCGGACAGCGGCTCACGCGTGAACAGGCTGATGCCATCGGAATTGGGCATCAGGTGCAGGCCCAACTGATTGCCGGCGTTGTGCTCGACGAGCAGGCACGGACCATGTCATTGGGGCTCTCGAAGGATCGCCTTGCGCAACTCGCTGCAGAGGATCCGGCTTTCCAGGGAGCAGACGGCCGTTTCAACCCAGCCCAATTTGACGCCGTATTGCGTAACGCGGGTATGAGTGCCCAAAACTATCTTGACAACCGTGCGCAGGTTGCCCGCCGCCAGCAGATCGTGGAAGCAGTCGCCGATGGAATCAAGGTGCCTGACACATTGCTCAAGGCCGTTGCCGTTTATAAGGGCGAGTCGCGGACCGTCGACTACGTTTCAATGCCAAAGAGCTTTGTTTCCGATATTGCTGATCCCAGCGATGCCGACTTGAAGACCTATTTCGAGGCGAACAAGGAGGCCTATAGCGCGCCTCAGTACCGCAAGGTCAGCTATGTCAAGCTCGAGCCACAGGATATCGCAAATCCGGCAAGCGTGACGCCTGAAGAAATCAAGACTGAATATGACAAGAACATCGCCCGCTATTCGACGCCCGAGACCCGTACAGTCGAACAATTGACGTTTGCCAATGAAGATGCCGCGAAGGCCGCTCATGACAAGATCGTCGCCGGCACAAGCTTCGAAGACATCGTCAAAGCGGAAGGCAAGACCATGGATGATGTTCGTCTCGGAACATTTCCCAAAACCGCCCTGCCCGATCAGTCGATCGCTGATCCGATTTTTGGTCTTCAGGCTAACGGCGTCAGCGACGTCTTGAATGGAGCTTTTGGTCCCGTTATCGTTCGTGTTTCCGCAATCACTCCTGAAGTAATCAAGCCACTTGCCGAGGTCGAACAGGACATCCGCGAGACCATCGCCTTAACACAGGCAGCTTCGGATATTGCGGACGTTCACGACGCTTACGAAAACGCCCGTGCCGAAGGCGCGAGCATGGCAGATGCCGCAGCAAAGCAAAATCTCAAATTGGTAACGGTTGAGGCAATCGATCAGACGGGGCGCGGTCCCGATGAAAAGGAAATACCGAATCTGCCATTTGACGACAATCAGCTTGCTGCCATCTTCCAGGCCGATGTCGGCTTCGACAACGAACCGTTCAATCTCGGGACGAACAGCTATCTGTGGTATGACGTCGACAGCGTAAACCCCGCGCGCGAACGGCCACTCGATGAGGTAAAGCCCCGCGTCATCGAGCACTGGAAAATCGCTGAACTTGAAAAGCGTCTCAATGAGAAGGCCGAAGAAGTTCGCAAACGTGTCGCTGACGGAACCTCGCTTGACGACATCGCGGCCGAATTCAAGTTTACGAAAGACACCAAGCGCGGCATCACACGCGAGAGCAAGGATATCGACCTTGGCGAAGGTGGCGTGGCGTCGGTGTTCGATGGTCCGCAGGGACTCGTCGGAGTGACAGAGTCGGCATCCGATGGATCGAAGCTCATCTTCAAGGTCGCCGAGTCGATCGAACCGGTAAATGTCGGACCGGAATCGGTTACAACCGTTGAACGGGAAGCATTCTCTTCCCGGCTCGCCGATGATCTGCTCGACCAATTGGTAGTGCAACTGCAGACTGTCTATCCTGTTACCAGTCAACCAGACCGTCATCAATCAGGCGCTTGCCCGTTAAGCCGGAAGAGAAGCAATGGCAGAGTTGAAACGTTTCATCGGCATTGCAGCGGCGGGTAAGGCCCTTTCCCGCGAAGAAGCTGTTGAGGCCTTCGATATCATGATGTCAGGACAGGCAACACCGGCGCAGATTGGCGCGCTGTTAATGGCCTTCCGCGTGCGCGGCGAAAACATTGATGAGATCGCAGGCGCAGTCTCGGCTATGCGCTCCAAGATGCTGAAGGTAAGCGCCCCCAGCAATGCGATCGACATCGTTGGGACCGGCGGCGATCAATCGGGCTCATATAATGTGTCGACCTGCGCAGCCTTTGTGGTGGCAGGCGCCGGTGTACCGGTTGCGAAGCATGGCAACCGGGCGCTCTCTTCGCGTTCTGGCGCCGCCGACACGCTTGCGGCTCTTGGCATCAATATCGAAATCGGTCCGGAGCTGATTGCGACGTGTATCGAGCAGGCCGGCATCGGCTTCATGTTCGCGCCGATGCATCACCCGGCAATGAAGCACGTCGGTCCCGCGCGTGTCGAACTCGGTACGCGCACAATATTCAACTTACTTGGACCACTGACCAATCCAGCAGGTGTCAAACGGCAGCTCGTCGGCGTATTTGCCCCCGAATGGGTCGAACCGGTCGCCCATGTTCTGAAGAACCTTGGATCCGAGTCCGTGTGGGTGGTTCATGGCGACGGTTTGGATGAAATCACGACGGCCGGTGTCACCAAAGTTGCCGCACTTGAGAACGGCGCGATCCGCATGTTCGAGATCGATCCGGAATCCTTTGGGCTTGCGCCTTGTTGATCCGCAGGACTTGAAGGGCGGTACAGCAGACGAAAACGCTGTCTCCCTGCTTGTCGGTGCTCGATGGTGCACATGGCGCTTACCGCGATATCACACTGTTCAACGCGGGCGCCGGGCTCGTCATTGCCGGCGTTGCGTCAGACCTGAAGACAGGCATCGCAATGGCCGCACATTCGATCGACAGCAATTCGGCAC
Organism: uncultured Alphaproteobacteria bacterium; assembly: GCA_963777425.1. Classification (GTDB taxonomy): domain Bacteria; phylum Pseudomonadota; class Alphaproteobacteria; order Rhizobiales; family Rhizobiaceae; genus Phyllobacterium. The sequence goes on along the minus strand of CAVZQS010000006.1, from coordinate 175,441 downwards.
GAAATGTGTTAAAAAAGCTCGTCCACGTGTCCAACAGTGAGGCCGGCTAAACATGGCTGATATCCTGCGAAAGATCGAAGCTTATAAGCGCGAAGAGATCGCAGCTGCCAAGGCAAGCGTCACTGTTGACGAGTTGAAGGCGCTTGTGCGGAAACAGGAAGCACCTCGGGGCTTTCTTGAGGCGCTTCAAAGGAAACGGGCGGCAGGACAATTTGCCCTTATTGCCGAAATCAAGAAGGCAAGTCCGTCGAAAGGCTTGATCCGGCCGGATTTCAACCCACCAGAATTAGCCAGGGCCTATGAGCTGGGCGGCGCCGCCTGTCTTTCGGTTCTGACCGACGCCCCGTCGTTTCAGGGCGCACCAGAATTCCTGCAGGCCGCGCGTGCCGCGACACGCCTTCCTGCCCTGCGCAAGGATTTCCTGTTCGATACCTATCAGGTCTTTGAGGCACGCAGTTGGGGTGCCGACTGCATTCTCATCATCATGGCAAGTGTCACTGATGACGTTGCCAAGGCCCTTGAAGACACCGCCATGTCACTCGGTATGGACGTGCTTGTCGAAGTGCACGACGAGAAGGAGATGGAACGCGCATTGGGCTTGTCCTCACCGTTGCTCGGCATCAACAATCGGAACCTCCGCACTTTCGACGTTGATCTCGCAGTGTCGGAGCGCCTGGCGAAAATGGTACCGCCAGCAAAGCTCTTTGGTCAGCGAGAGCGGCGTATTCACACATGCCGATTGCCAGCGCCTCGCCATATCCAACATTGGGACGTTTCTCGTTGGGGAAAGCCTGATGCGGCAGAACGATGTAACTGCTGCCACCAAGGCCCTGTTGCATGGCACAGCGGAAACGCAGACGGACGCAGCATGAACACCAGGCTTACCCACCTCGACGAGACGGGAGCGGCCCGGATGGTTGATGTTGGCGACAAGGCCGAAACGGCACGTGTCGCCGTCGCGGAAGGCTCCGTGAAGATGGAGGCCGCGACGCTGACGCTCATAAAATCCGGCAACGCTGCCAAGGGCGACGTCATCGGCACAGCGCGCATTGCAGGCATCATGGCCGCGAAGAAGACCCATGACCTTATTCCGCTCTGCCATCCGCTGCTCTTGAGCAAGATCTCGGTCGACATTGAGCCCGATGAGACCCTACCGGGTTTGCATGTCGATCGCTACGGTCAAGTTGACCGGCAAGACGGGTGTGGAAATGGAAGCCCTAACGGCAGTTTCGGTTGCGTGCCTCACCATTTACGACATGGCGAAAGCCGCCGATAAGGGCATGAATATCCAAAACATTCGCCTCTTGCAAAAGAGCGGCGGCAAGTCAGGCGACTGGTCGGCAGCAAGTGAGAAGTAACATGACAGGACTGCTTCCCGTTGATGAGGCGCTAGCGCGCGTTCTTGGCGGCGCCCGAAAGCTCGACACCGAGATGGTTCGCTTGGGGGAAGCGGGCGGACGGGTTCTTGCAGAGGATTTGCGTGCCAGGCGACAGCAGCCCCCCTTTGCTGCGTCAGCCATGGATGGCTATGCCGTACGGGTAGCGGACGTGGCAACGGTACCGGCGACATTGAAACTCATCGGCCAATCTGCGGCAGGGCACGGGTTTTCCGGTATCGTCAGCGCAGGTGAAGCCGTGCGCATCTTTACCGGTGCACCAATACCGCAAGGCGCCGATAGCGTGGTGATCCAGGAAAACACTGTTCGGAGAGGCGAACAAGTCGAGATCGTCGAAACGGTTACCTTTGGGAAGAACATCCGAAAGGCCGGACTGGATTTTGAGGAAGGCGATTTGCTGCTCGATGCAGGGCGTGTCCTCGATCCGGCTGCCCTCGCCCTCGCGGCTGCCGCCAATCACCCAATCGTGCCCTTGGTGCGACGCCCTCGCGTGGCCATCCTCGCAACAGGCGACGAATTGGTCGGCCCGGGCGAAACCTACCGGCCGGACCAGATAATCGCGTCCAACAGTTATGGTCTGGCGGAAATCGTCCGCGAGGCGGGCGGCGTCCCTGTCGACCTCGGAATAGCCGAAGACCGTCTTGAGGCGTTGAGCGATGCGCTTGATCGGGCCATCGCCGCCGGCAGCAGACATACTCGTTACACTTGGCGGCGCTTCTGTCGGAGATCATGACCTCGTACAGCCCGCACTGGACGCACGCGGCATGGAGCTCGATTTCTGGAAAATTGCGCTTCGCCCCGGCAAGCCGTTGATGTTCGGGCGGCTCGGTGGGTTGCAAATCCTGGGTCTTCCAGGAAATCCCGTCTCGAGCCTGATCTGCGCCCATATTTTCCTCACGCCGCTCATCCGCGCCATGCTGGGACTGCGGCATGCGCCGAACTTACGGACTGCCGTCTTGGGAAGCGATATGGGAACCAACGACCAGCGTCAGGATTACGTCCGCGCCCGCGTCACGATGGACGCCGACGGTACACTGACGGCAACCCCATTCGCCATACAGGATTCGTCCATGCTGAAATTCATGGCCGATGCCGATGGGCTGATCATCCGTAAGCCGCACGCCGCGGCCAGCAAAGCTGGTTCGGCATGCGACGTGTTGATGTTGCGTTGATCAACCTTCCAGGCGGTGTTCCCTGCGGTCGCCTTCAGTGACGTTCGCGAGATCGAGCGCCTTTTGCAGCTTGGCTGCATGCAGGAATGACGGTTCCAGCACCTTGCCTTGCCCTACTGCATCGACAAATCGCTGATAATTCGTCGCAACCGGCTCGACCTCAATCTCCTTCCACGTTGCAGTTTCGATGTCGTCACCAAGGCAGGCGAGCAGTTTTGAACCATCGTGGCGATGCACTACTTCAAACGAGCCTTTATCGCCATAAACCCGAAGACGCAACTCATTGACGTGACCTGTTGCCCAGCGGCTTGAATGGACAACGCCGAGCGCGCCATTGGTAAAGCTTACAGTCATAGTGAAACTGTCATTCGCATCGAGGTCATACTCGCCGATCCGGTTGCCGTCGGCCTTATCGAAAGCCTTCAGCCGGCAAAAGACCTCGTCAATTTCCGTGTCCGTACCGTAGACAACGAAATCGAGAATGTGGACGCCGACATCGCCGAGTGTGCCATTGGAGCCGTGTTTCTTTGACAGCCGCCACAGCCACTGGCTTTCTGTGCGCCAGTCACCCCATTGCTTCGAAACGAGCCAACTCTGCAGATAGGACGCCTCGACGTGCCTGATCTTGCCAACTTCCCCGCCTGTCACCAATTTGCGGGCGGCCTGCAACTGCGCGACATTACGATAGGTCAGGTTCACCATGCCGACCAGATTGGCGAACTCCGCCTTTTCCGCCATTTCCAAGGCGTCCTGATAATTTGTCGCCAGCGGTTTTTCGCAGAACACATGTTTGCCAGCAGCCAGGCATTTCAGCGTCGTTGCATGATGCGCGCTATCCGGCGTCACATTGGCCACCGAATCGAATTCGCCCCAGGCGAGCGCATCGTCGAGCGAGGTGAATGCTCGTTCGATACTGTATTTTTCGCGAAACGCTTCCGCTCGGGCCGGGTCGACATCGACTGCACCTGCGAGCGTCACACCTTCGATTTCAATGAAATGGCGGGCGTGTGTGTTGGCCATATGGCCGGTACCCAAGATCAAAAGACGCATTGGTCCAGTCCTCAATTGAATAGTGCCGCGCGACTTCCAAGACGCCGGCATCGGAATGTCAGTCTCGACGCGGCGGCTCGAAAGAGCCGCCACCGTCTCAAGCCACCGCCTAGCGGAAACCTCCCTCACCTGCCTCATGCAGGCTGCCGCCGCGTGCAACAATCGGCTCTATTGCTTTTTCAACCGGTACGTTCGGCGCAGTGGTGATCTCGGGATAGCGGTTAGAATTGTATGCCCAGTTCACCGCATTGCGCAGGACGAGCCCGACAGTCTCGTCATGATAGGTCGGATATGTCTCATGGCCGGGGCGGAAGTAGAACACATTGCCCGTTCCCTTCCGGTATGTAAGGCCCGAACGGAACACCTCGCCGCCCTGGAACCACGACACGAAGACAGTTTCGAGGGGTTCCGGCACGGAGAACGGCTCACCATACATCTCCTCATTCTCTAATTCGAAATAGGCCGGCAGGCCCTTCGCAATGGGATGGCCGGGGTTGACCACCCAAAGCCGTTCGCGCTCGCCCGCTTCCCGCCAGTGCAGTGCACAGGGCGACCCCATCAAACGCTTAAAGATTTTTGAGAAGTGCCCTGAGTGCAGGACAATCAGGCCCATGCCCTCCCATACGCGCTTCGCAACACGCTCAACGATTTCATCAGCAACGTCGCCATGGGCGCGGTGCCCCCACCAAATCAGGACGTCAGTCTCGTCAAGCACCTTATCGGTCAAACCATGCTCCGGTTCCTGCAAGGTCGTGGTCTTGACGGAAATGTTGCCGTCCGAAGCCAGAAGCCTGGCGATCTGATTGTGCATGCCTTCGGGGTAGATCTCAGCGACGGTCTTGTTCACCTTTTCATGAACATTTTCGCCCCAGACGAGTGTTCGGATGGTCATCTTCGTATTCCTATTCATACATATGCCGTTGGGAGGATTTCAAAGGGCAACGGATTACCGGCGCATTCGTTGCCTAATTTCTTCTCTAGTGAGACGCTGCCGGCCTGCCGGATTGGTCAAAGCGATGGACATTGTCGTTAATTGGCGAAATGTAGAGCCGTTCGCCTGGCTGCTGGCGGGCCGTGCCGTCCTGTCTGACGACGAGCGGGTCCTTCGCTCCAATATCGATGTAGAGATAGGTCTCCGAACCGAGGTTCTCCGACAGAATAAGCTTACCGTCCCAGGTTCCACCTTTCTCTTTGATTTCCAGATGTTCTGGCCGGACACCCAGGATATGAGTCCTATAAGTATCGGCGTGCTTCTCGGTCAGGAAGTTCATCTTCGGCGATCCTATGAAGCCTGCAACGAAGATCGATTGCGGCTTTTCGTAAAGCTCCAGCGGCGTGCCCACTTGCTCCACAATCCCGTCGCGCAACACGCAGATGCGGTCCGCCAGCGTCATCGCCTCGACCTGGTCGTGCGTCACATAGATCATCGTCGTTCCGTGCATTTTCGAGTGCAGCTTGGCGATCTCAAGCCGTGTTTGCACCCGCAGGGCGGCATCGAGGTTGGACAGCGGCTCGTCAAACAGAAACACCTTGGGATCGCGAACAATGGCGCGACCAATGGCAACGCGTTGCCGCTGTCCGCCGGAAAGCTGCTTCGGCAGGCGTTCGAGATAGGCCGTGATCTGCAACATTTCTGCCGCTTCCTGCACCCGCCGCTTGATCTCTCCAGCATCGCCTTTGGCGAGTTTCAGACCGAAGGCCATGTTGTCGAAGACCGTCATATGCGGATAGAGCGCATAGGATTGAAACACCATCGCGATGCCGCGTTGCGATGGCGTCAGGCTGTTGACGACCTTGTCATCAAAGGCGAGCGTGCCTGACGTAATATCTTCAAGTCCGGCAATCAGACGCAGCAATGTTGATTTTCCGCAGCCCGAAGGACCGACGAAAACCATGAACTCACCTGGGCTGATTTCAAGGTCAACACCCTTGATTACATCGAACGTGCCGAAGGATTTGCGGACATTATTAAGATGAAGTGCTGTCATGTGCGGACTCCTTAGCCCTTGACGCCGCCGGCGGTGAGACCGGAGATAATTTTGCGTTGGAAGATCAGGACGAGAACAACGAGCGGTACAGTGACGATAACTGAGGCAGCCATGATCGTGCCCCACGGGATTTCATGCGAGCTTGCACCGGACAGGAGCGCGATAGTAACCGGTACCGTTCGTGTTTCAGTCGACGAGGTAAAGGTGAGCGCAAACAGAAATTCATTCCACGCCGCGATGAAGGCAAGCAGTCCCGTCGTTACCATTGCCGGCCACATCAGTGGCAGGAAAACTTTGGTAATGATGACCCAGGGCGTTGCACCATCCACGATTGCCGCCTCCTCGATTTCAATTGGCAGATCCCGCATGAACGTGGTCAGGACCCATACGGTGAAAGGCAGCGTGAAAATCGTATAGGAGAACACCAGACTCCAGAGCGTATTGTATAGACCGAGGAAACGGACCACTTCGAACAGCCCAGCCAGGACCGCAATTTGCGGAAACATGGAGACTGACAGAATCGTGAGCAGCAGCATTGAACGGCCGCGAAACCGTACGCGGGCCAGAGCAAAGGATGCGGTGACGGCTATCAGCAATGCCAGCAGGACGACCAGGGTGGATACAATCACCGAATTGAGCAGATTGCGGCTGAAACTGCCGGCGCTGATAACCGACGTGTAGTTGTCGAGAGAGAATGACGTCGGCAGGTACTCGACGGTGAAAAGCGCGCTGCCGGATTTGAAACTGGTGATGATCGCATAGTAGAATGGAAACACCGCCAGAACGACAATCAGGACCACGAGCGCATAGAAACCAGTATTCTTGGTGAGGTTCCAGAGCATCAGCGGTCTCCTCCATCCATACGCACGCGGCCGAGCCAGATCGCCACGATGGTCATCAATGCAATGACAAGAAACAGCAGGGTTGACTGGGCCGAGCCATAAGCGAACTTGTCGAACTCGATTAGATTTTCGCGTGCGAGCACAGACATGGTCTTCGTCTGTGAGCTGTTGGGTGTCAGCACATAGATCAGATCAAAAATGCGCATGGCGTCCAGCAGCCGGAAGATGATCGCGACCATCAGCGCTGGTTTGATCAAAGGCAGCGTTATACGAAAGAACTGCCGGACCGGGTGAACGCCGTCGATGTGGGCCGCCTCGTAAATGTCTTTTGGAACCATCTGCAGGCCCGCAAGGATCAGAAGTGCCATGAAGGGTGTGGTCTTCCAGACATCGACGATCAACACGGCAGTCATGGCGGTGTCGGCACTCGCTGTCCAGGCGATGGGCTGACTAATAATGCCCAGCCGCATGAAGAGATCGTTCAGGATACCGAACTGGTCGTTCAGCATCCATCCCCACAGACGGGCGGACACGATGGTTGGGATCGCCCAGGGTATCAGGATAGCGGCCCGTACTATGCCCCTGCCCTTGAATTCGGCATTGAGCACGAGGGCGACGATCATGCCGAAGAACGCTTCAAGTGCCACCGAGATGATGCTGAAACGCACGGTATTCCAGACCGCATTCCACCAGGCAGGATCAACCAGGAGGCCCGAATAGACCGTACGGCCGCTCTTCAACTGGACCCAGGAAAGGTAATTTTTGAACCCTACCCATTTCGCCGCGCTCATGTTGGTCAGCGATGCGTCGGTGAAGGAAAAATAGATCGTCCGAAGCAACGGCCAGCCGGCCACAATGGCTAGTGCCAAGATCATTGGAACGAGAAACAGCCGCGCTGACCGGGCGCGCTGCCGTAATAGCTCTGAACGTGCGGCGTGAGGCGTCATGATTGTGCCCGTCTAACCAGTTTCTGGAGTACTCAAGCAGGCAAGCGGTGCGGGTTAAATCCGGGAGGTTCTGAATCACCCGCACCGTGCCCTTCGCTGGCAAGGGGCTACCAGCTACCCCCCTGAAGTTCCGTCAGCTTCGCTTCCAGAAGTTCAAGATTATCGGCTGCAGTGCCATTGCCCGACAACGTGTCGTGCACGGCACTCCAGAACAAATTGGACACTTCGTTGTATTTGACTTTGGTTGGAGCAGATGGGCGCGGGACGGAATTCTCGAAAACCGGCTTCCAGTTGGGAATCAGCGGTTGTGCGGCCGCAATATCCTTGTCGTCGTAGAGCGACTTGATCGTTGGCATGCTGGCTTGGGAAAGCGCCCTCGCCTTTTGCTCCTCTGCAGAGCTCAAGAACAAGGCCAGCTTGACGGCTTCCTCCGGTGATTTCGAGTATTTGGAAACAGCCACATTCCAGCCACCAAGTGTTGCTGCTGAGTTTTGCCCCTCTTTACCGCTCGGCAATGGAGCAACGTCGAACTTTCCCTTGATCGTGCTGTCGGCGCTGCCTGCGAGTGCATAAGCATACGGCCAGTTTCGCATGAAGACGGAATTGCCGGTTTGCCAGATACCGCGCGATTCTTCTTCTGTGTATGCCAGCACGCCCTTCGGCGAAATCGTGTCTATCCAGCCTTTGGCGCGGTCGATAGCAGTAGCTGCATCAGGATTGTTGACGGAGATCGTACCGTCGGCCTCGACAATCTGCCCTCCGCCAGACGACTTGACCCATTCGAGCGCGTTGCACGTCAGCCCTTCATAAGCGTTGGCTTGGAAAACATAGCCATAAATGCTCTTGTTGCCGGCGGCTCGTTCGCCATCCTGGATCTCCTTGGCCGTCGCAGCCATCTCATCCCAGGTCTTCGGAACCGGTTTCTTGTATTTTTCAAGAAGGTCCTTGCGATAGTAAAGCGCTGGAGCATCGGTAAACACCGGCAGCGCAACGAGCTTGCCATTCACCGTCTGACTTTCAACGATCGAAGGAATGTGCTGATCAATCACATCCTTTGCAGCGTCCTTCAGATCGAGAAACTGATCGGCCAGCTGCGGCGCCCAGATCACGTCAGTACGATAGACGTCAATATCGGTATTGCCGGCAGCGAGCCACAAACGGAATTGGCCGAAATTGTCGGAACTGTTGGCGGGCATGGCAACGATGGAGACCTTGTTGCCAGTTGCCTTTTCAAAGCGATCGAGCTGCTTGCGCAGGAATTCCCGGCCGTTGCCGGTATCACCCGATACGATAGATAGATTGGCGGCAAATGCCCCCGGGGCCAGCAAGGTGGTGGCCAAAAGGGTTGCAACAAATGACTTTGCTATCATGATCTCCTCCCGAAAAATCTGATGGAATCAGGCGTCAACGCCTTCTGCGGCGATGCGCCCCTCTCGTGTAGAAATTCCTCCTAAACCGCTTTGGATATCCCACCAATCTGATGAAATTCAAAGCGCTTTGAATAAAAAATGGCAAACGCATAACGACCTGTCAAGCCGCAAATTTCTCCAACTCGGATGCCGCTGCTATCCTCGACCGGTGATAACTGCATAAAATGCTTATTTTACCGTCAGTTAGCCATCTTCTACAACATCATTTGTTGCATACTTTAGTGGCACTCGTATGGCATCCGGATCATTAACAGCCAGTAAGATTCATACCAAGGTTCAAAGCGCTTTGAATTTGTGCTATAGTTATGTTCGTAATTTCGAGTCATATCTGATACGGCCACCATCTTCCGGGCCGTATAAAATGCACTGGGACCATTGGATCGCTTGCTATGAAACTCAAGGAATTGGCTGAACAACTGGGCTTGTCGCAGACGACGGTTAGTCGAGCCCTGAATGGGTACCCAGAAGTAAATAAAGCCACGCGCGAGCGCGTTAGCAGAGCCGCGGCGCAATTCGGCTATAGCGCCAATGCCAACGCCCGCCGCCTCGCCATCGGACGCGTGGGCGCCATCGGCATACTCATGCCGAACGACCGCAGCGAGCGCTTTGGTCCACACACCAGCGAGTTTTTTTCCGGCTTGGCTGAACGCCTGTCTCAGGATGAAATGGACCTTCTGATGAGCCCGGTTACCAACAATGATGAGATATCAGCCTACCGCCGTCTTATTTCCAGTAAACGCGTGGATGCGATCATCGTCACTGGCCCCACCCTTATGGATGAACGGGTTGCCATGCTGATCGAAGAGAAGTTTCCCTTTGTCCTGCATGGACGCACAAACATCGAAGCTCCGCATGCGTGGCTCGACATCGACAATGCCGGCGCGTTCCGCCAGGCCGCCTCCCATCTTCTAGATCTTGGCCACAAGCACGTCGCCATGATCGACGGCCTGAAAGGGCATACATTCTCCGAACATCGCGAGCTTGGGTATCGCGAGGCCCTGCAAGGACGTGGAGTGCCGGTTGATCCCCGTTTTATCGTGCACGAACGATTTTCCGACGAGATCGGGTTCCGCGAGGCCCAACGACTTCTGTCCTATACCCCGCATCCGACGGCGATCATCGCCGGCTCCATGATGACGGCGCTGGGTGTATTCCGTGCCATTCGTTCAAAGGGTTATGAGCTCGGCAAGGAAGTCTCCGTCATCGCCCATGATGATGTGTTTCCCTATCTCAATGCTAGCAACATGGTGCCGTCGATGACAACGACGCGCTCGTCCATCCGGTCCGCGGGCACCCGTATTGCAGAAATGCTCGTGCGGGTTCTCGACGGCGAGCCCGTCGAAAATATCCACGAGGTCTGGCCTGTCGAACTCATCCTGCGGCAATCGAGCGGGCCACCTGTAAGTACAGGTCAGCGCTAGGCTAATTTGCAACAATTCCGTTAACTGACAGACGAGCCTTCCAAACACACAAATTGGTAAAATCACATCCTCTTTGCGCCACGTACACCACATATTAAGTCTTGTGGAACACAACTGGAACAGATAGTGTTTGTTCTGGTTTTGTTTTTTCAATTCCGTGCCGAAGGATCGCCCATGCTCACGCGTAAACAACATGAACTTCTGCTCTTCATTCATGAGCGCTTGAAGGAGACAGGTATCCCGCCATCATTTGACGAGATGAAGGATGCCTTGGACTTGGCCTCAAAGTCCGGCATCCACCGTTTGATCACGGCTCTCGAAGAACGGGGCTTTATTCGCCGGCTTGCAAATCGAGCCAGGGCGCTGGAAGTATTGCGTCTCCCGGACTCCATTGCTCCCGGGCTTAACGCCCAGAAGAAATTTTCGCCAAGTGTTATCGAAGGCAGCCTTGGGCGGAACGTCGCCACGCCCCGTCCCCAGTCGCGCTCGGCGGATGACTCGAACGCCGCCACCATCGTCAGCATTCCCGTCATGGGCCGCATTGCTGCCGGTGTGCCGATTTCCGCAATCCAAAACCAGACCCACATGATCGGCCTGCCGCCGGACATGATCGGCAATGGCGAACACTATGCGCTCGAGGTCAAGGGCGACTCGATGATCGAAGCCGGGATCTTCGATGGCGACACAGTAGTCATCAAGCGCAGCGATACGGCCAACCCGGGCGAGATCGTGGTGGCACTGGTCGATGATGAGGAAGCGACGCTAAAGCGTTTCCGGCGCAAGGGTGCTTCGATCGCCCTGGAGGCGGCAAATCCTGCTTATGAAACCCGGATTTTTGGTCCGGATCGAGTACAGGTGCAGGGAAAACTGGTCGGGCTGATCCGGCGTTACTAGAACTTGGCATTGACCTGGCAGTATTCTTATTCCGAATTCGCGTCCCGCGTTCGGCTGGACTTGTAGTCTTCGAAATTTCGGGCAGCCCGGGAATAAATTCTGTAGCTGTTCCACGGGCGATCGGGTGGACCTACCGCGTGGGTAATAGTCGCCGAGACGAGCCGTTGAATGTGCTCGGCGTGTGCCTCGGGAAGGAGCTGTTGAGCCGAGATCTTTGCGTCTGCACCTCTCGATCGACGAAACGGCTTGCTACGAGATGCGTGCAACCTGATTTCGACGCCTCCGCGCAACGCGAGATCGCGTTTGGTAACGACCAATGTATCGCTCTCGCTGCAGAAAGCCTCAGTACCGGTAAATGCCAGAACTACGATGTCACCCTCGGCACAGGCCAATGACCTTTGTGCCGGATCATCCGTATAGGCAATGATGAGGCCGCCTCGCTCACGAGCCGTACAAAGCTTGTCGGTACAAGCAAACTGCGTTTCTTGGATATCGGCGGCCCTTGATGGCCTCACCACATCGTTTATTCCATATCCCTGTTGCCAGTTGTTCAGTGTAAACGCGCTGCCAGACGATCGATTAATCGCGAGTCTATGGCTTTCGGTTCGAATTGCGACAAGCTTGCCTTCTTCGGCGATCATGATGTCCGGCTCCTGTGTACGCATCATCCAGATAGCTGCGCCCAGCAGCAGAGGAATCCCGCATAGGCGCAAGCGAGTCGACAGTACCAACAGCAACACCAACCCGATGCTCATGAAGACCAGAGTTCCCTGCGGCATCAAACCGAGATTGCCGCTTGGTGAGTGAGAAGCAACCATCTGTGCAATGGCAATTACAGCCTCGATCCCGTAGCCCATGACGGCAAATGGCAGCCAATCCAAATCGAATGGCATTGCGAGCAAACCAAGTACCGCGAATGGCATGACAAGCGTCGAGATCACCGGAAGCGCGAGGGCATTGCCGATAAGTCCAAATGGCGCCGTATTGTTGAAATGATAAGCAGCGAAAATCGAACTTACGCCACCGGCGACAAGCGATGTCATGGCGATCGCACCAATGTGGTTCGCTGCTTTCATCGGGAGCGCTGCCAATGAAGGGTAATTCCTCTGAGATCCACCTCTTTTCTGCGCTCCCGACCACCAGCTGTAGAATGCAATGAGCGCGGCAGTGGCGGAATAGGACATCTGAAAGCTTGGACCAAGAACTTCGTGTCGGCGATAGCGCGATGGTTAAGAGTGCGGCAATCGCAAGATTACGCATGGAAATGGCCGCACGATCGACGGTCACGGCCAAGAGCATGACACTCAACATGACAAAGCTGCGTTGGGCGGCGACGTCGGCCCCTGAAATCAGCAGATAAAATGCAGAACCGATCAACGCAATCAATGCCGAATACTTTTTCACCGGGAACCGGGCCGAGAAGCCGGGGAAGAGAGCCAGGATGGCACGCAGCGAACCGATTATCGTTGCAGCAACCAGGGCCATGTGAAAGCCGGAAATCGAAAAGATGTGAGAAAGGCCGCTCAACCGCATCGCGTTGTTGGTGGCATCACTGATACCGTCGCGCTGGCCCGTGATCAATGATGCAGCGATATCACCTGGCTCCCCCCTAATGTTGCGCAAGATACGCAAGGTCAGCTGTTGCCTGATATTTGCGATCGCGACCAAAATGGCAGGACGTGTCGCGGCAGTCACCGGGACGATGTCAGCCTTTCCCAATAGAAATCCGTTGGCTCCAATACCGCGGTAGTAATTGTAGAAAGCGAAGTCATAATTTCCCGGGCGCACAGGTCCCGACTGGGGTCGCAGATGGACGAGACCGGACAGGCCCGTCGCCTATCTTGACGTTGCGCGGCAGTGCCCTGGCGGAAACGACGACGCGATCGGGTCCGTAGCGCAGCGCAGGCCGCGTCGTCGAGATGACGTCCATTGTCACGCGCCACCCGCCCTTGGCATCCTTCGCCATAGCCACGACGCGGCCTGTGATACGCGTCGTAATTTCCGAGCCAAGCATTCGGGTGCCGGCCCGGATAGTTTCAAGCTTTGCGCAAAGCAAACCGGCAATGATCGCGATGCATAGCACAAGGAGGAGCCGTACCATGGCACGCGCATGAGCCAACGCATGCAACCCCGCAAGAGCTGTCAGTCCAGACAATATCGCGCTAAGCCTCGGCTCCGTGGCTGCAATGAAATAGAATATGGCACCAGTGCCGGTGAAAACCGGCAAGAGCAAGAACAGTGTACCGCGTTCAATTTCGCTGTTGAGTGCCGTAGGGACTGGCGCGGCGCAACGATCAGATTTGCGAGCGCCCAAACCCTTCGTGCTGCGAAACTCTTATGACAAAGCGATTGTCGTCAATTGCTGTTGCGTCGGTACTTCATCCTGAGGAGCGAGACCACAGGCGGCATCTCCGCGAAGAAAGAATATCCGCTCGCTCGTTTTCGTGGTGGCTACAGGACGTTCCATTTGCCTCCAGGTTCCCCAATACCCTTGCACCACAGCGTTGCTATGCTACATGAACGCCAGATCAATTCGATTGGACGTTCGGCTAATGCGCCGCACCTCCCCCGGAGTACCCATGTCATCTTCAGTCGTTACCCGTTTTGCCCCATCCCCAACCGGCTACCTGCACATTGGCGGGGCCCGCACCGCGCTGTTCAACTGGCTTTATGCCAAGCATACAGGCGGCAAGATGCTGCTTCGCATCGAGGACACGGATCGCGAGCGATCGTCGGAAGCGGCGGTAGCTGCCATTCTCGATGGTTTGAGATGGCTCGGTTTGGATTGGGACGGTGATGCGGTATCGCAATTCGAGCGTGCGCCACGTCACCGCGAGGTCGCCGAAGAACTCGTCGCCAAGGACAAAGCGTATTATTGCTATGCTTCTCCGGCCGAGCTTGAGGAAATGCGCGAAATGGCCCGGGCCGAAGGGCGTCCGCCACGTTATGACGGCCGCTGGCGCGATCGCGATCCGAAAGAGGCTCCAGCTGGCATCAAACCCGTAATCCGTATCAAGGCACCGCAGGATGGCGAAACCCTGGTGCGCGATCAGGTACAAGGCGACGTACGCTTCCCCAACAAGGACCTTGATGATTTCATTATCCTGCGCTCTGACGGCAACCCCACCTATATGCACGCTGTCGTCGTTGATGATCACGATATGGGCGTTACACATATCATCCGTGGCGATGACCATTTGACCAATGCGGCTCGCCAGACGGTCATTTACAACGCCATGGGCTGGGATGTCCCAGTCATGGGCCATATACCGCTCATTCACGGGGCCGATGGCGCAAAACTCTCCAAGCGCCACGGTGCGCTTGGTGTCGAAGTATATCGCGCGATGGGCTATCTACCGGCAGCACTTCGTAATTATCTCGTCCGCCTGGGCTGGAGCCATGGTGATGATGAAATCATGTCCGACGAACAGATGATCGAGTGGTTTGAAATCTCGGACATCAATCGCGGGGCCTCGCGTTTCGACTTCCAGAAGCTCGAGGCCATCAACGGCCATTACATGCGTTTTTCCGACGACGCAGATCTGGTAAAATCCATGATCGACATCCTGCCCGAGATCGAGGGCGGCGCCGAGATTATGGCAAGGTTAAACGACAAGACGAAAGGCCAATTGCTTGCGGCAATGCCAGGATTGAAGGAGCGCGCGAAGACGCTTGTTGAACTTGCGGACAGCGCTAAATACCTCTTTGCGCAGCGTCCTCTCACGCTTGATGAAAAAGCGGTCGGTCTGCTGAATGAGGATGGCTTGAGTGTGCTTTCCGGTGTCCTGCCTGCCCTCTCTAAAGTCAACGAGTGGACCGCTGAAGCACTTGATGCTGCGGTGCGAGTGCATGCCGAGCAAACCGGTTTGAAGCTAGGTAAAATTGCACAACCTCTACGTGCCGCATTGACTGGAAGAGCAACGTCACCGGGTGTTTTCGACGTCTTGGCAGTCCTTGGAAAGGAGGAATCTTTGGGCCGGATAAAGGACCAGGTGAAAGGATAGTCACGGGCAAATTTGAGTGCATTTTTGCATTGCAACATCGTGCCTTTCGAGTACGGTGTCGTGCCTGAGAAATTCATGAATACGACCTCGCTTGAGGCAAGTGCTTTTGCGCTGGATCAGCGCAAGCTGAAGCAAGAAAGGAACGGCAATGTCTGAAAACAGCGTCAACATCGATCTGAATGGTCACCAGTTTGCATTACCCATCAAGAAGGGGACCATCGGACCGGATGTCGTGGACATTGGTACACTCTATAAGAACACCGGTGCATTCACGTATGATCCGGGTTTTACCTCCACGGCATCCTGCGAGTCGCAAATCACCTATATTGACGGCGATGAAGGTATCTTGCTGCACCGCGGCTACCCGATCGAGCAGCTCGCTGAACACGGCGATTTTCTGGAGGCCTGCTACCTGCTCCTTTACGGCGAACTGCCTACCAAGAGCCAGAAAGCGGATTTCGATTATCGCGTGACGCATCACACCATGGTGCATGAGCAAATGTCGCGCTTTTTCAGTGGTTTCCGTCGCGACGCGCATCCGATGGCCGTTATGGTCGGCGTTGTTGGCGCCCTGTCAGCGTTCTATCACAACTCGACGGACATTTCGGATCCGCATCAGCGTATGGTCGCTTCGATCCGCATGATCGCCAAGATCCCGACCCTTGCCGCCATGGCCTACAAATATCACATCGGGCAGCCATTCGTTTATCCGAAGAACAATCTCGATTTCGCAACCAACTTCCTGCATATGTGCTTTGCGGTACCCTGCGAGGATTACGTTCCGAATCCAGTTCTCGCCCGCGCTATGGATCGCATTTTCATCCTGCATGCGGACCACGAACAGAATGCCTCCACTTCGACCGTTCGTCTGGCAGGCTCATCGGGAGCTAATCCGTTCGCTTGCATCGCCGCCGGCATCGCCTGTCTGTGGGGACCCGCTCATGGTGGTGCCAACGAAGCTGCGCTCACCATGCTTGGCGAGATCGGGACTGTGGACCGCATTCCAGAGTATATTGCCCGCGCCAAGGACAAGAACGATCCGTTCCGCCTGATGGGATTTGGTCACCGCGTTTACAAGAATTATGATCCGCGTGCCAAGATCATGCAGCAGACAACGCGCGAAGTCCTCGCCGAACTCGGCATCAAGGACGATCCACTTCTTGACGTTGCCATGGAACTTGAGCGTATCGCTCTAACAGACGAATATTTCATCGAAAAGAAGCTCTATCCAAACGTAGACTTCTATTCCGGTATCACCCTGAAGGCCCTTGGCTTCCCGACCACCATGTTCACAGTGCTGTTCGCTGTCGCCCGCACGGTGGGTTGGATCGCCCAGTGGAAGGAGATGATCGAGGATCCGCATCAGAAAATCGGCCGCCCGCGTCAGCTTTATACCGGTGCAACGCAGCGCGATTATGTGAGTGTCGAGAACCGCAAATAGCGTGTTGGACTTCGGATGACGAAAAAGGCGCCAACCAGGCGCCTTTTTCTTTGATGAGGAGCTGTTATTTTTTGGCCAGTTCCAAAACCTTTTCAGCAGCAATTTCGCCAGCGGGCCGATCGGTCTGCATGACACTTGCAATCTTGTCGAAGCTTTCCAGCTGGGCGCTGCGCCTAAGGCCAGGAACGAGCAGCTGTTCAAGCTGACGCGCCAGCGGACCCGCACGCACAAACTGGTTGAAGTATTCCGGGACGACAGGTTCGTCCGCGATGATGTTCGGCAGCGCTGCACTCCAGATTTTGATGCGCTGCGCCAGAAAGGTACGAGCCAGCCAATCCGGCTTGTAAGACAGGACTGTGGGTATCCGGGCGAGCGCCAGCTCCAACGATACGGTACCTGAAGCGGCGAGCGCGGCGTCGGCCTCGGCAAAAGCTCGCAATCTCTCCGCTTCGCCAACAACAATCCGTGGCTGTACTTTCCAGCCAGCAGTCAACTGCCTAACGAGTGGTTCTACCTTTGGCAAGGTGGGCAAAGTCACCTTGATCCGATTGCCGCGACTTGCCAAAAGATCAATAGTCTCGCCGAAAGGACCAGCAAGACTTGTGATTTCCGATCGTCGCGACCCTGGCAAGACCACAAGCTGTTTTTCTTCGCCGCTCGCCCAAGCCGGCATTGCGAGCGCGATTGTGCTTCGCTGCATCGAGAAGCGGTGCATGCGAGACGAGCCTGTGTCCGACATAGGTTGCGGGTGGGCCGTCGAGGTCCTTCAGCGTCTGCACCTCAAACGGCAAGATCGCCAAGACGTGGTCGACGTAAGCGCGCATGGTCTTGGCGCGTTCCGGCCGCCACGCCCAAACCGACGGACTGATATAGTTGATGATCGGGATCGTAGGATCAGCCGCCCTCACCTTGCGGGCCACCCGATGCGTGAAATCGGGGCTATCGATAATCACCAGACAGTCGGGTTTATCGGCAATGATAGCACTTGAGAGTTGCGAAATACGGCGAACAAGTTGCGGCAGTTTGCGCACGATTGCGCTCAACCCGACTAGCGCGATTTCATGCTGGTCAAACAGGCTGTTGAGCCCAAGCGCAGCAAGGTGCTCCCCTCCAACGCCGGTCAAAGCCACCTCACCCGCGTACCGACGTCGAAGTGCTTGAACCAGATCGGCGCCCAGAAGATCACCGGATTCTTCGCCAGTGACAATTGCGAGGCGCAAGGGTCTCTCAGCTGCCATCGGGCCCTCTTTGCTCGAACGTCTCGATGAAGAGGCCTGCAGCGTTCGCGGCCGCAACAGTCTCTTCGTAGCCAAGGATCAACGTGCGCCCCGCCTCAATGGCGATGCCTCTGAGTCCAGCCCTAAGCGCATTTTCGACGGTACTGACGCCAATGGCGGGCAGATCGGCCCGCACTTCCTGTTGTGGCTTCGCGCACTTTACGAGGACGCCACCCTTGCGATTGATACGTTTGGCCAGGCGAAGCTCTGCCACACGTTGCAACATCGCGTCGGTGCCTTCAACGCCTTCAAGCGCGACAACCCGCCTGCCAACCGCAATCGCGGCCTGGCCGATATCAAGCGCTCCAATCGTGATCGCGGCATCGCGTGCCGCAAGCATATCTGCAACGCTTTCCTTGTCGGCGCGCTTGCGCGTCAGCGTTCCTGGAGAAGGGGCAAGGATGTCTGGCACGATCTCGTGAGCACCGAGGACGCGAAAACCATAGGATTCGATGGTTGCAATCACTGCGCGCAAAAGGCCGTCATCGCCCAACCTGAAAGCGCGCAAGAAGCGATAGAGCGCAACAAGGTTGCCATTTCCCGGTCTCAGCGCAGCGCGGAACTCGGGCCTGTGGCGAATTCCGCCGGCGAGGACTACGTTCGAGATGCCTTCGGCCTTGAGTATTTTGACAAGACCGCCGAGCTCTACAATGGAGATTTCGGCGTGCTCACCCTCATAGAGAGCTGGTTCTGCTTCACCCTTGATCGCGACGATCAGCGGATTACCGCCCTGCTTGCGCAGGCTTTCAGCCACAGCAACTGGCAGCAGCCCGTTTCCCGCGACAATAGCAGTGCGTCCCGCGATCGCCGCGGGCACTGCCACATTCGTCGACGCTTTAGCTGTTGTCGTCACTGTCGCTGATCTCGATTGCGGAATCGAGTGGCGGCGTGCAATAGGCGCGCTTGGTATCAGTAGTGATGAAATCGATCAAATCCGCCACTGCGGCAGACTCCGGGAATGCCGCACGAACATCATCTGCACGGCTTTTGATCGACTTCGTCCGGTCAAACAACATGCGAACTGCGTGGCGGAGATTGTGAATTTCCGGACGCGCCATGCCGGAACGTTTCATACCAATGATATTGAGCCCGCCCAGATAGGCGTGATTACCAATCGCCATGCCATAGGGTACAAGATCGCTCGCCAGGGCGGCGAGCCCGCCGATGAAGGCATGATGACCAACACGTACGAACTGATGAATGCCGGCACCACCACCGATAATGACATTGTTGCCGATCGACACGTGGCCGCCAATCATCACATTGTTGGAGAACGTGACGTTATCGCCGATAACGCAGTCATGAGCCACATGCGCATAGGCAAGGAACATGCAATTGTCGCCAATCGTGGTTATGCCGCGGCTGCCATCGGTTCCACGATGCATGGTCACGCCTTCGCGGATCACGCAATTCTTGCCAATGATCAAGGTTGTGTGGCCACCCTTGTGCTTGGTGTTCTGCGGATCGCCACCAAGAACAGCATTGGGATAGACTTTCGAACCATTACCGACTGTCGTCGGGCCCATTACGACGACGTGACTGATGAGTTCAACATCATCGCCAATGACGGCCTCAGATCCTATGTGGCAGAACGGGCCAATATTTACTCTGTCCCCGATATGTGCGCCCTGTTCTACGATGGATGTCGGGTGAATTCTGGAATCGGACATTAGGCCCCGGTCTCATCTTCGTCAGGAAAGCTGACCATCGCAGCAACTTCGGCCTCTGCAACCTTGACACCATCAACTTCGGCAACACAGCCATACTTGTGAACGTTGCCGCGTTGTTTCAACTTCGTCACCCGCAACTTCAGTTGATCGCCTGGTACGACGGGCTTTCTGAATTTGGCATTGTCAATGGTCATGAAAAAGACCTTGCCGGGCTTGCCGCTTCCATTGTGAAACAGCACGATCGCGCCAGCTGTCTGAGCCATGGCTTCGACAATCAGCACGCCTGGCATGATCGGCAGTTCAGGAAAATGGCCAGCAAAATGCGGTTCGTTGATGCTAACGTTCTTAATACCGGTGGCCGAGATATCACGATCGATGTCGACGATACGGTCTATTAGAAGGAAAGGATAACGATGTGGCAGGTTCGCCAGAATTTTCTGGATGTCCGCGACGCCGAGGCTGTCGGCTTGCGCATTGTCACTCATCTGCACTGCTCTCCTTCTTGGTTCGGGTCATCGCACGAACACTGGCGATCTCACGGAACCATTGCTTGAATGGCTGTGCAGGCGCACCAGCCCACCTTTCGCCATCCGGAATATCGTTCATCACGCCGCTTGCCGCAGCAATTTCGACGCGTGATCCGATGTTGACATGATCCTTGATGCCGACGCTTCCCCCGAGCATCGTCATATCGCCAAGGACTACACTGCCCGAAATGCCACATTGCGCAGCAATAACGCAATGGCGCCCGATCCGTACATTGTGGGCAATTTGTACGAGATTATCGATTTTCGTACCTTCGCCGATGATGGTGTCAGCCAAAGCACCACGATCAACAGTCGTGTTGGCACCAATTTCGACGTTGTCCTGAATAATGACGCGGCCAAGCTGTGGCATCTTATCCAGACCGGCCCTGCCAGATACATAACCGAATCCGTCTTGTCCAATCCTGACGCCAGGATGCAACAGGACGCAATTTCCCAAGAAAGCGTATTGCACCGAGGAATTGGGGGCTACGTAGCAGTCGCGTCCGATCTTACAACCGTTACCAATGACAACATTGGCTGCAATCACGGTCCCCGAACCTATCGATACGTTGCTACCGATGATTGCGCCGGGTTCAATCGTCACGCCGTCTTCGATCTCGGCTGAGGGATGAACAATCGCATGGTTGGAGATGCCGCTTTGCCCGCTCCACAAGTGCGCGTTGACAGCATTTGGATAGAGCGCCCGGCCGATCGCAGCAAAATCCCGTTGCGGGTGACCGGTCACGATAATTGCCACATTTTTGGGGACGTTTGCCTTGATCTCGTCAGTGCAAAGCACACCTGCGGCCTTCAATCCTCCAAGGTCCTGAGCGTGCTTCTTGCCCTCAATAAACACAAGGGCATCGGGTCCTGAACTCAGAGAGCGACGACAGCCGCGTCACTGGCCGGTTTGCCAGAGAACTGTCCACAAGAACGCCATTGGTCAGACCGGCGATCTGACCAATAGTTACGTTCAGCAGTGGCTCATAAAAGATCGGATCGGCCATCGACTAACTTTCTCCCCCGGGGAAACTTGCTCCCCCCGGGAGGTCAGCAATCTATCAGAATTTGCTCGATATACCGAAGTTGAAATTCTGGACCTGATCACCGTCTTCTTTCACGACCGGCTGAGCATAGTCGAAGCGCAGGGGCCCGAACGGCGATGCCCACATGATACTTGCGCCGACTGACGCACGCCATTCCATATCTGTGTTGGATGCTTCCGGCAGATCGTTCCCATAAAGGGTCGCGGCGTCTGCAAAGAACGCACCACGAATGCCAAGGCTTTCAGGAATGACGGGCATCGGGAACTGCGCTTCGGTTGAGGCACTGAAATAGGTTGTGCCGCCAAGGAAGCTACCCTTGCTATCTTCAACACTAAGGTCGCGGGGACCGATACCGGCATATTTAAAGCCGCGGATCATTTCCGTATTGTTCTTGAACAAATCGAATACGCGCAAATCCTCGTCGCCGAAGCCACTGATATGGCCAGCACCAACACCAATCAAACCAACGATGTCCATCTCTTCAGACAGCGTCTTGTAGTATTGGCCCTTGAATGTCGTCTTCAAGAAGTTGGCGTCGCCACCGATACCGGCATATTCCTGGAAGAACTTGCCAAACAGGCCGTCATGCGGATTCTTTGTATCGTCGATCGTATTATAGGTAAGACCCCAACTGATCGATGACTTGATCCACGGGCTCTCCTCGGAAGCATCGATATATGCTTGAGAGATTTCGGTTGGATCCGGTTCGCCGTTCGGAAGCTTTGCTTCGTCATCAATCTCATACTCCTCCTGCGTGAGGTTGTATGCAATGCTGGCAGTCAAAGCTTCAGTAATCGGCAGGCCGAAACGAATCGTTCCACCTGTCAGATCAGTCTCGTACTTGTCGCTCACACCCGACTGACGCTTGTAGATGTCAAAACCGGCCGAAATACGCTGACCGAGGAAATAAGGCTCGGTGAACGAAAGTGAATAGGAACGGTTATTATCGAGGCCACCACCGGCAGCAAGGCGAACATACTGACCGCGACCAAGGAAGTTGCGCTCGGTAATCGAACCTTCCACAGTCGGTCCCGGAGTTTCGCCGCCAGTCGTATAACCACCGCCGATGGAGAATTCACCGGTCGATTTCTCGATGACATCAACGACCAGGATCACCTGGTCTGGCTGCGACCCAGGGGCCGTCGAAATGTTGACGGTCTGGAAGAAGTTCAGATTTTCAAGGCGGCGCTTGGCGCGCTGGATCAGCACCTGATTGAAGGCGTCGCCCTCGCTGACGTCGAATTCACGACGGATGACGAAATCGCGGGTTTTTTCATTGCCGCGAATTTCGATGCGCTCGACATAGGCGCGCGGCCCCTGATCGATCGCGTAGGTAACCGAAATCGTATGGTTTTCGAAATTGCGGTCACCGCGTGGCTCTACCTTGGCGAAGGCATAGCCCTGTCCGGCAACCTTCTCGGAAACCTTGATGATCGAATCTTCGACTTCCTTGGCGCTATAGGTGTCGCCTTCTCGCGTCTCGACCAGACCGTTCAATTGCGAGGTATCCACACCTTCGACCGAGCTTTCGATCGTTACACCGCCGAACTTGTACTTTTCACCTTCTTCCACCGTAATGGTGATGGTGTAGTCGTTGGTTGCCGGGTCGAGGTCGGCCGTCGACGAGACCACGCGGAAATCGGCGTAGCCGCGATTGTAATAGAACCGGCGCAACGTTTCTTCATCGGCGCGCAGCCGGTCCTCGCTGTAGACGTCGTTGCGTGTCAGCCAGGATAGCGGATTGGAGCGCTTGGTCGAGATCACGTCCTTCAGACGGCGATCACCAAAAGCCTGATTGCCGACGAAATTGATATTGGCGATTTTGGTGCGGTCACCTTCGTTGATTTCGAAGACAACATTCACGCGCCCTTCGCCCAGATCCATGGTGCGCGAAGTGACTGTCGCGTCGCTGCGGCCGATATTGCGGTAGGCAGCACGGACTGCCTCGGTATCGGCTTCCAGCGTCGTCTGGTCAAATGCAGCGCGCGGCTTCAACTGCACTGTATTCTGCAGTTGCGGGTCCTTGATCTTCTTGTTGCCCTGGAAAATGACCTGATTGACAACCTGATGTTCAGAAACCTGCACGATCAGCGTGCCACCCGACTGGCTGATGCGAACATCGCCAAACAGACCGGTATTGAACAGACGCTTCGTTGCCGCATCGATGTCGGCGTTGGTAAAAGGCTTGCCAGGCGTGATGCCGAGGTTATCGCGAACTGTCTGAGAATCCACACGCGTGTTTCCGCGTACTTCAATGCGGCTTACTGTTGCTGCATGCGCGGCCGACACCGCGGCCACCGTCGTGACAATCGCACCCGAACTCACAAGAGCCGCTGATATGGCGAGCGCCGACGCTGCACCAACGAATTTTGAACTTGCCGCCATAGGCCTTCTGAACCTTTGTTTCTCGTTGTCCCCGGGCGAGATCCCGGACTTCGCACTTACTCGCACACCGTCATAGCCGGTTTTTACATACACGCAAGGCTTACGGTTAAAATCTGTTTACTTCACACAAAAGCGTGGCATCCATGCCACGCCATTCAGGGCTTATAGTAAACAGATCATATCGTTATGCCAGCCCATGCCTCGAATTTTCATTAATGTTTAATTGTTGTTACCGGCAGGCAAAAAGGTCGTTAAACACAACAAAACCCATGAACCCCAGCACCAGCAAGAATCCGGCGCGAAAGAAAATCTCCTGCACCGCCGGTTTCACCGGTCTGCCAATGACGGCTTCTGCGGCATAAAAGACGAGGTGGCCACCATCAAGCGGAGGCAATGGAAACAGGTTTAGCAATCCGATGCCAATCGACAGCATTGCGGTCAGCTGAATCAGCCAATCGATTCCCTGGCTGGCCGCCTGCCCGGCCATGGTTGCGATCTTGACCGGACCGCCCAGCTGGCATTTATCCTCGCGGCCAGCAAAAAAACGGCCAAAAAACTGCCCCGTACGTGCGATGATGAAGCCGCTTTCCCGCACTGCCTGGGTAACTGATTCGATGGGCCCGTACTCGATCCGGCGGAAATTGCCGAGCTCCTGGTTGTTGACGACACCGATCACGGCGATCTTGATCGTATTTCCGAGCGGATCTTTCTGCTCGGTAAGTTCGGGCGTCGCGGTCAGTTTGACTTCCTGTCCGTTGCGCTCCACGACGAAATCCAGGGAATCCCCTGCCCGCGACGACACGATGCGTTGGACATCGGAGAATGTTTCGACCTTGTCGCCATCAACGCGGAGAAAACGGTCACCGGGTTGAAAGCCAGCCGTTGCTGCCGGGCCACCGGGACGGACTTCGGCAACCATGGGATCGGCAACCATTTTGCCATAGATGGCAAAAAACACGGAAAAGATGACTATCGTCAGCAGTATGTTGAAGGCAGGGCCGGCAAAGACGGTCGCTGCGCGCTTCCAAACTGGTTGTGTGTGAAATGCAACGGCCCGCTCTTCCGCACTCATCGCTTCGGCAGGCGACGCAGTCGAACTCGTCACGCCCTCATCGCCCGCGAACTTGACATAACCGCCGAGCGGTATAGCCGAAAGCTTCCAGCGTGTACCATGCCGATCATTAAAACCGACCAGCTCGGGGCCAAAGCCGACAGAGAACGCTTTGACGCCTATTCCGCACCAACGGCCGACGAGATAGTGTCCCATCTCATGAACGAACACCACGACTGTCAGAACAATCAGAAACGGCAGGATTGTACCAATCAGCACGCTTTGAGTACCGAACAGGGATTGCAGCATATCCGTCAAAGTATCCTCCCGGCCCGAAACACAATCGAACGACCCAATCGCGCTCAGCCGTCTAGAAAAGAATGTCGTATGGCGTTTCCGGTGTCACCAGAATTGCACCGATGACGTATAGCAATGCCGCTGCAGCTACAAGTCCATCAACCCGGTCCATCACGCCACCGTGACCGGGAATGAGCTGGCTCGAATCCTTTACACCAAACTTACGCTTCACCCACGATTCGCCAAGGTCTCCAATCTGCGCAATGATTGACAGCAAGAGTGCGATTAGGGGAATGGGAATGCCGCCGGCCGGAGCAACAAAAGCTGCAAAGGTCACGCCGGCCGCCACTCCGGCCGCAGCGCCACCAAGGGCCCCAGCCCAGGTTTTGTTTGGAGAAAAGCGCGGCGCCAGTTTCGGCCCACCAAGTGCACGCCCATTGAAATAGGCAAAAATGTCGGTCGCCCAGACAACGGCGAACAGGAACAGGATTGCCGCAAAACCATCACCGGTATCGCCGCGCAACAACGTTAATGCGATGGATGGAAACCCGGCATAGATCAAGCCGAATGCGGGCCAGTAGCCGAACTCCCTGCCTCCAAGCGCTGCCACGAGCACCGCTCCGGCAACGAGAACACCAATCATCAACAGAATGTGTTGTAACAGGAGAAGCACGGCCAACACGATGATGAGGCAGACCCACGCTATGCCACGTGTCACTGACGTCGACCGGTCGGCCGTGATGAGTTGCCATTCGTAAAATATGCTGAGACCTATGGCGCAGGCCAGGATTCCGAATGCGAATCCGCCGATCCATGTCAGGACGACAGCTATGGCTATGAGAACGATCGCGCTGAGAATGCGTTTTTGAAGGTTGGTTAGACCAGTTCCGATCAATATCACAGAGCGATTTCCTGCGCCGTTACGCCGCCGAACCGGCGCTCGCGCATCTGAAACGTTTCGATCGCCTCCACCAGATGGGAGGGGCGGAAATCCGGCCAGTAACAGGCCAGGAACATGAACTCCGAATAGGCCGCCTGCCATAGCAGGAAATTGGAAAGCCGCATCTCGCCACTGGTGCGGATGATCAAATCCGGATCCGGAATGTCCGCCGTATCGAGCCGTGCCGAGATAGCCTCGGGAGTAATGTCTTCGTGTGTCAACGCGCCCGACGTAACGTCGGCTATCAGGCGCTGTACGGCGCGCGTGATTTCATTGCGCGAGCCGTAATTGAAGGCGATTACCAGTGTGAGACCGGTGTTCCCCATCGTAAGCGTTTCTGCTTCGATCAATAAGCCCCGGATGTCTTTTGCAAGCCCGTCACGCTCACCTATGATCCTCACCCGGACATTCTCACGATGCAGATCCGCAAGATCGCGCCTGATGAAAAGCTTGAGCAACCCCATCAAATCCGAGACTTCTGAGCGTGGCCGCGACCAGTTTTCCGACGAGAAAGCAAACAGCGTCAGAAACGGGATACCCAAATCACCAGCTGCGCGGATCGTTTCGCGCAATGCTTCAACGCCCGCCTTGTGACCTGCGGTGCGGGGCAACCCCCGCGCCTTTGCCCAACGGCCATTTCCATCCATGATGATGGCAATGTGGCGCGGATTGGACATGGGCTTGGACCTCCAGTGGAAAGTATCGGGCGTAATCGTCGGGCCTTAGACCTGCATGATTTCCGCTTCTTTGACCGCAACCACCTTGTCCATCTCGGCGATGGTGTCGTCGGTCAGCTTCTGCACCTTCTCCGACAGAACGCGATTATCATCCTGGCTGATTTCGCCGTCCTTTTCGAGCTTCTTCAACTCGTCCATGCCATCACGGCGTACATGACGTGCGGCAACCTTGGCATGTTCAACATATTGATGGGCGATTTTGACAAGTTCCTTGCGGCGCTGTTCGTTCAGCTCCGGCAGTGGAATTCGCAGATTATTGCCGTCCGTGATCGGATTAAGGCCAAGCCCGGAGTCGCGAATTGCACGTTCGACCTTGCCAACCATGGATTTATCCCAAACAGACACGGCAAGCATGCGGGATTCAGGCACAGTAATATTGGCAACCTGGTTGAGCGGCATCTGTGAACCATATGCCTCGACGGTGATTGGCTCCAGCAGGCTCGCCGAAGCGCGACCTGTACGCAGGCCATTCAACTCGTGCCTCAGGGCTTGTATGGCACCATCCATGCGACGCTTCAGGTCGTTGAAATCGAGTGCATCACTCATACTCAATGCTCCTATATTCTGGGCGGGTTCACCGGTAAGGATCGTTCAACTGTCAGAAACGACTGTTGCGCGTCCCTTTCCCTGCAGAACATCCGCAAACCCACCTTTTTCGTGGATTGAATAGACGATTATTGGGATATTGTTCTCACGTGCAAGAGCTACAGCAGTTGTATCCATCACGGCGAGCCCGCGATCAAGCACATCTTTGTGGCTCAAGCGGTCGAATCTCACTGCATTCGGGTCTTTTTTGGGATCGGCGGAGTAGATACCATCCACTTGGGTGCCCTTGAAGAGCGCATCCGCACCTATTTCTGCCGCACGTAAGGCCGCGGCCGAGTTGGTGGTAAAGAACGGATTGCCGGTACCGCCCGCAAAGATCACGACCTTGCCCATGTCCATGTAGGCAGTTGCCTGTCGTTGCGAAAATGTCTCACAAAGTTCCGGCATGGCAACAGCCGACAGGACGACTGTGTCGATGCCGATTTTCACGAGCGATGTGCGCAGTGCAAGAGAATTGATGACCGTCGCAAGCATGCCCATATGGTCACCGGTGACCCGGTCGCCTCCTTTCGAGGCTACGGCAACGCCGCGAAAGATGTTACCTCCGCCGATGACGACACCAACCTCTACACCAAGCGCTCGCGCCTCTGCGATGTCGGCGGCAATCCGGTCGGCGACCGCAACATCGATACCGAAGCCCTGATCACCCATGAGAGCTTCACCGGAGGCCTTGAGCAGAACGCGTTTATAAACAGCCGTACCAGCCATGGAACCTCCCTCATCATCGTTGCAAGATCGTCGCAATTCCGGATACACGAAGGGCATCACGTTGTCACGCGATGCCCTTTGATTTCAGTCGTGTAAGATTACTTCTTCACAGCTGCGGCAACTTCCGCTGCAAAGTCGCTCTCTTCCTTCTCGATGCCCTCACCCAGAGCGAACCGAACAAATGCGGTGATCTTGGCCGGTGCACCAATCGTCTTCTCTGCATCCTTGAGAGCAGCCTCGACGGTGAGATCGGGGTTGATAACGAAAGCCTGCGAGAGAAGCACGACTTCCTCGTAGAATTTACGCATGCGGCCATCGACCATCTTCTCGATGATATTTTCCGGCTTGCCGGACTGGCGAGCCTGATCAGCGAAGATCGCCTTTTCACGCTCAACTGCGGCCGGATCAACTTCACCGGAAGTCAAAGCCAGCGGATTGGTCGCAGCAACGTGCATTGCAACCTGGCGGCCAAATGCCTGTGCAGCGTCAGAATTGCCGGCTGTCTCGATAGCAACCAGTACGCCGAGTTTGCCAAGGCCGTCGGAAACGCCATTGTGGATGTACGTTGCAACAACACCCTGATTGACTGACAGTGCTGCCGAACGGCGGAAGGAAAGGTTTTCACCGATGGTACCAACTGCGTCCTTGATCGTGTCGACAACGGACTTGCCGCGTCGACGGATAGGTTGCAGCGGCAACGGCAACAGTCGAACCATCTGTCGTCAGTGCCACATTGGCAACATTGCGAACAATATCCTGGAAGGCGTCATTGCGGGCAACGAAGTCGGTCTCGGAGTTGACTTCAACCACGACGGACCTGGTGCCGTTCGAAGCAACGCCAATCAGACCTTCAGCTGCAGTGCGGCCGGCCTTCTTGTCGGCCTTGGAGATGCCCTTCTTGCGCAGCCAGTCAACGGCAGCTTCCATGTCGCCATTGGTTTCGGCCAGGGCTGCCTTGCAGTCCATCATGCCGGCGCCGGTAAGGTCGCGGAGTTCTTTTACCTGTGATGCAGAAATGCTCATTGTATCGCCTCTTCTCAAAGCGAAGGCATACTGGTGTAACCAGCATGCCAACTTTGCGGCGCGTATGCGCCAATCATTGTGTTTTTAAACACCCGATAAGACGGGTGTATGAAGCCTCAAGCGGAGGCTTCACCTTCCTGTGCAGGAGCTTCCGCCGGAGCTTCGAGAGCTGGCTCGGCAGGAGCTTCTTCCTGGGCGCCGATATCGATACCCAGTGAACCCTGCTGGCGTGCAATACCGTCGAGAGCTGCCTTGGCAACGAGATCGCAATAAAGCGAAATGGCACGGGACGCGTCGTCATTGCCCGGAATCGGGAAATCGATCTGATCCGGATCGCAGTTGGAATCGATTACGGCGACAACCGGAATACCAAGACGCTTGGCTTCCTGAATGGCAATCGCTTCCTTGTTGGTATCGATGATGAAGATGAGGTCCGGGATCGAACCCATGTTCTTGATACCGCCGAGAGCGCGGTTAAGCTTCTCGCGTTCGCGGTCGAGGTTCAGGCGTTCCTTCTTGGTGAAACCCTGTGCCTCGCCCGAAAGAAGTTCGTCTAGCTTGCGCAGACGCTGAATGGAGTTCGAAATCGTCTTCCAGTTGGTCATCATGCCGCCGAGCCAGCGTGCGTTGACATAGTACTGGGCCGAACGCGTTGCCGCATCGGCAATGATGTCGGAAGCCTGACGCTTGGTGCCAACGAACAGAACGCGGCCACCACGGGCAACGGTGTCCGAGACCTTCTTCAGTGCAGTGTGCAGCAGCGGAACGGTCTGGGCCAGATCAAGAATGTGAATGTTGTTGCGGTCGCCGTAAATGTACGGTGCCATTTTCGGGTTCCAGCGATGTGTCTGGTGACCGAAGTGAACGCCAGCTTCAAGGAGCTGACGCATGCTGAAATCAGGCAATGCCATCTCTTATTTTCCTTTTCCGGTTTAACCTCCACGGACATGAGGCGGGAAACCCGCCACCGGAGGCCATATCGGATTTCTCCCGATATCAACCCAAAGCCCGTGTGTGGAATGCAGCGGCTGTTACTGGATAATCATGACAAACGCAAGTGTGTCGGCAATAAAACACGAATTTGCGCGTCGTTCACGCGATGGCGCGGCTATTTCTTGCACTTTGGCATGTCGAAGAGCTGCAGGTTGACGAGCTTGCCCGTCATGGAGAAATCGCCGTAATCCATCTTCAAGTCCCGCGTGATACCATTGCGGTACATCTTGAAGTTGATCCGGTAGCTCGGCAAGCCTTCGGCCTTTTCGCTCTCGTCGAAATAGGCGATCGAAACCGGCCACGTGCTTTCCTTGGCGAGCGGGCCCATGTTCTTGATTTCTTCGTCTGCATCCGAAACTGCCGACTTGCCGATGACGACAGTCGTTGCCATCACCTTATCGGCATCTTCCGAACCATCGAACAGTTTCGTCTGGTAGAAAACCTCACCAGCAAGCGCCTTCTCGATCAATTGCTGCATATGACGCGTCGGGAACTGTGACAGTTCGAGGTTTTCCTTGGTCGCCACGGGCTTTGTCAGCGATATCTCCGTCTTGTCGTTGGACAAAGCCGCATCCCCGCGTACTTCCTTCGTCAGGCTCTGGTCAACAAACGTCTTGTTGACGAAACGGAACTTGCCGCCATCTCCGGATTCGAAAGTTGTCGTCTGCTGGTCGGTGACCCGTTGTGGCTGCTCTTCCATGTCAACGCGGGTAACG
This sequence comes from uncultured Alphaproteobacteria bacterium, assembly GCA_963777425.1. Lineage (GTDB taxonomy): Bacteria > Pseudomonadota > Alphaproteobacteria > Rhizobiales > Rhizobiaceae > Phyllobacterium. The sequence goes on along the minus strand of CAVZQS010000006.1, from coordinate 144,879 downwards.
AAACGGAAATTCGTCGTATAGCCCTCGCAGTCCGAACCGTTGAATTCATAGACCATGCGGCCGGTAAGTCCGGTTATTCCGCTGCTGTCCTGCGCACTGTCCAGTTTCAGATCGTATATCGCTCGGTGCGGAACAAGGGTTGCGGTGCCGGCGGCGTACGCCATTGTTGAACCGGCAAAACCCAAAGTGCCGAGCGTGAAAATGAGGACAGGTAAAACGCGCATTGACAAGATTCTCCAACATTCGAATGCGCATATTAAAAAAACTCTTGGCGGAAGCGAGGCAAAAATCGCAACTTCCTTCACAATCGCGTACGATTCCGAAAACACAAGGAAACAGATCCCATGAGCAGAGTCATTGAAACACGCCTTCAGGAACTCGGTATCACGCTCCCGGTCGCCGCGGCCCCGGCAGCAAATTATGTACCGTTCGCCCAGACCGGGTCGTTGCTCTTGACGTCAGGTCAATTACCCTTGGCTGGAGGCAAACTCGTCCATACCGGGCTCTTGGGCGCTGGGCTGAACGTCGCGCAAGGCCAGGAAGCCGCGAAAGCATGCGCGGTCAATATTCTGGCGCAGGCGAAGGCCGCCCTTGGGGATCTCGAGAAGATTGCACGCATCGTGAAGATCTCAGTCTTCGTCGCGTCGACACCGGATTTTACAGAGCAGCATCTTGTCGCCAATGGTGCCTCGGATCTGCTGGTGGCCGTGCTGGGTGAAACGGGCCGTCATGCACGTTCGGCCGTTGGTACTGCCGCCCTGCCCCTGAACGCGCCGGTCGAAATCGAAGCAATCATCGAGGTCCGCTGATTATGACGTCAATTGACTGGTTGACGAACGCTCCAATCGCGCATCGCGGTTTGCACGATCTCAACAGGCTACGCTGGGAGAACACTCTTTCCGCCTTTGACGCAGCGGCGAATGCGGGCTTTGCCATCGAATGCGACGTGCATCTCTCTGCAGACGGCAAGGTAGTGGTCTTTCATGACGAAAAGCTGGAGCGCCTGACTAGCCGGGCGGGCAGCATCGATGAGTTGACTGCAGCCCAAGCGGCAACGTTGCGCGTCGGCGGCACGAGCGACCACGTGCCGACTTTGGCCGAAACCTTGAGATTGATTGGCGGACGCGTTCCCATCGTCATTGAGCTGAAGGGAATCCCAGGACGGGATGACGGACTGGTGAAGACTGTCGCCAATGACCTTGCCGGCTATGGTGGCCAAGCCGCAATCATGTCCTTCGATCACCACCTGATCCGCCTGTTCGGCAAGGATGCGCCCGGCATACCTGCCGGTTTGACTGCCGAGGGCCTCCGCGACGCGGATCTGGAGGCGCACTTCGCCATGTTGGCCCACGGGATCGATTTTGTATCCTATAATGTTCATCATCTCGAGAACCGTTTCATCGAATTCGTGCGCGGCAAGCTTGGCTTGCCGGTCATCTCCTGGACCGTTCGGAGTTTCGACGACAAGATGATCAGTGACAGGCTCGTCGACCAGATCACGTTCGAAGGATTTGATCCGAGAGCTGCCTGAAGTTTCGGCCGTCCTACACTGCCTCTTGTAACGCGAAGTGGAATGCCTAGCTTACATGATAGGTTGCGCGGCCGGTCACCATCCGGCCGCAAGAGTCAGGAAGCCATTTTCAACGATGCAGAATGCTGATCGAGGCGATTTCACCTTGCGTGTTTGCGATGGCGTTGGTGCATTCACGCAAGAAGAATGGTCGCTCCTTTGCGGAACGTCGCGCCATACACCCGATTACAATCCGTTCCTGTCGCATGCGTTCCTGTCATCGCTCGAAGACTCTGGCTGCGTCGCTCGCAAGGCGGGCTGGCTTCCGCAATTTTTGCGGTTGGAAGATGATAGTGGTGCCCTGATTGGCGCCATACCTTGCTATCTGAAGAGCCACAGCCACGGCGAGTACGTCTTTGATCATGGCTGGGCCGACGCATTCGAGCGTGCAGGCGGACGCTATTACCCAAAGCTTCAGGCCAGCATTCCATTCACCCCAGCAACGGGTCCGCGTCTGCTGGTCAACCGCAACTGGAACGGCAGTGCCGCAAGAATTGCGCTTGCCAACGGATTACGGCAACTGACCAATCAACTCGGAATTTCATCAGCTCACTCGACCTTCGTCGACGACAACGATCTCTCGGCCTTCATCGATGCCGGATTTTTGCATCGGATCGACCAGCAGTTTCATTTCATCAACGACAGTTACTGCCAGCTATGACGAGTTCCTTGAGACACTCGCTTCGCGAAAGCGAAAAGCGCTGAAGCGCGAACGGCGGGAAGCGTTGCCAGATGAGCATTACGATCGATCGTCTGACTGGCAGATCAGATCACGACAGAGATCTGGGACGATTTCTTTGCGTTCTATATGGACACCGGCAGCCGCAAATGGGGCCGGCCATATCTCAATCGCCAGTTTTACACGCCTGATCGGCGCAACGCATGCCGGGCGACATCATGCTGGTGATGGCGCGGCGTGGCGGACGCTACATTGCAGGCGCCATCAACTTTATTGGATCGGACCGCCTTTTTGGCAGGCACTGGGGCTGCATCGAGGATCACCGCTTTCTGCATTTCGAAGTCTGCTATCATCAGGCGATCGACTTCGCTATTGAAAGAAAGCTGCGGGTTGTCGAGGCCGGCGCCCAAGGCGAACACAAACTCGCACGGGGCTACATGCCGGTGACGACCAATTCGGTCCATTACATCGCCCATGAGGGCCTGCGTCGCGCGATCAATAATTTTCTGAAGCACGAACGTACCGACGTGGCGCTGATGAGCGAGGTCTTGAACCATCATGCCCCGTTCAAAAAATCGGAACATTGAATGCTTTCGCACGTCACAAGCTTGACTGCATTGCCAGCCGTGGCAAACATCGGGCCCAGTTTCCCGAATTGACAGGTGCGATATGACCGAAGCCTATGACGACAATAATGTGTTCGCAAAGATTCTGCGCGGAGAGATCCCCTCTCACAAGCTTTATGAAGATGCCGAAACCTATGCCTTCATGGATGTAATGCCCCAGGGCAAAGGCCATTGCCTTGTCATCACCAAATCTTCATATCGGAACATCCTCGATGCAGAGCCGGCAGAATCTTGCAGCGGTCATCGCTACGACGCAGAAGTTGGCACGGGCCGTAAAGCAAGCCTTCGATGCCGATGGCGTGACGGTCATGCAGTTCAACGAGCCAGCCTCCGGGCAGACAGTATTCCATCTGCACTTCCACGTTATTCCACGCTTTGAAGGCGTCAGTCTCAGGCCGCATACGGGCCAGATGGAAGATCAGGCCGTGCTCGCAGCGAATGCCGAAAAGATCAGGCAGGCGCTCTCCGAGCTTCTAATTGAAGAAACCGAGGGTTGCGTCGCGTTGTTTCCGGCGCTCGCTCGCAGCCATGACAGCGCGTGATGCCCAGCAAGGCCAAGCCGAAAACAGCAAACCCGCCCAAAATATCTACTAGATGATGGCCGCCATGCACAAGAATGGCGGGCAGCATCAATATGTTCACGAGAAGAAAGAATGGAAAAGCCTTGTTTCCACTCATGAACCAAACCGCCATACATGCCATGACCGTGTGAAATGACGGAAAAGCAATAAGCCCAAGGGCATCTTTCGGTGAAAGGAAGGATGGTCCTTCGATTGCAAGGCGATTGAGTTCGACGCCGTACGCCGATCCAACGACAAATGAATTTGAAAGTTCAGAAGGGAGCACTTCAAAAGCCGAAGGACCGGAGCTCGGAAAGACCGCCCATATGGCGACTGCCGTCAGAGCTCCAAAAATTCCGGTCAAAAGAAACTGGTGCAAACGCTCCCGCCGACCCGAAAACCCAAGGATGAGTATGATGATGATGAGTTGCGGCAATGAACTCATGTAGATGAACCGCAACACGTTGGCGAGTGACGGCATTGAAGCGACATAACTGACCGCTTCTGTCCACGAGAATCCGACAATGGCATCGAGTTCAATCAGGAAAGGATCAATACGGCGAGCACCAACTGGCAAGAGCAGATAGTTGAAGATCGAACCGGCAATCGTGAAAAGCACAAACATTCCCGCCGCGGTTGTCGCGAGTGCGATCTTCTCTTCCTGGCGTCCGAACGCGATAGAACTGGCCAGCGGTCACCGCGCCAAATCCGATAGCGCACATCAGCGCATAATTGAGCCAATCGACGCTGACACCCCGGATCGGGATGAGAATTGCAATCCAGCAGAGAACAGTGCCACGATAACAGCGGCGCAAATTTTTTCCGCCGGATGCAGGAGGACCATCGTTCAAACCCCTATTTCGGCTTGAAGATAACCAGCCGCGCTTAACGATCCTTGAATCCAGAAGCATTCGCGCTCAGGGAACTTCAATCCTGCGATCAGAATGATCTCAGCAACGATGACACTGACGATGACGCGGCGTCCAAGATACAGATATGCCAAGAACGCCGGCGGCAGCAGCGGCGACGCGCAGCAACACGGATGACTGGGCTAGCGATCCGCTTGGATAAAGGATGAGCTGTGCGATGACACCTGCCACAAGCGAAGTCGCCACGGCCCGCACGATAATCAGCGCCTCGGAATCTTCCCGCACCCGCCCGCCAATCAGCACACCGAGAAAACGCCAGATGTCGGTCGGCAACCATCCCGCCAGTAAGATGAAAAGATAGGGCCACCACCAGTCGGATAGGCTTTGCCAGGTCATGAGATGCTGCCTCGCCTGCTGCCAGCGCACATACACCAGCGTCACCAGCGCCGCCCGCCAATCCGGTCAAGCAGAAGATCGTAGGCCGGTGCGAGATAGTGAATCAGCGGAAAAAGCAGCAATCCCGAAACCATGGCCACGTGAATCGAACGATCCCGTGCCGAGCCCCATAGCGAGGCCAGAAAGTACATTGGCGTCAGGAAAAACAATGCCGCAAACACGATCGGTGGAAAATCCGTCGACAGGATAGTAGACAATGGCAACGACCAGCGTATTGGCGCATGGTCAACGTAATACCTAATCCGGCAAAATAGCCGTCCGCATGTTGCGGGGAATATGCTGGAACCGCTCCATCCCGATAACCCACGCCGTAACGGCGATGAAGTGCGACAAGAACAGCAACGTGAATTTCCGCGTCTTTGGCCCACGCATTTCAGGCACGAATGCTGCGACCATCGGCATGAGGCGAATGGACGACAACGCAACGGCAATAGCCGCCCCGGCCAGGGAATAACCACCGGATATCGACCCGATGAGCACGATATTTGCCGGAAGTGCCCAGATGGTTGCGACCATGAAGGTTGCCTGGAGGAGACGACACGCCGTTTTCACTGGCAAACCCGGCAAACCCGACATGCGCTGTCATGAGTATCAAGGCCGGGAATGCTGAAAATCATCGACGCGCCGGAAAGGAACCACGAGATCCGGGTTCTTAGGTCTTCAGCATCCGACTGTGGGGAAGGAAATTCGGAATCAGCCATAATTCCAGCGATAAACGGAAGAGCGCTGCGCCAGCAAGAAAAAGGCCGCCCGAAGGCGGCCTTTTGTCTACTTCTTGCGTGGTACCTTCGGCACGGACGCCTTGCGTGAAAGCGGAGTAGACTTGCCCGCTAACCACTGAGTCGGCACCAGCCTTTTCAAGCACAGGCTTCTTCGGCGCCGGCTTTTTCCTGGCAACCGGTTTCTTTTCGACCGGAATTTCCTTCTTTGGCTTCACCACCACTTCATCGGCGACGTAGTCGAGAACGAGACCCTCGAGATCCATCAGGCTTCGCTGCAACGGAAACGCGAACCGTACCGCCCTTCTTCAACTTGCCGAACAGAACCTCATCGGCCAGCGGCTTCTTGATGTGTTCCTGAATGACGCGGCCGAGCGGGCGGGCGCCCATCCGGTCGTCATAGCCCTTCTCGGCCAAGCCAGGCGATCGCATCCTGCTGCAGATCGAATGTCACGCCACGATCGGCAAGCTGTGCCTCAAGCTGGATGACAAACTTCTGCACGACCTGATGGATCACCGGAACGGGTAGCGCACCGAACGGAATGATCGCATCGAGACGATTGCGGAACTCCGGCGTGAACAGCCTGTTTATCGCTTCCATGTCGTCGCCTTCGCGACGGGATGAACCGAAACCAATCGCTGCTCTTGCCATATCGGAAGCGCCGGCATTGGTCGTCATGATCAGGATCACATTACGGAAGTCGATTTGCTTGCCGTTGTGATCAGTCAGCTTGCCATGATCCATGACCTGCAACAGGATATTGAACAGATCAGGATGTGCCTTCTCGATTTCATCGAGCAGCAGCACGCAATGCGGATGCTGGTCGACGCCATCGGTCAGAAGACCGCCCTGATCGAAGCCGACATAGCCGGGAGGTGCACCGAGCAGCCGCGAAACCGTGTGACGCTCCATATATTCCGACATGTCGAAACGCAGGAGTTCCACGCCGAGCGACGCTGCCAATTGCTTGGCGACCTCGGTCTTGCCGACGCCGGTCGGGCCGGAGAACAGGTAGGAGCCGATCGGCTTCTCCGGTTCGCGCAATCCGGCACGCGCCAGCTTGATCGACGACGACAGCGCTTCGATTGCGAGGTCCTGACCGTAAACAACACGCTTCAGTTCCGCTTCCAGATTGGAAAGAACAGCTTCGTCGTCCTTCGAAACGGTCTTTGGCGGAATCCGAGCCATCGTGGCGATCGTTGCCTCGATTTCCTTCACACCAATCGACTTCTTGCGCTTGCCTTCAGGCAAGAGCATCTGGCTGGCACCCGTCTCGTCAATCACGTCGATTGCCTTGTCCGGGAGCTTGCGGTCATTGATGTAGCGCGCAGAAAGTTCCACGGCCGATTTGATTGCCTCCACGGTGTACTTCACCTTGTGGAAATCCTCGAAATACGGCCGCAACCCTTTCATGATCTCAATCGCATCGGGGATTGACGGTTCGTTCACATCGATCTTCTGGAACCGGCGCACAAGTGCCCTGTCCTTCTCGAAGAACTGCCGAAACTCCTTGTAAGTTGTTGAACCAATGCAACGAATCGACCCTGAAGACAGAGCGGGCTTCAGGAGGTTGGATGCATCCATTGCACCACCGGAAGTGGCGCCGGCGCCGATGATCGTATGGATTTCATCGATGAACAGGATCGCACCCGGATACTCTTCCAGTTCCTTGATGACCTGCTTCAGGCGCTCCTCGAAGTCACCACGATAGCGAGTTCCGGCGAGCAATGTTCCCATATCCAGGGAGAACACCGTTGCATCGTGCAGGACATTGGGAACCTTGCCTTCAACGATGCGCTTGGCGAGTCCTTCGGCGATTGCAGTCTTGCCGACGCCCGGATCACCGACATAAAGCGGATTGTTCTTGGAGCGGCGGCACAAGATCTGAATCGTACGGTTGATCTCCTGATCGCGCCCGATTAGCGGATCAATCTTACCGGCCTTTGCACGCTCATTGAGGTTGTTGCAATAGGCGGTCAACGCATCCTGCTTCTTCTTGGCGCCTTCATCAAACTCCGACACATGATTGTCTTCGCTGTTGCTCTCGGTTCCGAGCGGCGTACGCGGTTCGGAAGCGCCCGGGCGCTTCGATATGCCGTGAGAAATATAATTGACCGCGTCATAGCGGGTCATCTGCTGTTCCTGCAGGAAGAACGCCGCATGGCTTTCCCGTTCGGCGAAAATTGCAACGAGGACATTTGCGCCGGTGACTTCCTCACGATTGGAGGATTGCACGTGAATAACTGCACGCTGAATGACGCGCTGAAAAGCCGCTGTCGGCTTCGAATCCTCGTCATAACCCGTAACGAGGTTGTCCAGTTCATGATCGACGTAGTCGGTCACCGTGCGCGTCAACTGAGCGAGGTCGACGTTGCAGGCGCGCATGACACTACTCGCGTCCTGATCATCGATGAGGGCGAGGAGCAAGTGCTCCAGCGTTGCATACTCATGATGATGCTCGTTCGCGATGGTCAGCGCCTGATGGAGGGCCCGCTCCAGACTAGGTGAGAAAGATGGCATGAAACCTCACTTTTTCTCCATCACGCATTGCAGCGGATGTTGGTTTTGCCGCGCATAGTCCATGACTTGTGTCATCTTGGACTCCGCGACCTCATAGGTAAAGACACCACATTCTCCTACTCCATGATTATGCACATGAAGCATTATGCGTGTAGCGTCTTCTCTGTTCTTCTGGAAAAACCGTTCCAGAACATGAATGACGAATTCCATGGGAGTGTAATCGTCATTGAGAAGCAACACGCGATAAAGGCTGGGTTTTTTGAGTTTGGGTTTCGTCCGGGTAATGACGGCTGTTCCCCGGCCGGGACCGTTGCCGTTACCCTTGTCCTCGTCTTGCATGATGGGTGACAACCGCTTCATCTCATCCGATACCCGCATCCTGATAGTTATGTGTCGCTCACTGCATTCTATGTAGGTCGCAACAACCCAATTTTAAGCCCTCTCCTGAAGCTTGCAATATCAAGTTGCGGTTGCACAGTCAGAATTGGCACCACGAAATAAAAAAAGTCCGGTTGCGGGGGCAACCGGACTTTGGAATGAACTCAGAGAAGCGTTGCCCTTACTTGGCAACCTTCGCTACCACGGCTTCATAGGGCTTATATGCCTCTTTGGCCAGGTCTGCGTAAAGCTCGCCAAATTTGGCGGCCTGAGCAACGAATGTCTCGTATGCCTTCTTCGAAAAAGCGCTGTGTGTCTCGAATGCCTGTTCTGGCGACTTACGTTGAAGCGAGCTTCTCGATCAGGGCTGTGCCATCTTCGAACGACTTCTTCGAGTAGTCAGCAGCCTCGTTAGCAATAGTTTGCAATCCCTGAGAAAGGGCTGAAACGCTCTTGATTGCACTGTTGACGAATTCCTTGCTGGAATCATTCAGGGTTTCGAATGGAGTTGCCATTATGGATCCTTCACAGGTTGAATTCTGGGTCGACGTTCATTTAGTGTGCGTCGCACAAAAAGTCAAATTTATTGTGCAGTGCAGCAATTATATAAATATTAAACAAAACACCCCGGAAATCATGAACGCTCCGGTTACCATAAAGGGTTTGGTAACGCTGTTGCCGCTAATGTTCCTGCATTCGTCCTGATGCATCACTTACGTCAGAAAAAAACTCTACGCGCATATTCGAGCAGGTGTTGATTGTGCATTACCAAGGCCGCCAAGGTTCTAAACTCGTACAAAAATTGGCTCATGCATTCCTTGCGCTGGCGATCGTTTCGGGGATAAGCCTCTCCGGTACGAGCGAGGCGGTGGCGAACGCAAAAGCCGCTGCGATCGTGGTAGATGCCAATACTGGCAAGACGCTCTATTCGTCGAACGCGGACGCTCAGCGTTACCCTGCATCCCTGACGAAAATGATGACGCTTTACATGCTGTTCGATGCCATGGCCGCGGGTAAAGTTTCAAAATCCACGCCCATTCCGGTCTCCGTCTATGCGGCAAGCCAGCCTCCGACGAAGGTCGGGTTTCGTCCTGGACAGTCGATCAGCGCTGAAGCCGCGATCCTGTCCTTGATCACCAAATCGGCCAACGATTCCGCCACCGCCATTGGCGAATACCTTGGCGGTTCGGAACAGCGTTTTGCCGTAATGATGACCAACAAGGCGCGCCAGCTCGGTATGCGCAACACGACCTTCCGCAATGCAAATGGATTGCCGGATCCGCAGCAGCGGTCCTCCGCACGTGATCTGGCGCTGCTCGGCATCGCGCTTCGCGAACATTTCCCCCAGTACTATGATTATTTCTCGACACGCAGCTTCAGCTATCGCGGTCGTCGCATCGTTGGCCACAACCGCCTACTGGGCAAGGTGCGCGGCGTTGACGGTATCAAGACGGGTTATACTCGTGCTTCCGGTTTCAATCTCGTGAGCTCGGTCAATGTGGATGGCAAGAAGCTGGTGGCAGTCGTCATGGGCGGATCGAGCGGCGGTGCACGGGACGCTCAAATGGCCAGGCTCATTGAACAATATCTTCCGGCGGCCTCACGGCGTGACGGCGGCAATCTGATTGCGTCACGAAAGAACAGCAAGGTCAACGTGGCGGCGCTTGAGCTGCCGGACAGCAATGACGCCCCCGTTCCAGTTCAGCGTGAAGCTGTTGTGCCGCAAACAACTGACGTTGTCACTGCGTACGCTGAATCCGCACCAGCGCCCTCACCGGCTGCCCAGGTTCTGGCTGTACCTACACCTTCACCAAAACTCGACGTGGCCGAAGGTGATACGGCCGAAACCGCAGTCGATCCTGTGACAACCGCTTCAGCGCCGCCTGGTGGTTGGATGGTGCAAATTGCTTCTGTCGGCAGTCCTGAAGAAGCCAAGGCAATGCTGGCCAAAGCGGCTGCTCAAGTAGGCGGCCCTGTCGCCTCGCTGTCACCCTATACGGAAAAATTCCAAAAAGGTTCGACCACGTATCATCGCGCACGTTTCGCAGGCATCGGCTCCGCCAAGGCAGCAAACAATGCATGCGTTGCGCTCAAGCGCCAGAACTTCAACTGCTTTGCGATTGCACCGCAATCGTAATGCACATGATCCGAAAGACCCAGATTGTATAGTGTAGAGGGTTTTGCGAATGTCGATCACTACGGAAATACATCACCCTGTCGGCCTGACCGGCAAGGAAACCAGGACAATCTTTGGAGGCATTCAGGCTTTGCAGCAGGCGGCGTTGCGGCTTGCTGATCTCCGCCACGGAAATGCTGCGTTCAAGACGATGGATCTTGTGAATGTACTGCTCTGCCAGGCCGCAAGAACGCGCCGCGCAGCCATGCCACCCGTTCGGTTGCGGATCAGATCTGACAGCCGCAATGGGGTGAGAGCGATCAGGCTGCGGATCTCCTGAGGATCTAGAGCAACCCCAACGAAGCCAATTCGTTGCGCAACTCCGGTGGCAGTTTGGCTCGACCAGCCTTGCCCTGCCCCTCGTCGATCGGCGCGTCGTCGCTGGTCAAATAGCGCCAGCCCTGAAATGCCCGCCGTGGCTGCCATTCAGTCGGAATGATCCGTGGCTCCAAAACCAGGTGACAGCGCGAAATACCCTGATCGTCGGTAAAGGTCCTGATGTCCGTAAGTCGCTGGCGGCACTGGATATTGCCCTTGATAACCCAGTAAAGAGATCCGCCATCAAGCAGCTCCTCGATCCGTTTCGGCACCATTCGGGTCGTATGGAACTGTTCAGGAGATAATCCAGCGCTTCGGCGCTCTTCGAGCCGGAAATCGATCCATGCGGCAAGATCCTCGATCGCCGTACAGCCAACGCACAATTTTACCAGATGGAGAGCCATGGCTAAAACCATTTACGCCTTCGGGTTGTGGCGTCAACCACAACCCGCCATTTCTCCACAGTGCGGCGTTATCCGTTGCTTCTTAACCGGGATGGCTGGCTGCTGTGACGGCAATCCCGGTTGTTCGTGCGTGGCCCAGTACTGTCGAGCCATGCGACTCTGGTGCAACAACCGGTACCTCGATACCATTCTTGTCGTATAGTTTGCCGTTGAGGAAATAATCCCCGTCGTGCAGCAAGGCGATGTCCTGATAGCGCAACGTACGTTCAGTACCGGCCACGAAGACAGATTGTTGATCCGAGTTGCCCGCTGTCAGGTGGTTGAACACAAGGTTCAGCGCAATTGCCATGATCGCAGCCGAACTGATGCCGGAGTGGAAAATGGTGGCAAACCAGGTCGGGAAGTGGTCGTAGAAGGTGGGAGACGCAATCGGGATCATGCCGAAACCGATAGAGGTAGCAACGATGATCAGGTTCATGTTGTTGCGATAATCCACCTTCGACAACGTGCGGATGCCACTTGCCGCAACCGTTCCGAACAGAACGATGCCAGCGCCACCCAGGACCGATGCAGGAACCGCAGCGACCACCCTGCCCATGACAGGCAGCAGTCCGAGCGTCACCAGAAACAGACCGCCGGTTGCGACGACATAACGGCTTTTGACACCCGTTACTGCGACCAGGCCAACGTTCTGTGCAAAGGCACTTTGCGTGAATGAGCCAAATACCGGTGCGATCAGACTTGAAAGCATGTCGGCACGAAGCCCGTCACCAAGGCGTCTTGAATCAACCTTGGTCTCGATAATCTCCCCCACGGCAAGAATGTCGGCTGACGTTTCCACCAGTGTGACCATTATGACGATGAACATCGAAATGATGGCTGCGATCTGAAACGTCGGATAGCCAAAATGGAATACAGTCGGGAATGCAAGAAACGGGCCTTCACTAACCTTGGAAAAATCGGTCATTCCGAGACAGTAAGCGATAGCGGTTCCGATGATCATCGCCAACAGAATCGAAAGCCTTGAGATCGATGCACTCCCGACTTTGCTCAACAACAAAACGATAACAAGCGTCAGTGCCGCAAGCTCAATGTTGGCCATGCTACCAAAATCCGGGGCATTGCTGTTTCCGCCCATCGCCCAACGCGCTGCAACAGGCATCAGGGTAAGCCCAATGGTGGTGATCACGATGCCGGTAACCAGGGGCGGGAAGAATTTGGTAATTCTGGAGAAAAGTGGTGTGATCAACAGGCCGATCAGCGAAGCAGCCATGACGGCGCCCAATACGGCCTCCATCCCTCCATTGCCAACGATCGCAACCATTGTCGCGACGCCGGAAAATGATACACCCTGAACCAGAGGCAGGCGACAACCAAAGAAAGGCAGGCCCATAGTCTGGAGTATCGTGGCCAGGCCGCCAGCGAAGAGTGACGCGGTAATCAACAGGCCGATTTCGCTGGACGACAGGCCAGCGGCCTGGCCAAGAATGAGCGGGACAGCAATGATCCCGCCGTACATCGTCAGAACATGCTGCAGACCGTAGGCCAGGTTGGCCCCTATACCAAGATTTACGTCTTCTGGTCGTTGATGTGACGAATTCCCAATTGAGTTTGATGCCAAGGTAGTGTCCTCCCAATACCTTTATGCAGCCCAACCAGATTTTGCTGATCAGGCGGGAAGGAAACTATGGCAGCTTTTTTGGCTTTGACTGTATTTGATTTCTTGAAACTGTTTTCGTCAATGTGCCGGTATTTGCGCAGAATTATCGAATGCTTTCAGCACTCGACCACGTTGACGGCCAGGCCACCAAGACTGGTCTCCTTATAGCGCTCGTTCATGTCGACACCCGTCTGCCGCATAGTTTCAATACATGCGTCAAGCGGCACGAAATGCGTGCCGTCGCCTTTGACGGCCAGCGATGCGGCTGTCACCGCCTTCACAGCGCCGAGCGCGTTCCGCTCGATACAGGGAACCTGCACCAAACCCGCAACCGGGTCGCATGTCATGCCGAGATGGTGTTCAAGGGCAATTTCGGCGGCATTTTCGATCTGTTCGGGTGTTCCGCCGAGGACTGCAGCAAGTCCGGCAGCGGCCATTGCTGATGCGGAGCCAACTTCGCCCTGGCAACCCACTTCCGCGCCCGAAATTGAAGCGTTGTGCTTGATGACGCCACCAATCGCCGCAGAGGTCAGCAGAAAATCACGAATGCCGTCCTGATCCGCATCGTCATGGAAATGCAGATAATAGCGCAACACTGCCGGGACGACGCCTGCTGCCCCATTGGTTGGCGCGGTTACGACGCGACCACCAGCGGCGTTCTCCTCGTTAACCGCCATCGCATAGACAGATAGCCAATCATTGGCGAGCAACGGGTTGATGCGGTTCTGCCGCCATTCTTCCTGGAGCCGATCATGCAGATAGCGTGCCCGGCGTTTGACCTTGAGTCCGCCAGGCATGATCCCTTCCTGCTCCAGGCCCCGATCAATGCACGAACGCATGGCGGACCAGATACGATCGAGTCCAGCATTCAACTCGTCGCGGCTCATGAACACTTCTTCATTGCGCCGCTTCATCTCGGCGATTGAGAGGCCACTCTCCTTGGCCATGTGCATCATTTGGGCCGCATTGGTGAAGGGAAATGGAACGGGTGGCTCCGCCTTGGGTGCTGTACGGGTCTTCGCAGACTCCAGTTCCTCCTCCGTCACGACGAAGCCGCCGCCGATGGAGTAGAAGATGCGCCGCAACAGAAGTCGATCGTCGACATCATAGGCTTCGAAAGCCATGCCATTGGCATGTCCAGGCAATGGTGTCCGCCGATCCATGATGAGATCGGTTGCAGGATCGAAGCGGTAGGAAGGATGGCCTTCAGGTGAAAGACGCTTGTTCTTCGTGACGGCCTCCAGCAACGCATCCATCTCGTTTGGATCGATAGTTGCTGGGAGCAGACCACAGAGGCCAAGGATAACAGCGCGGTCAGTGGCATGGCCGATGCCCGTGAAAGCAAGTGAACCATGCAAATGCACACGCAGCCTGTCGACCTTCACGCCGGTGGGCCGTGGCCATTGGCCGTTCTTGAGTTCGTCAAGGAACTGCCCACCTGCCGTCATTGGCCCCATGGTGTGAGAACTTGAAGGACCAATGCCGATTTTATAAAGGTCGAAAACCGACAGGAACATCCAGTTACCTCAATTGGGCGAAATTGCTTCTTATAATGGCCCGTCGCTGGCAATCGCCGCAGCCCGACACCGACTTTGCCTTGCGTTTCTACGACATAGGTCTGCCAGAACAAAAGTCAAAAGAAAACGTGTTTCTTTGGCCGTTGACGTGATTTGCGAACCTTGCGAATTGACGTACATTCGCACTCGAACGTTGCGTCTGATTGAGAGAAGAAATGGAAGCTGCTCCGAACATATCCTATTGGCTCGACATCATGGCACTCGCCTATTTCTTCATCGTCTGGACCCTCTATTCCCACACTACAGCGAACGGCTTTGCTGGCAGGAAATCACTGACGTACGAGATGAACCAGGCGCGGCGTCAATGGATGACGACGATGTCGACTCGCGAGTTACGTATGATCGACACCAGCATCATGATTGGGCTGCAGCAGGGCACCGGCTTTTTTGCGTCAACATCAATCCTGGCGATCGGTGGCTGTTTTGGCCTGCTGAACTCCTCCGGCCGCGTGCTCACGCTTTTTCATGATCTGCCATTGCTCGGTGAAACGACGCAACAGCTATTCGAAACGAAAATCCTCGGACTGCTCGTGCTCTTTGCCTATGCCTTCTTCAAATTCGCCTGGTCATACCGGCTTTTCAACTATTGCTCGATTCTCATCGGCGGCGTGCCCATGGCGCGCGACAGAGGACCGGAGGATCCACTTGTCAAATCCAGCATCAATCGCGCAGCTGGCATCAACATTCAGGCTGGCCAGCATTTCAACAGTGGATTGCGCGGTATTTTCTTCTCCATCGGCTATCTTGGATGGTTTCTGCACCCGGTGGTATTCATGATCACGACGACATTGGTGGCAATCGTGCTGCTGCGGCGGCAGTTCTTCTCCTCGGCGCGCGACGTGCTAATGCGGAACAGTGTATCTGACCTATAGGCCGCGCGGCAAATAGCGCCAGACGAACACTGCTGTGAAGACCATCAGGCCAGCGAGTGCGATGAAGATCGCGCCAAGCTGGAAGAAGCTCAGAATGATCGAATAGAAGAAGGCCGGCAATATTTCGGAAAAGTCGAGATAGGTTCTGTAGACGGCAGTCATCTGTGGCCGCTCGTGCGGATGAACAGCTCGGATAAATGTTGCGGAACCGAGTGTGTCGATCGCCACGCAAAAAAATGCGCCTGCCAGAAGCATGATCGCCGCAAGCATTGGAAAGGCTTCACCCGCGAGACCTGCCCCAATCAGCGCTGCGGCAAGCAGCACGAACACGCCGGATATCGTGTGCGTCAACCCCTTGGCCATACCCACTTTTCCCCAAGGAATGGAGCCGAGCAGGAACAGATTGCCGAGCGACACCAGAAGACCACCTGCTAGAGTTCCCTGTCCTGTTGCCACCATCAGAATGGGACCGTACACAAAGAACGTGCTCCAATAACAGGAGCGCGAGAATGCAATCAGCCATGCCAGCCGGAGCCTGGGCTGCACGACGAAACGGCGCACATTGGCAATCGGGTTGGCCGGCCGGCTCGGCCCCTTCTGCAGCGCAGGATTATCGCTTAGTCGAAAGTACCAGAAGAGCGTCAGCAGCAACAGCGAGAAGCCGATGGATAGCAGGAACGGCGCGATCATACCGACGCGGGTATAGAGGAAAACGCCGAGGAACGGTCCGCCAGTCCATGCAAGTGTGGCGGTGGCCATCCGAACGGATTCGGCGCGGACCAACTCACCCTTCTTGATGTGATCCATGATGTAGAGGCTGAGCGTAATCGACAGCGTCCCTGCCCCAAATGTCCGCAAGAAGAGCCCAGCAGCCTGCCCCGGCAGCGTGTCCAGCGCAAAGGCGCAGCAACCGAGCATGAGCGATACAGCGCCCGCCGTATAGACCCACCTGCGCGGGATGCGCACAATCAGAAGCGGGATCGACAGCGTGGAGATCAAACCGAGCAATGACATGCAGGTGTAGAGGATGCTGACGCTACGCTCGCTTTGCAGGAGATCGTAGGTCTGGATCGGCACGACGCTCGTGATAATCGCACGTGCCATCGATTCGATGCCAAACAGGATTGCAAACACCCGAGCACTCGGACGCTTGGCCGTGGTAATCCAGATAGGATGGCGTACCTGATTGATCACTTGATTGACTTCGGGGGCATGATTCGAGCGTCACGGAGAGTTTCAGACGCGGTGGCATCGATAGCAGTCAATCAAGCGACATAATATGTCTGTTTCATAGAAACCGTTGAAATAGGTACAAAAAATCTTCCATCGCCTCTCCCTGCGGGCCATGGATTTTACAAGCTAACTCCCCTAGCCTGCCACTACGCCCGCATCGATTGAGATTCTATCCATGAGCCAAGCCGAGATTTCGAACGCCCCTCCAAAGACTCGCCTCGGCAAACTGGACGTGCTGCGCGGTATCGCCCTAGTGGCGATGGCGACCTATCACACGGGCTGGGATTTCGAGTTTTTCGGCTATCTGGAACCGGGAACGACGGGCCACGGCGCCTGGAAAATCTACGCCCGCATCATAGCTTCGACTTTTTTGGCCCTGGTAGGCTTCAGTCTCGTCTTGGCGCACGGGCGCCAGATCCGTTGGCGACCGTTTGCCATTCGACTGGCTCAAATCATTGTCGCTGCGCTGGCGATCACGCTAGCCACTTGGTATTTCACGCCAGAAAGCTTCGTCTTTTTTGGCATTCTCCACGAGATCGCCGTGGCAAGCGTTCTGGGGTTGCTGTTCTTGAGGCTGCCGGCATGGGTTACAGCTATTGTCGCAGCCGCGGTGATCCTGGCCCCGCACTATCTGACCTCGCCGGCGTTCGACGCGCCGAACTTCTGGTGGCTCGGGCTGTCGGAAATCATCGTCCGATCAAACGACTACGTTCCTGTCTTTCCATGGTTTGGTGCTGTGCTGGCTGGCATGACAATCGCCAAGATCATGCAGCAGTACGATATGCTGAACTACCTTGCCGGTAACTTTGCGCCGGCGTGGCTCGATCGATCGTTGCGATTTATCGGACGACACAGCCTTGCTTTTTACCTCATTCACCAACCGGTGCTTATCAGCTGTGTTTTCCTGATTTCACAGCTTTTTCCGCCCGCGGTTGCAACGCCGCATGAGGTCTTTGGCCAGGCCTGCGTCCAGAGTTGCCAAAGTGACAACGACAAGGCGTTTTGCCAAAGCTTCTGCGATTGTGTGATCGGTCAGACCGAAGCACTGGGCATTTTCGACGAGGTCTTCGCCGGACGACGCGACCAGAATGATCCCCAAATGCAGGAAGTCGCTGGCATCTGCACGCAGGAAAATATGCCGCAATAAGGTCTATGTATTGACGCCGAGCTCCGCCAGACGTTCGATGCAGGCTTCCTCCACCTGGTCAAGTTCCGTCAAGGTCTCTTCGATGTCCCTGCGTTTCTGGCGCAAATCCGCACGCTTCTCCTCGACACGCTTCATCAGCAAATGCAGTTGCCCCATTTCGCCGGGCGGCTCGTTATACATCTGGACGATTTCATGGATTTCGGCGATCGAGAAACCGAGACGTTTGCCGCGCAGGATCTGCTTCAGCAAATGGCGATCTGATGGCCGAAACAGGCGTGTACGGCCGCGGCGTACGGGGTGGATCAGCCCCTCATCTTCGTAGAACCGCAATGTGCGCGTTGATACGCCAAACTCCCGCGTCAGTTCGGTGATTGAATAATATTCGCGCATAACAGACACTGCTTTAAATCCCACATTATATCGATTGAATGTTTTGCCCACGCAATTACGTAAAAGTCAATTGCACGATTGTATTGGGTTGTGAACTTCAGTTCACCGCATCAATAAGCTGTTGTTACTTAAAGCCAAACCACCAGGTCGCGAGCCCCAGAAACGATGAAAATCCGACTACGTCCGTCACCGTTGTGACGAATACCGCTGACGCTATGGCGGGATCCGCGCCGAAACGGTGCAGTAGCAAGGGAATCAATATTCCACCCAATGCCGCCGCGAGCATATTGATGATCATAGCGGCGGCAATAATCCCGCCAATGTTGCTGTTCTCAAACCATAGGCCTGCAACCGTACCAATCATAATCGCAAAGATGACACCATTGATCAGTCCGACTGACGCTTCGCGGCGGATGATACGGCCGGCATTGTAGATATCCATGTCGCGCGTGGCTAGCGCTCGGACGGTGACCGTCATCGTCTGCGTGCCGGCGTTGCCGCCCATGGAAGCAACAATGGGCATCAACACGGCCAGGGCGACCATCTGCTGGATGGTCCCATCGAAAATGCCAATCACTGACGCGGACAGGAACGCCGTAAACAGGTTTATGACAAGCCAAGGCGTACGCGACCGCGACGTGGACAGAACTGAATCAGAGAGTTCTTCGTCGCCAACGCCGCCGAGGCGCATGATGTCTTCCTCGGCCTCTTCCTGGATGACGTCGACGATGTTTTCAATAGTTAGAACACCAACGAGACGTTCGTTCTCGTCGACGACAGCCGCCGACAGCAGATCGTACTGCTCAAAGATTTGCGCTGCTTCTTCCTGGTCCATGGTAGCCGGAATTGCATGACGCGTCTCATGCATGATCTCCTCGATCTTTGTATCCCGCCGTGTACGAAGGATGCGATCGAGATCGATAGCGCCGAGCAGCCGAAACATCGGGTCTATGACAAAAATCTGGGAGAATGACTCCGGTAGATCGTCATTGTCGCGCATGTAATCGATCGTTTGGCCGACGGTCCAGAATGGCGGGACCGCCACGAATTCGGTCTGCATACGCCGCCCAGCAGTCTCTTCCGGATAGCCGAGAGAGCGACGCAGGCGCACGCGCTCGGTAAAGGGTAGCTGTGCCAGGATTTCTTCGCGGTCTTCCTGGTCGAGATCTTCAAGAATATAGACCGCGTCGTCGGAATCGAGTTCCTGGACTGCCTCCGCGATCTGCTCGTTAGGCATTGCGTCAACGATTTCGAGGCGAACGGCCTCGTCAACCTCGGTCAGCGAGGCGAAATCGAATTCATCGCCCAGGAGTTCTACGAGTGCGGCGCGCTGGTCGGAATGCAGCGCCTCAAGAACATGACCAAGCTCCGACTGATGCAGCTTGCCAACGTGGGATCGCAGATAGAGAACATCTCGATCCGCAATGGCAGCGCCGACGCGCGCTAGATAAGATGTCCGGACGGCCCCGTCTTCACCATAGATGTCGGCATCCTGCTCGTCAGACGCGGATTCCTGTAACCTTTCTGTCTCGTCCATTCTGTCCGCACCCGCCTTCCTGACAAACCGTTACGTATTGTCAGTTAGAGCAAAGGATGACGAAATGGAACCAGCGACATCCTTTGCTTTCGTTTTTAGGCAGTTCAGGCAGTACTGTCTTCCCAACCGCTGATGGCCTTCACTTCAAGAAAGTCTTCCAGACCCCAGTGACCGCCCTCACGGCCAATACCGGACTGCTTGTAGCCACCAAATGGGGCATCGGCCGCATGAGAGGCACCATTGATCCTGACCATGCCGGCACGCAGCTGTTTTGACACGCGCTTGATTCGCTCGCGATCGCCAGACTGGATATAGGCTGCAAGGCCATAAGGCGTGTCGTTGGCGATCTCGACTGCTTCCTCTTCCGTGTCAAACGGGATCATTGCGAGGACGGGGCCAAAAATCTCCTCGCGTGCGATCGTCATGTCATTATTGACGTCTGCGAAGACCGTCGGACGCACATAATAGCCGCGGTTGAAGCCTTCCGGACGCCCGGTGCCGCCGGCGACCAGCCGCGCGCCCTCGTTGATGCCCTGTTCGATTAGGCCCTGCACCTTGTTGAACTGCATTTCCGAGACAAGCGGCCCCATATGATCCCCATCCTGCGATGGATCGCCCACCTTTGTGGCCCTTGCCGCAGCAGCAGCAATTTCCGTTGCCTTGTCGTAGACTGAGCGTTCGACAAGCATACGTGTCGGAGCATTGCAGGATTGACCGGTATTGTTGAAAACATGGGAGACACCGCGTGTGATCGCGGCTTCTAAATCAGTGTCTGCGAACACGATGTTTGGTGACTTGCCCCCAAGCTCGAGCGAAACACGCTTGACCGTTTCAGCAGCCGCCTTGGTGACAGCAACGCCGGCTCGCGTCGAGCCCGTGAACGACATCATGTCGATACCGGGGTGGCGCGACATCGCTTCACCGACCGATGGACCATCGCCATTGACCAGATTGAAAACGCCGGCGGGCAGACCGGACGCGTCGACTATTTCAGCAAAGATGACTGAAGAGATCGGCGCAATTTCCGACGGCTTGAGAATAACAGTGCAGCCAGCCGCGATTGCCGGAACGACTTTCAGGACCACCTGATTCATCGGCCAGTTCCAGGGCGTGATCAAGCCGCAAACGCCGATAGGCTCATAAGCGATGCGCGTCGTTTTGTTGCGCTCGTCCAGTCGGCGATCGAACTCAAACGTCTTGAGGGTCCGGATGAACGCCTTGATATGCGCAGTGCCAGATGCCGCCTGCTCGTCCAGAGCCATCCTGATCGGTGCGCCCATTTCAGACGAGATCGCGGTGGCCATGTCAGCGATACGTGTTTCGTAAACCGCCAGCAGACGCTCGAGCCAGGCCAAACGCTCTTCACGGCTCGTGATGCTCCACGAGGTGAAAGCCTTGCGTGCAGCCAAAACGGCCTTGTCCACATCGGCCGCCGAACCAAGCGAGATCACGGCAAAAGCCTGCTCGTCGGCCGGATTGATCACTTCGAGCTCTTTTGCCACCGCAGGAGCTATCCACTTGCCGTTGATATAGAAATCAGTTTTGCGCAGCATGGTCAGTCTCCTGGCTGTTAATTTGCGGATTTCATCTGATTTGCGCGCGGGGTGGCGCAGCACGTTGTCACCAGTTGGTGTAACCGATCATGACCGGCACAACCAACAGGAATATCGAACAAAGAGGCGAAAATAGCGGCGTGGAATGTGTCGCGATAATTTTAGCGGTTGCTGAACTGCCGTGACAGTCGCAGGAAATTTCCGAGCATGGCGTGGCCGTATTCTGTCAGAACGGACTCCGGATGGAACTGCACGCCATAGGTTGGATGGCTCGCATGTGCCAGGCCCATGACTTCACCAATTTCGGAGCGTGCAGTCACCCGCAAATCGCTGCTGTCTTCTATCGATTTAACGATTAACGAATGGTAGCGCCCGGCCCGAAACGGGCTCGGCAAGCCTTTAAATACACCGCTGCCGTCGTGATCGATTGCTGATGAGCGGCCATGCATCGGCTCCTTCGCACGAACGACCTCACCACCGAAAACCTCGCCGATGCACTGGTGGCCGAGACAGATTCCCAGGATTGGTATCTTCCCGCTCAACGACTCGATGATGTTCATGGATTGCCCCGCTTCGCGTGGTCCACACGGGCCGGGCGACAGCACGATTGCCTCGGGCTCCAGCCGCTCGACCTCCATTGATGAAATCGCATCATTGCGCACCACCTGCGTTTCAACGCCAAGCTCCGCAAAATAGCGGGCAACTGTGAAGACAAAGGAATCGTAATTATCGATGATCACAATCATGGCACGTCGCCCTGATCAAAGACGGTGAATATCCGTGCTGCCTTGTCGAGTGTTTCCTGATACTCAGCTGCGGGGTCCGACAGGGCTGTGATGCCGCCGCCCGCCTGAAACACGGCCTTGCCTCCCTGAAACAGCACAGTCCGAATTCCGATATTGCTGTCGAAATTGCCGTTGAATCCAATGAAACCAATCGAGCCGCAATAGACGCCCCGCGCCTCGCGCTCGATCTCGGTGATGATCTCCATCGCCCGCAGCTTTGGCGCGCCTGTGATTGACCCGCCCGGGAAAGCTGCCCTGATCAGATCCATCAGGGATTTGCCTTCCATCAGCCGCCCTGTGACGGCCGAAACCAGATGATGGACGCTCGCATAGGTCTCGAGCCCGCAAAGGACCGGTGTCAGCACGGAATGCGGACGGCAAACGCGGGAAAGATCGTTGCGCATCAAGTCGACGATCATCAGGTTTTCGGCCCGATCCTTCTCCGATTTGAGAAGTATTTCTGCCAACTCTCTGTCTCTCGTTGGGATCTGACGACCGCGGCATCGTGCCCTTGATCGGACGCGTCTCGACCTGATCGCCTTTCACCGCGACAAACCGCTCCGGAGAGCTTGACGCAATCACGATATCGCCGTGATCCAGATAGGCGGCAAAAGTCGCGGCATTGCGCCGGCGCAGTGCTTTGTAGAACTGCCACTTTGCAAAGCCTTCCGGCAGATCAGCGATAAAACGCTGCGCGATGTTGGCCTGGAAGATATCGCCGTCGAGGATATATTCCACCACCCTGGCAACGGACTGCATATAGGCCTCTCGCTCGAAATTCGATCGCCAGGACGCCCGCGCTATCCTCTGCTGCCCGACATTCGAAGCTTCCTGTTTCGGCTCCTCTTGCAGTAGCCGCAGGAACAATTCCGAACGCTCGATACTTTTCCTTTGCCGGGCAGCCTCGTCCGCTTCCGGCAATCCCGATGACAAAAGCCAGGCTTTTCCGGCCTGATGATCGAACGCCAGCACCACATCGTAGAAATACCAGGCCGCATCCGGCATCGAACCTTGCGTTGGCGCATCCGGCTGCGGCAAGCGCTCCAGCAACCGCCCGAATTCATAGGAAAAATAGCCGATTGCGCCGCCCTGAAATGGCGGAAGCCCGGGCTGGTCATCGAGTCGGCAAAGGTCGAGATAGTGCGAGATTGTCTCGAGCGGATGCCGGTCAACGGCGGCGCCATTCCAGCTCGCCACCCCCTTTTCCACGACGAGTTTGCCGAATGGATCAGCGGCAACATAGGAGTAGCGTCCAAGGCTGTCGTGACGCATGGCACTGTCGAGAAAGCTCAGTCCCCCGAGCGCCCGCAATCGCTCGGCGGCTTCGACAGGTTCCAGCCATGGAATCTCACGAATGTGCAAACCACTCCTCCTCAACTACCCCGCCCACGGATATATCAGTGTATCCTAGCTCTTACGGGTGGACAGAAGAATACTTGTCTCCGTCGAGGTGATTCCGTCAATATGGCGAATGTCGCGCAACGTCCGGTCGAAAGCCTCGAGGGTCTCGACTTCGATTTCGGCAACGATATCCCAACGCCCATTCGTGGTATGCAACGCGCGGATTTCCGGAAAGCCCTGTAGTCGCCGAACCACCTTTTCTGCCGCCTGCCCCGCCACCTCGATCATGGCAACGGCCCGGACGCCATAAATGCCCGCACCCGCCTTCAAGTTGACGGTGAAGCTCTGGATCGTGCCGTTTGTGGTCAGCTTGTCGATGCGCGTGCGCACCGTTGCGCGTGAAATACCCAGAATCGTTGCCATGGAAGAAACCGGCATCCGGCAATCATCCCGCAGCAAAGACAGCAATTTGCGGTCTACATCGTCCATCGTCGTCCAATCTGATCAAATTGATTGAGCAAAATGCGCATTAATATGCGCATTTCTATCAGGATGCTGTCTTTTTGTCACCGCGTCGAACTGCCAATATCGTCGCTGAAACGTGATAATCTTGGTTAGATCCCGGAACCTTCAAACGCGAGAGTGACAGCTGCTTATGAACATGCAGAACAATTTCGAGGACACGCACAAGCAGAAGCTGACCGTCATCGGCGCGCCGATCGAAGAAGGCGCCGGAAGGCTTGGCGCATTGATGGGCCCCGCTGCGCTGCGCACTGCCGGGCTGATACACATGCTCGAAGACCTTGGCCACCCGGTGGAAGATCGCGGTGATTTGCGTCTCCCGAAGACACTGCCTGTTGTTCCGCCTGTCCAGGGTCTTGCGCATTACATCGAGAAAATCGCTGCCTGGTCGCGCATGCTGGCCGTCGAGACCTATGACGCAATGACAAACGGCACGTTCCCGGTCATTCTTGGCGGCGATCACAGCCTGTCCATGGGATCGATTGGCGGCATCGCGCGCTATTGCGAAGAGCACAACCGCGAATTGTTCGTGCTTTGGCTCGACGCCCATTCCGATTTCAATACGCCCGCCACCTCGCCATCCGGCAATATGCACGGCATGTCGGCAGCGCTTCTTTGCCGCGAACCCGGCCTTGAAGGCGTCTTCGGCGATGAGCCGCATGGTTTCGTCAAACCGGAAAATCTGCATCTCTTCGGCATTCGCTCCATCGACAGCACCGAACGCGTGCTTCTGCGTGAGCGCGGCATCGATGTCATCGATATGCGGCAGATCGATGAGTTCGGCGTTGTCAAACTGCTGCGCCGCATCATCGAGCGTGTACAGAAAGCCAACGGCATCCTGCATGTCAGTTTTGACGTGGATTTCGTCGATCCGTCCTTTGCACCGGGTGTCGGAACCACCGTTCCTGGCGGCGCGACCTATCGCGAAGCGCATCTCGTCATGGAGATGCTGCACGATTCCGGCGTCGTCGGTTCGCTTGACGTGGTTGAGCTCAACCCGTTCCTGGATGAGCGCGGCAAGAGCGCCCTGCTCCTCGTTGACCTCGTCGCAAGCATTTTTGGCCGGCAGATTTTCGACAAACCCAATTTGACCGACCAGAGCGCTGCCGCTCTGAACGTATGACGCAATAGGAGGATATTTTGCTGCACACAGCCGCTGATCTGATCTCGACGGAATCCCGCCTCGGGGCGCATAACTACAAGCCGCTCGATGTGGTGCTGGAGCGCGGCGAAGGCGTGTACGTGTGGGATATCGACGGCAATCGCTACCTTGACTGCCTCTCAGCCTATTCGGCCGTCAACCAGGGCCATTGCCATCCCAAAATCCTGAAAGCCATGACGGAACAGGCAGGCAAGCTGACGCTCACTTCCCGCGCCTTTCGCAATGACCAGTTGGCCTTGTTCTACGAAGAACTCGCCGCCCTCACCGGCTCGCATAAGATCCTGCCAATGAACAGCGGCGCAGAAGCTGTCGAAACCGCCATCAAGGCCGTGCGCAAATGGGGTTATGAGGTCAAGGGCGTACCGGAAAACGCTGCAGAAATCATCGTCTGCTCGGATAACTTCCACGGCCGCACGATGGGGATCGTCGGTTTCAGCACCGACCTTACCGCCCGCGAAAACTTCGGCCCGTTTGCACCCGGCTTCAGGATTGTCCCCTTCGGCGACATCGACGCATTCGCGGCGGCGCTCACACCCAACACGGTCGGCTTCCTGGTTGAACCGATCCAGGGCGAGGCCGGCGTGATCATTCCGCCGAAAGGCTATTTCACTAAGGTGCGCGAACTTTGCACGCAGAACAACGTGACCCTTATCCTCGATGAAATCCAGACCGGACTTGGCCGCACCGGCGCTCTCCTTGCCGAAGAACACGAGGGCATCGAGGCCGACGTGACGCTGATCGGCAAGGCACTCTCCGGCGGCTTTTACCCGGTATCGGCTGTCCTTTCCAACAGCGATGTTCTCGGCGTGCTCAAGCCCGGACAGCATGGCAGCACCTTTGGCGGAAATCCGCTTGCCTGCGCCATTGCCCGTGCCGCGCTGCGGGTGCTCACCGAAGAAAACATGATCGAGAATTCCCGCATCGAAGGCGACTATTTCCTGCAGGAGCTCAAAGGCATTCGCAGCAATATCGTGCGCGAAGTACGCGGTCGCGGGCTGATGCTGGCGGTCGAACTCCATCCGGAAGCCGGCGGTGCCAACCGTTTCTGCTACGAGCTCAAGGCGCGCGGCATTCTCGCCAAGGACACCCATGGCGATACGATCCGCATTGCCCCGCCGCTCGTCATCAAGCGCGATCAGGTCGATTGGGCGCTGGAGCAGTTCAATACGGTGCTCACCAGCATGAATTGAGACTGAGATTGGTGGTTATGGTAGTTCGCCGTTGGCACCTTCCCTCTCCGTCATCCTCGGGCTTGACCCGAGGACCCATGGCAAAGAAGGAAGAGCAGTAGTCACAATCTCGACTTGATCCAGATACCGCAGCTCGTCATTGAGTCCGTGAATTGCTGGAATTCATTTGTGTGAGTGTTGATTTCAGCGCTCCTCAGCCGTGGGTCCTCGGGTCAAGCCCGAGGATGACGGAGAGATAGGTACCGGGTGGTGACCAACTCTACATCCTCACTCGCTCGGCCTTTGGATCGTACATCGGCCGCAGCGAGGCCTCGGCCTTCACCCGCACACCGGCAATCTCGATCTTGTAATCAGAAGCCAAAACCTGTTCGGCGCTCTCGCCCTTGCTCGGCACATAGCCAAGCCCGATCGCGCCTCCGAGATGATGCCCGTAATTGCCGGATGTGATAGTCCCGACAATCTTGCCGTCGCGGACAATCGCCTCGTTGTGAAAGAGCAGCGGTTCGGGATCGCTCAGGCGGAATTGCACGAGACGGCGATCGAGCCCGGTGTCCTTCTTCCTCAGTACAGCATCGCGGCCGATGAAATCGCCCTTGTCGGCTCTTACCGCAAAGCCTAGCCCTGCCTCCAGCACATGATCTTCATCGGTGATGTCATGGCCGAAATGCCGGAACGCTTTTTCGATACGGCAGGAGTCTAGCGTGTGCAGGCCGCACAGTTTCAGGCTGAGGTCCTTGCCAGCTTCTTCGATTGCCTCAAACACATGTGCCGTCTGATCCGTCGAGACATAAAGCTCCCAGCCGAGTTCGCCGACATAGGTCACGCGGTGCGCTCGCGCCAATCCCATGCCGATTTCGATCTCGCGTGCCGTACCAAACGGATTGGCGTCGTTCGAGAAATCATTTGGGCTGATCTTCTGGATCAGTTCGCGTGATTTCGGCCCCATCACGCAAAGCACGGACTCCGCGGAAGTTACGTCGGTGATGACCACGAACTCATCCTTGAGATGTTTGCGCAGCCAGGCAAGGTCGCGCTGCAGCGTCGCGCCGGGCACCACGGCGAAAAACGCCGTGTCTGATAGCCGCGTGATCGTCATGTCACTTTCGATTCCGCCGCGGTTGTTGAGCATCTGCGTGTAGACAATACGGCCCGGCTCCACATCCAGCTGATTGGCACAAAGCCGCTGCAGGAAGGCCAGCGCGTCACGGCCCTCGACGCGGATCTTGCCGAAGGACGTCATGTCGAACAGGCCGACATTGTTGCGCACGGCAAGGTGTTCGTCCCGCTGGTTTTCGAACCAGTTCTGCCGCTTCCACGAATAACGGTATTCGCGCTCCTGACCTTCTTTGGCAAACCAGTTGGCGCGTTCCCATCCCGCGACTTCGCCGAAGACAGCGCCTCGTGTCTTCAGATGCTCATGGATGGGCGAGCGCCTGACATTGCGCGATGTTGCCATTTGCCGGTACGGGAAATGATCGGCATAGAGCAGGCCGAGAGTCTCCGAGACCCGCTCCTTCAGGTAGCGCCGGTTCTTTTGGAACGGCTGCGCCCGGCGAATATCCACCTCCCACAGATCGAAGGGCGCTTCGCCGTCGTTTATCCATTGCGCCAGCGCCATCCCGGCACCGCCTGAGGAAACGATACCGATGGAATTATAACCCGCTGCAACCCAGTAGCCGCCGAGTTCCGGCGCTTCGCCGAGATAGTAGCGGTCGTCTGGGGTAAAGCTTTCAGGACCGTTGAAGAACGTATGGATACCGGCCGTGCCGAGCATCGGCATGCGGTTGACGCCCATTTCAAGGATCGGCTCGAAATGCTCGAAATCTTCCTGCAACTGGTCGAAACAGAAATCCTCGGAAATACCGTTCATTCCCCAAGGCTTGGCCACCGGTTCGAAAGCGCCGAGCATCATCTTGCCGGCATCTTCCTTGTAGTAAGCGCATTCGTCCGGAACGCGCAGCACCGGCAGACGTCCAAGCCCCTCGATAGCCTCCGTGACGAGGTAGAAGTGCTCGCAAGCATGCAGTGGCACGGTCACACCCGACGTTCCCGCCAGATCGCGCGCCCACATCCCGGCGCAATTGATCACGACATCGGTCTCGATCGTGCCGTGATCTTCACCTTGCGCCCAGGTCACGCCGGTTACACGGCCATTTTTCTTGAGAACTTCGGTGACCTTGACGTTCTCGACGATTTTCGCGCCGCGCTGGCGCGCACCCTTGGCAAGAGCCATGGCGATATTGGCCGGGTCGCACTGTCCATCGAGCGGCAAATGCACCGCGCCAACCACATCATCGATGTTAAGATGCGGGTACATCTCCTTGACTTCGCGCGGAGAAATCTCGCGCACATCGACATCGAACGCCCTTGCCAATGACGCCTGCCGGTAGATCTCGTGCTTGCGTTCCTCGGTCAGCGCGACAGTGATGGAGCCCACCTGACGCATGCCTGTGGCGACCTCGGTCTCGGCCTCGAGCTTGACGTAGAGGTCTGCGGAATATTTGGCGAGCCGCGTCATATTCTGCGAGGCGCGCAATTGGCCGATCAACCCCGCAGCATGCCACGTCGTGCCAGATGTGAGCTGTTTGCGCTCAAGCAAAACGATATCAGTCCAGCCGAGCTTGGCAAGATGATAGGCAACGGAACAGCCGGAGATGCCGCCACCAATGATGACGGCCCGGGCCTTGGCCGGTAGAGAGCTCATGCGCGAATTCTTTCGTTCTTGGGATCCCAAAGCGGTTGATCGGGATGGACCGTCGCCTTGAAGCGCTCGCCAAAGATTTCCACCTCGACTTCGGTGCCGGGTTCAGTGAGTTCTGTCTTCAACATGCCGAGAGCAATGGATTTGTCGATGCGGTGGCCCCAACCGCCCGACGTCGTCTCGCCGACGATATTGCCATCGTGCCAAAGCGTTGACATGTAAGGCGCATCGCAATCACCTGCGTCAACCGTCAGCGTCACGAAGCGTTTCTTCACACCCTGCTGCTTTTCATTTTCGAGCGCTGCTTTGCCGAGAAATTCCGGCTTTTCCCACTTGATGAAGCGTTCGAGCCCGCTTTGCAGCGGCGTGTAGTCTGTTGACAGGTCGCCCTTCCACGCGCGGTAACCCTTCTCCAGCCGCAGCGAATCGAGAGCGAACATGCCGAACGGTTTGATCCCGTATTTCTGCCCTGCCTCCCATACCGCGTCGAAGATTGCGGCAGTATCGGCCACCTTGGTGTGAACTTCCCAACCGAGTTCCCCGGCAAACGATACCCGCACCAATTGGCAATAGCGGCCGGCAATCTGCGTCGTCTGATGCGACAGCCAGGTTTTTTCTAGATCGGCATCACAGATATCGCGGAAGAGATCGCGCGCCTTCGGCCCGGTCACGATCTGGCACGAGAAGTCTTCGGTCACATTACTGATGCTGATCGCACTGCCTTTTGGCAAATGGTTGAGCAGCCAATCGCGATCATGCCATTCGGCAACGCCCGCGGTGATCAGGAAGAACACGTCCTCGTCGATTGCCATGATGGACATTTCCGTGACGACGCGGCCCTTGTCATCCGAGAAGTAGCCAAGTCCGATACGTCCGGGCTTGGGAACGATGCCTGTAATCAACGTCGACAGCCATGCACGCGCGCCCTCGCCGCTTACCTTGAAGCGCGAGAAACCCGGCAGATCGAGAATACCGACTGCGTCGCGCACCGCATGGCATTCTTCGCGAATACGCTGCTGCCAAGGTCCGTCGCGCAGGAATGTCTGCGTGGATTCTTCGGACGTGTCGTCGCCCGGTTGCGCGTACCAGTTGGCGCGCTCCCAGCCATTATAGGCACCGAACTGCGCACCGAGCTTGGCGATACGGTCATGGATAGGCGACAGCTTCTTGTTGCGGCCCGCTGGCCATGTGTGACGCGGGAAATGGATGGCGTATTCGTGCCCGTAGACCTCAACACCCTTGGCGACACAATAGTCAGGATCGGTGAAAGCAGTGAACCGGCGCGGATCGCACGACCACATATCCCACTCCGTCGCGCCCTCCGTCACCCATTCGGCGAGGACCTTGCCCGCTCCCCCTGCCTGCGCGATGCCGAAGGTGAAGACACAGGCCTCGAAGGCATTCGGAACACCCGGCATCGGGCCAATCAGCGGGTTGCCATCCGGAGCGTAAGGGATCGGACCGTTGATGATCTTCGACAACCCGGCAGTGCCAAGGATCGGAACGCGTGCGATGGCATCGTTCAGATACCATTCGAGCCGCTCCAGATCGTCAGGGAAAAGCTGGAAGGAGAAGTCGTCCGGCATCGGATCGTCGGAAGTCGCCCAATGCGCCCGGCAATTGCGCTCGTACGGCCCGAGATTCATGCCGTTCTTTTCCTGCCGGAGATAATAGGAGGAGTCCACGTCGCGCAGCAGGGGCAATTTCTGGCCATGTTCGCGCGACCAGGCGGCGATCTCCGGAATTTCGTCAAACAGCAGATATTGATGGCTCATCACCATCATCGGCACGTCCCGGCCAAACATCCTGCCGATTTCCTGCGCGCGATAACCTGCGGCATTGACCACGTATTCGCAGCGAATATCGCCCTGCGGTGTCGAAATGATCCATTCGTCATTGTCGCGCCTGGCACCCGTTACAGGGCAAAAGCGGATGATCTTGGCGCCCAGATCACGTGCACCCTTGGCCAGAGCCTGCGTCAATTGTGCCGGATCGATATCGCCATCATTGGGATCGTAGAGCGCGCCTTCCAGCTCATGCGTCGCAATAAACGGATAGCGACCGTTGATCTCATCGACCCCCAGCACATCGATATCCATGCCTTGATAGCGGCCCATGCTCTTCACCCGCTGGAATTCGCGCATGCGCTCCTTGGTATGCGCCAGCCGCAGCGATCCGGTGACATGGTAGTTCATGGGATAATCGACTTCGGCAGCCAGCCCGCGGTAAAGCTCTGCCGAATAGCGCTGCATGTTCATCACCGACCATGAGGCGGAAAACGTCGGCACATTCCCGGCTGCATGCCATGTCGATCCCGATGTCAGCTCGTTCTTTTCGAGCAGAACGCAATCGGTCCAACCCGCTTTGGCGAGGTGATAAAGCGACGAAACGCCGACCGCCCCGCCACCGATGATGACGACGCGCGCCGACGTTGGAAAATCAGACATATGCAGTCCCCTGTAGTCTCATGCTTTTTCAATTATGGCCGTGCGATTTCATCGAGGTACCACTGGATGTACCGCAGTTCATTATATTCCATCGGCGCAATTGGTCCCGGCACGAAATAGTGCGAGCGAACGCCGCGCGCCGTATGCTCGATGATCGTCTTGTCCTCGGCGGTCGTGACCTTCCACAGCCAGGTCAGCTTTTCGAGGTCGTAATCCTTGCCCTCTTCGGCATCGCCGCGCACCAGCCAGATCAGTTCCATCTCGCACGTATCGACGCTTTTCGGAATGAACCGATAGATCATGCCATGGTCCGGATAGCACACGAGGAAGCTCGTGCCGCCAAGATGGATCGAGGTAACGCCGCCATCGAACTCCGAGAAGCGCCCCATCAGTGGCCCGACGGGCGAACCGTCTTCGCTGCCGCTGGAAACGCCGTCATAGAGCGCATAGCGGAACGTATGAATTGTTTCCTGGCCATGCGCCGAACTCTGCCAGTGATCGCCCGTCGCAATGTCGATGCCAAGCGCACAGGTGCGCTGTTCCATGCGCGCATTCAGCTCAACGATCTTCTCGGCAGGCTGTTCCAGTGCATGCGTCTGCGAATATTCCGGATGGGCCGGGCCGCAATGGTAGCATTCCACGTAATTTTCGACGGCAAGCTTCCAGTTGGCATCAACGGGATAGGTTTCCCGGTGCGCCACCTTGGCATCCGCCCAGCCATACTGACCGCAAGTCGTCCGTAGTGACTGTTCGATGATGGAGAAATCCAGTGGTTCGTCGGCAAAGCAGATGAAGATCAGTCCCTCGGCCACCCTTACGTGCAGCTTCTTCAAGCCATGGGCGCTGCGATCGAAATCCTTCGGCATCAGCCGCGCCGCGCGCAGACTGCCATCATTGGTGTATGTCCAGGCATGATAGGGACAGACGAAGAAGCGTGCATTCCCTTTCTGCTTGGTGCAGACCTCGGCGCCGCGATGGCGGCAAACATTCAAAAAGGCATGGATCGCGCCGTCTTCGGTGCGTGAAACGATCACCGCCTCGCTGTCGATCTTGAAGAGTTCGAAATCTCCGGCATTGGGAATGATGCTGGCATGACCAACGCAATGCCAATGACGCCGGAACACCCGCTCCATGTCCCGCGCATAGACGTCCGGATCCATATAGAACGCACGAACAAGCCCGTGACCGGCTTTGTGCCCGGCGATCAGTTGATCGATCTTGTCCAGAGACGGCGCAATTTCCGCTAAGGCTTGTTCTGCACCCATCTCATTCTCCGAAAGAATTGTTCCCGGACGCCCTGTTATTTTTGACCGCGCCGCAGTTTAGAATGATTCCGCATTGCGCCGCATTCAAGCGATCGTTACTCATAAAGACATGAATTATTCTCAAGCATCCAACTACAGGGTTTCCGGGCGATGATGTCGAAGCCCCGCATTCCGCCGCTTGGCTCCCTTCGGGCATTCGAAGCATCCGCGCGGCTGTTGAGTTTCCGGCTTGCTGGAGAGGAACTCGGCGTGACCCAATCCGCCATCAGCCACCGCATTGCCGAGCTTGAAGCCATCCTCGGCGTCAAGCTGTTCGAACGCCTGCCACGTGGCGTGTCACTCACTGACGCCGGCACGCTTTACTATCCTTACATGCGAGATGCGTTCGAAAAGATCGCGCGTGGTACGGCGCTTATCAATCGGATCGGCACGACCGACGATCTCGCATTGGAGACCTACGCGACCTTCGCCATCCGCTGGCTGATCCCGCGGCTGACGGACTTCCGCAAGGTCAATCCCAATCTCGCCATCCGTATCGGCACCAGCCAGCTCGATTGGGAGCTCAACATCGATAGCTCCGACATCGGCATCATCCACACCACCCGGCCGGAGCGAATGAACCTGCACTACCGCCTGCTGGTCAAGGCTGAGATGTGCCCGGTATGCAGCCCTCAAGTGGCCGCGAGGATCGAAGGCGGCGCGGAAGCCCAAGCTCTGGGCAAGGTGCCGCGCCTCGCGCTTTATACCTCCCCGGAGGATTGGGGCACATGGCTCGAGGCGGCGGGCATCGCCGATACCGCGCAAGCCGTAACGTTGAAGTTCGACACCTATCTCGCCGCCCTGCAATCAGCTCTGGACGGTCAGGGCCTCGCCGTCGCACCGGACTTTCTCGTGGCTGACGACATCAAGGCTGGGCGGCTGGTGGCCCCGTTCCCGCTGAAAGTTCCGCAGCCCGGCGCGTGGTACATGATCTGCCGCAAGGAGCGCGTCGGCGAAACCCGCATCCGCCAATTCGAGCGCTGGCTGGTCGAGCAGTTTGGCGGAACTACTTCCGCTTGATCCCGATCGAGCGGCCAACCCGCGCAGGTATTGGCAGCTTGGAATGGGCTTGCTTGTAGAAGTCGAGCGTCGGCAAAATGTCATCGGGAAACGGCACGACCTTGGGGCCGTTCATATCCACATGCAGCGACATCACCTCTGCGGTCGCCGCCACCCAGCCATCCTGGTGCACGATCTCATTATAGGTGTGCAGACGCTTGGCATCGAAATCGATCAACTGGCTGGTGACCGTCACGATATGGTCGAGATGAATTTCCTGCACGTAGCAGATATGCACTTCGGCCGTGTAGATCGTCAGCTTGCGTTCGGCGGCGTATTTTGGGCCGAAGCCCAATTCGGCGAGGAACTCATCGCCGCCCCGGTCGAAAACCACGTTGTAATATGCCATGTTCAGGTGGCCATTGTAGTCGATCCACTCCTTCTCCATGGCAATCGGCGCGGACCGGTACAGTTGACCTTGCAAATTTTCGGCTGACATTCTGGGCTCCTGACTGGATGGCGCAACTATTCGATCGCGGGTTGAAACATGAAGTCCGTGACGCTGCTTTGTCAAAAGCGACGCTCAATGAACAGGCCGGAAAGCACTGGGCGGCTTGCCTTCGAAATTGCGAAAGGTTCGGGTGAAGGCCGATGCCGATGAAAAACCCGTGCGCGCGGCGATATCTGCCAGCGGCGATTTCGTATCGGTAATCAACCGCCGCGCAACTTTCAGCCGCAACCGAAGATAGTAGCGGCCCGGCCCCTCGCCGACAGCCTTGGCAAAGATCTTCTCGAGACTTCGGGCACTCAGGCCAGTGCGCTTGGCAATAGCGCCGATGGTCAACGGCTGTTCGATGTGGCGCTCCATCAGGCGAATGGCGCCCGCGAGCTTCGGATGCACATCGTCTAGCCGTCCCAGCGAAACCAGCGGCTGCGCATCGTTCGACGCATGTGTCCCGTCATAGATGAACACACTCGCTACATCGAGCGCGACAGACATGCCGTAGCGCGACCGGATAAGATGCAACATGAGATCGAAGGTTGGCGAGGCGCCGCCACTCGTGAAAACCGGCCCATCGATGACGTAGCGGTCTGGCCGGATATCCGCATCGGGAAACTCGGCGGTAAACTCCTCCATATCCTCCCAATGCGTCGTCGCCTTGCGTCCTGAAAGCAGGCCAGCTCGCCCGAGCAGCCAGGAACCGGCCTCGATGCCGCCAATCATCTGGTAGTTGTGCACAGCGCGGCGCAGATTGGCCGTGAAGGTCGTGCGCGCAATGTCGGATGTGCCAAAACCGCCAACAACCAATAGGATATCGCTTTTTTCTGATGCATCGAATGAACCAGATACGGCAATCGGCAGACCGCACGTAGTCATTGTCGGTTCGCCATCCAGTGATACGATGCGCCAGTTGAACAGGTTTGCACCTGACACCCGATTCGCAGCACGCATCGGGTCGATTGTTGAAGCCACGCACATGAGCGAGGCGCCGCTGAAAACCACAACGGTCACGTGCAGCGGTTTGGAACTTGGCAAAAAGAGTGGCGATGTTTCGCTATTCATCAATTCCTATTCGTATATTGCAAAGCATCGTTTGGCAATCGGGGCATGATCAGGTCAACAAGAACATGGGAGCTTTACTATGGGACTTACCCCCAATCGCGAAGTATTCATCACCTGCGCCGTGACCGGTGCCGGCGATACCACAGGCCGTTCCGACAAGGTTCCGGTAACCCCGCGCCAGATCGCCGATGAATGTATTGCCGCCGCCAATGCAGGCGCGGCCATCGCGCACATCCACGTGCGTGACCCCAAGACCGGCAAGGGTTCGCGCGATGTCGCGCTCTACGCCGAGGTCGTCGAGCACATCAAGGCGTCAGGCGTCGACATGGTCCTGAACCTTACCGCCGGCATGGGCGGCGATCTTACGCTTGGCAGCGTCGAGCAGCCAATGCCGCCTTCGGCCAACGGCACCGATATGGCTGGTGCCACGGAACGCCTTGAACACGTGGCAAAGCTGCGCCCGGAGATTTGCACGCTCGATTGCGGCACGATGAATTTCGGCGAAGGCGACTATGTCATGACCAACACGCCCGCCATGCTCAAAGCCATGGCGGCGCAGATCAAGGCACTGGGCGTGCGGCCGGAAGTTGAAATCTTCGATACGGGCCACCTGCTTCTGGCCAAGTGGCTCTACGACCAGAAATTGCTGGAAGATCCGGTCATGGTACAGCTCTGCATGGGCATTCCATGGGGTGCCCCGGATGATATCAACACGCTGCTCGCGCTGACGAACAACCTCCCGTCGAACTGGACCTTCTCGGCCTTCTCCATCGGCCGTAACCAGATGCCCTATGCGGCCATGGCGATGCTGGCGGGCGGCAATATCCGCGTCGGCCTTGAAGACAATATCTGGCTCGACAAGGGCGTTCTTGCCACCAATGGCCCGTTGGTCGAACGCGCCGTAAAGGTCGCGGAAGGCATGGGCGCTCGCATTCTCGGACCGAACGAAGTCCGCGAGCGCATGAAATTGACGAAGGGCTGGTAAGAAATCATGGCAGGTATTCGCAAGGCCGCAGCTATCGGCGGCGGTGTTATCGGTGCGGGCTGGGTTGCCCGCCTCCTACTCAATGGCATTGACGTGTCGATCTTCGATCCGGATCCGGAGGCCGAGCGCAAGGTCAGCGAGGTGATGAAGAATTCACGCCGCGCCTATAAGACAATGGTGCAGGGTGGCTTGCCGAAGGAAGGCAAGCTGACATTTGCCAAGTCGATCGAGCAGGCCGTCGCTGGCGCCGACTTCATCCAGGAAAGCGTGCCGGAGCGGATCGACCTGAAGCACAAGGTATTGGCGGAAATCGACAAACACGCGGCTGTCGATGCCATCGTCGGCTCTTCGACTTCGGGCATTCTGCCGTCGGACATGCAGACGGCGATGAAGCACCCGGAACGGCTGGTCGTCGGTCATCCCTACAATCCCGTCTATCTCCTCCCGCTGGTTGAAATCGTCGGCGGCAAGCAGACCTCGCCTGAAGCCGTCGAAAAGGCACGAGAACTCTACACTTCGATCGGCATGAAGCCGGTGGTCATCCGCAAGGAAATCGAAGCCTTCGTCGGTGATCGCCTGCTCGAAGCCGTCTGGCGCGAATCCCTGTGGCTGATCAAGGACGACATCACGACCGTCGAAGAGCTCGACGACATCATCCGCTATTCGTTCGGCATTCGCTGGGCGCAGATGGGCATGTTCCAGGTCTACCGCGTTGCTGGCGGCGAAGCTGGCATGCGCCACTTCATCGCGCAGTTCGGTCCGTGCCTGTCATGGCCGTGGACCAAACTGATGGACGTGCCGGAACTTGATGAGGAACTGGTCGACAAGATTGCCAACCAGTCCGACGAACAGGCGCATGGCCTGTCAATACGCGAGCTGGAGCGCATCCGCGACGACAATCTCGTGGCCATCATGGAAGCCCTCTCCAAGCAGAACAAGGGCAAGGGCTGGGGCGCTGGCGCACTTCACAACGACTACACCAAGCGACTGTCCAAGCTCGCACAGAAACCCGCGACATCCAAAGCGGCTGAAAAGGCAAAGACCAGCAAGCCCAAGAAAAAGAAGGGGTAACGCCATGGATTTCGGTCTTTCGGAGGAGCAAAGGCTGATCGTCGATACGACGCGCGCCTTTGTCGAAAACGAACTCTATCCGCACGAAGCGGAGGTTGAGCGTACCGGCATCCTGCGCAAGGAACTTGCCGACGAACTGAAGCAGAAGGCGATCGAAGCCGGACTTTATGCTGCGAACATGCCGGAAGAAGTCGGCGGTGCCGGTCTCGATACCGTGACATGGCTGCTTTACGAAAAGGAACTTGGCCGCGCCAACTACGCGCTGCACTGGACTTGTGTCGGACGTCCTTCCAATATCCTGCTCGCCGGCACCGATGCACAGAAGGAAAAGTACCTGTTCCCCTGCATCCGTGGCGAAAAGTCGGATTGCCTGGCGATGACCGAGCCGGGCGCCGGTTCCGACCTGCGCGGCATGAAGGCGACCGCCGTTGAAAAAGGCGGCGACTGGGTCGTCAACGGCACCAAGCATTTCATCAGCCACGCGGTCGAAGCAGATTTTGTCATTCTCTTCGTTGCATCCGGCGAGGAAGACACGCCGCGCGGCAAGAAAAAGAAGATCACAGCCTTCTTCGTCGACAAGGGTCATCCCGGCATGACGATCCGCGAGGGCTATCGCAATGTTTCGCATCGCGGCTATACCAATGCCATCATCGAATTCGACGATTGCCGCCTGCCAAAGGAGCAGATCCTCGGCGACGTTCACAAGGGCTTCGAAGTTGCCAATACCTGGCTCGGCGCAACCCGTCTCCAGGTGGCGGCAACCTGCCTCGGCCGCGCTGAACGGGCGCTGGGCCACGCCATTCAATATGCGGCACAACGCCAGCAATTCGGCCAGCAGATCGGCAAGTTCCAGGGCGTTTCGTTCAAGCTCGCCGATATGGCCACCGAGTTGAAAGCTGCTGACCTGCTCACCTTCGAGGCTGGCTGGAAATTCGATCAGGGCACAGTCACGGATCAGGACATGGCGATGGCCAAGCTCAAGGCCACCGAAATGCTTGCCTTTGTCGCCGACGAGGCGATCCAGATCCACGGCGGCATGGGTCTGATGGACGACCTGCCGCTGGAACGCATCTGGCGTGATGCGCGTGTCGAGCGCATCTGGGAAGGCACATCTGAAATCCAGCGGCACATCATCTCGCGTGCCCTGCTCCGCCCGCATGGCGCGTGACGGAGCATTTGATGGCATCGCACAAGCTCGATCGTCTGCTACGACCGAAAACCATTGCTGTCTTCGGCGGTCTGCAAGCCGCCGAAGTCATCAAGCAATCACAGAAAATGGGCTTTTCCGGCGAGATATGGCCGGTCCACCCCAAACATGACGAAATATGCGGCCTCAAGGTCTACCGTTCCGTCGCCGATCTGCCCGGAAGTCCCGACGCTGCCTTTGTCGGCGTCAATCGCTTTCTCACACTGGATATCGTGCGTGACTTGCGCGAAGCCGGCGCCGGCGTTGCCGTTTGCTATGCTTCTGGCTTCCTCGAAGCAGGCGCCGACGATGCGGATGGCGCAAGGTTGCAGGAAGAACTCGTCGAAGCGGCTGGCGATATGCCGATCATCGGGCCCAACTGCTACGGGCTGATCAACTACTGCGATGGCGCCCTGCTCTGGCCCGACCAGCATGGCGGGCGGCGGCTCGGCGCTGACGAACGCGGCGTTGCCATCATCACGCAATCGTCCAACATCGCCATCAACATGACGATGCAGACCCGCGGCCTGCCCATCGCCCATGTCATGACGGCGGGCAACCAGGCGCAGACCGGCCTGCCGGACATGGCGATTGCACTCCTCGAAGATGAACGCGTTACAGCGCTCGGCCTCCATATCGAGGCGTTCCAGTCGGCGCCAAAATTCGAACTCCTTGCCAAACGTGCCCGCGAACTCGGCAAGCCGATAGTCGCGATGAAAGTCGGGCGTTCGGCGCAGGCGCGGGCCGCGACCGTCTCGCACACAGCCTCGCTGGCAGGCTCAGACGCGGCCTCGGACGCGTTTCTCAAGCGGCTCGGCATAGCCCGCGTCAACTCGATCGCGTCCTTCCTTGAAACATTGAAGCTTCTGCATGTGCACGGCCCGCTCGACGGCAACACGCTGAGCTCGATGAGCTGTTCCGGCGGCGAGGCATCGGTCATGGCCGATAGTGCCGAGGGTCGATCTGTCAACTTTCCAGAACTGACGTCCGAGCACCGGGCGCGGGTCAAATCCACGCTCGGGGCGTTCGTCGCCGTCGCCAACCCGCTCGATTATCATACATTCATCTGGAACAACGAACCGGCGCTGACGGAGACATTCACCGCCATGGTATCCGGCGGCTTTTCGCTCAGCTGCCTTGTCCTCGATTTCCCGCGCAAGGATCGCTGTTCGGATGTCGACTGGTGGTCGACCGTTCGAGGCTTTGAAAACGCGCTGCGAACCAACAAGGCCAAGGGCGCCATCGTCGCTTCGCTGTCAGAGAACATTCCGGAGGAATACATGTCCGGCCTGATGGCGAAAGGCATCGCGCCGCTCTGCGGCATAACCGAAGCCTTCGATGCGGCGGAAGCCGCAGCTTTCATAGGCAAGGCGTGGAAGATGCCGCTTGCGGAAGCCGTGGCGGTTCCAGAGGAGCAAGCCGAAGGCGGCACGCGCACGCCGGACGAAGCCGAAGCCAAGGCCGTTCTCAAGAGGGCCGGCCTGCCCGTGCCGGACGGACAGCGCTGCACCACGAGCCCGGACGCCGTCACCATTGCCGACGCACTCGGCTATCCGGTCGCCCTCAAGGCGCTTGGCATCGCCCACAAGTCCGAACAGAACGCTGTTCGGCTCAATCTGAAGGATGCCGATGCGGTCAGATCCGCCGCCGATGATCTTGTTGGTCTCGGCTCCGGCCTGTACGTCGAGCGGATGGTGACGGGAGCTGTTGCCGAGCTTATCGTCGGTATCGTCGATGATCCGCAATTCGGTCCGGTCATGACCCTCGGCACCGGCGGCGTTCTGGTGGAACTGCTGCAGGATACGGCAACCCTGCTCCTGCCCTCGAGCCGCGAGGACATCGAGACGGCCTTGCGCTCGCTGCGCATGTTCCCGCTGCTCGATGGCTATCGCGGCAAGCCCAAGGCTGACCTTGAGGCGGCTATCGACGCAATCATGGGCATTGCGGCATTCGCTGTGAACAATTCTGGTCGAATTGTCGAACTTGATATCAATCCGCTGCTGGTCTGCGGCAAGGGACAAGGCGCGTGGATCGCCGATGCGCTGCTGGTGACAAAGGGAGAGCTGAAATGAGCGATGTAATCAGGACGCGCCGCGAAGGTGGCATTCTCGAAGTCACGCTGGACCGGCCAAAAGCCAATGCCATCGACCTGACGACGAGCCGCCTGATGGGCGAAACGTTCAAGAAGTTCCGTGACGATCCCGAATTGCGTGTCGCCATCGTGCAAACCGAAGGCGACAAGTTCTTCTGCGCCGGTTGGGACCTGAAGGCAGCAGCCGGCGGCGATGCGGTCGATGGTGATTATGGCGTCGGCGGGTTCGGCGGTCTGCAGGAACTGATCGACCTCAACAAGCCTGTCATCGCGGCTGTCAATGGCATGGCGGTGGGTGGCGGTTTTGAACTCGCCCTCTCCTGCGATCTGATTTATGCCTCCGACCATTCGAGCTTTGCCTTGCCGGAAATCCGCGCAGGCACCCTCGCCGATGCTGCAACAGTCAAGCTGCCGAAGCGCATCCCCTATCATGTCGCCATGGATCTGCTGCTGACAGGTCGCTGGATGGACGTTAGCGAGGCGCATCGTTGGGGGCTGGTCAACGAGGTCCTGCCGAAAGACAAGCTGATGGAGCGCGTCTGGGAAATCGCCCGCATGCTCGAAAGCGGGCCGCCGCTGGTATTCGCCGCCATCAAGGAAGTGGCGCGGGAAGCCGAGAGCATGGGTTTCCAGGAAGCCATGAACTGGATTACCAAGCGCAAATTCCGTACAGTCGACACGCTCTACGCATCCGAAGACGGCCAGGAAGGCTTCAAGGCCTTCGCCGAAAAGCGTGAGCCCGTCTGGAAGGGGAAATGACCACCGACTATTCCATATTGATCGACGAGGAGACGTGGGCGTTCATAGAACGCACCAACAGTTTCTACCCACCCGACGCCATCGAGCTTTCGATTGCACAGCAGCGGGAGGTTTACGACACCATGTGCCGGGCATTCTTTGCCGGCTATCCAGAGGCGGTGTCGGCGACCGACCAGTTCATCGACAGCGGCAATCACAAGATCCCACTTCGCATCTACGAAAAACGTGGCGTCGATCCCGACGCCATCTGCCTTTATTTTCATGGCGGCGGATTCGTCGTTGGCGGACTTGAGAGCCACGACGACGTCTGCGCCGAATTGTGCGACGGCACAGGCTTCCGCGTGATCTCGGTCGACTACAGGCTCGCGCCCGAACACCTGCATCCGTCCGCGTTCAGAGATTGTCTGGCGGCATTCGAACATGTGGCGTCGAGCTCCGAACTGCCCATCGTCTTTTGCGGCGACAGTGCCGGCGGCAACCTGGCGGCTGCGGTCGTGCACCATGTGCGCCGCCACGAACGCGCGCCCATTGGCCAGGTCCTTATTTATCCCACTTTGGGTAGCGCGAAAGACCAAGGGTCCTATATCACGCATGCTGACGCGCCGATGTTGACGACGCGCGACACGCTTTACTATCTCGACGTCCGGGGCGGCGGCTTCAACTGGTCAACGGATCCACGATTTGCGCCGTTGAACGACGCCGACTTCAGCGATCTTCCCGATACGATTGTCATCTCCGCCGAGTGCGATCCACTGTCAGATGACGGACGGCACTATCGCGACAAGATCATTGCAGCCGGCGGCAAGGCGATCTGGAACAACGAGCCCGGCCTCGTGCACGCCTATCTGCGCGCACGACACAGCGTGGAGCGCGCCCGCTCCAGTTTCCGCCGGATTGTGACGGCGGTACATCTGCTTGGCCAGGGCCGCTGGCCCGGCCAGCTCTAGTTTCCGGCGCTCGCCATGCGCCGGTGCTTCATCGCGTTCTCAAGCCAACCGAGCTCCATCTCCGGCACTGACGACAACAACAGATCAGTGTAATCGTCGAAAGGCGGCGCCAGAACTTCCGACTTCGGCCCGTAGCGCACCACCTCGCCGCGATACATCACGGCGATTGAATCGGCGATCGACTTCACCGTCGCGAGATCATGCGTGATGAAGAGATAGGCGACATTCTCATCCTTCTGCAGATCGAGCAGAAGTTTCAATATTCCGTCCGCAACCAGCGGGTCGAGAGCGCTGGTGACTTCGTCGCATATGATGAGCTTCGGCTTTGCGGCGAGAGCGCGCGCGATGCAGACGCGTTGCTTCTGACCGCCCGAGAGCTCGGCAGGATATCGATCGGCAAATCCTTTGCCCATCTCGATTTTTTCGAGCAGCTCGGTGACGTGCCTGTCGCGCTCCTTGCCTCTCATTTTGAAATAGAACTCGAGCGGCCGGCCGATGATCGTGCCGATGGTCTGGCGCGGGTTCATGGCGGTATCCGCCATCTGATAGATCATCTGCAACTCGCGCAGATCATCGCGGGTACGGTTGGCAAGTCGGGGTGACAGGGTCCGTCCACTGAAGGTTATGCTTCCCTCCATCGGCGGCAACAACCCGGTTATCGCGCGGGCCAGCGTGGATTTACCCGAACCGGATTCCCCAACGACAGCCAGTGTCTGGCCAAGATGGATATCCACCGAGACGTTCTTCAGGACCTTCACCAGTCCGCCGCCATAAGCCGCCGTGACGTTGTTCGACGATCAGGATCGGCGCGTCGGTCGGGTTCTTTTGCTCGTGCGGGATATGGTGCACCGAGACCAGTTGGTTGGTATATTGCTGACGCGGTTCCTTGATGATCTGATGCGTGTCGCCATATTCGACTTTCTTGCCATGCCGCAAGACGATGATGTCATCCGCTACCTGCGCCACGACCGCGAGATCATGGGTGATGTAAAGGGCCGCAACATTCGTGTCGCGGATCGCATCCTTGATCGAAGCCAGCACGTCGATCTGTGTGGTCACGTCGAGCGCGGTCGTCGGCTCGTCAAACACGATCAGATCCGGTTCCGAGCACAGCGCCATTGCGGTCATGGCCCGCTGCAACTGTCCGCCTGACACCTGATGCGGAAAACGCTGGCCAAAAGTTTCCGGATTGGGCAGGCCAAGCTTCTTGAACAGGCCGATCGCACGTTTCTCGGCTACGGCCTTCGAGCAGATGCCGTGCAAGAGCGCCGCCTCGACCACCTGATCCATCAGCTTGCGCGCGGGATTGAAGGCTGCGGCAGCAGATTGTGCGACGTAGCAGACTTCACGTCCGCGCACCTGCCGCAGCAGTCTTGGCCCGCCTTTCAATATGTCGCGGCCATTGAGCAGGACTTCACCGCCGGTAATCCGCACGCCGCCCCGCCCATAGCACATGCTGGAAAGGCCGATCGTCGACTTGCCTGCACCAGACTCGCCAATGAGCCCCAGCACCTTGCCGCGCTCGACCTTCACCGAAACATCGTCGACAATGACGACATTGCGCGGCGGTTCTCCGGGAGGATAGCTCGTCGCCTCGATACGCAGATTGCGGATATCGAGCAGGGTTCCACTTCTGTCTACGGGACGTTTGGCCATTAGCCGCGCCCTCCCTTCAAGCTGGTGGTGCGATTGAGGATCCAGTCCGCAACCAGATTAACCGAAATGGCAAGGACGGCGATGGCCGCAGCGGGGATAAGAGCCGCCGGGATGCCAAAGACGATGCCTTCCTTGTTTTCCTTGACCATGCCGCCCCAATCCGCGTCCGGCGGTTGCACGCCAAGACCGAGGAACGACAGCGCAGAGAGAAACAGCACCGCGAAGATAAACCGCAATCCAAGTTCGGCGATCAGCGGCGTCAGTGCATTCGGCAGGATTTCCCGGAAGATAACCCACATGCGTC
This sequence comes from uncultured Alphaproteobacteria bacterium, assembly GCA_963777425.1. Classification (GTDB taxonomy): domain Bacteria; phylum Pseudomonadota; class Alphaproteobacteria; order Rhizobiales; family Rhizobiaceae; genus Phyllobacterium. The sequence continues at coordinate 100,619 of CAVZQS010000006.1, read as the reverse complement.
CTTCGCCGCGCAGTTTTGCCGCCTCGACGAAATCCATCACGTTGATATCGACAGCGACAGCGCGCGCCAGCCGGTACACTCGCGTCGCATCGAGCAGGCCCATCACCAGGATAAGCGTAACGACGTTGGCAGGTAGCACCGAAAGAACGACAAGGGCGAAGATGAGTGTCGGAATTGCCATGATCAGATCGACGAAGCGCGACATGAGCTGGTCGAACCAGCCGCCTATCACCGCTGCCGCAAAACCCAGCACCGAGCCCAGGATAAACGACAATGCCGTCGCCATAGCGGCGATGAAGATGGTGATACGCGCGCCATAGATCATGCGCGACAGCAGATCACGCCCCAGATTATCGGTGCCGAGCCAGTACTTTGCGGAACTCGGCTCCCACACGTCACCCACTGTTTCGCCAACTGAATATGGCGCAACCCAAGGTGCGAAAATCGCCGCAAAGAGAAACAGCGCGGTGATGATGAGGCCGATCCAGGCGCTGATCGGTATGGTCTTTACATTCAGCATCTGCCGGGCCTCACTTCGGATGTCTGAGGCGGGGATTGGAAACAATCGCCACGATATCAGCAACAATATTGAGGCTGATATAGACAGCCGCGAAAACCAGCCCGCATGCCTGAACGACCGGAACGTCGCGCTTGGCAACATGGTCGACCAGATACTGGCCCATGCCGGGATAGACAAAAATCACCTCGACGACGACCACGCCGACAATCAGAAACGCGAGATTGAGCATGACGACGTTGACGATGGGCGCAATGGCATTGGGAAAGGCGTGACGGGTAATGATCTGGAATGGCGTCAGCCCCTTGAGCTCAGCCGTCTCGATATAGGCAGATTGCATCACGTTGAGGATTGCCGCTCGAGTCATGCGCATCATGTGTGCGAGAACAACAAGCGTCAGCACCGTTACCGGCAGGGCAATGGCGCTCAGGCGTTCACCAAATGGCATCCCCTCGTAAACTGTCGAGACGCTTGGAAACCATTGCAGCTGCACGGCAACGAAGTAGATCAGCAGATAACCGGTGAAGAATTCCGGCAATGATGTCGAGGCGAGACCAAGCCCGGATATGATCTTGTCTACGGGGCCGTTACGGTAGCGCACGGCGAGCAGCCCGAGGCCGATTGCCAGCGGAACCGAAACCACCGCCGCCGCCGAAGCGAGGAACAGCGTGTTCCACAGCCGGTCCTTCAGCGACGTGGCGATGTCCTGCCCGCTGGAGAGAGCTGTGCCGAGATTGCCGGTCAGGATACCGCCAAGCCAACGGAAATAGCGGATATAGGCCGGATCATTGAGGCCCATGTCACGCCGCAGGTTTTCAAGTGCTTGCGGCGTGGCGGATTGTCCGAGAATGGACTGCGCGACGTCTCCAGGCAGGATCTGCGTGCCGACGAATATCAGCACGGAGACAGCAAGGAGAAGGAGTACGCCCATCGCAATGCGCTGGGCGACCAGTTTAAGGACAGGCGTACTCATCCGCCGACCTCTACGCGATCAGCCAGCAGCGCGACAATGCATAACCGCCGCTCATCTCCTGATTGCCGTCCGGCACCCAGCCGCCAACCTTCTTGCTCGTCGCGTCGATGAAGTCATTGAACATCGGCACGATGACACCGCCTTCGTCGCTTACGATGACATTCATGTCGCGATACATTGCCTTGCGCTTGCCTTCGTCCAGTTCGCCGCGCGCCTGCAACAGCAGTTTGTCGAACTTCTCGTTGAAGAAGCGTGTGTCGTTCCAGTCGGCCTTGGAATAATAGGCCGTCGAGAACATCTGGTCCTGCGTCGGACGGCCACCCCAATAGGATGTCGAGAATGGCTGCTTGTTCCAGACCTGCGACCAGTAACCATCACCGGGCTCGCGCTTGACTTCGATGGTGATGCCAGCCTTGGCAGCGCTCTGCTGATAAAGCTGCGCCGCATCGATTGCGCCGGGAAATGCAACATCGGAAGTACGAAGTAGCACCGCACCATCATGACCGGACTTCTTGTAGTGGAATGCTGCCTTGTCCGGATCGTATTTGCGCTGTTCGATATCATCCGAGAATAACGGATACGCCTTGTTGATCGGAGTGTCGTTGCCCACGGAACCGTAGCCGCGCAGAATGGTCTTCACCATATCTTCGCGGTTCATTGCGTATTTCAGTGCCAGCCGCAGATCCATGTTGTCGAACGGCGCGGTATTGCAGTGGGCGATGAAAACGTAGTGCCCCTTGCCCGCAACGTTCTGGATTGTAACGCCCGGGACGCGCTTGACGAGATCGACGATCTTCGGCTCGACGCGGTTGATCATATGTACCTGACCGGACTGCAGGGCGGCGGTGCGGGCAGTCGCGTCGTTGATGACGATGATTTCGATCTGCTCCGCATGGCCGCGCTTGTCGCCGTCCCAGTAGTTGGGGAATTTCGTCCCGATATGACGTACGCCCGGCTCATCCGTCACCACCTTGTATGGTCCCGTACCGATACCGGCAGTCGGCTTGTCCTTGCCACCGTTCGGCTGGATCATCAGGTGGTAGTCATCCATCAGGAACGGCAGATCGGCATTGGCTTCCTTCAGTGTGAAAACAACGGTATCGCCGTCTTTCTTCACGTTTTCGATGCCGCCCATGATGCCGAGCGCGCCGGATTTCGAATTGGCGTCCGAGTGGCGCTCCATCGTGGCTACAACGTCGTCCGGCGTCATCTCCTTGCCGTCGTGGAACTGCACGCCCTTGCGGATCTTGAAAGTCCAGACCTTGGCGTCGTCCGATGAGTCCCATTCCGTCGCGAGCTTCGGATTGAGCTTGCCGTCGGGCTGGATCTCGACAAGCTGTTCGCCCCATTGGCGGCCGAACTTGTACGGAACCTGGCTCTGCCAGCTCGCAGGATCAAGACTATCCGTCGAAGCGCCGCCCTGCATACCGGCCTTGAGCGTGCCGCCCTTGACCGGACCTTCGCGCAAGTGCAGCGCTGGATAGCAGGGAATTGGCGAAGACCGTGGTGACGCCGAGGGCAGCGGCGCGGCCTAGAAAATCGCGGCGGGATAGATGTCCACGTGCAACCTTGCGGCTTAGATAATCGAGTTCTTTTGACATATCCCATTCCCCTTGTTGATCCTTGCGAACGCCTCGCGTCCAAATCTGGTTTTTGTGATAATGCGACTTGATACCCGTGAATTTCAACCCATTGATTTAGTAAATTGTTCCTCCGGCAGATGCGCTCTTGAATTCATATGCATTGGCGTGCAATGGTTTCAGCAAAATCCCGATCGAACACCATGTTGTCGTTCTCGTATGCCTCGATGCGCCCGGTCAGATAAAAATTGTGCTTGTCGGACCGCATCGTCGTGAATGTCTCTGTGCGGATACGCCAGTTGTCGCGCCCCGAAACTTCGGTCCAATGGGTTTCGCCATAGGCGGAAAGCGGATCGTCGGCGTTGATTTCCCAGCGCTCGCGCGCAACGCCGCCATGGATCAGTCCGTGATCCTTGTCACGCGCCTCGCCGAAATCGTCTTCGATCACCAGACTGATCTTGCCTGTGACCTGATCATGTTCGATCGACCGGCTGTTGCCGCCGGTGCGCAAGGTTTCAAGCTGCCACGGCGATGCGGCTTCCGGCTCCGGAAAGGTCCATTCGTCGCCTGTCGCCAGTGCCCGCGAAGGAACGCTGATCTGCCCGCCCTCTATCGTCAGGCTGACATTCTCCGGCGAAGGCCAGACCATCGGCCAATAGGACGACGAGACGGCCACCCGCAATGTGTGCCCAGCCGGTACGCGATAGGCAATATCGTCAAGCTTGAAGCTGATGTCGATGGCTTCTCCCGGCACAAGCGGCTCCGGCCTGTCGTGCCCGTTGCGATGGCAGAGATTGAACACGCCATAGGTGATGCGTGTCGATGCGCCATCCGGATGCACATCGCAAAGCCGCACCGCAACCATAGCAACCGGCTTGTCGCTCGACAGTGTCAATTTGATCTCCGGCGCACCGACAATATCGATCGGCTCGTCCAGGACCGTGTCGTAGCAAACCGACAGCGCATCGTCGCGGCGCTGGTCGCCGGGCATTTCCGGTCCGAGCCAGATCGCGCAATATTCGCCGCCCATCATGCCGCAATCCTGCGGCGACGCCACGAGATGGGAAAAGCCGTCAGATGCCTCGGACGCGAGAGACTTGTCCGCTTGCAGATGCAGCACTTCTGAACGCAATCGTCTTCGATGGCCATTCCTGTTCTGCGATCCAGTGACCCGGACGTTCCGTGTACCAGCTTTTGGGGCGGACCGAATCCATCAGATAACCGCGATAGGCCGGATCGTTCTCGACGCCTGTATCGATATCCTTGAGCCAGCGATCCCACCAGCGCAGCGCTTCCTGCAGGAAGCCGATGCGCGGTTCCGGCACAGCAAAATGCGGATATTTGTGCACCCAGGGCCCGATGATGCCCTTTACCGGAGCGGTGATGCCCGCCATCAGCCGCGGCACGGCATTCTTGTAGGCATCGCCCCAGCCACCCACGGCGAGTGTCGCCGCCTTGATCGCCGAAAAGTCCTCGCAAACCGAACCGCGCTGCCAATAGGCGTCGCGCGTCTGATGGTTGAGCCAGACGGCTGGCAGGAAGGGCTCGTTGTCGAGCCGATCGAGCCACATATCGCGCCATTTCTCGCCAACGAGTGCCGGGTCTGGCGCGCGCGATGAATAGGCGAGCATCGTTGCGCCCCAGCCGAGATTTTCATTGAGCAGCAGGCCGCCCTTGTAGTGAATGTCATCGGCATAGCGGTCATCGGTCGAGCAAAGCGTGATGATCGCCTTGAGCGCTTCCGGCTGGAGCGCGGCAACCTGCAGCGAATTGAAGCCGCCCCACGAAATCCCCATCATGCCAACCTTGCCGGTCGACCATGGCTGCGCGGCGATCCACTTGATCACCTCGCAGGCATCGGCCAGTTCCTGCTCGGAATACTCGTCTTCCATCAGCCCTTCGGAATCGCCATTGCCGCGCATGTCGACGCGCAGGCAGGCGTACCCATGGCCAGCGAAATACGGGTGAGTGAGGTTGTCCCGCGCCGTGGTGCCGTCGCGTTTGCGATAAGGGAGAAATTCGAGAATTGCAGGAACCGGAGTTTGCTCGGCACCATCTGGCATCCAGACTCTCGCCGAAAGCCGGCAGCCGTCGGGCAAGACAATGCCCATATCGGCTTGCTCAGTGATCTTATGCTGAAAAGTCTCGACCGTCCGCATTACCACCTTTCGTCCCCACGACGGAGCTGAAAATAGATAATGCCCGCCACCAAATGCGCGGCGAAAACATGAATCCCATTTTCTCGTCTTTGCGAGGCGTTCCTTTTGCCCACACTATGCGCATCTGCCCAGAGGCACGCACCAAACACTGCGACATAAGTCCAACAATTTGCGCCACGACCGAACACTTATCCAAGCTTCGACGGGATCAGCCTTTCGACACGCCGGAACAGAAAGACGATGATGGCGGTTATCACCAGATACCCCGCGGCAAGCAGCAGCAGCGGCTCATAGGTTAAGAAAGTATCCTGCCGGACACGCGAAGCCACCGCATAGAGGTCGACGACGGTGATCGTCGCGACCAGCGGTGTGGATTTCAGCTGCAGCACGGCTTCGCCCGCCAGCGTCGGCAGGGCGCGGTGTATGGCCTGCGGCAGCCAGATGCGACGGAAGATTGTAAAGCGCGGCATGCCGAAAGCGCGCGCCGACTCCAGTTGCCCCTTCGGAACACCAGCAAAGGCGCCCCGCATCACTTCGCCCTCGTAACCGGCATAAGACAAGGTCAGCGCGAGCACAGCGTAGGGCCATGCCTGCCGCAGGTAAGGCCAGAGCTCGGATCCTCTGATCCACGGATATTGCGGGAACAGCGAGCCGAGGCCGTAATAGAGCAGCCAAAGCTGGACAAGCAGCGGCGTACCGCGAATGACCGTACAGAACGCACGCGCCGGAATGGCCAGGATAGCCGGGCCGGAAGCCTGTGCCAGACCAAGCGGCACCGCCAGCAGGAAGCCAAGGACGACCGTCACGACCAGTATCCAGATCGTCCGCCATAAGCCCTGTAATATCAGACCGCCATATTGCGGAAGCCAGTCCCAGCGCATGAAAAACGCCGCCGACGCCACAAGCGCCAGTCCGATGAGAATGAGCACGATACGATGCGGCGGTAGCCTGCTCGCCTGACTGCTTGCGTCCTTTTCCTTGTGAATAGGAAAGGTCTCTATCGGAACTTCAATTTCGGTTTCGCCAAGTGCGTTAGACATTACCGCGCCTCCTTCACCGAAGGCATGCCGCGCCGCGCCCGTTTCTCAACCCATTCCAGGATGACACTGGAGAACAGCGTAATGAACAGATAGAGCGCACCGGCTGCGAGGTAGAACGTCATATAGGCTTTTGTCGTCCCGGCAGCCTGACGCGTTTCCAGTGTCAGTTCGCTGAAGCCAACGACTGCAAGCAGCGCTGTGTCCTTCGTCGAAATGAGCCAGAGATTGGCAAGTCCGGGCAACGCATGCGGCAGCATCGCCGGAAGCGTGATCCGGCGCATCATCAGCATAGGCGACATGCCGTAGGCCCTCGCCGCCTCGATCTCGCCTTGCGGGATGGCTTTGATTGCGCCGCGCAGCACTTCCGTCGCATAGGCGCCCTGGACAAAGCCGAGCACCACGATACCGGCAACGAGACCGCTGATATCGACACGCTGATAGCCCATCCCCTCAAGGATACGATTGATCAGGTCCGTCCCTGCATAATAGAGCAGGATAATCATCACCAGTTCGGGAATTGCCCGTACCAGCGTCGTATAGATTGCCGCCAGATCGCGTGCGATCGGGCCGCCATAGAGTTTCGCGTATGCGCCGAATGTTCCGATAATCAGACCCATGCCGAACGCGCCGAAGGCAATCTGCAGCGATCGCACCAGCCCGCGCAAGAGATTGGCACCCCATCCTGGCGCTACCGGAGATAGAAGATCGAACATGCCGGTAATTCCGGCGGGGATAATCGATGCGTCGGCCAAGCCGTCCTCGATTCAGCGTCAAATGCAGGTTTCGAATAATGAAAAGGCCGGAGATGGAAACCCAACGCCGGCCCAAACTCAATCAGCCGCCATAGATGTCGAAGGTGAAGTACTTCTTCGAGATTTCGTCATACTTCCCGTTGGCCCGGATCTCTTTGATCGCCGCGTTGAACTTTTCCTTCATCGCCGTGTCGCCCTTGCGGATGCCAACGCCAACGCCAGGTCCAAGAATCTCCAGATCATCGGCGACCTTGCCCTTGATTTCGCAACAAGCCTTGCCCTCAGGGGTCGCGGCAAAGGTTTCCAGCGCCAGTCCATCTGCCTGGGTAGCGTCGATACGTCCGGCAGCCAGATCCTGGTTAGCCTCGTCCTGCGTCTGATATTCCTTGATCTCGGCTGCAGTGTCAGCGAAATGCTTCTTCGCGTAGGCCTGATGCACAGTTGAGACCTGCACGCCAAGAATCTTGCCCTTCAGGCCCTCCGGCGTCGCATCCATCTTCTCTTCCTTGGAGCCAAGAATGACCGTCGGGGTATTGTAATACTTGTCCGAGAAATCGATCGTCTTCTCGCGTTCCGCAGTGATCGACATCGAAGCTGGCAATGATGTCGATCTTCTTCGTCGTCAGCGCCGGAATGATACCGTCCCACGAAACCGGCGTGATGACGCAATCAAGCTTGGCCGCTTCGCACATCGCCATGGTGATGTCGATTTCCCAGCCCTGCCACTTGCCGGATGCATCCGGCGACGTGAAGGGCGGATAGGGTTCGGCGGCAATGCCGACCTTGACCTGCTCGGCATTGGCTGCGCCAAGGCCGGCAACCACAAGCACAATGGCTGCTGCCGTTGTTTTCAGAAAAGACTTCATTCTCATCTCCATTGGTTCAACTGTTCCCCAGGGTTGTTCCCTGTATTGCTTTTAGTCACTTATGAAACAGTTCGAATAAACTGTTTCAAGCGTTCGGATTTTGGCGATCCGAACAATTCTTCCGGAGGCCCTTCCTCCTCGACGATTCCATTGTGCAAGTACATCACATGGCTCGCCACTTCGCGGGCGAACTTCATCTCGTGGGTGACCAGCAGCATCGTCCGGCCCTCTTTCGCGAGATCCGCGATAACCTTCAGGACCTCGCCGACGAGCTCGGGGTCGAGCGCCGATGTCGGTTCGTCGAAGAGCATCACACGCGGCTGGATGGCCAGCGCCCGCGCGATTGCACCGCGCTGCTGCTGTCCGCCGGACATATAGGCGGGATAGACATCGCGCTTGGCGGAAAGGCCGACGCGCTCGAGAAGCTGCTCGCCGATGGCCATCGCCTCGTCGCGCTTCATGCCGAGCACATGCACCGGCACCTCGATGACATTCTGGATCAGCGTCATGTGCTGCCACAGGTTGAAATTCTGGAACACCATACCGAGCCGGCTGCGAATGCGCTCGATCTGGCGGCGATTGGCCGGCACCTGGCCGCCATGGCCGTCGCTGACCATTTTGACATCTTCGCCATTGATGCGAATGACGCCGCTGGTGGGATTTTCAAGGAAATTTATGCAGCGCAGGAACGTGGACTTGCCCGAGCCACTGCCGCCGATCATGGCGACGACATCGCCGTCCTTGGCGGTCATGGAAACGCCTTTGAGCACTTCAAGCGCTCCGAAGCGCTTGTGCAGGTTCTCGACGTGGATGGCCTCGGCCTGTTCGGCCATTGTCGGTTGGAGAGTATCCGTCGAAACGGTTACCGCTTCCGTCGCCATCATTCCGGGATTCCATTCAGTGGTTGTCTTGCACGATTGGTCATGACACCGTTCGATCCGCCTCTTTATCATTACAGGTCTAAATGCCTGAATTAGCCGCATCACACCACTTGCGCTCTAATTATGCAAGCGTATAAATACTGGCAGATGTAATTTTTTTGAGAGCACCCTACATGACCGCATTCGGTTCCCAGTCCATGGCCCTTCCCCTGAAACGCGTCATTATGCGCATGCCGGACCGCGTCATGGCAGGTGCGGAACGCGATGTCTGGCACTATGGACCGCAGTTCGATCCGCGCCGGGCGTCCGAACAGCACAAGGTCTTCGCCGATCTTGTGGCCCGGTCCGGTGCCGACATTACCTGGATACGCGACGGCAATGATGCTCTCTCGGATTCGATATTTACCCATGATCCGTCACTCGTCACGGATAAGGGCGCAGTTCTCCTGCGCATGGGCAAGACCCTGCGGCTGGACGAGCCCGACTTGCATCATGAAACCTACCGCGAGATGGATGTCCCTGTTCTTGGCCGCATCGAAGCGCCGGGCACCGTCGAAGGCGGCGATTGCGTCTGGGTCGACAGCAAGACCTTGGCTGTCGGGCGCGGCGTGCGCACCAACCAGTCCGGCATCGAACAGCTCTCAGCCATCCTGAAGCCCCTCGGCATCACTGTTCTTGGCTTCGACCTGCCGCTCTGGCATGGCGAAGAAGCCTGCCTGCATCTGATGTCGATCATCTCTCCATTGGCCGAGGATCTGGCGCTGGTACACCTGCCGCTTGCTGCCCGCCGCCTTCTACCAGCTCCTGAAGGAGCGCGGCATCCGCCTCGTCGTGGCACCTGAAGAGGAGTTTGCCGCGAGTAACGGGCTCAATCTGAATGTTTTGCCGACTGCACCCTACGAGGTGATCGCCGTCGCAGGTTTCGAAAAAACCAAAGCTGCCATGGAGGCGGCGGGCTGTACAGTCACGACGTTCGAGGCCGATGCCCTGTGCATCGCCTGCGAAGGCGGCCCCACCTGCCTGACCCGGCCCGTCTGGCGCCAATGAAAACCCAGACCGCCACACGCAAGAGCTTCCGCCGCGAGGGCGAAGACAAACGCCGCGAGGATCTGATCGCGGCGACGCTCGAATGTGTGGCGGAGCGCGGTCTTGCAGGAGCGACTGTGCGCGAGATCGCTTTGCGCGCCGATGTCACCGCTGGTCTCATCCGCTATTATTTTCCGGCCAAGGACGATCTTATCGGTGCTGCCTATCGCGCCGTCATGAACCGCATGACTGTTCAGGCAAGCGATGCGCTGAAGAGTGCCGCCGATGATCCGCGCGACCGTCTCAATGCTTTCGTGAAGGCCAACCTCGGTCAGCCGATCATGGACCCCAACAATCTTTCCCTGTGGGCCGGATTCATCGGCATGGTCCATGCCGATCCTGCCATGGCTTTGGCGCACCGCGACGGCTATCTTGGTTTCCGCGACGAGCTGGAAGCGCTCATCCGAGAAGCGTTGCTGGCCGCGGGCAAGCCGGCTGAGCCAATTCATACCCGCCGCCACGCCATCGCCGTCAACGCGATTATCGACGGGCTTTGGCTTGAAGGTTGTCTTGCGGGTGATATTTTTGCCGAAGGAGAGTTGGCCGAGACCGGTATAGCCGCTATCGAAGCCGTTCTTGCAATTTCTCTCAATCCTGAAAAAGGAGGCGCGATATGATGCGCTATGCGTCTGTCACCGACCGTCTGGCCGGACTTGGATCCGACAAATGGGCCGTCCATTTCCGCGCTCGCCAAATGAAGCAGGCGGGACACGAGATCATCGAATTGACGATCGGCGAGCCTGACATTCCGACGCCGACCGACATGATAGATGTCGCCGAACGGGCGATGCGCGCCGGCCGGACCGGCTATTCCAGCGGTCGCGGCGAACCGGCTTTGCTTGCCGCGCTGTCCGCGAAATACACCGCACGCACGGGACGCCAGATTGGTCCGGAAAACATCATGTGTTTCTCCGGCACGCAAACTGCCCTGTCGATGGTCATGATGGGACTTGCCGAGGAAGGCGACGAGATCATCACCGGCGATCCGCTCTATGCGACCTATGACGGCGTTGTCCGGGCAACCGGCGCGACGCGTGTTTCCGTCCCGCTGCGGACCGAAAAAGGTTTCCGCATGCAGGCCGCAGACCTTGAAAAAGTCATCACGCCGCGGTCGAAGGTTCTCCTGCTCAACACGCCGCACAATCCGACAGGCGCCGTGCTCAGCGCCGCAGAGATAGCCGAAATCGGCGAAGTCTGCATCAGGCACAATCTCTGGATCGTGTCCGATGAAGTTTATGAACTGATGATCTACAACGGCACGTTCGCGTCGCCGCTGGACCGGGCGGAACTTGCCGAGCGCACGATTGCCGTTGCCTCCATCTCGAAATCCCATGCCGCTCCGGGTTTCCGCAGCGGCTGGTGCATCGCCCCGAAGGAATTCACGGAGCGCCTGCTGCCGCTGTCCGAATCCATGCTTTTCGGCGGACAGCCCTTCATCGCCGACATGACGGCCTATGCTCTCGGCCGCCCATCCACCGCCGCGGCCACGATGCGCGAGAGCTTCCTGCGCCGCGCCCAGCGCATCTCGGAACGTCTGGATGGCAAGGCGGGCATCATTGCCAAAATCCCGCAAGCCGGCATGTTCATTCTTGCCGACATTCGCGCAACCGGGCTGTCCGGCCAGGATTTCGCCATGCGTCTCCTCGAAGAGGAATTCGTGGCGGTGATGCCGGGCGAATCCTTCGGCGAAAACCTTGCCGGTTACCTTCGCCTGAGCCTCAGTGTCGCCGATGACAAGATCGATGCGGCCTGCGCCGGCATCGTCCGCCTCGCATCCCGCCTGCAACAACGGAAATCCGCATGACCACGGTTGGTGAAGCACTCGTCCATTTGCTCGAATCCTACGATGTCGACACTGTCTTCGGCATCCCCGGCGTTCATACGATCGAGCTCTACCGCGGCCTTGTCGGCTCAAAGATCCGGCATATCACGCCGCGCCATGAACAGGGTGCTGGCTTCATGGCCGATGGCTATGCGAGGGCGACCGGCAAACCGGGCGTTGCTTTTGTCATAACCGGCCCGGGCATAACCAACACCATCACCGCAATGGGACAGGCACGCGCCGACTCCATCCCCATGCTGGTCATCTCCGGCGTCAATCAGCGTGATTCACTCGGAAAGGGCATGGGGTTCTTGCATGAACTGCCCAATCAACGCGCCATGCTTCAGACGGTTGCTATGTTCTCGCACCGGATAGAGAAGCCGGACGAACTGCCGATCGTTCTGGCACGGGCATTTGCGCTCTTCGCTTCAAGGCGGCCCGGTCCCGTTCACATCGAGATCCCGCTTGACGTGATGGCGATGCCGCTTGAGAACGCCAGGCGCGAGCCGGCGGATGCTCCAATCCCACATCCTTCGCCGGAAGCAATGGCCGAACTGACGCGCCACTGCCTTGCCGCCGAGCGACCGGTCATCCTGATCGGCGGCGGCGCCAAGGAAGCGGCGGACGACTTGGCGAGCCTTGCTGAGAAACTTGATGCGCCCGTCGTTTCAACCACCAACGCTCGCGGCATCATGCATGGCCATCCGCTACTCGTTCCGGCGAGCCCAAGCCTGAAAGCCGTGCGGCGACTGCTTGCCGACAGCGATCTGGTCATCGCCATCGGCACAGAAATGGGCCCGACCGACTACGACATGTATGGCGACGGCGGTTTCCCGGAGCTAAAGCGCTTCGTGCGTATCGATATCGACGCTACGCAGCTCGATCGCTGGCCAGCCTTCATGCCGATCGAAGCGTCGGCAATGGAGACCGTCAAAGACCTTGCTGCCGCACTGCCTGCAGGCCGCAATGCTCGTTCAGGGGAAGCCCGCGCCAGACAGGCCCGCGATGCCGCTTGGGCGGAAGTCGGCAGCCGAACACAAGGTCAGGTGCGCTTCCTCAATACGCTGCGTGACGCATTGCCCAATTCGCTGATCGTCGGCGACTCCACACAGGCGATCTATGCCGGCAACTTGTACTTCGATCATGACCGTGTCGGTGGCTGGTTCAACGCGGCCACCGGCTTCGGTGCGCTTGGCTTTGGTCCACCCGCCGCCATCGGCGCGGCTCTCGGCCAACCGGAGGCCACGACGATCTGCATCGTCGGCGACGGAGGCTTTCAGTTCGTCCTTGGCGAGCTCGGAGCAGCTGTCGATGAAAAAGTGCCGATGATTTTCATCGTCTGGAACAATCAGGGCTATCAGGAAATCGAGCGCGCCATGGTTGAAGTCGATATCAAGCCCGTCGGCGTGCGCCCATCCGCCCCAGATTATATCAAGATCGCCGAGGCCTATGGCGTGCCAGCTGAACGCCTCGCCAACATCAATGAGCTCTCCACCGCCCTATTGAAAGCCAAGGCGAGCAAGCAACCCTATCTGATTGAAATTGATGAAAAACTAATTGGTTGATGGCTCGATGCCATCAACCAGCTCCTAGCGCTATGGCCGGTGGATGGTCTTGATCTCGAGGAAATCCTCGAGGCCGAACTTTCCACCCTCGCGGCCGTTGCCGGACTGCTTGTAGCCGCCGAAAGGGCTGCCATAGCGATGGGGCCCGCCATTGATATGGACCATGCCCGCCTTCAGCTTTGATGCGACGCGTTCGGCACGCTTGGCGTCGCCGGTCTGCACATAGGCTGCGAGACCGTAAGGCGTATCATTGGCTATTGCGATAGCTTGCTCTTCGGTATCGAAAGGAATGAGCGCGAGCACCGGCCCGAATACTTCTTCCTTGGCGATACGCATGTCATTGGTCACATCGGCAAAGATCGTAGGCTGCACAAAGTAACCCGTCTCGTAACCCTCTGGTTTGCCGGCACCGCCAACAAGAACGCGCGCGCCCTCGGCAATCCCGGCCTCGATCAGGTTCTGGACCCTGCCATACTGGATGTGGCTGACGAGCGGCCCGATGTGATCGCCCTCCTCCTGCGGATTGCCGACCCGAGCCTCGCGTCCGGCGGCCTGCGCAATCCTGACCACCTTGTCATAGACTGAGCGCTGCACCAGCATGCGTGTTGGCGCATCACAAGACTGCCCGCTGTTGTTGAAGCATTCAATCACACTGCCCGCGACGCGATCCTCGAGATCAGCGTCCTCGAAGACGAGGTTGGGCGATTTGCCGCCAAGTTCCAGCGTGACGCGCTTCACCGTATCGGCAGCGTCTTTGCTGACTGCGATGCCTGCGCGCGTCGAACCAGTGAAGGACATCATGTCGACATCCTTGTGTTTTGAAAGCGCAGCACCAACCGTCGCACCATCCCCATTGACGAGATTGAACGTACCAGCCGGGAAACCGGCCTCATTGATCATCTCGGCATAGAGCATGGCGTTGAGCGGCGTGAACTCACTCGGTTTCAGGACGCAGGTGCTGCCCGTTGCCAGCGCCGGAATGACTTTCAGCGCAATCTGGTTGATCGGCCAGTTCCATGGCGTGATCAAACCACAGACGCCGATCGGCTCGCGGACAAGAACGTCACCGTTCGGCAGTTCTTCGCGCATATGCAGCTTCTTCATCGCATCGATGAATCCCTGCAGGTGCCCGACACCGACATCGGCCTGTTGCTGCGTACTCATGGTGATCGGCGCGCCAAGTTCCAGCGTAATGGTCTGCGCCACCTCGTCGTAACGGCGCTTGTAGATTGCCAGCAGCTTTTCCAGCAACGCCAGCCGTTCCTCTACGGAGGTCTGGCTATAGCTCTGGTACGCCTTCCTTGCCGCAGCGACCGCCCGGTCGATATCCGCTGCTGTTCCCATTGAAATGACCGCAACCGGTTGTTCCGTCGCCGGATTGATCACTTGCAAGTCATCGGTTTCAAGAGGAGGCACCCACTCGCCATTGATATAAAACTTGCGTTTGTCGAGCATGAAATCCTCCTCCAGAATCCTGATTATCCCGCCATTCTGACGATCAATCGGGCGAACGCAAGAGCGCCTGCGCCATACAATGAATGCCGCCGCCGGTCTTGGAGATCTCGCTCATATCGACCGCAGCGACTTCGAAACCTGTTGCCCTCAACTTCTCGATCAGGGTCTTGCTGGCTGTCGGTGCGATGACACGGTCCTTGCCGAGTGACATGAAGTTGCAGCCCAGATTCATCGTATCCTGAAATGGCACATCGATAATCTCGTGACCCTTGGATTTCAGCCAATCGACAATCCCGGGCTCCGTACAGGCAAGACAGACCGCAGTAAGCTTCGGCGCGATCGGCACAACCATCAGGTCGATGTGGACGTAATATTCGTCGATGAAAGCAAGGCGCGTTTCCCAACCCTCCTTGCGGAACCAGTCTTCTACTTGCCGGGCCCCCTCCTCCTGTGTGCGGGCGCCGCCGCAGCCGATCAGCACACAACCCTCCTCGATGACGTTGAAATCACCGCCCTCGAAAGTGCCAGCGGTGACCATGTCGTAGATCGGAATGCCCAACCGCTCGTAGGTACGGATCGCCGCATAGTTCTCGCCGCGTCGCCACCAGTTGGCCATGGCGGTAATGATCGCACCATACGGCGTCATCACACTGGAATCGCGCGAATAGACCTGCATCGGCAGCTCAGGCTCCGGCTCGTGCCAATGGATTTTCACACCAAAATGTTCATAGGCTGCAACCAGCTCCTTGTGCTGTGCCTGCGCCGCCTGGATGTTGCACGGTGCTTCGCGCAGATGTTTGCGCGACAGCGAACTTGTCGCCATGTGCCTCAAGAAGGCAGGCGAACCCAGCAGGACGTCTGTTAGCGGATCGGTCTCATTGCGGAAACCCCAGCTATTGAGCGACTTGGTACCGCCGTTGGGATTCCGCCGCTTCAGTGTGAAAGCATCGGCCGCAAAATCCTGTTCGTGACGTGTCATTGGACTATCTCCTATTGCGCGCCGGTGGGTATCCACCACTCGCGCCCGCGTGCAGTTGTTACATATTCCGGCCAGCGGAAACGGATCGGCGGTTCGTAATCGCACAGCGGCGCGATCCACTTCGAGCCACCAACGCCGCCACCGGTCCGTTCGATGAATTCATCCTTTGCCAGTTTTCGCGCACCTTTGTCCTCAAGCAGGCGCAAGGCGGTCAGAGCCACCGTTTTCGCGGCGCAATTGACCATCGGATCGATAGTCGCCGGAATGCCGCCAAGCGCATTCATCACCCAGCCCGGGTAAGCGAAGTTCTTAGGAGCTTTGAGCGCTGGCCGAGCCACATAGAAGCGGACCGTTGGAGCGTGCCAGGTCATGTCCGTATAGTCATCGGACGTCGAGTTGATCTGCGAAGGCGGCAGGTCACGGCGGAGGATCGCCTCGGCCTCCTGTGGCGAGATCAGTTTCTCACATTCGTCGATGAATGGGTCTTCCATTGCTTCGACTCCGCTGTTTACCTGTATCTTGCGGGCGACGGCCTTCGCTGCCTCGCCCCAGCGCGGTGCACCGACGATATTCAGCGCGTCCCAAGTGATTTCGGCCATGGCGTGATTGGCGAGGCCGGGCCGGGACTTACAAACCCAATGTCGCTCCACCCGGCAGCCAGTCATCGCCGCGGCGTGCTCCGCATTGCGATCAAGGGCGGCGGTTATCTGCTCGGCCATGGAAATCGTCGGTACCCGCATCATGTACTGGATTTCAGCGAGCCCAGCCGGAAGGTTATCGGCCGTCGCCTGACCTGCGGTCAGAATTGCCTCGCTGATCGACCAGCCGCCCTGATGCGGCAGCATGGAATCACGTAGCGCTTTCGACGCCATATACATCATCATCAGTGCATCATTGGCGCCAGGAGCCCGCACTGCGGAATGCGACTGGGGGATTGGCGCGCCGTCACTCAGACCCCAGCGCTCAGGCTGATCGCAGACAAAGCGGTAGATCATTGAATATGCCGCACCGCAGTGCGTATCCCAACGCACCGTATTGCACAGCGGCAGCATGTAGAACGGGTGGAAGGAGATCATGCCATCCAGCCCGTCATAATAACCTTTGGCCGCGTGGATGGGCTTTGAACCGCGCACCTTTTCCGCGGGCTCCCCGGTAAACCTCAAGGTGCCGGCGATGCCATGTTTCTGCATCGCAGCCTTGGTCGCAAGTAAGCCGCCAAGACTTGAAATTCCCAGACCGGAGTGCGGGTCCGTGTGGCCGCCCGCATGTTCGTTGAACCCGGCTCTTGGGCGTTTGACTGTCGACGCATCCTGACAGTTGCCCGGAACCGCATCGTACTCTGCATACATGCCCACCATAGGCGATTTGCCATTCGTGCCAGCCTTGTTGGTCCAGTGCGCACAAAATGCGGTCGGCATGCCGCCAGAGCCAACCTCGACGTCAAAGCCTTCCTCACGCAGCCGGGAGACGTACCAGTCGGCCGATTGATATTCGCGCCAGGCGGTTTCGCCGAAATCAAAAATCGTGCGAGTCCAGGACGACAGATCACCCCTGTGATCGTCAACAAAATGCATTGCCGATGTCGCCGCCGCCGTCACCATGACCGTCTCCCGCTGCCGGGGAGATAACCATCTGGAAGGCCGGACAAAAAGTGATATGTTTTTTCAAAACGTGCAAATTCCATTCACCTCTTCGTCATTAAGGACCCGATTGATGCGCATCCCATCGACGCAGGCGCTGCGCTCCCTCGAAAGTTTTGCCCGTCACGGTAGTGTTTGGCGCGCAGCCGAGGAACTGCATCTGACCCGCAGCGCCGTCAGTCACCAGTTGCGGTTACTGGAGCGCGATCTCGGCTTCGAGCTTCTGCAGAGGGATGGCAAGGGCGTCGCTTTGACACCGCGCGGGCGCAAATACGCGAACGACGTGCGCAAGGCCCTGATTGTCATCGACGATGCGGGCGGGCAGCAGAACTCTACTGCTACGGGCGGATCACTCTGTGTGAGTTGCACCGCGGGATTTGCATCCCTCTGGTTGTGCACGCATATCGCCGAGTTCCAGGAGAAATATCCGGATGTGGCGCTGAGGATCATCACACCACGCAAACTTGATGACGTTACAGACGCGAGCGTCGATCTCTTCATCGCATTTGGCGATGGCAATTGGCCGAGCCGCTCAGTCGAGCTGCTTTGCGAGGTGGAGTTCACGCCACTCTGCAGCCCCGTACTCCTTAACAATCTGGGTGGCATCGCCGAGCCCAAGGATATATTGCGCGCGCCGCTCTTGCATCTTGGCGACTTCGAGGACTGGACGCGCTGGCTGGCCCTTGCCAATGTCGACAATCCCGAACTCGGAACGGGGTATCGTCTTTTCCGATATGAACCTCGTCTATTCGGCAGCCATCACGGCGCAGGGCATCGCCATGGGCGATGAGCTCACTTGCCGCAAAGCCATGAGGGCAGGTCAACTCATCAGGCCCTTCGATCTCAGCATTAAATCCCCCAAATCATATTTTCTCGTTACAGACTATGCCCGGATTGAACATCCGCCCCAGCTTGCATTCACGGAATGGCTCAAATCGCGCCTCTCACAAACCCGCAACGCCTGAAAAGCTGCCATGAGCTCACCGTACTTCTGGCGTGAATTTCATTCACGTATCGCGGCAATATAATTCAATTGTCGTGGCGGCGGATTGTGCCTAGGCTTCCTGACAAAATAAGGGGAAAGAGGTCAATCGATGCCTCAGAGCATGCAACTGGGCGACAGCAAGGCCGCCGAGATCAAGGCTGTTTCCATCGGCAAGACATTTGGTGCGTTCCACGCGCTGAAAAATCTCTCACTCGACATTGCTCGCGGTGAATTCCTGACCCTGCTCGGACCATCAGGGTCTGGCAAGACGACCTTTCTGATGATTCTTGCCGGATTCACCGCACCGACGACCGGACGCCTGGTCATGGACGGCAAGGACATCACCGATGTGCCAGCCGAAGACCGTTCCTACGGGATGGTGTTTCAGGGCTACGCACTCTTTCCGCATCTGACCGTGGAACAGAACATCGCGTTTCCATTGAAGGTTCGTGGCCGTTCTTCGGCCGATATCAGGCGCAAGGTCGGCGAGATGGTTGCGCGCGTCGGCCTCAACGGCCATGAGAAGAAGCTTCCGGCGAAACTCTCCGGCGGCCAGCAGCAGCGCGTCGCCCTCGCCCGCGCCTTGGTATTCGAACCGTCTGTGCTCCTGCTCGACGAACCGTTCTCGGCGCTGGACAAGAATCTGCGCGAAATGATGCAACAGGAAGTGAAGCGTCTGCATCAGGAAACCGGCACGACCTTTGTCTTCGTTACCCACGACCAGTCTGAAGCACTCGCCCTCTCCTCGCGGGTTGCGATTTTCAATCACGGCGAACTGCTGCAGGTCGGCAAACCACAGGACGTCTACGAGCGGCCCGGCAATCGATTTGTTGCCGAATTCCTCGGCGAAATCAATCTCTTGCCGCTGGATGCTATCAGACTTGAAGGTGATCGCGCCGCCGGGCAATTCGAGGAAAGCACTATTGTCCTTAACCGAACAATGCCGATGACCAGTTCAGATGCCGTGGCAGCCATCCGCCCCGAACACATGACCATCGGCACTGGACCACACAGCGCTGACCGCAACGCCATCAACTGCCGGGTCGAAGGGGCGACATATTTCGGTGCTTCGACAAAGTATCATTTGCGAACACGCACTGGCACGAGTCTTGCTGTTTCGATGCCGACCGCTGCGACCTCACCCATTGCACCCCAAACGGATGTTTGGGTGTCCTGGCCGGTGCATCAAGGCTTTCTGCTGCCTGTTGGAAGTTAGGCGGCATCAGGAGTGTGAGAAATAACAATCCAGAGGGAAACAACAAAATGGATAACGCATTTCAAAAAGACTGCCTCGAAATCCTCGCCAGCAAAGTCGAGAAAGGGGAAATCAGTCGGCGCCGCTTTACACAGATTGCCGCAATGCTGCTCGCAGGCGCTCCTGCGCTCCTGCGTTCAACCGGTTCATACGCACAAGCGAAGGAACTCGTTCTGGTCAACTGGGGCGGCGACGCCATGACGGCCTATGACAAGGCTTACGGCCAGCCCTTCACCAAGGAAACCGGCGTTACGGTCAAGATGGACGGCTCGGGCCCGACCGAGGGCGCCATCACCGCGCAGTTCAAGAGTGGCAAGCCGAGCTGGGATCTTCTCGATATCGACCCCTTCTCCGGGATTTCGCTGGGCAAGCAGGGCATGCTCGAGGAGATTGACTACACGATCGTCGACAAGAACAAGATGCGGCCTGGCTTTGGCTGGGACCATGCCGCCTCGACCTATTTCTTCTCGTATATCATCGCCTATGACTCATCGAAGTTCGGCGACCAGGCACCGACCGGCATGGCCGACTTCTTCGATGTGAAGAAGTTTCCCGGCAAACGATCGCTCTACAAGTGGGGTTCGGCCATGTGGGAAGCTGCGCTTCTCGCCGATGGCGTCGCGCCGGAAAAGCTCTATCCACTCGACCTCAAGCGCGCCCACGACAAGATCGCCGCATTCAAGGAAAACGTCGTCGCCTACTGGGGCGGCGGCGCCGAGAGCCAGTCTGTCCTGATGGACGGCGAAGCGTCGATGGCGCTCATCTGGTCGACACGTGCGTCGTTGCTGGAGCAAGATTCTGGCGGCACGATCAAGTTCATCTGGGATCAGGGCCTGATTTCGCCCGGCGCACTTGGCGTCATGAAGGGTAATCCCGGCGGCAAGGAGAATGCGATGAAGTTCATCGCCAGCGCCCAGACGCCGGAACGGCAACTTGAAATGTTCAACATGCTCGGACAGGGCCCCGCCAATCCCGCCACCGATGCGCTCATCCCGCCAGACAAGAAGCGGGTGAACTGCGTTGATCCAGCCAACATGACCAAGCAGATCCCGCTTAACATGGAGTGGTACGCCGAAAACTACGGCAAGGCATTCGACGAATATACCAAGGTCATCTCGGCCTGAATCGACTTGGCGCGCGGGATGAAGCTCGCGCGCCAACCCATTCAAAAAGCTTAGGGAAGCTGAATGACCGGAAAGTCGGCCACCTCCAGAAAAATATTGCTGCTCGCACCGCTTCTGTTGTTTCTGGGGCTTGCCTATGTTGTTCCCTTCCTTGGCGTCGTGCGCTGGAGTTTCACCCTGCCCGAACCTGGACTTGGTCAGTACCGTGCGCTGTTCACCGATCCCCTTGTTCAGTCCGTCTTTTTCCGCACGCTTCGCATCTGCCTCGTCGTCACTGCTGCATCGCTCACCATGGCTTATGCCATCGCCTATGTCTGGGTGCGCGGCAGTTCGGTGCAGCGCACCTTGGCCGAATTCTGCATCCTCGTCCCCTTCTGGATTTCAGTGCTGACACGTGCCTTCGGCTGGCTGGCGATGCTGTCAAACCGCGGCCTGATCAATACATGGCTCCAGTCGGCAGGCATTATCGCTGAACCGCTGGCGCTCGCCCGTAACGAATTCGGCGTCATCGTTGGCATGACGCACTTCCTCATCCCCTTCGCTGTCTTCCCCATCGCCTCGGCCATGCGCAGCATAGACGAGCGTGTGCTGCTGGCGGCCCGCGGCATGGGCGCATCGCGAACCCGCACCTTTTGGACCGTTTTCGTACCGCTGACCTATGGCGGCCTGATCGGCGCCGCGCTCATCGTATTTGTCTTCGCACTTGGCTTCTTCGTCACACCGGCCATTCTTGGCGGCGGCCGCAGCGTCATGGTGGCCGAGCTCGTCTACCTTCGCATTTTCCAGAGCCCGGATTGGGGTCTTGGCGCCGCGATCAGCGTCGTGCTGGTGCTGTTCATAGGCATTCTTCTCGCCCTCATGCGGCGTTTCATCAAACCGGCGCATCTGGTGGGCTAGGATTCGAACATGCAATCATCCCGTCCCGGCCCCGTCATTCTGATCGCAGCAACGGCAGTGGCATTGTTCCTGCTGATGCCGTTGATTGCAGTCGTACCTGTGTCCTTCACGCCTGCCCGCTTCCTCTCCATGCCCTCTGGCAATCTGTCCCTGCGCCACTATCAGGCTCTGATTGATAACCCCTCCTGGGGTCAAAGCATCCTGCTCAGCCTGCGTATTGGCGTCCTGTCAAGCGCAATCGCAACGGCGCTCGCCACGCTGTTCGGTCTCGGCATCTGGATGTTCCAGCCGCGCTTTTCGGCGCTGCTGATCGGCTTCGTGCTCCTGCCGCTCGTGGTTCCGCCAGTCGTCTCGGCGATGACGCTTTATTTCCTCATGACCACGCTCTCCGCCTTCAACAACTGGATCGGCTATGACACGTGGCTCGGCGTCGCTCTTGCACACGCGGTCATGATCACACCCTTTGCTGTCGTCCTTATTCTCGTCGCGCTCTATCAGGTAGACCGCCGCATCGATCTTGCCGCACGCGGCCTCGGCGCCAACCTCGCGACACGCGCATTCAAAGTCATCATCCCCAACATCAAATTCGGCATCGCGACTGCAGCGCTGCTTTCCTTCGTGCTTTCATGGGAAGAGATTGGCGTGACGCTGTTCATCACCAGCGTCAATGCGATCACGCTGCCGCGACTGATGTGGATGGGCTTGCGCGACAATATCGATCCTGCCATCGCCGCAATCTCGGTGCTGTTAATCCTTGTTACCGCGATTATCCTCGGCATTCGAATCTTCATCGAAAGGCGTGGAGTGGCAAAATCCCAATGATTGCTGAAGACATCCTTGCCAGGCTTCGATCGATCGTTGGAGCCAGCGGCCTCAAGATCGGCGATGCCCTGAGCCTCATCCATCCCGGCGAGGACCCGCATAATCTGGACGCGGGCGTGATGGTCCTCCCCCAAAATACCGGGCAGGTCGCCGCCATTCTCGGCCTTTGCAACGAGCACGGGATCGCTATCGTCCCCCATGGCGGCCGCACCGGGCTTGCCGGTGGTGCTGTTTCGAGCCCCGGGGAAATCATTCTGTCGCTCGCTGCCATGACCGGGGTTGAATCTCTCTCCGCCACCGCCGGCACTGCAATCGTTGAGAGCGGCGTGACGCTGCAGGCCTTGCAGGAGGCTGCTGCGGCGGTGAACCTCTCCACCGGCATCGACATTGCTTCGCGTGGCAGCGCCACGATCGGCGGCATGATCTCGACCAATGCCGGCGGCATGGAAGCGTTCCGCCATGGCGTCATGCGCCATCGGGTGGTTGGTCTCGAAGTCGTTCTGCCAGACGGCTCGATTATGAGTGACATGGCACAGGTGACCAAATCCAACGAAGGCTACGATCTGAAGCAATTGTTCATTGGCGCGGAAGGCACGCTCGGCATCGTCACTCGCGCCGTGATTAGACTTGCGCCAAGCGACGAGTTCACCGCCACAGCACTTGTCGCCTGTCCGTCCGCAACGAGCGCCGTTGCGCTGTTTCAAACGCTCCAGCGCAATCGCGGCCTCAATCTTTTGCGCGCAGAATTCATGGCGCGGAACTATTTCGCCTTGGCTGCGCGGGATCTTGGCCCCGCTTCGCTCGCTGCGTTCACCGAAGCACCCGCCTATCTCATTCTGGAGACTGACGCGACCGATCAGCTTTTGGCGCAATCTTCCCTGGAGGAAGCGTTGGCCAAGGCCATCGAAGAAGGTCTGGTTGCCGACGCAATACTCGCACAGAGCGAGAAAGAGCGAACCGAAATCTGGAACATCCGCGAGGACAGCAATGTGGTCACGCGGGCCTATCCGCACGGCTACTGGTTCGATATCTCTGTTCCCCTGCAAGAGCTGGAAACCTGGCTGCAGCGATTCGATCAGGGCATTGCCGCGTTAGGCCCCGATATCAAAGGCTTTGCCTTTGGCCATCTTGGCGATGGCAACCTGCATGTCGGTGTTGCGGGAGAAAGCGCTGATCCCGACAAGGACAAGGTCAAGGCCATCATCTACGCCAACCTCAAGGAGATGGGTGGCTCCTTCTCCGCCGAGCACGGCATCGGCCTCGAAAAGAAGCCGGAGCTCAACGCTCTGACCGATACGGTCAAGCTTGCCCTCATGCAGTCGATCAAGAAAACAATCGACCCCAATGGCATCATGAATCCCGGCAAGATAATCGGATGACCATGTCGTTGCAGGCAAAGCGCTTGACGCATCCGGGCTTCTTGCGCGCGGGATGCAGTACTATCGTTACACCCATGGCCCAACAATATTCTTGTCCGTTTCCGGCGAGCCAGACGCATCGAATGCATCTGGTCCGGGATCGCACGGCCATAACCATCGGCACTACAATCCACGCAAGATCAACAAAAGGGGTTCTCTGATGAAAGCATTATTGATGAGCGGCGTCATGGCATTTGCGCTGCTTGGCGCAGCCGGCGCGGCATCGGCCGCAGAATGCGGCGACGTCACCATTGCCAGTATGAACTGGCAGTCGGCGGAAGTTCTCGCCAATCTCGACAAGATCATTCTCAACGAAGGATATGGCTGCAACGCGGAAGTCGTGCAGGGCGATACGATCCCGACCCTCACCTCGATGACGGAGAAAGGTCAGCCTGATATCGCGCCCGAAGGCTGGGTCGATTTCATGCGTGACATCATGGACAAGGCCGTTGCCGACGGCAAACTCATCTACGCGTCGAAATCCTTGTCCGACGGCGGCGTGCAGGGCTGGTGGATCCCCAAATACATTGCCGATGCTCATCCGGACATCAAGACGATCGACGATGCGCTGAAACATCCGGAACTCTTCCCCGCCCCGGAGGATTCATCCAAGGGCGCGGTCTTTAACGGACCTCCCGGCTGGGGCGGCACCGTTGCCACCGCTCAGTTCTACAAGGCCTACGATGCCGAGAAGCAGGGTTTCACTCTCGTGGACACAGGTTCTGCTGCCGGCCTCGATGGTTCGCTGGCCAAAGCTTATGAACGCAAGGAAGGCTGGTTGGGCTATTACTGGGAGCCGACCGCCCTTCTCGGCAAGTACGAGATGGTGAAGCTCGACCACGGCGCGAAATTCAACTCGGCCGAGTGGAAGCGTTGCAATACCGTCGCCGATTGCCCGGACCCCAAAAAGAACGATTGGGAACTGGCCGAAGTCGATACGGTCGTCACCAAGAAGTTCAATGACGAAGCCGGTCCGGTCATGGACTATCTGAAGGCCCGCTCCTGGAGCAACAAGACAGTCAACGAACTGCTCGCCTGGATGACCGACAATCAGGCTACTGGTGAAGACGGCGCGAAATACTTCCTCAAGAACAATGAGGATATCTGGACCAAATGGGTCAGCGCCGAAGTTGCCGAAAAGGTCAAGGCCGCCGTTAAGTAAGTCGAAACTTACCAAATGTGAAAGGCAGCGGCCCCGTCGCTGCCTTTTGGTTTCCCTGGAACCGCGTTGCGATTTCGTCCTTCTAGACATGGAAACACCACTCCACGTCTGATAAAACGCAAAATGGCGGCACAAGGCCGCCATATTTTGCAAAAATCACTTGATGAAAGTGAGAATGGTGCGGTCGAGAAGACTCGAACTTCCACGTCTTGCGACACAGCGACCTCAACGCTGCGCGTCTACCAATTCCGCCACGACCGCACTCTGTGGTAGAAGCCGAACGTGTCGGCTCGCGGCATGTAGCAAATAGGTTTCCGCTAAACAAGCCCTATCGTCACATATCGTCATTGTTTTTCACAAAGCTGTCAGAAACCTCCGTTTGTTACACCGGACTGGAAATTTCCCGCGAAAAGGTCCATATCCGGCGCACCCATCGGGACCCGTTGAATCGGCGGCAATCGTCGTTTGCGTCAGGGTCAAGACAGGCAAGCACAACCGGATCTGAATTTTGCATCATGAAAACCAACCGCGACGATCTCGTCCCCGCATTCTTGCCTCATGACGAATCGCCGGCGGTGGAGTGGCTCATTGCCGACGGCCTCACTGATTATGACGCGGCCCTCGCCTTCATGGAGCAGCGCGTCGCGGCAATTCGCGAGGGTACGGCACGCGAACTGGTCTGGCTCGTCGAACATCCGCCGCTCTACACGGCTGGGACCAGTGCCAGGGCCGACGATCTTCTCGTGACCGACCGCTTCCCGGTCTATGCGACGGGCCGCGGCGGCGAATACACCTATCATGGCCCGGGACAGCGCGTTGCCTATGTGATGCTCGATCTGAAGCGGCGGCGCGAAGATATCCGCGCCTTTGTCACCGCACTGGAGCAGTGGATCATATCGACGCTTGCTTCGTTCAACGTCAAGGGTGAGCGGCGCGAGGACAGGGTCGGCGTCTGGGTGAGACGGCCGGAGCGCCCTGCCCTGGCCGACGGTTCGCCGGCCGAAGACAAGATCGCCGCCATAGGCATTCGTTTGCGCAAATGGGTGAGCTTCCACGGCATCTCGATCAATGTCGAACCGGACCTTGCGCATTTTGACGGCATCGTGCCCTGCGGCGTGCGCGGCCATGGCGTCACCAGCCTCGTCGATCTCGGCCTGCCGGTAGACATGCACGATCTCGACCGGGCTCTCTACGATGCGTTCGGGCATGTGTTTGGCGAGGTGAGCGCGGGCAACTAAAAGCAGGGATGCAAGATGACTGCTGAGCTGTCTCCGATTGCATAAAGCACCACCTCTTCCGTCATCCTCGGGCTTGACCCGAGGATGACGGATAAGTGGATTGGCAAAAGGTCTCTAGACAAACTCCATGATCACTGCATCAACAGCAAGACTATCACCCTGCTTGGCGTTGATCGCCGAAACAGTCAGATCGCGGTCGGCGCGCAGCACGTTCTCCATCTTCATCGCCTCAACGATCGCCAGGGTCTCGCCGGCCTTCACTTCCTGCCCTTCCGTCACATTGATCGAGACGATCAGGCCCGGCATCGGGCAAAGCAGCATTTTCGACGTGTCCGGCGGCAGTTTCACCGGCATCAGCCTTTCCAGCGCCGCCACATGCTTCTGCATCGCGTGAGCGATGACCGACATGCCTTTCCAATCAATGCGCATGCCATTGAGCACAGGCCGCAACTGCGCCTTGATCGCGCGCTCATCGACATAACCGTCCCAGACAGCATCGCCCGGCTGCCAGTTGCTGCGGATGGTGATGACCTCGCCACCATGCAGCGAAAGCTCGATCTTTACCGGGGGTTTTGCAGTACATGCCCGGATGGTGAAAGGGACATAATCGTCCAGAATCCGCACTTCCCACTCGGCTCTGATCTTGCCCGTATGCGGACGCAGCCGGTCGCTCAAACGATCGAGGCGCTCCTTGCGCACCAGTTCGACGCTGAGCGCAATCGCCGCAAGAACATCGCGATCCTCTGGCGTTGGTGAAATCGCCTTGAACCCTTCCGGAAACTCCTCGGCAATGAAGCCGGTCGACAGCCGCCCTTCCCGCCAGCGCGGATGCTGCATCAGCGCGGCGAGGAACGGGATATTGTGCTCGATCCCGTCAACGACGAACGTGTCCAGCGCATCGCCCATGGCGTCGATGGCCTCAAGCCGCGTCGGCGCCCAGGTACAGAGCTTGGCGACCATCGGATCGTAGAACATCGAAATTTCCGAGCCCTCGGTCACGCCGGTATCGTTGCGGATGATTGCCTTGCCAACAGGTCCCTCAGCCGGCGGGCGGTAGCGGGTCAGGCGCCCGATGGAGGGCAGGAAATTCCGGTACGGATCCTCTGCGTAGAGGCGGCTTTCCACCGCCCAGCCATTGAGCCTTACGTCGCCCTGCTTGATCATCAGCTTTTCGCCAGCGGCGATACGGATCATTTGCTCGACAAGATCAATGCCGGTAATCAGTTCGGTCACCGGATGTTCCACCTGCAGACGGGTGTTCATCTCGAGGAAATAGAAATTGCGGTCCTTGTCGACGATGAACTCGACAGTCCCGGCGCTCTGGTAATCGACGGCCATGGCAAGGGCGACAGCCTGTTCGCCCATCGCCTTGCGCGTCTTCTCGTCAAGGAAGGGCGACGGCGCTTCTTCGACCACCTTCTGGTTGCGGCGCTGTACCGAACATTCGCGCTCACCGAGATAGATGCAATTGCCGAAAGCATCGGCGAGCACCTGGATTTCGATGTGGCGCGGATCGACCACGAACTTCTCGATGAAGACGCGCTCGTCGCCGAAGGAATTGCGCGCTTCCGACGTGGCGCGCTCGAAGCCGTCGCGCACTTCCGACTTGCTCCAGGCAATGCGCATGCCCTTGCCGCCCCCGCCAGCCGAAGCCTTGATCATCACCGGATAACCGATTTCCCCGGCGATCTTCTCCGCGTGGGCTCCGTCGGTGATGATGTCGAGGAAGCCGGGAACGGTGTTGACCCTTGCCTCATTGGCGAATTTCTTCGATTCGATCTTGTCGCCCATGGCGATGATCGCCTTGGGTTTCGGGCCGATGAAGATGATGCCCTGCTTCTCCAGCGCTTCGCAGAACGAAGCCCGCTCGGAGAGAAACCCATAGCCCGGATGGACAGCTTCTGCACCAGTGTCCTTGCAGGCAGCGATGATCTTGTCTGCAACGAGATAGCTTTCGGAGGCTGCGGCCGGACCTATATTGATCGCTTCGTCAGCCATTTCAACGTGAACCGCGTCGCGGTCGGCATCCGAATAGACCGCAACCGTGGCAATCCCCATCTTGCGCGCGGTCTTGATGACGCGGCAGGCGATTTCGCCACGGTTGGCAATCAGGATTTTCTTGAACACTCGATGATCTCCCGCCCCAGACATGCCTTTGTTTCTATTGCCAATCGCCGCTTTGCTCAACCTGGTTCTTCTCAGTTGTACGCAGGCTCAGGTTCCTGACGATTTTTGCCCTCGCGCCACACCACATATGCCCCCGAGCCGATGATGATGGCAATTCCCAGCCATTTCGAAGCGGTCGGAAATTCATTGAACACGACAAGCCCGATGATCACCGCCATGACGATCTCGAGATACTGGAAGGGCGCCAGCAGCGACGCCGGTGCCAGCCGCGACGCCTGAACAACCAGCAGATGCCCGCCCGTCGCTATCGCACCGATGGTGAACAGGAGAAACCACGACAGGCCGCCCGATGGCAGGTCAAACGTCATGTCGCTCACGCCGAACAATTGCCCGAGCAACAGTGCAACCACTACTGTTATTGTACCGCCAACGCCGGCGTAAAGCTGCATGACGAGCGGTGTATCAGCATCGCCATAGCGGCGGTTCAGGATCAGATAGATCGCGAACAGTGTTGCCGTGCCGAGCGGCAAGAGCGAAACCCAGCCGAACAATTCCCAACTGGGCTGGATGACAATCAGCGTACCAACGAAACCGATGGCAACAGCGATCCGCCGGCGCCAGCCCACCTGTTCCTTCAGTATCAGTGCGGACAGCAGAGTCAGCATCAACGGCTCGACGAAGAACACTGCCATCGCGTCGGCGAGCGGCATGTATTTGACGGCCGCAAAGAAGCACAGGCTGCCGATCCCCATGAGGAGGCCGCGAAACAGATTGCCCCACAGCTTGACCGGCTTCAGCGATCCCGTTCCCGTGATCGCCAGAATAATCAGCAGGGTCAATATGGTTTGCACGACAAAGCGTGAAAGCGTCACCGTCGCTGGCGGCAGGCTATCGACCGTCGCAAGCCATTTGGCGATCGCGTCCATCATCGGCAGAAAGAACATGGCGGCCGCCATTGTCGAAACGCCCCTCAACTGCTGTGAGGTCGTGTTTTCCATGGCGATGACCTTTCTGGATGAACCGGCTGGGAAGACTTGCTGGCATATCGGCTCTGTCGAAAAATGCAATCTCGCGCTGCACGTAAAATAGCGAGATGTGCAGGCGAAATTTGACTTTTTGGTCTGCAGATGGTGCAAAGGGCCTCGCAAAATCCCCAAAAACAGGAAGAAACTGGAGAAATCTATGGCTTCTCACGCCAATATCATGACCGAGACCCCTGACATCGATACGCTCGGAGGCCGCCTGTCGCGCGCCCGCGATGCCAAATCGATGAGTGTCAGAGAGGTGGCAGGACGGATTGGTGTCAAGCCACAAACCGTTGCGGCCTGGGAATCGGATCGATCGGAGCCACGCGCCAACCGGCTGGTCATGCTGGCCGGGTTTCTTGGCGTCACCCCCACATGGCTGATCCACGGCGTGGGACAATCGCCCGTTGAAAGCAGCGCCGACGTGGAAACCTTGGGCCTGACGGCCGAGATCCGGACGCTCAAGGAGCAGCATCAACAGCTTGGTCGGCGGATCGAGCATCTGGAAAGCGTCGTGGCAAGACTGGAAGCAGCTTGAAACGTGGGGATTCATCGCATAGTTCTGTGGTGAAGCCCGGAACAGATCGCGAACTCCCATCGCGTTTAACAGTGAACCATGCAAGGATCGTCAGTGATTCGAATCTGATGTAATATTGGCTCTACAAGACCATGGATGATAATAACGACCTCTTTTCGAGGATAGTGAAAACTGCCCGCGAGCGTCAGGCTGCCGTCCCGCAGACGCGGCCGGAATCCGCGCCTGTTACGCCCGTACGGACGGTTCCGTCCCCGGCTGCAAGGCCGGCGCCACGTTCAGCCCCCGAAAGCGGCGGCAGCTACAGCGCAGCCGACATCGAGGTTCTTGAAGGCCTGGAGCCGGTCCGCCGGCGTCCGGGGATGTATATCGGCGGCACCGACGAACGCGCGCTGCACCATCTGTTCGCCGAAGTCATCGACAACTCGATGGACGAGGCCGTTGCCGGTCACGCCAATTTCATCGACATCGATCTCGACGAAAACGGCTATCTGTCGGTCACGGATAATGGTCGCGGCATGCCCGTCGATCCGCATCCGAAATTCAAGGACAAATCCGCCTTGGAAGTCATCATGACGATGCTTCACGCGGGCGGCAAGTTCGACTCCAAGGTCTATGAAACCTCTGGCGGCCTGCATGGCGTCGGCGTTTCGGTCGTCAACGCGCTCTCGGACTACGTTGAAGTCGAGGTCGCGCGCAACCGCCGTCTCTACCGCCAGCGCTTCTCGCGTGGCAAGTCGCTCGGTCCGCTCGAGGAGGTCGGCGAGGTGCAAAACCGGCGCGGTACGCGCGTGACCTTCCATCCCGACGCCGAGATCTTCGGCCATGCGGCGAAGTTCGATCCGGCCCGCCTTTACAAGATGGCGCGCTCGAAAGCCTATCTGTTTGGCGGCGTCGAAATCCGCTGGAGCTGCGCGCCTTCCTTGCTCGACCCGAAGGACCCGACGCCGGACAAGGCAGTGTTCCATTTTCCTGGCGGGCTCAGGGATTATCTCAGCGCCTCGTTGGGCAAGGAATTCCAGGTCACGCGCGAAATGTTCGCCGGAAAAACCGACAAATCCGGCGGCCATGGCGCGTTGGAATGGGCGGTTGCCTGGCATGGCGGTGACGGCTTCGTCCATTCCTACTGTAATACGATCCCAACCGGTGAAGGCGGCACCCATGAAGCGGGTCTGCGCATAGCCCTCACCCGCGGCCTCAAGGCCTATGCCGAGTTGACTGGCAACAAGCGCGCCTCGATCATCACCACTGATGACGTGATGATCTCGTCGGCCGCTATGCTTTCCGTCTTCATTCGCGAGCCGGAATTCGTCGGCCAGACCAAAGATAAGCTCGCCACCGTTGAAGCACAGCGTATCGTCGAGAATGCTATTCGCGATCCCTTCGACCATTGGCTAGCCGCAACTCCACAGGAAGCATCAAAGCTGCTTGACTGGGTCGTTGACCGCGCCGAGGAGCGGGTCAAACGCCGTCAGGAAAAAGAGGTCAACCGCAAATCCGCGGTGAAGAAGCTGCGTCTCCCGGGCAAGCTTGCTGACTGCAGTCAATCCGGCGCACTGGGGGCGGAGCTTTTCATCGTCGAGGGTGACAGCGCCGGTGGCTCCGCCAAACAGGCGCGCGACCGTGCCACTCAGGCCGTGCTGCCCTTGCGCGGCAAGATTTTGAACGTGGTCAGTGCCGGACGTGAGAAAATGACGGCGAACCAGCAGATCAGCGATCTTATCCAGGCGCTGGGCTGTGGTACCCGCTCGAAATATCGCGACGAGGATTTGCGCTACGACCGCGTCATCATCATGACCGATGCGGACGTCGACGGTGCGCACATCGCGTCGCTCCTCATCACCTTCTTCTATCAGGAGATGCCCGAACTCATCCGCAACGGTCACCTGTTCCTCGGCGTACCACCGCTCTATCGCATTGCGCAAGGCGGCAAGGTTGCCTATGCCCGCAATGATGCGCACAAGGATGAACTTCTCAAGACGATGTTTACAGGCAAGGGCAAGATCGAAATCGGCCGGTTCAAGGGCCTCGGCGAGATGCGTGCCGACCAGCTCAAGGAAACGACGATGGACCGCAGGAAGCGGACATTGCTGCGCGTCCAGATCGATGAAGAATGGGCCAACGAGACCAAGCTCGCCGTGGATGATTTGATGGGGACCCGGCCCGACGCCCGCTTCCGTTTTATCCAGGATCATGCCATGTTTGTTGAGGAACTGGATATTTAGGCGTTCCTTTCTCCACTTTAGCAACGGCGCTCAGCGCCTTTGCTAAAAATAATGTTGGCAACTTATCCACGTTCTCCAAAACCTGACGTATTCTGTCCCCGTCCTTCCCGTGGGAACTGCTTCCGGAGCCGTTCGAAGTGGGTGAAGGACCGGCGCCTCCGATGGCGGGTGACGGACCCGCTGTCCGGGGAAGTTCCGTCCAAGGGTTCCCCTGCCGGTACTATGACCGGCGCGTGCTGGACGAGCACTTCGAAAGGGGCTTGGGCAGCGAAGGTGTCCCGCAAGGGCAACCGGACCTGCCGAGGCCTCCCAAGCGGAACGGACGGGATGAAAAGTCGCCGGACGGGCGGTCTTCGGATCGCACCATTACTACCCTAAAGACGCGCTTCGATGACCGCCCGTCTTCCCAACCATTCAATGGCCAGACTCAGATGAGGGCGTGGCAAGGGGAAACCACACCCGGTTCTTTGACAAACAGAGACGCGCGCTACTAGATGTGTAAGGCGTGCCCGAGCGCCTTCAACGCGGCCTCCTGGAAGCCTTCGCTCTGAGTCGGATGCGCGTGAATCGTGCCGGCGATGTCCTCGAGCCGCGCGCCCATTTCGAGTGCCAGTGCGAAAGAGGCCGACAGTTCCGACACGCCATGCCCGACGGCCTGGATGCCAAGGATCAGGTGATTGCCAGCGGCGGCAACGACCCGCACAAATCCTTCTTCGCCTTCCTGTGTCATCGCACGGCCGTTGGCGGCGAAC
The DNA here is from genome assembly GCA_963777425.1 of uncultured Alphaproteobacteria bacterium. GTDB lineage: Bacteria > Pseudomonadota > Alphaproteobacteria > Rhizobiales > Rhizobiaceae > Phyllobacterium. The sequence continues at coordinate 67,739 of CAVZQS010000006.1, read as the reverse complement.
GGAAACAGGCCGATCTTGACCTCGTGACCTGCCTCCTTCGCTTCGTCCGGCGAAAGACCAACGGAAACGATCTCGGGATCGGTGAAACATACGGCTGCAATCGCACGTTTGTCCCAGCTGCGGTTCTCGCCGGCAATGATTTCCGCCACCATCTCGCCCTGTGCCATCGCGCGGTGCGCCAGCATTGGTTCGCCTGTCACATCGCCGATGGCATAGACACCACGCATGGAGGTGCGGCACTTGTCGTCGATGCGGACGAACCGGCCGTCCATGTCGATGTCGATTTCCTCAAGGCCCCAACCCGTGGTCACTGGCTTGCGGCCGACGGTTACCAGTACCTTGTCTGCCGGGATCTTGTCGTCCTTGCCGTCGGCTGTCTCGATCAGCAATGCGTCGCCCTTGGCGCACATGCCTTTGGCTTTTACACCGGTCAGGACCATGACGCCGAGTTCGGATAGATGCCGCGAGACTGGCCGCGTCAATTCCGCATCATATTGCGGCAGGATTTTCGGCAGCGCCTCGACTACGGTTACCTTAGAGCCGAGCTTGGCGTAGGCCGTCCCCAGTTCAAGGCCGATATAGCCGCCACCGACGACCACCAGCTTCTCGGGAACCTCGTTCAACGCCAGCGCTTCGGTGGAGGAAATGACATTGCCGCCAAACGGCAGCGACGGAATCTCAACCGGGGCCGAACCCGTGGCAATGACGACATTCTCGGCGCGGATGATCTGTTGCCCGGTCAGGGTCTCGACCTCGACCGTCTTCCCATCGCGGAACTTTGCCTTGCCGGTAACGATCTTGACATTGGCTTTCTTCAACAACCCGGCCACGCCATTATTGAGGCGGCTGACGATGCCGTCCTTCCAGGCAATGGTCTTGGAGAAATCGATCGCGTGCTCGCCGACCAAAATGCCAAGCGGCGTCTGTTTCGCGGCGAAATGGGCTACTTTAGCGAACTCGTCGGCAGCGTGGATCAAGGCCTTCGACGGAATACAGCCAACCAGTAGACACGTGCCGCCAACTTTCGCCGCTTCTACAATGACTGTATCGACGTTCAGCTGACCGGCACGGATAGCGCAAACATAGCCGCCGGGGCCTGCACCGATGACGAGCAATTTGCAGGAGATATCTTTCATCGGTTTAGCCCTCCACGAAAATCAGCGCCGGTGTTTCAAGCAGCGTCTTGATCCGCTGGATGAAGACTGCCGCATCCCAGCCATCGATGACCCGGTGATCGAAGCTCGATGACAGGTTCATCATCTTGCGCGGGATGAAATTCGTCCCATCCCAGACCGGGCGCACCATGATCTTGTTGACTCCGATGATCGCCACTTCCGGGTAGTTGATGACCGGCGTCGTTACCACGCCGCCCATGCTGCCAAGCGACGTGATGGTTATCGTTGAACCGCTGAGTTGTTCGCGTGTCGCAGTGCCTGTCTTCGCCGCATCCGCCAGCAGATTGACCTCCGCTGCGCAATCCCAGAGCGTGCGGGCTTCCGCATGCTTGACCACCGGAACAACAAGACCGTTCGGGGTTTGGGCCGCTATGCCGATATGGACGCCGCCATGTTGATGAATGACATTGGCTTCATCATCATAGAGCGCATTGAGCTGGGGCTGATCCGCGATTGCCTTCACCATGGCCCGCATGAGGAACGGCAAAATGGTCAATTTGGGCTGGTCGGCGCGCTTCTTCGAGTTGAGCGTGGCGCGCAACTCCTCCAGCGATGTGACATCGATCTCCTCGACATAGGTGATATGCGGGATATGCGATTTCGCGATCGCCATTTTCTCGGCGATCTTGCGACGAAGCCCAACGACCTTGACTTCCTTGACCGAAGTGTCCGGTGCCAGAGCCGCGACACCTGGTTTCTGGGCGCCGCGCGCGAAATACGCCTCGAGGTCCTCATGAGTGATCCGCCCGGCTGGCCCGGTGCCACCGACCTGACGCAGGTCTACGCCGGCCTCGCGCGCCCGCAGGCGAACGGCCGGCGACGCCAATGGCTTTTCGCCCTCGCCGCGCGGAGCACCAATACCGAGAGCCCGTGGAGGAGCCGCTTCCCTTACTGCTGCGGGCTTTGGCTTTGGCTTCAGCTTTTCTTCCTGCGCTTTAGGAGCCTCTTCCTTCTGCTCCAGCTTGGGCGCCGGTGCCGCCTCAGTCTTGGCCGGCTTGGCTGGCTCCGGTTCGGCAGCGTGTCCCTCGCCATCGATCTTCAGGCGGACAAGTGGCGAGCCGATGGCAAGCACCTGTCCGATCTCACCGCCGAGCCAGATGATCTCGCCGTCGACAGGCGATGGAATTTCGACGGTCGCCTTGTCGGTCATTACAGCAGCAAGGACCATGTCCTCTCGAACCAGATCACCAATCTTAACGTTCCACTCAACGAGCTCGGCTTCCGCAACGCCTTCACCGACATCCGGCAGCTTGATGACATATTCACCCATCGTCTGCTCCTATCCTTCCAGCGTTTCGACAAGCGCCCGTCCGACACGTGCCGGTCCGGGGAAATAATCCCACTCCTGCGCGTGCGGATAAGGCGTATCCCAGCCCGTCACCCGTGCAACCGGCGCTTCGAGCTTGTAGAAGCAATGCTCCTGTACCAGCGCGGCAAGTTCCGCGCCGAAGCCCGAGGTCATGGTTGCTTCGTGCACGATAACGCAGCGCCCTGTCTTGTTGACGGAATCGACAATCGTTTCGAGATCGAGCGGCAACAGCGTGCGCAGATCGATGATCTCGGCATCGATCCCGTGCTCCTCCGCCGCGGCTTCAGCCACATAGACCATGGTGCCATAGGCGAGGATCGTCAGTTGTGAGCCTTCGCGGCGCTTGATCGCCTTGCCGAGCGGAACCGTATAATGCCCATCCGGCACATCGCCGAGGTCATGCTTGGACCAAGGTGTCACGGGCCGTTCATGATGGCCATCGAACGGACCGTTATAAAGTCGTTTCGGCTCCAGGAAGATCACCGGATCTGGATCTTCGATTGCCGATATCAGGAGACCCTTCGCGTCGTACGGATTGGACGGGACGACCACTTTCAACCCGGAGACGTGTGTAAAAAGCGCTTCCGGGCTCTGGCTGTGCGTCTGCCCGCCAAAAATACCGCCACCCGCCGGCATGCGCACGACGATCGGGCAGGTAAAGCCGCCATTGGAACGATAGCGAAGGCGTGCCGCCTCCGAAACAATCTGGTCATAGGCTGGATAAACGTAATCGGCAAACTGGATTTCGATGCATGGCCTGAGGCCGTAGGCGGCCATGCCGATCGCGGCCCCGACAATACCAGCCTCGCTGATAGGCGCATCGAAGCAGCGTGTCTTGCCATACTTCGCCTGCAGGCCCTGCGTGCAGCGGAAGACGCCGCCGAAGAAGCCCACATCCTCGCCGAACACAACGACATTGTCATCGCGTTCCATCATGGTGTCCATCGCGTCGCGGATAGCTTCGATCATTGTTTTGCGAGGCATCGATTAAACTCCTGCCTGCTGACGCTGACGGCGCAGGTGTGGTGGCATTTCCTCGTAGACTCCCTCGAACATATCCCGAGCGGAAGGCTTGCCGCCGGCGTGCAAGGTGCCGAAGCTTTCGGCCTCCTTCTGGGCGGCGATGACGGTGTCGAGGATTTCAGCTTCAGTCTGCTTGTGACGCTCATCCGACCAGACGCCCCGCCCGATCAGATGATTCTTCAGGCGGACAATCGGATCACCCAATGGCCAGGCATCGGATTCGGTCTTCGGCCGGTAGGCGGACGGATCGTCCGAAGTGGAGTGAGCGCCCACGCGATAGGTAACGTATTCGATCAACGTCGGCCCGAGATTGCGCCGCGCCCGCTCGATTGCCCATTGCGCAACAGCGTAGACGGCGAGATAGTCGTTGCCGTCCACACGCAGCGCCGGAATGCCGAAGCCAAGCCCGCGTGCTGCAAAGGTACCTGAACCGCCCCGCGCGATGCCCTGGAAAGTGGAGATCGCCCATTGGTTGTTGACGATATTGAGGACAACGGGGGCCTTGTAGGTCGACGCGAAAACGAGAGATGCGTGAAAATCCGATTCAGCGGTCGAACCATCACCAATCCAGCCTGCAGCAATCTTGGTGTCGTTCTTGATAGCTGACGCCATGGCCCAGCCGACCGCCTGGATGTATTGGGTGGCAAGGTTGCCGGATATCGTGAAGAAGCCATGCTCCTTGGACGAATACATGATCGGCAATTGCCGGCCCTTCAACGGGTCGCGCTCGTTGGAATAGATCTGGCACATCATCTCGACCATCGGGTAGTCATCCGCGATCAAAAGGCCAGCCTGGCGATAGGTCGGAAAATTCATGTCGCCCGGAGCGAGCGCCTTGCGAAAGGCGCAGCTTACAGCTTCTTCGCCGAGGTGCTGCATGTAGAAAGAGGTCTTGCCCTGACGTTGCGCGATCTGCATGCGGGCATCGAAGGTCCGCAGCGTCATCATATCGCGCAAGCCCTCGATCAGCTGATCATCGGTCAACAGCCCCGCCCATGGTCCCACGGCTTCTCCGTCACGGCTCAGAACGCGAATGATCGAAAAGGCGAGATCCCTGACGTCCTCGGGGTTAGTATCTACCTCCGGACGCCGGACAGAGCCAGCCTCGGGAATATTTACATTGGAGAAATCGGGCTCGCCGCCATGCCGCACTGCCGGTTCCGGTACATGCAGACTAAGAGGACCAAATTCACCCAGGGGACCATCAGACATGTTTTAGACCTCCCAACCGTACATATCGTTTTCGACACTCTAGCATGAAACTATTAGGTCAGTAATACTGTCTTATTTTCTGGAATTTTTCGGCATTCACTGCATTTCTGCGAAATACTTCGTGCAACTCATTGAAATAAAATAAGGTTCACTCCTGGGCCAAGGATATGACAACGCGATCGCCCAGTTTAAAAAGCAATAATGCATCAATTCAAGCGCGACGCACCGATTCATTCATTCAACCGCGCTACAGATTTTGTAATCAAATATGGACGGGTTTCGCCTTTTGATCGTCAGGCGGCAGCGATGACCAGGGCCTGTTCACGCGCATTCTCCCGAATCGCATCGAGGTAAAGCCGTTTGAGAAGGGAAAGCATGTCATCATTAGCAGCTGGCGGAACCGTTCCGGTCGCGCGGTTATCAGATGCAATATGCTCGATCATTCTGAGGACGACCTCCTGCGACCCAATCGCAAGCTTGCCGCGGGCGACACTGCGCCACGCGTGCAGCGCAACGCCAAGCGGTCGGTATGTGCTATCCGGCAAACCCGCCGCGGCGAACAGTGCATTGAGCGCCGTACGCACGCCCATCAATAAGCAGACTGCGCACACGCCCAAGGTTATAGCCGGAGAGCGCCACAAGGATCGCTCCGAAGAAATCGATCTTTCCGGCAGCCACAATCCGGATAACGAAGGCTGTCGTGAGATCACCGCGCAATTGCAAATGTTCAATGAGTGCCGGGTATTCCTCGGATGGCGTCGCCGCTATAAGGCTGATCGACGCCCGGACGCATGCTTCCTGTGTAACCCGCTTTGCCCGTCGCTCGCCCATCAATGCTGTGACCATGTCCATCTGACACAAAGCGTCTGCAATGCGGATTGCCAGAGCATGTCGGCAATCCGCTGGCAGGCGTTCGTCCTCAACAAGAAGAGCACGGATTTCACCAATATGACCAAGGCGCTCGATCAACCTGCGAAAACTGATGTCCGCAATCTGTGCCTGGGTGTTGGACAGAAGCTCCAACACTGCAACTGCTTCGCCGATCTCGATAATGGCAGCGCTCACAGCCAACGATACCCTCGGCCTCGCCGCAATGATCCTCTGCGCCTCGCCGCAGCCACCGGCGACGCAATCGATCAGATCAGCATCGCTAAGCGACGTAGAACGTCCGAGGATATAGGTGGCGACCTCAATCTGATCGCGGGCCAGGCTCGCAACGATATGCACCGGCGCGTGGGCGCTCGTCGAAAATGCCTCGGCCAGCGCCAGGCGTACCTTTGGCGAAGGATCATCCAGAAGCAGCGTTAGTACTGCCTCGGTGGAACAACGCTCGTCAAAGTCCAGATCTGTTTGCAGGTATGTGTGGGCCAATGCTGCCGCTGCGTGGCAGCGTTGTGCCACCGAAGCATTATCGATCATCTTCAGATAGTGCTGAATCGACATTACGCCTTCGCCCCCGAGTCTCTATTTGATGACAACTCTAAAGTGAAAAGGTTTACGATCGGTTCACCATACCGGTTAACCATGTTCGTGCGGGAGCGTTCATATATTGCGATACGGACGAAGCCGTCTTAGTCTGCCGCAAAAGCATCGAGGAGACGCAACGCATAATGGCCGGGCTATATCTGGAAGACTTTGAAATTGGGTACGTATTCCAGCACACACTGCGCAAGACGGTCACTGAAAGCGACAACATGCTTTTCTCCGTCATGACGCTCAACCCCCAGCCACTGCACATCGATTTCGATTTTGCCAGCAAAACGGAATGGGGCAAACCATTGGTCAACTCCCTGTTCACGCTGGGCCTGATGATCGGCATTTCGGTCAATGACACCACAGTTGGTACAACCATCGCCAACCTTGGCATGACGGATGTGAAGTTCCCCGCCCCCTTGTTTCATGGCGATACGGTGCGCGTCGAAACGCAAGTGATCTCCGCAAGGCGATCAAAGTCCAAGACTGATCGGGGTATCGTCGAATTTGAACACCGGGCGTTCAATCAGTACGGCGTGCTGGTCGCCCAATGCACGCGGCAAGCGATGATGAAATCAAAGAGTGCCGCCTGATGCGCTCGCTGCTGTTTGTTCCGGGCAATTCGGAAAAGAAGCTGGAAAAAGGCCTGTCGAGTGAGGCTGATGTCTTGCTGATCGATCTCGAAGACTCTGTCAGCGGAGAACGCAAGGAAGTGGCCCGAAAAATCGCGGCAGATTTTTTGACCGCCAATCGCGATCGCCCGCCGCGTCTGTTCGTTCGCATAAACGATCTCGCCAGCGGATTTGCCGATGAAGACCTCGCAGCCGTCATGCCTTCAATGCCGCACGGCATTCTTCTTCCCAAATCCAACAGCGGCAAGGATGTGACACGGCTCTCGGCCAAGCTCAATGTTCACGAGGCCCGCGCGGGCATTGCCGAAGGATCGACCCAAATACTTGCCATCATCACCGAGACGGCCATCGGCACACTATCAGCAACAAGTTACCCGGACGCGTCCAAGCGACTGATCGGTCTGAGCTGGGGTGCGGAAGATCTATCCGCTGCGATCGGCGCCCGCACACCCCGCGATGCCGCGGGCCACTATACGGATGTATTTCGCCTGGCGCGGGCTGTGACCATTCTTGGAGCGTCAGCGGCAGAGGTTGCGGCGATCGATACGGTCTACATCAACTATCGCGATGATGCAGGCCTGACGTGTGAATGCGAAGAAGCGGAGCGTGATGGGTTCACCGGCAAGCTGGCTATTCATCCAGCTCAGGTCCCGATCATCAATCGAGCCTTCACGCCATCCGCAGAAGCAGTCGAACACGCCAGAAAGATCATCGATGCGTTTGGGGAAAATCCCTCGGCCGGGGTCATCGGTATCGATGGCCAGATGTTCGATCGCCCGCATCTGCGCCGGGCAGAACGGCTTGTCCAGCGGGCCGGTTCAATTGCCTGAGGCATCCCATTTTGGCCGGAACATCTGGAACGTTTCGGAAACCGAGGCGAAATCCATGTAACCCAGGCGTGAAACGGGTTGCGCCTTTGTCATGTCGACAAGGCCGTTGGTGAGGATCGCCTCATTGATATGCACGCCGACCACTTCGCCGATTACCATGAAGGCGCTGACCGGATTGCCATGGCGATCCTTCGGGTTCTGGATATCGGTCAGAACACATTCAAGTGTCGCGTAGGCTTCCACAACGCGAGGCGCTCCAATGAGAGTGCAGTCCGTGGGCGTCAGTCCAGAATACTCGAATTCGCTGACACCGCGCGGCGCATTGACTGACGTCGCGTTCATTGCCGCGGAAAGGTTTGCACTCACCAGATTGGCAGCGAACTCGCCTGTCTCTTCGATAAACGCAACACTGTCCTTGTAACCTTCCGATGAAAACATCAGGAGGCAAGGCTTCGTGCTGATCATGTTGAAAAAGGAGTACGGCGCGAGATTGACTTTGCCGTCTTTCGAACGACTGGAAATCCAGCCGATCGGGCGCGGCGCCACGATTGCCTTCAATGGGTCATGCGGCAGGCCGTGACCATCTTCGTATTTGTAGAACATATCCTCAGCCCTTCCACGGACCCGAATATTCGGAGAGGATGTCCTTGATCTCGGGGCGCGGACGTTCCGGGACTTTCTGTGGACAGCTGCCGATATGAACGAACCCGGTTACGCGTTCATGCGGCGCCAGTCCGAGCAATGCGCGGCCCTTTTCGTCGGAGGCATACCAGTTGCTGATCCAATTTGTGGCATAACCAAGCGCATTTGCTGCCAGAACGAGATTCATTGCCGCCGCACCCGAAGACAGGAACTGCTCCCATTCCGGAATGTGGTGTTCGACGGGCGAGAAGACCACACCGATCACGAGGGGTGCACGGGCGAAGCGCTTCAGTTCCTGTTCGCGGCGTTGTTCGGTCAGGAGGCCTTCCCGTTCTTCGGCCAAGTCCACCAGATATTGCCCAATCTGTTCGCGCGCCTCACCCCGATACAGGATGAAGCGCCAGGGTGTCAGGCGCCCGTGGTCCGGTACGCGCGACGCAATACGCACCATCGTTTCAATTTCATCATCTGATGGCGCCGGAAGGCCAATCGCCGAAATCGGCGTGGAACTGCGTGTGGACAGAAATTCGATGACTGAAGGGGGAACAGATGTATCCATGGAATGAAGCGGTAATCCTGTTATAACGATGCGCGGACAATGTGGTGGTTTCGTCCGCCAAGTAAAGATGCGCGGTTGAGAAAAAGCCTTGAAATTGCCATCGGCTTCGGATCAAACCGTCTCATGGGTGCATTCCAGTTTATTTCAGTGGACAGCAAAGTCCGGATCGGCAGGCAGATGCTTGCTGCGACTGTGCTTGTGAATCTCACGGTCATGGCGCCCGAAGCACGGGCACAGGCGCTGGCGCCGGATTTCCCGCAAACTCCGGCCGTCGAGTTGCCGACCATACCCAATCTCAACGAATATGCTAACCCGAAGGCGCCAGCCAACAGCCCGATCATCAGTGAGCCCGAGCTCGTGCTGTCGGCTAAACTCTCCGAGGAAAGTGATCCAATCGAACGCGGCCTTGTCTGGCGGGTTTTTTCCCCCGAGGCCGGTGACGATGGCAAGCTGGCATTGTTGGCGACGGCCAAGGGCGGCACAACGTCCTTCAATCTCGCCCCAGGCAGCTATTTGGTGCATGTAGCTTTTGGACGGGCCGGCGCGACCAAGCGCATCACGATGACCCGTGCCAAGCGCAGTGAAACGATGATCCTCGACGCGGGCGGCGTGAAGCTCAATGCGGTTCTTTCGGGTGGCGGACGCATTCCACCGGACCAATTGCAATTCTCGATCTACGAAGATCACGAGGACTCCAACGGCGAACGCGCCCTGATTATTCCGGACGTGAAGCCCGACAGTGTCGTGCGCCTCAACACGGGCACCTATCAGATTGTTTCCAACTACGGAACCGCGAATGCTGTTATCCGCGCCGACATTCGCGTCGAAGCCGGAAAACTCACGGAAGCAAATGTCGAGCACAGGGCTGCTCAGCTCACGTTGAAACTCGTGCGTGAGACCGGCGGCGAGGCCATGGCCGACACGGCCTGGTCGGTGCTGACCACTTCAGGCGACATTGTGCGCGAGAGTGTCGGCGCCTTCGCATCCATCGTTTTGGCCGAGGGTGAGTACGTAATTATTGCCAAGAACAAGGATCGCATCTACCAGCGCGACTTCAAAGTCGTTGCCGGCCAGAATCAGGATGTCGAAGTTTTGGCCAAGGACGGCGCAAGTACGGCTGCGATTGCCGACCAGCCGGCCGGCGGCGAAGAACCTCTGGATTGATTCTGCTCAGCGCGTCTTGGGCTCGAGCGAGAACACCGCATCATAAAGGTATTCGAGCAGGCGCTTTCTGTCTTCGAATGGCTTCAGCTCTTCCCAGCGGATCACCCTGCCGATACGAACTTCGATTGCCTTGCCCGACAGGCGGCGAAACTCACGGATCAGCAGTGAGATGCGCAGCGTCATCGACACCTTGCTGGCAAGATGGAAGAAGCGGCCATTCTGGCCACCGAAATACACCGGGATGACCGAAGCCTTCGCCTGCTGTACGAGCTTCGCCGGAAAGATTTTCCATGGCAGGTCTTCGGCGCGACCAAAGCCCTTGGGCGCCGTAGCAACGCCGCCGGCAGGAAAAACGACGATCGTCACACCTTGCTTCAGCAGCCGCACCGCCTCGTGACGGGTCGCCATGTTCATCGCCATCGCTTCCTTGGTCTCGTCGAAACAGACCGGCAGCGCATAGGGCCGAATTTCCGGCACCTTGAGGAGATCGTTGTTGATGAGGACACGGAACGGCCGGCCGAGTTGCTCAGCCAATGCTAATGCAGCAATGCCGTCGCCAATGCCAAAGGGATGATTCGCAATAATGACCAGTGGAGTGTCGGGAAGTTGCTGCGGTGGCCATTGGTCAGCGATGTCGAGGCGGACATTGATCAGATCCATCATCCGGCAGAAGACATCGATGCCTACAGGCACAATGTCATTGCGCCAAGTGTTGTAAAGCCCGGCATAATAATTGCGGCCGGATAGCCCCTCTATGGAACGGATGAGCCATTGGGTCAGACGCGTCTGCGTATCATTGGCATAGGAAAGCTCTGGAAACTGCACGCGCAACCCCGGTTAGAATTAAAGTGGCTTAGATTCTCTCGCATCCATATGACAGCGTGATGAACCCACCACGCTGTCATATTCCTTGAGATTATTCTGCGGCCAGCCGCAGCAGATCCGGCGCCGTTGCTTCATCCGCAAGCTGACGGATTGCGTCGTCCAGCGAAAGCGACGTCTGGTTCTGTGAACCCAAACGGCGCATATTGACCGAGCGTTCCTCGGCTTCGCGCATGCCGCACACAAGAATCACCGGCACCTTCTGCAACGAATGCTCGCGGACCTTGTAGTTGATCTTCTCGTTGCGGAAGTCGGTGATGACCTGCAAACCGGCAGCTTTCAACTCTTTCGCGACTTGCTTGCCGTATTCATCGGCCTCCGACGTGATCGTTGCAACGACAACCTGCACCGGCGCAAACCAGAGCGGCATGTGTCCGGCATAGTTCTCGATCAGGATGCCAAGGAACCGTTCCATCGATCCGCAGATCGCGCGATAAATCATCACCGGCTGCTTCTTCTCCGACGTCGAGTCAATGTAGAAGGCACCGAACCGTTCCGGCAGGTTGAAGTCAACCTGAGTGGTCCCGCACTGCCAGTCACGGCCAATGGCATCGCGCAGCACATATTCAAACTTGGGACCATAGAAGGCACCCTCGCCCGGATTGATCGCTGTCTTGATCTTGCCACCGGATTGCTCCTCTATCGTCCGGAGCACCTTGCTCATCACCGCTTCGGCGCGGTCCCACAGTTCATCCGACCCGACGCGCTTGTCGGGGCGCGTGGACAGCTTCACTGTGATGCCTTCGAAGCCGAAATCGGCATAGGTCGTCAGGATCAGATCGTTGATGCGCAGGCACTCAGCTTCCATCTGATCGTCCGTGCAGAATACATGGGCATCGTCCTGCGTGAAGCCGCGCACGCGCATCAGGCCATGCAACGCGCCCGAAGGCTCATAGCGGTGAACATTGCCGAATTCCGCAAGCTTTACCGGCAGATCGCGGTAGGATTTCAGGCCATGCTTGAATATCTGCACATGACCCGGGCAGTTCATCGGCTTCAACGCAAAGACGCGCTCATCATCCGTCTCGTCACCGGCAACCGTAACCTTGAACATGTTGTCCCGGTACCAACCCCAATGGCCCGACGTCTCCCACAGGGATTTGTCAAGCACCTGCGGTGCGTTGACTTCGCTGTAGCCGTGGCTATCGAGCCGGCGCCGCATGTAGCTGACAAGACTCTGGAACATCCGCCATCCTTTCGGATGCCAGAAAACCACGCCCGGCCCCTCTTCCTGAAAATGGAACAGATCCATCTCCCGTCCGAGACGGCGGTGGTCGCGCTTTTCCGCTTCTTCCAGCATGTGGAGATAGGTGTTGAGATCTGTATCGTTCGCGAACGCCGTGCCGTAGATGCGGCTCAGCATCGGATTATTGCTGTCGCCCCGCCAATACGCCCCGGCAACCTTCATCAGCTTGAAAGAGCTGCCGATCTGGCCTGTCGAGCCCATATGCGGGCCGCGGCACAGATCATACCAATCGCCCTGACTATAAATCTTCAGATCCTGGCCTTCTGGAATGGCGTCAACGAGTTCAACCTTGTAGGTCTCGCCCTTCTCGGCAAAGATCTTGCGTGCTTTTTCGCGCGACCAGATTTCCTTGGTGAAAGGCTTATTGCGGGCAATGATTTCCCGCATCTTCTTCTCGATCACCGGAAGGTCGTCAGGCGTGAAGGGCTCGTTCTTGGCGAAGTCGTAATAGAAGCCGTTCTCGATGACCGGGCCAATTGTGACCTGCGTTCCGGGAAAAAGCTCCTGTACCGCCTCGGCGAGGACGTGCGCGCAGTCGTGCCGGATCAATTCCAGCGCCCGCGGATCGTCGCGGGTCAGGATTTCAATGGCACCTGACGTCTGCAGTGGATCAGACAGATCGCGGACTACGCCGTCAACCGCGTACGCGACAGCTTTCTTGGCAAGCGATTTGGAAATGGATTCAGCAAGTTCCGTACCGGTCATGGCAGCGTCGTATTCGCGCTTCGAGCCATCGGGGAATTGCATGGATACAGTTTTTGCAACTGTTTGCGACATCAATTTTCTCCTATCCAGTCCCGCCAACGATTGCGGGTGGTGTTTAACGACCGGACCTCTTCCGGCGGACGGACTTCTAAATGCAGTTTTGCTTGGCGTAAAGTACTTGCACCCAAAAGCTTGCAGTAGCTGCAGCGTTCAGTGTCATCGCGAGACGGTAGAACTGCCCCGCAAGCGAGACTACTTGCCCTCGATCGTTTTCAGATCTTCTTCCTGCTGTTTTTTGAGTAACTGCATCTCCGCCTGGCGGCGGGCAGCAACAGCTGGATCCGATGAAGGACCGGCCTGGCCGGCCTTTGCAGCGTTGGTCCTGTCGATCAGCGCCTGCTTCTGTTCAGGCGTGAACTGTGCGGTCTCGCCCTTCGGATCGGGTGTGAAATGCGGATATGTCCCGGTGTTGACCGGTCCGGTCAATGGCGAATTCGACATAGGAGCCGGAGCCGTACTGGAGCAAGCACTCAGGCCAGCAACCAGAGCAGCAGCAACCCACAAGCGCATGATGGTTTTGACCGGAAAATTCATTGTGTGTCCTGACTGCGAAAAACGAATTCATAATGGCGATAACAATTGCACGTTAGAGGGATAGCACCAACCTATGATATCATGTCAATAATGCTGATCGGGAGGACGCAAATATATGGATAATCAGGGCGGCAAGAGCGGGAAGACGCCAAACCTTGATAATTATGTTGTTAAGGATCCGGAGGCCTTTGCACGCAACGTTGCCCATATGATCGAACAGGCCGGCAAGGCTGCATCCGCCTGGGTCGAGCCCCGCGAAAAAGGACTGAAGCGCGATACGATCGCCGATCCTGTTACCGACGTGGTGAAGACGCTTTCCAAGGTGTCCGAATATTGGCTTTCCGAACCTACGCGTGCCCTCGAAGCGCAGACAAAGCTTTTCTCCAGTTATATGGCCATCTGGTCCAATTCCATCCGGCGTTTGAGCGGCGAAGATGTCGAAGACGTGGCAAAGCCAGAAATCGGCGACAAGCGCTTCACCGATGAGGATTGGGGCAGAAATGCCTTCTTTGACTTTCTCAAACAGGCGTATCTCGTGACAGCACGCTGGGCTGGCGAACTGGTTGAGAGCACGGAAGGCCTTGATGACCACACACGGCATAAGGCCGCGTTCTACGTCAAACAGATCACCACCGCGGCATCGCCGAGCAACTTTCTGCTGACCAATCCCGAACTCTACAAGGAAACCGTTGCCAGCAACGGCGAGAATCTGGTCCGCGGGATGAAGATGCTGGCTGAGGACATCATCGCCGGGGGTGGAGATTTGCGCCTGCGCCAGTCTGATCTCACCAAGTTTGCGCTCGGCGAAAACGTAGCAACGACACCCGGCAAGGTGATTGCGCGCAGCGACGTCGCAGAAATCATCCAGTATGAACCCACGACGAAGGAGGCGTTGAAGCGCCCTCTTCTGATCTGCCCGCCATGGATCAACAAATACTATATCCTCGACTTGAATCCGGAAAAATCCTTTATCAAATGGGCGGTTGACCAGGGCCATACGGTCTTTGTCATCTCCTGGGTCAACCCCGATCAGCGCCACGCTATGAAGGACTGGTCAGCCTATACCAATGAAGGCTTGCGATTTGGACTGGACACGATCGAGAAAGCGACCGGCGAAAAAGCCGTAAATGCAATCGGCTATTGTGTCGGCGGAACGCTCTTGAGTGCAGCGCTCGCGCTCTTTGCGCGAGAGGGCGAAAATCGCATCAAGAGCGCCACACTGTTCACGACCCAGGTGGATTTTACCCACGCCGGTGACCTGAAGGTCTTCGTCGACGAGGATCAGATCCGGGCTCTGGAAAACGCCATGTCCGCCGAGGGCTATCTTGACGGCACGCGTATGGCGACCGCTTTCAATATGCTGCGCTCCGGCGATCTCATCTGGCCCTATGTCATCAATAACTACATGCGCGGTCGCGAGCCGGTCCCATTCGATCTTCTGTATTGGAATGCGGACGCAACGCGCATGAGCGCCGCCAATCATTCCTACTATCTTCGCAATTGCTATCTCGACAACAATCTGGTGCGGGGCATGATGAAGCTTGCCGGCGAGCACCTGTCACTCGCTGATATCAAGATACCGATCTACAATCTTGCGGCCAAGGAAGACCACATCGCTCCAGCGCTTTCGGTCTTTACCGGTTGTCAGTATTTCGGTGGCGATGTCACCTACGTCCTCGCTGGATCTGGTCATATTGCCGGAGTGGTCAATCCTCCGGCAAAGAACAAGTACCAGTACTGGACCGGCGATGCGCCGGTCGGCGCGTTTGACGCCTGGCTGGCCAAGACGACCGAGCATCCGGGATCCTGGTGGCATCATTGGCAAAAGTGGATCGAATTGCAGGACAAGACGCGTGTTCCCGCTCGAAAACCTGGCGAAAACAATATCGAGATTCTGGCTGAGGCGCCGGGAACTTACGTGCGAGTACGTGTATGAAAACACCCGTCAAAAGTCAGTGAAAGTCATAAAGAAGATTTAATGACAATGGCAAGAAAGTGGCCAATCACGTTTTTGCCTCATTCTAGGTATACTTGACGCCTTGTGCAGCCGACAAAAGTTCATTAACTCTGGCGACTCTCTGCCGGTGTTATTTGCACTTCAATAGAACTTCGCGAGCTTTCTGCTCTTATCAAAGCGGACCGGACTGAACATCTTGGGGACCGGGAAAGACGAGACGGGGGAATCGTTGAACATACTGCCAGCGTCAGTTTCAGCCCTTCGGGCGAGCACGGTAGCGTGCGTCATTGCGATCGCGGCAATGGCTGCAACATCCTGCACATCGACCGGATCAAGCCCCAACGCTACTTCCGCATTGACTGCCGCCGCTGAAAATGAGCCAACAGGCGACGCGAAACATCCTGCTGATTCATCCCTGCCATCCGGTGGCAATCAAACGATTTCGACTGAAGCGCTGGCATTGGCCGGCAGCACAGAAACCAATGCTCTCCAGGCAATCAAAGAGGCCGCTGCCAAACCAGCTGACACGAAGGCAGCAGCTGCGCCAAAGACTGGCGCTGCATCAGAGGCCCAGCAAGCCGCTGCATCCCCAGCGGAAGACCAGCCTCAGGTCAAGACATCGCTGTTCGGCTCCAACAGTCCGGCCAAATCTGAAGAACCGCAACTGGTGGCTAGCGCCGCGCCCGCTGCCACAGCCCCGGTAAAGACTTCATTGTTTGGAAGCTCCGCAAAGCCGGAGCCAGCCCCGCAACAAACGCAGGCGCAGGAAACACAGCAGTCCGCAGAAACCGCCAGCAAGGATGCCGTCAAAGCCACAAACTCGAAAGCTGAGGCGGTCGCTACCACCGAACAGGGAACAACGGCTGCGAAACAGCCAGCTGCCATCGCACCATCCGGCAAGAACAGCGGACTGCTTCTGCGGCTTTTCGGCAATAACCAGGGAAAATCCTCGGCAAACCGTCAGGTTGCAGTCATCGAACCGAAATCCCAGCCAAAGCTGCGGGCCGCCGAGGCGCCGGTTCAGACTGCATCGGCTCTGCCATCGGCCGAATCGTTTGCTGGCAAGACCGAACATCTATCGTCACTGCCCGGCGTCCGGCCCAATGCCGGCATCCAGATCATGCAACGCGATAGCCTTTATGATGACGACGATGTCGAAGCCGCCGCGGCTCCGGTGATACTTGCCTCTGCAGCGGGTCTTGCCCGCTTGGCGCCAAACGGCCTCAAAGTGCAGCGCGAAAACGTCCAGGTTGCCTGCCTCAAGCCGCAGCTCGTTGGCATTCTCAAGGCCCTTGAGCGGCGCTATGGTAAATCGGTTATCGTAACATCAGGCTATCGAAGCCCGCCCTATAACCGCTTGGTCAATGGCGCAAAGGCCTCCCTGCACATGTCCTGTGCCGCCGCAGATATTCAGATTCCTGGTGTCTCCAAATGGGAATTGGCCAATTTTGCGCGTTCCATGCAGGGCCGCGGCGGTGTTGGCACCTATTGTCACACCGAATCAGTGCACGTCGATATCGGTCCTCGTCGCGACTGGAACTGGCGCTGCTCACGCGGACGAGCCTGACCTCCTTTAGCGAAATGGCCGACTGTGGCCTGGTTGTGAAACGAACAAATTTCACTTTTTCGAAAAAAGAATGCTTTATGGGCTTGCGGCGCAAAAACTGTTTCACTATAAGCCGCTTACCTGCGAGGCGCCCATCGTCTAGCGGTTAGGACGGCGCCCTTTCACGGCGCAAACAGGGGTTCGATTCCCCTTGGGCGTACCAGGTTTTCTTCCCGGAAAATCAAAACCTTACGGCGTGAAGTTCGGATGTATTCGCGCACCGTAACAAAGAGAACGGCCAGCTCTGAACAAGCCGGCCGTATGGATATCTCGTTGATTTCGACTAGTTCGCTGGCGCCGGTTTTGCCGGATCCGGAGAAGGCGTAGCCGGTGCGGGAGCAGGTGTTGTCGGTTCAGTTGTTGTCGCAGGCGGTGTAGCCGTACCTTCTGAAGGCTTGTTGTCACAAGCTGCCAAAGCGAATGCAGCGACTGCAACAAACGGTACGAAAAACTTGAGTTTCATCATGTATCCTCCTGATGTGTTTCGTCCCTATGCATAGAATGTGACAGACTTCTGGATTAGAACAGTCCAGTTTTTTCAAGCTTTGTCACCGCCTGTTAGACAAAGTTATGCGACCGAAATCCTGAGCTGACCTATCATAAATTACTGCTGCGACTCAGGTCTGCGGCAGCAGGGTTCGGTTCAACCTCCACCCGGGCCCGATTCTCCCACCCCAGAGCAAATTGGCCTGCCTTTTTAAGGCAGGTTCTTTTTATCTGACGATGGTCTGTGGATGAGCGAAAAGCCTCATCGATTGTTCTGGAGCGCAGCATCCGTTAGAACCATCCCATGATCTTCGCTGCTCCCCTCGTCACTGGCCATTTGGTCCAGCGCTATAAGCGCTTTCTCGCAGATGTGATCCTCGATGACGGCAGTCCGATCACCAGTTCGGTTCCCAATACGGGCTCAATGCTAGGATTGACCGACCCCGGCATCAAAGTCTGGTTGTCACTATCCGATGGCGCAAAACGCAAATACCCTCACACGCTGCAGATGGTTGAAGTGCAGGGCACCATGGTTGGTATCAATACTGGCCTGCCTAATCGCATAGCGGAAGAGGCAATTCTCTCGGGCTTGCTCCCCTCGTTGAGCGGCTATGCCGAATTGTTGCGTGAACAGAAATATGGCCTCAACTCGCGCGTCGACATGCTGCTGCGTGACCCGAATCGCCCCAGCGCCTACGTCGAGGTGAAGAACGTGCATTTTTCGCGCCAGCCGGGTCTCGCCGAATTTCCCGATTCTCCCACGGCGCGCGGTGCAAAACATCTGGACGAGCTTGGCAACATGGTCGAAAGTGGACATCGTGGTGTCATGCTCTACGTCATCCAGCGCGGAGATTGCGACCGTTTGAAAATCTGCGGCGATCTTGATCCGGTTTACGCGGCTGCATTTGAACGGGCCGTAAGACGTGGGGTTGAAGCTTTCGCCGTAAAATGCCACATCACGCCTAACGGCATCGCTGCGATCAGTACGATGCCGATAATTGATTGATGCCGAGCGGACTTTCAAATGGTCACTTATCTCGACGCGCAAAGCGCGCCACTTAAAAACACTGGCCAGATCAGGCTTCACGGCCCCGAGGGCTTTGCGGCCATGCGCAAGGCATGCCAACTGACCGCTCGCTGCCTTGATGAGCTTGCATCGATCGTCGCTCCGGGTGTCACAACCAACACGATCGACCGCTTTGTCTATGAGTTCGGTGCCGATCATGGCGCCCTACCCGCGACCTTGAATTATCGTGGCTACACAAAATCCAGCTGCACCTCGATCAACCATGTGGTTTGTCATGGTATTCCCGATGACAAGCCGCTGCGCGAAGGTGATATCGTCAATGTCGATGTAACCTATATCCTCGATGGCTGGCATGGCGATTCAAGCCGCATGTATCCCGTGGGCGAAATCAAGCGCGCCGCAGAGCGGTTGATGGAAGTAACCCATGAAAGTCTGATGCGCGGCATCGCTGCAGTGCGCCCCGGCGCGCGCACAGGAGCCATCGGCGCGGCCATCCAGTCCTATGCGGAGTCAGAGCGCTGCTCGGTTGTCCGCGATTTCTGCGGCCATGGCGTTGGTCAGCTCTTTCACGACGCGCCGAATATCCTGCATTACGGTACACCCAACGAAGGCGTCGAACTGCGCGAAGGCATGATTTTCACCATCGAGCCGATGATCAATCTCGGCCGTCCGCACGTGAAAGTGCTCGCCGATGGCTGGACTGCCGTTACCCGCGATCGCTCGCTGACGGCACAGTACGAGCATACCGTTGGGGTCACCAGTGAAGGTTGTGAAGTATTCACTCTCTCGCCGGCCGGCCTGTTCGCGCCGGGCTTGAAACTCGAATAGGAAGCGAGCTCGATGAGCGAAGAAAAGCCAGACAATACTTTCTTCTTCAACGAGCCTTCCACGAAACTCTCCTCCAAACAACCAGCCGTTGAGCCTGGAGACGCGCCGCGCAACGCGGAGCAGAAAATCGAATCCGACGACGAGCCTCCTCACTACCTTGGCCATCGCGAGCGCATGACGGAGCGTTTCCAAAATGTCGGTCACCAGGGTTTCGCCGACTATGAAATGCTGGAGATGCTGCTCTTTCGTTCGATCAGGCAGGGGGACACGAAGCCGCTCGCCAAGGCGCTTCTCACCCGCTTCGGCTCGATTGCAGAAGTGCTTGGAGCGCCAGAACATCTCTTGATGGAGGTCAAGGGCTGTGGTCCGGTCACCGCATTCGATATCAAGTTCGTCTTTGCACTCACGCAGAGAATGATCCGTAGTGATATTCGTGAGAAAACAGTGCTGAGTTCCTGGAGCAAGGTCATGGACTATTGCGTTGCGGCCATCGCGCATGAACCTCGTGAGCAATTCAGAATCCTGTTTCTCGACAAGAAGAATGCTCTGATTGCCGATGAGGTGCAGCAAGTAGGGACAGTAGATCACACACCAGTCTATCCGCGTGAAGTCATAGCGCGAGCGCTCCAGCTTTCGGCCAGCGCCATTATCCTGACGCACAATCACCCATCCGGTGATCCGACGCCCTCCAAAGCCGATATCGAAATGACCAAGACCATCGCGAGCATCGGCGCACAGATGGGGATTGTCGTACATGACCACATCATTATCGGGAAGAACGGCCACGCCAGTCTCAAAGGGCTCAAACTTTTCTGAGCGAGAGCAAACGCGATCAAACGAGTATGGCCAGATCGATCTATTCCAGTAGCGTGCTTCGAATGGAGGTTTTGAATGAATCCAGTTGAGAAGGCGATCTGGTTTATCGAAGGGCATTTTGCTGAGGATATCACACTGGACGACATTGCGGCTTCGGCCGGACTGTCGCGCTTTTACATGTCACGAGTATTCGCCGTATTCACCGGTCGTCCGGTCAGCGCTTACATGCGGGGCCGCCGCCTGACAGAAGCGGCGAAGGACTTGTGCAATGGCGCTCCGGATATCCTCTGCGTAGCCCTCACCGCCGGATACAACTCCCACGAAGCATTCACCCGGGCTTTTCGCGACCAGTTCGGCCTTACGCCCGAACAGGTCCGCGCACAGGGCCATGTCGAAAACATTCCATTGGTGGAGGCACTCAAAATGGATGAATCATTTGTTGTTAATCTTGAAACACCCCGCACCGTAGACGGCAAGGCAATGCTCATCGCGGGAATCGGTGCGCGTTATAATTGTGAGACCAGCAAGGCGATCCCGTCGCAATGGCAGCGCTTTGGTCCTTATATCGGCCACATATCGGGTCAGGTTGGTGATGTCTGCTATGGTGTGTGCTGCAATAGCGATGATGAAAACAACTTCGACTACATTGCCGGCGTAGAGGTTACCGACTTTTCCGACCTTCCCGAAGAGTTCAGCCGGGTACGCATCCCGGCTCGGAAATATCTGATCTTTCCGCATCGGGATCATATCTCGACCATCCGCAGTACAGTGATGACTGTCTGGGGCAAGTACCTGCCGGAATCGGGGCATGAGGTAGCCGATGCACCAAATTTCGAACGCTACGGTCCGGAATTCGACCCACGAACAGGAAATGGCGGCTTGGAAGTCTGGATTCCCATCAAGGCTTGATCATCGACGGCAGGAGCGGCCAAGCTTTGCCGCTCCTCCAAGTCTGTTTCATCATGACATATCGCTGCCGTCAGCAAATCCGCTATAATCCCCTCGTCACAGGTGATCGGAGTGCTAACCATGCTGCAAGCCTGCTTGAACGGCGGACGGACACGCGATTTCCACCCATTGGTGCCCTATACTGCGGCAGAGCTCGCCAGCGACGCTCGCAGATCGATCGCAGCGGGCGCAAGCGAGTTGCACATCCATCCGCGCGATGCGGACGGTGTAGAGAGCATTGAGCCGGACGATGTAGCCAAGGCACTGCTTGCGATCCGCATAAATGTGCCGGGCACACCCGTGGGACTTTCGACGCATTACCGCATTCCACCGGGCGGTAGGGCACGCCAGAAGCCAATCGAACAGTGGCAGGTTCTTCCCGACTATGTCTCCGTCAATCTCATCGAGGAGGATGCTGCCGAGGTCATTTCGCTGGCTCTTGCCCGAGGCATTGGCGTTGAGGCTGGCATCTGGTCCATCAGCGATGCAGAGCGTTTCGTGACCCTGCCCGACGCCAGGAAATGCCTTCGCGTCTTGATCGAGATCAACGAGCAGGACATCGACGAAGGTTTTGCTGCTGCAACCGGCATCATATCAGTGCTGGAGCGCGGCAGCATCAAACTGCCCATTTTGCTGCATGGCGATGAAGGGAGTGTATGGCCGATGTTCAAGGAGGCCATGGCGCGAGGCTATGACAGCCGCATCGGGCTGGAGGACGGCAACTTGCTGCCTTCCGGGAAGAAGGCGGCCGATAATGCCGATATCGTCCGCGCTGCAGTCTTGTTGGCACGGGCCTATTGATCCGCCTGGGTAGCCACACCAAAAAAAAGGCCGCTCGATGCGGCCTTTTCCTTGATCAAACTGAAGCTTATGCCTCGTCGTCGGTCTTCTTCTTGGCAGCCTTCTTCGGCGCTGCCTTCTTGGCAGGCTTCTTCGCTTCAGACTTGGCGTCTGCCTCGTCGTCAGCCATCAGCTCTTCCTTGGTCACCTTCTTGTCGGTGACATTGATGTTCGCGAGCAGGTGATCAACAACCTTCTCCTCGAAGATCGGAGCGCGCAGATTGTTGACGGCTTCCGGCGTCTTGCGGAAGAATTCATAGATCTGCTGTTCCTGGCCCGGATAGCGGCGAACCTGATCGTAAACAGCGCGCTGCAGTTCTTCCTCGCTCACTTCGATACCGGCCTTGTTGCCGATTTCCGAGAGAACGAGACCAAGGCGAACGCGGCGTTCAGCCAGCTTGCGATATTCCTCGCGAGCCTCTTCTTCCGTCGTATCTTCGTCTTCGAAGGTCTTGCCGGCTTCCTGCAGGTCGTTGCCGATCTGTGCCCAGATATTGTTGAACTCGGCATTGATCAGGCGTTCTGGAGACTTCGAACTGGTACTCGCCGTCGAGCGCATCCAGAATCTGACGCTTGACCTTCTGGCGGGTGAATGTGCCGTACTGGCTTTCGATCTGCTCGCGGATAACCTGGCGCAGACGGTCGGCGCTTTCGATGCCAAGCTTCTTGGCGGTCTCGTCGTTGATTTCGACTTCGCCGGGCTTTGCAACTTCCTTGACGGTGATGTCGAAGGTTGCGTCCTTGCCTGCAAGGTGAGCCGCGCCGTATTCGGCCGGGAATGTCACCTTGATCTGCTTTTCATCGCCGGCCTTCACGCCGATCAGCTGGTCTTCGAAGCCAGGAATGAACTGTCCGGAACCGAGGACAAGCGTTGCGTCGCTATCGGCGCCGCCGTCGAAGGGAACACCATCGACCTTGCCGAGGTAATCCATGGTAACGCGATCGCCGCTTTCGGCCTTGCCCTTCTTCGCTTCAAAAGTCTGGGCCGAGCTTGCAACGCGCTTGACTTGCTCTTCGACCTCCTCGTCGGTCACGTCGACGACTTCGCGGGTAATGCTGATCTTCGAGGTGTCCTTGATCTCGATGGCCGGCAGAACTTCGTAATTCAACGAGAACTCAAAATCGGCCTGACCGCTCAGAACCTTTTCCGCTTCCTTCTCGTCCTCGGTCATGACGACTTCCGGCTGTGTAGCCGACTTTTCGTTGCGATCGGCGAGGATGGAACGCGAAGAATCGCTCAGGATCTCGTTGACGACTTCAGCCATGAACGACTTGCCGTACATCTTGCGCAGGTGGCTCATGGGCACCTTGCCGGGGCGGAAGCCGTTGATACGCGCCTTGGCGCTTGCGCCCTGGAGGCGTTCGGAAAGCTTTGCTTCCAGATCCTTGGCCGGAACGACGACCTTGATCTCGCGCTTTAGCCCTTCATTGAGCGTTTCAGTAACCTGCATGTCCAAACCTTCACTTTTTTAACATTTATCCCGCCGTTTCCGGCTTGGCTGCCAAATTGCGGGAGAAAAACTTCATGCCATCGTGGCTTCCGGTACGGATGAGCGAGCATACCTCCTACCATCCGCATTGATTTTATTGCTTTATTTCTAACTCAACTCTCAATTTGCAGCACAGATTGTATCACAAAATATGGCACAAAGTTGCGGAAGAAATTGCACCCTTACCGACTGGTCGCTCCCTTTACTTGCCTTGAGCGCAAAAATCAATGGGAGAGCCGTCGAGGCCGGTGAAATAGCAATTCCTGGGCCGTTCTGCTCTCGCGATTGCGAGATGACAACGAATTGGAACTGTGCAAGGGTGGATACGAAGGGTTTTGAGAGACAATATTTTGACTGCATCTTTGTGTGGATGCGCAATGTGCGGGTCTTGTCAAAGCTCTCCACCGGCAACATATCGAGCTTTAATTACTGACTGCGTTACCTGACTTGATCGTCCGCGGAATTGGCTCTCCAACTGTTCCAACCAGTTGACCGCCCCGACACTTTTTCTCGCGTGGCATATCAAGCGTCTGACTGTCATGGAGGCCTGCCTTGTCACGAACACTCCTTTCAACCGCTCGGCTCGGCGTGATCGCTGCGCTCCTTTCGGCAACCGCAGCACTGGCACAGGAGGCCGCAGCTCCTCCTCCGCCGCCGCCCGTGTCGGTGGCAAAACCGGTCGTGCGCGACGTCATCGATGCCGATGAGTTCATCGGGCGCTTTGAAGCTGTCAATCAAGTGGCAGTCCGTTCCCGCATCGATGGTTATCTCGATCAGGTGCATTTCAAGGACGGCGCCCTGGTGAAAAAGGGCGACGCGCTGTTCACGATCGACCAGCGGCCATACGTGACTGCACTTGCGCAGGCAGAATCTGCCTTGGACGTTGCCAAGACGACATTGAATTACGCCGAGGCCCAATTCAAGCGGACGGAATCGCTCACAGGAAGCGGCACGTTGTCCGTTTCGACACTCGACGACCAGCGCCGCGCCTTCCTGGCTGGTCAGGCAAATGTCACTGGGGCTCAGGCCGCCGTTGACGGTGCCAAACTCAATCTGATGTACACGCAAATCACCGCCCCGCAGGACGGCCGTATTGACCGTCGGCTCATCTCGGTCGGCAATCTGGTCAATGCAAACGACACGATCCTGACCACCATCGTCCAGCTCGACCCGATCGACTTTTACTTCGATGTGGACGAGCGCAATCTGCTTAACTATGCGCGCACGGCCCGTGAAAACGGCCAAATCCTGCAGGAAGGCGGTGGAGGGCTTGAAGTTACGGTTAAGCTGACCAATTCCAACGAACCGCCGGTCAAGGGCAAACTCGACTTCGCGGAAAACCGTCTTGACGCGGCGACCGGCACAATGCGCGTGCGGGCCCGTTTCGACAACCCCAATCTCGTCCTGCAACCGGGGCTATTCGGCCGCGTCGAAGTGGCCGCCTCGAACAAATACAAGGGCATCTTGATACCTGACGACGCTATCGGCTCTGATCAAAACGAGCGGGTTGTGTATGTCGTCGGCGAGGACGGAACCGTAACGCCGAAGCCGGTGAGACTGGGACCGACACTCTACGGCTATCGCGTCATCCGCGAGGGTATGACTGGCGATGAGACCATTGTTGTCAACGGCTTGATGCGGGTTCGTCCCGGCGCGAAGGTTAAGCCGGAACTTATCGTGCTGCCCCCGGAAGGCCCGTCTGTCGCGGGAGCCAGCCAATGAGGTTCGCGCATTTCTTCGTTGACCGGCCTATCTTCGCATCCGTTCTTTCCATCGTCCTGCTCATTGTAGGAGGTATCGCTTATACGCAACTTCCAGTTGCCCAATATCCAGAAATTGCTCCACCGACGATTGTGGTGCGCACCTCCTATCCAGGTGCGGATGCCGAAACCATTGCCAATGTCGTGGCAACGCCCATTGAGCAGGAAATCAACGGCGTCGAGGACATGCTGTATATGTCCTCCTATTCGACCGCCGACGGGTCGATGGCGCTCACAATCACATTCAAGCTCGGCACGGACCTCGACAAGGCCCAGGTCCTGGTGCAGAACCGTGTCTCGATCGCCGAGCCTCGCCTTCCCGAAGAGGTGCGCCGGCTCGGTATAACGACGACGAAGAGTTCACCGGACCTGATGATGGTGGTGCACCTCCTGTCGCCGGACAATCGCTACGACCAGCTCTACGTCTCTAACTACGCCCGGTCGCGTATCCGCGACGTCCTGTTGCGGCTCGACGGCGTCGGCGACCTCACGATCTTCGGCGAGCGCGAATTCTCCCTGCGTATCTGGCTGGATCCGCAAAAGCTTGCGGCTTACGGCATGACGGCGAGCGATGTCGTCCAGTCCCTGCAGGAGCAGAACGTGCAGGTTTCCGGCGGCTCGATTGGCGGACCACCCGCCTCTGGAACAAATGCCTTCCAGTACACCGTAACAACTCAGGGCCGCTTCAGCGATGCGAGACAATTCCGCTATGTCATTGTCAAGGCTACGGAAAGCGGACGGCTTGTCCAATTGCAGGATGTCGCGCGTGTCGAACTTGGTGCGAAAGACTACGTAACCAACAGTTATCTCGACGGCAGTCCTGCGGTCGCTCTCGGTATTTTCAACCGTCCGGGCACAAATGCCTTGGCCACCGCCGACGTCATCAAGGCGACGATGGAGGACCTGGCCAAGGATTTCCCAGCCGGATTGACCTACGACATCGTCTACAACCCGACGGAATTCATCTCGGAATCGATCAACGAGGTCTACAAGACCATTTTCGAAGCCGTCATCCTGGTCGCGCTGGTCGTGCTTGTCTTCCTCCAATCGTGGCGGACGGCCATCATCCCGATCGTCGCGATTCCCGTATCTCTCATCGGCACGTTGGCCTTCCTGCTGGCTTTCGGGTTCTCGCTAAACATGTTGACGCTGTTCGGTCTGGTGCTCGCCATCGGTATCGTCGTCGACGACGCGATTGTCGTGGTCGAGAATGTCGAGCGAAATCTGGCGCGCGGCATGACGCCCAAGGAGGCGTCGCATGTAACCATGGACGAGGTCGGAACGGCGGTCATCGCCATTTCACTAGTGCTCATCGCAGTCTTTGTGCCGACAGCGTTTATTCCAGGCATTACGGGGCAATTCTATCTGCAGTTTGCCGTGACAATTGCCGTCGCAACAGCGATCTCCGCGCTCAATTCATTGACGCTTTCACCGGCGCTTGCGGCGATCGTCCTGCGTCCACACGAGGACCATGCGGAACCGCGAAATCCTCTGACCCGTTTTGGACGGACACTCGCAAACGGTTTCAATACCGGGTTCGACAAGATGGCTCACGGATATTCCCGGATTATCCGTAGCCTTGTTGGCTCAACGACCGCCTTGATAGCCAGCCTTCTCGTGTTTGTGGCTCTTCTCGGAGCAACCTGGTATATGGCGACGTCCGTGCCGCGTGGCTTCATCCCCACGATGGACCAGGGCTATGCCATCGTCGTGGTCCAGTTGCCTGACGGCGCGTCGCTAGAGCGCACCGACGCGGTTATCAAACGCGCATCCGAAATCGTCAGGAAGGTGCCTGGCGTTAGTAATGCCGTCGCCTTCGCCGGCTTTAGCGGCGCTACCTTCACCAATGCCTCGAATTCCGGCGTTGTCTTTGCACCGTTTGAACCATTCGAGGAGAGGCTCAAACATGGCCAGAGCGCGGATGCCATCATTGGCCAGCTGTTTGGCAGCCTGCAGAGCATACAGGAAGCCTTCATCATCGCCGTACCGCCGCCCTCCATCCGCGGTGTAGGCAATTCGGGCGGCTTCAAGATGCAGTTGCTCGACCGCGACAGTTCCGACATGCGCCGGGTTCTCGCCCTCGCCTATCAGATGATGGGAGAGGCAAACCAGACGCCGGGCCTAACGGGTGTATTCACGACATTCTCGGCGTCGAGCCCGCAATACTTCCTTGAAATCGACCGCGACAAGGCGCGGGCGCTGAATGTCCCGATACCGAACATCTTCGAGACATTGTCGATCAATCTTGGCACTTCTTATGTCAACGATTTCAATGCTTTCGGGCGTGTTTATCAAGTGCGTGCGCAAGCGGACACACAATACCGCATGGAACGGGCAGACATTCTCGATCTGAAGGTTCGCTCGTCAACAGGCGCACTCGTCCCGCTCGGTACGCTGGTGGATATCAGGGATACGACTGGCCCCTCGCTGGTACAACGTTACAATATGTACGTTTCCGTACCTCTGCAGGGCAATCCGGCCCCCGGTGTTTCCACGGGCGACGCGCTCGACAAGATGGAAGTCATTGGCGGCGAAAACACTGCCGACCGGCACGACCTTCAACTGGACAGAGCTGGCCTTCCAGGAACGCAGCACCGGCAATACGGCCATCTTCATTTTTGGATTGTCGGTGATCTTCGTCTTCCTTGCCCTGTCGGCGCAGTATGAAAGCTGGATCCTGCCGCTGGCGATCATCCTGATCGTTCCTCTGGCCGTACTGGCGGCACTCATAGGCGTCAGCCTTAGGGGCATGGACAACAATATCCTGACGCAGATCGGACTAGTCGTCCTCATCGGTCTTGCCGCGAAGAACGCGATTCTGATTGTCGAATTCGCGCGCCAGCACGAGGAGGAAGGGGCAACACCCGTAGAGGCCGCCATCGAGGCCAGCCGCTTGCGCCTGCGTCCGATCCTGATGACGGCCTTTGCCTTCATCTTCGGTGTCGTGCCGCTGATGATCGCCACGGGTCCCGGTGCAGAAATGCGCCAGTCGCTCGGCACGGCGGTGTTCTCCGGGATGCTCGGCGTCACATTCTTTGGCCTGTTCCTGACGCCGGTGTTCTATGTCGCACTGAGGGCGTTTCGCAGGAAGAGGAAACCGGCGGTAGAGGCTCCGTCGGCAGCACATTGACATCCGTTGCGCGGCGCGTTGGCAACGCGGGCCGTCGAGACCTGTCTCGACGGCCGCCTTGCATCAGGCCGGGTCACCAAGCCCGCAGGTCATCGAAACGGATGGGTGCTCGCATACGCCACGAGTTCCGCAGACCCGCGGTAAATCATCTCCAGCGCAACGTACAGGATTGATCGCTAGGCCGACATAAGCGATCCAGCGATGCCGCTGGAGCAAGCGGGCGATAAAGCTTGCGGCCAGACCCATGAGGGCGATCGACAGGACCAGTCCAAACACCAGCACCGCCAGATGATCACGTGCGGCACCTGCCACAGCGAGAACATTGTCGAGGGACATCGATACGTCGGCTACGATGATCTGCCACGTCGCCTGTGCCAGAGTTTTACGGGGAGCGGTTGCCGCAATCGTTCCGTCAGCAGTGTGCACCGCGTCTTCCAGCGCTTCGCTGGCCTCCACCTCGTCAGCATGACTGGTGCGCAGTTCGCGCCACATTTTCCAACAGACCCACAGAAGGAGAATACCGCCGGCAAGCAGGAGGCCGATGATCTGCAGAATGACGCTTGTCGCGGCGGCAAAGATAATGCGCAGCACCGTCGCCGCGATAATTCCTATGAGAATGGCTTTGTTACGTTGGTCGCGCGGCAGGCCAGCAGCGGCCAAACCGATGACGATCGCGTTGTCGCCCGCAAGGACCAGATCCATCATGATAACCTGGAGAAGGGCTGAAAGTGCTTCGGCAGTAAAGAGTTCGCTCATGTCGTACCCGATTTTCCATGGCAAGATGCCAGGGTCCGCGAAACAGCCGAATTCACAAGTGCTTCCGCAATCGGCCCGTTCGAGCCAAAGGCGGTATGGATCGTGATGAGATTACGGTTGATTGAATTCCACGAGCGCCAGGCCATCCAGTTGAACATTCAGTCCGACATCACAGCTCACAAGAACTGCCAGAGGGGCCCGGCCTGATACCCCATTTGTATGCGAATGAAGTCCCAAACTCAAGAAATCAACTTCACCAGATGGTGCGGGATGAAGAGCAGCGAAAGGGTGTGGTGAACCTGACATTAATCTGTCAGTTTGGGCATATTTTTCAGGAGCCAGAGCAATGATGAAAGCCGCGTGGTACGAGAGAAATGGAGCAGCACGGGATGTGCTGATCATCGGCGAATTACCCAAACCGCAGCCGGGACCCGGTGAAGTGTTGGTTCGCGTACTGGTCTCAGGTATCAATCCTTCGGACGTGAAGGGACGGCGCGGACGGCCCCTGCCCGGCCCAAGGGTGGTGCCGCACAGCGACGGCGCCGGCATCGTCGAGGCGGTCGGCGAAGGAGTGTCCCAAAAGCGCATTGGCGAGCGCGTCTGGCTCTGGAACGGTCAGTGGAAGCGCGCCTTCGGCACGGCTGCCGAATATATCGCGTTACCCGAACAGCAGGCTGTGAGACTTCCCGAAGGCGTGGATTTTTCCGTCGCAGCCTGCCTTGGCATTCCCGGGCTGACGGCGATGCACGCCGTCAATTTGCTTGATTTGACAAAGGGCAAGACGGTGCTTGTAACCGGCGCCGCCTCCGCTGTCGGCAATTACGCCACGCAGATCGCTACCGCGCGCGGGGCTCAGGTGATCGGCACGGCGTCAGCTGAAAAGGCCAGCCATGCGCGGAGCGCCGGTGCGGCCGAAATCATCGACTACAAGAACGAGGATCTGGCGGCCCGAATCCTGGAAATAACCGAAGGAACCGGCGTTGACGCCGTAGTCGATATGGATTTTTCGACCACTGTGCGCCTGCTTTCCGCCGGCGCTCTGGCTCCACACGGCAAGTATGTCTGCTACGGCTCGAACGTACCGGGTGACAATGCCGTACCCTTTGGCGACCTGCTGTTCAGAAGCCTCACCTTGCAATTCTTCCTCGTCTACGAGTTGCGTGAGGACCAACGCACGTCGGCAGTCGCCGATCTTGATACGATGCTCAAATCCGGTGGGCTTGCCCATTTGATCGGCGCACGTTTCCCGCTGATTGAGATTGCCGCAGCCCATGAGACAGTTGAGACTGGACACCTCGTCGGCAATGTCGTTCTTGACTTGATCGATTGACCCGGTCCTGGTGTAAGCGGACACGAGGAGCGCGACATTTCACGACTGCAGTGCAAACACCGCGCATGGCGCGGCGATGCCGCGCAACTTGTGCTCGCCGAGCGGGATCAGTGGCTGCGTCGTTTCCGCCGCGAAGGCGCCAGAGAGCAATACGGTGCGACCGAGCGGCCGACACAGGCCCTCCAACCGGCTCACCAGGTTCACGGCGCGGCCGATAGCAGTAAAATCCAGCCGATCGGCAGTGCCAATATTCCCCCACAGCATCTCGCCGACATGCAGCGCCGTGCCAAACGCTAGAGGCGGCACGCCCTGTGCAGCGCGGGTGCGATGGAGGTGGTCCATCCCGGCGCGTGCGGCGGCGACTGCTCGCAGCGCAGCGTCGCACGCGGCGGCAGTGTCACGCTCTCCAATGGGGAAGATCGCCAGCACGCCGTCGCCAATGAATTTTAATACTTCGCCACCATAGGCGTGAACGGCACCGGCGATGCGGTCGAACCAGGCGTCGAGTGCGGCGATTACTTCCTTCGGCTCGGTCGACTCCGACAACTCGGTGAAGCCGCGAAGGTCCGCAAAAACCAGGGCAGCCCGTATGGTCTCACCGGTTTCACGCCGCAATCTGCCTGCCAGCACCTGCGCCGCGCTGCGCCGGCCGAGATAGGTCGTCAGCAGCGCTGATAAGGTCGACCGGGCGGCCAGCAAGGCAAGCGGCGCTGCGGCGAAGCGTGCAACTTCACGTAGAAGCTCCGACTCGGACTCATTGAATGGCCGGCTTGCGGCCCAGCCAAGCACGGCACCGTCAGATGCGCCGCCGACAGAATGCTGCTGTACGACACCGGTGCCGAGGCCGGTCAGCCAGTTAAGCGCTATATCGGCATGTGTGGGGTCGGCGGGCCCGGCCAACCCCAGAGCCTCTATCACTCTTCCTGTATCGGCGCGCCATAGCCATGTGCGCCGCTCGATAACCGGGTGTGGCGCTGCTTGGGTGAGCGCGCCCCCGACGAGCGGCATGCCATCGGCAACGAGCCGTGCCGCAAGCGCGGTTAGGAAGGCGTCGCCGTCCGGCACGTCGATCGCTTTGTCGACCAAGAAGGAAAGAGCGTACGGCAGTCGCATAAGCGCTATTATGCAGCGATGTCATCTATGCGCAAATGGCAAATATCCTTTCCTTCCGTCACAGCCGAGCGTTCGCGATGGTCACCAACTTGCGTGAAATCTCGATTGGCTTACATTGCCTGCATGCTGAAAATGACATTGCGTCCTTAGCTGGGAGGAGATCGCCGATGACCGAGACGCTTCGCAGTGAGATCGAAATCGCGGCCCCGCAGGCAACGGTCTTCGCCTTCCTCACCGATCCTGACAAGATTCTGCGCTGGATGGGTACGAAGGCGCAGGTCGAGCCTATTCCTGGCGGTATCTATCTTCTCAGCATGAACGACACGCACACCGCCCGTGGTCAGTTCACGGAGGTCATACCGGTGCACCGTCTGGCCTACAGCTTCGGCTGGGAAGGGCACGAGAATGTGCCGCCAGGGTCGACCTTGGTCGAGATCGACCTCGTCGAGAAAGACGGGGGCACGCTGGTGCGCTTCACCCATGGCGGACTGCCCGACGAGAAGGAACGCGCCAACCACGAAATGGGCTGGAATCACTATCTGCGCAGGCTGGCGGTAGCCGCAGCCGGCGGCGACCCGGGCCCCGATAATGGGCCTGACACAACGCGATAACATGCATTGCGCCGAGTTTGCAGGATGTCCGATTAGCGAAAAAGACCGATCCATTAGGAGGACCCATGTTTTACGCCATCTTGGCCTATCATGAGGAGGAAGTAGTCGAGTCATGGACCAAAGAGGAAGATTCGGCACTGATGGCCGAACTGCTCGAGGTCAATGATCGTCTTGTCCGCGAGAAGTGTCTGGGCCCGGCCGCACGGCTTGGTCCAACGGGGCGCGCAGTGACGTTGCGGGGCAAGGATGCAGGAATGGTTCTCGACGGCCCCTTTGCGGAGACCAAAGAACAGTTGCTCGGCTTCTACGTTGTGGATTGCCCAACGCTTGAGGCAGCGGTTGCGGCCGCGCGCGACCTGCGTCACGCCAACCCGACCGCAGTATATGAGATCCGGCCAATTTTACTCTATCGCCCGGGTGCGCTGCTGACAGCCCAAGAGGAAACTTGAGCTCCAGTGCTTTCCTGGGGCCTTCTGACTCATCAGAAAAGTTCATCCCGTACCCGGCATCCGGCCAGATGATCGCTATGGGATCGACATCCGCGTAGCGTTTCACGGCTCCCAATCTGGAATCCTATTGCAGATTTTCAGATATCAACGGCTGCCAACTCGCTTTCAATTTTCTTGCGGTTGCCATCATGCTTGGCGATGAGATCGAGTGCCTGGTTTCTGCTTAAGTCATATTTGGTCATGAGATAGTTGACCTCATAGTCCTCACCAGCCGAGACTTTCGAGCGATCCCGATTATCCCTTTTCGATTTGTCGTCTGCCATTTGAACTCACCTCCATTTGCTGGATGATCGCAAACTCTGCAGATTGTTTTTCGTTCCATGCAGGAGTGGAGAACTTGTCATCTCGCCGATCCGTGGCTCGCTCAAGGGCAATTGCTCTAGGCGGCTGCCGTCATCGCATTGACATTCTCCGGCGCGAAGAAGTCTGCAGGTGATATTGTCCCAGCATTCATGCGCGCGAAATCATTCATGGCCTTCTGGTTGCCGTGAATCGCGCCGAAGAGCTGCTGCAATTCGGGTGGCGGGGGTTCCAGCGTTGCTAGTTGACAGGTGAATTCGTACATCGCCTTTACCCGTGCGTCTCGCGTGAACTGGTAATGACTCATGGCAACGTCGAACGATTGCGCTCCTGAGAAGGCTTTGTCGAGCGCGACCGCACAGAGTTCGGCGTCATGGAAGGCGTCCATAATTCCTTGCCCGGTTATAAAGTCCCTGTTGTAGCCCGCATCGCCTACGAGCACCCAACCGGGCCCGTATGGCTTGCGGAAATAGTTCGGCACAGCCGCACCGACGAAGCGCGTCTCCCGCCTGGCGCCGTGTAATCGATCGGCGAACGCCGGCACCAGCTCGATCGTTTTCAGGTAGTTTCCCTCGATGTCCCTCTTGTAGTCAGCAAATTCCGTGTAGGGCCATCCAACGATGACCATTGTCAAACCTTCATGGGTTGGAGCAGCCGCAAATCCACGTTTGTCGCGGATATAACTTTCGAACCTGCCGTCCATCGGCAGTCCGCTCCAGTAGCTGTAGTACGCGACAAGCAAGGGAGGCTTCTCGTCATAGCTCACGGGCCGAACTGCGCCGGTCACAAATGAGCGTCTGCCATCGGCGCCAACGACAACTCGAGCGCGCTCGACGGATTCGCCATGCTTCGAACGGCCCCTTATGCCGACCGCACGTCCGTCCTCAACCAGGACTTCGTCGACGGCGAAGCCTTCGCGGATTTCCGCGCCGGATTGAGCTGCGGCATCGACAAGGAGCTTGTCCAGTATCGTGCGTCGCGGGCAGTACGCGACCGGCGCTTCGCTTGTGCCAGGCGCACCGGCAATCGTGAAGGGACCAAAATCGAAAGTGTAGGTGTGGATCGGCGCGCAACCAGTCGCCGCCAAGCGATCTAGAAGTCCCCACTTTGACAGCGCGTTTGCTCCAAGAGGGTGCAAGATGTGTGTGGACAGCGTGTCGCTCGGAAAGGTTGCACGGTCGACTAGGAGGACTCGATATCCCTTCCGAGCCAGCAACATCGCGGTCGGCGATCCCGCGCAGCGCGCGCCCACGACAATTGCATCAAATGCCTTGGTCATAGCAGCTCCCGACACCGGGCTCAGGCCGCTATCGCGCCGAGCTGTTGAAGCAGGCCGAGCTGATCCATATGGACCCAGCATTCCACCGTCTTGCCGTCGATGATGCGATCGATGTCCGTCCCTGACACTCGAACTTCCCTGCCGGTGGGCGGGATGCCCTGGAACTTGCCCGTATGGGTACCGCGGGCAGTCCAGCGCGTTACCACCATATCGCCCTCGGCGATTTGATCCTCAACGGTCAGGTGAAGGTCCGGAAAACCCACCCGCAGCTCCGTGACGTATTGTTTAGCGCCCTCATGGCCGCGGATATCATGGGACGAGGCATGGATGACCAGATTGCTGGCCGCCACCTGGTCGACGACGCCAAGATCGCCCCGGTTGTAGATTTCCTCAATTACGCGTCGAACTTGCGCCTTGTTCCGCTCCGACATGAGTTGCTCCTTTGCTGGGTTGACTCAACAGACCGGTACGAGACTACGCCGGCAATCGCGACCGCGCTTCGGCGGAACTACCCAATTTCGTGGAAGCGAGTAATGGGTGATTCCACCCACACCGATCATCAGATCATCAGACCATGTTCGTAGGACCAGGCAGTGGCTGCCGCCCGCGTCGATAGATCGAGCTTGGTGAAGATGTTGCTAAGGTGGCGTTCGATTGTCCGCTCGCTCAGGAAAAGCTGGGCGGCTATGGCTTTATTGGTGTCGCCGGCGGCGACCAATCGCAGGACCTGCAGCTCGCGCTTCGTCAGTCCGTAGCGTCTGTCCGGAGCGGTCTCCTCCGCGGACACGAGCCGGGCGAGGTCCGGCGTGGCGCCGAGCCTTCGATAAGCGGCGGCCGCGGCCGCCAGCTCCAGTGCCGCGCCATCTTCGTCTCCGAGGCTCCGGCACGCCAGACCGGCAAGCTCGCGCGCCCGTGCCGCGTGGTACGGAGCCTCAGCCCTCTGCCAGAAATCAAACGCATCGCGCAGCGAGCACAGCGCCGCCTCGACCATGCCGTGGGCGAGCTGAACCGACCCGCGCGCGTGCGCAGCCATCGCGCCTAAAGCGTCCGTGTTGAAGCTTCGTGCCGTCGCCTCCAACTCGCCACAGGGACCGTCCGCGCCCTGCGGATCGCCGGCAGCCAGCATGATCTCGACGCAGGCGGGAAGCAACCTCGCGCGCCCGAGGCGGTCGGTCATGGCGCACAGGGCCCGGCCGATCGCTGCAGTGGCGGCGTCGACACGCCCCTCCGCCAACCGCAGCAGCGCCAGGCCAGGCTGAGGATCGAACCCGCCGTCGCTGGCGCTCCGGTATGCCCCCTCTGCCGCTGCGAACTCACCTCTCAGCCGGTGCACCTCGGCTTGCTGGTAGAATGCCGCGGCCGCGGTTCGCTTGGCAATTCCCTCAGTGCGCTCACGGGCACGCTGTGCTTCCTCGATCGCGCCCTGCCAGTCACCATGCAACTGCAGGATCTCGGCGCGATGGACCCGGCAGACCCCCGTAAAGGCCGCCATTTCCGGCTCGCACCAACGCGTCAGGGCGGCGGTCCACTCGCGGGCACGACCGAGCGCGTACACCGACTGGCATGTCTGGATGACGCTGCAGTACATCAGACCGGTGACGAGCAACGACAGCTCCCCCGCTGCGGCCGCGACCATAACCTCGTCCAGCAGCGCCAGCCCCTCCTCCACGCGTCCCTGTTCGACGCGTATCCGGCCCTGCTGGTGACGGGCGCAGGCGATCAGGTCCGCGTCGCCGCAGCGCTCGCCGATATCGGCAGCGCGTGCCGCGCATGTGTAGGCAGCCTCCAACTCGCCGGCATCGATCTGCTGTTCCACGACGGGGGTGAGTAGGTAACCCTGCTCCGCGCATTCCCCATCGCGGTCCTCCAGCAGCCGTTGGGCGCGGGCGAACCAGCCAGTCGCGCGGGCTATTTCTCCGCGAAGGAACAGGCGAAACCCTAGCCAGAATGCACAGCGAACGGCGCGGCGGCGTTCGCGTGAATCCAGGTGGGCATGATGGGCGCGTTCGAGGATCCGCAGATAATCGTCGTCCCGGCCGATCAGATACGCCGACATCGCGAGCAGCTCAAGATCTCCGGCCGCTAATGGAGTGGCCCGATCGGCAAGCATCAGCGCCTGGAATGCGCTGGCCCATTCCTGCCGTTCGTAGTGTGCGTGACCGCGTTTGAGTTCTCCGGTCATGTCCCGAAAGATCCTCTCAACAAAACGTTATACAGCTGTTGAGTTCAGTCGACAAAAAAGCGCTGACTAGCGACCAGTATCTCAATCGCCTATGATTGATCCTCGAAAATTGGGTTGAGTGTGGCTGAATGTAGCATTGCACAATATTCATGCATGCGCAAAAATCAGGCATGAAGACTGCCCTATCCATCATGATCTTTGACGAAAACCGTATCCGAGCTTCGATTATCGAGGAGGGGCTGCGGGAAGCGGGGCATGATCGGGTGGTGGTCATCCACGATATTGTCGGGCTCGCACGGCAGATCGAGGTCATCAGCCCAGATGTAATAGTAATCGACATCGAAACGCCCAACCGCGACATGCTGGAGCATTTGTTTCAGTTGACGCGCTCCGTGCGCAAACCCATCGCCATGTTTGTGGATCGCTCAGATACCTCCTCAATCGAAGCTGCTGTGGAAGCAGGCGTTTCGGCCTATGTGGTCGATGGCCTGAAGAAGGAGCGTGTCAAACCCATCCTTGATATGGCCGTGAGCCGTTTCAAGGCCTTCAGCCGGTTGCAGCAGGAATTAGCCGACGCCAAGAGCGCCCTTGAGGAGCGGAAAATCATTGAACGTGCCAAGGGTATCCTGATGAAATCCCGTAAACTATCGGAAGATGAAGCCTATGCCCTTTTGCGGCAGACGGCGATGAACGAGAAGAAAAAACTTGCCGATATTGCGCAGAGCGTCGTCATGGCTGCTGCAATTTTGGAAGGATAGAAGGATCTGCAATGAGTTTTATTCGCACCGGCATTGATAGAAGCCAAGGCAGCGGGATTGCTGCGCCGGCTACCATTCGGAGTGAAGGTGCGCGTCTCGTTCGTGCCGGATTCATTCCCCTGGTCGATGCTTCCGTACTGATTGCTGCATCGGAATTTGGCTTTGCCGCAAGGGAAGGCATACAGCTTGATCTGGTCAAGGATGTCTCCTGGGCCAATATCCGCGACCGGCTGGCATTCCGCCAGTTCGACATTGCGCACATACTTGCGCCCATGCCTGTCGCCTCGGCGCTTGGTCTCGGCTCCAACCCCTCCCCGATCATCGCACCGTTCTCCCTTGGCCGCGGCGGCAATGCAATTACACTTTCAGTGCAGCTTTATCGCCGCTGCCAAGCAAAAGCAGAACTTGGCGGGCGGGAAAATGCCTTGACCAATGCCAAGGCACTCAAGCTGGTGATCGAGGAAATGCGGGCAAAGGGAGAGCCTTTGCCGGTCCTGGGCATGACATATCCATTTTCGTCACACAATTACGAACTGCGTTATTGGCTCGCAGCCGGAGGTATTCACCCGGATCATGATGTGAAACTTGTCGTTGTGCCACCACCGATGACTTCCGATGCTTTGTCTGCAGGTGCGATTGACGGATTTTGCGTCGGCGCACCATGGAACATGGTGGCGGTTGCACGCAACGTTGGCCGGATCGTCGCGGTCAAAGAAGATATCTGGCCATCCAGTCCCGAAAAGGTGATTGGCACGAGACCAGAATGGGCGGAACAAAACCCGGAAACCCTATCACGACTCATCGTTGCGCTTGATCGCGCTGCGGCCTGGTGCGATATCCCCGATAACAGGCGTGAACTGGCACAAGTCTTGGCCGAACAGCGCTATCTCGATGCCTCAACGGAGATCGTCCATCGGGTTCTGCTCGGTAAGTTCAAAATTGATCCCGATGGAACAGAGCGCACGGTCCCGCAGTATTTTTCGTTCCATCGTGACGCCGCAAACTTTCCCTGGATCAGTCAGGCACAGTGGATTTACAGCCAGATGGTGCGTTGGGGACAAGTGGCATATACACCAGAGATAAGTCGCAAAGTCCTTGCGGCATTCCGACCGGATCTATACCGCAACGCCTTAGAGTTGCGTGCCGATACTCCGCTTGACGATTTCCGAGTTGAAGGTGGCGAGATTGATGACGGCTTCATTGATGGAGCGGTGTTCGATGCACGGGACATTCCCGCCTACCTTGCGTCCTTTGACATCCGGACATCGCAGCCGAATTCGCCGGAACAGACTGAAATATAAGGCAGCCTAAATTTTGTGCCATGCACAATAATTTGGCGTGAATTTAGTGCAGTTGCACAAATCCCTCGCTTTGTTGCCCAAGCAACCGTCTGTCCAACGGCCACAATGCTACAAATAAGCTATTTACAACAATAACTTATACTTTTATTGCAAAACTGGCACGCCGTTTGCATAGATATTTTTGTTCCGTCAATGACGACAGGAACCGCAGGCACCGGCATCGGGTGCTTTCAAAGACACAGACGTCGCTCGGGCGAGTTCATTCTGCAGGTATGGCCTGGAATGCACTTCATCCAGCGGCGTTTTTTTATGGCTCAACCGGCTGCAAAGGCCGACGCATTTCAGGGGAAATACGATGAAAGACATTCTGTCGACTGGCATGCACAGACGAAAGCTTCTGAAAGCGGGCGGAACGCTGGCACTGTTTGCTGCCGCCAAATCTGCCTTTCCGGGTGGCGCTTTTGCGGCAGCTGCCGGTCCGGAGACCACAAAGGCAACGCTTGGCTTCATTGCGCTTACCGATTCCGCGCCATTGATCGTCGCCAAGGAAAAAGGTCTGTTCGCAAAATACGGGATGCCGGATGTCGAGGTAGTCAAGCAAGCCTCATGGGGCACCACGCGCGACAATCTCGTGTTGGGTTCGGCCGGGAACGGTATCGACGGCGCCCATATTCTCACTCCGATGCCGTACCTCATCAGTGCCGGCAAAGTGACCCAGAACAATCAGCCTTTGCCGATGGTCATCCTTGCGCGCCTCAATCTCGACGCGCAGGCGATTTCCATTGGGTCTGCCTATGCGGATCTGAAAGTCGGTGCCAATTCCGGTGCACTGAAAGAGGCTTTTGCCAAGAAGAAGGCAGAGGGCAACGCAGCCAAGGCCGCAATGACATTCCCGGGCGGTACGCACGATCTGTGGATTCGTTACTGGCTCGCCGCCGGCGGCATCGACCCCGACAAGGATGTCGAAACCATCGTGGTTCCGCCGCCGCAGATGGTTGCCAATATGAAGGTCGGCACGATGGACTGTTTCTGTGTGGGTGAGCCGTGGAATGCGCAGCTCGTCAACCAAGGCATCGGTTACACAGCAGTCAATACGGCAGAAATCTGGTCCAGGCATCCGGAAAAATCTTTCGCCATGCGCACCGATTGGGTCGAGAAAAATCCGATTGCAACTAAGGCACTACTGATGGCGGTTCTGGAAGCCCAGCAGTGGGCGGACGACATGGCGAACAAGGACGAACTGGCGGCAATCGTCGGCAAGCGCGCCTGGTTCAATGTTCCCGCCACCGATATCGCTGGACGGTTGAAGGGCGAGTATGACTATGGCTCAGGGCGTGTCGAGACAGCCAGCCCGCATTTGATGAAATTCTGGCGCGATCACGCTTCCTATCCGTTCCAGAGCCATGAAAAATGGTTCCTGACCGAGAATATCCGCTGGGGCAAATTTGCGCCGGATACGGACGTCAACGCGCTGGTTGCCAAGGTCAACCGGGAGGATCTCTGGCGCGAGGCGGCATCGGCCCTTGGCGTTGCTGCAACGGATATCCCGGCTTCGAAGTCGCGGGGTCCTGAGACCTTTTTCGACGGCAAGGTTTTCGACCCGGACAACCCGCAGACCTATCTCGCCAGCCTCGACATCAAACGTTTTGCGTGAAGGAACCGGTATGACCGTCAGCCCCGTTCGGATCAATCGACAAGAACAGCCACACACCGAAGCAAAGGTCGTGACTTTGAGCACTCCCAAATCATCTGTTGCTCGGCGGCCCTTCCCGCAGTGGCTCTCCGCCCTTGCAGGACATATATTGCCGCCGCTGGTAACGCTGGCGTTTCTGCTGGTTCTTTGGGAAGTCATTTGTTCCTCACCAACGGCCAGCGTTCCACCTCCGTCGCGCGTGGTATCCGAAACCTGGGAATTGATTGTCGATCCATTCTATGTCGGGCAAGGCGTTGACCAGGGTCTGTTCTGGCACATCCTCGCTAGTCTCAGGCGTGTGGCCTTCGGCTATTGCCTTGCGGCAATCGCAGGTATCGCTCTTGGTGCACTGGTCGGTCAGAGCGACTGGGCGATGCGCGGTCTTGATCCGATCTTCCAGGTCTTACGGACCGTTCCACCGCTTGCCTGGCTGCCCCTGTCATTGGCAGCTTTCAAGGACGGCAATCCCTCAGCGATCTTCGTGATTTTCATCACGGCCATCTGGCCGATCATCATCAATACGGCGGTTGGTATCCGCAATATTCCGCAGGATTACCGGAATGTTGCAAGGGTGCTGCGTCTTAATCAGTTCGAGTATTTCACCAAAATCATGATCCCGGCGGCCGCGCCGTACATTTTTACGGGTTTGCGTATTGGTATCGGACTGTCCTGGCTCGCCATCGTTGCTGCTGAAATGCTCATTGGTGGTGTCGGCATCGGCTTCTTCATCTGGGACGCGTGGAACTCCTCGCGCATAAGCGACATCATTCTCGCCCTCATCTATGTCGGCGTCGTTGGCTATCTGCTCGATCGTGCCATTGCGTCCATTGCCAAAGTCATCACCCGCAATACGCTCAGCGCTTGAAGGAAACAATCATGTCAAAACCCTATCTCTCGCTTGAACAGATCGACATGGTGTTCAGCCGTGGTGGTGCGAGCACACAAGTGCTGAACCAGGTTTCGCTCAACGTCGACAAAGGTGAGTTCATCTCGATTATCGGCCACTCCGGCTGCGGGAAATCGACGCTGCTTAACATAGTGGCCGGTCTGACAGAGGCAACGCGCGGTGTGGTGTTCCTCGAGGGAGTTGTCGTCGATGCACCCGGACCGGACCGGGCGGTGGTGTTTCAAAATCATTCCCTGCTACCTTGGCTGACAGTTTATGAGAACGTCAAGCTGGCCGTAGACAAGGTCTTCTCGAGTAAGAAGAGCCGGGCCGAACGGCACGAGTGGACCATGCGCAACCTCGAGCTGGTTCAGATGGTCCATGCCAAGGACAAGCGCCCGTCGGAAGTATCGGGCGGCATGAAGCAACGTGTCGGCATTGCTCGGGCATTGGCGATGGAGCCAAAAGTCTTGCTGCTCGACGAACCGTTTGGGGCTCTCGACGCCCTGACACGGGCACACCTGCAGGATCAGGTCATGCAGATTCATGCCGAACTTGCCAATACCGTACTGATGATCACTCACGACGTAGATGAAGCGGTCCTTCTTTCCGACCGTATCGTTATGATGACCAACGGACCATCGGCCAGGATCGGAGAGGTTTTGGACGTACCTCTCATTCGTCCGCGCCGCCGCATCGAGCTGGCATCGGATGTCACCTATATTCGCTGCCGCTCATCAGTGCTGAAGTTCCTCTACGAACGTCACCGGCTCGTGGAGGCCGCGTGAGATGCAAGCACCTGAGAAAAAGCAGAAGCTGGTTGTCATCGGCAATGGCATGGCACCCGGCCGGGCTCTCGAACACCTGATCGAGCTGGCGCCCGACGCCTATGAAGTGACGATTTTCAATGCCGAACCACGCGTCAATTATGACCGCATCATGCTCTCGCCGGTCCTTTCCGGCGAGAAGGAATTCGAAGAAATCATCATCCATGGCGATGGCTGGTACATCAAGCACGGCATCACGCTCTATAAGGGCCATAAAGTCACCACAATCGATCGCGACGCGAAGACCGTCACCTCCGACGCCGGTACAACGGAACCTTACGACAAGCTCCTGATCGCCACAGGCTCCGTGCCGTTCATATTGCCCCTGCCCGGCAAGGATCTGCCCGGTGTATTGACCTATCGCGACCTTGACGATGTCAATGCAATGTTGCTTGCCGCGCAATCGCGTGCGCGCGCGGTCGTCATCGGTGGTGGCCTGCTCGGGCTGGAAGCGGCGGCGGGTCTGAAATCGCGTGGCATGGACGTCACCGTGTTGCACGTCATGCCGACACTCATGGAACGTCAGCTCGATCCCGCGGCGGGTTATCTACTCGAAAAGGCCGTTGAACAACGCGGCATCCGTGTGATGACCAAGGCCAACACAAAGG
Source organism: uncultured Alphaproteobacteria bacterium (assembly GCA_963777425.1). Taxonomy (GTDB): domain Bacteria; phylum Pseudomonadota; class Alphaproteobacteria; order Rhizobiales; family Rhizobiaceae; genus Phyllobacterium. The sequence continues at coordinate 25,252 of CAVZQS010000006.1, read as the reverse complement.
AAATCATTGGGACCAACAAGGTCGAAGGCGTCCTGCTTGCCGACGGAACAACAATTCCGTGTGATCTGGTGGTGATGGCAGTCGGAATCCGCCCAAACGCTGCGCTGGCCAAGGAAGCCGGCCTTGACATCAATCGGGGCATTCTCACGGACGCGAGCATGCGCACCTCCGACGGAGACATTTACTCTATTGGCGAATGTGCCGAGGTGGGCGGTCAATGCTACGGCCTGGTTGCGCCGCTCTATGAGATGGCGCGGGTCGTGGCCGCGCAGCTTGCCGGGAACAGTGAGGTGGCCTTTGTCCACAGTGAGACACCAACCAAGCTGAAGGTCACAGGTATCAACCTCTTTTCGGTTGGCGATCTCGGTGAGGGTGATGACCGGCAGGAGATCGTGCTGCGCGATGCGGCTGCCGGTGTCTACAAGCGTCTCGTCCTGAAAGATGACCGTATCATCGGTACGGTTCTTTATGGCGAAACCTCCGATGGCGCCTGGTTCCACGATCTTACCAAGAAGCGTACCGATATTTCGGAGATGCGCGACACCCTGATTTTCGGCCAGTCCTACCAGGGAGGATCCCCACTGGACCCTATGGCGGCCGTTGCAGCCTTGCCAGATGATGCAGAAATCTGTGGTTGCAACGGCGTTTGTAAAGGGAAGATCACCGGTGCAATTACCGGCAAGGGCCTGACGTCGCTCGACGATGTGCGTGCTCATACGAAAGCCTCGGCTTCCTGCGGAAGCTGCACGGGTCTGGTCGAACAGCTGCTATCGCTGACGTTGGGAGATTCCTATAACCCGTCCGCCGTGACGCCGATGTGCAACTGCACTGATCTTGGTCACGATGATGTGCGCCGTCTGATCGTAGCGAAGAAGTTGAAGTCAATTCCTGAAGTGATGCAGGAACTCGAATGGAAGACCTCCTGCGGCTGCGCCAAATGCCGTCCGGCGCTGAACTACTATCTCGTCTCGGACTGGCCAGACGAGTACGCAGACGACTATCAGTCGCGCTTCATCAACGAGCGGGTGCACGCCAATATCCAGAAGGACGGCACCTATTCGGTCGTCCCACGCATGTGGGGCGGAGTGACCAATTCGAAGGAATTGCGCGCGATCGCCGACGTGGTCGATAAATTCGATATCCCGGCGGTCAAGGTGACGGGCGGTCAGCGTATCGACATGCTGGGCATCAAGAAGGAGGACTTGCCCGCCGTTTGGGCTGACCTCGGCAAGGCCGGCTTCGTGTCGGGTCAAGCCTACGCCAAGGGCCTGCGCACGGTGAAAACCTGCGTGGGGACTGATTGGTGCCGGTTTGGCACGCAGAGACTCCACGGGTCTGGGCATCCGGATCGAGAAATTCATGTGGGGTTCGTGGACGCCTGCCAAGGTCAAGATGGCGGTGTCCGGCTGTCCGCGCAATTGCGCCGAAGCCACGTGCAAGGATGTCGGGATTATCTGCGTCGATTCAGGCTACGAGATCCATTTTGCCGGAGCAGCTGGTCTCGACATCAAGGGCACCGAAATTCTTGGGCTGGTGAAGACGGAAGATGAGGCGCTGGAGCATGTCGTGGCACTGACGCAAATGTACCGCGAACAGGGCCGCTATCTCGAGCGCATCTACAAATGGGCGAAGCGTGTTGGTCTCGATGAAATTCGCCGCCAGATTATGGGTGATGCGCAAAAGCGCCAAGGATACTTTGACCGGTTTGTTTTCAGCCAGAAGTTTGCCCAGGTGGATCCTTGGTCGGAGCGGGTTTCAGGCGTCGACAAACACGAATTCCAGCCAATGGCGACCATCGGCTATCCACAGGCTGCGGAGTAATTGCTCATGAATGACTGGGTTGAAATTGGATCCATCAACGATATCCCCCGCCGCGGTGCACGCTGTGTGAGAACGCCACAGGGCAAGATTGCGGTCTTTCGAACCATGGAAGATCAGATTTTCGCCATTGACGACCATTGTCCGCACAAAGGCGGGCCATTGAGCCAAGGCATCGTGCACGGCGCGGCAGTGACCTGTCCCTTGCACAATTGGGTGATTTCGCTCGAGACGGGCAAGGCACTTGGAGCCGACGAAGGAAGAGTGAAAACCATTGCCATCAAGCTTGATGGCGACAGGATATTTGCCTCGCTCGAACGCGTTGCCGTTGCGGCGGAATAGAATGGAAAGTGTTCTCCCCACCACCGTGCGCACCACCTGCCCCTATTGCGGGGTTGGCTGCGGCGTTCTCGCCACCAGGGAGGAGAGCGGAGCCATTGGCATTGCGGGTGACCCCCATCACCCCGCCAATTTCGGGCGTCTTTGCTCGAAGGGCTCCGCTCTTGGCGAGACCGTCGATCTCGAAGGAAGACTGCTCACGCCGCAGATTGATGGAATGCCGGCAAGCTGGGACGCCTCACTTGAACTGGTTGCCGCCCGCTTTTCGGAAACGATCCGGGAGTATGGGCCAGACAGCGTTGCCTTCTACGTATCCGGTCAGCTCCTGACTGAAGATTATTACGTCGCCAACAAGCTGATGAAAGGCTTCATCGGATCGGCCAATATCGATACCAATTCGCGCCTTTGCATGTCGTCTTCGGTGGCGGGGCATCGGCGTGCATTCGGCTCGGACACGGTTCCAGGAACCTATGAAGATCTGGAACTCGCGGATCTCATCGTATTGACCGGCTCCAATCTCGCCTGGTGCCATCCGGTACTCTACCAGCGGATTGCAGCGGCTAAAGCCAAGCGGCCGCAGATGCGCATTGTTCTCATCGACCCGCGCCGCACGATGACTGCGGATATTGCGGACATGCATCTTGCGATCAGGCCGGACGGCGATACCGCACTGTTCGTCGGTCTGCTCGGGTTCCTCACCGCGCAAGGGGCCGTGGATCGGACCTATGTGGACCGGTACACCTCCGGGTTCAACGGCGCATTGGCAATAGCCATAACCCATGATCTGCGTAGTATCTCAGCCCGGACGGGACTTGCGCCCGACGAACTCCGGGACTTCTTCGGCCTGTTCGCTCAGACCGAACGGGTCGTGACGGTTTACAGCCAGGGCGTTAACCAATCCGTCAGCGGCACCGATAAGGTCAACGCGATCATCAATTGCCATCTGGCGACGGGCCGCATCGGTCGCGCTGGCATGGGGCCGTTCTCCGTCACCGGCCAGCCCAACGCCATGGGCGGACGGGAGGTCGGGGGACTGGCCAACATGCTGGCAGGCCATATGCACATCGAGGACGAAGAGCATCGTGATTTGGTTCAGGACTTCTGGATGTCGCCGGCAATCGCCTCCAGACCGGGCCTGAAAGCGGTCGATCTCTTCAAGGCCGTCAGGAACGGAACAGTCAAGGCACTATGGATCATGGCCACGAATCCCGCCGATTCCATGCCGGAGGCGGATACTGTTGTCCAGGCATTGAAAGCCTGCCCGTTCGTCGTGATCTCCGACATGAATGCAAAGACGGATACGACCCGTTACGCCCACGTGCTGCTTCCCGCCGCCGGATGGGGCGAAAAGGATGGTACTGTGACCAACTCGGAGCGGCGGATCAGCCGGCAGCGGCCCTTCCTGCCATTGCCGGGCCAGGCAAGAGCCGATTGGTGGATCATCACGCAAGTGGCGCGCCGTATGGGGTTTGCCGAACACTTCGCCTATGACAACCCTTCGCAGATATTTGCCGAACACGCAGCACTGTCGGGATACGGCAACCATGGCAGCCGCGATTTCGACATCAGCGCATATGCCGCGATACCCGATGAGGACTATAACGCGCTTCAGCCGTTTCAGTGGCCGCAAGGACAGGAGCAGTTGCAGGAAAAGTGGAACCCTGTTTTCCGTCCGGATTTGCGCCAAAGCAAAGAGACGGAGGTTTTCCGTGATTCGACGAAAAACGGAAATCCTCCAGTAGAAAATGCAGCAGAAAAGCGCTTCTTTGCCGAAGGCAATTTCTTTACACCGGATCGGCGCGCACGCTTCGTTGCGGTACGGCCCGCGAACGGTGAAGCAGCCGATCCGCGATTTGGGTTCACGCTGAACACAGGCCGCATACGCGATCACTGGCATACGATGACGCGCACAGGAAAAAGCGCGCGCCTGTCCGCACATTTTTCTGAACCCTTTGTCGAAATCCATCCGCTTGATGCTGAAGAGTTTGGTATCGGAGATGCCAGCCTCGTGCGAATTAACAACGATCACGGCTCGATCATCGTTCGGGCGCTGCTCACAGACCGGCAGGCGCGGGGTAATGTCTTCGTACCCATGCACTGGACGGGACAGTTTGCCGGGATGGCGCGTGTCGACACGTTGGTTACGGCGAATGTTGATCCGGTCTCTGGTCAGCCAGCACTCAAGATGGCACAGGTAGCCCTTCGGCCATTTCAGGCTCGCTGGTATGGCTTCGCCATTTTGCGTGAAAAGCCTGTTCTCGATGCCGATTATTGGGCCCTAGCCCGAACGAATAGCGGGTTCCGGCTCGAGCTGGCCGGCCGCGAGGAGCCCGGAGACTGGAGTGTGTTTGCCCGAAAATTGTTCGGGACTGCTTCTGATCTGCCACTGCTCGCCTACCATGATCACCGTCAGGGCCAGCATCGCATTGCAGCATTCGACCAGGACATGTTGATCGGAGCGCTTTATGTGGCGCGCGAGCCGGTCACGGTCTCGCGCAGCTGGGCCGGCGATCAATTGGCAGCACAATTCATCAATGCGCATAAGCGTTTCCAGTTGCTGGCCGGAAGGCCCGGCAAGGATATGCTTGAAAAGGGAGCAATCGTCTGCTCGTGCTTTTCTGTCGGGAAGAACGAGATTGCGACGGCTGCCCGGGCGGGCTGCCATTCGGTGCAAGCCATCGGGCACGCGTTGAAGGCTGGAACAAATTGCGGCTCCTGCCGCGCCGAAATCAGGGGGATCATCGATGCAAATATTGTCGAAGCAGCAGAGTAGTCCCGCTCAATCAAGTATCGGCAGCCTTGCCGTGCTGCCAGTGTTCTTCAATCTTAGCGGCAAGCAGGCGCTCGTCGCTGGCGGCAGCGCAGCAGCTGCATGGAAAGCCGAGCTGCTGGCAGCAGCCGGCGCCGAGGTCCACGTTTATGCGCTGGCGTTGAGTGAAGAGATGTCGGCGGTGATAGGTGGCATGTTGATGGCTCACCATGCTTATCCCTGGAACAGGACAAGCTTCGGAGGTGCAGCGGTCGCCGTCGCCGACGTGGCAACGGACGAGGAGGCACGCGACTTTCTCGATGCCGCCACCAGGGCAGGTGTTCCGTGCAACGTCATCGACCGCCCGGACTTCTGCCAGTTCCAGTTTGGCTCCATCGTCAATCGCTCACCGGTTGTAATCGGCATATCGACGGACGGGGCGGCGCCTATTCTCGGGCAAGCCATCCGCCGGCGCCTTGAAGCTCTGCTCCCGGCCTCGCTTGCGGGGTGGGCGCACCTGGCCAAATCCATTCGCGGCCGAGTGGGCGAGCTCTTAAAACCAGGCTCGCAGCGCCGCCGTTTCTGGGAAGGGTTCGTCGATCGCGCCTTTTCATCAGTTGAGGTGCCGAATGAACGGTCCCTCCTCGGCTCGGCGCATGAAATTGCAGCTGCAAGCTCCCCAGTCAGGCCGGTGACACATATTCAGGTTGGATCTGAAGACCCCGAATTGCTGACGTTGAAATCTGTCCGGTTTATGCAAATGGCCGACGTGATCCTGTTCGACCCGTTCATCGCACCGGCCATCCTGGAACTCGGCCGTCGTGAGGCGAAGAGGATTTGCATGACTGAGGAGGTGTCAGATCGGATCGCCGCAGACGTATCGTCAGACGGCAAACATGTTGTGGTCCTTGAGGCGTTGCGGCAGCCACACGGTTAGGGCTTGTGAATATTCGGTCCAGGAGATCATTCTGATTGCGTTTGCATGAGTGTGCGTAACAACTTGCCCGTCAGTCCATCAAGCCAGCATCACACAGATTGAGGAAGACTCCAATCGAGTGCCTCACGTGCTCTCAATGGCCGCATTCTTACATTTAGTGCCAAGCGAAAGCGGGTTCGCTCAGGCAGCAGAGAAGTCTTGTAGCAACTTTTTACACGTACCCCGATTCTATTCGAAGAATAAATTTATTCAATTTTTGAAGTACATTTGCATTACATTTAGAGAATACTACGCAAATGAAATTTCGTTTGGCGTGATGATTATTTTGTAGTTCATTGCCAAACTATAGGTAAATAACAGTCTCCAAGCGAATGACGCCTTGGACCACGACCGGACGGCACGATTTCACGATATGAGGGTAAGATAGGAGGAGGACGAGATGGCTGATCAGGCCCGGCTAGAGCAGGATGACAGGTATTGGCAATTTGCTATGACCAGCAATGAAACACTGGCTGTTGCAGGAGACCAAATCGCTGGCACCTCGGGCGAAGACAATCTCCAGGGCGGGCCTAGCGATGACTGGATTTCCGGTTATGCCGGCAATGACATACTTGACGGTGCCGGCGGCCAAGACCGTATGAATGGCGGTGAAGGCGATGATCATCTGCATGGCGGCGAAGACGCGGATTATATGATCGGCAGCGCTGGCAGCGACTGGCTGTACGGCGGTCTTGGCGACGACCGTCTTGATGGCGGCAATGGCGCCGAGATCGGCGACAAGGGGGACTGGATCTATGGCGGCGACGGCAACGATACAATTGCTGGAGCAGAAGGCGAGAACCGCCTGAGCGGCGGCGACGGCAACGACACTATCACCGGCGGTTCGGGCGGGCGTCTCACAAACTGGGTTGATGCGGGCGCGGGCTCCGATAAAGTCTTTACTGGTAACGGCGATGATTGGGTGCATGGCGGCGAAGGCCATGACTTCCTGCGCAGCGGTGATGGCGTCGACCGGATGAGCGGTGGTGCGGGTAACGACAGAGTCAGCGGTGGTGCCGGCAATGACTGGCTAACCGGCGGCGATGGCAATGATTCGATTACCGGCGGCAACGGCAGTGACGTCATGGATGGGGGAAGCGGCATCAATACGCTCTCGTATTCCGATGCCAAAGCCGGGGTGAGCGTCAATCTCGCTACTGGCGAAAATTCAGATGGCGACACCCTGTCCAACTTTCAGAATCTCTCCGGCGGCCTTTACAACGACGTCCTTACCGGTGATGCGGGTAACAATGTCCTCGATGGCCATTTAGGCTATGATATGCTGACGGGTGGAGCCGGGGCCGACACTTTCCGTTTTAGCCATGCCGTGCAAGGCATTCAGGGAGGTCGGGAACCGCCCGCCGACACGATCACTGATTTCCATCTCGCCGAGGGCGACAAGTTCGATCTGAGACCCATCGATGCCGACACATCCGTGGATGGCGATCAGGCTTTCTATTTTATCGGCGGCAGTGATTTCACCGGTGCTGCCGGCGAATTGCGGGTTGTCGTGCCGGACGATGCAACACCTCAGGACTATGCACAGATCGAGGGAGACATCGATGGCGACGGCATCGCCGACCTGGTCATCCGGGTGCACGGCGATGCTGATCACGTCTGGACAGCGAACGACCTTATGATGTGAGGGAGAAATCCAAGTATGGCTGATCGAATTTATGCAGAGCTACTGGTGCCGTACGACAGCGGGGATCTGTTGGATGGCGATCGCAATAAAGATAAAACAACACTGGCATGTCGGAATATAATGGTGCGGATGGAGAGCACCGAAACGGTGTTTCATCGCGTTTCACTGCAATGCATATGATGCCTTAATCATTTGATATTTAATAGTTTCTTGTCTCCATACGCTTCATCTATTGTCATGTTATCTCGCTATCAAGGGTGGATTAAAGGTGGATTGAAAAGCATGCCTGGCTTACGGAGCTTCGCGACGCGGTCTCCGTCCGCTCTGGTGAGGATGCTTTGATACTGGATTGCGATGCGTGAGAACATGTTCGTTCATGATGAATTCCTCTCGCCGTCTTCTAATGATGCGACGGCAGCTTGATGACTCTTGATGAAAGACTGTTGTCGTCCGAAGGCGTTCGCGTCAGACCATGGATCGTTGCAATCTTGCCAGGTCTGCGCTGCAGACCAGGCTGAATGCCAGGAGGGGATCGGGATCCAGACTCTTCGTCAGCGCTTCCGTGGCGAGTTGCCGAAGCTCCACTCTCGGCTTCAGGGAAATCTCGAGGATGGCCCTGAGCGCATCCTCCGCTGCGCCGATGACATCGGATGAAGCAAAGAACCGCATTCGGTTAATAAGCCCGATCAGGTGTTGTTCATCGCCGCTGAGCTCGATGTCGTCTCGCGTGTAAGCGCGTAGCAGCAGGTTCGACGCGTACATCACGAAGTTGACGTAGACGCCCTCCCGCTTTGTGATTTCCTCGGCGACACGCTGCAGCCGATATTGACCGCGATGCGTGTAAATGGCCGCCATCAGCGAAGCCCCGGCACCAAGGAGCGCTCCCAGCAGCGCGAAGACAGGACTGAGAAAGGCTGGATCAATGTTCATATCACCTCCAGGGTGTTCTGCTGCTTATGATCGGGCATGACTTCAATACGAGACCTGACCGTCGACGAGCTGCCCGCTCGAAGGCGAAAGCTCGCGTTTCAACACGTCGCGGGCCTCGCCGCTGATGACCGAGACCGGAGCCGCAACGGCCACGCGGGCCGCCGACCCGGCAAAATTGGCAGCCGCCACCCCCGCGCGATCCGCGAATGACGCCTCTCGTCCCGATAGCGATTGCCCGGCCAGCCGTCTCCCAAGCAGGCGTACGATCTCAGGACTGTCGGCAAAGGTATTGTGGCCGAGCGGATCGTTCGAGGCGATGGCGCTCGTGTCGATGACCGAAACGCCAAGTTCTTCAAGCACAGAGGCATATGGTCTGAGATCTGCGCCACCGACACGGTCGACGCCGCCCGAGAGCCAGCCAGAGACCTCCAGAGCCTTGTCGTGTGTCGACGTCAGGATCGCAAAATGCGGCCGCTTTGGTCCCATTTCGACGAACTGACGGCGAAACACATCGATATCGATGTCTGGCGATGCAAGGATCGACATTCTTGACCTTGGCCGGTATCGATTTTTCGCGCATGGCAACACCGCGCAGTGCCTCCGCCGCGAGCCACGTCCCCATCGAATGCGCGAGAATGGTCACGTCGTCGACATCGGGGCTTCGTGGTGGCCTGAAGGATCAGGTCCTCCAAGGCTCGGCGCGAGTAGTTGGCGCTTTCCTTGTCATAGAGGTAGTCGAAAACCCGTGCCCGCGATGGCCAGGCGAAGAGAATCGGTGCCGCATCGGTGCCCGAGTCGTGAACGATCTGGGCGAAGCGAAAGACGGCGTCGGCATAGGTGTTGTTGAAGCCATGGACAAAGATGAGCACCTGCCGCTTGGCGTTGCGGTTCTTGCGAAACCACTTGAAAGCCTGCCCTTCCGTCGCAACCTTGCCGGCTTCAAGGACTGCAAACTCCTTTTGCGGATTCGGCGGCACGCGTGAGGGCCATTGCACCTTGCCGATCTTGCGGTTTCGATCCGGAGGAATGGAGACGGAGACGTTGTTGAGCGAGATCGCCGTTCCGCGCTCGCCCGAATAGAGTTGACCGGGATCGTCCGATGACTTGCGTGTCGTCGCCACCAGCATGTTCACCCGGCTGGCGTCGCTTGCGGCCACGGCCACCTGAGGAGGCTGAAGGACGTTTTCCACCCGGGTCGCGCAGCCGGTTATGGCGACGGACATGAGCACCGCCACCGAAAGCAGCTGAGGAGCGCCTCTCCGGTCTGTCGCCGGGGCCGGCCACGAGCGGCCGATCCCTTGCAGGGCGAAAATGCTTCGAAAGAGGATGGAAGACATTCTGACGTCCATCTCAATGCTCCCCGATCTCACGCGGTATCCGGAACCAGGCGACATAGAGCGCCGGCAGGAAGAGAAGCGTCAGCGCCGTTCCCACGACGATGCCGCCCATCATTGCGTAGGCCATGGGTCCCCAGAAGATCTCGTGCGAGATCGGGATCAGCGCCAACGTCGCCGCAGCGGCGGTCAGCATGATCGGCCGCATGCGATGTTCGGTCGCCTCGACGACCGCCTTCCATGGCGACATTCCCTCCGCCCGCAATTCCTCGATCTGCACGATCAGAATCACCGAGTTGCGGATGAGGATGCCGACGAGCGCGAGCACGCCAAGGAGGGCGACGAAGCCGAGCGGAGCATGGCTCAGATACAGGGCCGCGACGACACCGATGAGGGCCAACGGGGCAACCGAGAACACCAGGAACAGCCTGTGGAAGCTTTGAAGCTGCACCATCAGCAGTGTTGCCATGACGAGGAGCATGGCCGGGATCACGCTCGCGATCGGACCCTGCGATTTGGCGCTTTCCTCGACCGCACCGGCGACTTCGACGTGATAGCCTGCCGGCAACGTCTTTTCGAACGTCGCAATCTTGTCGGTGAGCGCCTTGACAATGGTTGCCGGCTGCGTCGTATCGCTGATCCCGGCCTTGACGGTGATCGTCGGGAGCCTGTCGCGCCGCCAGACCGTCGGCTGTTCGAGTTCATAGCGGAACGTTGCGACCGACGACAACGGCACGGACTGGCCGCTGCTGGCTTGCAGCTGCAGGTCGAGCAGCGTGTCGATCGAGCCGCGCTCCTTTTCCGCGGCGCGGCCGACGACATCGACGAGATAGATGTCGTCGCGGACCTGCGTTACCGAGTCCCCTTGAACGACGGTGTTGAGCGCCATGGCGATGTCCTGGGACGAGACGCCAAGCTGCCGCGCCTTGTCCTGCATCACGTCGATCTTCACGACGCGCGCCGGTTCATTCCAGTCAAAGGCAAGGTTCTTGAGGGAAGGATGGGTGCCTACGACAGTTCCCAGTTTTTGTGCCAGATCGCGCACCGTCTGAAGATCCTCGCCGGACACGCGGTACTGAATCGGCTTGCCGACCGGGGGGCCGATTTCCAGAAGCTTCACATAGGCGTCAGTTCCGGGAAAGGTCTTCTGAAGGTAAGCTTCGACGTCCTTCTTCAGCTTGTCTCGGACATCGAGCCCTTTGGTGACGATGACGGTCTGCCCGAAGGCAACGTCGGCCGGCTGGACGTCGAAGGAAAGAACGAAGCGCGGCGCGCCCCGTCCGACATACGTCGACCAATGCTCGACCGCAGGGTTGCCGGCCAGCACCTCACGCTCGAACTGACCCATCTGACGGCCCGTTTCGGCAATCGAACTGTTCTGCGGCAGGTTCCAGTCAATGATGAGTTCCGGACGGTCGGAGCTCGGAAAGAACTGCTGCTGCACCATGGACAGGCCGACGACTGATCCGGCGAAGAGGAGAACCGTGGCGATGATCGTCATCCAGCGCCAGCGCAGGCAGAATTGCAGCACGTGCGAAAATACCTTCGCGGACCAGCCCTTGTGTTCTGCATGCTTCTTCATCGACTTGGGCAGCAGGGTCACGCCGATGAGGGGCGTGAACACTACGGCAACGATCCAGGATACGATGAGTGATACGGCGATGACGACGAAGAGGGAGAAGGTGAACTCGCCGGCGCTGCTCTTGTTGAACGCGACCGGGATGAAGCCTGCGACGGTCACGAGCGTGCCGGTGAGCATCGGGAAGGCTGTGGACGTGTAGACATAGGTGGCGGCCTTCGTGAGACTGTCACCCAATTCCAGCCGCGCCACCATCATCTCGACCGCGATCATGGCGTCGTCAACGAGAAGGCCGAGCGCGATGATGAGCGCTCCGAGCGAGATTCGCTGCAGCGAAATGTCAAAATAGAGCATCACCATGAAGGTGATAGCCAAGACGAGCGGAATCGCGATCGCCACGACAAGCCCGGCACGGAACCCGAGACTGATGAAACTGATCGCAAGCACGATGGCGACCGCCTCGAACAGGGCCTTTGTGAAGCCTCCGACTGCCTCGTGAACCACTTCCGGCTGATCGGATACCTGTTCGACCGAGACGCCGACGGGAAGTTCCTGAATGATCCCGGTGATGGTCTTTTCCAGCGCTTCGCCGAAGGCCAAAAGGTTGCCGCCTGTCTTCATGCCAATCGCAAGCCCGATCGCCGGCTTCCCGTTGAAGCGGAAGAGCGAGCTTGGCGGATCGACATAGCCGCGACTGATGCTGGCGACGTCCGTCAGCGCAAAGAAGCGGTCGTTTACCCTCAGATTGATGCCGCGCAAGGTGTCTTCGGAGAGAAAGCGGCCGCCGACGCGCAAGGCGATGCGCTCCGGACCCGCCTCAACGAAACCGGACTGCGTCACGGCGTTTTGCGCCTGCAGCGCCGAGATGATTGCAGCGCGGTCGAGGCCGAGGGCAGCGATCTTGCGGGTCGAGAATTCGAGATAAATGACCTCGTCCTGCGCACCGACGATGTCGACCTTGCCGACATCCGGCAGTTTGAGAATCTGCGTTCGGGCGTCCTCGGCGAAATCGCGCAACTCCCGCTGACTCAGCCCGTCGCCGCTAAAGGCAAAGATATTGCCGTAGACGTCGCCGAACTGATCATCGAAGAACGGACCGACCACCCCTTGGGGGAACTCGTGCCTGATATCGTCAATCAGGTTGCGCACCCGCGACCAGGTGGGCTTGACGTCCTGCGCGTTTGTCTTCGGCAGCAGATCGACGAAGACGATCGTCTGACCAGCGGTGGTGATACTGCGGGTATGCTCGAGATTGTCGAGTTCCTGCAGCTTCTTTTCGATGCGGTCGGTGACCTGCTGCGTCACTTCCTGAGCAGACGCCCCTGGCCACTGGGCCTGGATCACCATCGTTTTAATTGTGAATGACGGGTCTTCCTCGCGGCCGAGGGCCATGTAGGCATACGCGCCTGCCACTGCGAAGATGATCATGAAATACCAGACGAGCGAGCGATGCTCGAGCGCCCAGTCTGAAAGGTTGAACTTGTTCACGGGCGCTGCTCCTGTTGTGTTCTCACGGTCTGTCCCTCGGCCAGCTGGTTGACGCCGGCGACGACCACTTCTTCTCCGTCCTTGAGCCCGGAGAGGACCCGGACGGAGCGGACGCCGGTCGGGGAGATGTCGAGCCGTACGGATCTCAGTGAAACGGTGTGGGATGCCGGATCGACCACCCAGACACGGTCAGTGCCATCGCTCTTGACGACCGCCGTTGCAGGCAGCACGACGGGCAGCCCCTGCTGCGTCTTTGGCGGCGTGGCGCTGACCACCGATCCAAGACGGAAAACTTCCGGTGCCTTGTCGATAGCGATTTTCAGCCTGTGGGTGCGGGTGCCGGCGTCGGCCTGCGGGCCGATCTCGCGCAGGATGCCTGAGGTCCGCAGCGTGTCATCGAGCTGGAGGGCGATGTCGAAATCGGTCGCCCACGCGCACGGATCGGAGGTACTCTTCCGGAACGTCGACGATCACGTCACGCTGATCAAGGCGAGCGAGTGTGAGGACTGGCTGACCGGCGGTCGCCGTCTGTCCGACTTCCACGGACGTGGCCGCGACAACACCATCGAACTCGGCCTTCAGCTTGGCATACCCAAGCTGCTCGCGCGCCTTATCGAGGCTGGCATTTGCCTTTGCCACGTTCGCCTGCGCCGATTTCAACTCCTGCTCGGCAAGATCCAGATCCGCGGCGCTCGCGGCGCTCGTCGCGGCCAGCCTCTGCTTGCGGTCCTGCGTCAACAGGGCGTTCCCACGCTGCGCTTCAGCGCTGCGCAGATCGGCTTCGGCGCTGCGGACGGCGAGTTCAAGAGCGAGCGGATCAATCTCGGCCACGATGTCGCCTGCACGCACGAGGTCGCCCACACTCGCTTTACGCGATACGACGCGCCCCAACGTGCGGAATGCAAGATCGGTTTGCACCCCCGCCTGGACGACGCCGGGAAAGCGCACTGTCTGCGCCTGCGCGGCACTGGCGGCCACGGACTTGACGGGGCGCGGCCTGGCCAGCTCGCCAGAGCCGGCGTCCTGATCGCAGCCGGCAAGAAGTGCGACTGCCGCAAGGACTGAAAGCGAGTAATGAAAGCGGTAACGGGCCATCTTATTTATCCTCCCAGGCCACGGTTTGACCTTCTTTGAGAAACTTTCCTCCCTCGGTGACGATCAGATCCTGCGGTGCGATACCGCCGGACGCGATCACGTCGCCGTCGCGATACCTTGCGACTGCGATCTTCCGGAGGGAGACAGAACTGCTGCCCGGGGCGACAAGCCACACGGCGGGCTCGCCTTTGGCGGAGGCGATAGCGCTCGCAGGCAGGACGATCCCCTGGCGCGGCGGGGAGCGAAATTCACCGACCACAGGCGTGCCGAGCGGCCATTGCGCATCTTCGGGGAGTGCCACCTTGATACGGATGGTTCCGGTTCTCGTGTCGATGAAGGGAGAGACCTCCCTGACCGTCGCCCGCGTTTCGGGTGTGCGATCCGCCACCGGCGCAACATCGACACCGGGTAACGGCTGACCTTCGAGGAAAAAGGCCTCGAAGACATTGAAAACGGCGTCGCTTGGCCCGTTATGGGCGAGTGTGAAGGCGGGCTGCGCCGCCGAGACCACCCTTCCGACCTCGATGTCCCGCGCGGTTATGATCCCGTCGGCGTCGGCTTTCAGTTTGGTGTAGGAAAGAGCGTCCTCCGCCGTCCCCAGCGCCACTTCGGCAGCCTCCAGTGAGGCTTGCGCCGTGCGCAGATCCTTATCCGCTTCATCAAAGGTGGCCTGCGAAATGGACCGCGAGCGCAGCAGCGCCTCATACCGCTCGAACGTCAGCGTCTTCTGTCTGGCAATCGCCTGCGCCGACTGCAGCCCCGCCCGGGCGACTTCCACATCGGCACGCTGTTCGCTGTCATCGAGGCGGGCGAGAACGTCGCCGGCGTGCACGGGCGAACTGACGTCGACAAAGCGCTCGATCACCCTGCCGCTGACCCGGAACGACAGGTTAGACTGGATCCGCGCCTTCACCTCGCCGGTGATCTCCGCTCGCGGCTGATATTCGGCGGACGAGGCGCGAATGGCCGAACATGCTGTTGCGGCGGTAGCGACTTCCGCTTTTTCGTCGCAGGCGGCGAGATGGACGCAGGCGAGACCGATTCCAATAAGACGAAGGGGCTGCATTTTTTTGCTCCATTACGGTTTGCAACCAAAGAGGTATGAGCCAGGCGTGCAGCTCAAGACGAGAGCAGGCAACACGACGCATGAAAGCCTCCGCGAGAAGGTTCGAGTTTTGATGGTGGTGAGGAATCCCCGCTTGCCGGTGGCGGCTCATCATTAAGGTGACTATTAAGTCATTTCGAACATATAGTCAATATGAAATACGCGCATAGGTGCTATGCAAAAGAATGGATATGCAAGTCTCTCCGGCTTCGGACTGGACTTTCAGGTCAATATGACTTATTTGTGAGTAGAATTTGAGGAATCACCCGATGGCAAACGTTAACCTGATCCGCCGAGCCGAAATTGGACGCGAAAAGCGCGTGAAGACTCGTGCGCAGCTTGTTGAAGCTGCCAATGCGCTGTTTGCCGGGCGGGCCGTGGAATCCGTCACGGTCGATGACGTGGTTCAGGAGGCTGGCGTCGCGAAGGGAACGTTCTACACTCATTTTGATAGCCTGGAAGCATTGGCCGCGGCGGTCGCGGAGGAATTGGTTCAGTCGTTCGATGAACTGCTGCAGCCGGGCCGGGCCTCCATCACCGAGCCTGCCCTTCGCATTGCTTTCGGCTGCAGAGCATTCATCGACAAGGCCCTCAATGACTCCCGATGGGCCGCAGTGGCCGCAAGAATGACAGCAGCCAATCCCCAAAGCGGCGAGAACATCCGCCGCCGTCTCCTTGAGGACCTCCAACACTTATCGGAGGAAGCGCCGTCCGCGGAGCTGAAACTCGAGATTGTCGTCGGGATTATGCTCCACATGTTGCGCGTGCTCGGTGAAGGCAGGCTGTCCTCGTTCGACCCTGACGCTGTCGTCAGTGCCATCTTGCGCGCGATAGGCCTCAGTCCCCAGCAGGCCGAATCGGTGCTCAAGCGCCTGCCAGCTGCTGGCATGTAGAAGTCTTGGTCTGCAAGAATAGACTGGCCGGACAAAGTGCCATCATGTCGATACGCACAGGCCCTCAGGTGGAGCGCTCCCGAGTGCTCGAAGCGCCGCCTCCAGTGCCTTGTAAGTTAATTCAGGTGTTGGGGCTCGTACTAGTGTGCCGCGTGTCACCTGCAGCCAAATTCCGACGAAGATGTCAGTGGCGAGTTCCGGGTCCAGCACAGTCATTTGCCCTTGTCTTATCGCCTCGGCGATATCGGCCGTAAGCTTGTCGCGAACTCCGCGGCCGAACTCGTTCGGCTTTTGCGAGGTCTGTACTACCAGCCGCGCCCAGGCAGTATCCGAAACCGCCTTTTCCAGCGATTGAGCAAATGCGAAGGACAGGCGCGCGACCGGACTACGCAATCCGGCATGAGGAGGTGTCAGCACCTCGTCAAAGCTCCGTTCCAGCTGCACATTCACCGCCGCAATCAACTCCTCGACGTTGCCGAAGTGATAGTAAAACGTGCCCTTGGCGAGGCCCGCCGCCTCTGCCACGGCATCTAAGGTCAGCGCAGCCCCTTCCGCAAGCAGCGTCGCTCCCGCCTTGAGGATTTGGGCGCGTGTCCTCTCTCGCCGGTCGCGTCCGATTTTTGCCCGCCGTGCCAGATCAATCTTCGCCATTAGCTATCCTCTTTCGAATTTTCATATTGACCTTTTAGTCGAAATGACATAAAAGTGCAAATGAGATATAACGGACAACTGCCCGTTTGTTATGAAATCCAGCTGCTACAAGCGTATGAGGTTATTGATGCCATCCCTTCTTCATCTCGATTCCAGCATACTCGGGGAAAACTCGGTGAGTCGGGCGCTTTCGGCGGCGGTGGTCGCACGGATACAGTCTCTCGATCCGATGACTGAAGTGGTCTATCGCGATCTTGCGGCCCAACCGATCCCGCACCTGTCTGGCAAATACGTGGGCGTGGTCCGGGCGGGTCTGGAAGCCGGCCAGGATGCTGCATTAAAGGCGGACCTTGCGCTTGGGGCAAACGTTCTAGAGGAGTTTTTGGCCGCAGACACGGTCGTTCTCGGCGTCGCACAGTACAATTTCAGCGTGCCCAGCCAGCTGAAGGCGTGGATCGATCGTATCGCGGTCCCCGGCAAGACCTTCCGTTACACGGAAAAGGGACCCGAAGGTTTGCTTGGCAGCAAACGCGTCATCATAGCGCTTGCGCGCGGCGGCTTTTACGGACCGGGCTCCCCCGCCGAGAGTTTCGAGCACACGCTGAGTTATTTGAAGAGCGTGTTCGCCTTCGTCGGAATCGTTGATCCTGAAGTCATCACTGCCGACGGCGTCAATATCAGCGCCCAGCAGCGCGAGGTATCGCTAAAGGCGGCGCAGGACGAGATCGGTACCCTTGCGATAGCATAAATGCTTGACCTGCATCGCGAGATCTTACGCTGGTTGGCTCGATGCGCCCCAACTGCGTGTCGATCTCGATGGTATCACGCGATTTTTGACGCTCCTTGCGGATGATAAGCCCACTTTCGGCATCTGTGGACACATAGCTTGAATCGTAGATCGTGATCACCTGATCCAATGCTCCCATCTGGGCCTCCAGATTGCTTGCACCTTACGGATTTCGACTAACCTGATCTGCTCGATCAAGGCTACGTCATGCCGGACTTCAGATCTGTTGGTTTTTGCTACCTAATTTCGCATAAATACAATGGCGGGACGCTAAAGGGTATGATCGCAACCTACACATCGTCCAAGGGCTTTAAGTCATCGTAGAGAACCAGGGTCGTGGTTCCTCTACGCGAGCCAGAGTTTATATCAAGGACGTGAATTGAAGGGCTTCCTTGAACACCAGAGTTCTTCACGAGCTGTTACGCTCTTGCATGTGGGCAGTTTTAACAGCAGTGAGTTGCTTGTGCTCGGTGATATCTGAACGATTGACGCTGTGCATCCGTTGAACGATCCTGCCTGCGAACGGAGTTGAACTATGATCACTGGTTCTCAATGTCGTGCAGCTCGAGCTCTGGTTGAATACAGCAGGCAACGACTTGCGATTTCTTCCGGCATAAGCGTTGAAATCATTGAAATGTTCGAACGCAAACTTGAGAATGCCGCGCACGATGATGTTCTCGCACTGCAATCCGCGTTGGAGAATGCTGGAGCCTTTTTCATTCCAGATAGTGACAGTGGCGGGATTGGTGTTCGCTTAAAATTCAATAGGTCGGAAACAAAGCGTATCGCGACGCTGGAAAGTGAAGGCGGTATCGTCGCACACGACGACGTTCCTTAAAGGATCAGACTGCCAATACGCCAGGAATGCAGTTGCGCAGGAACTGCCAGAGCAACCCGTCAATGATCGTCACAACCGGCGTGGCAGCCGGACTCCGCGAGGCCGGAGTCTCCATCTAAATGCGAGCCGGGACAGACCCGCGTCCTCAGCGGAGTGGGTTAGGAAAGTCCGGTTATGGCGCTCCGTACTCGTTCCCAACAGCTACCTGGTACGGCAGGTTTCCACCCATTGCGCCCAATGGTGAAGTTGGTAAATTCGGCCCCAGCTTGCCGAAGAGGGGAATTGCGGACGCTTCAGTTCATCTTTCGCGTGGCCCTATACACTGGAAGCGTCACGATGAAGCAAGCGCCACCGCCCGACGGAGATTCGTATCGGACCGCGCCGCCGTGGTGCTCCGCGATCTGGCGCACCAGCGACAGGCCGAGGCCCCAGCCGCCGGTGGTCTCGCCGCGCCCCGACGGGCGGTAGAACGGCTCGAAGACGCGCTCGCCCTCGCCTGCCGGGATGCCCGGCCCGTGGTCGCGGACGCGGAGTTCGACCGTCGCCGCCGGCGCGCGCGACAGCTCGGCCGTCACCGGCGGTGCGCCGTGGCGCAGCGCGTTGTGCATCAGATTGCGCACCAGGCGTGTCGAGCAGCCGTGGATCGCCGTGCACCGTCGCCGGCTCGCCGTTGACCTGGACACCGTTGCGGGCGCCCTCCTCCGCGGTCAGCGCCAGCAGGTCGACGGCCTCCGGCGCATCGAGCTTGCTCGCCATGGTCGAGACGGCTGGCCAGCAGGATCTCCTCGACCAGACCGTCGAGCTCGCCGAGATTGCGCACGATCTCGTCGCTTGCGGTTCTCGTCTGGCCGACTGCTCGTAGAGATCGATCGCCATGCGCAGCCTCGCCAGCGGCGAGCGCAGTTCGTGGCTGGCATTGGCGAGCAGCGACGCGGTGTGCCGCGACCAGCCGCTCGATGTGATCGGCCGCCTGGTTGAAGCTCTGGCGCGACGGCGGCGACCTCGTCCTTGCCGTCGTCACGGCACACGCGCCGGTCGAGCGCCCCTCGCCCCAGGCATCGACGCCGCGCGCGCAGCTGCTCCAGCCGCCGCGTCAGATGGCGCACGACCGGATAGGCGGCGAGCCCGGTGACGGCGGCGACCAGCGCCAGATAGCGCGAGCGGATTGCGGCCGGACGGCCGAACGGCACGCTCGATCCGGCGGCGACATAGCGGCCGTCGGGCAGCCGCGTCACGAAGCCGTGCGGGTCGCCGCCGGGCCGTGATCGCGGACGACGTTCGAGCAGTTCGGGCGGCAGCGGCCGGCCGGCGCTGCGATCAGGCTGCCGTCGCGGTCCGAACACCGGTGATGTCGCCGTCGAAGGCCGCTGCAAGACGCTCGAGCACGCCTCGACCGAGCTGCCGGATCCGCATCGGGAGGCAGCATGGCGGCAAGGAAATGCGTCGCGACGGCTGGCCCAGCCGCGATCCTGTTCGTCCTGGCCCATGCGCACGAACATGAAGCTGGCGACCGCGACCACGGCGAGCGTCGCCAGCAGCGTGACGTAGACTTTCAGGAACAGGCGGCTGCGCATCCATTGTCTGCTCTATCATCGTCCTGGTAGCGGGCAAGCACGTAGCCGGCGCCGCGCACGGTGATGATGCGGCGCGGATGTTTCGGGTCGCTTCTCGATCGCCGCGCGGATGCGCGAGACATGCACGTCGATCGAGCGATCGAAGGCTTCGAGCTCCTCGCCCTTGACCATGTCCATCAACTGCTCGCGCGACAGCGTGCGTCCGGCATTCTCGGCGAGCGCCACCAGCAGGTCGAACTGGTAGCTGGTCATCGCGCAGTCGCGCCCGTCGATCCTGACGGTCCGCGAACCCGGATCGATCTCCATGCCGCCGAAGCGCAGGATGCGCTGGGCGCGGCGCCATGCCGCCGCCGCGCCGCCGCAGGATCGCCTTCAGGCGGGCGAGCAGCTCGCGCGGATTGAACGGTTTCGGCAGATAGTCGTCGGCGCCGAGCTCGAGCCCGACGATGCGGTCGGTCTCCTCGCCCTTGGCCGTCAGCATCAGCACCGGCACGTCGGAGACCGCGCGGATGCGCCGGCAGGTCTCGAAGCCGTCGAGGTCGGGAAGCATGACGTCGAGGATCACCGCGTCCGGCGCGCGCCGCTGCAGCTCGGCAAGGCCCGCAGTGGCGGTCGCCGCGGTGCGGACCGAGAAGCCGTTGCCCGGAGAGATAGTCCGCGAGCATGGCGGACAGGCGCGTATCGTCGTCGACGATCAGGACCTGTTCCGCCATGCTCCGCTCTCCGTTCAGATCCCCTGGCCGACTCAATCTTACCACCGGCCGCGGCCTGCCGCGCTCCTTGAAATGCTCGAGCAGCTTTGCCCGCTGCTCCGGCGTCAGCACGTCGGCGGCGTCGAGCAGCGCCGTCGTCGTCTTGCTCGAGGCCTCGTCGAGCGTGGCGATGCGTTCGCTGCGCAGCTTCTCGGCCGCGGCGCGGTCGATCGTCGGCGCGCCGAGGAGTTCGATTACGTCCTCACGTGTCTTGCGGAAGTCCCGGAAAGTCGGCCTGACCTCATCGCGCGCCTTGTCGATGATGTCCCAAACCTTGTCTTCCTGTTCGTTCGTCGCATTGAGTTCGTCGAGCACAGAGCCGATCCGGTGTTCCATAAAGCCGCCACCTCCCATATGCGCGCGCATCATGTGGCCGCCCATGCCGAAATCGTCGCTGCGCGCAACTGCAAATCCTATCCCGCTGACAATCGCGACGGCCGCTATGCCAGCGATTACTACTCGCCGGCTCCAGCCCTTCGAAGCGGGTTCGCTGGCCATCAGGCCCTCCAGGTTCTTGTCCTCGTTTTCCATCATCAGTCTCCTTTTCCTCCGCAGCACCTGCTGCAATGGAGGAAAGCTAGCAGGGCAAAGTTTCGAGCGTTCTGGACGAATGTAAAGAAATGTAAAGCTGGAGGGGCGCGTCGCCGCGGCTCAGCGCCTCTGCTTCGCCCGCCTGATTGAAGAAGCGGCACAATAGGCGGATTTCTCCATGTCTTTGGGTGGCGCTCCGATCCTGATTCAACTCGAATACTGTGATATGGTTGCCGAGAAGGTGGCAAAATGACCGTACTGCGCATCGTTGCGAATATCGCAGCAACAACCACGGTCCCGGACATTCGGAATTTCTATTCCGAGCTATTCGGGCTGGATGCTATCATGGATCTCGGATGGATAGTCACGCTGGCGTCCCGCGAGACCGCCGTCCCCCAGATCAGTATCCTCAGCGAGGGCGGCTCGGGGGCGCCTGTGCCTGACCTCTCGATTGAGGTCGACAATGTGGACGAGGTGTATCGTCGTGCGAGAGAGATCGGATGCAAGGTCGTCCATGATCTAACCGACGAACCTTGGGGAGTAAGACGTTTCTTCATTACCGATCCCACCGGCAAGCTGATCAACGTGCTCTCGCATCTTCGCTAGATGGGGGCATTGGCGACCTTCCGCACGTTGCGACGGACTTGTGCGACTATCGCGATGATCGTTTATTGCGCAAAGCGGACATTTTTCACGACAATCCACTTTTCGTCGAACGAGTGCGAGCCGATTAAATCAGGTCTTGAGGACGCGAGAGGATGCCTTCCAACGTCTTGACAGCGCTTGCCTTGTCCAGCTTCTGCAAGTCGAGAAAGATTCTCAACCCGTCTTGCTCTTCGCGGATCGCCTTGCCCTGTTCGACCATGTCGTCGATCCGCTCGAGGACCTTGTAGTTGCGCACCGGCCTGGCAATACCCTTGGCCTTTATGGGCTCCCGCTCCTCGGCCAGAACCATGTCCTTGACCAACGAATAGGTCTCGTGGCTCAGGAGAATGCCGCCGAGTTCGGCATGCGACTGCAGCCGGGACGCCAGATTCACTTCGCCGCCGATGATGGTGTATTCCATGCGGTCTTCGCTGCCGAAATTCCCGACCGTGCAATAGCCCGTGCTGATGCCGATCCGCAGCTGGAACGGCTTCTGCAGTCCGTGATCACGCCATTCGGTCTGCAAGTTCCCGCATCCGCCGCTGCATCGCGATGGCCATGTTGACGCAGGCCATCGCGTCCTCCTTGACACCCCTTGTCTCAGGGTCGCCGAAGAACGCCAAAATCGCGTCGCCGATGTACTTGTCGATCGTCGCGCCGTGCTCCAGAGCGATCTTCGACATCTCCGTCAGGTAGTGGTTGAGCAGAGCCGGTCAGCTCCTCGGATTCCAGATCGTCCGTCGTCGCGGTGAAATCCGCGATGTCGGAAAAGAATACGGTGAGCTTCTTGCGGTTCGAGGCAATCCTGACGTCCTGCTGACCCGAGAATATCGATGAATAGACTTGCGGCGACAGATACTTCGACAGCTTGTTCGACAAGGCCTCCAGCGCCTTGTTCTTCTCGCTCACGAGCTCGTTCGCCAGCTCCGCCTTGCGCTTAGCCTCGCGAAGCTCCTCTTCGGCCCGTTTGATCTCCGTAATGTTCGTGTAGACGGCGACGGTTCCGCCCTCTGCGGTCTTGCGCTCGTTGATGTGAACCCAGCGGCCGTCGGCCCGCTGTTGTACATGCGGGTGCGCCGGTTGCCTGTGTCTGGCCAGTCGCTCGGCGACCCACTCATCGACCCGTCCTTTCGCGTCCTCGACAAGACCCTGTTCCGCCGCGTTGCGGATGACCATCTCGTACGGCGTGCCCGGCGCCGGCGTGCCCAGCCCGGGATAGAGAAGCTCGCCATAGGCGCTGTTGCAGACGATCAGCCGGTCCTCCGCGTCGTACAAGCGAAAACCCCTCCGAGATCGATTCGATCGCGTCAGTCAGGCGCTGCTCGCTTCGCTGGAAGGCATTCTCCGCCTCCTTGCGCGCGGTCACGTCACTCCACGAGCCGATCACTTCGAAGCGGCTGGCCGTCCTTGTCGCGGATCAGCTGCTGCTCGTCGTTCACCCAGCAATAGCGTGCCGTCCTTCTTGAGAAATCGGTACTCGACCGTGTGGCGGCCTTTCTTGAACAGTGGACGGACTCGGCCTCCACCGCGGCCAGTTCGTCGGGGTGCACGCGGTCACGCCAGAAATCGGCGTTCTCCAGGTATTCGCTACGGCTCGTAGCCGAGCCAGTCTTGAATGTTCTGACTGACGAAGGTCGGCGCGAAGTCTCCCGTCGCCTTGTAGCTGTAGATCACCGCAGGCGCAGACGACAACAAGTGCACGAGACGGTCCTGCGCGGCGACCAGGGCCTCGCCGATTTGCTTGCGGGCCGTAATGTCGTTCCACGCACCGACCACCTCGATCGGATCGCCCGCAGCGTTACGCTGCAGTTGCAGATCGTCGCTGATCCAGCAATAGTTGCCGTCCTTCTTGCGAAACCGGTACTCGTTGGCGAGACGACCCTCCTCGAACAGCCTCGCATACTCTTTTTCGATGCGCGGCAGATCCTCGGGATGCACACGGCTGCGCCAGAAATCTGGGCTCTCGAGATATTCCTCACGCTCATACCCGAGCAGGTCCTTCACGTTCTGGCTGATGAACGTCGGTCCATAGTCGCCCGTTGCTTTGAAGCTGTAGATCACCGCCGGCGAACAGGTGAGCAGATACTCGACGCGATCCTGGGCCGCCGCCGCGGCTTCTTCCGCCCGCTTGCGATCGGTGATGTCGCTCCATGATCCGACGATTTCGAGGGGCTGGCCGTCCTTGTCGCGGATCAGTTGCTGTTCGTCGTTCACCCAGCGATAGGTGCCATCCTTCTTGAGAAATCGATACTCGACTGTGTGACGGCCTTTCTTGAACAGTTGAACGGACTCGGCCTCCACTGCGGCAAGGTCGTCGGGGTGCACGCAGCGCCGCCAGAAATCCGCGTTTTCGAGGTACTCCTGTGGCGCGTAGCCGAACACAGTCCCTGATGTTTTCACTTACGAAGGTAGGCGCAAAATCACCCGTCGCCTTGAAGCTGTAGATCACTGCAGGTGACGAACTCAGCAGCCGCGCCAAACGCTGCTGCGCCGCCGCCTGCGCTTCCTCCGCCGCCTTGCGCGCCGTGATATCGCTCCATGATCCGACGATCTCTAGCGGCTGGCCGTCCTTGTCACGGATCAGTTGCTGCTCGTCATTCACCCAGCAATAGGAGCCATCCTTACGGCGAAAGCGATACTCCACCGTGTGGGTTCCGTTCTGGAAGAATTGGGAAATCGCCTCCTCGACGCGGGTAAGGTCATCGGGGTGCACCCGGCGCGCCAGAATGACGGGTCCTCGAGATACTCGCCTGGCGCATAGCCGAACACGGCGTTGATGTTTTCGCTTACGAACGTGGGCGCGAAATCACCGGTCGCCTTGAAGCTGTAGATCACTGCAGGTGACGAACTCAGCAGCCGCGCCAAACGCTGCTGCGCCGCCGCCTGTGCTTCCTCCGCCGCCTTGCGCGCCGTGATATCGCTCCATGAGCCGACGATCTCGAGCGGCCGGCCGTCCTTGTCACGGATCAGTTGCTGCTCGTCATTCACCCAGCAAAAGGTGCCATCCTTACGGCGAAAGCGATACTCCACCGTGTGGATTCCGTTCTGGAAGAATTGGGAAATCGCCTCCTCGACGCGGGTCAGGTCGTCGGGGTGGACCCGGTCGCGCCAGAATGACGGGTCCTCGAGATACTCGCCTGGCGCATAGCCGAACACGGCGTTGATGTTTTCGCTTACGAACGTAGGCGCGAAATCACCGGTCGCCTTGAAGCTGTAGATCACTGCAGGTGACGAACTCAGCAGCCGCGCCAAACGCTGCTGCGCCGCCGCCTGTGCTTCCTCCAATTGTTGGCCGACCCTGCTGTCGCGCTCGCGCGTGGCGTCTCTTATGGCCTGCTCGATGACGGCGGCGGTGCCGTCGTCATCGAACTCGTCCGCCGGGATGTCTAGGATGTGATGCAGAACGGCCGTCGCGTTCTTGGCGTATTCCCTCGCGGTCATCATGGCGTAGAACCCCCACTCAAATGAGGCGTGTTGGGCTTAATTCTAGCACGATCGGATGGTGCGTGGCTTTAGCGCGAAG
>CAVZQS010000005.1:0-417757 GCA_963777425.1 uncultured Alphaproteobacteria bacterium | reverse complement strand
TCGGATATCGAGGAGTGAAATCCGCTATCCGCAAAAGCCGCGTGTTGTTCTTTATTGTTTAAAGTCCCACAATCGGGATAATTCTTGTTCGGAGACTGTCGTGATCGACGTTACGGTGAAGCCACCACTATCTGTTCTCGTTTGCGAGGATGAGCCAGCTCATCAGGATCGAAGTGGCGGAAGTTCTGAAGAACGTCGGCTGTATTGTGAAAGTCACTGCAACAGCTGCCGAGGCGAGGGTCGCTCTGGCTCAGCAGAAATACGACGTCCTTCTTGTCGATGTCGAACTGCCGGATGGGTCGGGTGTCGAGCTGTCGAAATTCGCCCGGGCTGCAAACTCTGATATTGGCGTCATATTGGCGAGCGGGCATGCAGATGTCCAGGGCGCAGCCGAGGTTTGCAATTCAATCCTTTTGACCAAACCTTACGGAGAAGCGCAGCTCATCCGCGCCGTTGGACGAGTGACCGGGTGATTTCACAAAGGTACTGCGCAGCTGGTCGCGTTGCGTCATGTCGTTGGCAAAGTCGATATATTTGCGACTGAAACATCACTCTAACGGGTGGTTTTGGCGGTCCGCTTCCGAGCCAGTTCCGGAAGCGGAATTCACGCGCATGGACCCGATTGCCGCTCAGGCACCTTGAGGGATGCGGGCGATGGCCTTGATCTCGAAATCGAAGCCCGCCAGCCAGTTCACGCCGACCGCTGTCCAGTTCGGATAAGGTGGCTCGCCGATCACCCTCTCACGCACTGCCATGACGATCTCGATCTGGGCAGCCGGGTCGGTGTGAAAGGTGGTGACGTCCACAACGTCCTCGAGAGTACAGCCGGCGGCCTTGAGGACAGCCCGAGGTTGTCGAAGGCCAGTTGCACCTGACGCTCGAAGTCGGGCTCGGGCGAGCCATCGGAGCGGCTTCGACCTGGCCCGAGACGAACAGGAGGTCCCCGAGCGGATGGCTGCCGAGTACCGGTGGAATTCGTAGAGCGCATGCCTGTTGGCTGGAAAAATGGCTTCGCGTTGGGTCATCGTTTTTATCCTTTGTGCAGAAGGTCAACGGCGTAAACAGCAGGCTCCAGCTGAATCGGACTGTCCCGCCTTCACAGTCGGAGCATTAGTTGATATACGCCTCGTATGTCAGTAAATCACATACATACGCCGCGTATGTCAATAGGCATGCGCGACGTATGTCGAATGAGAGGAGGGGTTGTGGTCGCAAGACGACGTTCCGAGATGATGGAGGAAACTCGCGCCAAGCTGATCCACGCCGCGCGAAGAGCCTTTGCCGAGAAGGGTTATGCAGCCGCCTCGATGGACGATTTGACCGCCGAGGCCGGTCTGACGCGAGGTGCGCTCTACCACCACTTCGGTGACAAGCGAGGACTTTTGCTGGCCGTGGTCAACCAGATAGATGCTGAGATGGCTACGCGCGCTCGTGCCATCGGTAGTCTCGCCGACAATGACTGGGAGGGACTACTGGCGGAGGGCGTCGCTTATATCGAGATGGCGTTGGAGCCTGAGGTCCGGCGTATTGTGCTGCTGGACGGACCGGCCTTCCTGGGCGATCCTTCGAACTGGACCAGCCAGAACAGTTGTCTCCAGGCGACCTGGCAAAAGTAGAGGCTCTGATCGCACAGGGAATCATCAAGCATGTGGACGCGGAAGCTGCCGCACGGCTTCTGAACGGGGCCGCGCTCAACGCTGCGCTCTGGATTGCAGCCAGCGACGATCAGCAAGGTGTCCTCGTCAAGGCCGTCGAGGCGTTTCGGTGCCTGGCCGGGGGCCTGATAGAGGTCACGGCTTGATGGCCAGCCTGTTCATCTCGCCGATCTCTGAAGTAGCCGGGAACCACCGCATGGCATGTGACCCCGGATCACACCTTTTGTTGAGCATAAAGTGACAAAAACGGACGGTATGCTTGGCCGCGAACTCGAGCGATCGCCGATCAATCGTAGGCTGGGGTCCCCCGATCTTGGCTGGACTGGTCTCATGCGATCTTCATCACAGCGAGGAGAACCATGCCGATAGGACGGCGGAGAGTTCTTGAAGGATTACTGGCAATCGCGGCTGCGGCTTTCGTGCCAGCGTCGACACATGCCCAGGGCGGGCTATTGGCGCGGCGACCCCTCTTCGGGAGAGACGATTCCAGTGGTCGGCCTTGGCAGCTGGATCACCTTCAACGTGGGTGACGATACTCGGCGTTGATGGACGAGTGCGCCAACGTCATGGCTGCTTTCTTCACAGCAGGCGGGCAAATGATCAATTCCTCGCCAATGTATGGCTCTTCCCCAATCGGTGATCGGGTATGGCCTTGCAAAGCTGGGCAATCCCCAAATCGCTATTTTCGGCCGACAAGGTGTGGACGTCCGGTCAGGACGGTCCCGTGCAGATTGAGCGATCGCGTCAATTTTGGGGGTACCGCGGTTTGACCTTGTCCAGGTCCACAACCTTGTCGACTGGCAGCAGCATCTCGAAACCCTGACCGGTCATAAAGCCGCCGGAAAAGTTCGTTATGTCGGAGTAACGACGTCTGAAGGACGACGGCATGATCTGCTCGAAGAGATCATGCGCACGCAGCCGCTCGATTTTGTGCAGTTTACCTATAACGTCGTTGATCGCGAGGCCGAGCAACGGCTGCTTCCATTGGCGGAAGATCGCGGTATCGCAGTGATCGTTAACCGACCGTTCCAGCAGGGTGCACTCACCCGCCGCCTCCAGGGAGAGAGCCTGCCTCCATGGGCTGCAGAGATCGGCGCTTCCACCTGGGCACAGTTCATCCTGAAATACATTGTCTCACACCCGGCCGTCACAGTTGCCATTCCGGCAACGACAAGCGTCGACCATGTGCGTGAGAATTTGGACGCGGCGCGCGCAATTCTGCCGGACGCCAGAATGCGCGCGCGCATGGTGTCCTACGTTCAGGCGCTTTGATGTCGCAATGGTGGACTTACCGTCCTGAAGACATGCTGCTGTTTTCGCCGCGCGTCTATTGGCGAATGTTCGAGCTGCAGAATGCCTCCGTCTGGCCATTCCAGCTGGTTACATTCGGGGCTGGGCTCTTGATGCTCGGCCTTGCCACGAAACGCGCCAATGGCAATGAACGCTGGATCGCATCCACGCTCGCCATTCTCTGGGTCTTTGTCGGATCAACCTCCTCTGGCACCGCTATGCGACCATAAATTGGGCCATAAGCTACGTAGCACCGCTTTTCTTGCTGCAGTCGGTGCTCCTGCTAATCGCCGGCTTTGTTCCGCGCGCACTCGTCTTCGAGGGACGCGGTCTTACAAGCTTTAGCGGGACGGCGCTCGTCGGCGCCGAACTTCTTGTATCCCGTTCTTCTGCCTGCGTTCGGTTCCGAATGGGAACAGGCGCAGATTTTCGGAATTGCCCCGGATCCCACGGCGATCGGAACAGTGGGTTTATTGCTGATGGCACGGGGTAAACTGCGGTGGTCTCTGTTCCCGGTGCCCGTTCTTTGGTGTCTCGTATCGGGTGTAACTCTATGGACGATGGGGGACACGACCGCGTGGCTGCCGATAGCAGCTGTCGCGTTAGCGCTTGCAACTTGCGCCTGGGCGACCGTACGAAAGTCATGAGTACGCCCAACGGCCTTTGCGGATTTCTCACGCCGCCACGTCCTCCACTGTTCCGCATGGATATGTCCGAACCTTGCGGCGAAGAAGTCCCTTGCATCGGCGTTCAGGTACTCGCCAGAACAGGATTGCCACTATTTCGGTCGTGAAAATGCCGGGCGGATTTCAGGCTTAAGTTTGGCTGTTCGGCAAATGTCTGCCTGACAACGTCGAGCGAGCCCAGCCACCACGGTTTATCAACCCATTGCTGTCGCGCGGACCGGTATCCCCGATGCGATAACTCTTGAGGCAGCATCGGGTACGTTTTTCTCTGTCAGTTTTGCGACGATCGCGTCACGGATCGGACCGACGTGAATCGACGGCCCAATGATCACTCGGTCGATCAATTGAGGCAGTTCTATTCCGGTCAGATTGTCATCGGGACTATTTTTTAACGGCAGTTTGTAGACTGTTTGCGGTATGCCGATCAATGACCGCCTGGTGTTCGATAAACCGGGTCGAGGGCCAGAGCAGCGGATTGGTCAGGACGCGCCATTCGCGCTCCTGGTGTAATGCGGGCGTCTTCGAACATGTCGCCGCAAACAACAGCATCAGGAATACCATCTCGGTCAGTGCGAATTTGCTCACCTGCAACAGGAAGTCTTTGTTGGCCAGGATGCGATGAGCTACCACGTTAAACTCATCCTCAAACTGCTGCCGCGTCCAGTAAGTCACTGGACCGGGATAGGCCATCAGAGCATCCGTCATCTTCATGAATGGAGCTACATCCACAACGACAGCAACGCCGACGGCATCCTTTTCAAAGGCACGCCATAGCGCCAGCCTGCCGGTTTCATTCTCATCTGGATCCTGTTCCGCAACCGATAGCACATAGGACTGGGTGCGCAAGTTCGGAAGCCAATGGTGATATTTTTCAGACCCGCTTGCCACACCCCGGGGCATGCACGCTTCAAGTGCGCTAACCAGCGATGCAGTACTCTGCGGATTGTTGCTCCACTGATGAAGCTGCATGAAACCGTGCTCAATATCGCGATGGTCATTCATGCATCTTGTGTTGCGAAACCAGATCTCCTCTTTATCCAGAATACGAAACAAGTTTTCCGCAGTCGTATAATGAACGAAGCGGGAATGTGCTTTGATGGCTATTCGCCTTTCAAAACTCGTCGGCATGAAAATGCTGAGCAACTTGACGCACCAGCTCGGATCCCACTCTTCCATTACCTATCCCCTTAAACTTCGCTGGCACGCACGTTGCCCGGTTTTGTAGCCATCGGCAATATGATGCCGCCGTACTGGCGCCCATGGCGTGTGAGCGGCGGACATTCAGGCCCGCATGAGCTCGCAACAAAGACTCGCCAGCAAGCATCGGCTTTGACCAGAAAAGGTAAGTCTAAAGCAGTCGGGAAAGCAGATCTCATATATCCTCACATCGCGCCTGAAAGGATCAATTTAACCCACGCGCTTGACCTGGAACCGAGCAATATTCCGGTCTCAGCCGCTTATGGTGCCTTCCCGCGAGAGTTTCGCGTTGCGATCAACGAGGAAGACGACGAGATCGGATTCGGCGGCGGCCTTCACGTTGAGCGCGGTTTCATCCGCACTGATCACAAGCGCGGTGTGCGTACCGGCCTTCTGTTGGCCCACCGTAACCGCCCCGCGAAAGACGTAGAGCCAGCGATCGAACCCTGCCACGGACGGCAGCTCGATGATTTCATCCGCCAATAGGTGTGTATCGTAGAGGTAGAGGGCCTGGCGAACGAAGCTCGGCGTTGCCGATCCGGGATCGCTTTGGGTCTAATCTCTCGATCGTGCCAGACGATCAATGGTGATTGGAAGGTCCCGTATCCGTTGCCCTGTCGCATGGAATATCGCATTTGCAATGGCGGGCGCGACAGCGACCGAGCCGATTTCGCCTACACCCTTCACACCGATTGGACTGGCTTTGTCATCAGTTTCTTCAACGAACAAGACTTCGATCTCATAGACATCAGCATTCGAGGGGATGTGATAATCTGCGAAACTGTGAGCCATGCATCGCCCCAAATTGTGGTCGGTGGCGGCGTCTTCGTACAGGGCTTTGCCAATGCCCATAACCGACGCGCCGATGATCTGGCTTCGGGCCGTGGCAGGATTGAGGATGCGCCCTGCGGCGACCGCGCATACGAGGCGGGTGACCCGAACGACCGCAAGCTCTTCATCGATGCGGACCTCGGCAAAAACTGCTGAATGAGTGGCACTCGTGTATTCTTGCCGAACGGAAAATTGATGATGGTTGCGGTGGCGCTCAGATTATCGTGGTCCGATAGTCTTAATAAATCAGCGAGAGCAGCCGGAGAAAGCAATTCGGTTGATTGTCCATTTCCCACGATTCCGGCCTGCTTCGCACGCGACAGGATCTTCTTCTTCAGCTTGTTGCAGGCGGCCTGGACGGCAGAGCCTGAGGTTGCGGCAGTCCACGAACCTCCTTGAATGGGATTGAAAGGCAGGGCGGAGTCACCGAGCTTGACAACCACGCGCTCGATGGACGCTTCAAGCGCATCGGCGGCAATTTGGGTGAGGATCGTGTAGGTTCCGGTGCCGATGTCCGTAATAGAGCTTGTCACTTCGAACCTGCCATCGGCAAGAAGCCTGACTTTGGCACGTGCGGGTACGGGTGACATTGCCGCCTCCCAAACCCCCGTTGCCATACCCCACCCAACCAGTTCTTTCCCCTTTCGCATCGATCGCGGCGCGTGACTGCGCTTCGCCCAACCGAAGCGCTCGGCGCCTTGAGCATAGCATTCGCGAAGGGCCTTGCTGCTGAACGGCCGGTTTTCGCTTTGATCGCGCTCCGTATAGTTTGCAAGGCGCAGGACGAGCGGATCAACGTTGGTGGCATAAGCCAACTCATCCATGGCGCATTCCAGAGCGAACATGCCGGTGGCCGCGCCGGGCGCGCGCATGTCGCACGGCGAAACGGTGTCAAGTTTTGCGAGTTCGTAGGCGAGTTTGACATTATGGCAGCGGTAAAGGCTTGCCGAGAAATTCAGCATCGGATCCTGGGCATCCTCGTTTCGCGAGGTTGCGGCAATGGCTCGATGCCGGACCGCGAGCAGGTGGCCGTTTTTATCAGCACCAAGGGAAACCGTCTGGATCGAATTAGCACGGTACCCGAGCGCGAACATCTGGTCGCGCGGGATCACCAGCCGAATGGATCGTTTGAGTGCCTTTGCCGCCAGAACCGCCAGGAAAACGGATTGCTGAGGTCGAAGGCCGAGACCGAACGCGCCGCCGACAAAGCTGCTTACAACACGCACTTTGCGCCGAAACAGGCGGAAGGCAAGCTTAAGAAAGATCTCCACGCTCTTGGGGCTCTGTGTCTTGTCATAGACTGTGACGGTCTTGTCACCCCATTCTACCGTTGTTGCGAACAGTTCCATCGGATGATGATTTTCCGCAGCGGTCGTGTAGGTTGCCTCGAACCTTGACGGGAGCCTTCGAAAATGCGCGGTCAGCATCACCGGTGGGCTGCGGTATTGGAGCAAGACCGAGCCGACGTCTGGGCGACTTATAGGCTCTTGATACTTCGGCAGCCAAGTCAGTCGAGTGTTGCTCGTGGTGATAGGAGACGCGGACCAACGCCGCCGCATCGCGTGCCGCTTCGTAGGTGTCGCCAACAACGAGAGCCACCGGTTGTCCGCTAAAATGCACGCGGTCATTGTAAAGGGGCCGGAAGGGTTGGCCGGGCGGGCCAGCCGGATCCTTGTAGAGAAAGCTGAACGGCCAGAACCAGGGGCGGTTTTGATGAGTGAGAACCGCCACAACACCCGGGAAACTTTTTGCGTCTGCACTATCAATCGAGATCACCCGACCTTTTGCGATCGATGCGGATACGATCGCGGCATGCAGCAGATCGGGGACCTCATACTCTGCGGCGTATTTTGCTTGGCCCCGAACCTTCAGCGGCCCGTCAATCCGAGGAATACTTTTGCCGGTGATCGCAGGTCCCCGATCCATAATGCCCTCTCAATGGATATGCTTGTCGGACTGAGATTGCGGCGTTCGCGACGCGGCCTGTTCGAGCGCCCGAACGACAGTTCTGCGGGCGAGTTCTATCTTGAAGCCATTCTCCGACAGCGCATCGGACCGCAACAGCAGCATCGACGCAAACTGATCGAAATTTCCGCGTGATGCGGGACGCCCGACCAGCACGACTTCCGCAGCCGTGTCCCGCCAGGGTTTACGTGCCACACCACCCAAGGCCACATGCGCCGTCGAGATCACGCCATCATCGATTGTCAGCAACGCTGCAGCCGATACGAGCGCAAAAGCATAGGACAAGCGGTCGCGGATCTTTAGATAGCTGTATCGCTGAAACTCGGGCGCAGGGGTCAGCTCGATTCCAAGAATGATCTCGTTGTTTTGCAGAGTTGTGTCCTGCTCGGGTGTGTCGCCGGGCAGCCGGTGAAAATCTGCGAGCGAAATCGAACGCGCGCCGTTAGGACCCTGAACAATGATCATCGTTCCTATTGCGGCAAGAGCTACACACATGTCGGAAGGGTGGGTGGCTACGCAGTCTTGGCTCGCGCCGAGAATGGCATGGTTCCGATTTAATCCATTTCGCGCTGGACAACCGGTGCCGGGTGCTCGTTTGTTGCACGGTGTCATTACGTCATAGAAATATGAACAACGCGTGCGCTGCAGCAGGTTGCCAGCGACTGTGGCAACGTTGCGAAGCTGCGCAGACGCACCCGCGAGAATGGCGCTCGCTAGCAAGGGATAACGGTTTTCGACGACTGGATGGAAAGCCACGTCCGAATTCGTCGCGAGAGCGCCGATCCTAAGGCCCCCGTCCGAGGTTTCGCTAATCTCCCGGAGCGGCAGGTCGTTGATGTCAATAATTGTGGTCGGGGTCGCCACATCGTACTTCATTAAATCGACGAGGTTGGTGCCGCCAGCCAGCAGTTTTGCGCCAGGCTCGTCAGACAGCCTCTCGATAGCTTGATTGATGCTCGCCACGCGCAAATATTCAAAACGTCTCATGGCACCGTCTTCCGCTTGGGGGCTGCCATGACCTCTTCGATAGCATCGACAATGCCAATGTATGCACCACAGCGGCAGAGATTGCCGCTCATTGCCTCTCGGATCTCGTCACGTGTTTTGGCCCTGCCTTCCGAGATGAGGCCGATAGCCGAACATATCTGGCCCGGTGTACAATAGCCGCATTGAAGGGCGTCATGCCGCACGAATGCCTCCTGTAGGGGATGGAGTTCGTTGGGCGTACCAATTCCTTCAATCGTTGTGATTTCGGAGCCATTGCGGCTCACAGCGAGCACGAGGCAGCTATTGATACGCGTTCCATTGACGAGGACCGTGCATGCGCCGCACTGGCCGTGATCACAGCCCTTTTTCGTGCCTGTAAGGTGAAATTCCTCGCGTAGCAGATCAAGCAATGTCACGCACGGTTCAATACTGGCGTTGCGTTCAACACCGTTGATGGTCAGTGTCACGTGCAGTGCTGTGTTTGACCTCGCTTCCATCATCGTCCCTTTTGAACTCGAGCGCGTATCGGTGCGGGCAAAAACTCTAGGCGTGCACACACGCGCTGACAAGTTTGAAAGCACACCTTCATGCAAGCAGCGAGTTAACCCTTAGCCCTGAGGGGAACAAGACCGCGCAAACTATATCGCAAGCAAATTGGCGCAGCCAGCCGATCATCCCCGTCTGTTTGGGGCAAGTAAGGGATTGGCTGCCGCGGCCCCCATGGCCGCTCCTGCCGCCACTCCCGCTGCAACCGCACCGCTGCCATGCCAGGCCCCGCGGTAGACCGGGGCATGCCAATCAGTCCCGCCGACGTGAGCATGACGTCAATGACATGGGCGAAATTTCCAAACCCTCCGCTGCCAAAATCGCCACCATGGAATCCGCCGCCTGCAAAGCCGCCGCCGCCAAAGCCTCCACCGAAATGATCGATGAAGAGCGCCGCAGGGCCGGATCGCAAACGATGAGGTGGACGCCCCCAAATATATGAATTGTAATGATAATCTCTAGGAAATGGCGGAGAGAGCGGAGCGCATCAACGATCGATCATTTCAATAAATCCTGGAACCATTCGCGAAGCGTTTTGACATAAGTACGGCTGCCGATACCGGGCCGACAGACAAAATGATAGATACCGCCGGGCAGGACGTGGCGGAAAGGCTGGACCAGCAGGCCAGCAGCGAGAGCGTCTGCCGCCAGCACCAGGCTGACAATCGTCACGCCCTGTCCGGCGATAGCGGCCTGCATGGCATGCATGCTGTTGGTAAATCGGAGGCCAACCGCCGTGTCTATGCCGCTGACGCCCGCCTCCGAGCACCACCTCGGCCAGTCGGGTAAAGGCAACGGTGCGGTGCGACCATCGACATGAATAAGCTCGAAACGACGAAGATCTTGAAGGTCCACAATATCTAACCGTGGACTGCACACTGGCGCGAACGCATCGGTCTTTAGAGGCGTTGCTTCGACACCCGCAAATGGTCCGATTCCGTAGCGTATTGCCACATCGATTTCGCCCGGCTGTAAGTTCACGATCGTTTCGGAGGCATGCAGACGGAGATCGAGATCCGGCAAGACATGCCGGATCTCTGCAAGGCGCGGAACCAGCCAGTGGCTCAGGAAAGCCGTCGTCGCAGAGAGGGTCAACGCGCCTGGATTTTCGATTTCGCGAAGGCGCTCGACCGATCGGCGGATTTCTCCGAATCCCAATGTGGTCGCGTCATAGAGTTCCTTGCCGCTTTTCGTGAGACTTACGCTGCGCGGTGTGCGATCGAGCACGCGCAGTCCCAGATACTCCTCAAGTTGACGGATCTGATGACTGATGGCCGTTGGTGTGACGAACAGTTCCGCCGCCGCCGCTTTGAAGCTTCTAAGGCGTGCGGTCGCTTCGAAAGCGCGAAGTGCTGTAAGGGGCGGGATATCTGATCCAGTCATGATGAATCCATTTCATCAAAGCATGAGAAATACGATTTTGCTACCGCATTGTCTACAGCATATGCTGTAGACTTAAATGAGTTGAATTCATCTCGAAAGTAGGCGTATGCACCGATGGCCAATCTAATCTCAGGCATGATCGACGTTTTTGCTGACACACCGTTGAGCGGTAATCCTCTTGCCGTGGTCGAGGGGGCAGACCACCTTGAGGATGACGTGCTTCGCCTCATCGCGCGCGAGTTCAACCAGTCGGAAACAACCTTTATCCTGAAAAGTGATCGCGCGGACCGACGGCTCCGGTCGTTCACCGCGAGCGGCGCAGAAGTTTTCGGTGCCGGCCACAATGCTCTCGGTGCCTGGCTATGGCTTGGGTATGACGGCCAGCTCGGCGATCTGAGTACGGCGCAGACATTCCTGCAAGAGATCGGTGATGACATATTGCCGATCACAGTCGAATCGCGAGACGGCCGCGTCCATGGCCGGATGAAGCAGGCATCCCTGAAGCTGTCACCGCCGCTGAACTCGTTGAATTCCTTAGCGGAAGCACTTGGGCTGGTCGCCGATGATCTTCTCTCGAACCCCGTCCCACGGGCCGCCGACACTGGCGCAAGCCATCTTATGGTCCGCTTGCGGGACCGGCAGACCGTCGATCGTGCCACGCCCTCCGCAGAGAAACTAATCGAGGTCCTTGGTCCCGCAGGTGCGGAGGGATGCTACCTCTATGCATTCGAAACCACTGATTCGGAAAACGCTTATGCACGCTTCTTCAATCCCGCGGTTGGGCTTTGGGAAAACTCGGCGACTGGAACGGCGGCGGGACCTTTGTGTGCATATCTGGGCTCGATGGGCCTGCTGACGCGGGACACGCTCCTGATCGAACAAGGCACCCGGATGGGACGGCGAAGTTTTCTGAAGGTAAGGCTTGATCCTGACCCTGAACTATCGGGCTCCGGCGTCGTGGTGTTTCGCGGTACGCTGCATCTGTGATGAAATGCACGGTACCGTTTCTGGAAATGCATGAACGTGCATCGCCCAAGACGGTTCTCGGCCACACAGCGTTAGTGTTCGGGAATAGCGACAAGATAGCGAGTTAAGAGGAGCCTGGCTCATGCAAGGAGAACGCATCTATTCGGGATCACCTTACGAGGAAAAAGCAGGTTATGCGCGCGCTGCGGTTGTCAACGGCTGGATATTTGTGTCCGGAACCACTGGCTTCGACGCACAAACAAAAGAGTTTCCGCCAGATGTCGAAAGCCAGTGCGAAAACTGTTTTCGCAACATCGAGATCGCACTCGGAAAGGCAGGAGCAACTCTGAAGGATCTCGTTCGCGTGCAGATTTTCGTTACGAGCCAGGAAGAATTCGAGCGGATTATCCCGATCATCCGAAAGCATTGCTACGAGGCCCGGCCCGCCAACACAACGGTCTTCGCGCAGCTTGTGGCACCACACATGCGTGTTGAGGTCGAGGCGATTGCAGTCATTCCTGGTTGACCGTTATAAAGTGAGTAGGATCATCTGCCCCCCACTTCGCCAGATTTCGACGCTCACGAACCGTGCCGTGCAGTTCGTCTAGGCGTTCGCAGTTGATTGGACGGCTCGATGCGAATTATGAACCAGACGAATTGAACAATGATTGAAACAGAGCGTTTGGCTGCCCGCTGCGAACAGGCGACCCTCCGTCGATGTAGCAGCATGAAGTGTCTTTTGACGTGTCGCATACAAGCCTCGGGCCGCGGCTGGACCTCGTCAGACGCTCCAGTACCAACTTGGCAATGCCAGTAGCGTCGCAGCTAATTGGGTGAAGAAGAGGAACGCGAGGAATGGAATGAACCCATCTCCGCCCTTCCGATTGTCATTAGCTGCTGTAAAGCCTAGCCTGCCAACGCAAGTCTGAACTCCTCTCATTGAGCGCGTTCCTTTGAAGCAGACCGATAATCGCCGCCATAGATTCCGTGAAGGAAGATGCTGATCGCTGAGATCACGGTTGCTTCCGCTTCCGCAGGCGACGGCGGCGGCCGCAATCCGAGAATGACCTGCAGATGGAGATTGTCGCGCAGCATGCCGACGAGGTGGTCCGCCGCTTTATTGCAGTCGTCGATCTGGATTTCACCGCGGGCCTTTGCTTCTTCCAGCACTTCGGCGAGGCGGCCTGAGGCGCGGCCCGGTCCTTTGTCGTAGAAGGCCTTCGCCAACTCGGGAAAGCGCAGTGCCTCCGTCATAATCGAGCGATAGACGCCGATAAGGGCAGGCGACATGTAGATGGCCATTAGCCGCCGCCCAAATTCGAGCAGGATTTCACTAAGGTTCCGCCCGGCAAACCGCTCGACGGAGAGCGCGGCGAGGGCTGAGTCCGCGCTTTCGGTAATCAAGGCGGTGAATAAGCCCTCCTTGTTTCCGAACTCGTTGTAGATATTTCGCTTCGAGCCGCCGATACGCTCGATGATCGCATCGATGCTGCTTGCGGCATAGCCCTGCTCAAAGAAGACCTGGGCTGCCGCCTCGAGAATGGCGGCACGCCGGTCTTCCTGGGGCATGCGCTTTGAGCGAGCGGGTGTGGCCATGGGAGGACTCCATTCGATATTTGCTTTTGCCCCTTGACTGGTACGGTACATTACCTTACCTGTCAAGTATGGTACGGAGCATTACCAGATTTTGGATGGTGAATATGGAACTCGTGAAAGAGACTGCAACAGAAGAAAATGCATTGATCAGCTTAAGGCGGGAGGACGACATCCCGGTCGATCACGCGTCGCCCAAAAGGACGCGGCGCAAGCGGCTGTTTCTCGTGTTTGCGGGGGGATTGGCGCTGGCCGCAGCATCGTGGTGGGGCTGGTCGACTTTCATTGCTGCGGACACCGAAACCACCGAGAACGCCTACGCGAACGTTGAGGTGTCCCAGGTGACGTCGCTCGTCAGCGGTCCGGTCAAGCGCGTCCTGGTCGTCAACAGTCAGCACGTCCGATCCGGCGATATCCTGGTGGAACTCGACGACACGGATCTGCGACTGGCTGTCGAGCAAGCCGAAGCGGCACTCGGGCGAGCGCGCCGCCAGGTCCGCCAGCTTGAGGCGAATGATGAGACCCTGGCCGGGCTGGAAGCAGGCCCGCGCAGCGGACGAGGCAACGGCGCGCGCCGATCTTGCCCGCGCGCAGGCTGATCTCGACAAGGCACACCTCGACGACGGTCGGGCGCAGACTCTCTCCGTCAAGGGCGTGATTCCAGTTCATCGGCTTGACGATACGGAGACCGTGGTCCGCCAGGCCCAAGCGGCCATTTCCCAGGCCACCGCCCGCATCGCGGCCTCGGAGGCCGCGCGGGCTGCTGCCGCCGGCGCCCGCCGTGCCAATCACGTGCTGTTCGAAGATGCCACCATCGACACACATCCCGAGGTCGTGGCGGCGCAGGCCAGACTCGATCAGGCGCGGTCGACCTCGCAGCGTGCCGTGATCCGTGCGCCCGATCGATGGCGTCGTCGATCAACGCCGGGTCGCCGTCGGCCAGCGCATTCAGGCTGGCACGCCGATGATGGTGATCGTGCCCGTGCAGGACATCTATGTCGACGCCAACTTCAAAGAGGTGCAGCTCCGGCGCGTCAAGCCCGGGCAGCCGGTGCACCTGACGTCCGATCTCTACGGGTCAGACGTCGTCTTTCACGGCCGCGTTGCCGGCTTTGCCGGCGGCACGGGTTCTGCATTTGCGGCGATCCCGGCACAGAACGCGACCGGCAACTGGATCAAGGTCGTCCAACGCCTTCCCGTGCGGATCCAACTCGATCCGAAGGAACTCGAACGAACACCCGCTGCGCGTGGGACTGTCGATGCACGCGACGATCGACCTGTCGGGAGCACATTAGAATGTCGGAAGCCGGTCATCCGCCGCTGAGCGGGGCGAAGCTCGTGCTGGCGGCGGCCGCGCTGTCGTTCGGCAATTTCATGGTGGTCCTCGACACGACGATCGCCAACGTCGCCATGCCAACGATCTCGGGCGATCTCGGCGTGTCGACGACGGAGGGCACCTGGATCATCACCGCCTATGCCGTTGCCGAGGCGATTACGGTGCCGTTGACCGGCTGGCTGGCGCGACGGTTCGGGGAAGTTCGCCTCTTCTCCGTCTGTGTCGTCGCCTTCGTGATCACTTCAATCCTGTGCGGTCTCTCGGGCAGCCTTGAAATGCTCGTGCTGTTCCGGATTCTTCAGGGCTTCGTGGGCGGGCCGCTCATTCCGCTGTCAGCGACGTTGCTGATGTCGATCTTTCCGAAGGAAAAGGCGAACGTCGCCTTGGCGATATGGGGCCTGACGACCGTGGTCGCGCCGATATTCGGACCGATCCTCGGCGGCTATATCTCGGACAACTACCTTTGGGGCTGGATCTTCTACATCAACATCCCGTTCGGCGCGGCGGTCGGCGGCGTCACGTGGTGGCTGATGCGAAACAGTGAGACCCCGATCGAACGCAAGGCGCATCGATGTCGTCGGCCTGCTGCTCCTCGTCGTCTTCGTCAGCGCGTTCCAGCTGATGATCGACAAGGGGCGCGAACTGGACTGGTTTTCGTCCCGTTTCATCGTGGGGTCGGCCATCGTGGCATTCATCTCGCTGGTTGCCCTCATCATCTGGGAACTGACCGACGAGGACCCGGTGCTCGATTTTTCGGTATTCAGATCCCGCAACTGGCTTGTGTCGACGGTGTCGCTGGGCCTGATGTTTGGGCTGTTCTTCGGCAACATCGTCCTGACGCCGCTCTGGCTTCAGCAGATGATGGGATATACGGCGACCTGGGCGGGCCTCGCGACAGCGCCGATGGGCATACTTGCGGTCATCACAGCGCCGATTGTCGGACGGCTGATGGCGAAGATCGATCCAAGACTGATCGTCAGCTATGGCATGGCGGTGCTGGCCGTCTCCTTCTTACATGCGCGCGCATCTCAACGCACAAGCCGACTACATGTCCGTCGCGATCGCGATGTTCGTCCTGGGGGCAGGCGTGCCGGCCTGTCTCGTGACGCTGACGTCGCTCGCCGTCTCCGATCTTCCGCCGGAGAAGGTGGCGAGCGGCTCGGGACTGCAGAACTTCATCCGCATCATGGCGATGGCGGTCGGAGCCTCGCTCACATCCACCTACTGGGAGCATGCCACCAAGGAGAGCCGCGCCGATCTCGTGTCGATCATCGATCCGACGACAGCGCTGACGCCGCCGTCAGGGCTTCCGGACGAATCTCGGCCTCGCCATGTTCTCCAGGATGGTCGATGCGCAGGCGGTGATGCTGGCCACCAACGATTTCTACGCGATGGCGACGGGTCTCA
Organism: uncultured Alphaproteobacteria bacterium; assembly: GCA_963777425.1. Classification (GTDB taxonomy): domain Bacteria; phylum Pseudomonadota; class Alphaproteobacteria; order Rhizobiales; family Rhizobiaceae; genus Phyllobacterium. The sequence goes on along the minus strand of CAVZQS010000005.1, from coordinate 401,915 downwards.
TTCTGATATTTGCCGGTGTCATCTGGCTGGCGAAGCGGCCGAAAGGCCCGATGAAGCAGGTGAGCCACTAAAGCCGCATTTGATTCGTTGCAGAGCTCGGTGTCCTGGTCTTTTCAGTTCACGCTTTCCGTGTTTTGACGACACATGAACATCGAGAGCGAGAAAATGCGGTACTATTAGTCTAACACTTGTCTAAGAGTGCTAAACTGCATTTGGCGACCGTGGGCAATGGTATGTTGCCAAGAGCGTCGCTTTCGGCCCCGCCGGATGCATATTTGTTCCTGGGGACAAGTCGAGATATTGCAGGTAAGATTAGACCCCAACGACGAGCTCCGATTGGCTAAACCGGCCGCCGCAACCGAGGCGAGGATCGTCCGTTATGCCTTCATTTCGAGGCAGTCGGGCTGTGGGGGGACGCATGGGACAGGTCGGATCAATAAATTTTTGTCGGGCAATGGCAGGGCTCCTCTTGCTTGTCTGCCTTGCTGGCTGTGCCACGCAGCGCGCGGAGGTTGCAACGCTGCCCGTTACTGCGTCGCCGGCGTTGCAAAGCACCCAGACCGTTCGGTCCCGCCAGAGTTCCGGAGCCTTCGACCTCCTCTACATTACCGACCGGGCACCTGTAACTGCTTCGGACAGCACGTTGTCCTACGGTGCCGAAAGAGCCATATTCTTGAGCTTCGGATCGGTGTCGATCACCCCGACACGCAACTCTCCCACCAGCAAAAGTGAGTTGCGTGTCGGCGCGATTTCCGAGACCGGACGGTTTCCGGCGACACCTTACGGCGTCGTGGCGACCGCGAACGGGCCACGCCGCACGCCGACGGCAGTCGCGGCCCATGAACAGGCTGCCGCATCGCTGCAGGCCGAAGTCGCTCGTCGTCTCGCAACAGCCAATCGCAAGGAAGTCGTGGTCTTTATTCACGGATACGGCAACAGCTTCGACGACGCCGCGCTCGCCACAGGCGAGATTTGCAGGACGCTGCAGAACCAGTTTGTCTGCATTGTCCTGACATGGCCTGCCGGGGGCTCCCGCGGCTTCTTCTTTGGCTACAACATCGACCGCGAGTTCGAGCGAGTTTGCAGTCGCGGACCTCAAGAAAGCCATTCGCATCATCGCCGAAACCAAGGGTGTCGAGCGGCTTCACCTCTTGGCGCATAGCCGCGGAACCGATGTGCTCGCGAGTGTGGTCCAGCAACTCGCCATCGAAGCCTATGTCAGCCGATCCTCGCTTTGGCAGCGCTACAAGATCGCGAACGCGGTGTTTTTCGCTCCCGATATTGATCTCGATGTGGCTTCTTCCAAGTTGTTCGCGTGGGTATCGGACCCGGACCTTGCCTTCGGCAGCAAATCAAGTCCAAGCGCGTTCCCGCCTCAAGGCCCTATGCATCTCACGGTCTATTCCTCTCCCAGGGACAAGGCGTTGGGGGCATCAACGCTGCTCTTCGGCAGCGCCTTGCGGCTGGGGCAGCTCGCTGTCGGCAGGCTTCCCAAGGACAGGAGCGAGGCGGCGTCCCAATGGGCAGGGGCTAACATGGAAGGGCTGGTCGATTTCATCGAGTTTTCAGGCGGCCGCGGCTTCATCGGCCATAGCTATTTCTTGTCCGATCCGGCTGTTAAGGCGGACTTGGTTGCGCTCATCCGCGACAGAGTGAAGGCCGGCGATCCCCGTCGCCAACTCGTCGAAATCAAACGCCCTTTCTGGCGAATATCGGATGTCCAGCAGGCCTCGCGATGATTGTCCCAAAATGACCCTATTGCCGCGCCTTTGTTAACCGTGCAGACGGTCTGATACTCAGGCTGCAATCTCCCAATTGGGTTCCTGGCCCGCCGTCGATGCCGCAGGCCGCACAGGGCCGCCGGCCAGGAGCCTTGTCAGTACTGGCGTAATCGTGTTGCTGATCATCGATCGCGATCCCCGTGTCTCTCGGCGAAACCGTTGGCGTATTCACGCAAAGTGATGGTTCGCTGCGCCTTCCTGAGGATCTCAAGCGTAAGCTGGCGGGTGTTTGTGTCCCTGAGGTCCCGAATTCAGCTGCTCCATCGAGCCTGATCGCGACGGGCGTCCGCGGCGCTTGCGCGTGGGTTTGTCGACCGTCCAATCAGGATCAGAACTCGTCGGCATGAAAATGCTCAGCAACTTGACGACAGCTGGATCCCACTCTTCCATAATGTATCCCGCCCTGAGCCTCCGGGGCCCAACGACATTTAGCAATGCAATGTGACCAGCCTTCGGCATCGATTTGACGATATCGTCACCAGCGAGGACGAACCACGGGCAGTGGTCGCCCCGCCAGAGCGTTTGATCGCCAGGGTCATGTAAGTGATTGGCGAATGTGCCGTCGCTTCATCATGCGCTCCGCGCCTTCGTTACATCGGACTGCTTGGTTTTGCTCGACCGATGACAATAATCTTGTGAAAAATCCGATACTAGGGCACAATTTGTGAACGCATCTGATGTGCGGCGCTATCTCAAATCCGGTCGTCTCGCGCCGAGTGACAGTTCGCGTCGGAGGGTCGGCGTCGATGGATCAGGGGTTCTTTCTTCTGTTCGCTACGGTGTCCGTGATTACGGCCCTCACGGTGGTGCTGGCGCGCAATCCGGTTCACAGCGCATTGGCGCTGATGGCGTGTTTCCTGCAGATATCGGCAATCTTCGTCATGCTCGAGGCGCCATTCCTCGCAGTTATCCAGATATTCGTCTATGTCGGCGCGATCATGGTCCTGTTCCTGTTCGTGATCATGATGATCGATGTGCGCGAAGCGGTGTTGCAGCGGTTCTTGCCGGGCGGCAACCTGCCGGCCCTGGTGCTCCTCGTTCTACTTGGGTTCGAGATGGTCGTGCTGGTGCTCTGGAGTGACCGCTTTTCGGTCGCGGAGCCCGTCGCTACGGGCGGTGGCGATAACATCAGGCAGCTCAGCACAACACTTTTCACCGACTATCTTCTGCCGTTTGAAACGGCCTCCGTCATCTTGCTGGCGGCTCTGGTCGGCGCCATCGTGCTGGCGCGGAAGGAGTCGGAGTGATGGTGCCGCTCTCCTGGTATATTTTGCTCGGAGTGGTGCTGTTCGTGATCGGAGCAGCGGGCGTGCTGCTCAGACGCAATATTCTGGTCGTCCTGATGTCGCTCGAGTTGCTGCTCAACTCGGTCAACATCAATTTCATCGCTTTCGGGCACTACTACGGCGATTTCCGCGGGCAGATCTTCGGGATCTTCGTCATCGCGATCACCGCGGCGGAAGTTGCCGTCGCTCTTGGCATCCTGGTTGCCCTTGTGAGGAACAAGTCTACCCTCAAGGTCGACGACGTGACCATGATGAAAGGATAGCGGCTTGGACCCGGTGACATCAATCCGGCCGCTGCTTGCCGTCGCCGTCGCAGGTCTGGCAGCCCTTGCAGTTCTCCTTCTCAACAACCGCGAGAAACTCCGCGATACCGTGTCACCGGTGGCCGCGATCGTCATGTTCGCAATTGTCGCCTCGATGGCGCCCACGGTGCTGGCTGGCGGCACGGTGGATTTGCGCCTGTTCGAGATTCTGCCGGGGATTGACTTTGCGTTCCGGGTCGATGCGCTCGGCATGGTATTTGCCACCGTCTCGTCGCTGCTGTGGATCGTGGCGGCGATCTATTCCATTGGGTACATGCGACACTTGAAGGAGCACGCCCAGACCCGATTCTTCGCCTGTTTCGCCACCAGCCTTGCTGCCGCCGTCGGGGGCGCCTTCGCCGCCAATCTTTTCACGCTGGTGATCTTCTACGAGCTGCTCAGCCTCGTTACCTACCCGCTCGTTTACCACCACGAAGACGAAGAGGGATGGACGGGCAGCCGCAAGTACCTCGTCTATTTGATGGGGGCGTCCAAGAGCGTGCTTCTCGCAGCGCTGGCGCTGACTTACCACATTGCGGGGTCGCTCGACTTTGTGGCGGGAGGGCTGCTGGCAGACGTCGATGCCTCTGCGCCACTGCTGACGATTGTCTATTTTTGCTATCTCTTCGGCTTCGCCAAGGCGGCAGTGATGCCGATGCACGCCTGGCTGCCTGCCGCGATGGTGGCGCCGACACCTGTCAGCGCACTCCTGCATGCAGTTGCAGTGGTCAAGATGGGTGTGTTCTGCGTGCTACGGGTGATATTTCACATCTTCGGCACAGGGCTGGTGGATGGGCTTGGCCTTGGCATCGCCACGGCCTACCTGGTCTCGTTCACCATCCTGATGGCGTCCGTCTACGCCCTGACGCGGGACGATCTGAAGGCGAGGCTGGCCTATTCGACAGTCAGCCAGCTCTCCTACATCGTGCTGGGCGCTGTTCTGCTGTCTCCGGTCGCGATGGTTGGCGGGATCATTCATATTGCAGCTCATGCTTTCTCCAAGATCACGCTCTTTTTTTGTGCCGGATCGATCTATTGCGCGTCTGGCAAGCGGAACATCAGCGACATGGCCGGTATCGGCCGCAGGCTGCCCTGGACGATGGGGGCGTTCTTTGTCGGCTCGCTCAGCATGATCGGAGTACCGCCGACCGCTGGCTTCGTCAGCAAGTGGTATCTGGCGCTGGGCTCTGTGGAGGCGGGAGAGATTGCGTTCCTGATCGTGCTCCTGGTCAGTTCGGTCCTGAACGCCGCCTATTTTCTGCCGGTCAGCTATGTCGCTTTTTTCGGGACAGAGGCGCAGGAGAGCCCAGCGACGGTCCGTGAAATTCCGATGATGACAATCCCGCTGGTTGCGACCGCCATCCTGTCGGTGTCGATGGGCATCTTCCCCGACTATTTCCTCGCCCTGGCGGAAGGAGTTGTCAGATGATCAAGCGCGTCGTCGATTTCTTTGGTGACGGACAATATGCGAACCAGCGTCGCCGGCTGTTCTATCTGGTGCTCGTTCTGATCGTCATCGCGGATTTCCTGGTTTCCCGCGAACACGCCGAATACCTGTGGGACCGCCTGCCTGGCTGGTCGGCTGTCTATGGCTTCGGCTCCTGCGTGCTGCTGATTTTCGTTTCCAAGTTCCTCGGTCATCGGGGCGGGCTCATGCGGCGCGAGGACTATTATGACTGACTTCGTCCATCCCGCCCTGCTGTTCATTCTTGGCGCCCTGCCAATCCCGTTCCTGAAAGGCGCGAGCCGCAAGGCTTATCTGCTACTCATCCCGGTACTTGCAATCCTCGCCGTGCTCATGATGCAACCGGGCACTTACGGCGCGGCGTCATTCATGGGGCAGGAAATCCTCGTCGCCAGGGTGGACAAGCTAAGCATCGTCTTCGCCACCGTATTCACCATGATGGCGCTGATCGGAATGGTCTACGCGCTGCACCTGACACGCGCCGGCCAGCACGTGGCCGCGTTCGTCTACGTCGGCAGCGCGCTTGGCGTGGTTTTGGCTGGCGACTACCTGACCCTGTTCCTGTTCTGGGAAGGTATGGCTTTTGCCTCTGCCTATCTGGTCTTTGCCCAGGGCGGCCGGCAGGCGGTCGCCGCCGGCTTCCGCTACCTGATGGTTCATATCACCGGCGGCGTCGTTCTGCTTGGTGGCATCGTTCTCCACGGGGTCGCCAGCGGCTCGCTGCTCTTCGGGCCGATCGGGGGAGAGATGGGCGTGGCCGCTTACCTGATCCTTGCCGGGTTTATGCTCAATGCTGCGGTGCCGCCGCTCAACGCCTGGCTGACTGACGCTTACCCGGAGGCGACAGTTACCGGGGCGGTGTTCATGAGCGCCTTCACCACCAAGACCGCCGTCTATGTATTGGCGCGGGCGTTTCCAGGAACAGAGCTTCTGGTTTGGCTTGGCACCCTGATGGCACTCTACGGCGTCATCTACGCCGTGCTTGAAAACGACTGCCGGCGGCTTCTTGCCTATCACATCGTCAGCCAGGTGGGCTACATGGTGGCGGGTATCGGTATCGGGACCGAGATGGCCGTGAACGGGGCCGCAAGCCATGCCTTCGCCCATATCCTTTACAAGGCGCTCCTCTTCATGGGCGCGGGGGCGGTGATCTACGTCACCGGGCGCCGCAAACTCACCGAGCTCGGCGGGCTCTACAAGTCCATGCCACTTACGGTTGCGCTCTACATGGTCGGCGCCTTCGCGATTTCGGCATTCCCGTTCTTCTCGGGCTTCGTTACCAAGTCGATGGTGGTTGCAGCCGCCGGACAGGATCACCGCGCGCTGGTGGTGCTGGCACTGACGATGGCATCGTCAGGGACGTTCCTGCATACCGGACTCAAGCTTCCGTACTATATGTTCTTCGGCACCGACCAGAGGCTGGAGGCGCGCGAACCTCCACGCAACATGTTGATTGCAATGGGCATGGCGGCGGTGCTCTGCATTGCGATCGGAGTGTTCCCCCAGCCGCTTTACGCATTGCTGCCCTATCCGGTCGATTTCGAACCCTACACTGGCGTCCATGTCACCGAGAGCCTCGGCTTGCTGATGTTCACCGCCCTGGGATTCGTGCTGTTCCTCAAGCTGCTCGACCCCGAGAACACGATCAGCATCGACACGGACTGGTTCTACCGCAAGGGAGCGAAGTATTTCATGTGGTTCGCCGAAAGACCGTTGGCGCGCTACGAAAAGGCGGTGAGTGACGTGTCCGAGACAGTGGCGCTGCCGTTCCTGCATGGGGCAGCACGACTGGGATTGTGGTTCGATATCACCGGGGTGGACAGCATCGTGAACGGCGTCGCGCGCTCGATCCTGCGCTCCGGGGCCGCGCTGCGGCGGCTGCAGACTGGCGTCGTGACCCATTACGCGATGGCGATGATCGTCGGCGTGATCGCGGCCACCGTCATCTTTGCCGTGGCGTGGCGATAGGGGCGCGTGATGGGGTTCCCGCTACTTAGCCTCATCGTATTCACGCCCGCTGCCGGGGCAGCGGTTCTCATGGTTCTGCGCAGCGACAATGCCGTGCGGTGGACAGCGCTGGGTGTCACCGTCCTCGACCTTATACTCTGTATCGCTATGCTGGTCGGCTTTGACACCAGTACCCATGAGATGCAGTTCACCGAAACGCGCCCGTGGGTGCCCGCGCTCGGGATCGCCTATGCACTTGGCATCGACGGGATCAGTGCACTCTTTGTGTTCCTGACCGCGCTGTTGGGCTGGATTTGCGTACTCGCCTCGTGGGTCGCGATCGACCGTAAGGTGAAGGAGTTCATGATCAGTCTGCTGGTCATGCAGGCGCTGATGCTTGGGGTGTTCTGCGCGCTCGACCTGTTCCTGTTCTACGTCTTCTGGGAGGCGATGCTGATCCCTATGTATCTGATCATCGGTGTCTGGGGAGGCGAGGGCCGGGTGTATGCGGCCTTCAAATTCTTCCTCTACACGCTGGCCGGCAGCCTGCTGTTCCTCATCGGTGTCATCGTACTCTATTTCCACGGCGGTCAGACCTTCGATATACTCGCCCTGACAGCGCAGGATTTGCCATTCCAGGTCCAGGCCTGGCTGTTCTTCGCTTTCCTGATCGCCTTCGCGGTCAAGGTGCCAATGGTACCAGTCCATACCTGGCTGCCCGACGCCCATGTGCAGGCCCCGACGGCGGGCAGCATCATCCTTGCTGGAGTGCTCCTGAAGATGGGCGCCTACGGTTTCCTGCGGTTCTCGCTACCGATGCTACCGGAGGCTTCGGTGCATTATTCAACGTTGATGCTGGCACTTTCGGTGCTTGCGATCGTCTATGGCGGGTTGCTCGCGCTGGCGCAGGATGACCTGAAGAAACTGGTGGCCTATTCCAGCATCAGCCATATGGGTTTCGTGACGTTAGGGATTTTTGCGTTGAATCTCCGCGGGCTCGAAGGTGGCATCCTGCAAATGTTCAATCATGGTGTTACGACGGGCGCGTTGTTCCTGTTTGTTGGCCTGATCTACGAGCGGACACATACCCGCAGCATAGCGGATTATGGCGGACTGATGAAGGCGGCGCCGGTCTATACCGCGTTTCTTGCGCTGTTCACCCTGTCGTCGATGGCGCTGCCAGGAACGAATTCGTTCGTTGGCGAGTTGCTGGTGCTGTCCGGTGGATTTGCTGCCAACCTGGCCGTCGGTGCGGGGGCCACTTTCGGCGCGTTGCTGGGCGCTGCCTATCTGCTTGGCATGTACAGGAAAGTCGCGCTTGGTCCGGCCAGCGTCGGCGCCCGGTACAAGATACGCGACGTAAACGCCCGAGAGATGGCTGCGATCCTGCCGTTGGCCGTCTTCGTTCTTTGGGTCGGGTTCTATCCAAAACCCTTTCTCGGCATCATTGATGCCTCGGTGAAGCATTTGCTGGCGCAGGTGCACGCCAGGGAAAACGGCCAATGACCGCCGCCGTGCTTTACCAGTCGGTCCTGGCAAGCCTCCCCGAGATCGTGGTGATCGCAGGGGCATGTATCTTGCTGATCGCGGGGCAGTTTGTGCGCAAGGGGCAGGAGCATTTCCTTGTCTGGGCTTCCGTCGCGATCGTGCTGATTGCCGCCCTGGCGACATTCATGCTGGCAGGCGAGGTACGGTCGGCCTACACGGGCATGTTCATCGCGGACCGCTTTGCGGTCTTCTTCAAGTTCGTGTTCTACTTTGCCACCATTTTAACATTCCTTCTTTCCCAGAAGTATGCCGGTGTCGAAGGGATCGACAGCAGCGAATACTATGTTCTGCTGCTCTTCGCCCTCTCGGGAATGATGATCATGGCTTCGGCGACCGATCTGCTGTCGATCTATGTTGGCCTCGAACTGATGGTGCTGTGCACCTATGTGCTGACCGGCCTCCTGCGGCAGGAGCGGCGATCGAACGAAGCGGCACTGAAATACGTGATCCTCGGCGCAGTCTCTACCGGGATCTTCCTTTATGGCGTTTCGCTCGTCTACGGGCTCACCGGCACAACGCAACTGGACGCGATGGCTGCGGCGGTGGCCGGCGCTCCGCTCGACCCCGGATTGCTACTGGCAGTGGTCTTCATCGTAGCGGGCCTGGTCTTCAAGGTCGGCGCGGTGCCGTTCCATATGTGGGTGCCGGACGTGTATGAAGGCGCGCCGACTACGATCACCGCCTTTATGTCGGTGGGCCCCAAGGCGGCGGGATTCGCGGTTATCTTGCGGGTATTTCTCAACCCGTTGGTCGCGGCCTCGGACGTCTGGATCATCGTCGCGGTCATTGCAGTGGCGACGATGGCGCTGGGCAGTTTCGTGGCGCTGGTGCAGGATAACTTCAAGCGCCTCCTGGCCTATTCCAGCATCGCGCATGCCGGGTTCGCGACTTTCGGCGTGGTGGCCGGCGGTGTGGATGGGATCGCCAGCGTGATGCTCTACCTGCTGATCTATTCTTTCATGAATCTCGGCATTTTTGGCACCGTGATCATGATGCGGAACGGCGATTTCTCGGGCGAGATTATCGAAGATTACTCAGGTTTCGCCAGGTCGCATCCTGGACTGGCGCTTCTGATGCTGCTCTATCTGTTCTCGCTTGCCGGCATTCCGCCGACGGCCGGGTTCTTCGCCAAGTTCTACGTGCTTGTCGCTCTCGTAGAGCGAGGTTTCGTCGCGCTGGCGGTGATCGCAGTGCTGCTGAGCGCCGTCGCAGCCTATTTTTACATCCGTATCGTCATGGTGATCTACATGCGCGAGCCGGAGAGAGCGTTCGACCCGGCGCTGACACCCCTGGTCCGCGCCACGCTTGCCGTCACCGCTGCCGGCACTATCGGAATCGGCCTGTTCCCGGCGTGGTTTCTGAAACTCGCTCAACAATCGGTATTTGGCGGCTGATCGATTGGATTTGCAATGATCTGCCCGACGGAATACACTTTCAGTTCAGGAAAGGACTGTCCAGGTCACTTCCCGGGGCGACCGCATTACCGGTCCCGAATGGGTTCGGTCGCGGCCTGAGCAAAGCCCTCGGTGGGTGACCGGGGCGATGCGATATGACAACTGCAATGGAATTCCTCCCTGTTCTTTTCATGGTCGCCGGAATTGTTCTGGTGGCGGGGGTGACGCTTTTTATCTCCTCGTTACTGCGCCCGTCCAATCCCTATCCCGCAAAGAACATGCCCTATGAATGCGGCATGGACCCTGCGGGCGAGGCCGCCGGGGGCCGCTTCAGGGTGCAGTTCTTTATTCTCGCGATCCTGTTGGTGGTCTTCGATGTCGAGACGATGTTCCTTTTCCCCTGGGCCGTCGTCCTGAAAGACATCGGGCTGGTCGGTTATGTCGAGATGTTCGTCTTCATGGTGCTGCTCATTGTGGGCTTCGCCTATGCCTGGCTGAAGGGAGCACTGGAATGGGAGTGAACAATACGATCCGCGACAGCGTCCTGTTCACGACGGCCGACAGCGTTATCAACTGGAGCCGAAGCTCGGCGTTGTGGCCCGAGACTTTCGGCATTGCCTGCTGTGCCATCGAGATGATCGCGGCAGGTTGTGCGCGCTATGATCTCGACCGGTTTGGAGTGGTGTTCCGACCTTCACCGCGCCAGTCCGACGTGATGATTATCGCCGGCACCGTGACGCGGAAATTTGCACCCGTCGTGCTCCGCCTCTACGACCAGATGCCAGAGCCGCGCTGGGTTATCGCGATGGGTACCTGCGCAATCTCTGGCGGGGTGTACAACACCTACGCTGTGGTGCAGGGGGCGGAGACCTTTGTGCCGGTGGACGTGCATGTGCCTGGCTGCCCGCCGCGGCCCGAGGCGCTGATGCATGGTTTCCTGCTGCTTCAGGAGAAGATAAAGAAATCCAAGGCGTTAGCCGGGACTCCTCTGGAAAGGGTTGTGGCGCGATGAGCATTGAGGCGCCCCTCAACCGCACCCCGATCACGGAACGTTTTGGCGAGGCAATCGTTGATCTTGGCTTCGAACATGGTGTTCATTCCTTCGCCGCTCCGCCTGAAATGATCGTCGAGCTTTGCCGGTTTCTGAAGGAACACCCGGCGCTGCAGTTCAATTTCCTGTCGGATATATGCGGAGTGGATCATTACCCTGAGATGCCGCGCTTCGAGACAGTCTACCACCTCTATTCGCTGCCGAACAAGTGGCGCATTCGCATCAAGTGCCGCCTCGGCGATCCGCCGTGTGTCCCGTCGGTGGTGGGGGTCTGGCGGACCGCCAACTGGCATGAGCGCGAAGCCTGGGACATGTACGGGATAAGGTTCGAGGGCCACCCCGACTTGCGCCGGATCTACATGTGGGAAGGCTTCGAGGGCTTCCCGCAGCGCAAGGACTTCCCGCTCAGGGGCTACAAGGACAAGCTTAATCCGTTTGGTGCCGAGGGCCCGCCGCCGACTGAGCCCGACCTCGCCACGAGGAATATTCCATGAAGGAGGCCGCTCCACCGGGAACCTGAGATGACCGAAGTCACGGAACTGAGCAGGCCGGAAGGACAATCGCACACAAAGGAGGTGCTGCTCAATCTCGGTCCGCAGCATCCCAGTACGCATGGCGTGCTGCGGCTCGTCCTTGAGCTGGAGGGTGAATATGTCGCCCGCGTGGATCCGCATATCGGCTACCTCCACCGCGGTACAGAAAAACTGGCCGAGAGCTTCAGCTACACCCAGATTTTTCCACTGACCGACCGGCTCGACTACCTTTGCCCACCATCAAACAACCTGGCCTTCGCGTTAGCGGTGGAGAAGCTCCTGGGCATCCAAGCGCCGATCCGCGCGCAATATATCCGCGTATTGATGGCCGAGCTGGCTCGAAATCTCCGGTCATCTCCTGATCACTGGCGCGCTGCCGCTCGACCTGGGCGCAATGACCGCGTTGCTTTACGCCATGCGCGAACGCGAAATGATCATGGACCTGTTTGAGATGATCAGCGGAGCCCGGATGCATACATCCTTCTGCCGGGTCGGCGGCGTGCGTGAGGACCTGCCCGACGGTTTTTTCCCCAGGATCAGGGAATTCTGTGAGATCTTCCCGAACCGCATCCGCGACTACGAGCGGCTGGTCGAGAACAATCGGGTATTTCTGAAGCGTACGCAGGGGATTGGCGTTATCTCCTCCGACGACGGTATCGAAGTCGGACTGAGCGGTCCGAACCTGCGGGCCTCGGGCGTCGACTGGGACATCCGTCGTGACGAACCCTATGAGATCTACGACCGGCTCGACTTCAAGGTCATCACCCGTAACGAGGGCGATTGCTACGCGCGATGGCAATGCCGGGTCGAGGAGATGCGTGAGAGCGTTCGCATCATCGAACAATGCCTCGATCAGATGCCCGAAGGGCCATTCCAGATCGACATGCCGACAATCGCTTTCCCGGTGGACAAGAACAAGGTGCATTGTTCGATGGAGGCGCTGATTCAGCATTTCGACCTGTCGGCATATGGCTTCAAGGTGCCGAAGGGCGAGGTCTATTCGGCGATTGAGTCGCCAAAGGGCGAACTTGGATTCTACATCGTCAGCGACGGGTCGGAAAAACCGTTCCGCATGAAGGTGCGGGCACCGTCGTTCGTTAACCTTCAGGGACTGTTTGTGGCAAGCAATGCGAATTACCTGGCGGACATGATCGCCGTGCTGGGCAGCCTCGATCCGGTGATGGGCGAGGTGGACAAGTAGCAGAGGATTTGGATTTTGATGAACATGCGCGAAAAGATCCAGACAGCGGCGGCGCGGTATCCGGACCAGCGCTCGGCGATCATGCCCGCGCTTTTGATCGCGCAGAAGGAACATGGCCATTTGCCGGGTCCCGTGTTGGAAGAGATCGCTGATATCCTCGATGTCGAGCGGATCTGGGTTTACGAGCTGGCGACTTTCTACACGCTCTTCCATACCGATCCAGTGGGGATGTTCCACTTGCAACTCTGTGACAACGTATCGTGCATGCTGTGTGGTGCCGAGGATTTGCTGGAGCATCTGGAGGTCGTGCTAGGGATCAAGAAGGGCGACACGACTCCGGACGGGCTGTTCACCCTTACGACCGTCGAATGCCTCGGCGCCTGCGAAGTAGCCCCGGTGATGCAGGTCGGCGACGACTATCATGGCAATCTTGACATAGCGCGGATCGACGCGTTGCTGGACAGATTGCGGGCGGCGGTGGGGCAAGCAACCGGCCCCGGTCTTGCCGCCGTAGCTCCGCCGGGGGAGTAGCGCCATGTTTGAACAGGTTCTTTTGAGGAATGTAGACGTGCCGGATGGCCATCTGTTGGCGACCTACAGGGCCAGCGGCGGCTATCAGGCTCTGGCGAAGGCGCTTGACGAGTACACGCCTGACGAGATCATCGACCTTGTCAAAGCATCCAACCTGCGGGGTCGCGGCGGAGCCGGATTTCCAACCGGGTTGAAATGGAGCTTCGTGCCGAAGCGGGCGGGCAAGCCAAAATACCTGTGCTGCAACGCTGATGAGGGCGAGCCGGGTACCTTCAAGGACCGGATCATCATGGAGTGTGACCCGCACCAGCTGATCGAGGGCATGGCAATCAGTGCCTACGCGATCGGGGCAGAAACCGCCTATGTCTACATCCGCGGGGAATACGCGCTGGCAATCCAGCGGCTGGAGCAGGCGATCGCCGAGGCCCATGCGCAGGGTTATCTGGGAACGCGGATTCAGGGCTCGGATTTCAACTTCGTCGTGCACATCCATTGCGGCGCCGGCGCTTACATCTGCGGCGAGGAGACAGCGATGCTCAACTCGCTCGAAGGCAAGCGAGCGCAGCCGCGCCTGAAACCGCCTTTTCCGGCCGTTGAAGGACTCTACGCCAGCCCCACCGTGGTCAATAATGTCGAGACGTTGGCTTGCATCCCGCATATCGTGGCGCGAGGGGCAGACTGGTTCCGCGACATCGGTCCGGACAAAAGCCCCGGTCCGAAGCTTTATTGCCTCAGCGGGCAGGTGCGAAAACCTGGCCTTTACGAACTGCCGATGGGTATCTCGCTGCGCGAACTGGTCGAGGATCGCGCCGGCGGGCCGCTGCCGGGGCGCAAGATCAAGGCAGTGATCCCCGGTGGGGTCTCGGCGCCGCTGATCCCGGCGCACGGGCTGGACGTCGGGATGGACTTCAACTCGCTCGCCGCCGCCGGTTCGATGCTCGGCTCGGCTGGCGTTATCGTCATTGACAACTCGACCTGCATGGTCAAGGTCGCCACCCGGATCATCGAATTCTTCCACCATGAGTTCCTGCGGCAAGTGCACCCCGTGCCGCGAAGGGCTGAACTGGGTTGTAAAGGTGCTGCGCCGGATCGAGGCGGGGCAGGGCGCGCCGGGCGATCTGGAACAGCTGGAGGCCCTGTGCAAGGGCATTTTCGGCAACACGTTCTGCGCACTGGGCGATGGTGCGGCTATGGGGCTGCGGGCCGCACTGACGCATTTCAAGCATGAATTCGTCGCTCATATCGAAGAGGGAAGGTGCCCGTATCACTGAGGAGCGCTGAGAAAAGGCTGTTGGAAAGTCATGGTTAGCATCACGATAAATGAACAGACGCTGGAAGTGGAGGCAGGCTCTACGGTGCTGCAGGCTGCCGAGCGTCTGGGTATCGATATCCCGACCTTTTGCTATCTCAAGCGGCTGCCGGCGTTGGCTTCATGCCGCATGTGCCTGGTGGAGATCGAGGGGCTGCGGCGTCTGCAGCCCTCCTGCGCCACTGCAGTTACCGAAGGCATGGTGGTGCGGACGAACACCCCGCTGATCGACGAAACCCGCTCTTCCATGCTCGACATGCTGCTTGCCAACCACCCCCTCGACTGCCCGATTTGCGACAAGGGCGGCGAGTGCGAGCTCCAGGACATGGTAATGGCATACGGACCCCGCGAAAGCCGGTTCCGCGATGCCAAACGTGTGTTTCACTCCGAAGACATCCGCCTCAGCCCGGTCATTATCATGAATGTCAACCGTTGTATCCAGTGCCAGCGCTGCGTCCGGATGTGCGAGGAAGTGGTCGGCGCGGTCGCCCTGGGTACGGTCGAAAAAGGCATGGACACCGCCGTGACCGGCTTCGAGGGCAGCCTTGCGAGTTGCGACCAATGCGGCAATTGCGTCGAGGTCTGTCCGGTCGGCGCGCTGATGAGCTTCCCTTATCGCTACAAGGCGCGGCCATGGGATCTGGCCGAGACCGACACGGTCTGCCCGCATTGCGGCACCGGCTGCCAGCTGACTGTTGGCACACGCAAGGGAGAGTTCATGCGGGTCCGCTCGAAAGCAGAGCACGGGGTCAACCGCGAGACGCTCTGCGTGCGGGGGCGCTTCGGCCTCGATTTCGTCACGAGCCCGGACCGGATCGAGCGGCCGATGGTCCGTCGTGACGGCACTCTTGTTCCGGTTTCCTGGGAAGAAGCAGGGGACTACTTGCGACGGCGCCTTTTGGCCATCGAGGCAAAGCCTGCGGGCGGGCTGGCCTCGCCGCGTCTTCCCAACGAGATGCTTTATCAGTTCCAGAAAATGATGCGGACGGTATTCCGGACCAACAACATAGACTGCTCGTCGCGCTGGTCCACACCTTTCGATACGCTCGGCCCGTTAGTGGCAGGCTCCTACACTCGTGCGCCGCTTGAGGAAGTGATCGGTAACGACTGCGTACTTGTCGTTGGTGGGAACGTGACCGACGAAAACCCGGTCACCGAATACCTGCTGCGGGACGGCGCCCGGCGGCGGCGTACCGGGTTGCTGATGCTCTCGGCGCGGCCATCGCGCCTGGACGCAGATGCACGGGTAGTCCTTCGCGCTTCTCCCGGCGGCGAGGCAGCGAGCCTTGCTGCAGTTGTGGCCGGTCTCACGGCGGCGGCTCGCCAGGCCCTGCCGGGCGACATTCTTGCGAAGATCGGCACAACAACCACGGGGCCGGGAGCGGCCACCGAACCAGACCGTCTGGCCACAGCGCTGCTGGAGGGCCGGAGCGTTACTGTGCTTGTCAGTGTAGACCTCCTGAGGTCGCCGCAAGCGCGCGCGGCGTTGCAGCAGCTCAACAACCTTTTGCAGGTTCTGCGCATACTCGGCAAGGGATGTGCGATGCAATTCCTCTTCGACCGTGCCAACCAGCTGGGCGCCTGGGACATGGGGGTTGTGCCGCTGGCGTTGCCGGGGCTGCGCGCAGTTGACGATGAGGCGGCGCACGCAACTTTCGAACGCGCCTGGGGAGCCGGGATCCCGTCTGGACCTGGCGCGGACTTCGACGCCATGCTGGAGCTCTGCGACAGGGGACAAATGGGCGCTCTCTATATCGTCGGAAGCGACCCCCTGTTGTCCTGTCCCGACCGGGGGTTTGTGCAGCGGGCGCTTCGTACCGCCGGGCTCCTGATCGTGCAGGACGCGTTCCTTACGGATACGGCTGGCCTGGCCGATGTGGTCCTGCCCGCGGCCAGCTACGGCGAGGAATCCGGCACTTTTACCAACAATGAAGGCCGGATCCAGAAGGTCCGCAAGTTCCGCGAACCCGCCTTCGAAGCGCGCGGCAATCTGGCGATCTTCGATTTCGTTGCGGCACTTCGCGACCAGGCGTTGCAGCCATCGGTTCAACACGAGATTTTTGATGAGATTGCCCGGCTGATTCCGGCCTATGAGGGGCTTGTGCAGGACGGGCCTGGCGCTGACGGAGCATTTACTAAAGCAGGACTTGCGCCGCCTGTCGGTGAGTTCTTCGGTCCCCCTCCTGTCCCCATTGCAACCGACCGGCTCATGCTCGTCACCGGCAACTGCCTGTTCCACAACGGATACGTTTCCGAGCATTCGGAAATTCTGAACACGGTTGCAAATGACCCCTATGTCGAGATGGGCGCGTGGGATGCCGCCCAACTGGGCCTTTCGGATCGCGATCGAGTGGTCGTGCGATCCGCCCAGGGCGAGTTGACCGCGCAGCTCAAGGTCAACAAGCAATTTCCCAAGGGGCTCGTGTTCGTCCCCGAAAACTACAGAGCCTTGCGTCTCAACAGCCTGATGCGGCGCAAAGAGTACCCGTGTCCGGTGGACATCCGAAAGGCGCACGCGGCATTCGAAATAGCCACTGTCGCCGGTGCCGGGGCAGGGCCGGAAAATTTGACCTGACGCACCGCCAGTGCCACTGGCAGCTTGCCCCGACCCGTGTGCGTCGCCTCCAGCGGCGACGTCAGTGATGATTGGTCCCGGAAATGTATTCGTGCAGCGCCTGCTCATTGCGCAGCAATTCATCGAGACGGTGCTTGACCACGTCGCCGATGCTGACCACGCCGACAGTAGTGTCGCCATCCATGACCAACACATGGCGCGTGCGCCGCTTGGTCATGATCGCCATCACAAAGGGCAGAAAATCCTGTGCCGAACAGGTCGCCACACTGCGGTTCATGATGTCGGAGACCCGCATTATGGGCGCGTCGGTTCCGTATTCAGCCACCGCATTGCAGCAGTCCCGTTCCGACAGCGTGCCAAGGCATTCCCCGGGTAAACGGCTGACGACCACGAAGCCGATGTTGTTCTCCCGAAACAGTCGCAGGACTTCTACCATCGTCTGATCCGGTGTGACCGAGATAAGCTCGGGAGACTTGGTCTTCAGTATTTGACAGACATGCATCTGAGCCTCCTGTCTGCGCGCTCCGGCCTGATGGGTGGCGCGCGTTCACGTTCGCCGGATATTACGCCACCAGTTGTACCCCTGCGGCTCGCTCGTCTCGACCAGAACATCCTGTTCAGTGTTCAGGCGCGCAGCAACCACACCGCCGCCGGTCCTCGCCTTGCCCGGCTTGCCGAGCAGGTCGTCCCGCCCGACGACCAGGTCACTCGAGGAAAAGCTCGAAAATTCATATTGCTGGCCGAGCGCGATCGCGTCCGCCGGACAGGCATCCTCGCAGAGTCCACAGAACAGGCACCGGGCCATATCAATCTCGAATTTTGCCGGGTGACGGTTGCCCTTGTCGTCCTCGTAGGGGATGACTTCGATACAGTCGCAGGGACAAATTCGCGCACAGAGCTCGCAGGCGACGCATTTGATCTCGCCCTTTTCGTCGCGTGTCAGGAAGTGATGCCCGCGGTAACGCGAGTAGGGCAACCATTTTTCCTTGTCCGGATACTGCATGGTCACGGATCTGGAGAACATATAGCCAAAGGTCAGAGCCAAGGCGCTCGCGAGATCGGCGAAGAACGCCCATCCAATCCATGCTCCAACTCTGTGCCGTGCGTGCGACATTGCCGCCCCGCTAGGGAGCCTCTACAGCTCCTAAGAAAATACAATACCGGTTATGATTATGTTCGCCATCGACAGAGGAAGCAAGACTTTCCATCCGATCGCCATCAGTTGGTCGTAGCGATAGCGCGGGAATGTAAACCTGAACCAGATGAACAAATAGACGAAGAACGCGACCTTGAGCAGAAACCAGAGGAGCGGTGGCAAGGGGACCAGTACGCCGTTCCAGCCGCCAAAAAAAAGGATCACCGTCAGAACCGATACCAACAACACGATCGCATACTCGCTGACCATGAAGAATGCAAAACGGATACCGCTGTATTCCGTATGGAATCCGGCCCCCAGATCACCTTCCGCTTCCGACAGGTCGAAAGGAATGCGCTGCGCTTCGGCCAGTCCGGCGACGAAGAACACGAAGAAGCCGACCGGTTGGTAGACGATGTTCCAGACATCGGCTTGCGCTCGCACGATGTCGAGCAGGCTCATGGATTGCGCCAACATCACCACGCCGATAACCGCAAATCCCATCGGGATTTCGTAGCTGATCATCTGAGCGCAGGTCCTTAGGCTGCCCAGGACAGCATATTTGCTGTTAGCAGCCCAGCCGCCAAAAATGACACCATAGACCTCGATCCCGATCACCGCGAAGACGAAAAGGAGCGCAACATTCATGTTGGAGACGTAGAGCGTGATCTCGGTACCGAGAACCGAGACGGTTTCGCCAAAGGGGATCGCGACGAACACCACGAAGGGGGGAGCGAGTGCCAGGATTGGCGCCAGTTTGAACAAGAAGCGGTCGGCGTCGTCAGGGATGTGGTCCTCTTTGGTCAGGAGCTTGATTCCGTCCGCCACCGGCTGCAGCAGTCCGTGCCACCCGACGCGCATCGGCCCCATCCGCTGCTGGATGTGCCCAGCAATCTTGCGTTCCAGCCAGGTTAGCGGCAAGGGCAACAGCAGGAGGATCGCAATCAGCAACGCGACCTTCAAGACAATCAGACCAAGGGCGACGATAAGTTCCATGTTGCGCGGCTACTTATTCGACGGGTTGAAACGCACAACCGGACCCCTGCTATGAGTCCTTTGCGCGCGTGCCAATCTGCACAGTACAACCGCGATGAACCACATGCAAATGGACCGCGGGCGTTTCCCGGTATTGTATGCTCCTTGTGATGCTGACAGCCCGGTCTTGACCAAGTCGCCCATTTAGCGCCCGTCGTCGTGGCACCAGGATTCAGCCGTCGCAGCGATGCAGGGTGGCTGAACTTTCAGGGGCAACTATGATCGATATGGCTCTCATTAAAGGCATTGGTGCCTGGGAAGACTTGTTCCGAGAGATAATGACCGAGGCAAAAGCGACTAGGGAAAGGGCCGTTTGCGGCTCAGTCAGGAAGAAATGGTAGGCGAGACGAAGCCCCTCGATGCAGAGGCTTCGGGCGGCCCCATCCCGTCATCTCACATCGCGGGCGCACGTGCATTCATTTCGGGGAAGAATTTTTGCCTACCGTGTTGCTCGCCGAACATCATGTCATATTGCAGCAGACGAAAATTTCTAATGAGCGGATCGCTATGTGAGTTTCTCTCCCAATCTTCCTTTGCTGAATTGTCGGAAGACAACAGGATGTGCCGGTCGATGACTTTGTACTGGTCGCGGACCGAACCGAGAAATTCTGTGTAAAATGGATGGCTGATGCCGGCAAGTTCGAGCACATGTAACGGAAGGAATACGGGGCTGATGGTGCCGGCGCCAAAATCCGTTCCGGTGCGATTCGACCAGATGACCAGAGGCGTCTCATGCTGCTTCAGCATGTCGGACAGCGGTGCCCGCCGATCGGCGACGCGGTGTCTCATATAGCCAGTTGCTACGTAAGCCTGTCCGAGCGGTGGCAGATGATCGCCGAAAAAAACGAGGACCGTGGGACGCCAACGTTTGTTTGCCCAATTCATCAAATACCTGAGGCTGCTGTCGGCGTCCGATGCACCTTCGGCAAATGTGCGAATTGTCGCGCGTTCAGCTTCGCCGGCTTGTGTCGTCACGTCGATCGACGGATGCTTATACCTGTGGGGTTCGTATGGACCATGACCTTGCAACGTGACGGTGAAGAAGAAGAACGGTCGGTTCGTCTGATCGGCTTGCTTGATGATCTCCTCGGTCAGAGCCTGATCGGACACAAGCGGGCCCCGCAATGCAAGCTTCGGCAGATTTTCCTCGGACATGAAGGTGTCGAAACCGAAATTTTTGTAGACATTGCGGCGATTCCAGAACCATTGGCGAAAGGGATGGATCGCCTTAGTCGTATAGCCCTTGCTTTTCAGGAAGGTCGCCAGCGACGGCAGAGGTCGGCGCACATACTGCTGGTAGGGAATGCTTCCATAGGGCAAGAACGCATTGGAAAAGCCGGTAAGTGCCTCGAACTCCACATTGGCGGTCATACCGCCGAATTCCGGCGAAAAGATCGCGCCCGCCTGATTGGCGCGAACGGCGGGGATAGGATCTCGATTGAAATCCACGCCTGGCAGTCGGGTCGGGTCCCAGAAAGACTCGCTCATCACGACGATGATGTCGGGCCTTTCCGAGGCGAAAAAATGCCTGGGTAACGGCGTTGCAACCGCTTCGATCGCCTGTGCCGAATAACCTTCTGGGACCGTCACATTGGCCATTGGCATGTTGAGCGCGAAGGCCATGGTAAAGCCGTTGTAGGCATAATTCTCTTTCTGATCCCACATGATAGGAAGCACCCGCAGACGGTCCCTCGTCCACGAAAACGTGGAATGGTCCATCGCCGAAACAAAAACTGCCAGCAAGGGCATGGTTATGCCCAGTCGCCAAAGCCTCGCTTTGAAGTTCAGGGGCGGCGCGCGGCGGCACAAGATTCGCCAGAGGAAGACAAGCAGAAACAGGACAATGACCGTAGCAACGACGATACCCATGGCCGTCCAAGGCCGCTCGCGCGCAAGAAGGGGAGACAGGTCAACGAGCTGCCGCGAATACAGAAAGTCAGAAGGATAAATCGGGTCGCCAAGATACAGTGCTTTACCCCGTCCGATCCATGCAAGCAGCAAGGCAAGCGGCGCGATCAATAGCGAGCCATTGTGCGAGCGCCCCAAAACCGCATCAAGACCGATTGCTATACACGCGTAGAAGCCAACGGTGGTCCATGCCGGGCAATTCGTCTGTTCAAAGAATAGTATTGTCTCTACAAAAGAACCGCGCGCGATGATTTCAATGGAGAAGACCAGAATCGTCGACACGACGCTCGTCGCAACGAGATAGCTGGTGATGTGCAATGAACCTGCGAGAGCTCGCGACTGGACGGATCCTTTTTCCTGCCGCTCAATGGCATCCGTTTCACGCCCGATCTGCTGGACTCGTTCGGCCAATAGCTGTCTCCCGCCGTTGGCGACAATGGTCGTTATGCAATCGTCATCAAATCGTCATATAACGGCGAGGGCAATCTGGAAATGAGGAATACTGTCGCTTTGACAAGAATCGATTACTAATGCAGCAACACTGTTACATGAATGTCATGCTTACCCATTTGATAAGACACCAAAATCCGCGGATCGCTGCACCCGGATATCGCCGTAGAACCGTTGGAATGCACGCCGCTGCCTGTGACCGAGCTCGGCCGGGGTTAGGAGGGCAGCGCTTCCCGAAATATCGGGCCACGTTATCGATGAACCACTGGTTCCAGCTTTCTTCGGGACCGAGATACTTATGAAGGAGCCGCTTGAACCTGTCTGGTCACATCGGTTCGATGGCGGCGCCGTCCTGCAGTCCGAGATGCAGCAAGATGCAAGCACTCCTTCTCCAGGGACCGCGAGACCTGACGTTTTTCCCGCCCCTGGCTGACCTGCCCCCCGGTCTCGTTCTGTCGCGGTATGAGCCACGGCCAACTTCTGTCAAAATTTTTGCGACAGAACCACGCTATGCCCTCGACACCTGTGACTGTTTGGTTGACTTCGACTTCCCCCGGCGGCACATCACGACTTCAACAGTTTCGGAGGACCCACATGGCAGCACAGCACGTCAGGGAAATCGACGCGGCGATAAAGGAATTGATATCCTCGCG
Source organism: uncultured Alphaproteobacteria bacterium (assembly GCA_963777425.1). Classification (GTDB taxonomy): domain Bacteria; phylum Pseudomonadota; class Alphaproteobacteria; order Rhizobiales; family Rhizobiaceae; genus Phyllobacterium. The sequence continues at coordinate 379,811 of CAVZQS010000005.1, read as the reverse complement.
TCGTCAGGAAATCCTGCAAATTGCGCAGAATGGCGCAAACCCGGGACCGCTCAAAAATCTGGTGGAGATCCAGACAGCAATTGATGCCTTATATCGGGCACGCGAACAGGAGGAAGCTCATTCCTGAAAAAGAGGGTTTTCCGAGGCTTTCAAAGCACGCTGGCAACTGCTCTGTTAGGGCCGGCTTGATCTACCAACGCGTCCATCCCGCTGCATTATAATCTCGCGATGCGGATAGGGGATGTTTATTCCGTTCTCCTTGAATATGTCCCAAAGCGCCAGCAGGACCTTGCCACGCACGTTGGTCAGACCTTGTTGAGGGTCGCGGATCCAGAAGCGTAGGACGAAATTGAGCGAGGATTCTCCGAAGTCCGTGAGCCAGCAGACTGGCTGCCGATCCGTTTCCACCCGGCCGACGCTCATGGCGGCCTCAATCGCCAGCTGGCGGACCTTATGTGGGTCGGCGTCGTAGGAGACCCCGAAATTCACGTCGAGCCGTACGAGATTATCGCTGAACGACCAATTGATGACCCTTTGGGTGATGAAGTCTTCGTTCGGGATTAGGTATTCGCGGCCGTCACGCGTCACCACTGAGACAAACCGCGCCCGCAATTCGCGTATCCAACCGAAGGTGCCTTCGAGCGAAATGGTGTCACCCGGCTTGATCGACTTGTCGAGAAGGATGATCACGCCAGAGACGAAATTTGAAACGACCTTTTGCATCCCGAAAGCCTAGGCCGACGCCTATAGCGCCTGAAAATACGGTCAGAGCCGTCAGGTCAACACCAACGGAAGAAAGAGCGATAGCACCAGCCACCAACACAAGGGCGATCTTTGCGATCTTACCAACGAGGACGCGGATCGATGGTGTCAGCTCGTCGGAGTTTCGGACGCGCTCATCGATATAATTCCCAACGACGACGGCAAGCCAAACCGTCGCAATCAGCAGTAGCGCCGCTTTCAGCACCATGAGAGCCGAAAGGCGAACCGCACCCAAAGGTATTGCGAGGCTATCCAGAAAAGCCGCAGTGTCGTCATTGATGCCGAGGATGACAAGCGCCGCATAGATCCAGGTAAGCCAGCCGAGAGTGTGCGCGACGAGACGGTTGCGGATAATCCGCGACAGCACTGACGCGAATAGCCACGCGATAGATAATGAGAGCGCGATAGAGATGAAATGAGTACGGCTTGGCCAAGTGACGCTGCGCAAAAGAATAAGCGCGGCAAGCAAGAAGGCCGTGAAAAGGATCCAGTCGGTGCGCCGCAACAAGGCGATGACGACCCTCAACAGTCCAGGATGCCCCTTGATCTGGCGTGCCCGATTCTCCACGAGCAATTCGATGCGTCGCGCCGCGAGCTTCGCCGCGAGGAAGAGCGCGACGATGATGGCGGTCTGATAGAAAAACCACGGCGTGGCGGCGTAGTCGAACCACCCGCTGGCCCAGGTCAGCGATTCATCAATGGCGTTGCGAAAATCCATTCCCACATCACCGTTTTGGACTGGCTAGCCGACAGCAACTCACCATCCACAATGACGTCGGCCTCGTGAATGGTCAAGCCGACCATCAAGGGGCAACGACAAGAACTGTTCCAGATCATACGCCAATTCGTAGGCCGTTACAGTTGGTTGCCCTGATGCAGTTGAAAGAGAATCCGAACTGCTCCTGGGGTTTTAGCCAAACAATAAACCTCGGTGCTTCGTTAGTTCTGAAAATGCCCCGTAGTCGCTGGCATCAGAGGTTCGCCTAGTGTCCTGAGGGAATGGGTCGTGACGTTTCAGCCATGAATCCAGTGAAAAGCCCCAACGATTTGTGAACTGACCCCATTAAGTTGGACAGTTTAAACCCGGGGCCTCACACTAGTACCAACTTTTTCAGTGGCGGGTGATTTTGGCCTCGAGGTCGGTAATCTCCTCCTTGAGCTGCAGCTTTTCTTTCTTGAGCTGAGCTATATGGAGACTGTCTGCCGATGGGGCTGCCTCAAGTGAAGCGACAGCACGGTCGAGTTCCTGATGTTTGCTGCGAAGTGTTGTCAGGTGATTTTCGATGGACATATAGCATGTTCCTTCTGCTCGTTGTCGATGGTCTGAACGGGGGCCTCCGGAAGGTGACGCAGAACGCACCACCATTCCCAATGTAGGGACAAGCACAGAGTCGTGCAAGTTATTGGCCGATAAAGTTCTCTTGCCGGCTCACGAACTGGCTTCTGCTTCGAGACATCGCCGCAGGTAATCAATTGGCATTTCTCCCCAGCGTTCAATTCAGTGGTGAGAATCGGACGTTTGCAACGTCGGATATGTCGACTTGGAACCAATCTCGGTTTGTCCGGTTCCCGGCTGAGCATATCGAGGTTGTGATATGGCATGGCAAATGAGGCAGGCTTGCTAATCCTCGTTCGAATGACGATTTCGGATTATCTGCGCGATTGTGGCCGTCGTTTGGACTATCCCGCCAAACATTGTCGTGAGATTCTTAGGAACGCAACAGGGTGAAAAACGCCGCACAAAACACCGATTACATGTCTTTTTTTAATTGCGGATGTTTGAATTCCTGTCATTTTGATCGTGTTTCCTTTTGGAAGCCCACACCGAAAAGCTCTCGCACTCACCCCGTCGCGAGGGCTTTTCATTGTGTGAATTGATATTCACAACGTGACAACACCGACCGAACGGCAGCAACGCCGCCGGGCTAAACCGGCTCACAGCCATCATTATTTATAGGAACACATGGAAAACTTGGGGAAATCGTGTCTCGCATGGCGAACGCGGGCGAGCCAGTTGATCCCCACCTGCTGCCTCACGTCTCTCCACCCGGTTGGGAGCACATTATTCTCATGCGCGCTTGCCGATGGCCGGCCTTAGTATCTCGCTCCCTCCGCAACACCCCCTTGATCGGCACATGCGATCCCTGGTTCCACCCCTCGGCGATGACAGCGCATTAGTCTGGAGGAAAGAAGGCCACCACGTCAACTCGAACCAAGTGCAGCGGAAAGAAGTATTAAGGGGAACTGCTATCCGATCGGATGCGCCGTAATGGCCGTCAGTTGAAGGTATGCACCGTAAGTTTCAGGCTGCCGTCTGCCTGTTTCTCAAAGACATGGGTTGCCACCCCGGCCCACGGCTGGTCAGCGCCTTTGGCGTCTTTGCCTTTGGCCGACCATTTCGCTGTGCCGACCAGCAGGTTGCCGTTGCCTTGCGCCTCGATCAGTTCAAGCTTGTGGCCTGTCACGCCCATGCCGAACAGTCCGCCAAAGAATTTCTCAACCCCGTCGGGCCCCTTGATCACGTCATGGGTTGCGGGCAAGAAAATCGTCTTGTCCGTGTAGAATGCCGCAACCGCTTTTGCGTCCGCTTTGTTGAATGCTGCGTCCCACGCGGAGTAGGCGGCTTTTACTTCGTCCTCGACCGGGTCGGCCCTGGTTGGGGTCAACGCGAAGAGGCAAATGCACAGCACGGTGAATAACAAAGTCAGCAGCCTGGTCATGGCATCCTCCCAACAAATATGGCGGCACAGCATGGCTAATACCGGATCCAAGCCATACGCTCCGATCGCCCGCCCGTGAACACCCGTTTGGGGGTGATACTCCCGAATTTCGTGAAGGTCTCGTTGACTTAAACTGTCCGCTGTCCGCAAACACCGAAATCAGCGCGAGGCTTCTTGCCTTTGAGATTGCGGATCGCGAGTTCGTTCCGTTCGTCTCGACCAGTATAACTGCTATTACCGCCCAAGCCGACTTCCGAAATTCGCATTCTTGTCGGTGAGTACTTGCGAACCGCAACCTTGAAGCTCTCCATATAACAGCGGCAAAAGGGCGCCGGTCAACGGCCACGATGTCGAGCATCTGTCGGAACTTTTTCTTTGCCCATCTTAGCGCGGATCTGCATCAGCAACGCAATCCTTGACGCCGATTTCTGATAGCAGCCATCATTGGAGAGGGCCGATCGAAGTTTGTTCAAAATTGCCTTCATAGCCACTATACTCTGCGTCTTTGCCGGGAAAGGGTTCATGCGTCCACTAGCCCAGTGCCAAGCGTTACTGGCCGCGGTTTTCGCGGGCACTGCTGCCATGGTTTCGACATCCGCGCCCGCGCAGGATCGCATCGCCGAGCGCGCGGCGATGATCGAAACAATCAAATCGCACGCCCGCTCAGCGCCGTCAGCGGTCGAGGCACAGGGTATAGATCCGGCGGTGCTGAAGGCGATGGGGAACGTTCCGCGTCACTTTTTCGTACCCGAGGAGCAACGTGGCGCGGCCTATCGAGATCGGCCACTGCCGATCGGATACGGTCAAACGATCTCACAGCCCTTCATCGTCGCGCTGATGACCGACCTGATCAAGGCCGGGCCCGGTGACGCTGTCCTCGAGATCGGCACTGGCTCGGGCTATCAGGCCGCCGTCTTGTCACCGCTTACAGCGAAGGTTTACTCGGTTGAGATCATACCGGAACTGGGCGAAAGAGCAGCCGCCCGACTGAAGGAGCTTCGCTTTGACAATGTCGAGGTGAAGGTAGACGACGGTTACTATGGTTGGTCCGCGCACGCGCCGTTCGACGGCATCGTGGTGACGGCCGCTGCGAGTCACATCCCGCCGCCTCTGGTCGAACAGCTTGCCAAGGGCGCCCGGATGGTCGTTCCCGTGGGAGGTCCCTTCTCAACCCAGTTTCTCATGCTGGTCGAGAAGCGACGGGACGGAAGCATCACGACCCGGCAGCTGCTGCCGGTGAGCTTTGTTCCATTGAGGGGAGGCAAATCCCGATGAGAGTGGGGCGCTTGCTGCCGGTCAGTCTCATATCGGCGGCGACCCTTGCCCACGAAGTGCTGCTGATGAGGCTCTTTTCGATTATTCAGTGGCATCATTTTGCCTATATGATCATAAGCATCGCGCTCCTGGGCTTTGGCGCGAGCGGTACATTCGTTGTGTTCGCCCGCCGCCCGCTGGTGGAACGATACTCGGCCGCTTTCGCAGCGTCGGCAGCGCTGTTCGGCATTACTGCCATTGTCAGCTTCGCCGGCGCCGAACGCCTGCCGTTCAACGCTCTCGAGATCGTCTGGAATCCGTGGCATCTCGGTTGGCTCGCAGCCAGCTATGCTCTGCTGATGCTGCCGTTCTTTTTCGGTGCAACCTGTATCGGCCTTGCCTTCAGCCGCTATCCTCGCCAGATCAGACACGTCTATGCCTTCGACCTTATCGGCGCAGGGATCGGTGCGCTGGGCACCGTCGGTCTCTTGTTCCTGGTCTTTCCCACTACGGCGCTGCGCTTCGTCGCAGCACTGGGATTCGCGGCGGCAACCCTCGCCGCGACGGGCATGGCACGCCATCGGTGGCTCGCCGTGGGCAGCCTCGGACTTGCGGCCGCGGTCATCGCGGTGTGGCTACCACCGTCCTGGACGGCCCTTGGCCCACACATGTCGCAGTATAAGGGTCTGCGCATGGCTCTCGAAGTGCCGAACGCGCGGGTGGTCGAGGAGCGATCGAGCCCACTCGGACTACTGACGATCGTCGAGAGCCCGACCGTTCCCTTCCGGTACGCACCAGGCCTCAGCCTCGCGAACACCCAAGAGCCGCCCGCGCAACTCGCCGTCTTCATCGATGGTGACAATATTACGGCGATCACCGCCTATGGTGGCAATCCGGCGACGGTCGCATATCTCGACCGGACAACGGCGGCGCTCCCGTTCCGCATCCTTGAGCGGCCGCGAACGCTAATCCTCGGTGCCGGCGGTGGCGAGCAGGTGCTGCTGGCGCTGCGTGCCGGAGCCGATACCGTGGATGCCGTAGAGGTTAACTCGCAGATGATCGACCTGGCTCGGAATCGCTTCGCCGACTTCGCCGGCGGCATCTTCAGCCTTCCGAACGTGCATTCGCATCTGGCCGAGGCGCGCGCCTTTGCTTCGACTACTGGCGAGCATTACGACCTTATCCAGATACCGCTCCTTGATTCCTTCAGCACCGCGGCGGCCGGCGTGCAGAGCGTGCATGAGAACTACACCTACACCGTGGAGGCATTGCAGGATTACCTAGCTGTGCTGAGACCGGATGGAGTCATCGCCACCACGCGATGGCTGCGCGTGCCGCCGCGCGACATCCTCAAGCTTTTCGCCACGGCTACCGTAGCGCTCGAAGCGGATGGCGTGGCCGAGCCAGGCCGGCACCTGGCGCTGATCCGGAGCTGGAACACTGCAACCCTGCTCGTCGCCAAGTCGCCGTTCACGGCCGAAGACGTCGCAGCCATTCGCGGCTTCGCGGCCGAGAACTTCTTTGACATCTCCTGGGCGCCGGGTATTTCCGCGAGCGACGTGAACCGCTACAACCAGCTCGACCAGGAATATTTTTACGAGGGAGCCGTCGCCCTCCTCGGGCCTGAGCGTGCCGAATTCACCGAGCGCTACAAGTTTGATATTGCGCCGGCCACTGACAATCGGCCCTATTTCTTCGACTTTTTCCGCTGGCGCGCCCTGCCCGAACTCCTGACGCTGCACGCGCAAGGCGGGGCCACGATGCTCGACTGGGGCTACCTGATCCTGATGGCGACGCTCGTCCAGGCCGCGATCCTCAGCACCGTCCTGATCCTGCTGCCGCTCTGGCTTCGCCGGCGCGGATTCGGGAGAGACGTACACCGGCTGCGCGCCGGACTCTATTTCCTTGCCTTGGGCCTAGCCTTCCTGCTCATCGAGATCGCCTTCATCCAGCGCTTCGTGCTGTTCCTCGGCCATCCGTTGTACGCGGTTGCTGTCGTGCTTGCGGGTTTCCTTGCCTTCGCCGGGCTCGGTAGCGCGGTAGCCACACGCTGGATGACCTCGGTCGGACGCGGATCGGCGGTGCGCGGCATTGCCCTCGCTGTCGTGGTGATCGCATTCTTGGCTACCACCTACCTGTTCGCGCTGCCCTTAATATTCGAACGGCTGCTGGCACTCCCGGATGCCGCGAAGATCGCGGTCGCACTCCTCCTCATAGCGCCGCTCGCCGTCTTCATGGGCATGCCGTTCCCCCTCGGCCTCGGCCACGTCGGCGCACGCTCGGAGGCATTTATTCCCTGGGCGTGGGGAATCAATGGCTGTGCGTCGGTGCTGAGTGCGATCTTGGCCGCATTGCTTGCAATGCATGTCGGGTTCACTGGCGTCGTGGCGATCGCCACCGCGCTCTATCTTGTCGCCCCGGCCTTACTCGCCGGGTGGTGGGATCGGCACGATCGGCAGACGTCGCAAGGCTTTGTTCCAGAGCAGAGTTAACCCAACCGCCTCCGGTTCGGTGTCAGCTTTTGAAACGTCATATCACCGCGCGAATAGCCGACATGGGATCACGACTTGCCGGGTGATTCCGTTTCTCTTCGTTTAAGGCAAGGCCAACCGCGGATTCAAAGTTTCAGCGTAAGATGTGTAAACTGCCATCACAACGCGGTGTCGAAGCTCCGATTTTCTGACACGCCCTATGCCCGGTCTCAAGTCCATTCCGGTCGGCCGCGAGAGGGGTTGCTTCGAATGATTTGCGGCGTCACCCCCGATTGCCTTTCGTTCGATATTTCGGCGCATCTAGCAACCTGGCGACGACCCTAGGTGGTGGAGGGCCACGAACATTTGCTTCGGCACAAAGCGACCGCGAAAGAGCAGATCATATCAGTCCAGATCGAGCCTCGTACCGCCGCCGTCAACGGACGGCTGTGGGGCGCGCCCGCGACTGGCCTGAGATCCAGGAGGGCACGGTACGCCCGGTCTATCAGGCTGTCTTGGAACGCGGGCGCGTAGCTTCGGGCACCCGCTATCTCGACGTGGGTTGCGGCGCGCTGAGGTGTCCGGCACAGACGCCGCCGAGGCGCTAATCGAGCTAGCGCGGCAGCGCGTGCCGGGTAGCGATCTCCGTTGCGGAGATATCGAGGAGCTACCCTTCGAGGACAATGCTTTCGATGTGGTGATCGGCTTTAACTCGTTTCAGTATGCAGGAAATCCGGTCGTGGCTCTCAGCGAGGCGCGACGCGTGACCAGGCCGGCAGGCGCCTTCGTTGTCATGACCTGGGGGCAATCCCGAGGGCATGGAGGCGGCAACGGTAGTGACAGCCCTGCGGCCACTTTTGCGTGGTGATGGGCACGCCTTTCCTGCTTAGTCACCTCGACAGTCGGGATGTTGGGCGACGCGGTCCGCGACAGAGGGTTTTCGATCCACCGCGGCGCATTCTTAAGTCCAAATGCCGTGCGACAGGCTGTTTGAGCTGATCGATGTTTGCCGCCAATCACAATCCCGCGGCACCACTGCAATTCTCTCCAATTTCTAACCTGATTCTCCCCTATCTTTAATCGCCGGTCTGGTAGTCTCAGTTCCATTCTACCTTGGTGTCGTGTAACTGTTATTCCACCAATCCGCGCGGGTTGAGCGCCGATCGCACAATGGCGTTCTCGGCCATGTGAACGAGGCCTTGAACTTGCATGAAACTGACCGGTTTCGGGTTCTCAACGCCGATGGACACCAATGGGCATCAGATCTCGCATTCTTGTGTTTCAGCTCATTGTCGTGGGGTCAGTCTTGATGATGGCCGCTATCGTTTACATCACCATCCGCTCGACGAACTACTATATGCAGCGTGTTCAATGGGCCAACAACCAACTGGAAGCTGTTACCGCACTTACCGTCAACGCCAATCGGTATTCCGAGCAGATCGCCGAGTTCCTGTTGATTGGCGAACCCGAGCGTCCCGACTACGATAGTGCGCGCGCCGAGCTTGAGGCAGGATTCGATCAGCTCGAGAAGCTGACCAGGAGCGAGGCCGAGTTCCTGGTGGGCAGCAGCGAACAAGAGGATGGCGGGGACGAAATCTTTCGTATCACGCGGATGCGAACACTCTACGGCGAAATCACCAAAGCAACTTCCGATGCAATCGATCTGCGCAACCAAGGGCGACAGGAGGATGCGGTCAGGGTTTTTCGTCGCGAGATCGAAAATCGGTTCGACGCCGAGTTCCAAAACATCTTGGAGGCCGCGCGGCGGGATGAGGCGGAAGAGGTTGCGCGGACCGAACTGCAGGCAGAAGCGCTGTGGCGTCGCCTGACCTGGATGACAGCGGCGCTTGCGCTGGGTGCCGTGGTACTGTGCTTTGTCACAGCATTCCTTCTCGCCCGGTCACTGATGCGCCCAATCGGTCTTCTGACCCAAGGCGCCGAGGCGATCGGCCGGGGTGAACTCGACCACCGGATCGGCTATGACAGCCGCGACGAACTCGGCGCGCTCGCACGGCGATTCAACGCGATGGCAGCCAATCAGGAGGACCAGCGCAAATGGCTGCTCGACGCGCGAACGGATCTTGAGCGGCAAGTCACGGCGCGCACAGCGGAACTCGCCGCCGCCAACCAGCGCTTGACCGACCTTGATCGGTTGCGTGTCCAGTTCCTCGCCGATATCAGCCACGAGCTCCGCACCCCACTGACCGCTCTTCGCGGTGAGGCGGAAATCCCGCTGCGCCACGGTTCAAAGCCCGAGGCTGTCTACCGTGATGCGCTCGAACGGATTGTCAGTCAGAGCCTGGAGATGGGCCGGCTCGTCGACGATCTGGTTTTTCTTTCCCGTTCAGAAACAGATACAATTCGCTTCGAGCCGCGCCGGAGCGACCTCGTGACCATCATTGCCGATGCGGTCCACGAGGGTGAAATCCTGGCGCGCTCCAAAGGTGTTTCGGTCAAGGCGGTCTACAGGTCCGAACCGGTGTGGGTCATTGCAGACGCACAGCGGCTCAAACAGGCTCTCGTCATAGTTCTGGACAATGCCATCAAATATTCTCCGCGCGATCGGTCGGTGACCTTGAACGTGACTGTTGCGGGCGGACATGCCGAGATTGTCGTGCGCGACAGGGGTTTGGGTATTCCAGCCGAGGAAATACCAAAAGTCTTCGAGCGATTTTACCGCGGCCGCAGCCCGAAGGCCTCGCGCCAGCCCGGCAGCGGCCTTGGTTTGGCGATCGCGAAATGGCTTATCGAGAAGCACCAGGGCGAAATTGCGCTCACGAGCGAGGTCGGGTCATTTACCGAGGTCCAGGTCCGCATTCCTTGCGCCGAAGCAAGCTCGTCTTCAGGCATGACCGCAGGTGATGCCAAGGTCGCCTCGAAAACGACGTCTGGCGTGAAAGCCAAAACGGAATAAAGCAGGGCTTACCCCGTTGGCTCGCCGAGGAACCTTGACAGAGGATCGTAACCACTTGTTGCGTGGAACTGTTATTCGGCTCCTGCGGTAGTTTCTGGGGAGGGAGGTGGTGTCGCATGTCGAGAATTTTATTAGTGGAGGATGACGAGCGCATCGTCGGCTTCATCAAGCGCGGGCTGGAAGCTGAGGGCTACGTCGTTGACCTGGCAGACAGCGGCGAGGGTGCACTGGCGATGGTGCGGGAGACCCCGTATGCACTGATCCTTCTCGACCGTGTGCTTCCCGGGATCGACGGCCTCGAAGTTTGCCGCGTTCTGCAACGCGAGCGGCACGAGAATCTCGTTCTCATGCTCACGGCCAAGGGCAGCCTGCAGGACAAGGTCGAAGGGCTGAAGGGCGGCGCAGACGACTACCTGACCAAACCCTTCGCCTTCGACGAACTGATTGCGCGCATGGAAGCGCTGCTTCGTCGCGGCCCCAGTGCAACGGCAGACCCGACGTTGAAGGTCGGCGATCTGGTCCTTGATCCGCTCAGCAAGAAGGTCTGGCGCGGCGAGCGCGAGATCGGCCTGACGGCCAAGGAATTCAGGCTTCTCACCTATCTGATGTCCCATCCAGGCACTGTAATCAGCAGAACCCGATTGCTTAACAATGTTTGGGACTTGAGTTTCGATCCGAAAACGAAAGTGGTCGATGTCTACATTCGCTACCTCCGCCGAAAGATTGACTGCCTGGAGGAAAAGCCGCTCATCAAGACCGTGCGGGGCTTCGGCTACGTGATATCGGCTTGAAGCAGTTTGTAGGATAGCGTGGAAGTCTGGTGACAACATCCGGCGCGCACTGTCGATCGGCATTGGTATTGTCAGTCAAGTTAGAAGAGTTTCTGATACTGTATATCTATCAAGATCATAAATAATGTTTAACGCCCATCAAATCGTTTGAAGGTAATAGTGCCGCTATAGGAAGGTTAAAAGTTGGATAGAACCTCACTAAGCAGGGACTATTTCTCCGTTTCTGCGTTATTCTCGGTGGTCGTAAGGAAACGATCCGTCGCACCAAGCGGCGATCCAGAAACGGAGATAGCATCATGAAAATTCGTCATCAAATTGGTCCAATGTTCGCATTTGCGATCACGGCCGCGACTGGAGCGATGACTGGCGGTGCACAGGCGGCCGCGGCGCCTGACGCAGCCGAAACCGGCGGCATCAAGAGCATCCTTCGGGCTCAGCAGACCGTGCCAGCGCTTCCTGGAATGGCTGAAGCACCCGAGGAGAAATTGCAACAGTTCGCTGGAAACAGTTCGTCCAATTCGAGCTCAAACAGTTCATCGAACTCGAATTCGAACAGTTCATCGAACTCGAACTCGAACAGCTCCTCGAACTCGAATTCTAATAGTTCCTCGAACTCAAGCTCCAATAGCTCGTCGAATTCGAATTCCAACGGCTCGGATCGGGATGGTCGCTGGCGTTGGCGCTGATGGGCGGCTTGTTACGGAGGGTCGGGTCCGCCCGGCCCTCACTCTGTCGCATGAAAAATGGCTGCGGCCGGACATGTAACGAATCCACCGGTCCAGTGCCCCAGTTCCGCTCAGCCGGAGGATAAGGCCATGCTAACGGGCTTCATCAAGCCTTCGCCTAAAATCAGCTTTCTTTGCCAGCCGTCGGATCTCGGCGTCATCGCCGAACCACGTCGGGCCAAGACTGTGTTGCCCGAGTGGTTCCGCAAGATCGCGCCCATCGATATGGAGCATGTCGGGGCGGGCGACAACGGCATTACCATTAAGCGTTGCATGCCCTTTCTCGACGCTCTCTCCACCGGCTGGATATTGCCCCTTGCTGCGGAGGTGCGCCTCGAAATCAAGGAAGAAGGCAAGACCGTCGATTCCGGCTGGGAGTTCGACAGGACAATGGTCAGCAATCATAGCCCGCAGCAGATAACCGGTCATCCAAACACGCCGCGACCGCCCCTGAAATTCCACAATTACTGGGCCATCCGCACACTACCAGGATGGAGTTGCCTGTTCGTGCCGCCTCTTAATCGGCCAAACGGCGTGTTTGAAGCGGTCGCAGGCATCGTCGACACAGACACCTATTCGGCCCACATCCATTTCCCGTTTTTTCCGATTGGACCCGATGGGGTGCACGTCATCGAGAAGGGCACGCCGCTGGTGCAGGTTTTCCCGTTCCGCCGCGCCGACGCAGCGATCGACAGCGAGATTCGGGCCGAAACAGAGGAAGAGGCAAATGACCGAGAAAGGGTCTACCGCAACACCATCGCTGGCACCGGCTGGTATCGTAAGTTTGCTCGTGCAAAACGCTGAACGCCGGATCGGCGCTGCATTCGGAACCGCAAAGAGCCACATCGTTCCACACACCCCCCCGAAGTGCGTTCGGCCACGTTCCTCGTCGCATTGCTTTCGAACCGGCGGGCTTTGCAATTTCGCTCTGTTGGCAAGGGCAAACCTCACCAGCATCGGTGGCTTTCGGCTGAGCGTGCGTGCCAGCCATGATGCCGCCACAGCTCCCTTCCGTGCCGCCCACCGCACAACCGTGCTGGCTCCGATGATGAGCAAGCGGTGCAAGGTTCGTTCCCCCATCTTCGAAGTCTTACCAAGCCGCTGCTTGGCGCCCCGTGGAATGTTGCAGCGGTGTGAGCCCGAGCCACGCGGCAAAGTCACGTCCGCGTGTGAACGTCTCGGTTGCCGGTGCCAATGCTGTCAGCGCCGTGGCGATGACGGGTCAGAGCAATGGGCCTGATCGCCAAATCCAGTCCGATAACGCTAATCTCTTTCATGGACGCCTCCTCTAAATGGTGATCAACGTCTCATTCTGGCACATCGATGCCGTCGGAGGTCGTCAACCCCATCACAACCACACATCGGGTTTGCCAGAAATTGTTTTGAAGGTGATAACACTCAGGAGAGTTTGGCACGTTCTCCGGAGTCCTGAATGCGTGAACTGATACGAAGGCGTTACGATCCCGAGTGGGAAGACATGTCAGATTATGTTGTCCACTTCACCAAAAAAACTCCGGAGAATGATTCAGCACACAACATGGCAAGCATGTTGCTTGTCGGTGAGATCGAGGCAAGAACGAAGTTTGGCGTTGGCAGGTACTATCCCCATTGCCCAAATTCGGTGTGCCTGAGCGAAGTACCGATTTATAATCTCTCACGAATTAAACGACTTCGGGGATCCTACGGTTTTGGATTTACTAAAGAATTCATTGGACGCATTGGGGGAGGACCGCTCTTCTACACGATGGAACAAAGGTATGAGGCTGTTGCGGAATTAATGTCTCAGTCATGGAACGATCCGAAGGCGCCAATCTGGATTCTGGTGCCTTTCATTGACGTCCTCAGGACCAATTATCCGTTCGACTGGGAGCGGGAATGGAGAGTACCGCATAGCATCAAGTTCGGCCCAAAAGACGTTAGCTTTATGCTCTTTCCCGAGGAGGAACACGAAAAATTCTCCGCCTATTGTAGTCGCAAGCACGCAGAGGGAGTGATGGCGCTGTACGACTGCCCCTTAATTGATCATCGGTGGCCGAAAGAACGAATTAGAGTTACACTTGGGTAAGAACGGTGCGGGCCGAGTGCATGAACCGCCCCGGGATCTCCAGAGACCGTTTGGTTTAAGGTCGGCGGCCATGGCTGGCTCGTCCAGCATGTTGTCCTGTTTGCCGTTGCGGCCCTGGTTACCTGTTCGGCTAGCAAATATAGTTAGCCGAGTTAGTCTCGATTAGCAGGTTCCATGTTTTGACTTTAAGATTTTTATTGTGCAACGCAATTGAAATATTGCATTGCACAATAAACCATTGTACTAAATCAATGTATTTAAACTTGAAGTCAACCCAGGCGCCGGCAAAGACCGGCTGCGGCACAGAGGATCTTACGATGAGCAAGACTGCCAAACAGACTGCTGATGCGTTCTCAATCCCCGCTTTTGATGCCACCGCTGTAACCGACCAGGTACGCGAATTCACCGAGAAGGGCGTTGCTCAGTCCAAGGAAGCATATGCCAAGATCCAGGATCAGACTGAAGCTGCCCAGAAGACCCTCGAAACCACTTTCGAAACCGCTCAGTCCAACGCTGCTGCTCTTTCGCTCAAGGCTTTGGCTGCGCTTCGCGCCAACACCGAAGCCAGCTTCACCATATCGAAGCGCTGATCGGCGTGAAGTCCTTCGGTGAAGTGATCGAACTGCAGACCGCATTCGTTCGCAAGCAGGCAGAAGCCATCTCCGGTCAGGCCAAGGAATTCCAGGCTGTTGCCACCAAGGCCGTTGAAGAAATCTCCGCACCGGTGAAGTCGGCTGTCGAGAAGGCGATCAAGGACGTCAAGGTCGTCTGATTTCGGATTGTTGTAATTGGGGCGCGCCGCGTTGCGCGCCCAGCGAACAGATGGTGCAGCCGTGTGATCGGATCGTTCTTAAATCCGAATGATGCTACTCACGCTCCATGCCGGCAGACGAGCCGATAAGCCGTCGTCTACATTGCGGCGTTTGCACCTGACAAAGGCGAGTCCGTTTCGTCGCTGATCGCCAATCCTCCCGCCCCTCCCGTCCCCGATCCTGGCGCCAGTCGATGGCTTCCTGTTTCTCGACAAGGCCAGGTTCGCGGCCGCCTTCGCTGCGGACGTCGATGCAGCAACCGCGTCGTTGATAGCGGACGCTCAGGTCCCATGGAGCGTCGAAGCGCTCACGGGCACGGTGACCGAACTGGAGCATGCCGACCAATCTGGTTGCTGCGGACGACCGCATGATCCCGCCGCCTGAGCAGCGTAAAATGGCCGAACGCGCCGGATCGACCGTCGTTGAAACGGCCGGTAGCCATGTCGTCTGCGTTTCTGGGCCCAGGCCGTGCCGCCCTCATCAAGCAGGCAGCAACCGCGGAGTGACCATTGAGACTTCTCTGCGGGGCGTCCCAGGGCGCCCCGGTTTGTCATCCGAGGCCACGCGATCGTCTGTGCAGGTTACCGGAACTGTGGCATAACTGAAGTCATGGCGATAAATGTCCTGGCAGTCCACAGCGGCGTGGTGGGGACGGAGCAGGTGGCAGGCAATTCAGTTGCGGTCGCCTATTCCGTGGCGGTCCTCTGCTGGCTTCTGTCGGCCGGCGTCTATATCGCCGCAAAATGGGTTTCTCCCGAAATGCCCCCCTGGGCGTTCTGTTTCTGGCGCGTGCTGATCGCCTGGGCAATCCTGATTCCGATTGTGCGCGGCCATTTCAGTGCTATGACCGCACTTGTGCGTGCGCGTCCGCTCGAATTGCTCCTCGTCGGCGGCATTGGGCTCGCGATCTGCCAAGGTCTGGTTTTCACCGGTCTCGAATATGCCGACGCTACCACGGCCGGCATTATCATGGCCCTGATCCCGATCATTACCATGATCCTCGCCCGTTTCATCCTGGGTGAGCCGATGGGAACCTGGCAGGTGATCGGATCGATCATCGCGTTCCTCGGGATCGTAGTGATCGTCGTCAAGGGTAGCCCGGCGGTGCTGATGCGGCTCGACGTAAATCCCGGCGAACTGTGGATTGTCGCTGGGGCTTTCTGCTTCGGCCTTTATGCTGTTCTGCTCCGCCGCGCGAAATTCGAGTCGGAGCGTCTTCCGCTCCTGGTATTGCTGCTCGGCGCTGCAGCGCTTACTGCGCTGCCCTTCTACCTTTGGGAGATTGTTTCCGACGAACGCTCGGCGCTTGACGGCAGCGGGCTCATTGCACTGGCCTATGTGGCGATCCCCGGCGGGGCGCTGATGTATTACCTCTTCAACTGGAGCGTCGAAGCCCTGGGTGCAGCCCGGGCCGGGGTGCTCCTCTACCTCCAGACGATATTTACTGCCGTGCTCGCCTACTTCATCCTTGGTGAGCACTTGCAACCCTATCATCTCCAGGGTGCGGCGATCATCGTCATTGGCCTGCTTTTTGTCATCTTGCTCAAGCCTCGGACCAGGCCCGCGGCGACAAGATCACGAGGTCCGTAGCGACGTTGGGCCTGGCCTTGCCTGCTTTGCCCTTGAGAGTTGCGCGAATACGCAACTCTCTCTTTCTTTTAGCCGTTACAGGCCGTTGGCCTTCAATATTGCGGCAGCATTTTCTTTGGTGATCGCTTGCGTTTCAAGAACGATCTTCTTTTCAACCTTCTCACCTGCCAGCACCTTCAAGGCCTGGCGCAAGCCTTCCGCACCCGGTGTGGGATAGAGGAACGTGGCGGCGAGTTCACCTTTGTTCACCCATTGAACACCTTCATTCGGCAGCCCATCCACACCGATGAAAAGTATATTCTTTTCGCGGCCCGCGTCCTTTGCTGCGAGATAAGCGCCATAGGCCATAGGATCATTGTGGCCGTAGACCAGAGTTATGTCTTCATGATTGCGCAGGGCCGTTGCCATGATGTTATAGGCTTGATCCTGCTTCCAGTCGCCGGACTGCTTGTCCAGAAGGTACTTGATGCCAGGCTCGGTATCGGTGAATTTATGAAAACCATTGCTGCGGTCATGACTGGCCTGTGTTCCGAGGCCACCCCAGATCTCTACGACCGTACCCTTGGCTTTGCCCTTCCCGCCGAGCAGATCGACGGCATATTTACCTGCCGCCTCGCCAATAACGACGTTGTCACCGCCGATCCACTGGGTGAACTTGTCGGTATCCACATTCCGATCCAGCACGATGACCGGGATCCCGGCATCCATGGCCTTCTCGACCACACCGGTGAGACCGGCCGATTCCT
This sequence comes from uncultured Alphaproteobacteria bacterium, assembly GCA_963777425.1. GTDB lineage: Bacteria > Pseudomonadota > Alphaproteobacteria > Rhizobiales > Rhizobiaceae > Phyllobacterium. Next base: position 362,961 of record CAVZQS010000005.1, on the reverse strand, counting down.
TGGGCGAAATCAGGATCGCATCGACCTCTTGCCGAATGAAGTTCTCGACATCTGCAACCTGCTTTTCCGTCTTGTCCTGACCATCGGCAACCAATAGCTCGACATTTGCATGTTTCCTGGCCTCAGCTTCAAGATCCTTGTTGAATTGAACTCGCCATGGCTCGACAGTCGTCGTCTGACTGAAGCCGATGACATATTTGTCCTTTGCCACGGCAATTGAAGCGTTGAATGCAATTGGTCCGATCAGGGCTGTAGCCATTGCCCATTCAGCAAACTGTCTGCGAGTGATCCTCATTTCTCTCTCCCTTGTGTTTCTTGTTTGCGCCAATCATTCGCCGTGCCTTGACGGATCGACCCGCTCGTTCGACACGGATTTCCCGGGTGTGTTGCGTGCCCTAAGTTGAGACAGAAAGAACAGCCACCCGCTCGAACGCCGTTCCTGGAGAAGGACCGCCACAACGATGATAATGCCCTTCAGGACGAGCTGGGTGTTGCTGTCGATATTGTTGAGTTGGAGAATGTTACTGAGAAAGCCGAAAATCAGAACGCCGACCAGCGTTCCGATCATTGAGCCTCTGCCGCCCATGAGGCTGGTGCCGCCGATGACGACCGCTGCAATGGCATCCAGCTCGAGCCCCATCCCTGCATCGGGCTTTCCTTGCCGATATTGCGCGACATACAGAATGCCGGCCAGCGCGGCGAGATAACCGGAAATGGCATAGACGGTAATCTTGACTCGCCAGACCGGAACACCGGCCAGCCGGGCGGCCTCTTCATTGCCACCGATGGCATAGATATAGCGGCCGAATTTGGTGAACTTGAGTATGACCCAGAACAGAACAATGATGCCTGCAAAGATAACGCCCGGAACAGGAATGATGCCGAGTATCAACGAACGCAAAGCTTCAAAATCTTCGGTTGCGTTGCTTCCCGTGTACACGGGCCACACGGCAGTGTTCTGACCTGCGGTCAGTCGCGCCAGTCCAAGACCTGCGACCATCATGGCGAGTGTCACGATGAACGGCTGTAACCGTCCGCCGACAATGATGACGCCGTTCACCACGCCAAGCATGAATCCCACGGCAGGAACGACGAGAAGAACAAGCAGAACGCCGGCCTTGCTATCGGAGCTCGATGCCACCCAAAGCGCGATGGCGAAGGCTGCAACAAGGGCCATAATCAATGCAACCTTTGACATGCCAGGCTCGCTCGAATCCGCTCCTTTCAAGACGGTCCTTTGAACCTTGACGGCAAAGACGATAACCCCGAACAGGAGCAGGAAGGACAGGAGAAATACAGCAGGTACGCCAAGCAAATGGGCAGCAGACCATCCCTCGTTGGTCAGGAGCATGGCGCAGACAACGGAACCCAATGCCAGAACCGAACCAACCGACAGGTCGATCCCGGCAATCAGGATCACCAGAGTCATGCCGACAGCGGTGATGCCGGTCACGGAAATCTGCCTGAACACATCTGACAGATTTCCAAATGAAAGGAAGATGTTATGGCCTTTCGATGAGACGGGAGATGAAAGAACACCCACGAGGAACAGCAGAGCGAGGCCCCAATAGAGCTTGGTAGCTTTCAAGGCGCCTTTCAATCGTTCCATGCCGTTCGATGATCGCATGATCTGCTCGCTCGTATGGCTCATGCAGCCTCTCCCGTGAGTGCATTACCCGACGGTGTCGCAAGCTCCATCACCCGCTCTTCAGAAAACTCATGACTCTCGATAATGCCTGTTGCACTGCCCTCGCACATCACAAGGATACGATTGGAAAGCGCGAGAAGTTCCGGCAATTCCGAGCTTACCATTATGATCGCGACGCCCGAATTGGCGAGTTCCTTGAGCAGATCGTAGATTTCCTCCTTCGCACCAACGTCGATGCCGCGCGTTGGTTCGTCAAGCAGTACGACGCTTGGTCTTGTTTCCAGCCATTTTCCCAGAACGATCTTTTGCTGATTTCCACCGCTCAATTCGTCGATCTTCTGCTCCGGCCCCTGGCAGCGCACGCGCATCGCCCGGATTATCCGGTTGGCAACGGTTTTTTCCTGAAGCCGGGTGATCCAGCCAAGTGGCGCGAGCCGGGAGAGGGAAGGCAGAACGGCATTCGAGCGAATATCGGCATGCATCAGAAGCCCGGTTCCTTTCCGGTCCTCGGTCAGGAATGCGATGCCCTTGCTGACAGATCGCCGCGGCGTAAGGGTTTGGGCATTGGACCTCACGCCCGCCCGCTCGATTTCACCGGCACGTTTACCGGTTGCCGCACCAAAAACAAGCTCGAGCACTTCGGTCCGGCCGGAGCCGAGCAATCCGCCGATGCCAAGGATTTCACCAGCATGCACATCGAAGCTCACGTCATTGACAACGCTGTGGATTCGCCCGCGGGAATTTGGCCTTTGCAAACCGAGATTGCGTACCGAAAGAACAACCGGGTTATCGGAAACCGATGATTTGCCTTCCTGCTTTTTGAGTTCGCGCCCGACCATCATCCGGATGACGTCCCGCTCGCTGATGTCGCCCGACCGCCGGGTTGCAATGAAATTGCCGTCGCGCAACACCGTGATTTTGTCAGCAAGGGCAAAAACTTCGCTCATGCGATGAGAAATATAAACGATTGCCACGCCTTGACGGGCCAGCCCGCGAACGAAACTGGCCAGCCTGCGGACTTCAGCCTCGGACAAGGCCGAGGTAGGCTCGTCAAGAACGAGCACATCCGCACTCAAAGACAACGCCCGGGCGATTTCAACCAGTTGCTGTTCGCCCACACGTAGATTCTCAACGTCGGCGCGCGGATCGATATCAATCCCGAACCTGGCGAGGATTTCGGCGCTTCGCGCTTCGATTTCCGCATAATCGACAAACAAGCCGCCCTTAAGCGGCTCGCGTCCCAGAAAGATGTTCTCCGATACGCTCAGGCTTGGAATAAGATTGAGTTCCTGATGGATAATGGCAATGCCACAGCGCTCGGCCTCCTTTGGCGACGCAAAGTCAACCTCACGCCCACGAACGGTCATCTGTCCGCCGCTTCGGCGGTGAACGCCACTCAGGACCTTGACGAGTGTCGATTTGCCTGCGCCGTTCTCACCCATGACTGCGTGGATTTCGCCCGCATGAATGTCGAGATCGATGCTTCGCAGCGCTTCAACGTTAGCAAAGGATTTGCTGATCCCGCGCAGCGACACAACAGGGGACTGACTATCCAAAATGCTCCTCCCAAAACATTCTTTCCAGTTAGCGTGTAACATGTTAGATGTTATTCGATCAGTGTCAACCGGTCTAAACCTGGATCGATTTGTGATCCTGGAACCGTATTTGGGGGAAATGTTGCAGGTTCGGTCTTCGAGCAAGAGCTTCAAGGAGCAGAAAGTCGTCTCGGTCACCCGCAAGGACCAAGTCTATACGATCCTGCGACAAGCAATCATTTCGTCGCAATTGTCGCCAGGAGAAGCCATTCGCAAGGAAATAGTTGCTGCGCAACTGGGAGTATCGCGTACGCCGGTAAGTGATGCAATCAACCGGTTGGCCGATGAGGGATCTGGTCGAGATTTACCCGCAGACAGGAACCTTTGTTGCAAGACTTTGGCTGGACAAGATTGAAACCGCGCAATTTGTCCGATTGGCCCTCGAAACAGCAGCCATACGTCGGGCAGCCGAACGCAGTACGCCTGAAACGATCGCACGATTTCGACAGAATTTGGAGCGCCAGCGCAAAGCCGCCGATCGAGTGGATTTCGAACAGTTCTACGAACTCGACGAAGCGCTGCACGATATGATTTGTGACGCTGCCGGGCTGGTGGGCTTACGCGAAATCGCCTCCAAGGAGCGGAGTCAGATTGATCGCGTCAGACGACTTCTGCTCCATTACGAGACCCGGATGATGGAGACCCTGGTCGAGCACGAAGCAATCGTCACGGCGATTGCCGAGAAGGATCCCGACCGCGCTGCCAGGACAATGGAGGCTCATATATTGCAGATGGGCAAACTTCTCATGCATCTGCGCGAAAAACGACCAGAACTGTTTGGAAGCTAAAGCCGCCTAGTCGTGCAGATTGCGGGCGATGGCGGGACCGACATCGAGATTGCGAAAAACGGCCTCGAAACCGCCTCGTTCCGGCGAGCATGCCATAAGTCCCACTGATGCGTCAGCGCTGGAAAACGGTGCCAATCGGGCCAATTGCCACGGCGATCCATTGATCGAAAATTGCACCCGAACCGCATCGTCATGGCGCGTCACCCGCACCGAGACCTCGTCGTCCGTGCTCGAATTGACCAGTGGAATGACCGACCAATCCGACGCGCGATTTGTAACAACCACACTGAAATGCATCAAACCGTCGGTGTACTCTATGCCGGACTTGATCCAGTTGTGTTGGTCAATTCGCAGCATAAGGCCGGCCTGATCGTAGAGCTGCCGATAATCACCCCGAACAGAGACACTGGCGGTGAAATCACCTGTGACAGGTGTCAGATAGGCATGGCCGTTGTCGCGTTGAAATCCATAGAATGTGTCTTGCCAGAAGTCGGTATTTTCGCTGGTGGCGAGTTTTAATTCCCGTGCGTTGCCGCTGACAGTAGAAGGTTGATTCAACCACCTGAATTGCTTGCTCATACATTCTTCCATTGCTTGACTACCTTTTAAGGATAGTGCCGAACTTTTCAAAATGAACCTGCCCCCTGTGTCGAACACAAGATAATGTTATGACCTACGCCGGGATCGGCTCTTCGGCGAGCGTATTTATCGGGATTAGTTCCCCCCAAGTGAGGCTTGGCCTCATGCGTACGGGGGGAAGACTAGCTTCGGCCAAGCCTCGGCTGGCTAAGGAGAGGGGACCAGCGAAAACATTGTACGCCGATTTACTCAAATTTACATCAATTGCCGAATCTCAAAAGCTCGGCCGGAGTGGTGGTGGCAATTGGAGCGATGTGAAAGGTCTGGAGAGCAGAGCGTGGTAACGGTTGGACGATTAAAACGCCCAACCCACCAAATGCACAGCCAAGTAGATCATCAAAAAGACGAGAAAGATGGCGAGGGCGACACCCAGCGCTTTTTCCATCTCATTTAAAACCTCCCGGTGTGTTCAAGTGCGGCTGCTAAAAAACGCATGCCAAGTGAGGCCCAGCATGCCATTCGTCATGGACGATACTGAGCCCCGATCGAGATAGTTTCTGGATTTCGCCCATGCTATCTCGAATTGGAAAAACTCAAATCACCAGTGTTGAGTTCCAAATACGTGAGGCTCGGCGCATGGCAGGCGAATCCGGCAGATCGCACCGAGCCCCTGCCGGGGTTGGGCTCTCCCGACATGTACTCAATGCCTGCAGCCAGGACACGTTCCGACTAATACATCGAACTAGCTAGACCGCGGCAAAACGCGTCTGAGCCATAAAAGAGGCGCTGAAAATAGACTTGGCCCGCCATTGGGAGCTAACAGACCAAGTCTCACTTTCGCTATTAACCGGGCTTGCAACGCCAGCCGGTAGCATCGACGATAAAAATCCAAGTCGAACCCGCCAGATGCCCTGCTCAAGGCGGAGGAATATGGCGAAGGTATCCATTCCCGCCACCCCCGAGCCTGCCAAGCCGCAATCGCTGCTGGCGTCTCTCCTTGCTCTTTTCACAGCTGTCGTACTCGAAATTTCTCGTTGCCGCTGTCATGGCGGGGCTGTCATTCGCCAAATTCTATCGCGGCGGAGCATTCATTGTGGTCCGATTAGTTCGCAGGAACCTCCTGGGGCAGGAGATCGTTTCCTATGGGGCGAAGAATTCGTTTATCAGGGAGGTTCAAATGTTTATTCGACTTTTCACAATTGCAGCGGCCACGCTTTGCTTTGCTGCCCCTGCGGTCGCCGCCTGCCAGGAAGAACTGAACAATCTAAAGCAACCGGCTGTAACCGCCGAGACGGGAGCGGCGACCGATAATTCGGGCATGCCTGCCACTAAGCATCAAGAGGAAGTATTGCCGGGCAAACAGCAGAGCAGCGGAACTGAAAGCACCGGGTCGACAACCGGCGCTGTGGAAGCAATTTCACCACACCAAAAACAGGTCACGGATCAGCCATCCGGGAACCAGACTGAGCAGATTGGTCAATTGATGGCCGAAGCACGCAAGATGGTCGAGGCAGGCGATGAACAAGGTTGCATGAAAAAAGTTTCTGAGCTGAAGAACTTGATGGGTATAAAATAGGGCAGGAACCACAGATTGTTGGTTAGGCGCTGTTGTTATCGCAACGGCGTCAAGCGCCGTAGCGGTCCTGAGCCGCTTCAGCTGTGATGCCTTGGAACCCCATTCCCTTCGTCAACGTTGTGAGTCGTTTTGAGGAGGATCGTCATGAGTATTCCATCTCCACGATATCGCGACATCTATGACGGCCGGGAAGAAGAATGCCTGGAAGCATTACGAGAGCGATTTTTGGATCAGGTTCCATCCAAGGACATGTTCAACGTTTACCAGGAAGCGCTCACGGCGGGGTGGGGTCTGTTCGAGGTGAGGCGAGCAATCGATGCCTTGGTAGCCGAGAAAGCGCATGAGGCGGGAGCTGAGCCCTGCTGAAGTCCTCCGGCGGCTTCAATCTTTCCGAATGATCTGCCCTTGGTTCATCTCGAACACGCCACTTTCCCCGCCCTGGCCGATGAAATCGGACTCAAGTTCGATCCACGTCCCAAGGTAGGCGCCGCAAGAGCTGCAATGGATGGGGGTCCTCGGTCCTACGTTTTGTGTGAGGGTAAGATAAATCGTCTGGCATTTGGGGCATTCAAGTTTGTTGTCGAGTTTTTTGCCCACAGCCCCTCCGATTCGGTATTTCCAATTTTAACTATATTGTTTTCCGTCGGAACTGCAATTGATCGGATAGCGTACCGGTCGCGTCAAGTTTCTCCATCTGATTTATGCTCGCTGCAGTACCATTCTGGCCGTAGCGCTTTTTCAAAGCCGAACGCCCCACGACTTGCAGTATGCATGCAGTAGTGCTCGAACAGTCCGGCTGGAGCCTTCTCCATGTGTTCGGGGTAGGTGAGTTTGGGTGGCGGTGATTCACTCATTTATTGCGCACACCGTGGTGAGGCGATGTTCGAACACCCTGGCCTTTCCCTCGACGCAATCTGACTTCTCTTGCCTTCATGCGTCTCTGGCGCTATCCACGTTGTTCTTTCTAGGAGTCCTGGACATTTCAATCGGTTGGTTCAGCCGGTAAACACTCTTGCCGATCGCTCGGTTCTTGCTCAAGTGATTTCCGCGCACGGGCATCTTCGTCATTGACGAATAGGCAAATCCCGTATGGATTTAGGCTCTTCCGCCCAAGCATTTCGATCAGTCGATCATTACAATCCGGTTGGCGGGCTTTCTACGTTAGGCGTGATAATAGGGTTGTTATTGAAGTATCCGCCTTGCCTTTGATCTGCGCTCTTTCATAACGATGAAAAAGAATAGCGCTATTACGCCCGCCAAGCCTGGACCCAAAAGTGCGCATACAGTAGATATATTGCTCATCCTCATTCCTCCCTTACGTCGATTGTGTATCAACAGAGGAGGCGGATCAAACCCAAAACTTTGGGCCTTAGGATTTTCGGCGGCGAGAGTTGCTGTTATGCCACCGTTGCAGTTTTCCAGTCGGTGGTGGCCGCGGTATCGTCTCAACCAAGATCCCCGCCTCTCTCGTGGCTTCGACGAATGCCACACGGGCAACCGCGGCCGAGCATTCACCAGCGAGACAGCTCAACAAGATCTGGCGTGCCAGCCTGGCTTTTGGACCATCCTCATCCGGCCATTTCTCCAGCATGTATACCGCAGCATCGTAGGCAGACGTGATGCCTACTGATGAGCCATTGCGCAGGACCGATACGATTTTGAATGGCCTGTAGTCTTCTCCCATGGTCACAGTACGGTAGCAGAGCGGCGCGCGTTACGGCACTAGTCCTTTAGGGCTAAAACGCCATCCTTGTAGGCGAACCGCCCTAATAAATGACGCGTGTCCCATCTAGCATCGGCGACGGAACGTCCTTTAAGCGCTTACCCATCCACTCTTTAGGAAGTTCATAGACCAATAGATTTGTGGATTTGTAGGCTGTCTCTTGGGAACCGCTGGCCACAATGCAGGCTTGATCTTCTTCGCGTGGGCGTCCGCGTATAAAGAAGTCGTAGATCAGAACCAGCTGTTGTCTGGGTAGAGCAGAAAGTGGCGAATCGATTCACCCTGTCTGCCACGATTGCCATTGTTCATGGTGGCTTTCTTTCTACCCATCACGTTCACAATATACTTCCAGATCACATCCGACTGACCGCAAACCATTTTCAGTTTAGCCGTGAGTGCAGGAGCCGATTGCGGTTCTGCGTTGGTAGAAACAAGCGTTAAAACAACAATGGCCAGCCGAGCTGAAGCCACAAGTATGGCTCCACGCAGACCTCGACGAGTTAGCATGGTCCTCCTAAACGTCCATAATCGGAGCGTCCCCTGAGACCATTCTAATCCGTTCGAAGATCTGTTCCTATTTGGCTAATGTGATTACCAAGTCGCTGGACATGGCAGAGTGCCCCTCAGCTCTCACCGTGTTCTTTGTGCTCGCTGCAATACCATTCCTGACCATAACGCTTCTCAAAGCCAAATGCGCCCCATGCCTTGCAGTCCGGATGCATGCAGTAATGTTCAAACAGCCCCGCCCGAGCTTTCTCCAGATGTGCAGGGTATTGCCCTTGTAGACGGATCGGATCATCGCTCATTCGTCATCGTGCTCAAGGATGGATTCTATTTCAGCAATCCTACGTTTGATGGAATCGATCGCGTCTTGGTTGCCAGTCGAGCCGATGAAGAAGATTGCACTGCTTTCGATCACCGCCAAGTCGTCTCGCAAATTCGACAGTTCTACCCGCAGCTCCTCAATGCTCGGTTCGTCTTTGCCCATTTGTCTCTCCTCATAGAGGAGGACCAACGCATTCTAGAAACAACGGTTCCCAAGCACTCGCGGCTTTTCGTTCCCCACGCCCCGTTAAGCCAGCCTCGTTGGCTTCTGTCCCATTCGCGCCGGAGTGCCGCAGCAATCATTTCCGTGAAAATAATCAAAACCATGGCAATGGCGGGGAGCACACGGGCGTCAGCGTCCTCATGTGATTATCACCGCTAATGGGCCAACAGCGGCGATCATTGACGCCAGAACCAATCCAACCAGAAACAACACGCCGCGAATGATTAGGGCAAAGGCAAGGTTCTTTGTCATTTCGCGGCTCATAGTGAAAACCAATAATTACACTCCCCCGAATGCTAGCTGATCTCGGGTAGTTCGCAAGTGCCCCCGGGGTTTATTCCCTTGACGAATTGGGAATACGTTCTCATTTTGTTCACATGACTCGAACACTGAAAACTCTGGGGCAGGCGGCGCGACACGGCATGCTGGTACGCGTGACGTGCCGGAAATGTGAGAAGGTTGGCTTCTTCGTGGCCAGCGACCTCGCGAACGTTAATGGGCATGGCTGTACGTTTCAAAGCCTGAAATTTCGCTGCCGGGAATGTGATGTCGTGGATTGCGAGGTCGCGCCTTTCGAGGACGACCGCGATCGGGTCCATAAGAAGCGAACCGTCTGGCGCGCGGTGCAGGTCTAGCTGTGGTGATGTCCCTCGACACGATTGGCGCATTGATCGACACCGATCACATGCTTCGGGCCTGCTGCAACAATCCGAAGTGCCGGCACTATTCAAAACTTGATCTGGAATACCTGGCCACAAAGCTTGGCCGCGATCATAGCAGCATGCACAAAGACCTCTCGCCAAAACTCAAATGCTCCAAATGCAAGTCGAAGAACATCAGCCTGATCTTGTCGGCCAAAAGCACGGAAGGCTTCGGGCATACCTGAATGCTGTAAACAATTATCAATGGAACTCTCATGTTCAAATGCAAGCGGAATGGCCACCAGAAAAACGAGCGTTTTTCTGGTGGCTGCGCGAGAGCCAAACGGCGAGGAGACCCGCGACTATCTCGACTGGCTGCTGAAAGCATGCACCACTGAAGGTGCTGACATCGACGCATTGATCGAGCCCGCTGTCGCCGGTTTGACCAGCCGGGAAAGTGCCGTGCCGCGAGCAAGTCCCATAAGCTTCGCGCGATATTCTGCGGGCGCGCCCTTGCGACCGATGGATTGGATGCGCTGAGAAGGCCAGCATGCGGAGCAGGTTTGTCGTGCCCGACCCTGGCGATGGCAACCTTACCGGCGCTGTTACGAGCGCGAACCAATAGCCGACATCGCGGGCACCGGTTTTCGCGAAAGCACGCAATGCGGCCTCCCTGCCGCCGACACTGCTGTTTGCTCTGTGACCTTGGCATCAGGCCTTGCTTTTTTCATGCCGGCTACGCGTGGTTCACTCGATGCCGGCGAACGAGGCGCAAAGCGCATCCCGTTTAATATGACTTGATTTGTCATATTATTATGGTTAGGCAAGTGACGTTCCGATCAACAAATTTGTCGGTACCTCAAGATCACGTTCGCCAGAGGTTGAAATGCCGCAAATCCGTTTGAGCGCGACGGCGCGGGTAGTTGTCTCGACGCCGGAGGATTATCTTAACAGGTTGATGGATCATTTTTCCGAGCATGGCGCCGTTAAAAGGTCTGGTCGCAAGGGAAAAATTTATCTCTCGTTCGGCCGTGCAACAATCAGGGCTGATGACCACCAGGGCCTTTTCTTATTGGCCGAAGGCGAAGACGAAACTGGATTGGCCTACATGAAGTATGCCATTGCCAATCATGTCGTGGAGGTCGCACAAGGAGAGAGCCCGAAAATCGTTTGGGTAGGCGATGGTGCTGCTGCCGGTAGCCGCCCACCGTTTTTTCGCGAGATGCATGTCGTTTCAGCCAGAAATATAACGCCGCATATGCGGCGTGTAACCCTCAAGGGAAAAGATCTCCGCCGGTTCGAACATGGCGGATTGCATGTGAATCTGCTGTTCCCGCCAAAGGGTATCGATGATCCACAATGGCCCGTGACCGGTGAGGACGGGCGTCCTGTCTGGCCCGAAGGCGATTTCAAGCTTGCGTCGCGCGCCTATACAATTCGCAACATCGATGCTGAGCAAGGTCAGGTTGACATAGATATTGTCATTCACGATGGAACACCGGGTTCGACATGGGCGCTTAACGCTGCTCAAGGAGATCTCGTCGGTATGACCGGACCGGGCGGTGGCGACATTGTAGAGGCAGATTGGTATCTGCTGGTTGGCGACGAGACCGCACTTCCGGCGATCGGTCGCATCCTTGAACGACTGCCATCAAAGGCAAGGGCAGCTGTCCGCATCGAAGTCGACAGCAAGTTTGATGAACAGGCTTTCACCCGTTCCTGTGATGTCGATCTCCAATGGCTGCATCGCAAGGGGGAGCCCGCGGGAACAACATCCCTTCTGCAACAGGCGGTCGAGGCCGTTGAGTTCCCAACCGACGGCTCTCGCATTTTTGCCTGGGCGGGTTGCGAGTTCTCTGCATTCAAAGCCATTCGCAGCAATTTGCGCAAGGACCGCAAACTTAAACGCGAGGAGCATCTCGTCGTCTCGTACTGGAGACGAGGATTTGAAGGATAGGAAGCAAAAGGACAGGGGATGACATTTCATCCACGCATGACGAGCCGCGTCGAAGGTGTGACGGTCGTCGAGGATCTGAAGTGGCGATCCTGGACCGGCGTGATTGCCGACGTCTGGTCGGTCAGGTGCGCACCATATGCTGGCGGAGAATATGTATCGGAACATCCGCGTTTGTTCGTAACACTCGACAAAGCCGGATCCGGCACGTTCAATATCGGGTTGGAGCGCGCCTCCCGCAGCCCGAGCCTGGATGGCAACCAGCACCCCATGAGCTACATACCTGCAGGTCTGCCGATATGGGGCCGGGTTCACAATATCGACTATTTACGTCATCTCGATCTGCATTTCGACGTGAATGCACTCAAACGCCGCTTTGCCGACGAACTTGTTGAGGAACAGCTAACGGTGCCGCGGCTGATGTTTTTCAATGAGCGCATCGCGGCTCTCGCGAGACTGATCGCCGATGAATGTCTTAACGACCAGCCGTTGCACGAACTCTATGGCGACGGGCTTGCTACTGCACTCTTTATCGAGCTCTTTCGTATTGGCCAAACCAAAAAGCGGCAGCGCAGTCAGCTCTCTCCGCGGCAATTGCGATCAGTTACAAGCTTTATTGAAGACAACTGCCTGCGCAGCATCCGTCTTCTGGAGCTCGCGCAACTGACCGGGCTGTCACAATCCTACTTCAGCCATGCATTCAAGGCATCTACGGGAATGGCCCCGCATCAATGGCAAATGCGCGCGCGTATCAGGAAGGTCCAGGTGCTTCTGACAAAGTCGGATTTGTCGTTGACAAGTGTTGCCTCAGCTGCGGGCTTTTCAGACCAGGCACATCTTACGCGCGTTTTCAAACAAGTTGTCGGCGTCACGCCCGCCGTCTGGCAACGCGATCAGCAGGCTTGAGCCCGGGGAGGGCGGCGATCCAAATACGGCCCAAAAACATTCAAAAGACAACCAGAACAATCAATCCCAAACGCAAAAGTTGATATATGTACTCAACTTATACTCTGGTGTGAAGGAACGGATTTTCTGCAATCCGGGACGCGCCTGTCCGGGCCTTTTTGGCTCATTCTGCAAGGGGATTGCGATGTGTGGTATTTATCGATCGACGGCACTGGTTCTGCTGAGTGGGACGACAGCGCTGGTGGCTTTGTCACAGACTGGCGCAAGGGCACAAAGTACGGAACCCTCCATCCAGCTGAACACAATTGTGATCGAAAGTAACAACTCATCGGATTCGGCAACAGGCCCGGTTCAGGGGTTTGTCGCCAGGCGCTCTGCTATCGGTACCAAGACGAGCACTCCAATCGAACAAATACCGCAGGCGGTTTCGGTTGTAGGCCGGGAACAGATGGATGATCAGGGCGCGCAAAAGATTGATGAGGCCTTGCGCTATAGCGCGGGGGTCTTCGCGCAACCCTTCGGCGTCGACAATGACACAAACTGGCTTTACATCCGTGGATTTGATGCAACACAGAAGGGGACATACCTCGATGGATTGCAGAATTTCGGTTTTGGCTTCGGCGGCTTCTTCATTGATTCATTCGGTATCGAACGTATCGACGTTTTGAAAGGTCCGGCTTCCGTTCTTTATGGCGGGAGCAATCCGGGCGGCATTGTCAATTACATCAGCAAGCGTCCGACCGGCGAGCGCCTGCGTTACATGGAAACGGGAATCAACAGCGACGGCAACGGCTATCTTGGCTTCGACATTGGCGACAAGGCTTCCGATACAGTAGACTATCGCATCAATGGTAAGATCCAGGGCGGTGACAACTACACTGATTTCTCGCAGGATTTCCTCGGTGTCATTTCGCCCAGCATCACCTGGAAGCCGGATGAGGCAACCAAATTTACCATTCTGGCCAACTATACGCATCTCGATCTGACTCACGACGGCGGCAGCTTCCTGCCCTACTATGGTACTGTAGTTGATGCTCCGTTTGGGAAGATCGACCGGAAAGCCAATTTCACGGAACCGTCACTCGACGAGTATGATCGTGAACAGGCTTCCATCGGTTATGAGCTGGAACATACGTTCGATAATGACTGGACCGTGCGGCAGAATCTTCGCTACGGCTACGGCAATGTCCGGGAACATCAGCTCTACCCATTCGGATACAATCCTTTCTCCAATCAACCGACAGGTACGGACTACAATCTTTCACGGATCAATTTCCAGCATGATACGACTGTCAACACGTTCCTCGTCGACAATCAACTCGAGGGGACGGTAGCGACGGGCGCCGTCGAGCACACGCTTCTGTTCGGTGCAGAATACAAATACTTCGACATTGACCAGGTGCAGGCGACCGGCGGCGCGACGCCAATAAGCGCTGTTGATCCGGTCTATGGCGAACCGCAGGGCCCAATGTTTGCCCCTTACATCGACCAGCGATTGAAACGTCACCAGATCGGGTTTTACGCGCAAGACCAACTGCGGTTTGGTGATGGCTGGCTCGTCACGTTGAACGGCCGTTATGATTATGTAACCACCGATGCGACAGGAACCCCGGCATATGATGCGCATGATGGCCAGGCCAGCGGACGGGCCGGCCTGGCCTATGAGTTCGCCAACGGCATCACGCCTTACGCAAGCATTACGACCTTCTTCAGTCCCGAAATCGGTACGGACAGCAACGGTGATTTCCTGAGACCCGAAACCGGCCGGCAATATGAAGTTGGTGTAAAATATCGACCGACAGCCTTCGACGGTCTCATCACTGCCTCACTGTTCGACCTGACGAAAGAAAACGTCCTGACAGGCCCGTTTTTCGCCCAATATCAGGTTGGCGAGGTCAATTCCCGTGGCTTTGAGATCGAGGCCCAAGCCAATCTAACCGAAGCCTGGAAGGCCACGGCTGCCCTCACTGTCCTTGATATGGAGGTGAAGAACGACGCCGATGCGACACTGATAGGCAAGCAACCCTATTTGATCCCCGATGTGCAGGCTTCGCTCTTTGCCCAATACACATTCCTCGATGGTACGCTTGAAGGGCTCTCGCTTGGAGGCGGCGTGCGGTATGTCGGCTCAAGCTATGCGGACCAGCAAAACACCCTTAAGGTGCCGGATGTAGCACTAATCGATTTAAAACTTGGCTACAAGAAGGACAATTGGGGCATAGATCTCAATGTTACCAATCTGTTCGATAAAGACTATGTATCGGGCTGCCAGGGGCTCCTGGTCTGCTCGTACGGTGAGGGACGCAAGGCCCTGCTCAAGGCGCATGTCACGTGGTAGTGCTCCCGCATGTGTAAGTCGCAGGGCCGCCACATTCCGAAGAGAACTGCTCGCAGGCGCCTACGGGCGTCCCGGCGGGCTGGTCCTGCGGAAATTTGTTGTCATGGATGACTGCCTCGGCTCGCTCGAGATTGTCTCTCACCTCGAAACCGATCCAGTGACCGTCCATCAGATGCGTTTGCCTCGCACAGGCGAGGAAATAGTTTCCGGCCTGCTGAGCAACAAAGTTGAGTTGTCTACGCTCATTGGTTTTGATTCCCTCTGGCGGATCGGTGTACGCGCCCCAGATAGCATCCTTGGCCGTCAACTTCACCGGCATTTCTGACTGGGCAAAAACCCTGGTCACCATCAGGCTATGCCGGAAAGACAACGATCCATTGATGAACGTGATCTCTACCGACCAATTGGCCGGGACGATAATCGTGACGTTCCCGCCCCAGTATCCGTTGAAGTCGATAATGTCGGTCCGGATGTTGTCCCTGCGGTACCGTTCGACCTGGTTCCAATCGGCAACGATCTCTATAGCCACCGTTTTGTCTGCGGGAAAATTCTTGATCCAGCTCGGGACGAAAGGCTCCCCGGCCAGTGCAATTCCAGCCAACAATCCCAGAGCGGTGAAGGCGAGAAGGGCAATGTGGGCATAGCGCGCCATTACAGTCGGATCTCCTCCCGAGGGCAGTGGCCGGGCATAAGCTCCCACATGCGAAGTCGACCAGGCCAATCTCGTGGCGATGAGAATACTCTCGAAACTAGCGCCACACCAGCAAGGCCCCTGATGCACGGCTATGAAGTCGAATGCTTTTCGACCTTTGACGATTGACCGGATGCCGAACAGCTTTTGCGTTCATACGTCAGTTTGCAAAGTGGTCAGGCCACACTTTCCAGCACGTCGCGGAAGCGAGTGAGATCGTATCGCACTGGGCCGCGCGGCACCGGTGCACGAATGGAGCTGGTGTCGGCGGGCGCAAACTTTTGGGAAAAAACCACCGCCTCAGTCCGATTTGTCGCGTTGAGTTTCCGCATAATTTGCGAAATGTACACCTTGACCGTATTCTCCGACAAATCCAGCTCGCTGGCGATGATCTTGTTCGGAAGCCCCCGTCGCAAAGACGCCAGCACCTGCTTTTCGCGCGTTGTGAAGGAAATCGGCGCTTCGGTTATCGCGAGTGATTCATCGATCTTCCCATGGGCTGCGGGCATTGCCAGCACATTGATCTTTTCAGACGGATCCGATACCGAATTCGCAGAGTTCCCTTCGATGATCATCGATCGCGGGTAGTAAGAACTACCGGCGAGAATCAGGCGGATGGCTGCGAGGACGACCTCGACTGGCGCTGTACTGGTCGTATAGCCCTTTACCCCCAATCTGGCGACTTCTGAAACGGTCGCATCGGTTATCGATGCCTCCTCGATTTGGGTCAACAGCATGACCGATGTTTCTGGCCGCAACTGGTGAATGTAGGCAAGATTTACTGAAACCCATTCATCAGTCAGGTTGCGGGTTCCTATGTTGAGAACAGCGAGATTGATATTTTTCTCGATGATGCCAGCCAGTCCATCCGATGTGGTAATGTTGTGGATGGCGACTTCAGGAAGATCCCCTCGCAAGGTCCGAATGAGACAACTTCGCCACAAGGTCTGGCTATCGATAATGACAATTGAAATGTGTCCGCTGGCAGTGCTGCGCATATCATTGAAGCCGTGCACTTCGGCAGCAAATGAGACTGACATTGATCCCCCCTACGGTTTCTAGGTTACTCCGCCCAGTGGCTTTGGCATTCGGGGCCGCGCATCCAAAACTGATGCCTTCACCTTCCGGCTGCATGCGCGAAAGTGATTTTCTACGTCACCAAACTTGCGATTGAACCATACAGCGCATCTGTCACCTCAGCGTGAAACCAACGTGAATGGCTGAAAAGCAAGTAGGAGCCGGCTGCTTCCGCCTGGTCCATAGCTCCGCTACGTGACTGACCGTGTTCTTCATTGTGAAAGGTCCGCCGGAATTGCCGAAAACGGCGCCATAATACCCGTCGCGACAGGTAAAGCCGCGTTTCGTCGCGAATTCGCAAGATCGTGGATTGGTTGGCGCGAAAATCCAGTTTATGCCTGTAATGCATCAAGTTCGCGCGTTCGGTTTAACAGATTGGCAATGGAACCGTGTCATAACGCACGTATGGAACAGTCACCGAACTATTACCTTATTGGCCTTGCCAGCATGTTAGTGCTCTGGGCGTCGATATTGCTGCTGATGCGAACCGCAGGTCTTTGAGCTTCTCGCCCGGAGGGCGGAAAACCACCGCCAAGGGTGGTGAGCGACGCCTCTTGACGGGATCAATATTCGCGTCTTCTTGCTGAATTGACTGCAGCGATGCCGCGCAAACCGTCCTTGTTGCCAGTTGCTGCCACAGCTTCAAAGACGCGCATGGCATCGGCAAACCGGTTCAGTTTCATATAGGCGTAGCCCCGCAACACCATCAGATCATTACGCTCCGGCGCGATACGTGCCCTCTGGTCGAGTGCAAGTAAAGTCTCGTTCGGCCGCCCTGCGTTAAAAGCCTCTGTGGCCCGGGATGCCAGCAAAGCGGTGTTCAGTTCGATCTGTCGTGATTGCTGTAGCCGTGCCTTTGATGCCGATACCGCTGCCTTGTCCGCAAGTCCGACACGAAGATAGGCTAAACTTTGACCGTAGGCAGCATCGCTGCGAGCCGACCCTGAACGGCTGAGCAACCCTCTCTCGAAAGCCGCAACAGCTTCCAGTGGACGATTAATCTCCATCAGGCACCAGCCGCGGGATAAAGCGCTTTCAGGTACCAGGGTTTGCGGATCGATAGTCATTGTACAACCGGACGGGGAACTTCGCCCGGCGTTCGCGCCAGCCTGCCTTCGCGGGCGGTCGCGCCCCGGTTGCGGTGTGTTCTTACGAGCGGCCGCGGGGGCCTGCAAGTCCTCTGTTTGACCTGACTGTGAACGCGCAATGGTTTCAGCAACCTCGTCGGCGAGCGTAGGCGGCACGGTGGAGGGGCTAACGTTGTCCGAATCTGTTCGTCCAGACTGACTGATCGCCGGTTGCCGGGCAAAGGACGGCTGCGGTGCAACCGTCGGCTGCGTCCCAAAGCGCTCAGGCGACGGAACAAGACCGCGCTGGCGCGTATCGCGCTGTTCGCCGAGACGGGCGATGCGTTCAGAGCGCCCAGCCCAGCGGCGCTGGATTGCGGCCACACCCGCATCGTCGCCGAGCTGCTGGCGGCTCAGAACGAGGCCATAGGACGATGGCTCGTCATCCGGCTTCCATTGCAAGGCAGTCGAAAACCAGCCCGACGCCGTCTCGAACTGATTGAGCAAGAAGGCATACCAGCCCAGCTGTTGCGCTGCATTTGCGTCCCTGGCCTTGACGACTTCCGGCACCATGCGTTGCAGGATTTCTGGAGCAATCTCGACAGGCGGATCTTGCGCTAAAAGATTTGCAACAGCCGCCATGTAGACTGCCTGCGTACCCTCTGAACTGTCGCGCCATTCATAAACTGTCGCTTCGGCTTCCGCGGGACGCGACCTGTGCGATCATGGCAAGCGCGAGGCCCTGCGATGATGACGCTGAATTTTCCCGGTCACGCGCTAGCTTGAACCATTTTTCGGCAGCCTGGACGTCATTGCGGCGCAGGTAATACCAGCCGAGAATCAATGGGTCAGATGGCTCGACGACGTCAGTGGCCAGCTTCTCCACGCGGGAAACATCGGCCGGAGACACTGCCAGCTTTCGGATCTGAGCCGGCATCGGCGACAGCCTTGCGCGCCAGATCAGTTGCGAATGGAATCGAATTCCCTGGAGCCATCCGGAGCGGCTTTTTCTCTGGCAAGCAGCGCATCGAGGGCGGGGCGCGGTCAGCAGCGGCAGCGCTTTCTGAACCGTGGCGAGTCGGTCTTCCGGCTTGGTGCAATTGTCGAGAACATAACCATAGGCATCTTTCGCCCGTGCATCGCGGTCGGTCTTGGCAAATGCTTCGCCGATCCTCCAGAGGACGTCGACATCTCCGCACGTCAAGAGACTGGCGTGGGTCGAGCCAACGCGAATGACTGTGTCATATTGCTTGAGATCCGACGCATTGATGAGTTGCTGGCGTGCTTCAGCAAGTTCAAGCCGGTCCATCAGATCTGCCGGAGGCTTCCATGCCGGGTTCGACGGTCTGTCTTTCCTGAATCGCCTTGCGCAACTCTGGCAGCTTGCCGGCAGCATAAAGCGTCCACATAGCATCAAGCGCAGCATCTGTTTGCGGTGGCGCTGCAGCTTGGATCATCTGGAGGCGTCCAGTCAGGATAAAGCACCTTAACCGGGCAATTTCCGCTGCAAGGCGGCGCTGTTCGCCTTGACGTGCAAAATACCGCAAGTGCTGTCTCATCCACCTTCGGCGGAGCTTTTTGCGCTTGGCGCTTGTGTACCGGAGGCGTCTGAGCTCTTGGGGAGCGCCCTGACTGCGCGACAACATATTCACCGTTTGACTTGAGATTGATCGCACGTCGGTCTTCACTACTCAGGCGATGTTGAATGAACAGAGCCGCTGCGCCGACTGCAAATACCGGCAACATATTCCTGCTGTATCGCTGCGCCTCCGGCAATCATTGCAATGATCGAAGCGATGAGGAGTGTCGACTTCTTCATAGGCATTCCGGATGCTGGCCGTTGACGAAGGATAGCGACAACAAGTGGAGTGTCGATGGGTAATAAATCGTCGGCTGGAATGATTGCAGCTGATCTGGAAGCTTCTTCTTGTCAAGCACGCAATCGATGAGCGCGGGAATGATCACATAGCCAGGGTCGGACAGCAACGTTTGTCGCTGTCACCGCTTGGGATATCGACA
Source organism: uncultured Alphaproteobacteria bacterium (assembly GCA_963777425.1). Taxonomy (GTDB): domain Bacteria; phylum Pseudomonadota; class Alphaproteobacteria; order Rhizobiales; family Rhizobiaceae; genus Phyllobacterium. The sequence goes on along the minus strand of CAVZQS010000005.1, from coordinate 343,311 downwards.
ATCGCGACGTTGTACCGTCTCGCGCCATGCCCTGGCGCAACGGTTCGAGCTGCGCGCGGTCGGCTGTTCCCGGCGCGCATCATATAAAGCGGGATACGCAGCGCATTGTAACCGAATTCAGGCGCGAATCCCTTGGCTGGTTTGAGAACCGGTCTTCATCGACATCCAGTCGTGCGGGCAGAGAACTTGGTCCAGCACGCGCGGCATCGATCAACGACAGACCATCCGTGCCAAGCTTGTTCCAATCAGTGGAAGAGTCGAGAGCTGCAAATTTCGCGAAGGCCTCAAAAATCCAGTAGGACAAGTTGATGATCGGCCCGTCCTCGCGTTCGGTACGCGGAAAACCCGTTAACGGCGGGAAGCAGAAGAAGCTTTTCCTGCGTTCGATCACGTTGGATTTGCCAATCGTTCCGATCATGGTTTTCGCAGTTGCCGTCAGATCGTCCCGATCCCACCCCGAGCCTGCGAGCGTCAAGCGCGTACGCGATCAGAATGTCTCCGTCAGAAGCGTTGTTGCTGTCGGTCACGTGCGGCGTGCTGTTCGGGTCCCATTTCCATACCGCGAGACCATCGTCGCGCAACAGGAACTCCGTTCGCGTGAACGACCAGATGAGATCGAAATCGGCCTTGCTGCCGGCAAGATATGCAAGCAAGAGGCCATAGCCCTGGCTTTCGCTGTGACTGATATTCCCGTTTGCGTCATCTATGACACGCCCGCTGTCACTGACGAAGCGTGTCTTGTAGGCCTGCCAATCCTCGGTCTTGATCTCTGTCCGTTGTGCCATTGCCGGTCCATGCCACGCGAGAGCCGAAACAAGCAAGAAAAAGAGAGCGACCCGTCTCATGTGCGTCTTCCCAGATTGGAAAGGAGAAGCGATGTGGCAAGGCCCAGCAGTGCCGAGACGATGATGAGCAGCAGCGAAAAGGACAATATATTGCCCGAAAGCCAGTTTGCGACGATCAGTCGAATATTGGAAAAAGAAAGCGGTTGCGTAGGCACGAATGTGAACTCACCGATCGGAATCTTCTGCATCTCGTCAGTCCCTGCCTTGTAGATGGAAATGTGCCCATCCAGGTTAGACCAGCGGTCCTGCTGCGTCAGCGCGCGCAGACCATCGAGCAGTTTGTCATCGGTAGCCGAAGTCACCAAAGTCCAGACGCCATCGTTGGCGGGATTGGACCGTTGGGCAACCAGCAACGTCGCTGCCGGCTCCGGCGTATAGGGTTCATCCGGCCTCGCATAGAAGGAGAAGGAACTCAGCGAAATATTGAAAGTGCGATTGAGCCAGTCGTCGAACGACGAAATTTGCCCGCGCCAGCCGCGTCCCGCAAGTCGCTCCCTCCATTCCTCAAACTCAGTTCGCGTGCTGGCACTGTCGGTTTCCGGTTGAACTCCTCTGACGTCACTCCAGACAGTCCGGATGTTCTCGGCAATGCCAGTCTGGGTCAGGACCGCGGACTGAATTTGTGGAATGGGACCGACGAAGAGGGCATTTGAGTTGACAGCTGTGTTGGCGGTGGCACGCGGATCAATTTCCAACGGTCTTCCTGCGGCCACGGACATGCGGGCAAGCAGCGTGGCGGCTGCCGAATAGCTCTTTTCACCGCCGTTGCTGAGAATTACCGGCAACGGCTTCTCGGAGCGGCCATAGGGGAAACTCGTGCCGCTCATTCCGGCAAGATTGGGCAGGGTCCCGATCCGTGCGAACGTGGGCATGACGAATTCCGACGTGTCGAACAGCGCAAAGCGCGTAACGGGCGATGCACCTGCGCCGGGCGCGCACAACGCGTCGGTGCGCGTATTCAGTACAGCTTCTATCGCTATCAGATTGGCGCCTGGCCGGAAATGGCGCATGGTAAAACTGATCGGAAAATGCCTGAGAATTTCACCACCCGATGTGGTGATCGGAAGTGTCGCAGCAATGTTGTCATTGACGTAGATGTTGATCTGACTGCCCGGCAGGACGTCCTCCGAATAGGCCGCATCCAGCAGGATCGTGGCCTTGCCATATTCGTTTGCATAGAAGTCTGACGGCACGCCGATCGCAAACTCGGTGCGCAGCCTACGCCCCGTGAAATTTCGCGTTTCGACACCGAGTTCGCTGAATTTGCGCCTCGTGGCCGTTGTGATGAGCGGAACATCAGGCGCGCGCCATGTCTGTGTCATCAGGAATGATCGCGGAACGCCGACCTCCCGTTTCAGGGGATCGACTATGCTCGCAACAGCGTTCGTGACCGACTGCCAGTCGGGGCCGCGCAACCGGAGCACCGAGCCGCCCGTTGCCGGATCATCCACAAAGGAGGCAAGAGGTTCCCCCGGCAAGCCAACGCTGAATGACCCAGGCAGAGTTCGCAATTCGTCGTCCGTCCCCAGCAATACCGTCAGGCTGCCGGGCATTTGTTGCGGCGGCAATGTTGGGGAAATCGTCACAGATTGATTTGGCATGTTAGCGAGGACGGCCAATGCTTCGGCCAGATGCAGCATAGGTGCAGTGGCGGCCAATCGATCGATAGCAGGCACAACTATATTGAACGTTGTGCGTCCAGACCCATCGACGCCAATTGCCCGCACGTCATCGATCTTCTTAAACTTCCTTCCTCCATCGCCCGCAAAAGACAGATAAGTTTTGGACGGATCGATTTCCGTCCAGAGTTCATAGGTTGACTGTACTGTGCAATCGGTCCGGTGCCGCAGCCTCGTGCCCATTTTCAATGTGTTGAGGCCTGCCTTCAGTATTCCGGGCGGTACATCTACGGTGAGCGTCTTGCGGCTCTCCGGCGATTGCACCGGTTCGGTGACAACTCTGGCGTTGTTGATTGCCAGAGTCAGGGTTGACCATTCCGGTGCAACAACCAGAGAATTTTGATAGGTTAATGTCAGCGACGCTGGAGTTGCGGCCTGTTCCTCGGTGATGAAGACTGCCCAAGTTTTCTCGCCATTCTCGCCACTAAATGACAGGCTGTCCTGCGGTATTATGAATCGGTTTGATATTCCAGAGCTAGTCGGGGCGGGTTGTACGGCAACCGGTGGCAGGTTCTGATCGGAGAGTGGCGATTGATCCGGGAGTTGGACTGCCGGTGGCGCATCCGCAGGTCTTTCCGGCGACATATCAAACGGCGAGATTTGAGCGTGCAAGGGCGGTATCGAAAGCGCCGTCAGCAGCAGCAATAGCGCGAGCGCTCGTCTCATCACACGCGCTCCCATTCTGCTTTGTTTTTTCCGGTGAGTTGCCTGAACAGATAGGTAAATCCGCGAAAAGTCTGGAACATGGCAACCCCGAAGAACCAGATCGTGCCTTTGAACAATCCAGGATTACCGCGTCGGTCGAGTTGAAATTTGGTCCATTGCGAGGAATTGGCAAAGATCAAGTCGGCAATAAGGGTGTGGTCAGCCGGCTCGTCAGGCATGAACATGCAACCAACCGACGTCTCGCCAGCCTGTTTGCGTACATTGCGGACTTGAACGGGAAGATCCCCCAGTTCACCAGTTGCAGCAGTCTTGAAGCGAACATCGGATCGCATTTCGATGGGAAGCTCATCGGCAAGGTCGCCGAGCAACTGAACGCGAATGCCGTTGACCGACACGTCATCGATCATCCCCTGGATCCATCTGGAGCCGATCTTGAACTCACAGCGCCTGCTCAACTTGACACGCCGGGATGGTCGTTTGTCACCGCGCTCCGAGACAACACCAAGCGCGCAGCCGGCAAAGATCAAATTGAGAAGGTTCCAAGCGCCCACTACCAGGGTTACATCGGCTTTATAAGGCTCGGTGTAGATGCGATAAACGGTCACGCCGACACCGATGAGCAGTATGGCGAAGATGATAAAGAAGGGTGCGGCGAGTTCGGACAATCGGCTTCGATCGATACGTTCATCCTTGGCGGTCACCTTGAAGGTCGGTTTGCGTGGGTTCAACGCAACCGAAATCACTGCCGGCAAGAGATGGATCGTCTGGACATACTCATAGAGTTCCGAAATCCACGGCCATCGGAACGCACCATAGAGATAGTTCTGCATCATCAGATTCACGATCATATAAATGAGCGTGTAGGCGAGGAATTCACCGCCCGATGCCGTGAAGATCTCAAGTCCGAAGAAGAGATAGAAAAGAGGAGCAACAAGGAATATGGCGCGAGGGAAGGGAAATAGCCAAAACAGGGTCGATGAGAGATAACAAAGGCGCTGCGGCAAGGAAAGACCACCATTGAACAGCGGAAAGCGGAACCGCAAGATCTGCATCATGCCTTGAGCCCAGCGGCTACGCTGCCCAATAAAGCTGGCAAAAGTTGCAGGCTGCAGACCGGCAATGAGCGGCTTGTCGAGATAAACGCTGTTCCAGCCGCGCGAATGCAGGGCGATGGCCGTCTCGCAATCTTCGGTAATGCTGATGCCACTGAAGCCGCCGGTGACGTTTAAGGCTTCACGTCGCAGCACCGCGGCTGATCCGCAGAAAAACGCAGCGTTCCATTTATCGAGGCCGCGCTGGATGATGCCATAGAACATTTCATTCTCGGAAGGCATTTGCTCAAATGTTCGCAGGTTACGTTCGAGGGGATCCGGATTAAGGAAGAAGTGCGGCGTTTGCACGAGAAACAGCTTCTCGTCTTCGTCAAAATAACCGACGGTCTCAAGGAGAAAATCCCGTGTCGGCGCATGGTCGGCATCGAAAACGGCAATGAGGTCGCCGGTCGAATTTTCGAGGCCGTTGTTAAGATTGCCCGCCTTGGCATGAACGTTCTTTTCCCGCGTCAGGTAATTGACGCCCAGCGCATCGCACAGGCCACGCAGGTCCCGATGCCGCTTTTCGGCAGTATGTGCCTCAACGATCTTTTCGGCACCGCGTTTTTGCAAAGTGCTGCCGTCATCAAGTATCCAGACGGTCAACTTGTCTGCCGGATAATCTATGGCCTTGGCAGCCGCCATCGTATTGGCAAGAAGCTCAATATCCTCATTATAGGTCGGGATGAACACATCAACGCTTGGCAGGTCACCCCGTGGCGCGGGGCGCGAGACGCGATGCGGCAGGGGCATTGCCACGACGAACAGACTAAGTGCCAACATCATCACGCTGTACATCTCGGCCAAATAGAGCAAGAAACCAGGAACAAAATTTTCGAGCTGGTTGAACGGCGGCAGGGTACTCGTGGTGCGCCAGTACACATAACGCATGACGATTGCCGTGCCCAGGGCCAGGGCGATCAGCCGCCATATCCCCCCGGCGTTCAGAGTCTTGAGAACCATCATGATGAACAGCACCGTCGCACCGGCGATCAACTGCGTTTGCAGGTTCACCGGCAATGTGACCAGCAACAGCACACTGACAGACATGAGCATCCATGTGACGACGATGCTAAACTTACGCATGCGAGGCCGATATGATCATATAGCGGGCAATGGAGGCAGTCATTTTCAATTCCTGATTGTACGAGTTCCAGTGGCGATGCGAGCGTTTCTCCCCTGTATTCTCTGTGAATGGTTCTGGAATTACCGACTGGTTGCCGGTGGGGGCGGCGGTACGATGGTTTTGATTGTGTCATCGGCCGGCCTGGTGGCTGCCGCGGGCAGTGTCTGTAAGGTGCTGACTGGCCGGCCAATGATGGAATCTGGTGACGTGGGCGGTGGCGGCACGACAGGCCCGATGGGCGCTGGCCTGGCGGGCCTTGGCGGTGCGGTAGGCGCGACTGGAGCAGCAATTCGCCGTTGAGCCTGTGAACTCCGCGGCGCGGGCGGTGGCATCATCGCTTCGACTGGCGGTGGCGTCGGGCCAGACGGATAGATGTCCGCGCCCGGCTTGCCGAGGTTCGGGGCAGGGCCTGCCGGCTCGCCGTAAGGATTCCAGCTGTAATTGTTAAACCCCGCATTGATGCTGAAACCGTACATGAATGCCAGCAGTTGCTCCTCATTCAAACTTGTATCACACAGACGCAAGCGAACCTGGATTGAGCCCCTGCCTGTCAGCCAGCGTGTCTGGCTTTCCGCCGGCCGGATACGCTGCCATGCGAAAATGCATGTATCCCCCGAACGGGAGCGCCCTGATGCGAAGCCGAACGGACCGTAGCGGTTCTGTACATAGTTGGGCGAGCGCTGCATCGGGATACCAGGAAGTGTTCCGTGCAATTCCCGGGAAATATCGGTAACGCCAAGTTGCCGGTCGCGCAGCGTCTCGCCTGCGGACAGATTGGTTTTGACCGGACCGAAGAACTGTACTCGCAAGACATTCTGGCCGGGCGTGCGAGCCGAAGTGGCGAGTAGAAATCTCCTGCTGGACCGCGTTGTTATAGGGGCGCTCGATCACGCTGACGATGGTCGGCCCACCGGGCGGCGGTAGCGCGTAGGCATGACTGGCGTCGACAGTGCGGGTCGACGCCAATATCTGGGGGGCTTCGCCTGACGCGCATGCCGTCCGCAAAGAAAGCACGATCAGACCGGGCACCTTCCTAAACATAAGAAAAGCCTAAGTCATCGAACTGATTCGTACAAAGGCTGAGATCGAAATACCTTGGGGAAAATCTGACTGTCAGGTCTTCGGTCTGCCCGATCGATATCGAACCACGCTCAGGGCGAGGCATTGGGACGTTCCATGGCGTCACCACCGCATCAACCCAGGGGACCTGGTGTAAATTGCAAAAGAGGCAACGATTTGAGAAAGACCGGGGATGCAGCATCGCCCCGAGCCATCTCGATCGAACTTGCGTGACTTCCGATGCTGGACGCTGCGTCGCCGCCATTAGCAGTGCATCGCTTTCCGAAACGTCTGCGGCAAACTGGTGATGAAATTGTCTTGTTGGATATAGACATCCTTTGTTCCGTTCAACTCGACAGGAGTCGCAAGCGCCGGAGCAAGCGTGCTGCCAGCGAACTTGCCGGAAAGGCCGCCAGCGGTTTCGGCAACCGTCAATATCAGAATCCTTATAGTAATTTTATATTTTTCCCATTCATCCCGTCTCGCATTCATATGCCTCTTTGAATGATACTCCGCGCGATCAGTAAGCTTGAGCAATGGCGCTCTGGCAGCTGATGAGTTCCATTTTTCTCTTGCGGGCAGGGCCCTTGGTTGGGCCCGTGAGGCGATTAGCACACGCTCCGACACTGGCCTGGTTCTGACATGGGTGGTCCGCAAGTTCAACGTGCTGCTGCGTGCCTTGTGCGCCGACCGGACGGCCGGCGCAGTATTGGAAAGGAGTTTCTTCGATGGACGTTATTGTTCTCGGGCTTGGCATTTTGTTCCTGGTCCTATCACTGGCTTACACCAAAGCCTGTGACAATCTCTGACGGAAGGATGCCAGATGACTATCGATTATATTCTCGGCGGCGCTGTGACCTTGTTCCTTCTCGCCTATCTCACCTATGCCCTTGTTCGCCCAGAGCGCTTTTGATCGCACCTGACGCCAGGCCTGGAAAGCTATTCCCATGACTCTCAATGGTTGGTTACAGATCCTCGTCTATTGCGGGATCATCATTTTGCTCGTGAAGCCGCTCGGCGGCTACATGACGCGTGTTTTCAACGGCGATCGCACATTGCTTTCGCCTGTTTTTGTTCCCGTCGAGCGAGGCCTTTATCGTCTTGCCGGCACAAGCGAACGCGAAGAACAGCATTGGACCACCTATACGGCAGCGCTGCTGTTTTTCAGTCTGGCCGGGTTCATCGTTCTTTATCTTCTGCAGCGGCTCCAGGGTGGCTTGCCCTTTAACCCCGCAGGAATGGGCGCGACCGAACCTAACCTTGCGTTCAATACTGCAGTCAGCTTCGTCACGAACACCAACTGGCAGAATTATGGCGGCGAAAGCACGATGTCGTATCTCGTGCAAATGGCCGGCCTGACCGTTCAGAACTTCGTTTCGGCAGCAACCGGCATTGCCATCGCCATTGCGCTGATCCGCGGTTTTGCCCGCGCGTCGGCCACGTCGATCGGCAACTTCTGGGTCGATCTGACCCGATGCACGCTCTATATCCTGCTGCCCCTTTGCATCGTGCTGACGCTCGTTTACGTGTACCTCGGTGTCCCGCAGACGCTCGGGACCTATGTCGATGCAACGACGCTGGAAGGTGCCAGGCAGACGATCGCCGTTGGTCCGGTTGCGTCGCAACTCGCGATCAAAATGCTTGGTACCAATGGCGGCGGCTTCTTCAACGTCAACTCAGCCCACCCCTTCGAAAATCCCGATGCCATCTCCAACCTCATCCAGATGGTCACGATCTTTGCGTCGGTGCGGCATTGACCAATGTGTTTGGCCGGATGGTCGGCAACCAGCGCCAGGGTTGGGCTATCTTTGCTGCCATGGGCGTGCTGTTCCTGGCAGGCGTGGTTGTTTGCTACTGGGGCGAGGCCGCTGGCAATCCGCTTGTCCATGCCCTTGGCATTGATGGTGGCAACATGGAAGGCAAGGAGACGCGCTTCGGTATTGCCTTGTCTGCGCTCTTTGCCGTCATCACCACGGCTGCGTCCTGCGGTGCGGTCAACGCAATGCATGACAGCTTCATGGCGATCAGCGGCATGATCCCGCTCATTAACATGATGCTCGGCGAAGTGATCATCGGCGGTGTCGGTGCGGGTCTGTACGGTATTCTGCTCTACGTGATCATCGCGGTCTTTGTGGCCGGCCTGATGGTTGGCCGCACACCGGAATACCTCGGCAAGAAGCTCGAAGCCAAGGAAGTCAAGATGGCGATGCTGGCTGTTCTCTGCCTGCCTCTGGCAATGCTTGGCTTTACCGCAATCGCCACGGTTCTGCCCTCTGCGGTCGCTTCGATAGCAAATGCCGGTCCACATGGTTTCTCGGAAATCCTCTATGCCTATACGTCCGCGGCGGCGAACAATGGTTCGGCTTTCGGTGGCCTGACGGGCAACACGCCCTGGTACAACATCACGCTCGGCATCGGCATGTGGATGGGGCGGTTCTTTGTCATCATCCCGGCCCTGGCGATCGCAGGATCTCTCGCGATGAAGAAGACCGTGCCGGAATCTGCAGGCACCTTCCCGACCCATGGTCCGCTGTTCGTCGGTCTGCTGGTCGGTGTCATCCTGATCGTCGGTGGCCTGACCTTCTTCCCGGCGCTTGCCGTCGGACCGATCGTCGAACACCTCGCTCTCGGCCTCGGCCAGACATTCTAGGGAGGGAGCAATGCGCCCCAGTCATCTGCAGTTCAACATCAAACCTCATGCCGGGAAACGGGCGCGAGGGGCGAGCCGCCGGGCCCGGGCCTCGGATATCCTCCTTGGTATGGCAGTGATGATGTTCATCATGTGGCTGGCCGCCTACGCCCTTTCTCACATATTTGCAGCGGTTTGAATGGCCAGTCTGCAACCACAGGAACTTCAAACTGGAGTCTCATTATGAGCCAGTCCAAATCAGCGAGCCTCATGGATTCTCGCATATTGTTACCCGCTATCGGCGGCGCCTTCAAAAAGCTGGACCCACGCAGCCTTATCCGTAATCCGGTGATGTTTGTCGTCGCTGTGGTTTCTTTGCTGACCACGGTGTTGTTTCTCAAGGACGTGGCCACCGGCGGTCAAAGTCTCGGCTTTACGTTCCAGATCATCCTCTGGCTCTGGTTCACAGTGCTCTTTGCCAATTTTGCCGAAGCGGTGGCTGAAGGCCGCGGCAAGGCGCAGGCGGATTCGCTGCGCAAGACCCGGACCGAGACCCAGGCAAAGCTACTCTCCAGCGAGAAAGACACCGGTTTCAAGCTGGTGCCCGGCACACGCCTGAAGGTTGGCGATCTGGTTCTCGTCGAAGCTGGCGACATTATCCCGTCTGACGGCGAGGTCATCGAAGGTGTCGCATCGGTGAATGAATCGGCGATCACCGGTGAATCAGCGCCCGTCATCCGGGAGTCGGGCGGCGATCGTTCTGCGGTCACCGGAGGTACGCAGGTTCTGTCCGACTGGCTGCGTGTCCGCATCACCGCAGCAGCGGGCTCGACATTCATCGACCGCATGATTGCCCTTGTCGAGGGCGCGCAGCGTCAGAAGACACCTAACGAGATCGCCCTTAATATTCTGCTTGCCGGCATGACGCTGATCTTCGTTCTGGCAACGGCAACCATCCCAAGCTTTGCTGCCTATGCGGGTGGTGCCATTCCGGTCGTCGTGCTTGTCGCCCTGTTTGTGACACTGATCCCGACGACGATTGGTGCGCTTTTGTCGGCAATCGGCATTGCCGGCATGGACAGGTTGATCCAGTTCAACGTCCTCGCCATGTCCGGGCGTGCGGTTGAAGCCGCCGGCGACGTCGATACGCTGCTTCTCGACAAGACCGGTACGATCACCTTTGGCAATCGCCAGGCCACGGAACTCCTTCCGGTCAAAGGCGTGACGGAACAGGAACTGGCCGATGCCGCGCAACTTGCTTCGCTGGCCGACGAGACGCCTGAAGGCCGGTCGATCGTTGTGCTTGCGAAAGAAAAATACGGCATTCGCGCCCGTGACATGCAAACCCTGCATGCCCATTTTGTGCCATTCACAGCGCAGAGCCGTATGAGCGGCGTTGACATCGATGGCTCATCGATCCGCAAGGGGGCTGTCGACGCCGTTCTCGCCTACGTCAATCAATCAGCGGGCGGCGCAGCGGTCGCCGGGGGAGGAGCGGTTGCAACAATCGGAACGCGCGCCAGCACCGAGACCATACGCGATCTGCAGAGCATTGCTGACCAGATCGCCAAGGCCGGTGGTACGCCGCTTGCAGTCGTGCGTGACAGCAAGCTGCTGGGCGTGGTTCACCTCAAGGATATCGTCAAGGGCGGCATTCGCGAACGTTTCGCCGAATTGCGGCAGATGGGTATCAGAACCGTGATGATAACCGGCGACAACCCCCTGACGGCGGCAGCCATCGCGGCGGAAGCCGGCGTGGACGATTTCCTTGCCCAGGCCACACCTGAGAACAAGCTTTCCCTCATCCGTGATGAACAGTCGAAGGGCAAGCTCGTCGCCATGTGCGGCGACGGCACCAACGACGCGCCGGCACTCGCTCAGGCGGACGTTGGCGTGGCCATGAACACTGGTACAGTGGCAGCGCGCGAAGCCGGCAATATGGTCGATCTCGACAGCGATCCGACCAAGTTGATCGAGATCGTGGGTATCGGCAAGCAGTTGCTGATGACACGCGGTGCGCTGACGACGTTCTCCATCGCCAATGATATCGCGAAATACTTCGCCATCATCCCGGCGATGTTCCTGGCATTCTACCCTCAGCTCGGTGCTCTTAATGTCATGGGACTGCAGACCCCGCAGAGCGCCATCCTGTCGGCGATCATTTTCAATGCTCTGATCATCGTTGCGCTCATCCCATTGTCGCTGAAGGGCGTCAAATACCGGGCCATCGGTGCGGCCGCTCTTCTACGACGCAATCTCCTCATTTACGGTCTCGGCGGTGTCATTGTGCCCTTTGTCGGCATCAAGGCCATCGACGTGGTCATCACGAGCCTTGGCCTCGCTTAAAGGATTATACAAATGTTCAAACAACTCAGACCCGCGATCGTCATTGTGATCGCTCTCACGGTCATCACCGGCCTCATCTACCCTCTGGGCATGACCGGCATTGCACAGGCCATATTTCCTCGTCAGGCCAATGGCAGCCTGATCGAAAAGAACGGCACTGTCATCGGCTCGGAATTGATCGGTCAGGCATTCTCAAGTGACAAATACTTCCATGGCCGGTCGTCCGCGGCGGGCGATGGTTACAATGCTGCAGCCTCCAGTGGCTCCAACCTCGGACCCACCAATCCGAAACTGATCGATCGCATCAAGACCGACCAGGCCGCGTTGAAGGAGACCAATCCGAATGCGGCGGTTCCGATCGATCTCGTCACCACGTCGGGTAGCGGCCTTGATCCACATATCTCGCCGGAAGCGGCCTATTTCCAGGTGTCAAGAGTCGCCCGGGCTCGCAGCCTGGACGAGACACGTATCCGCCAACTGGTCGACCAGCATGTTCAGGGCCGTGAACTCGGCTTCATGGGTGAGCCGGTCGTCAACGTTCTGGCGCTCAATCAGGCACTTGATGGCCTGGCGGCACAGTAGTTGAATAAGAGCCGGGGATCCGGATAGCAGATCTCCGGCTCCTTCATGCGAGAAACCACAAATGCCTGACGACAGCCGCGATACCGAGAGAAGACCATCACCGGATGCGCTTCTTGAGAATGCGGAGCGTGACACCCGCGGGCGATTGAAGATTTTTCTCGGAGCAGCGCCCGGTGTGGGCAAGACCTATGAAATGCTGATGGCCGGCCGGGCCGCGATCGCCGACGGACGGGACGTGGTGATCGGAGTAGTGGAGACGCACGGCCGCAAAGAGACCCAGGCCCTGGTGAACGGGTTTGAGGTTATTGCCCGCAGGCCGGTCAATTATAAGGACCATCACCTCGAAGAGATGGATCTCGACGCGATCCTGGCGCGGCGGCCGAGCCTGGTGCTTGTTGATGAACTTGCCCACACCAATGCCCCCGGCAGTCGTCATCCAAAGCGTTACATCGATGTCCAGGAAATTCTGGCCCAGGGTATCGACGTTTTTTCCACGATGAACATTCAGCATGTCGAGAGCCTGAATGATGTCGTTGCGCAGATAACAAAAGTAAGGGTCCGGGAAACGGTGCCGGATTCTGTCATCGACCAGGCAGATGAGGTCGAAATCATCGACCTGACACCTGCAGATCTGATCAAGCGTTTGCAGGAGGGGAAAGTCTACGTCCCGGTCACCGCCAGGCGTGCGATCGAAAACTACTTCTCTCCGGGCAATTTGACCGCCTTGAGGGAATTGGCGCTTCGGCGCACTGCACAGCGTGTCGATGATCAGCTCCTCACTCACATGCAGGCGAATGCGATATCGGGACCCTGGGCTGCAGGTGACCGGGTCCTGGTGTGCATAGACGAGCAACCGCGAGGCGCGTCCCTCGTCCGTTATGCAAGGCGACTGGCCGACAGACTTCGCGCGCCGTGGACGGCAGTCCATATTGAGACACACCGCTCAACGCGGCTGTCGGAAACAGACAGGGACCGTATCGCATCGACCTTGCGCCTTGCGACCCAGTTGGGCGGTGATGCCGTTACATTGCCTGGTCGTGACACTGCCGAAGAGATTGCACGCCATGCCAGAGAAAACAATGTCACGCACATTGTCACCGGCAAACCAAGCAAGCCACGTTGGCGCGAGTTGTTTGAAGGGTCGGTGAGTCACGATCTGATCCGCTACGCCGGCAACATCAGCGTCCATGTCATATCGGGAAACGAACAGGATCCTGCTTTACCACAACGGGGCGTTGCAGATGCTCCAGGCAAGAGTTTTCAGCTCAAACCGTATCTGCTAAGCACGGCCTATGTCGCAAGTGCACTCATGGTCGGCTTGCTGCTGTCGCGGGTGCTGGATGTGCGCAATATCGCCCTCGTGTTTCTCATGGCCGTTTTGGCATCGGCGGTGACAGTCGGTCTCTGGCCTGCATTGTTTGCTTCCGTATTGAGTGCCGCGGTCCTCAATTTTTTCTTCCTCGAGCCCCTTTATACGCTTGTCATAAGTGACCCGGAAAGCGTGATCGCATTGGGGTTTTTCTTCGGCGTTGCCGTGATCGCCAGTAATCTGACGGCCCGGGTTCAGCGCCAGGCTGCAGCAGCGCGCCAGCGCGCGCGAACGACCGAAGATCTCTATCTGTTCAGTAAGAAGTTGGCAGGAACCGGTACGCTCGATGATGTACTCTGGGCGACTGCGTTCCAGATCGCATCCATGCTGAAGCTGCGGGTTGTGCTCCTCTTGCCGGACCATGGTACCATTGAGGTAAAGGCGGGCTATCCGCCTGATGATACACTGGTCGATGCAGATATAGCTGCAGCACGCTGGGCCTGGGAGAACAACCGTGCCGCGGGCCGAGGTGCCGACACACTGCCAGGTGCGAAACGACTTTATCTCCCGCTGCGGACTGGACGCATGGCCGTCGGCGTCATCGGTCTGGATAATGACAAGCAGGGACCGCTCCTCACACCTGAACAGCAACGGTTGTTCGACGCCCTGGCTGACCAGGCAGCAGTTGCCATTGAACGAACACAGCTTGCTGCCGATGTTGACCGTGCCAAACTCGCTGCCGAAGCCGACCGCCTCCGCTCGGCGCTCCTCACTTCGATCTCTCACGACCTGAAGACCCCGCTTGCCGCGATTTTGGGGGCCGCAGGCACTTTGAAGGAATTTGCGCCCGCGCTTCCAGACGAGGCGAGGGTAGAGCTACTCTCCACGGTTATTGATGAGTCCGAAAGACTCAATCGCTTTATTGCCAACCTCCTTGACATGACCAGAATCGAATCCGGAGCGATGGAACCGAACGTCGGCTTTCATTATGTGGGCGACATCGTGGGAACAGCCTTGAGCCGTGCGAAGAAAATTATAGGTCTGCGCAAGACGGAGGTCGCCATCCCACCCGACTTGCCGATGCTGAGAGTGGATCCGGTTTTATTTGAACAAGTGCTCTTCAACCTCCTGGACAATGCCGCAAAATATGCACCGGAAGGATCTCTGGTGCGAATTCAGGCCTGGACCGATGACGGTTGGGTCGTCCTGCAGGTGATGGACGAGGGACCCGGCATCCCAGCTGAGGATCTGGAGCGAGTATTTGATACGTTCTATCGCGTGAGAAAGGGAGATCAGGTGACGGCCGGCACGGGGCTTGGCCTGTCGATATCACGCGGCTTTATCGAAGCCATGGGCGGCACAATTACAGCAGAACGCAGGGCTGATCGTTCGGGAGCGATTTTCGCGATCAGAATGCCCATACCGAAAGAAACGCCAGATCCGGAACATTCATGACCAACTCGAACGTCAAAATATTGATCGTCGATGACGAAGCGCCGATCCGCAAGTTGCTGCGGGTGGGCCTCAGTACGCAAGACTATAATGTCTCTGAGGCGCAGAGTGCCCGTACAGCGATCGAACAGGTCCGAATTACTCGACCAGATCTCGTTCTTCTCGATCTTGGACTTCCCGACATGTCCGGTCACGACCTGCTCCGCCGATGGCGCGACGAAGGGGCGGAGCTTCCGGTTGTCATTCTTTCGAGTCGGACGGATGAAAAGGGTATCGTCGAAGCACTTGAGCTTGGTGCAGACGATTATGTGACGAAACCATTTGGCATGAATGAACTTGTCGCCCGGATTCGCGTTGCGTTGCGACACCGGCTGCAGCAACAGGGGGAACGACCGATCTTCGAGACAGGCGGGCTTTCGGTCGATCTGGTCAAACGCATCGTTAAAGTGGACGGGAACGAAGTGAAACTGTCACCGAAGGAATATGAAATCCTGCGCGTTCTTGTACAGCATGCCGGTAAGGCCCTGACGCACAGGTTTCTCCTCGACCGGGTGTGGGGGGACACGACAGACGTGCAATACTTACGCGTGTACGTGCGCCAGCTTCGGCAAAAAATCGAGCGATTGCCCGACCAGCCACAATATATCACGACCGAAACAGGCGTCGGCTACCGCCTCAGGGAAACGGAATAGGAATATACGCATTCCCGATTATCGCGAATGGCGCAATTTGAGATTTCAAACGAGAATTGTAATGAAACTGGCCGATTACATCGCACCGGAGGGGGTCCTTTTCGATCTCGACGCTTCGTCCAAAGCAGAGGCTCTGCAATTGATGTCGGCCGGCCTGAGCAAACCTTCGGGACTTCCGGCGGACGCAATTCTGTCGGCATTGCAAAAGCGGGAAAATCTCGGATCTACGGGAATTGGGCAGGGCATTGCCATTCCGCATACACGCATTGACGGAATTGAAAAACCGATCGGGTTGCTCGCAAGAATGAGGAAACCGATCGATTTTGAATCGATCGATGACCTGCCGGTGGATATTATCTTTGTGTTGCTGACACCGAACCGGGACACAAACAAGTATCTCAATGTCCTGGCGGCCTTTTCCAGGAAGCTGCGGTCACCAGGCGCGCTCAAGCAGATGAGGACCGCCAAAGATGCGCAATCACTGTATACTTTACTTGTTGCGGTGCCGTAGTTGTACCTTCGGCCCTCTGCTCCTTTCCGGTAACTACTGTCAGGCGCGATTGCGCTGAGCGCGATCAACGTTTCGACGCGGGCTCCGGGTGGTCGTGGATATGGAAGCTGACCCGATGGCAGCTCTGGAAGGAGAACTCGAATTGTTCAGATCTTGCCACGGATCGGCGATGAGGCAGTCTTTGTCATCGGCGCACCACACAGCGCCCGGCAGATGATCGCTTTGAGCAATAGCGAAGTGCACCGCTGATTGCTTGTCTGCGAAAAGGCCGCCGATCAAGCGCTTCCGATCGCAAACGATCCAGCAGCCGTCCATATTGCGGCCGACGAGGAAGCGGCAAAACAAGTTTGAGTTGTCGTGATCTCTGAGGGCATATGCCATGATTTCTCACTTTCAGCTTCAGGCAGCCTGAAGCACTTCAATTTGTTTTTGATTTGTTGAATTCAAACGTATCGATCTCGGCTCGACCTACAGCCGCCAGGCCAACGGAACAGGTTGCGATTCGGCTGGGGTTTCGATCGAATTGAAAATCGCGTCCGCCGGGTCACTTTGATCCTGACTACCGGGACCGCCGAGCTGGTCCAGCGCGGAACGGATCTGCCACGCAGTCTCGGTTGATACAGGAACCAGCGGCAGGCGAAGCTCGTCGCTCATGCCGCGACGATGCTTTAGCGCATATTTGACAGGGCATGGGTTTGTATCGAGGTCGAAGGCCTTCAAGATTCGCTGCATTCTCTGTTGAATGTATCGCGCGGTCGACCAATCGCCCTTTCGGCAAGCATCGTGCAGGGCAACAAAAACGTGCGGCAGCACGTTGGCGATGACGGAGATGGTCCCGTCGCCGCCCAACAGATTGAAGGCATGGCAGGTCGCATCATGGCCGGACAAAAGGACAAACCGGTCCTCAAAGGCCCGGCGTATCTCTTCAACGCGCCTGACCTCTCCCGTAGCGTCCTTGATCCCAATGATCGTGGGGATCTCGGCAAGCCTGGCGAGTGTTTGCAACGACAGATCGACGCCGGTTCTGGATGGCACATTGTAGAGGATGATCGGCAGCTTCACGCGCTGCGCAATCGCCTCGAAGTGGCGCACGATGCCTTCCTGGCTTGGCCGGTTGTAGTATGGGGTTACGATGAGCGCAGCATCTGCGCCACACGATTGGGCCGCGGAAGTGTGGGCGATGGTCAGTTCAGTACTGTTTGTGCCCGTACCCGCGATTACCGGGACCCTGCCGTTCGCAGTCTTGACACAGGTTCTGATGATTTTCAGGCGTTCGTCCCACGCCAGAGTGGGTGCTTCTCCCGTGGTTCCACAGGGGACAACGGCGCTGATGCCGGACTGTATGTGCCAATCCGACAGGCCGGCAATGGCATCATAGTCAACGATGCCGTCCTTGAAGGGCGTGATGAGGGCGGTCATCACGCCCGTCAGTCGTGAAGATTTGCTGATCATGAGTTTTCTCTTGGATTTTGTATGTGTTGACGCCTGGACCCACGCGGTCACGCAGGCGGCGAAGGATCGTAATCCATGTGTCAGAGCGTATGAGACAGGGCGATCCAGAGTTTGAGGGTAACGACGCCTGACAGCAGCGCGCCAAGCGCCGCTAATGTCATCAGCGTTACCCGGTGTTTACACAGGAAGCTCGTTGCAGCCGTCTGGCTGTGTGGCAAGACGGTATTGGATGTCGTGGTCATTCCACGCACTCCTTTTTGTTGAGTACATGGCAAGAAATATCATGGCAGTCGATAGGAATTCCATTGCGAGCGCCAAGCAATGATATCAAGAAAGTATAAAATCATTCTGTCAATAAGGTTATGTCTACAATAACTCTCCATAAAAACCTATCAAGATATAAAACTATATGGAACCTTTATATCAACTACCATGACATGCAATGGAATTCATATGCCGATCTGCTCTATAATATCGCCGGTAGTTTCCGATTACGTAGAGATAATGCGATGCGCGACCTTACACTTTTTCTGGCTTTCGTTGTGGCCGTGTTGCTTGCCTATCAGGCAAAACCCGACACCAGATTGCCTGCCTCTCGCACTGCCAAGGCCAGGCCGAACGATGCTGAGTTGGCAGTATCGGTCTTTACTGTCTCGCTTGCCATACTGGTGACGGCGATGGCGCTGTCTGTCTGATTCGAACGCTGCGTCAGGCAGGAGGGCGCTGATTGCGTTGTATTTTCGCGTGCCTGCTCGCATTGGAAACTCGCCCTGACGTATTGCGGTAAAAACCGCTCGTTCGATGCGACCATTCGCCAACTGACGTCCCCTTCTCGAGCGGTTATCCGGGCACCTGCGTTGCTCCCGTGCCTTGGCAAGAGCCCGACAAAGGGTCTACGATCCTGTGCGTGCACAAGTGTGGAGATTTCGATGACCTCAAACTTCAACGTCCACGATGCGGCTGGCTATGAGCAACTCATGGGCCGCTGGAGCCAAAGACTGGCGCCCCTGTTCATCGATTTCGCCGGACTGGCGGATGGCGAAAAAATTCTTGACGTCGGCTGCGGCACAGGCAGCTTGACCTTCGCGCTCGCCAGGACTGCCGATCTCAAGGAGATCGCCGCGATCGACTACTCTCCAGTCTTTGTCGCGGAGACGATCAGGCGCAACACCGACCCACGCATAAAGATCCGGCAAGCGGATGCTTGCGCCTTGCCTTTCGAGGACGGCATGTTCGATCGTGCCCTGGCGCTGCTCGTGCTCCACTTCGTGCCAGAGGCCAACAAGGCAGTTGCCGAGATGAGTCGTGCAGTTCGCCCGGGCGGTATCGTAGCGGCGGCCGTGTGGGACCATCTCGGTGGAATGCCTGGCATGCGCATGATGGTCGACACGGTGGCGGCACTCAGCGAAGGTGGGCGCCAGCTGCGCGCACGCTATTGCTTCCAGCCCATGATGCGACCAGGCGAAATGAAACAGACTTTTGTCGAACAGGGTCTCAGGGACGTTACGGAAACCCAGCTTATAGTCCGGATGGACTACTCAAGCTTCGACGATTACTGGGCGCCAATTGCCTCAGGCGAAGGGCCACTTGGTCAATACGTGGCCACGCTCGACGCCGACGAGCGGGTGCGCGCCGACGCCGCTGTGCGCGACGCCTACGAGGCCGGACAGCCCGACGGCCCGAGGTCTTTTGCCAACGTCGCCTGGGCATGCCGGGGCACCGTGCCATGACCCGGCGCCTGGAAAGCGTCCATGGTTATTCTGAAGTTGCCGGCCGCGGGGGACGCCCGGCGGCCAAGTATGACTGGAGAGGCGCCCCCCATGGTTTATCTCCAATTCTTTCGCCGTTCCAATTCCGCTTCGGACGGTTGTTCGAATGCAAATGAACCGGTCGTGACCTGGCCGCCGCGATCATATTTGTTGATCGTGACGCCGGTGCCGGACACTTTCGAACTGACGAGTTTCAAAGCGGTCGGAGAGATACCTTCACCAAATAGTTTCTTGCCGCTCCCAAGGACAACCGGAAAGATGAAAACGTTGAACTCATCGACAAGTTCATTGCTGAAAAGGGTTTGCAGGAAGTCAGTCGAGCCTTGCGTTAACAGATCCGGTCCTTCCTCATTCTTCAGCTTATTGACCGCTCCGGCTGCGTCGGGGCCAAGAGGTTGGCTGTTCTGCCAGCCGAGCTTCAAGATCGGATTTCGTGTCGCGACATATTTGGTAATGCGATTGAACGTGGAACCAATCGGATCGTCGGCGCCTGCATAGGGCCAATGTGCCGCGAAAATGTCGTACGTCTTTCGGCCGAGCAGAAGGTCGAACGGTTTCGCAAACATTTCACCTACGGCTTCTCCCAACGTCTCGTCAAAAAAGGGAACGAGCCAGCCGCCATACTTGAAACCACCAACAGGATCTTCGTGCGGTCCGCCCGGGGCTTGCATGATTCCGTCAAGGCTTACAAATGCACCAACAATAACCTTTCTCATTTTTACTCTCCTCGGTCGTTAAAGTCATATTCCTACATCAAGAACGTCCGGGGTTGACCAATGCCGACAATGATCAAGAAAAATGTCAAAGCCCGAACCGGTTGAAAATCCGCGCAGGGGCCGCCTGCGTTCGGCCAGGCGTGCTCCCGTCGTTGCGGCGATCCTTCGCCTAGAGTCCCGGCCCGAGTTTGAAAGACCGGTAACCGGGAGGCGCGGGTCCGTGTAGCGTCTCTCGCCTGGCCGCCGATCAATTCGGCAGTTCGTTACCAGGTCTGCTGCCGGACGATGTACTCAGCGTACCAGTCCTGCCACCCGGTTGACATTGACGTGCCTTAAACAGCTTGACGACTCACACAGACTCAGTTGAATTTACGCTTTGATCGCAGAAATTGGATTTAGAGCGTTTATGTTGTCTCCAGCTGAAAAAGACCAGAGCCACCGTACCGGCAAGAAGGTGCGTTCCCTGACGCGTCTGGTCGAAGCAGACGCCGATCTGTTGAGCGCCCAGCTCCAGGAACTGCGTTCGCGTGCTTTTCCACCGACGGCGGAAAAGGAATTGCGCAAGTTCACGTCCGGCGAGGCAGCCAAGCTGATCGGCATTACCGACGCCTATATACGGCATCTGTCATTAGCAGGTGAAGGTCCGGAGGCGGAAAAAACTCCTGGCGGGCGCAGGCTTTACTCACTTGAACAAGTTCATGAAATACGCCGCCATCTGGCGAAATCGAAAAAGAGTTACCTGCCCGGTCGTCAAGGTAATGAACATATGCAGGTTATCGCCGTAACCAACTTCAAAGGCGGCTCCGGCAAAACCACGACCGCTGCGCACGTGGCACAGTATTTCGCCATGCGGGGATATCGTACGCTTGCTATTGATCTCGACCCCCAAGCTTCGCTCTCTGCCCTCTTCGGCATTCAGCCGGAATTTGATCTTGAAGAGAACGATACGATCTATGGCGCAATCCGCTACGATGATCAGCAGCGCCCCCTCGTTGATATTATCCGCAAGACATATTTTGCCGGGCTGGACATCATTCCGGGCAATCTGGAACTGCAGGAATTCGAGCACGATACGCCGCGCATTCTTGCCGAAAAACGGCGGGGTGCGGAACGCCTGTTTTTCTCCCGTATCGCTGGCGCCCTTAATACCGTGGATGATCGCTATGATGTGGTCGTGCTCGATTGCCCGCCGTCCCTGGGCTTCTTGACGTTGTCTGCGCTGTGCGCCGCTCGCAGTGTCCTTGTAACGATCCACCCACAGATGCTCGACGTGGCATCCATGTCGCAGTTCCTTCATATGACAGCCGGATTGCTGGACGTGGTCGAGCAGGCGGGCGGTGATGCCGACTACGACTTCTTTCGTTATGTGATTACACGCTACGAGCCGAGCGACGGTCCACAGGGTCAGATCGTGGGACTTATGAAGAGCCTGTTCGGCGAACGGGTTTTGACCAATGCCTTGTTGAAGTCCACTGCCATTGCCGATGCGGGCCTCACAAAGCAGACGCTTTACGAAGTCGGCCGCGAATATTTTACCCGCGCGACCTATGACCGAGCCATTGAGGCGCTCGATGCAGTCAATTTCGAGATTGAGGGTCTGGTGCGCGAAGCATGGGGCAGGTCACCATGAATAAACGCAGAGATGCCCTGAAAGCCATGATGGCGCCAATCAATGAGGCTTCGCAAACCGAGCATCGCCTGGCGAAACCGGCGCAGAAGTCCGGATCCCTGAAAGCCATGGGTTTGTCGCTGCAAAGCCTCTCGGACGATGCCGACGAAGCACAGGCGTTGCGCGAAAAACTGGCTTCCGGCGAACATGTGATCAACATCGAGCCTGACCTGATTGACGCCTCGTTCATTCGGGACCGTCTCGATGATGTTGATACAGCCGAGTTCGAGCAATTGAGGGCCAGTATTGACGAGCATGGTCAGCAAGTGCCGATCCTCGTGCGCCCGAATCCGCGGAACGACAGCCGTTACCAGGTTGCTTATGGACATCGCCGCCTCGCTGCACTGAAAGCGATTGGTCGCCCTGTCAAGGCGATTGTCCGTGATCTGTCCGATGAGGATCTGATTGTAGCGCAGGGTAAGGAAAACCTCGAGCGCAAGGATCTTTCCTTTATCGAGCGAGCCCTCTTTGCGGCACGACTCGAGGCGCATGGTATTGAAAGACAAGCGCTGATGGCGGCCTTGTCAGTACATAAGGGCAATCTATCGACCATGATTGCCGTTGCTAATTCGCTACCAGAAGATCTGATACAGGCCATTGGTCCGGCGCCCAAGGTTGGCCGGCCGCGCTGGGAGCAGCTGTCACAGCTCTTGCAGGAGACTCCGGGTTACTGGAAAGAGCGTGTCGATATGGAGTTGCTCTTCAGATTGGACAGCGATGCACGCTTCGCGCTGCTTCTCAAAGGCCTAACGCCGAAGAAGAAATCGGAAGCCCATGTTTACCCGCTCAAATCCAGGGATGGTCAGTCCTTTGCCAAGGTTGAGCAGAATGACGGCAAGACCCGGGTGATTATCGATGAAGCTACGACGCCGGATTTCGGACACTACCTGATCGAGCACTTGCCGGAAATCTACGCGGCTTTCATCCGCCGCGAAACAGTGAACCGCGTATGAGACAACTCTAACTGGAGAAGAGATCACAAAAGAAAAGGCCCCCGAAACTGCGTCGCGGAAGCCCTCTCAAAGTCTAAGCAACTTGAGAATCGCATTTCCGAGAATCACTGTCAAGAGTTAAGCGTCGTTTTGGCGAGCGGATTTCTTTTGCCTTTTTGAAAGGTGAACGGAGATGCTTGGAAATCTGATAACGACGCCCTTTGGGCGGCGCGCGATGTCGCTTGGCCATCTGAAAACGCAGGCACAAGCGCACGAGATCGAAGAAGGCAAGACGGCCGACAAGTGGCAGGTCTATCGCTGGCTGTGCGAAGGCAAGGAAATCATCGGCGTGGGCGATCGCTCGCTGGCCGTTCTCAATGCCTTGCTGTCGTTTCTGCCCGACAATGAACTGTCGGCGGAAAACGGCCTGGTGGTCTTTCCCTCGAATGTCCAGCTCTCCATGCGTGCCCACGGCATGGCCAATGCCACGCTTGCGCCGGCATCTGGCGGCGTTGCTCGAATGCGGCCTGATCACGCGCAAGGACAGCCCGAACGGCAAGCGCTATTCACGCAAGGGCAGGGGAGGGGAGATCACCGACGCTTTCGGCTTCTCCCTGGCGCCGCTTGCTGGCACGCGCAGAAGAGCTGCAGCAGGCCGCTGAGAGCGTGCGGGCAGCCTCCAGGGCACTCAAGCTCGTCCGCGAGCGCATCACGCTGCACCGGCGCGATATCGCCAAACTCATCGAGGTTGCCGTCGCGGAAGAGGTTCCCGGCGACTGGGGAACGCTCTGGAAGCGTTTTCGAACGATCGTGGAGGCAATCCCGCGCCAGGCGGTGCTTGCCACGCTGGAGCCGATCCTGAGCGATCTGGCGAGCCTGCATGACGAAGTGGCTATGCTGTTGGAAAATCATATAAATACTGAGAATCCGAGCGCCAATGAGTCTCAAAATGATCCGCAGCAACAGAATTCAAACACCGACTCCAATCTGATTTTGAACCTGGCTCAAGAAACAGCCAAGGGTCGAAACTCGAGCTATAAACAACCAGGGTGAGGATGCGACAAAGGCCTATCCACTTGGGATTGGTGATGAAGGCCTGTCCGGAAATTGCCGACTATGCAGCAAGCGGTATCGGCAAGCTGGCGCGATCTGATGGCGACGGCAGCGCAGGTGAGGGGCTATCTCGGCATTTCGCCCTCGGCCTATGAGGACGCGCTTGATGTCTTCGGACAGGAGAACACGGCCATCGTCATTGCCTGCATCCTGCAGCGGGCCCAAAACATCAATTCGGCCGGCGGGTACCTGCGGGCGTTGACGGAAAAGGCGAGGGCAGGAGAGTTTTCCGTCGGTCCGATGCTGATGGCGGCTTTGAAGGCAAATGGAGCGCATATTCACCTGGTGAAGGCGACATGATGGGCGCTCTGCCATCGGTCAACGGGGAGCGAACCGTCCGCAATGGTGCGACCGTAACCCCAGAAGAACATTATTGTGGTAAGATATCACTGCCGCAACAGGTTGATTTCACTGGTTACAACCGTTTTGCCGGAGCGAGGGTCAACGTCGATAGTGGTAAGTTTCATGCCATTGTTCCCGACCTTTTCCAAGAGCAGCTTCGCAGTGAGATCGCCGTTCACCTCCTTGGCCCAGCGGATATCCAGATTGATGGCGTTATCGCGTCGGCTTCCGGCCAGTCCTGCAGTGCCGGAACGAGATCCGGTATAGGATCCTGTATATCTTGTGCCGTTGAATTTCAGATCGGCACCGATAAAGCGCGAGAGGACAACCATGCTGCGGCAGCTCCCGTCAAGTGAAAGGGATGTATCAGTGGTGCTTGAATCGAAGCGGCAGGCAACAGAAACAGGGGCTGAGTGCGTCCGCAGTTTGACCATCCCTTTGCCTGCCCACTTACCCTGGAGAGATTGAAGAAAAACGAACTCGTCCGCTCCAGAGGACTCGGCGACGATCGTCAATGTGCTCGCAAGCAAGAACATGAAGAGAAACTTTGTCATATCGACATTCCCAGTTTGTGTTGCGAAACCGACACCAATTGCAGCAAATCTCGAAACGGCCGGCGTTCGTAAAGGCTAACCTGCATCATTCAACATTATCGGCGCAAAACCACCACGTGGCGACCTGCATATTGGAAACAAACGCACGCTCTGTCCATTTGTTCATGAGTCAATCGATTGTGAACTCTTATCCGGCTTCAAGGAGCGCCCTAGCGCAGCAGACGTGTAATCCAGTGTATCTGCCAGGCCCGCAAATACACGGTGTTACAAAAGTCCCGCTGGGCTGACACATCGACGGAACATACGCCTGCGCAAATTAAGGCGTTGGGTTCGAATGCGAAGGGTTGGCGATGCCATGTTGAACCCGAACGCCGGATTAACAATGGGTTCTGTACTTTTTCTGTATACGAGAGGATGACTACATGAAATCGACACGAATGATAGCGGCTGCGCTACTGATCGTCGGCAGCGCATTACCCCTGCACGTAGCGCAGGCGCAGCAACAGGCAATTGAGCGCACCGATCTCCTGCAGAACGATGTCAGCGTGCCAGGACACGAAGTTGTCCAGGCGCGCGTTGATATCGCTCCGGGTGCAGTTTCCATCAAGCACTCTCATCCGGGTGAAGAGGTCGCCTATGTCCTTGAAGGTCTGCTGGAGTATCAGCTCGAGGGCAGGCAGCCAGTAACGCTCAAGGCCGGCGAGGCCCTTTTCATTCCGGACGGGGTAGCACACGTGGCGAAGAATGTAGGTACTGGTAAGGCGTCGGAACTCGCAACGTATTTTGTCAGAAAGGAAACGCTCCTCGTCGTTCCGGAGAAATAACCGGTGTTGCCGGCCGTACTGTGTGAGTTGAACGGCTTGGCTCGGATCCGGCTTCGGACCGGGTTCTGGCGGAAGAGCTCGGCAACCAATGCAAAGTCGAGATAGGCTCGGACCTCGACGATAGCGGCGCCAGCAAATCGGACTATCCAGCAATAATGGTTGTCGAAGCGCATGCCGTTTTTGCGGATGCGAGTTCCACTACGGCGACATCGCCAGCGATAACCACACTGGTGACGTGCAACTGTGTGCCTTGAGGCAGCACCTTACCGAGCTTTTCGAAGGTCCCCGCTATAAAGGTCGCTTTTGAGTGATAGCGCCCGGCAAGAGGATGGGTGCCCATCACTGTCCAGTCGACATCATCTGCAACGTGTTGGAAGAATCCGCCTCCGTCACCCTGTTCCAGGTTGGCGAAGATTGACCGGACTTTCGGCTCATCGATTATGAGCGAGCCTTGAGTGACCCTTCTTTGGATCTCCCTGGTTTAGGAGCTTTACAAACGGAAACGTCCAGCCCAAGTCGGCACTGACGCATTTATAGAGACCTTCATGTCCATGGCAGCGGCCGAAAATGATGCCTGGATTGCCGGCAACATGGTTTGCTTGTTACGAACTCGCGCATCCTGAAGTATAGCTCGAAAGGATTAGTACTAGTCCTCGGTGTTTCAACCAATTGGTAATGAACCGTATACACGATAACCGCAGCCATCAACTGTGGAGTGTTTCATGCTATCAGTACTGTTGCTCGGTACTTATTTGGCCGGAGGAAATATCGAAAAGGGCGATGAGATCGTCAGAGCCCAGCTCGAATTGATGAAGCTATCCTACTTCTGTGACGACCCCCTGTATCGAAGCAAGCGAGACGCTACACGGCGTTCGGTCGCACAACTTGATACGTCATTTAAAATCGAGAACATCATGGATCTTGACAGCAACTTGAAAAACAACGCCGTCAAATTGAGCGCGCCGTTGAACAGAGGGGACTGCATCGCGCTCATCTCTGAAGCGCAGGAGAAAGTCGACCGGCTGTATGAGGCGCTCAGCCGTTAGGGTATGCTGCTGCTCGAGATGCATGACACCACCCGAGTGGCCCAACAACGCGCCCTTATCATTTGTGGTCCGCTTTGCGCAGCGTGGCCGTGTTGGTAGTTCCAGCAAAGCGGAAGCAATCAAATTTAATATTGACCCGACTTGTCATGTTTTATAACTCCTACTGAGTTAATCCTTGCATGATGGAATTATGGCAGACTTCCCAAGTTCAAACCCGGCACTGATCGGCGACACGGCATTCCACGATGTCGAATCCAGCAAGAATGGACAGATTTATCGGGTTTTCATCTATCGCCCAACCGGCGATGCACCGGCGGACGGCTGGCCCGTACTTTATATGACCGATGGCAATGCCGTGATTGGAACAGCTGTAGATGTGATGCGGGCGCAGGCAAGCTATCCAGGTGGTACGAACGTCGGACCAGGTGTAATCGTGACCATCGGCTATCCGCTTGACGCTGCCTACGATCCGCTGCGACGTTCGTGGGATCTGGGGCCGCCGCCAGGACAGACCTATCCGCCTTTCTTTGAGAACAGCCCGGTAGTGAAAACCGGTGGGGCAGAGGAGTTTTTGAGTTTCGTCGAGGACCAGATAAAGCCGATTGTGGAAGCTATTCTGCCCATCGATCGGAGCCGTCAGGCGCTGTTCGGGCACTCCTTCGGTGGGCTTTTCGTGCTCTATAGCCTTTTCACGCGTCCTTCGGCTTTCACGACATGGATTGCCGCCAGCCCTTCGATCTATTGGGAAAACAAATCCATCGAGCAGTTCTACCCGAGATTTGCCGCCTCGAGTGCGGTCAGGGCAAATGCTGAGCTCTTCCTCTCCTGCGGAGAATATGAGACAGAAAAACTTGCTCCATTCCAGACAGGTGCCGAGGATGAAGCTGAGAGACGTGCGCATAAGAAAGTAACTCTTAATGATGTCTATGCGATTGAACTGATGAACAGGCTCAACAACTTGCCGGGCAGCCCAATACGCGCACAATTTGAAATTCATCCTGGCGAAAACCACATGTCATTGTTGCCGGTCGCGGTCAACCGCGCCATTCAAAATGCCTTTGCCATCAGGAAACCTGTACGAGCCGGTTGAAGGCCGAGGAGTGACGATGTTCCCGCGCAGTCCGCTACTGGACTTGCCG
This sequence comes from uncultured Alphaproteobacteria bacterium, assembly GCA_963777425.1. GTDB lineage: Bacteria > Pseudomonadota > Alphaproteobacteria > Rhizobiales > Rhizobiaceae > Phyllobacterium. The sequence goes on along the minus strand of CAVZQS010000005.1, from coordinate 315,768 downwards.
CAAGTATCGGACGAGCCTGCAAATAGTCAGGCATGTGTCGACATCTGGTGGTGGCCCTACGGTGCCGACGTCGATTGGCATAGAATCTGCGATGGGTTGACGTTGGAGGAAAAGTCACGCGCGGCGACGTTTCATTGCGAAAAGGATGCGATTTCGTTCATCGCGGGACGTTATTTGCAGCGCGCCATCGTCTCCGAATACTCGTCAGTTCCTGTAAAGGATCTACACATCGCTGTGGGGCCATTGGGTAAGCCATGTCTTACCAATTCGGTCATTGCCTTCAACTTGACAAATGCCGAAGGTCTGGCTGCGTTGGCAATCAGCCGGGACTGCTGCGCAGTGGGAATTGATGCCGAGCCAATGGCGAGAGTGATTGAGACGGAGGCATCATCCTTGTTCTGCTCATCTGCGGAGCTCGATATTTTGTCGACACTTCAGCCAGGCGAAGCCCGTTCCTTGCGTCTCAGCTACTGGGTGCTCAAGGAGAGCCTCGTGAAAGCTACGGGTACCGGTTTCGTCACTGCGCCGAACCAATTGAGTATCCGACTGGATCGGCCAACCAATGCCATCTGTTTCGACAACCCAATAACCAGTGGTGACGACAGTTGGCATCACCACCTGCTTCAGGGCCCTGGACATCTGATCGCAATCTCCGCTCAATCGGATCGCGCTCAGCTATTCCTGCGTCAGCGGGAATTCACGCTCGCTGCCTGGTGACTGTCAGTAATCAACAGCCATGGACTGACCAATCACATGATGACCGCTCGACAGCCAGTTCACCTGGGAGTCATGAGGCTCCAGATCGAAGTGACTGTGCCCTAGCAGCGAATTTATGATGTGTGCACTGCGCCAGGCCATGAGGCTCAACTGCGAGTCTGCAATACCATGGCTATACCGCCCGGCGTTCTGGGCAAAAATGCGGTTCTGTTTGGGACCATTCCAGTTCAGACAATAGTCGTCACTCAGGGCCGGACGGTTGTTGCGATCAAACTGGATGCGGTCTTGCAGACCTGCAAATGCGTCAGGCAGCTTGAACTGATAGCCCGTTGCAAGAATGATTGCGTCAGCATGTGCTACCTCGACGCCGCCATCGAATCGATTGCGTACGATCAGGCGGTAGCCGTCCTTATCCAATTCCACCTGGATAACATCGCGATTGGGTGAGAGTTTCGCATCGATGTTGCGGTTCTCCAGATAGCGCAGGCTGTAGAGCCGCCGATAAATGGCGTTAATGGTTGAAATGGACAGACCGTCGCTTGTTAGGATGGATGCCTTCAGGGCCTCAATTTTCTGGTCATTATTGAGATTGAGGTAGGCGTAAACATATTCTGGTGAGAAGACCTGATTGGAAAAGGCTGTATCATTGATCGGCTCGAAATTGTGACGACGGCTGAACCAGTTGAGCTCTTTCAAGGTTGATTTCGAGTTCAGCAACGCTTCCACAACCTCGCCGCCGCTTTGACCCCCACCGATGACCGCAATACGTGCTCCATTGAGAGCCGGCAGGCGACGCCTGGCCTCTGAGTTATGGAAGCAAGTCTCACCCAGGAAAGGCATCGCCCAGGACGGCACTGAGGATGTGGTGCCGGTACCTAGCACGAGGTTTCGGGAGCTCACAGTGCCGTTGTCGAACCGGACAAGAAAGTGATCCTTGTCGAAGGTTACCTCGCGAACGGTAGCGTCAAACGTCAGGTTTTTTAGCTGGCTAGCAACCCATGCGAGGTATTGTGCAAACTCCCGCCGGGGTACCGCGTCGTACTGAGCGTTCAGGAAGGCATAGAGCCGCTTGTGGGCGACAAGATAGGAAATGAACGACCAGGCACTCGTCGGCATCACTGGTGTGACGAGATCCTTCAGATAGGACGATTGCAGTTCGACATCCGGGAGCATCATGCCCGGATGCCAGTCGAAGTTGGTCCGGCTTTCATAGAAATGGGCCCGTACATTTGGGACGCCATCAAGAAGTGACGCAAGGCTCAGATTTGAAGGGCCGATACCGATACCAGCCAGATCCATGGGCTCAACCACAGGATTGGCCCGATCATTGTTTGCAAACATGGCAGTCATCAGAATTCCTTTCTGTGGACTTGTCATTCCGGTCTCAGAGAGCCTCGTTCAGTCGATGGGCCAGCCGGGTGTGGAACGCCTGGGAGCCGATCACGTGCAAGTGGTTGGTGCCTGAGATGATTTCCGCCGGGTTGGCGCGCGGTGAGTAGCGCCGCCAGTCGATGAGATTGAGCCCCCGGTTCAGGCTGTCGTCAGCCGCCCACGAATGAATGGGCACGTTGTGCGGCTGCAATTGGTGGCGCCGGAAGATCAGGGCGTTGTCGATGAGGATCCAGAATGTATGCTCGCGGCTGCTGATGTCCGGACCGTCTGTTGGAAGTTCGTCCTTCTCATCGCCCACAAAGCGCAGGAACTGGTCATAGGTGTCTGCGTCCATGACGCCGAGCAGCCGGTCCCATTCGGCGCGCATTGCCGTTTGTGACAACCAATCCTGCACCGTCAGGTGCAATTGATCGCGCTCACCCGGTTTGAAGCGCGGCTTCGAGCCGATTGCAAATTCCGTACCGAGATCGCATACGTCGACCATAGTGATCAGGCGCAGATCGATTTCGTCGCCAAGTCGGCGCGCCGCTTCATAGGCGAGCAATCCGCCCCAGGACCAGCCGAGAAAATAGCAGGGCTGACCCTTGCTGTGGGCCCTGATGTAGTCGACGTAACTCTCGATGATCTCGTCAACGGAAGCGCCGATTTGCTTCTGTTCGGACAGCGAATAGCAGATGAAGCCTGTCGCTGGCTGGTCGGCCCCCAGGTAGTCTACCAGCTTGACATACTCTCGTGTGCTGACCAGCAGACCGGGGAAGCAGTAGAGCATCGGCCTGGTGCCCGCGGCGCGCAACACGATGACTTCGCTCCCGGCCCGGTCATTGCCAGCTTCAACGATCCTGGCAAACGATCGGATCGTAGGATTGTTGAACAGATCTGCGATTGTTGTGCGGTTCTGCGGCTTTCGCTGGCGCAAAGCCGAAAGTATGCGGATAGCGCCAAGCGAATTACCGCCAATGGCGAAGAAATTGTCCTCCACACTAATCGGGCTGATGTTCAGGATCTGCTCCCAGACTTCAAGGACCTCAGTTTCGGCGGCGCTGTCAGGCTCGATAATGGTCCGTTTTGACGGCGTCGGTGCAGGTAAGGCAAAGCGGTCGAGCTTGCTGTTTGGATTGATTGGCATGCTCTTGAGCGGGACGATGGCAGAGGGCACCATATAGGCCGGCAGTGCGCGATCGAGCGCTGCATGGATTGCTGCAACCTCGAGCTCCTGGCCCTGCTTGGGTACAATATAGGCGACGAGCATCTTTTGTTTTGTCACCTCGTCGTCACGCAGGACAACGAGCGCTTCTCCGACACCATCCTGCTGCAGGAGGGCAGCTTCGATTTCTCCAAGCTCAATGCGATAACCGCGCAGCTTCACCTGATGATCGACGCGGCCGACAAATTCTACCGTGCCATCCTCGCGCCAGCGTGTCAGATCTCCGGACCGGTAAAGGCGCCCGCCTTCTTTTGAAAACGGATCTGGAATGAAACGGTCGGCGGTCGTGTCCGGTTTGCCAATATAGCCGCGTGCCATTCCTTCGCCGGCAATGTACAGCTCCCCGGTAACGCCGATCGGGCAGGGGTTCAAATCCGGATCGAGTACATAAACCCGGCGATTACCGACAGCACGCCCGATCGGTGCATAGGTTCCCTCGAACTTCTGCCCTGCGCGCACTTTCCAGACCATGGGGGTCATGATGGTTTCGGTCGGCCCGTAGCCATTGATCAGCCACTCGGACTTCAACGCCTTTGAAAGGAGATCGAACGTCGGTTGGGCAAGTCCCTCACCGCCGAACGAGTAAAGCCGCATTGGCGGAGCTCCGTCGGTCAGGTCGGCCCATTCGGCGAGCTGCTGAAGGTAGGTGGTGGGAATGCTGGCATTGTTGGCACCATGCTTTCGCATCGCCGTCAACGTTTCTTCCGGCGTCCACAGAGGTTGATCGGGAAGGATGATGCTCCCGCCTTCCATCAGCGGGTTCATCCAGCGTTCGTGTCCCCCATCCGAGCTGAAGGGCAGGAACGGCAGCTCACGAGATTGTTCGCTCATGCCGTAGACGCGAGACGTGTTCTGTATGTGATGAGTCAGAGGCCCATGCTCGACGGCAACACCCTTGGGCAACCCCGTCGATCCTGACGTGTACATGATATAGGCGAGTTGATCCTTGTGGACCGATACGTCTGGTGCCGTGTCCAGCTCCAGTGTCAGGTCAAGCTTGTCCAACTCCAGAACAATGGCATCCAGACCCTCTGGAATACGATCGAGCAGCCAGCTGTGGGTCAGGATTACTTTCACACCGCCATCGCGCAGGATGTGATGATTGCGTGTTGTCGGATGGTCGGGCTCCACCGGAATGTATGCACCGCCCGCCTTCAATGTCGCGAGAATACCAACGATCGCCTCAGGCGAGCGTTTCACGGCAATCGCAACGCTGACTTCTGCACCAACTCCGAGCTTGATCAGCCTGTGGGCAAGCCTGTTTGCGCTCCTGTCAAGCCTGGCATGACTCCAGACCTCATCGGCATATATGATGGCGGTCTTATCCGGCGTGCGAACTGCATGGGCCGCGATGTGCTCATGGACGGGACGGTCGTCATTGACACCGTCGTCATCATAAGGCGCTGACAGGACATCGAGTTCGTCGTTGGCGATGAGTTCGATGTCTTTAACCCGAACGCTCGTGTTCGCGACAGACTGTGCCAGAATACGGCTGAAATGGACCGCGGTGCGCTCGATCAGTGCAGGCTCATAGAGATCTCCTGCGTAATCGAAAAGCCCATCGAGACCCCCTGAATCATTGCGAGAAACGATCAGTGCGAGCTCGACGTCTGAGCGGGGAGCCAGGGCAGTCAGTAATTCTGATGCAAGACCAGAGGGGAAGGAGGGTTCGCGGAATTCGAACAGTGACTTGACGATCGCATCCTGTTCGCGCTCCTCATGAGTCTGGATTTCCTGCACGAGCCGTTCGAATGGTACGAGATTACGGGTGCCGGCCGCGATAGCGTCGGACACGCCCTTGCAAACATCAAGAAAACGAAAGTGCGAAGCAAGTTCGATCCTGAGCGGCAGAATCTGCTCGGTCCGGCAGATGGTTTGCCGGCTATGGTCATTACAGCGATTTGTCAGAAGAACGCCGTGTTGCAGGCTATAGTTGCCGCTGTAACGCGCAAGCAGAACAGCAAAAGCTGCACTCAAGAGAAGACCAGCCTCAAGCTTTTGTTGTCCCGCATATGTCTTGACACTGTTCCACACTGTCGCGCTGAGCTCGAAGGGTACTCGACGGCGCTCGGCTCCCGCGAAGCCACTTGCGTTGAAACGTGTGGGCAAGGTTGTGGCATTGTAGTCGTGGCCGATGAGGTCGCGCCAGTACGCGATAGCCGTTGTGAAATCGGATGTTTCCAACCACTCTTCCTCGCGCGCACCGTGGAGTAGTCCGGCATCATCAAGGGGAACCAGGGCGTCACCGCCGATCAAGGCTACCAGATCCCGTCGAAGGATCGAAAGTGCCCCCGCGTCACACATGATCGGATGCACGACAACTGTTGATACAAGCCCCTCGGTGGAGACGACGAGCTGGATTCTTGACGATACTCCAGCCAGGAGGTCGAAGGGCCGGGAGATGAACGCGGACCGCTGTTGTTCCGCCTCAACTGCAGTCAGAGGATTGCCATCGCTTCCAAGTGTTTCAATGGAAGGATTGTCACCAGGCACACAGAATTGCTCGATACGTCCGCCAGCGAAGCGGCGAAAGCGTGTCCGCAATGCGATGTGACGCTCGCCCAGTTTGACGAGAGCTTGCTGAATGCGATCGAGTGCGATCGACGGATCCCAACGCAACGACAGAACCTGCAGTGGGAAAACGGTATTGTTGCCGATCTGTTCAAGCGACCAGATGCGCTTTTGTGCAAGCGTCAACGGGTGGCTCGCGGGCGTGTCGGCCAACGTGCTGTCTACCGATATCGAATCATTGGTTTCTGGTTGCACGAAAAACTTGTTCATTTGCTCACCGGTCCATCATTGGGGTTAGAGTCCGCCATTGCCTGGCGCAAGCTGAGTGGCCGCGAATCAGTCCAAATTTCCTTGATCTTCTGCAGGCACTCGTCGCGTTTGCCGCTAACGGATACCCTGGTCCAGCCGATTGGCAGTGCCTTATCGTCGGGCCAGACAGAATGGCGATCTTCCCGATCGCGAACGACGCTCCAGATTTCTGGCCAGTTCTCGGGCAATTGCTCCGCTGCAGTCATCGCGCAGGCTCCTTCGACAAGACAAACATGACAAAGAGACGGACGCGCCCGCGTGCGATTTAAGCAAAAAAGAAGAATTTTTTTCGAAGATTGGCCTAAATCGTCGCCGGCAAATTTCGTCTCTCCAGAAAACTGACGCGTAAAGTTGCAGCGATGGTGCTGCGGAGTGTGCCATGACCCTCATTTCCAATCTTGTTACAGAAACGCGTGTTGAACCGTTTCCACGTTTGTCCCGGTTCCTGAGAGCAGGGGCGCTGCCAACGCCTGACCGCTTGATGATTTCGACCGCTAGCGGCGCTTATACCGTAGTGGTAGAGAAGCGGCCGGACCTGACGAGATTGAGTTTGCCCGAACTCGCAGCCGGCAGAAATCGTTCCGGTCCTGTCCTCCGCTATCGAATTCGTGTCTGCCCAATCGCGCGATATCGGCATGTCAAGGTCGAAAATGTTTCTGCATCCGACTTTCCACTGGGCGAATCGGAAGGTGATTGTTTGACGGTTGATCCGCGAGCGTTTTGGCAATGGCCGGCACCGTGGATTGCAAAGCCGGCTTACCCAAATCCGCAAATTCATGTCTTCAGCAACGGTCAGTTTCACCCGAAACGGCCGCACAAGCTAAAGGGCATTGTTTATGAACGGTATATTCCCTGGCTTGATCAGGTGCTTTCATTCCGGGTTGCCGATCCGCAGGTTGACATCGAGCATTTCCATTCCTGGATGAATGATGAGCAGGTCAATGTCATCTGGGAGGACGGCGGCGACCGGGAGAAGCACGTAGCGATCCTTGAGGAGCGTCTTCACGACCCGCATATGCTTGCACTCATCGGGTGCTTCAACGATGTGCCATTTGGGTATTTCGAGATTTACTGGGCGAAGGAAAACCGTCTGGGGCCCTATTACGATGCGCAGGATTATGATCGCGGCTGGCATGTGGCTATTGGCGAACCGGCCTATCGCGGCAAGCAGTGGATCACCGCCTGGCTCCCATCACTAATGCATTTCATCTTTCTCGATGATCCGCGCACACAACGCATCGTGGGCGAGCCGCGCGCAAGCCACGAGCAGCAGATCCGCAACCTCGACCGTTCAGGATTTGCCAAGGTCAAACATTTTGATTTTCCACACAAGCGCGCCATGCTGGTGATGCTGACACGGGAAAGGTTCTTCGGGGACAGTCTTTGGGTTCCCGCTCCATGAGCACCAAGCCACGGAAGGCCTATTTTGCACCCGACAATCTGAACGATCCGGCACTGACCCGATTGATCTTCCGGCTTGGCATGCCCGCGGTCGCCGGTTTGTCAATCAATGCCGTGCACCATACTATCAATATGGTGTTCGTCGGTATGATCGGCAGCCATGAAATCGCAGCAATTACCGTCGTTTTGCCAATCCTGATGATGATCGGCGCGATAGGCGAAGGGCTGGGTGTCGGTGTCGCCACCGCGATCGGCCGTGCGCTTGGGGCCGGCGACCCGCAACGCGCAAATGTTACGGCATCGACGCTGGCCGCCCTGACAATACCGCTTGGTCTGGCATTTACCGCCGGTATCCTGATGTTCAAACGCGAATTGCTGGTCCTTTTCGGCGCGAGCGAGGCCATCCTGCCACTGGCCGAGTATTACCTCACCATCGTTGCCGTCTCGGTGACGTTGACGATGCTACAGATACTTGCTGATTTTATCGCCATCTCGGAAGGCAATACCCGCTTCAGCATGTGGACGCTGATCGGCTGCTTTGCACTCAACATCGCACTGGACCCTATCCTGATCTTCTGGTTCGGTTTCGGGCTCGCGGGTGCTGCCGTGGCTACTATTCTGTCCCAGATCGCCGCGCTCGCGGCTTACCTGCTTTATTTCACCAAACGGGTCGGGACATTGCATCTTGCCATGCGTTTCGCAACGCTTCGAATGGATATTCTCAAGCCCGTCCTTTTCATCGGCTTGCCCACGACCTTGACGAGCATGTTGAGCAGCATCAGTTTTGCTGTGCTGTTCACTTTTGCCGGCTTCTACCGCGGCGATAGTGGCATCGCAGGCGTTGGCATCGCCATGCGTGTCCTCACCCTGGGGATGTTGCCGATCGTCGGCCTTTCCCTTGGAGGGCAGGCGGTGTTGAGTTTTGCCTGGGGAGCGAAAAATCCTGCGCGGCTGCTTACGGCATCCGCCACGCTCCTCAAACTGACCTCGGGTTTCGCGGTTCTCTATGGGTTTGGCGCGGTGCTCCTGCGCTATCCGGTGGCTGCGATCTTCACCAATGATGCGGAGATTGCGGAGATCGCTGCGCTCACCATTGTCGTCACGCATGTTCCGTTCGTTTTCTTCGGCGCCCGGCAAATACTGATTGTTCTCTTGCAGGCACAGGGCAGGGCGCGTCTGGCCGGCATTATCAGCGTCGCGCAAAATGGCTATTTCCTCCTGCCGCTTCTGCTGATTCTGCCGCACTGGTTCGCTTTTGCAGGGGTAATTGCCAGCTTGTTCCTGGCGCCAATGCTGACAGCATTCCTGTCGCTGGCACTCCTCGTCGTCACCATGCGCCAACTTCGGGGCCATTCGTCATCCGTTACAATCACCAGTTTCAACAGCACCGTGTCTGAGAGGGCATCATGAACAAAGCCATGCCACCCCAAGAGTTTGATCTTTCAATGCCGGACGACCTCTTTTCTCCCGTCGATGTTGCAGCGTTCAATGCCGTGTCGCCCCCGATTTTTCAAACTTCCCTGTTTACTTATGACAGTTACGAGGCGATGGAAGACGTCTTTGCCGGACGCTCGCGCAATTACATCTATTCGCGTGGCGATAATCCAACCGTACGGGAGTTTGAGTTGCTTACAGCCCGGCTCGAAGGAGCCGAGGACGGGCGCGGTTTCTCCAGTGGTACAGCAGCAATCACGGCGACCATTCTGAGCCTTGTCGAAGCCGGCGACCGGGTCGTGGCCGTCCAGCACCTCTACAATGATATCTACCGGCTGTTCGTCAAACTGCTTGCTCGTTTCGGCGTCACGGTGGACTTCGTCGATCCTTCCAATCACGACGAAGTACGAGCCGCACTTCCGGGCGCGAAACTGCTCTACCTTGAAAATCCGACATCGATGGTTTTTGAATTGCAGGACGTCGAAGCGCTGACGACGATGGCCAGGGAGTATGGTGTGACGTCTGTCATCGACAATTCCTGGGCGACTCCCCTTTTTCAGAAACCCATCCAGCACGGTGTCGATATCGTCATCCATGCCGCGTCCAAATATCTCGGCGGGCACAGCGACACTGTCGCTGGTGTGGTCGTCGGACCACGCGATCTCATCGCTAGAATAAACAGCTCAACCTATCCCTATATCGGCGCCAAACTATCGCCCTTCGAGGCATGGTTGCTGCTTCGCGGCATGCGTACGCTAAAGGTTCGATTGAAGGAACATATGCATAACGGCCTGGTGCTCGCCAGGCATCTGCAACAACATCCGGACATTGCGCTCGTCCGTCATCCTGCCTTTTCCGATCATCCGGGCAAGAAGACGTTAACCGGCTTTTCCGGTTTGTTTGCTTTCGATCTAGGCCCCGATATTGATGTGGCGCGTTTTGTAAATGCACTGCGCCACATCAGGCTGGGTGTCAGTTGGGGCGGGCCTGAAACACTTGTGGTTCCGGCGAAGGCCGCTTTGCAAATTCCCGATCGCATGACCTCCTTCGTTCGTTTTGGCGTCAATCCGCAGACCATCCGATTTGCTGTGGGCCTCGAGGAGCCCGAAGTGATCTGGAACGATATTCAACAAGCGCTGCATGCGGCGCGTCTGTAGCATTGAGGACACAGCCTCTTCCTGATTTGGCAGGGCGCGTGAAAAAAGTCGGCAATTAACCGATCGCGCCTTGACTCACATAAGATGACAAATGTAGTCATCTTTAAACATGAGTACAAAGCTCATATAAATTATCAAGCAGAGTCAGAGTTTTACAAGGGGTGGTCATGCGGGGATGCAGGGCGGTGATTTGGAGCGACGCTAGTTCAACCGGGTACAAGCGTCGCGCACGCTTGTTGATGACCACGTCGATCGCCGGGTTGATGATTGCAAATATCGCTGCGGCGCAGGAAGCGCCCACCATCCAGCTGAACACGATCGTCATTGACAGTAGCGATACCAGCCCGATTGGCCCCGACAAAGGCTATATCGCCAAGAATACGATGACAGGCGCCAAGACTGACACGCCGATTCGTGAAATACCCCAATCCATTTCTGTTGTTACCCGCGAGCAGATGGATGACCGGTTTTCGGAGCAAATCGAGGATACAATCGCCTACACTTCCGGCGTGACGGCCTCGCCCTGGGGTGTTGATGATCGCTTTGATCAATTCCTGATCCGTGGCTTTGACATTGGCCCATACGCCGTATTCCGCGACGGCCTGCCGCAAAAGGCCATCGACTTCTCTGGCTTCAAAGCCGAGCCATACGGCCTGGAGCGAGTGGAGGTGCTTAAGGGACCGGCATCAGTCCTCTATGGCTCGAATGAGGTTGGCGGCATTGTCAACCTCGTGACAAAACGGCCGACGCAAGGACCCGCTTTACAGCGCCTATGCGAGCTATGGATCCTTCAATACCTATGAGGTTGGGATTGATGCGGGAGGACCGCTCGACAAGGAAGGCGTGTGGACCTATCGACTGACGGGCCTTTTCCGCGATGGGGAGACGCAAACGGATTTTTCCAGGAACAATCGGGTGTTCATCGCACCTGCAATCACCTGGTCACCGAGCGCCGATACGTCGCTGACAATCCTCGCCAACTACCAGTGGGATGAATTGACACCGAATACGTTCCTGCCGATCGCCAATCCGGCCTTCCCGAATATTCCGAAATTCTCGCGCAGCTTCACCGCATCCGATCCGAATTTCGACCGGTTTGATGCAGACCACGGCTCTATCGGCTATGAATTCGAACACAGCTTCAACGAATAATGGAAGATCTGGCAGAACCTCCGCTACTCGCAGCAGGAAACGGATTACAGACATCTCTACTATTCCAGCATGATCGACGATGACACGATGGGTCGCACGGCGTTTACGGTTGACGAAACGGCAACGATCTTCAGCGTCGACAATGGTGTTCAGTATGATTATGAAGGCAAACGCATCAAGAATACCTTGCTGATGGGCCTTTCATACGACCGTCAGACTGTTGATGGTCAGAACGGCTTCGATACCGGGCCAAGCCTGGATATCGATGATCCGGTATATGGCATCGACGTTGCTTCTCCTCCAATCTATCTCGATCGTCGCCAGACCATCGATCAGGTCGGACTCTATGCCCAAACGCAAACCAAGGTCGACGATCACTGGTTGCTCACTCTGGGCGGACGCCAGTCCTGGGTGGAAGACAAGACCCATGATCGCTTGAGTGACACAACCAGCGAGCAATCCGACAGTGCCTTTTCTGGAAAGGTAGGTCTTGGATACCTGTTCGACAACGGCCTGACGCCTTACGTCAGCTACTCCGAATCCTTCACGCCAACAATCGGTCAAGGCTCTACCGGGCAGACATTCTCGCCCTCAGAGGGCCAGCAATATGAAGCAGGCGTGAAGTATGAACCGGATTACTTCCCAGGAACCGTTACCGGTTCGGTTTTCGAGATCACCAAATCCAATGTGCTGACGCCGGATCCGGATGATCCCAACTTCCAGGTTCAGACGGGTGAGGTGCGGCATCGCGGCTTCGAGCTCGAGACCGTCGTGAACCTCTTCCACGGCGTCAGCCTGACGGGCAGCTATACCTATCTTGATGCGGAGATCACATCGAGCAACGTTGAAGGCGAAATTGGTAACCGGCCGGCACTCGTACCGGAGCATCAGGCGTCGCTCTGGGCGAAGTACACCTTCGAAACCGGTGTTCTTGAAGGTCTTGAATGTCGGCTCCGGTGTACGTTATGTCGGCAGTTCGTTTGGCGATAACGCCAATCAGATCAAAGTCGACGATTACACCCTCGTCGATGCAGCAATCAGCTACGAGAAGAATGGCTGGAAGGGCTCGCTCAAGGCAAGCAATGTCTTCGACAAGGAATATTATTCGACCTGTGCTGGCGACAATGATGGCAATCCCATGTGCATCTATGGCGAAGGACGCGCCGTCAAAGCGACGCTTTCGGCCAAGTTCTAGCGAGTATGTGATGAACGGAACGGCCTTTTCGCTGAACGGTATCGGTTACGACGTGGATGGGCGAACATTGCTCCATCCATTGACGCTGGACGTTCCGCGGGGCGAGGTGGTCGGTATCCTTGGTCATAACGGCTCGGGCAAATCGACGTTGTTGAAGATATTGGCGCGCTTTCAATCGCCCACGCGAGGGCGCGTCGAATGTCTGGGGCAGGCGCTTGGGATCATTCCGGTCCAAGGAATATGCCAGGAAGGTCGCCTATCTGCCGCAACAGACGCCCGACACCGACGGCATGACCGTAAAGGAAGTCGTCGCTCTCGGTCGCTATCCTTGGCACGGAGCGCTTGGACGTTTCTCCGGTAACGACAGGGCCAAAGTTAGGGAAGCGCTGGAGCTGACATCGATGACGGCGATGGCCGATCGCATTGTCGATACTCTGTCCGGCGGTGAACGCCAACGCGCCTTCCTGGCGATGCTGGTTGCCCAGGACACAGAGTGCCTGCTTCTTGACGAGCCGATCTCGGCTCTCGACATCAATCATCAGATCGAAGTTATGCGCCTGATCCAGAAGCTGGCACACGACCACGGTCGGTCCGTGCTCATCGTTCTGCATGACATCAACATGGCGGCGCGCTATTGCGACCGGTTGATTGCACTTTCCGGCGGCAAGCTCGTGGCTCACGACGAGACCGAGACGCTGATTACTGCGGACAGGCTCGATGCGATCTATGGCGTGCGCATGGGGATATTCCGGCATCCGGAAACGCAAGCGCCCATAAGCTACGTGCTTTAGGCCAATGCACTCGATACGTAGACGCGACTTTCTGTTTGGTGCGGCGGCAACGCTTGGTTGTTTGCCGGTAAAGGCGCAGGGCGGCAACTGCTGCTCCGAGAGTTGTTTCGCTGGACTATGGTCTGGCGCAAACGTTGATTGAGCTTGGTGTGCCGCCAATCGGACTGGTTGACACGACGGGATGGGCGAACTGGACGGTGGAACCGGCTTTGCCGCCAAACGTGGCCAATCTCGGCTCCTCCCATGAGATCAACATGGAGCTGTTGCAACTGTTGAGACCCGATCTGATTGTGTCGACGCCGTATCTTGAATGGGTCAGGCCACAGCTTGAACAGATAGCGCCGGTCAAATCGTTCCCGATACACGCACTCGGGACATCGCCGTTTCCCCATATCATTGACGCGACGCGAGAACTTGGCCGGATGCTAGGACGCACGACAGAGGCGGAAGCGCTGATCGACCGCTCGGAGATGGAATTGCGTGCAGCACGGGCGGCGACCAGCCATCTCGGAAAGGTCGCAGTGATTACCTTCATCGATGAACGCAATATCCGGATATACGGACCTGGCGGCATTTTTCAGGACGTGTTCGACCGGCTTGAGCTGGAGAATGCCTGGACGCGGCCGACCAATGAATGGGGATTCGGCGATATCGGAATGGCCGATCTGTTTGATATCGGCGACGCGCGGCTCTTTTACATGGATCCAGTACCACCGGATGTGCTCGCAAACCTGCCGGGTAGTCCCCTATGGCAAAGCATGCCGTTTGCCCAGTCAGGGCATGCACAGCGCATGGCGAGCGTGCTGATGTTTGGCACACTGCCTGCGGCAACCCGTTTTGCCCGATTGCTCGTCGAAGCCAGCACATGAGACATATTGCTGCCCGTCCATGGTTCGCCACCGGTTTATTGTGGTGCATCGCCGCTGCCATCGCTGCGATTCAATCTCGGTCCTTTGATCGGCAGCACCGGAGTAAGTGCTGTCTTTTCGCTGCCGTCAGCCGGTGACAGCCAGGCAGTCCTTCTGCACTATAGTGTATTGCCACGGCTGGTGATGTCTTGCGTCTGCGGCTTCGCACTAGGATTATCCGGTGTTCTTTTCCAGCATGTGCTGCGCAATCCGCTCGCTTCGCCTTCGACGTTGGGCGTGGAAGCAGGAGCGCAGCTCGCACTCGGTGTCGCGATGCTTTGGTTTCCGGCACTTCTCGGCTGGAGCCGCGACACTGCAACGGCTTTCGGTGGCTTCGCCGCGATGGCCGTCGTATTTGCCGTCGCATGGCGATTCAAGTTCCAGCCGATTGCCGTCATCCTGACAGGCCTGGTTACTGGCCTCTACTGTACGGCAATCGTTACGCTGCTGACGTTGATGAACGACCACTATCTGTCAGGTCTGTTCGTCTGGGGTGGCGGATCGCTGAACCAGAATGACTGGCGCGCGGTCTGCTGGACTTTTCCCGAAAGTAGTCGGCTGTTCCGTTCTTGCGTTGCTGCTCGTCCGGCAGCTGGGTGTGCTGACGCTTGGTGAGGCAGCGCAAGGCCTTGGAATCAAACTGCAATTTGTCCGAGCGGCTGCGCTGTTTGTTGCCGTGGCCCTGACAACGTTCACAGTCAGCGCCGTCGGTGTGATCGGCTTTCTCGGTCTGGCCGCGCCTGCGATCGCGAGGGCTATCGGTGCCCGGCGGATCAATACAAGGCTCATTGTTGCTCCGCTCATCGGCGCTGCATCTACTGATCATCGTTGACCAGATCATGCAAATTTATACCGCAAAAACAGGAAGTTACGTTCCGACCGGTGCCGCGACTGCGCTCATCGGTGTGCCGGTACTGCTGCTGGTCATGATGAAGCGTGGCGGTTCCCTGCAAACGGCGGTTCAAGGCAGATCAGGCCCCGCCGCAAGCAGCAGGCCCTTGATTGCTGATAGCGGCGCTTGCCGGTCTCGTCTTGGCCGTAGCAATGGTCGCCATATTTGTCGGCAGGGGCGTCGACGGATCGTGGATAAGCCAGCACTGGCGCGACACTGAAATCCCTGCTACCATGGCGCCTTCCGCGGCTCGTAGCCGCAACTTCCGCGGGTATCATGCTGGCGCTTGCCGGCAGCCTGTTGCAGCGTCTGACCGGCAACGCCATGGCAAGTCCGGAGGTTCTGGGCGTCAGCGCCGGTACGGCGTTCGGATTGCTTTGTGTCTTGTTCGTTGTACTGAACCGACCATTGGCCATCGACTTATCGGAGGTCTTGTGGGCGCAGCGACAGTCCTCGGCTATTCTCTTCGCGATGAGTCGCACGGCGCATTCCGGCAACCAGTTCCTGATACTTGGCGTATCGCTGGGTGCATTTCTGACTGCGTTGATCTCTGTCGTCCTCGCCTCAGGTGACCCGCGCGCCCTGTCACTGATCAGCTGGATGGCGGGCTCGACCTACGGGGTGAGTAGCGCTATGTCATTGATAATATTGGCATTGGCCATAGTCGGTGCATCTCGGTTACGCTCCTCGTTCGCCCGCTACAGCAATTCGCGTTGGGCGATGTATCGGCGCATTCGCACGGCGTTGACGTGAAGAAGCTGCAGATCCTGATCCTTGTCGTCGCTGCGCTGCTGACAGCCATGGCCACGCTGATCGTGGGCCCGTTGAGCTTCGTCGGCCTGATGGCTCCGCATCTCGCACAGCGGCTTGGGCTGACGCGGGGCCTGCCGCATCTGATGGGCTCGGCACTGTGCGGAGCGTTGCTCATGGCAACAGCCGACTTCATCGGCCGCACCATCTATTTCCCGTGGCAATTGCCGACGGGCCTTGTCGCGACGCTGCTGGGCGGTCCAGTGTTTGCGGTGCTACTTATCCGCGGCCGCCGCTTGTCTACGCGGCATTGAGGGTCTGCTGGCAGGCGCGGTGCGCATCTTTGATCATGAAGTTGACGAGCGTTCTGGAAACACCCAATTCTTCCGCAATATCCTTCTGCGGAACCCCGTCGATGCGATGGCGGACGAAGGCGTCGTGCGTTCGTTTTGGCAGATTTTTCAATGAGTTAAGCACCTCCCGCAAAGTCTCTGTGGTCACCAGGCAGTCGAGTGCGCTCACACTCGGCGCGGGGATGGATTCGACACCGTCGATCGGCATCCTGTGGTGCCTTTCATGCGACTGTTTGCGGGCTTCGTCGAGGGCGAGATTGTAGACCATGCGGCAAGCATAGCCGACCGGGCAACTGAATACAGTCGGCACGCATTGTACATGCCTTGATGATAGCGTCATGAAATATATCTTCGGATTGTGCATGTGAATGCAAGAACGTTTTCAGCAATTTTCATAAGTTTTGGCTTATACTGAATCAAAGCATCCACAAGAACATTGCCATTGCAGGAGTTTTGTTCTTTTTCCATTTTTCGGAATTCTTTTGCAATATGATTGCAATGAGGATATAATTACTTCATGTCCGCGCATTTTATTCAAAAAATGCGGGAGTAAAGCGGGCCGTCAATGTTGCGAGAGCAGCTATAATTTAACATGATAAAAAGAGTCAAGTTATTAATACAAAATAATTAGCACCCCGCGTGCGCCCACAACCGGCAACACCCGAAATGCAAGCCAGGATGGAGGAACTTGGACCGAAATCACGATTTTTTGTCCCGGATTCGGCCATTTCTGTGCAAGAATGGAACGAATCGATCTCAAACCTCTCTCACATGGCTTCCAGACTGTTCATAGTTTCCCCTAGCGACATACTGGATGTCGACCACCGGCTTTGCGCGTGTTAAGCCCGATCACCTGCATCAATACGGATACCGAGTTCACATGAGTCGTCTCGACAGCTTCATCTCCCGCATGACGGCTCAGCGCGAAATTCTCAATCACCTCCGCGGCAGGTTGGACAGGCTGGGTGGTCCGGTGCTTGAGCTCGGGCTTGGCAACGGCCGCACCTTCGATCATTTGCGTGAATGTTTTCCGGACCGGAGAATCATTGTCTTCGACCGCGCTGTCGGCGCACACAAGACCTCGGTACCCGAACCTGAAAATATGGTTGTCGGTGAAATCAGGGAAACCGCTCGGAAGTTCATCGGCATCAACGCTGCTCTCGCACATGTCGATATTGGCACGGGATATGACGACAAGGACGCGATCACGCTGACCTGGCTGCCACAGCTCATGGCCGGCCTCGTCGCGCCGCACGGCTATGCGGTCAGCGGACTGGAACTGCGGCACCCACAGCTGGAGGCGCTGCCGGTGCTCCCTGGCGTTGAAGAAGGCAGGTATTTCCTATACCGCCGCGTCGAATAGCAACAGATCGAACTGCTGTTCCCCGGCGGGGATATCCTTGACCTTAACCGGCACGATGCCGGCTTCGCGGAAGATCAGGCCTTCTTCGTAAAATCCGGCAAGGTATTCCACGAAGTCCGCTGTTTGCTCCTGCCCATAGAAGACAGGCGAGAATTCCATATAGAGCGGGACTTTGCGGGACGAGCAGGGCCTCCATTGACCGGCAGGCGCGGGGTTCGTAACCCTCGATATCCATCCAGATCAGCCCAATATCGTCTAGCGAAGTGCCGGTATCAACGAGGATCTTGCTCCACAGGCCGCACAGGCACGACAATCTTGCTGTCGGCTCCACTTTGCCGAAATGCGCTGCTCTTGCCATAATTGCTCCGGTGCTGGAAAAAATCGATCTCGCCTTCGCTTTCGCCGGCGGCCGAGTTGACCAGTGTCACCAGATCGCCCAGCTTGTTCTGGGATATATTGGTGCGCAGCAGCTCGAAGTTTCGCGGGTCGGGTTCGACACTCACAATGCGGGAAAAGGCATCCGCTCAGGGCGAAATAAATTGTCTGCGTACCGATATTGCCGCCAAGTTCTAGCAAGGTACGGCCCTCACGCAAAAGCTGCCGTTCGTTGAGAATCGCGAGCAGCCGGTCAACATGGTCCCGTTCGAAATGACCCTTGCGGAAGATTTTCTTGCCGATGTAGTCGCCCGGCACGAAAGTCATGACATGGTCGCCGCAATCGACGGTCATGGTCTGGACCCTTGGACCGATCGCGTTGATCAGCAGCTCGCGGCCGTAACGCGTGTCAAAGAACTTGCCGGCCAGGCGATCTCTAAATCGGCGAAACCGGCGCTTCCAGAGTTTGTTCATGTGAACCGTTCGCTCGTCTCTCCGGAAACGATATAGACGCGCAGCGGCTCTGCCCGCCCGCGAATGGCGATCTCCCGGCTTTCAAGTTTCCCGGTATCGGAACCCGCGCGGACGATCGTCGGTTCCGACACGACCACCGTTGCGTCGAGTTCCTTGGCGACGGACTCAAGGCGGCTGGCGACGTTGACGGTGTCGCCGATGGCTGTCAGATTCTTGACTGATCCATAACCCATGGCGCCGACGATAGCTGGTCCGCTGTGAATGCCGATGGCAACCCGAATTGGAAATGGAAGTTCAGCTGCCAATTCCTCATTCATGCGGTCTATTTCCTTGACGATCGCGACGGCAGCCTTGAGCGCATGGCGGCAAGCCTCTTCCGGTGAGCTGCTGAGGCCAAACAGCGCCATGGCCCCATCCCCGATGAACTTGTCCAACCGGCCACCCGAACGCTCCACGGCCTGGCCGACGATGGCGAAGTAGCGGTTGAGCAGGAAGACAATATCATAGGGAAGCCGGTCTTCAGTGAGCATGGTGAAGTTACGGATATCGCAGAACAGGATGGCAATTTCCTGTTCACGGCCCGGCTTGACCTGCTGACTGCCCACAGGAACGATGCCCTCGACGGATGGCACGAGCAGCGGCACCACGCTGATATTGCTCATGGGGTGAAGCTGGCAGGCCAGCCTCACGCCGGGATCTGCACCGATGCGGATCAGCGTCGACCGCTCGATCAATTCTGGCGGCGGCAGGGTTGCCGACCCTTCAACAACCTGAACACGGCAGGTCGAACAACGACCCTTGCCGCCGCAGACGGCGTAATGCGGAATCCCGCCCAGACGGCTCGCCTCAAGGACACTGAAACCGCGAGGCACACGAATGGTCTCGCCCTCTGGATAACGGATTTCAATCTGATTGGCGCGCTCACGCCAGCTGCGGCGGGTACGCATGGCAAATACAATCATCAGCGCGCCAGCAAATCCGCTATAAAGCGTGTATTTGGCCCTCTGCACGCGCTGGATTTGATATTCGACTACCGCGGGCAGCGCATGGCCATATCCGGTTGAGTCATTAGTCCTGCCGTAGCCGCTGCCATAGCTGGACTGAACGGGCTCACTCTCAAGGATCCGTCCTGTGTCTGCAAAGCCAAGCAGAGCAAGCACGGGCAGAAGGATCGCGAATGTAAGCAAAAAAGGCGCGGCCCTTGAATACCAATCACGATAACGCAGCCAGAAATGGACGCCGATGCAGCCGTGCGTCCAGATGACGAGGAGCGCAATCGACTGGCGCACACCGCCCATCGGAGATTCGATCCAAAGCGTGCGTATGACAGACTCGTAGCTGTCCTGCAGTCCCATCATTTCGAAGCGTAGGCGCGTTGCGACGACATGCTCGATAATGAGGAGTGGAATCAGCAATCCGAGGATGACCTGCAGAGCCTCTCGCATCGGCATGACAAGAGTCCGGTGGAGATAGAGCGATCGCATGACAAGCGTAATATGGACGAACACGGCACCGTAGAGCAGGGCAGTGCCTACCGGATTGCGCCAGACAGCTGTAAACCAAAGCCGGCCTTCTTCCGCGGCGCTGAGGGAAACCAGGTTCAGTGCATGGTTTCCAAGATGCAACGTCACGAAGACGAGCATGATCAAACCAGAAGCCAGTCGTGCCCTGCGCAGGGATCGTTCGGAAAAGCCGGGCACTGTGTATGCTGCTGTCATGGATACCGGATTGATTTCAATCAAACTAACTTAAGCGACGAATACTGTTTTGGCGAGATGAACTCCGCTTCCGGCATTGCTCTCCAATGATGGCAGCACAAGGTTCGAGCCGGATGACATTTATGTGTAGTTGGTTGCTTGCAATTGCGCGCAAATGGGTGTGCAAGCTTCTTGCAGGACGAATCCGCTTTCATGATCCATAAAGCCACATGCACATTGCCTTCTACGCCCCGCTCAAATCGCCCAATCATCCGGTGCCTTCGGGCGATCGGCAGATGGCACGGCTGCTGATAGCGGCCTTAAAATTGGCGGGCCATAGTGTTGCGATTGCCTCGGAGCTGCGCAGCTTTTCTGCCACGCCGGAGACCGGGGTCCGCCAACAGGTTGCTGCGCTGGCGCAGAATGAAGTCAAACGACTTGCAAGTGAGTGGCGGCGGGACAGGAAGCCCGATCTCTGGTTTTGCTATCACCCCTATTACAAGGCGCCGGATCTCATAGGACCGCCGCTCGCCGCCGCGTGGACAATTCCTTGTGTGACTGCCGAAGCTTCCTATTCCAGACGGCGGGCCGACACCGATTGGGCCGGATTGCAATCGTTGGTCGTTGACATGGTGCGGAAAGCCGCCGTCAATATCTGCTTCACCAGGCGCGATGAGGCGGGACTGGCCGCCAGTATTCCCGAGGCGCGTTTGGGGCATCTTGAGCCATTTATCGATGTTTCTGCATATCGCGCCAAAGCTGCGACGCCCAATCCGCAGCGCCTTGTAACCGTTGCCATGATGCGGCCGGGGGACAAACTCGAAAGTTACAGAATGCTCGCCAGGGCGCTGGCCCTTATCGTGCGCAGGCCATGGCGCCTGACTGTCATCGGCGATGGTCCGGCACGTGATGAAATACAGGCGATGTTCGCAGACTTCGGCCAGCATCGGGTCGAATGGCTAGGTCAGAGGCAGGCCGCGGAGATTGAAGAGCTTCTTGGCCAAGGGGGCACGTATGTGTGGCCCGGGACTGGCGAGGCCTATGGGATCGCCTATATGGAGGCGCAGGCAGCCGGCTTGCCGGTCGTGGCGCAGGCGACGGCTGGCGTACCTGAAGTGGTCCAGGATGGTGTTACCGGGTTGCTGACGGCGGCTGGCGATGTCCGCGCCTATGCGGATGCCATGGCGCGGATGCTCGGTGATGAGGAATTGCACGGCACGCTGAGCCGGGAGGCGCGCCGCTTCATTCTGCTGGAACGGTCGCTGGAAGTCGCTTCAAAACGACTGGATCAACTGTTGCGAAACTGTGTGGAGCGTGGCGAATGACGGATGATGCAGTGTGGAGACCATTGCGGGCCGAACTTGCACGCTGGACCCATGCGAACCGCTGTGTCCGTTTCTGGCTGCGTGATGATGATGCAGTCAAGCCGGGCGATGCACTGGAGCAGCTGTTGGCGCTGGGCAAGAAACATACAGTGCCGTTGACGCTTGCCGTGATCCCGGCAAATACAGGCGAGGCGCTTGCCAGACGTCTGAGGGGCGAGGAAAGCACGACTGTTGCCGTGCATGGCTGGTCGCATAAAAACCATGCACCGCCGCATGAAAAAAAGCAGGAGCTTGGGCCGCACAGATTGTTGAGCGTAATGACCGGCGAGCTGCGGGAAGGGTTCGCGTTGCTCAGGGAGCAGTTCCCGCAACGATTTGTTCCGGTCCTGGTGCCGCCGTGGAACCGCATCGATCCGCTACTGCTGCCGCAATTGGCTGCGTCAGGCTTTGAAGCCTTGTCCGTGTTCGGCCCTGCCAAGGCGAAGCAGTCGGCCTTCCTGCCGATAGTCAATACCCATGTGGACCTGATGGACTGGCATGGCACGCGCGGCTGCCGCGATCATGGCGAGCTGGTCACCGCGTTGGTCAGGGAAATGCAGCTGCGTTTTGACGGCAGCGACGAGGCTGTCGGCATCCTCACGCATCATCTTGTGCATGATGAATCGGCCTGGGCATTTCTGCGCAAGCTTTTTGCCGTGACGGTCGAGACGCCGGGTGGCCGCTGGGTCTCGATCCGGGAATTGCTCTAACGCTCTGATCTTGAGCGATCCCGGACGGAAAATGCTTCAGGCTTTTCCTGGAATTGCCTTAGAGGTCGATCACCTGGAAATCGCGAGCGGAAAAGGCGCCGGCGAAACGCTCCTTGGACAAACGTTCGAATTCGTCAAGCTCATCATCCGTGCGCGATGGGGCATGGTGGAAAAGTGCCAGCTTGCCGATCTTGCCTGCCTCCGCCAGGAGGACACCATGCTGCCATGTCGAATGGCCGTAGCCGAAACGGCGCGGCATTTCATCTTCCGTATAGGTACAGTCATAGACGACAAGGTCTGCACCCTCGATAAGGCGCATCACCGCGGGATCGAGCTTTCCGGCCTCGTGTTCCGTGTCATAGACAAGCGCGAGCACGCGGCCTGCCCATTCGATGCGGTAGCCGATACAGCCGCCTGGGTGATTGAGGCTCTCGGTCCGGATGTTGATGCCCTCATAGGGCTCGAGCACATCGCCGGAACGGAAATCGCGAAAACCGAGGCTCGCCTTGCAGATATCGGGATCGACGGGAAACCATGGCGGGCGCATGAACTGCTTGACCATCTCGCGGGTGGTCATGACACCGGCCAGATGCCCGGACCACAGGCGCACATTCATCATGGGATTATACATCGGCATGAAATAGGGGAGGCCGATGATGTGGTCATAGTGGCAATGCGTGAAGAAAATGTCGACCTGGTCGCTACCCTCCCGGGAAATAGCTTCACCTGCCTGTCGCACACCGGAGCCAGCATCAAAGATCAGCTTGTGCTTGCCGCACTGCACCTCGACACAAGCGGTACTGCCGCCGTATCGCCTGAATTCGGGACCCGAGACGGAAACGCTACCTCGCGTTCCCCAGAACTTTACCCGAAATATTTCGTCGTTCATTACGCTCTTTACACCCAATTCCCCGTTTTTCAGGGCATCGTAACCAAACCGCATTCGTATTGCGAGACTTGGATTTCGTTTTATTTATCAGCGGCGCAATAAATCTCCGCCTTGGCCTCTATATAGGCGATAACGATTTGTTTTTTAAGCTTTATGACATTTGTCGTTACAATTGTATAAGTTCGGCAGTCATTTCAACGGGACGCCAGATCCATGTCTTCTTCGAAATTCCCGCCGGTCGCCGTCATCGCCGATGCGCATTTTCACGATCTCTATGGCGACTATGATTTTGCTGGCATCGATATGGGCGACCGCAGGATGACGGCGCGCCGGTTGACCGACACCGTGCGTTCTACCCGTGTTTTCAATGAGAGTTATCGGGCCCTGCAGGCGGCGCTTGACGAGGTGGTGGCTCGGGGGATCCGCCACGTCGTCCTGCTCGGCGACTATTCCGATGACGGGCAGGCGGCGACGCTCGGCGCGTTGCGAAAGATGCTTGATGGCTACCGGCGGGATCATGGACTCGACTTTATCGCGACGCCTGGCAATCACGATATTTTCGGGCCGAAAGGTCGTCATCACGCCAAGCGCCTGCTCAATCACGACGGTACCTATACGATCGTCGCGAGTGACGGCGATTTTGTCGACGATGATGCGGATGGGATGGTCGTGACCAGCAAAATGTATTGCCCGGGTTATCCAGACGGCTTGCAGATGTTGCCGGATATCGGCTACTTCCGCAGGCCCGATGACCTTCACTGGGAAACACCGTTCGGCACGAATGATGACCCCGCGGCAAGGCTATATACGGCTCGTTCCACCGACGGCCGGAATGAATACCGGTTGATGGACGCATCCTACCTGATCGAGCCAGTCGCCGGCCTGTGGCTGTTGATGATCGACGCGAATGTGTTTGAGCCGCGCAATGGCGAGTTTGCCAAGGGCGATGCGGGCGCTTTTGTCGACAGTACCAATGCCGGCTGGAATGCCATGCTCCGGCACAAGAATTTTGTGTTGGATTGGGCAAAAGACGTCGCGGCGAGGGCCAGACGCGACGGCAAGCAATTGCTCGCATTTTCGCACTATCCAATGCTGGATATGCTCAATGGCACTGCGGAAGACGAACTGGCATTGATCGGCAGGACAAGTTCGATCGAACGCACACCGTTGGACACAGTGGCCTTTGCCGCTATTGATGCGGGTCTTCGCATCCATTTCAGCGGGCATCTCCATGTCAATGATACGGCGGTCTTGCGAAGCGACAATGGTTGGCTGGTCAATATCGGGGTGCCGTCGCTTGTTGCCTTTCCGCCGGCATTCAAGGTGATAACACCAGGCGGCTCCAAGCTGCAGGTTGAAACGGTAAGCGTTGATCATCTTCCGGTAGATCCCGCGATCAATGAGCAATACCGGATTGAAATCAATCTGACCGGAAAGAAGGTTGGCGGGATGCTGGATGCGGCCGACTATGGTGAATTCCTGTCCGGGCACATCAGCCAGCTTGTGGTGCACAGATATCTGCGGCGCGAGTGGCCAGAAGACCTTGTGCGGATCATGTCGCAGCTCAACCTTGGCGACCTCCTGATACTCGGGCACAGCGAGCAGCCCATTGCCGTCGAAGAAGCGGTTGCGCTCATTCATGCGGAGCGGGTGCGCGCGCCTATGATGGCCGGCATACAGGGGCTGCTGCGGGCGAGCGGTATGACTTTGGATGGGCTGGACGCAATTCCGGTACTTGATCTGCTCGGAGATTGGTACCGCCTACGCCTGGGGAGCGAAATGGCGCTCGATCGGATTTCGGCTGAGCGGCTTGCAACCTACCGTTTGCTGATCTCTACGTTTGCCGGTTCCGCTGCAATCGAAACCGGCGATGCCCAGGAAAGCTTTGCGCGAATGCTGCGGATGCTGGATCGCTACTTGTCGGGGCTGCCATCGCGCAATTTCACGATCGATCTGGCGAGTGGCGCGACGGAACGGGTTTAACTCGATCGCAATCGCTTGCTGGGCGATCTTGAAGACTGCTGCAAATGAAACGTGAAATCACGAAGGCCCGAGATTTCAGGCCTTCGTGATACAGCTACAGTGGCCTACCCGTCGCTAAAGGTCTCCACAAGAGCTCTCGGTCGGCCTCGGTGGAGAGGTCAATCACAACCTGCGTGCCAGTTTTGATACGCCGCCGCAAAATGTCGGCGCGGTCTGAATTTGTCCGAAGCGTGCCTCCGTCGTGAAGCGTTTGGAGCCGCGCACGCGAGACCCTCAGCTCGGACGCCAGCAGACGGTCAAGGCGTGTGCTGACCGGAAACGGGACCATCAGTTCGATTTCCAGTTTCGTCCAGTTGCGCGTTTCGTGCAGGCTCTCTTTTTCGATATCAAACTCAGGAAACTCATCGACGCGCTGCGACTTGCGCCTCAACGCTTCGAGATTGAATGTTTCTGTCCGGATCCATTGCGGATCGTTGGACTGGAGCGCTTCGAGGACGACCGGATTGATGGCGCGGACATTCTGCCGCTCAAAGATTGGCCGGTTCCATGTCTTTTCGCAGGTCAGGCACTTGTAGATAAGCCACGCATCAAGCTTGCGACCGTTGGCGTTGAGCCGGATTTTGCCGCTAGATTCAAAGGCTCGCAAGCCCCCGCATGCGCTGCACGCAATCCAAGGCTGGGGAGCTATTTGGGGAATGATGGTCCATCGGACCCGAAGTGTATTGCACATATCGTCTTGGTCTTCCGTTCGGAAGTCCACCAAGATGGTGCATGAGAAAACCCTTGCGGGCACGGCATGGCGATGTTTTGGGCGGCTGAAGAGCTGAGACAGCGGAGCTGCACATGGCACATTTTAACAATGCCAAACCGGTCTCTTGCCACCACCCGATGAACATGATCATACGCCGGCAGCGTGTTGCTATCCGGCAGTACGGGTTAAACTGGATTGAGACCGGTATTTACTTAGGCAAAGTCTACCTCGATGCGCTAATGCTCTTCAACCGCAGCGATAACAAGTGATCGGTCCGAAATGGAGTCACTTAACGTATCCAAGAACCGAAAGCTTCCGCGTTGCGGCTTTTATGCAACTTTTCCTGGAGTTGCTTTTAGAGCGATGAACCGCCACCTGCCACAAACCGCCTAAAGGCCTCCAGGGTTTCCGGGCTCACGTGGTGCTCGATGCCTTCCGCATCGATCCGTGCAGTTTCAACACTGATGCCTATGGCGCATAGAAACGACTCAACAACGTGGTGACGCTCGCGGCTTCGTTCGGCGAGCTGCATACCGATGTCGGTCAGGAACACGCCCCTATACCGGCGCTGCTGGATGAAACCGTCAGTCGCCAGCCGCTTCAACATTTTCGCTACGGTCGGCTGGGCCACACCGAGACGCTGTGCAATATCGACCTGCCTGGCCTCGCCCCCATCTTCGATGAGGTCTGCGATCAGTTCGACATAGTCTTCAATGAGTTCAGTCCGGCGATTGTGACGGGTCTGCCGGAAGCTCTCCATATGGGTGCTGGGGTCAACAAGCGAACTTTCGGGTTCGCTGTTCAATTTTTCGTCAAGGTTCATTTCGATCTTCAGTTCCGGAGTCTTTCTAAGCCAGGGATTCGCTTATATAGCTACAGCTATTCTTCCATCATACACGACAAATTTCTGCACAGGCGGAAATTATCGAAATCTTGGGCCCGCATCGTTTACTTTTGCAAATATAGCACTTGCTATAATGTAACTACGATGCTTTAATTCATTTAAATTGCTAATCGGAGTGATGATTGAATAATGCTGAAATGGGCGCAGACGAATCTGAGCAGACGGCGTCTGCTGGGGGGAGGGATTGCAACGATCGGCGCATCGGCGATCTGCACGAGCAGTGCGCCAGCGCAAGATGGCCATGCAAATCACGGGGGCGCCACGCCAAACGTTGATACTGCGATACCGGCGCACAGGTCGGCACATGGTGCGATGATGACTGTTGGTGCGGTTGACAACGAGCGCAACGGCTTCGATCCGACCGCAATGTTAACGGATTGGTACACCGGCGTCGTCAGCGAACTGCCGGACGGGCGCAAGCAACGAAGCTTCGAAATCACGGTCGAGGAAAAGGAAATCGAAATCGCACCGGGCGTTATGTTTCCGGCCTGGACCTACAACGGCCGCGTACCGGGTCCTGCACTTCGGGCGACCGAGGGAGACCGCTTGAAAATCACCCTCAAGAACAATGGGTCACATCCCCATTCGCTGCATTTCCACGGGATCCACTCTGCGCGTATGGACGGTGTTCCTGGCGCTGGTGTCATCGATCCCGGTGAAGAGTTCGTCTATGAATTCGATGCGAAGCCGTTCGGTTGCCATCTTTATCATTGCCATGCCCTGCCGCTGACCCGGCACATCCACAAGGGCATGTATGGCCTGTTTGTGATCGATCCCGATCCGGCCCGCCATCCGGAACATGCCGACGTTGCGAAGTCGCGTCTCCTTGGCTCACCAGAGAATGCGCAATGGCAGGAAATGGCCATGGTCATGAACGCCTTCGACACGAACTTCGACGGCGAGAATGAATTCTACGCGTGCAACACAATCGCTCACTGCTACGCGAAGGAGCCCATCAAGATCGACCGCGATCGGCCCGTTCGGATCTATCTGGTCAATGTCACCGAGTTTGACCCGATCAATTCGTTCCACCTGCATGCGAATTTCTTCGACTATTACGATCAGGGAACGACGCTGACGCCGACGCTGAAGACCGTGGACCTTATCATCAGTGTCAGGCGCAGCGCGGTATTCTTGAGTTCACGTTCAAGGAGCACGAGCCCGGACTTTACATGTTCCATGCCCATCAATCGGAGTTCACCGAACTTGGCTGGATGGGCATGTTCGATGTCTCGGAGACGCTGTCATGATGAACGAACCAGTCAATTCCAGGCGGTCAACCGTCGCCGTGCCGTCGCGCCTTTTCTGGTTGCTGATCCCCGCAGCCGTATTGGCCTTGGCAATCGTTTGGCTATTTCAGGCGAACCCCCTCCAGAGTTTCAACAACGGTGCACCCCCTGTCGAAAACCTGACCATCGAGCGCACCGTACTTGATCACAACGGATTGCAGTTGCTCGTTCGAGCGGGTGGTTCGGAACCGATGACAATCGCCCAAGTCCAGGTCGACGACGCCTATTGGGAATTCGAGCAAACACCACAAGGATCTATTGCGAGAGGTGATACCGCATGGATCAGCTTGCCTTTTCCGTGGGTCCTTGGCGAGACGCACAGCGTGAATTTCGTCACCAATACCGGCGCAACGTTCGAACATGAGATTGCCGTAGCAGTGCCATCGCCAGCCGTCACGTCCGCAAGCCTATGGTCCCAGGCCATTCTTGGTGCTTTTGTGGGAATTCTGCCCGTCGCCATTGGCCTGATGTGTTATCCGGCCTTGCGCGGAGCAGGCCCCGGATTGATGACTTTTCTTTTGGCCATGACTGTTGGTCTGCTCGCATTCCTTTTGGTCGATACCATGGTGGAAGCTCTCGAATTTGCTGAACGGTCCGCCGCGATATTCCAGGGCAGTGTGATGGTCATTCTGGTCGCTGTGGCCAGCTTCCTCGTGCTAATGGGTATCGGGCGGCGGCACGGAACGCCAACGGGTCTCGAATTGGCAACATATATCGCGCTCGGTATCGGACTGCACAATTTTGGTGAAGGGTTGGCGATCGGTGCGGCCTTCACTGCAGGTGCGGCAGGTCTCGGAACATTCCTGGTACTCGGCTTCACCCTGCACAATATCACCGAAGGGATCGGCATTGCCGCGCCACTCCTGAAGACGAAGCCCAAACTGGAGTCATTCGTCGGCCTGACGTTGCTTGCCGGGGGCCCCGCCGTCTTCGGGATATGGCTTGGAAGTCTTGCCCATGCCCCGCAATGGACCGCGATTGCCCTCGCCATCGGTGCAGGCGCCATCGCCCAGGTCATTGTCGAGGTCAGTGCATTAATCGTCCGGTCGCGCAATCAGGGCACGGCTGCGCTGCTAACCCCTGCAACATTTGGCGGGCTGGCCGCCGGAACGGCTTTCATGTACGTCACCGCCATGCTTGTAAAGATTTGATAGCTGGCGCAACCGGAGAGAGCCGCGCTCTTTACGCCTGTTGATCAGCGGTAAACAGGCCGACACCTACTTGGCTGCCTGTTTCTGTTTGCTCCGTGCTTCACTGAGCTCGGTTGTCGTATGACTCAGACGGTCCGCCAGCACCCGCATGATCTCAATGGTCATCTCCGGATAATCGCTCAGGAGCTTGAGGAAATGCTCCTTGCTGATGCGCAGAGCTTCCAACGCTGAATTGGCCCGCACGGTGGCCGTGCGCGATACGTCGCACAGGATGGCGATTTCGCCAACGATGGAATCATGTTCGATTTCTGCAACCTTGATTTCGCCACTTGGACTGTCGGACAGAATGTCTGCAGCGCCGGTAAGGATCACGTAAGCGGCATCTGCCGGGTCGCCTTGCCGGAACAGCGTCTGCCCCGCCTTGTAGCTGACACGGTCAGATGTGAACGCCAGAAGCTTGAGCTTGGCTGGCGCGACTCCAGAAAACAGCGGAACCCGCCGCAACATTTCGACTTCATCTTTCAGAAGCATGAACGTCCACTACCCCCTTATAGTGCTCCACCTGGTTCCCCGTCTTGAGTATCAGCTTATGATGACACCAATTCCTTGAATATACCGTTTTTCTCCAGAAGAGTCGCGTGCGTTCCATCTTCAACCAACGTGCCCCGATCGAATACTATGATCCGGTCGAACAGATTTGCCAGCGAAGAATTGCCCAGTACCCATATAATCGCTGGGGCATGACCCTCCTCATGCAGATCCTGCATGATATTGCGCGTGATCTGATCCTGAACGCGCTGGTCCAGCGCGGGGAGCGGACGATTGAAAATCACATAGTCGGCTCGTTTGAGCAATGCCCGTGCAACGTTGAGCTTCTGGCGCTGTACGTTGGTGAGGCGTTTGCCGCCAGATCCGACATCAAAATCCAGTCCGATGGATAGCACGCTTTCATAAAGATCCAGCCGGTCGAAAATCTCGCGCAAGATGACGCGGATACGCTCCGAGCCATCGACCTGCGTGAAGCCAACCCTGCCGAAAAGCACGTTATCCATGAGCGTCGCCGCGGCGGTGTACCGCTCCGGATCATAACGTTCGATTACAGCCTTCAGTTCGTCCGGCATGTTGTTGTGGAACCGTGCGCGTGCATCGACAATCTTCGCCATGAGTTCGTCGGTCAGTAGGCCGAAGCGGTGTCTCGGCTCCACATAGGAAAAACTCAATCTGATGATGCTGGAACGCTCGTCCTGCGATGCGTCGTCAAATCCGCGACCCTCCAGTTTTTGCAGAAGTTGCTGGTAATGCGGAATGTCATCGGCAGTCATGAATGTAAGTTGCTGGAAGAACGGATGGTCAGGGGGCAAATCCTGGAAGAGTTCAACCGCATTGGCAGCGATCTCGAGACCCATCGCATAAAGATCAAGATGAAGGTCAGTCTCCCTGAGGATGGAACGGAAATAAGGATGTGCTGCCAGCTTCCGGTTGGTCATCATCGGCCGTTTCATCGTTCCGAACAAAAGGTTCTCGCCGACCGTTGCCTGCGGATTATAGGCATCGAGCTTTAAGGGAACGACCAGATCTTCGAGATCTTCTTTTTTCAGACGCTTGCGCAAGGCTTGCCGCAACTCAACGATACGATCGGTCAGATCGCTGTGCGCCGCAGTGTTCACCGTTGAACGCAGCGCCATATCGAGGATATCCTGTGACATCAGCACGGCGTCGAGCACGGGCCGCACCACCGTAAAAAGATCGTGCGGGCCGGTTACGCCTGCTGAAACGTAATCGACCCAGTCGCTGTTGAGGTCGAGCTCGGGGTTGCCGGCACGGCGCGCCTCATTGATGTTCCATTTATATTGCGCTGCACTCTTTCCTTCATATTCCACCTTCGTCAGAGGAGCGTGCTTGAGGCTGTAGAGAAGGTTGTCGCGCAATGTACCGTGGAAGAAATATGTGTCGGACGATGCGTAGGCGATACGCCGGCCGGTAACCGATTCCGGCAGGTCAAGAATGTCCTTGCCATCGATGGTAATACGGCCTTGCTCGGGCCAGATCAGCCGCGCCAAGGCTTCGGCAAAGGCGTCGCCGCCACTGCCGCTCGTTCCGACGATAGCAACGGTTTCACCAGGCTTGATCTCGAGGGACACATGCTCGATGAGCGGGGCGCCGGCATCATCCAGGAGCGTCAGATTGACGGCGTTCAGCGAATGCTGGAGCGGATCGACGGGTGCAGCAACCAAGGCCTGAATCTGCGGGTCGACAAGGCGGTCGACATTGAACTGCTCGACAACCTGCGCATATTTCACCTGCACGTCCTGCCGGGCCTGATCCCAATCGATCAGTTCCTTCAACGGTCCGGGAAGGTCCTTGTAGGCATTGATGACGGCAACCAGCTGACCAATATCGAGCCGCCCCTGCAGCGCAAGATAACCGCCAATGGAGTAAAACAGAAACGGCGTGACCTGGGCGAGGAAGTTGTTGATGAACTTGACCAGGAACTTCCACTGATAAAGATCGTAGCGAATGGAGAAGATCAGCCCCAATCGCGCGGCGATATCCGCGCGTTCGTAGTTCGAGGTATCGTTGCCGTGAATTGTGCCAATGCCATCGACGATTTCGCCGACACGGCCTGAAAGTTCTCGTGCTGTCAGCTGGCGTTGCCGGCCAAGATCGAGCAGCCTCTTGCGCATGCGCGGGATGACAACACCCTGGACGGCGACGATACCGGCCGCGATCATGCCGAGCCAGAAATTCTGCATGATGATGAAGATAAGGGCCGTGAGCGCTTGCCCGCCGAGTAATGCCGGCTGGACAAAAGCGTCGCCGGTGAAGCCCCCCATAGGCTCGACTTCATCCTTGATCATCGTGGCGATTTCAGCCGATTTCACTCGCTTGAAATTGGCAGGCGGAAAACGCAACACGCGGTCGATCAGTTCGAAGCGAATGCGCCGTAACATACGTTCGCCGAGGCGGCCCTTGTAGGTGTTGATGTAGAGCTTGAACAGGCCGTTGATGACAACAAGAAAGAGGAACACCAGGCTGAGCGCCATGAGCATCTGAAAGCGGGTAAGTTCGAGCCCGTCGAAAAACAGCACCTTGCCGAAATAGGGCACATCATACTCTAAACGCATGAAGGTCTGGGTGGCACCAGGCGTCTCGAACCCGGTACCTTGAATCGGTCCGTTGACGATCTGTTTCGGCAGATCGAACGACAGGAAATAAGGGATCATCGAAACGGCCACGACAAGCAGAATCCATATCTGCTGCAGCCGCGTATTCGACCAGATATAACGCGCTAGACTTTTTTCCATCAATGACCGTCAGCTGTGAATTCAGCAGAAATTTCAACTATTGAAACGTTTGAAGAGCACATGGACGAACTCCATGATTGAATCGCTTTAGCCTACAGCATCCAAACAATGAACGCTATATGACATGGGTTCTCAAGTTGGCTTGTCAATTGCCTTGCGTCATGCGCGGAACGTTTTTTAGGCTACCCGGACTAGAGCATTCCGCGCAGTACTTCGGCCGTGCGCTGTGCGCCGCTCAGGTCGAGCTTGTGTGCAGGTGGTTTCGGCCGGCCAAGGCTCGCTCGATCGCAGTTCGAAGGATATCAGCGTTCAGGCCGTTCTCCGGCAGCGCGATGGCGAGGCCAAGGGCTTCCAGGCGTGCGGCCCGAACGCTTTGTTCCGTTTCGCCGCCGGCGGTGAAGGGGACGAGAATTGAGCGGCACTGCGCCTGCAGAATATCGCAAACCGTGTTGTAACCGGCCTGCGAAATTGACAATTCCGCGCCCCTCAGCAATGACGGAAAATCCCTGCGGAAGCGCACGAGGGTGACATTGCCGGGCGCCTCCGCCGACAGGGCAGCGAAGTCATGTTCGGGTAAATTCGGCCCGGTGATGAGACACCATGATCCGCGAAAGTCCGATCGTCTGGCGGCCTCGAGTGCCGAGCGAACGAGATCCAGACCGACAGCTCCGCCACCGGCAGAAACGACGATGTCGAAGACTTCGGCGGGTGCCGGCGGGACTGGCACCGGCGACAAGCCCCGTATAGATGATCTTTTCGGCAATCTCCCCTGTAAGTGGAAATGTTTCCGGCAGAGTCACGAAGGAAGGATCACCGTGGACGAGGACATGGTCGAAATGCGCTTTGACGAGGCTGACGGTCTCTTCATCGCGGCCCGGCTTCGTGCGCTCCTGGAGGATATCGCGCACGGACGTCAGGAGTTTAGGCCGCGGGGTCATCGCTTCGATGGCGTCGAGCAGGGGCAGAAGTTCGAAGCGCATCTGGCGGCGCCCGAAGGGAAAGGCTTCGATGATGACGATATCCGGGCGGGCCTGGTGGAATGCTTCGAGGAGCAGCTCGCGGCGGCGTTCAAGGAACGCGTCATCGACCGGGTTGCCCTATTGATCGGCAAGGCCGGAAAAGCCTGCATTGCCCGCAAGCAGTGCCGGCAGCACAACTGACTTGACGTCAGGTCCCGGAAACCCGGGAACCTGCGATCCGCCGGTGACAACCGTTACTTCGAATTTGTCAGACGCAAGCGCGGCGGCAATGCGGCTGGCCCGTGCGAGATGGCCGATCCCAAGAAGATGCTGGACGTAGAAGAACACGCGCGGCGAGCTCATGCTTTTTGCCACTCGCTTTCGAACAGGCGGGTGAGCTGGCGGATGCTTGAATTGTGATCGAAGTGTTCGCGCACGCGCCTTTCTGCAGCGCGACCGAGGCGGTGACGCAATTCCGGCTCGCGAATGGCGCGCTCAATCGCAACGGCGAGCAGCCGCGGGTCTTCCGGGGGGACGACAAAGCCATTTTCGCCACCGGTCAAAAGTTCAGGAATGCCCGAAATACTGGTCGATACGCAGACGAGGTTCTGGCTCGAGGCCTCGACCAGGACATTGGGCAGGCCGTCACGATCGCCATCTGCTGCGACGCGGCAGGCGAGGGCGAAAATGTCGGCGCCGCGGTAATGTTCAAGCACTTCCTCCTGCGCGAGCGCGCCTTTCCAGGTGATGCGGTCAGCAATGCCGAGCTCTGCCGCCAGCGGCTTGAGTTTGGCCAGCTGGTCGCCGCCGCCGATATGCACGAAACGCCAGTGGAGCTTGGCTGGAAGAAGCGCGAGAGCGTGCAGAAGCACGTCATAGCCCTTCTTTGGCACGGCGCGGCCTACGCTCAATATCTGAACCGGATCGGCGCGGTTCGAGCCGTCGCGGCTCGAGCGAGGGGTATCGAAGTGACCGAAGCGGGCGAGATCCAGGCCGTGATAGCTGAGATGCACATTGTCTTTGCGATCCGTAAGCTCACGCATATGCTCGAAGCCGGAGCGCGTGCAAGTCACGCTCCAGCGCGCATCAGCAAGCTTTTCCGTCAGCTCCCAATCCTGCGACGTCCAAATGTCCTTGGCATGGGCCGAGCAGGTCCACGGTACGCCGGTCAGGATGCTCGTGTAGGCCGTGACGGAGGCAGGCGTGTGGATGAAATGTGCGTGCAACCATTCGCCGGCGTCCGGCCATTCATGGGCGAGGACAAGCGCCTGGCCGAGACGACGGAAACGATTGCGCGAAACATCGCGGCGCAGATCCGCCCAGAATCTTCTGAGCAGAGGCCTGAAGTTCGGTTTTTTCCAGCTGGCGACCAGGGCACGCAAGACCCGGATGGGTTCCTGATGCAGATACTCCGGCAGATAGACCACGCGCGCCCTGATCTCGTCGTGGATGGGATGGCGCTTCTTGTCAGTCGGTTTGCGCATGGAGATCAGCGTGAGGTCAAACCCGGCGCGCTCCAGTCCCAGCAGTTCCTGGGCAATAAAGGTTTCCGACAGCCGCGGATAGCCCTTCAGGACGACCAGGGTCTTGCGGCGTATGAGAGGCGAATGCATGCGAATGAAACCAGACGTTATTCCGCGACGGCAGGAAGCGGCTGTTCGCGTTCATCCAGCCAGTCGCCGACAATTTCGGAAATGTGGACGAGACCTTCCAGCCGCATGCCGTCGCCCTTGCCGGTTTGCGATGGCGGTGCCCTGTCCGGCAGGCGTTTGAGTACCTCTGCAAGGCGCAAGGGATCCTCCGCTTCTTCGGGCAGGAGCATCTCGATCAGGCCAAGTTCGGAAGCACGCTGCGCCCGGATCAGTTGCTCTTCGCGCGGCGAAACACGTGGCACGATGAGCGCCGGCTTGTCGAAGGACAGGATCTCGCAATAGGTATTGTACCCGCCCATCGCAACCACGGCCTTTGCCCCGGCGATGAGCTCTTCCATGCGATTGTCGAACTCGATGACCTGGATATAGGGTATCTTGCTCCCTTTCTTCACAAGCTTTGCACGCTGTTTGGCGGGCATATAGGGACCAAGGACAATGAAGGCCTTGTGCTGCAATGCAGGATCCTGCTGATAGGCGTGGATGACATTGTGTACGAGGTCGGCACCATCGCCGCCGCCGCCCGTCGTGACCAGAATATAGTCGCCCTCCGGAACGTGCGTGGGTGCTTGATCGTTCGACAGACTGCGCTGCAGGAAGCCGACAAATTTCATCTTTTCACGCACGCTGGCGGGCACATCGAGGTCAACGAGAGGATCGTAGAAATCCGGCGGTCCGTAGACCCATACAGTGTCATAGAACTGATCGATCTTCCGCATCACATTGTTGTTCTTCCACTCTGCTTCGAGCAGATGCGGAGCGTCCATGACTTCGCGCAATCCGAGCACAAGCATCGTCCCACGCGATTTCAAATAGGCAAGGGTTTCCTCGACTTCGCCCTTCAGGCCCATCGGCTCCTTGTCGACGATGAAAATATCGGGTTGGAAGGTTTCCGCCGTATGCCGGATGATCGACTGGCGCATCTTCAACGTGTCGTGCAGGTCGATATGCCGTGCAAGAGAGGTATATTCGCCGTTGCGCAGCTTGATCACGCTCGGAACCTTCACGAAATCGACGCGCGCCCGGTAGTCGAAAGCGCCGGCGATCGTCGCGCCGGAGATAATGAGGATGTTCAACCCGCGGTAATCCTCGACGAGCGAGTGGGCAATCGTCCTGCACCGCCGCAAATGGCCAAGGCCAAATGTATCGTGGCTGTACATCAGGATCCGAGCATCTTCGAAACGCCGCATCATGGTCAAAACCCTCTGTTTTGCGGGTTGACCCGCGCAGTGCACTCGAACCAGCTATGAGAATGCAAACTTATCGGTCTTATCTGTATGGATCGGCGGCATCGCGCAACCCATCTCCCAAGAAATTGAACGCAAGAATAACAAGAATGACCGGAATCATTGGAAACAGCAGCCAGGGATAAAAGGCGATAACGCTGACGCTGCGGGCCTCGGTGAGGAGAATACCCCAACTCGTGATGGGCGGTCTGAGGCCGAGACCAAGGAAACTCAGCGCTGTTTCGCCCAATATCATTCCAGGAATGGAAATGGTGGCGGTGGCGATCAAATGCGACATGAAGCCGGGGACAAGATGCCGTCCAATGATGCGCGGGCTTTTCGCGCCCATAAGCTGGGCCGCCAGGACATAATCTTCTTCACGCAGGGCCAGAAGCTTGGAGCGTACGGAGCGGGCAAGGCCGGTCCAGTCGAGCATACCCAGAATAATGGTGATGCCGAAATAGATTAGAATCGGGCTCCACGTTACCGGCATGATCGCTGCCAACGCCATCCATAGTGGCAGGCTAGGCAAGGATTGCAACACCTCGATGACACGTTGTACCAAAAGGTCGAACACCCCGCCGTGGTAACCGGCAAGTCCACCAATGATGATGCCAAGAACGAAGCTGATGGTGATGCCGATCAAGCCTATGGTCAGTGAAATGCGCGCGCCATAGATGATGCGCGAAAGGACATCCCGGCCAAGCCGGTCGGTTCCAAGCAGAAACATCTGACCGTCCTTTGCAGGACAAACGAGATGGATGTTGCTCTGGACGAGGCCCCAGAAGCGATAGCTGTCGCCACGGCAAAAGAAGCGGATCGGTTCGACGTCCTTCCTGTTCTCCGTGTAGTTGCGCTTGAGCGTTTTGAGGTCGAGTTGCATCGTGCGGCCATAGACAAATGGACCGACGAACTGACCCTCATGGAACAGACGAACCCGCTGGGGCGGGGAGTGGATGAAATCCACATTGCGCGTGTGCAGGTTATAGGGGGCAAAGAACTCGGCAATGATGATCATGCCGTAGAGCAGCAGCAGAAAAATGCCCGATGCGAGGGCGAGCTTGTGGCGCTTGAATTTCCACCACATCAACCTGGTCTGCGAAGCAAGATGAATCTTCGCCTGTTCGTCCGTCATCACTTCGACGGACATTGGGTCGAACGGCGCCGTCGAGACATAATGCTGCAAGGGCGCGCCGGGAGAGGGAAGCGGCGCCGTCACTTGGTGCTTCTCCCGGCCAAGCGAATGCGTGGATCGAGAAAGGCCAGTGCAATGTCGGATATCAGGACACCGATTACCGTCAGGAAAGCGAGGAACATGAGGAATGAGCCTGCAAGATACATGTCCTGGCTCTGCAAGGCCTTGATGAGCATTGGTCCTGTGGTTTCCAGAGAGAGGACGATAGCGGTGATTTCAGCTCCGGAAATGATCGACGGCAAAATCGACCCGATATCGGAGACAAAGAAATTCAGTGCCATACGCAAGGGATATTTGACCAGCGTTTTGAATGGATGAAGCCCTTTGGCGCGAGCGGTCATCACATATTGCTTTTGCAGTTCATCCAAAAGATTGGCGCGAAGACGCCTGATCATGCCGGCCGTGCCCGCCGTACCAACGATGATGACTGGTATCCACAAATGGGAAAGGATGGACCGCGCCTTTTCCCAGCTCATGGGCTCGCCCAGAAACTTCTGGTCCATGAGATGACCGATGGACGTGCCGAACCAGATATTGGCGAAGTACATCAGGATCAGCGCCAGCATGAAGTTAGGAATGGCAATGCCAAGGAGGCCAAGGAAGGTGAGGCCGTAATCGCTCCAACTGTATTGGTGGGTGGCTGAATACATGCCGATCGGAAAAGCAATTAACCACGTGAACAGGATGGTAACGAAAGATACCAGAACCGTTAGCCAGAGGCGGTCACCGACGACTTCGTTAACCGGCAACTGATACTCGAACGAATAGCCAAAATCGCCGTGCAGCATGCCGCCGAGCCAATTGAAATAGCGCAGGACAGGAGGTTGATCGAAACCATATTGATGGCGCAGTTCCTCCAGGTCCTGAAGGTTTACGGTCTCGCCCTGGGCCTGCATTTCGGCGATCTGACTGTCCAGGAAATTTCCGGGGGGCAGTTCGATGATAATAAAGACCAGGGCGGAGATGATAAGCAAAGTGGGGATCATGGCGGCGATGCGCCAAAGAATATAACGCAGCATGCTAGACCTGCTCCTCACTGAGCCAGAAGGTGTCAGGCATGTAAATGCCAAAATAGCTGGTCGGATCGAAGCCGTAGAGCCCATTCCTCGGAACGTTCTGCAAGCGCGCCGTGCGCAGAATTGGCTGCAGCGTCCCGTTGATGAGGCCGATGGAAAATACCTGATCAGTGAAAATGGAGAGCATCTTCTGCCAGATCGCTGTCCGCTCGGGCATATTCGCAGATTCGCGCCAGCTGTTTTGCAGCTTGACCAATTCCATCGCTTCGGGAAGATCCGGCGCCTGACCATTCTGTCCAAGCGATAGATAATGCATTCCCCAGACTGGCCATTGCAACTGATCGTCCGACGTCGGTGCCAGTTGCTGGGGGTTCATGTCGGCAGTCGGAACACCGTTCTCGATCCCGTACCAGATGGACATCATGATGTGGCCAGCCTGGGCGCGGCTGCGGAAAATATCGCGTTGCGAGGTATGGGTGAACAGCGCAATGCCGATCTTGCGCCAATGATCGATGACCAGCTCCAGCACATCCGTGTCGAGCGTGCTTTCGCCCGGGCGTTTCGATCGTGATTTCCGCCGGACGCCCGTCTGGAAGCAGCCGGAAACCGTCATCATTGCGGTTATGCAGTCCCACCTCATCGAGCAACTGATTGGCCTTCTCCGGATCGTGATCGATCCAGGCATTGGCATATTCAGGTTTGTACAGCGGACTTTCGGGCAAAACCGTATCGGCGCTCGCCGTACCCAGACCGTAGAACACCGCCATGTTGATTTCGTGCCGGTCGATGGCAAGAGACAGGGCACGCCGCACGCGGACATCACGAAACAATGTACGCCAGACTTCGTCTCCGCAATTGAGATTGGGCAGGATCGCCACCCGCGAGCCGCGCGTGACCTTCCACAGATCCACCTTTACCGGGTAACGGTCCTCGGCATCTTTCAGGAAGGTATAGTCAGTGAAATCGATGCCGTTCGCCTGCAGGTCGCTTTCGCCCGCACCGGTCTTTGCGGGTATGATGGATGACGAACTGACATTGAGGATGAACCGGTCGATATAGGGCAACTGCCGACCGTTCTCATCGACGCGATGGAAGTAAGGATTGCGCTCGAAAATGAACTGTTCTGCCGGCGGCGCAGTCGTATTGCGCCAAGGATAGAGCGTCGGAAGATCAGGGTTTTCCGGCCGGTATTCGCGCGACATCTTGATATGGAGGTCAGCCCATTTCTTTACGCGATTTTCCTTCATCAGCGCGGCAAGCCTGAACTCGTCCTGGTATTTCTTGTGGAACTGCTTGAGATAGGCAGAGGGTCCGACAATGATGAGCGGCTGAGGACCGGCGAGGCTTGGCAGGAAATTCGGATTCGGCCTCTCCCAGGAATAGCGGACCGTCAGCGCATCAAGAACCTCGAAGCGCGGCAGGTTGCCGTCGACACGCAGGTCAAGCGAGCCGCCGCCTGGCGTCAGGTCTTTGTTGAGCAGCACATCTTCCCACCAATAACGGAAATCATCGGTGGTCAGCGGCGAACCGTCAGACCATTTGTGTCCGTCGCGGATGGTAAAGGT
This sequence comes from uncultured Alphaproteobacteria bacterium, assembly GCA_963777425.1. Taxonomy (GTDB): domain Bacteria; phylum Pseudomonadota; class Alphaproteobacteria; order Rhizobiales; family Rhizobiaceae; genus Phyllobacterium. The sequence goes on along the minus strand of CAVZQS010000005.1, from coordinate 275,737 downwards.
GAAGACGGTGTCGTTCTCCGACTGGAAGGCTTCAAGAATATCGGGTTGGAAGACGAGATGCTCGTCATAGCCAACCAGCCTCGCGTAACCATAGATTGTCATCAACCGCACATCTTTACCGCTGCCGATAATGGTGCGGACAGTTCCGCCATACCTGCCTGGTGTTCGCCCCATGGCCTTGAGGCCGACGATCCGCGGCCGTTTCGGAAGGCGTTCGGAAAGCGGGGGCAGGCTGCGTGCCCTAAGCTGTTCATCCAGAAATTCCGGCTCAAGCTCCCGGTCAGCGGCGTGCCCCAGATCCGGCAGCATCGTAAGCCCGAGAGCGCCGAGGCCGAAGCTGCCAAGAAGGGTGCGCCGCGTTACCACGACCGTAGCTCCCGGGCATCTACGCTGCGACGTGCGAGGACGAGATGCCCTTCGCCGAGATCGGCGGTCGCCAATCCATCACCGCTGCCATCACTGGAAAATTGCGGCCCCCAGGCTTTTTGGTCGGAGGCCCCGCTTGCCTGCAACGTCTCGAAATCGAGGGGGCGGTCGAGATCGGGAAATGGCACGGCGGCCAGAAGCCCGCGGGTGTAGGGATGGACGGGATTGCGCAGGATGATCTCTCTCGGAGCAATTTCAACGATGCGCCCGCCGCACATGACGGCGATGCGATCCGCCATATAGTCGACGACAGCGAGATTGTGGGAAATGAACAGGTAAGTAAGCCCCAATTGCTTCTGCAAATCCTTGAGGAGGTTGAGGATTTGCGCCTGAACCGACACATCAAGTGCCGAGACGGGTTCGTCGCAGATCAAGAGCTGTGGCCCGAGCGCAAGGGAGCGCGCGATGCCGATACGCTGCCGTTGACCGCCGGAGAAACTATGCGGGTAACGATTGAGATAGCGCTGATCCAGTCCAATGGCCTGCATCAGCGCGCGGACCTTCTCGAGGCGGTAGGCGCTGTCGCCGCGCCCGTGAATTTCCAGTGGCTCGCTGAGAATATTCTGCACCGTCATGCGCGGGGACAAGGAAGAGACCGGATCCTGGAAAACCATCTGGATCTTGGTCCGCAATTCCATGAGCGCATCACCTTCCGCCGCCAGAACATCGATCCTGCCGTGGCCATCGTCGAAGCTGACCGAGCCTCCATCCGGTGTGACGGCACGCATCAGTATCTTGCTGACTGTCGTCTTGCCGCTGCCGCTCTCGCCGACAAGGCCAAGGCATTCGCCGCGCCTTATGTCAAAACTGACCCCGTCAACCGCGCGGACCGTTGTCCTGCCCTTGCCGCCGAATAGACCGGATTTGCGTGTCGTATAGGTCTTGGTCAGGTCACGGACACTGAGCAAAATATCTGGCGCGTTTTCGATTTGCTTCTTCTTCGCCCATAGCGTGTCCGAATTGACCGGCACTTCGCGAAGTGCCTTCAACCGTTCACCGGGCTTCATGTCGAAATGCGGAACGGCCGCCATGAGGCCTTTCAGATAAGGATGTTGCGGTGTGCGGAAGATCGCATCAACCGGTCCGGCCTCCATGATCTCCCCGTGATAGATGACGACGACTTCGTCAGCCATGTTGGCAACGACACCAAGGTCGTGGGTGATCAGCAGCATGGCCATGTTGAGCTTGTGCTGAAGCTCGCGCAGCAGTTCGAGGATTTGCGCCTGGATCGTCACGTCAAGCGCCGTCGTCGGTTCGTCGGCGATCAGGAGGGCAGGGCGGCAGATCAGGGCCATGGCGATCATTGCGCGCTGGCGCATGCCTCCCGACAGTTCGAACGGATACATTTCGTAAGTGCGGCTCGGCCTGGAGAACCCAACAAGGCCGAGCATCTCCTCGGTCTGGGCACGCCGCTCATCCTTCGTCGCATCGGTGTGGATGTCCAGTACTTCGCTGATCTGGTTGCCGACGGTATGCAACGGCGACAGCGACGTCATTGGCTCCTGAAAAATCTTGGCCATACGGCTGCCGCGCAGCGCCCGGATCGCCTCGCCATCCTGCGGCAATTGCAGGATGTCCGTGGTCTTGCCGTCGAGTGGATCGGTAAAAAGGATTTTGCCGGAAACCCTTCCAGTACTCGGCAGGATACCCATGACGGACTGGCTGATGACGGATTTGCCAGATCCGGACTCGCCGACAAGTGCTGTCACCTTGCCCGGGAGCACCCGCAAGTTGACCCCTTTGACCACGTCTAGCCGTCCTCCGAGCATTGAAAATGCAATGCCCAGATTTTCGATACGCAGCAGATCAGATCCTGACTTCATGCCAGCTAATTATTCCCCATGGCGTATCGTTGTCTCCCATTATTGATGAGACTATCGTACCACATACGGGGAGTCTAGCGGCGCTGCATTTTGCCGACAGCGGCCAAAAAAGTGGGACTCGATCTGGTACAGCTGGTGCCAATCAGAGCTTGGGGCAGATACCGGCATCCAAGACATCCTCGCAACGGGGAGAACGGCGGAAATTGTCGTAATAGAGCGTCCAGTCGGTCTTGTCCGCGGCACGATAGGGCCCGAACTTGAAATATTGGTTGGTGCCGAGACCCTTGTCACCGTGACCAATATTGCCTTTGACTGTCACGATCCATTTGTTGTTGGCAAAAATCTCGACATGTCCCGAGCCATCAGGACCGGGCTTCGTATAGATGGCAAAATCAATCCAGCCCGAGTCCGGTGCCGGCAGCTTGTTGCCCTGGTCGGTCACGACAATTGCATCGGTGCAGCTGTTGAACTCCTTGCCGTCCTGCGGCGTCCAATTCGCGTCGGTCGCAATCAATGCGCGCATCTGGTTGGTGTCCGGGCGAAACCAAACCGGCGTTTGTTTTTCCCCGCACGCCTGGACCGTACTCGCTCCCTGTGCCTTTGAGGGCGCCACATAATTGGTTTCAATGGTGGCGAACAATTTGCCCTGATTGAGACGCAACGCCAGGAATGGGCTGAAATCGCCAACAGCTTCGGGCCCGATTTCCCGCTTCCACTGTGCGATCAGATAGCGATGGTCGCCACTTGGGATGGGATCGGCAAATTTTACCGCAAAACCGTACCAGACGCCCTGGTCATAGGGCACGCGCCGGTCGGTTTTCTCCCAGATCTCGGCCCGCTCGCTGCAATTCTTTCGGGCCTTCGGGCAGAACGGTTTGACACTCAGTTTGAGCGCGCCAGTGCCGGTCTGCTTTACTTCGGACTGGAATTCGACCTTTCCGGCCCGCTGTTCGAAATTCTGCCGGTAGTACAGACCGCCACTCGCGGCGAAGTCGTTCCCATCGAAACTGTCGATGAGCACGTCGCCTCCCGGATCCGCTGCCGCACTAGTTAAATTGAGAGTTGCGGCCAGAAGAGCCATGGCGACGGTCTTTCCTGTCATTGCATGAATTTCTCGAGCAAGGGGCGTCCAGTTTTCTTGTCGCGGTGCAACAGCATCACCTGTTCCGCTTCGGACAAGCCATCATAAGCAACATCGTCATAAGCGTCTTCGAGTTGTACGGTCTTGTCCGACGATTTCGGTAGCAGAACCGTGACCTTCTGACCAACACCACGCAATTTCTCTTCACCAAGGGTCGTCCATTCGCCGCCACAATAGGTTGCAAATGCCTGGCTGGCGATCACCTCGCGCGAATATTTCTTGGTCAGGCCCTGCAAGCGTTGAACTTCGTTCACAGCTGAACCGAACGCGGAGAAGGTCAGGCGGTCCTTGAGACCTACATTGCCGAACATGACATTGCCGACATGCAGGCCGATACCATAGCGAACATCGCTGAGGCCGTCCTTGCGGCGTTCCTTGTTGAGCTCGGCAACGCGGGCCTGCGCCTTGAAAACAGCCGAGAGCGCAGCTTCGCACGCTATCCTGGATGGATCCTTGTGGCGGCCGCAGGGGTAAACCGCCAGGAAGCCATCGCCCATGAAGCTCAGTATTTCGCCGCCGCTGCGGTTGAACGGGGCGGCGATAGCGTCGAAGAAGTGATTGAGTGTATCAATATAAGCCTGCCGGCCTTCCTTTTCAGCAAGCACGGTCGATTCGCGCATATCGCCCATGACGAGCGCTGCTCGAATGGTCTCGCCGTCGCCGCGCCGGATTTGGCCGTTCAAAACGCGTTTACCGGCATTGCCACCAAGATATGTCGTCAGCATGTTATCCGCCAGCTTGCCGAGAACGGCCATCTTTGCGGCAACTGCCAGGTGGTTTTGCAGGCGCAGCAGTGCAGCAATCATGGCGTCGCTGAAGCCGCCGCTGCTATCGGTTGACCAGGATCCCATCATGCCCTGGGTGGATTGACCGCCGAAGGGTTGCAGGAATGCCAGGTAGTCGGTCACACCTTCTTCCCTTAATTCGTCGAGAACCGGAAATTCCATCGGTCCGTCGTCGGTGATGCGGCGTCTGACATGCTCCAGATTGTTGGTGAGAAGATAGAAATACGGGCTGAGCAGGAAGCGCTCGGGCTTTCCGGCAGGGTCGTGCCGGTACCCTTCGACGGTCATTCCGCTTGATCGCTTCCACGTGAAGCCCAGCGCATCATAAAGCGGGTGCAACATCGAAAAGGAAAGGTTTACGCGGGAAATCGGCAAGCCTGCCGCTGCAATGCGTTCGCAAAAGCCACGAACGATGGTTTCGAGATTGTCGCCAGCCAAAGAAGAATGCGTGAGCCAGTCGGCTACCTTGTCAAGAAGTATGATGGATACGTCAGATTGGGTCGTGCTCATCCCTGATCCTTAAACATGCGAGCCACGTCCATTCCCCGAGACACTTTCACTGTACCGTCCGGGCGCAACGAGATCGCGCTCAAGGCATGCCGGAGCTTATGAAAATGAGTGAATCGGGCAACAGTGTCAACGTCGGCAACTGGTAAGCCGGCATTGCGATTTTGTCGCTCCGATACAACTTGAGCGGGTAGCTCGACGGGCGGTCCTCTATCAGTCGTTGGTTCCGAACCATTGAGATGGGTACGTCATCAACTCTAAACAATAGGGTGTAGTCACTTGATCGTGAGGCTGGCCGGCTGGCATCGCTCGCTTGACAGGCAATCCCGCAGCAGCCATCTAAAACCAACTTGATTGCAACTGCCAATGACGGCGCGCTCGCACAAAAGAGATCATCTTGGCCTTCTCTCCCTTCTCGGACCTATCAGGAAAAATTGAAACGCGGCAGGCGCAAGCCGGCGTTATTGGTCTTGGCTATGTCGGCCTGCCCCTCGCAATCACCCTGGCGCACAGTGGTTTCTCCGTCACCGGGTTTGACATCGATCCCGGCAAGATCGTCGCGCTTGACGCCGGCCGGTCGTATATCGAGGCGGTGACCGATGCGGCGCTTGCAACGGAAGCCGGCAGCAGGCCGGTTTCGCTCGACAAGCGATTTTGCCGAACTTGCCCAATGTGACGTGATCATCATTTGCGTGCCCACGCCGTTGACGAAGCATCGCGATCCAGATCTCTCCTTCGTTGAGGCGACGAGCCGATCAATTGCGGCAAGCTTGCGGCCAGGCCAGTTGGTCGTGCTCGAATCGACCACCTATCCCGGTACGACCGACGACATCGTAAAGGCGATATTGGAGGAGACCGGGTTCAAGTCCGGAACCGACTTCTTCCTCGGCTTTTCCCCCGAGCGCGAGGATCCTGGCAATCGCGACTTCCAAACCGCCACGATCCCGAAAATTGTTGCAGGTGATGGCGAAGAGGCAAGCAAGCTGATGCAGGCCTTTTATGGAGCGGCGGTGAAGACCGTGGTGCCGGTTTCGTCCAATGCGACGGCGGAGGCGGTGAAGCTCACCGAGAACATCTTCAGGGCCGTCAACATCGCACTCGTCAACGAACTCAAGACACTTTATTCGGCAATGGGCATTGATATATGGGAAGTCATCGAGGCAGCAAAGACCAAGCCATTCGGCTATATGCCGTTCTATCCAGGTCCGGGGCTCGGCGGGCACTGTATTCCAATCGATCCATTCTACCTGACGTGGAAGTCGCGCGAATATGAACTTCCAACTCGATTCATCGAACTGGCCGGCGAAATCAACTCCGCCATGCCGCGCTATGTCGTCGGCAGTCTCGCCGAAGCGCTTGATATGCGATTGGGCAAGGCGCTAAGCCGCTCTCGCGTGTTGATCATCGGTCTTGCATACAAGAAAAATGTGCCCGATATCCGCGAGAGCCCGTCATTGCGGCTGATCGAGATCATCGAAGAGAGGGGCGGGAGCGTCGATTATCATGATCCATTCGTCTCTGAAATCCCCTCAACACGAGAGTTTATGGCACTGAAGGGACGGAAATCCGCGGAACTGACCGAGGAAATGGTGAGGTCCTATGATGCCGTTCTTGTCTCGACTGATCATGACGGCATTGACTATGCGGCCTTGGCCAGATGGTCTCCCCTGATCGTCGACACACGCAATATCTTTGCGAAGCTGGGATTGATGGCGGATCACATTGTAAAGGCATAACCGCGCGTCGATCTATGACAGCTTCGCCTTCAGATTGCTCGCCGCCATGGCGTAGCCTCCCGCGGCGCCATCGATGAAATGAATATGGTCATGTGCGCGGTGGGTTGGCACAAAACAAGTGATCAGCGCCGATTCCTGCCGGTGCAGTCCGTACCGGCTGATACCGGCCGTTGATGCATCTTCGAGGAGCGTTTCGATGCGGCGAAGACGTTCGGCATCGATGTCGATGGTCATTTTCAGACCGTCATCGAATTTGCGAAAATCGGAATTCTGCGTCACCTCGACTTTATAGGTCTTCGGATTGAAACCACCTGCAGTCAGCCCAAGTTTGTCAAGCACAACGACCAGTATGATTTGGGCGAGGATGGCAAGCTTACGCGAAAAAAGCTTGCCTGCCGGTGCCGTCGCGCGAGCTTCCGAGTCGATGCCTTTGGTGTTGAAGACGATCGGCGGACCCTCTGCAGGAAGCGGGATGGGCCCCGCGGCTCTGCTCAGCGGCGACGGCAATGATCCTGGCAACCAGTTCCTGAAACTGCGTACTGGCACCCGACGTGCCGGGGACAGCGATGATAGACACGATCTCGCCGTTGCGGGCTTCAATCGGGTTCCAGCGGCATGAAAGGCCGGTAAGGTCGGGCCGGGTACCCGAGGATGCGGGCTCAATCGCGTATTTGCCTGCTTTCATCTGGGCCTCGGCCCAGCTCGCGCCCCCTCCAGCAAACATGGCATAGGAAACGTCCGGGCTGGCCTTGAAGCGGGCGACACGCACATCGTAGCCCTCCTTCCGAATGTCGCGCATCGGAACAAGAGCGGCACGCAAGTTCAATTGCAGATCGTCGCGAACCCAGGATTGCACCGCCGCGAGAGCTTCGCGGGCAATGGATGCGGCAGATTCCGGCAACGCAACGATCGCGCCATCGCCGCCAAAAACGAAGGGATAATTCCGCTTGCCGAGTGCGTTCAGGAGTGCTGAGATAACGCTGGCGCCGGCCATGTTGACTGCCTTGTAGCGGCCGGCCTCAATAGCCTTGGTGGAGCCGACGATATCCGCTGTCGCAAGCACCCAGTCATCGGGTAGCGGTTTGTAGTTTCCAACGTCAGCGACGCCCTCGAATTCCAGAAAAACGGGAAGCGTATCAAAGAAATCATCATGTGTTTCATTTGCCATGCGTGGCCATTAGCACAATCTAAAGTGGCGGGCGATGAACGACTGCATCATGCTGGGTAGTAACTCAAAAAACAATCTGGAATGAGCCCTCGATCGTTAAAATGTGGGAGTAAATATTAGGAGATTGTCAACCATGAATTGGTGCTGCGTTGCAAATAGGTGACAAATCTAGAATACAATTGTTCATCAGCTTGTGCGCACGCCCAAGGTCGTGCAACCATACACACGCTGTTGATTCTTTGACATTGAAAGCAATCCTGTTTTTTAGAAGTACGAGTGATGATGCGGGCATATTATGCTTGCTAAGAGGAATGGTTTGCACCCCCGATGCATTTTGATCTGGCCCATTTCCCGGATTTCCAGGAAGGTTTTCTCAGTAACAAACGTCAAGCACGATACCCTTGAAATGCTTGTGGATATTAGAAAGCAACTGAATTGCCGTTACATCACTCATATCGGTCACTCAGACCAGTTAACCGGTGAACAAGCCCTCACTCAGGACATATCGGTCCTTACGACTTTTCCGATGAAATGGGTGCTGCGTTACTCTGCGAAGAACTACTACAAGGTGGACCCGCTGATCCGGGGGATCGCTCTGTTCCAACGCCAGGCAAACATGCCGGGTACCGTTCGAAATCTGGCAGCGGACGATGGATTGTCGCCTGAGGCGAGACAATTTCTACGAGACTGCAAGTTGCGCGGTCTCGGCAATCTGTTTCTGACTGTAAGCGTTGCCAACGCCTATGGTTTTCGCGGCGTGACATTGTTCACGTTTGACGTAGATCCAGCGGACGAAGCCGGGCTCATTGACGGCATACGCAAGAGAATGACGGCAATTTCAACGCGACTGCATAATACCCTGCACGGCAATCGTAACCCCGCACTTGCTGCAGCAGTTGCCAATCTTCTGACGAAGCGTGAAATCGATTGCCTCTACTGGGCCGCCAATGGCAAAACCGATGGCGAAATTGGCGAGATCCTCAACATTGCCCGCTGGACGGTGGTCACCTATTTGCAGAATGCCAAGAACAAACTGGGCTGTTCCAATCGCACATCGACTGTTGCCACTGCGCTGGCTCTTGGCGTTATCGAGATGCCTGTGATTGCCGGCAGGTTCTAGAGCCTAGCCGATCTTCCCTGGCGTGATGAATTGCGGAAGGCGAGCATCCTCGAAGGCCGATGCCAGCAAGGCCGTATTATCTGCAGGGCTATTTCCCGTGTCTGCGAAACGCAAGTGATGCAGATCGATCTCTGCGGACTCTGCCGACAGCGTCAGCCGGAAATAAGCGTTCACACCCATATTGCTGAACTCAAGATCAAGCATCACCTTGGGTGATGAGTTCCAGTCGAGCGTGTATTCGCCGCCAAGCCCAAAAGTGAGCGTATCTGGATAGAACGTCAATTCCGTTGCCGAGTTGACGATATCGGCGATATTGCCGAACAGTTCGCAGCGAATGAAGGCGATGTAGTCGGCTACGTCGACGAGACGGAGGTCACGGATTACCTCTGACAGATGTGTTGAGATGATCTCAACGCGGGCGACTGAATATTGAGTTCTTTTCATATATTGATCCGATTACGGGCAGCGCAATCATTTACGACGCATATTAACGAATTGAATAAGTTCAGCGACCGCCTTGTAGAATTCCGGGGCAATCACGTTATTGACTTGAACCTGCTTATAGAGTGACCGCGCCAACTGCACATTCTCGAAGATCGGTATGTCATTTGCCTCGGCCATCTCTCTGATCTTGAGAGCAATGATATCTTGCCCCTTGGCGACGACCACGGGGGCGGAATCCTTCGCGGGATCGTAGCGGAGAGCAACCGAGAAGTGTGTCGGATTTGCGACGATCAGCGTGGCGGTCGGAACGGAAGCAATCATGCGTTGGCGCGCGCGGTCACGGCCGAGCGAACGCAGCCGGGACTTCAGCAAAGGATCACCCTCCGCCTGCTTGTGCTCGTCCTTGACCTCCTGACGCGTCATCCTGAGTTCGCTGCGCCAGTGAATGCGGGTCCAGGCAAGGTCGAATGCAGCGAGTACGGTGACGGCAATTGCCACTGAAGCGAGCAGCCGTGTCAGGTGGGAACGAATAAGTTCCGGCAACTGGTTCGGCTCCGTAATGATCGCATCCACGAAGAAATGGCTGTCCTCAAAGAAAATCATGAAAACGATGGTGCTCGCTGCCGCAAACTTGAAAGTGGCTTTCAGGAACTCAACGCGACCAGACGAGCCGAATATGCGCTGCCATCCTTTGACGATCGAAACGCGGGACGCTTCCGGCTGGATGCGGTCGAAGACGATCCGCGGCGCGTTTTGCAAGACCGACGCGAGAATACCGGCACCAGGGATTATGATGAGTACGGGCAGCAGTGCCAGGCCAACCGCCAGACCGATGATCCCGAACAATTGCCGGGCATCGTCGGCGCTGTTGAGCCGCCAGTCATCGGTCTTGTCGAGCAGTTCGGAAAGGAAAGTTGCAAGTTTTGCCCCGCTGGGCACGACAACGAATATCAGGATAACAAGGAGAGCGATGATCGACGCGAGGATCGGAGCCTCGCGGGAGAAGGGCAGATTGCCCTTTTCTATCGCATCACTGATTTTCTTCTCAGTTGCTTCTTCGGTTTTGCTCTCTTTGTCAGCGGTGTCTGACATGTCCGATCAGAATCTCTGGATCACGAAGCAGGCTCTTCTGTCTCGAGTTTGAGGTCGCCCCGGTCGGCCAGCGCGATCGCGGTGCGTGCGATGGTGCGCCGTGCTTCCGTTACCGCATTGGCATTCATATTGGTCTGGCTGGAGAGCTCGGTTTCCACCATGCGGCGGCCGCGGGTCGACAACGATTGCAGAATGAGTTCCTGCAGTTGCGCTTCACAGCCGTGCAGTGCCGTCGTGACGACATCGGTCTGGATTTCGTCGAACAGCACGAGCCGCGCCCGCTGGGAAATGCGCGCGATATCTTCAAAGGTGAACAGTTTGGCCTTGATCTTGGCCAGGTCATCGGCACCGAGGTCGGTAAGGTCAGCCAGCAACGCATCGATCTCGGATTTCTCGAGCTGATTGATGATATTGGCGATCGTTCCGTGATGGCTCTTCTCGGAGCCGGAATTGTCCTTGCCGGTCACCTCGCGCTGCAGGATTGTTTCCAGCATCGCGGCAATCGACGGTCCGACTTTGCGGATGTGCAGGGTGCGCTGGATGATGGCGCTGCGCTCTGAAGGCCCAAAACGGATCAGGAGCTTTGCCGCAATATCCGAAGGCAAGCGCGAGATCACATAGGCGGTAACCTGGGGGTGTTGGGCAGACAGGTAGTTCTCCAGGACGTCCACGGGAATGCGCGGAAGCTGATCCCATACGGATTCCTGCATCAAGAGTTCCGGGCGGCGGTTCTCGATAACAGCGCTGGCGTCCTCCGCCGAAAGGGTCTCGCGCAAGAGGCCCTCGAAGCGAATTCCAGCCTCTGAAACCGGCGCGCCATCGGCGAACGCATTCTCGAATTCCTTCACCAGCTCTTCGAAATCGCCGGGAGTGATTGGTTCAAGCCGGCGTGCATGCCCGGCGAGCGAACGCAGATCGTCGGCATTGAAATGTTTGAGCAGCCGTGAAGCGGAGGGCCGCCCAATTGCCACGAGCAATGCCGCCACTTTCTCGGGGCCCGAAAGGTCCTTGATGGCGCTTGCAACTGGAGGTGTTTCTTGATCGCTCATGCGGCCTGGCTTCTAAGGGTTGTGCGGCTAAAACCGGTATCTTTGTCTGAGTTTTGTCTCACGCAATTCCGGACGGAAAACCGGTCCCGCTTTTCCTTCAATTGCTTTAGACGCCGCTGCCGATGACTTCGGTCAAACTGACGCCGAAGCGGGAGCTGTCATCTTCAAGAACGATCACTTCGCCGCGTGCGATGACGCGGCCGTTGACAACGATGTCGACCGGATCGCCGATCTGCTTGTCAAGTGTGACGACGGCGCCGCGGCCGAGCTTCATCAGATTTGCAACGGGCATCGATGTACTGCCGAGCACCACCTGAACGTCGACTGGAATGCCCATGATCAGGTCGATATTCGGCTTCGATCCCTGTGCCTTGCGGCCCGGCTGCGGATTGTCGCCTTTCAGGTCTTCGATAGCTTCGTTGAGTTCGTCTTCGATCGAATTCTTGTCTGAGATGGCCATGATCTATGGGCTCCGGAAAAGCAGTTTCTAAAGAACGGCGCTTGCCACATCGGCAGAGCGAACGATGCGGTTGACGAACACGGGGACGTTTCTTGCCGGAGCACCGGCTTGTAGCGGCGGAACGGGCGCGGACTTTGCAACGAAAGCTGGTGTCGCTTGCGCAGGCCCAAGTGTCGCTGCCGAAAACGGCACCATATTTGCCTTGAGATCCACCTTGGCGAGTTTGACCAGATCAATGGCCCGGGCGATTTCCGAGCGGGCCCGATCGGAATCCTTGAGCCTCGCCTCGAGGCGGACGCTCTCATCGCGGCAAATTTCCCGTTCAGTGCGAAGAACGGACAATGCCTGTTCGAGGCTTGCCGCTGATCCGGCCACCTGCTGCGCCACAGCGCGGCTCATCGCCATCAGGCGACTGGCTTTGCGCAAGGACACAAAAAAGACCAGCAGCGACGCAGCGGTCAGCGCCAGGGAAAAAAGATTAGCCAGCTGCAAGCTCATCGAGCAGGTCCTCCTCTTCATTGATGGGGTCGGTGATCCGCACGGTAAACGCGCTGCCGGTCTTGCCCAGACGGCATTTGTAGAGCGATTGCCGGCCGCTGCGCAAACGAACCTGATCGATTGCGTCCTTCGGCAAATGGAGAACCTGTCCCGGATGCAGCAGCGCGATTTGTTCAAGCGTCATTGAACCTTGCTGCAGATAGGCCTCGATATCAATCCTGGCCCGGCTGACTTCGAGGCGAAGTTTCTTGGCCCAGGCCGGGTCGGAATGATGTGCCGGCTGACGCAGCAAACGCGCGATAGCGTCCTGCATTGGACGAAAACTGGAACGCGGCAGCAGTATCTGGATCTGGCCGGAGCGGCCCGCGGCTTTCAGCACGATCGAACAACAGATCATGCGTGTTTCGGTGATCGTCGCCGGCGCAAGGTGGTCGGCCTCGACCAGATCGCCAATCTGGAACAAGATATCGTTTCCACCTGCGAACATGTGGTCGAGTGACGCGGTTACGTCCGCAAAGATCTGACGGGCAATGCCGAGGTCCACTGCTGTGAGCGGTCTGTTTGCAGCGCCAGTCTCATGACTGGCGCCCGAACCAAACAACGCCTCGATCCCGCAATCGACGAAGCTGCGATCAGCGATGAGAAGCAGCCGCGACCCCCATTTGGCAACAGGAACAAGTCCGACAAGGCCAGACCGCTGCAGCGTATCGGCAATTTCGCCCTTCTCAAGCGATTCGATGCGGACAAATTCAGCACTGACAGGAACGTCCGTCTGCGCTGCCACTCTGGCACCGAACGACGCCGCGAGATCGCGGAATACTGCTTCGAGTGATTTGAGGTCGTCGACCGACATGCCCGCAGCGCGCAGAATGCTCTCGGCCAGTGCATCGGGTCGTCTCTGTTCAGCCTCGATGTCCATGGGTTCTAGGCCGCCTGTTGCATCGGGACGGTCGTGAGCGTCTCCTGCTCGACCACGTCAATCGATGGACGGTCATAGGCGGAGATCGTTTTGCGGCCATACTCGAGCGCGATCTGGGGCAGGGCGCCATTCATGTAGGCAAGCAGTGTCTGCTTGACGATCATGTAAAGGCGGTTCTGTTTTTCGCGGGTCGTCTTGATCTTGGTGGCAATCGGTCCGACGACGCCGTAGGAGAGGAAAATTCCCGCAAAGGTACCGACGAGCGCCGCGCCGATCAGGTGCCCGAGAATCTCCGGCGATTCATTGAGAGCACCCATGGCCTTGATGACCCCCAGCACCGCTGCGACAATACCAAGAGCCGGCAGCCCCTCGGAAACACTGACCATCGCGTTATATGGCTTCAGCTTGTCGCGGGCGATGGTGTGGATTTCCTCGTCCATCAAAGCCTCGATCTCGTGCGAACGCGCATTGCCGATGATGATGAGCCGGCAATAATCGCAAATGAAGTGCGTCAGGTCGTGATTTTTCAGCACACTCGGAAAAGTCTGGAAGATTGCGGATTCGGTTGGATTGTCGATGTGGACCTCAACCTCGTTGCGCGATTTGGCGCGCAATTCCCGCATCAAGGCATAGAGTACGCCGAGCACATCGAGATAATCCCGCTGCTTGGGAATCTTGTTGGTGAAGGCTTCCATGCAGGCGCGGCCGGTATCCTTGACCGCTGAAAAGGGATTGGCAACGAGGAAGGTGCCGAGCGCCGAGCCGCCAATAATCACGAACTCCCATGGCTGCATGAGAACGGAAACGTGACCGCCCATGGCGATAAAACCGCCAAGGAGACACCCCATCGTCACGACCAGTCCAACAAGAATACCCAAGACACTCTCCCGCACATTGCCAGCAGTGAATGGCTAGCAGCGTCGGCTTGCGTGAACCTTGCAGGGTTGGCTAGGAAGATGACGGATGCTGCGATGCAGATTGAGAGAAGAAGGTGCCGGGTATCCGTCATAGCAGAGCCAACGCGCGTTTCGCCGTGGATATTGTAATGATACAATAAAGCAAAAAGAAATACAGAAATGTATTATCTATATTTGTAATGATACAATTTTCCATCAATTCTTTCATTTGTGAAACAATTTATGACTTACGCAGTAGTTGCGCAAAATGTTGACGAATACTATCCATGGAGAAATTGACAGAGCAAGAGCACTGTTGATCGCAGTCGGGAGGATGTGGCATGTCATTTGGTACGAGCGGTATATTCAGCAGAGCATGGCGGACGTCATTAGATATTCAGGCCCGTTTTGATGCTATCCTGAAGGAAAGCGCGAGCAAGCCGGTTGACCCGAGCAAAAGCCCAACGGGTCAGACGCAATACACAATAGAAAATGGCGATCAGCTCGATCAGATATCGAAAGAAAGCAATACAAGCGTAACAGATATACTTCGTGCCAATCCGGTTATCACGAACAAGAATTCCATCGATGTCGGTTTGAAGATCAATATCCTCGATCCGGTTCGTACCGATGCGTTTGAGCAGCAACGCAAGGCGCTCAACGGTATCGACAAAATGCCGAAAGGATTTGGAGCGCAAGCCATGCGGGATGAGGCCTGGCAGGGTATGAAGCCACTTGTCGAGGCGGAACTGCGTTATGTCACGAGGGAAGGCGGGGCGCCACAGAAGGCGCTTGATGTGGCGGTAGCGGAAATCAAGGCTCGCGCGCCTGACGATGTGCGCTTCGACGGCATCGTAGACAGTGCTGCGGGCACGCTAAAAAGTGAACTGAAGGCGGTCGGGCGTACGCCGGAGAATTTCGATAAGTTACTAACCCTGACGCAGACGGCCCAAGGCAAGCAGAAGAGCTATGACGATCTGTTAAAATCACTCAAAGACGGCGACAAGTCGCCGAGCGCAGAGGCGGAACATGCCAAAGGCGAGGCGAAAAGGGCATGGGCGGCGGTGACGGACGAAGCTGCCCGGCAACTGCCGGAGATTTCGAAGGACAAGGATCCCAGACAACGCGAGACCGATGTGGCCGGCCGGATACTCACGCTGGCAAGTTTCGGCCCCGATGACGTCAACTACTGCAAGGCGCTTGACGCTGCGACTGTGAAGGAGCTCGTCGACAGGCCGGCCAAGCTGATCGAGGAGGCCTACGATAAGGGCGGTGCTCCTGCCGCGGCCTTCGAGGCGCGGAAACAGACGGCGGGTGTCTCGTCTGTGCTCGCCGGCAAAATTCTGCAATCAGCTGACCTGACCATGACCAAGGTCGCTACTGATCTCGGCGCCGAAGCCCGAGAAAAGCTGCCAGTCAACTCGACTAGCAATGTCTCCGATCTTCTGGAGGGTCATCAGGCTTTCCTCGATCATTCACGCAAGGATGCGAAAATGGCGAGCGACAATACTTTCGTCGCGGTTTTGGGCGATCTGTCGGCCGCCTATGAAGCGGCCGCGGGCTCCGATCCTGGCGAGAAGGCGCTCAAGAGTGTGTCGTTCACACTGGCTCAGGCGCTGCCGGACGTGAAGGATATGGACTACAAGACCGGCGAGCGACCGATACATGACGTAACTAAGGCATTCAAATGGGTCGTGTCGGAACGCAACGGTACAGTTCTGACGCTGGCGACCGCATCGCAGTTAAAGGACCTGAAGCGGACCGACTATGCAAATGGCTTGAGCGGCTCAGTCAAGGAGGGCATCGGACGCCTGCGCGAAAAGACCTATGGTGATGTGGAGGCGTTCGGCAAGGCAAGGGAGCCTTTTATTGCTTTGGAACAGAACCCCGGCAAGCTCGTCAGTGAAGGCGACAAGCCCGGCGCGATGGAAGCGGCCAGAAAAGGCAATCCTGAACAGGCGAACAAATTCGACGATTCCCTGAACAACGTCCGGGAGGATGGGCGTGCCTTATGGCGAGCCCAGGCGGCTGTCTCCTCTTATGAGGACCAACTTGGCGATCAGGAGAACTTCAAGGGGCTCAAGGATACGCTTGCGAAGGCCGAAGGCGACAAGAAGAAGCAGGATAGCCTCGGTTTCGCACTCGATATGGGTTCCGACGAGGTGGTGAATATTTCGGCCAATGATTCACGGGTGGAGCGACCGGACCTTCCCGGTGTGACGCCATGGTGGTCGCTGCGTGCAGGCCTGGATCTGACTCATGATATTGCCGGGCGCAATATGAATCAGATTCATGACTCGACCCAATATGTGACCAGGTCTGGAGCGCCCGTATCCGGCGGTCCAAGCTCGGGAAAAATGGCCAGCGGCGGCCCGACCCCGGTTGGCGGGTTTAATTCGACCACGCGTTTCGGGTTCAACTATCGGTTTGCCAGCTCTATTCTCGGCGGCTTTCACGTAGACGCCATGTTCCAGAGCAAGGACTTCTGGGGCACAGCCTATGGACTGGCCTTTTCAACAGCAACGGCGCGTCACAGCGCCGAATTCCTCGGCGGTTTAGGCCAGGCGGCTGTAGCGCTCAATCCAAAAATGCAGGGTGGTCGCATCGACAAACTGACGGACTTCGTCAAGGTAGAACGCGATCTTTGGACCAAATCGACGGGCGTTTATCTCAAGGGCTGGTTCGGGATAGATGCCGCCTATACAATTTCCAATCTCTCGGAAGGCAAATATCCCGAAGCAGCGATATTCGGCGTACAAACGGTGGCGGACGGGATGGTGGCATTCTTTGCGACGCCGAAATGGGTGACACCCGTCTCTCTGGGGATCACAGTTGTCGCATCGATCGCCAACATGATCTATGGCAGCTGGAAAGCGGAGAACCAGCGGGAGACCGATACGGAAAACTATCTGAAAGGCGCCAATATCCGTCCGGAAATCGCCGAGTTAATTGCAGATGAGAAGGATATGCCTTCGAGAATCGACGAATTCGCCCGCAAATGGTGTCAGACCGACGGTTCTTCTGTAGTCAATTATCTCAACACGCTTCCGAAGGAACGCGCCGAAGCCTTCATTAATTCGCTGGAAACCGTGGTCGACGGCTACAACAAGGAAGGAAAGCGGGATGGTTTCGCCATGACCGCCCCCAACGACCATCGGTTCAATGCACCGGCAAGTTATCCGCGGCCATCCTTCACCACGTCGCTGGAAGACATGTTGAAAGGTCCGCCGCCGAAACCGGCATGGCAACCGCTGGACGCTCCCTATCCGGGGCCTGGTGTCATAGGTTCCGATTATACCGACACACGTAGCCTCACGGCTGTCGGTCTATGGGCTTTCTACAATGGGTACAATTTCCCCGGTCGCTACAATCGCCCGCCCGCAACGTCGATATTCCCTCCGAGATAGGCAGTTTGACCGGCTGATTTGCCTCCGGTTTGAATCGCACACTGTGCAGGTGTCGCCCCTGCACCGGTGATCATCTCGACAGCTTCAGGCAAGCTTGATTTGACAGATATGGGCAAACAGTTCGGGAAAGGCGCATCATGATCAATACTATGACGAGCTACCAGCTGATCGCCAAGGACCTGCCACGCTCGCTTGCCCGTGTTTCCAAAGAGCCGTTGGTGCAGCGCGACAGCGATTACTACCTGAAGAACATTGGCAAGGTGAAATCAATCGATGATTTCATGAAGAATGACCGGTTGTACAAGTATGCCTTGAAGGCCTTCGGCCTTGAAGACATGACCTACGCCAAGGCATTCATCAGGAAAGTCTTGACCGAGGGCGTCGAGGATCCGGAGAGCTTTGCCAACAAACTAACTGATACGCGCTACAAGGAATTCGCTACCAACTTCAACTTCGCCAAGCTCGGGGACAAGACGACCAGCCAGGCAACCGTACTGCAACCGCTCGTTGATAAATATGTCCGTCAGACGCTGGAGGTCGAGACGGGGCAGCAGAATGAGGGTGTCCGGCTGGCACTGTATTTTGCGCGCAAGGCGCCAACAATTCTAAACGCCTATCAAATTCTCGGCGACAAGGCGCTGCTTCAGGTTTTTCAAACCACGTTCAACCTGCCCACCCAGACCTCCAATCTGGATATCGATCGCCAAGCCAAACTGGTGGAGGAAAAGCTTGATCTGGCTGATCTCAAGGATCCGGCAAAGCTCAACAAACTGCTGACGCGCTTCACGGCCATGTACGAAATGAAGAATCCAACGACGACAAGCAGCATTCCATCGTTGTTGGGCGGAACATCAACGATCGGAATCTCCGCAAGCATCCTGACAACCTTGCAATCCTTCAAGCTGGGTGGGCGCTGATGGAAAATTCGATCTATGTGGGGCTTTCCTCACAAATTTCGCTTGAGCGCCGTCTTGATGTGCTGGCGCAAAATGTAGCGAACATGTCGACGCCGGGTTTTCGCGCCACGGGCATGAAATTTGAGACCATGGTCTCCAAGGCCGCCGAAGAGTCGAGCTTCGTTTCTGCGGGGGAAAGCTACATCAAGACCCAGCCAGGCCCCATCAGCGAGACCGGCAATCCGCTCGACGTCGCTGCCAAAGGCGACGTCTGGTTCGCGTTGCAATCGCCGGCCGGGCAGGTTTATACGCGTGACGGACGCATGCAAATGTCTACGACCGGTGAATTGCTGTCGGTCAAGGGATACCCCATTCTCGACGCAGCCGGACAACCGCTGACAATCGATCCGAACGGCGGACCTCCGGACATTTCATCGGATGGCGCCGTTTATCAGGGTGGCCGTCAATTGGGCGCGATCGGGCTTTTCACCATAAGCCCCAACGCCAAATTGACCTATTATGACAATTCAGCGGTCATACCGAGTGTTGCCGCGCAGCCGGTCGTCGACAATCCCAATGCGGGGGTCATTCAGGGTTCAATCGAAGGCTCGAATGTTGACGCCATCAGCGAAATGACGCGTCTGATGAGTGTGACCCGCGCCTTCGAGCGTGTTGATGCGTTGCTTCGCGGTAATGAGAACACCTACACGGAAGCCATCAAAACACTCGGATCCAAGACGTGACGGATCGATCCTGCGCAATCGTAGTGAACAGATCGGATGGTCATGCAGGCTCTTGAATCCGCCTTGCAGACGATGAAGGGCAGGACCAGCAGTATCGAGGCACTCGCGAGGCTCGTCTCCCAGTTCAGCCAGGAACGCGCCCCGGTTGTGACAGGCGGCTACGTCAATGAGGTCTCGCGCTCGGCAATCGGCGTCCGGGGAATCTCGGACAAGGCGCAGCTCGGTGACCTGGTGATGATCCGCTGTGATAATCACCTTCACCCGGCAGAAGTAGTCAGGCTTGAACAGACGAGAGTGCTGGTCAAGCCGTTCGACGACCGCATCGTGCCGCCGCTCGGAACACCGGTTTTCCCCGAAGGACCGTTCACGATTGCCCCAGCGCCCGACTGGAGGGGGAGGGTGATCAATGCCCTTGGAAGACCGCTCGACGGCAAGGGTCTCCTGTCTGCTGGGACCGATCCGAGGCCGGTCGATTGTCCTGCACCTACGGCCATGGATCGAGGACGGGTTGAAAGAGGACTGCGCACCGGCGTGAATGTGGTGGATGTGTTCGTACCGATGTGTTTCGGCCAGCGTATGGGTGTCTTTGCTGGCTCCGGTGTTGGCAAGTCGACGCTGCTCGCCATGATGACCAAAGCCACTGATTTCGACACGGTAGTGCTGGCGTTGACCGGCGAGCGCGGCCGCGAAGTGCGGGACATGCTCGAAGGCACCATGGCAGGCAAGCTCCACAAAACGATCGCTGTGATTGCCACGGGTGACGAAAGTCCAATGATGCGCCGGCTTGCGCCCAATACCGCGACGGCCATTGCCGAGTATTTTCGAGATCGCGGCGACAATGTCCTGCTGATCGTCGACTCGATCACACGCTTTGCCCACGCCGCACGCGAAATCGCCATTGCCGCGGGGGAGCCGCCAGTTTCGCGTGGTTACCCACCGAGCGTCTTCAGCCAACTGCCACGCTTGCTCGAACGCGCCGGGCCAGGTCTCGTGGGAAATGGTACGATCACCGGTATCTACGCGGTTCTTGTTGACGGTGACGATCACAATGATCCGGTATCGGATGCCATTCGCGGAACGCTGGACGGCCATATAGTGCTCAATCGCGGTATTGCCGCCCAAGGCCGATTTCCGGCGGTTGATATTCTCGGGTCGATCTCACGGCTTGCCCAGCACAACTGGACGGCGGAACAGGCGAAACTTGCTACAAGCCTGCGAGGACTGGTCGCCCGCTTTGAGGAAACCAGGGATCTGCGGATGATCGGCGCGTACCAAGCCGGGAGCGATCCTCTCATCGATCAGGCAGTCCACCTGGTCCCGCTCATCTATGACGCCATGCAACAGACGCCCGCTTCGCCGCTGGCCCAGGATCCTTACAGTGATCTTGCCTCGGCGCTCAGACCATTGGAGCAATCATGACGAAACAACAACCGGCGTCTGGAAAACCCGCCGTTGCCGCAGATGCAGTGGCGGCGCGGCCGCGCGACAAGCGTTTTGACGGTTATTTGAGGGCCGCAGGTTTTGTGCTGGCGATCATCTGCTTCGTTTTGCCTTTCGTGATGTATTTTGACGTTCTCGAAGCGCGTACGCACCCTATCGCCACAGGCAAGCAAGTGCGCGACCCACTCAATCGAACCAACCAGAAAGTTGTACGCGCGACCCACGGGAAAGCCGGTTCTTCCATGCAAAAGAAGCCCGCTGAAGATCTTGATCCGATGACAACAGCGACGACTGCGGAACAGACCGGAGACAGACTTGCCCGTATTGAAGAGGCCAGCAAGCAGCCGTTCCCGGACAAGCCGGCATTCCTTGTGCGCGAAGTGGTGGGTGGTTTGGTGATGATCGAGGATGAAACGGGATACTGGTTCGTGGAAGAGGGGTCAGTCTTACCCGATGGCAGCAAGCTTGTCGCGATTGAGCGCGGCAGTGATCAAGGCAGCTGGCAGATCAAGACGTCCGATGGCGAGGTTATCAACCGCACGAACTGATTTGCGCCAGCAAATGTTTCTCGTTGTGGACACAAGTATCGAAACTGACCGCGCCGCAAGTCTCACGCAAGATTGGAAGCATAGGTTAATCCCAGATTAAACCGGGTCAGGCGTGTGGGGAAAGATATGCAGGGAATTCATCTGTTCGATCTGGCGTCGCGTCAGGCCGAGTGGCTTTCTGTGAGACAGGCAGCAGTCTCTGGTAACGTTGCCAATGCGAATACTCCGGCTTTCAAAGCACGCGATGTAGAGCCCTTCAAGGACGTCTTGGAACAGACGCAACTGACCATGGCAGCGACGAACCCGAAACACCTCGAGATTGATGCATCGGGCATTGCGGCGACAGTCTTGCGCAAGGATGAAGTGACCGAACAGAACCATTCGAAGAACACGGTCAGTCTCGAAGCAGAAATGGTGAAATCCGGCGAGATCAACCGCCAGTTTGCGCTCAACACCAGCATCGTGAAGGCATTTCACCGCATGATGCTGTCATCCGTGAAGGGCTAGGGACATGTCTGATCCGTTACAAGCCGCGCTCAAGGTAGCTGCCTCCGGTCTCTCCGCCCAATCGACACGTTTGCGCATCGTCTCCGAAAACCTGGCCAATGCTCAATCCACTGGCAAGACAGCTGGAAGCGATCCATACCGGCGCAAGACAGTGTCCTTTGCCACCGAACTTGACCGGAATACCGGCGTCGAAACGGTGCGCATCGCGGAAGTTGGCAAGGACATCTCCGACTTCACCGAACAATACGACCCCAGCCATCCGGCTGCCGATGCCAGGGGCTATGTGAAATACCCCAATGTCAACATGGTCGTCGAAATGGCGGACATGCGTGAAGCCAATCGCTCCTACGAAGCCAATCTCCAGGTGGTCAAGCAAGCACGCGAATTGATTGCGATGACCGTCGATCTCTTGAGGAATTCCTGATGATAGACCAGCTTCTCAGTGTTTCCACCCGTAACGCGCTTTCCAAGCTGTCGGAGACGGTCACGCAGGGCACGGTGCCAGCCGCACCGGCGGCCGCCACGGGTCAACCCTCCTTTGACAACGTCCTGTCGCAACTCGCGGGATCGGTCAGTGGCAAGCTTGAAAATGCCGAGGCCGTTTCCATGAAGAGTATGACCGGCGATGTGCCAACGCGAGACGTGGTCAATGCGGTGATGGATGCGGAACAGTCGCTGCAAACGGCGATCGCTATCCGCGACAAGATCGTCCAGGCCTATCTCGAAATCAGCCGCATGCCCATCTAAGGATCAAACATGAAAGCGCTCACCATCGCTGCCACGGGCATGAATGCTCAGCAGCTCAATCTGGAAGTGATTGCCAACAACATCGCCAATATCAACACGACCGGTTACAAGCGCGCCAAAGCCGAGTTCTCCGATCTGTTGTATCAGGCGGAGCGCACAGCAGGTGTGCCGAACGCGGCGAACCAGAGCGTCATTCCGGAGGGAGCCATGGTTGGGCTTGGCGTCCAGACGGCCGCCGTGCGCAACCTGCACATTCAGGGCGCGCTCGGTCAGACCGGAAATCCATTCGACGTTGCTTTGGTTGGCCGCGGCTGGTTTCAGATCCAGAACGCGGCGGGCGAAACGCTGTACAGCCGCGCCGGTGCCTTCAACACCAATGATACGGGTCAGCTCGTAACGTTGGATGGCAATCTGGTTGAGCCGAACATCGTCGTTCCGACTGACGCGATCGAAGTCAAGATCACCGAGACCGGTCAGATCTTCGCGAAAATGGCCGACCAGACCGAGCTTCAGAATCTCGGACAGCTTCAGATCGCAAATTTCGCCAACGAAGCAGGACTCGAGCCGCTCGGGGACAACCTCTATCGCCAGACCGATGCTTCCGGCGACCCGGTCGTTGGAGTGCCCGGCGACCCTGGGTACGCGACGCTCAAGCAGGGTTATCTTGAAAACTCGAACGTCGATCCGGTCAAGGAAATCACCGATCTGATCACTGCCCAGCGTGCATATGAAATGAATTCCAAGGTCATTCAGGCTGCTGACGAAATGGCCTCCGTTGTTTCAAAGAACCTGCGCTGAGGATTTGTGATGGCGGCAAGACATCTGTGTAAGAGGATCATACGCATTTGGGCGTTGGCCCTGTGCATGACACCTATTGCATTTGCTGCCCATGCCGACCGGATAGCTTTCCTCGTACCGTCACAGATCATCTATCCGGGCCAGACTATCGGCAATGCGGGGCTTCAGGAAAAATTCTTCACGATCAAGGCGAGTGCGGCAGGTCATTATGTCATGTCCGCTGATCAACTTGTCGGTAAGGTAGCGCGCAAGACGCTCTTGCCGGGACAGCCGATTCTGGTGACGGCAGTCAACGAGCCGAACCTGATCCAGCGCGGCGTGGCAGTGGCATTGGTCTACAACACCGGCGCGCTGATTATCACCGCCAAAGGCATACCCATGGAAGCCGGGCGTGCGGGCGATTTCATCAAAGTGAGGAATGTCGACAGCGGCATCATCATTTCAGGGACTGTTTTGGCTGACGGCACCGTCCAGGTCGGAATGCAATGATGGCAGCGATGCGCTTCACAACGGCCCTTTGCCTGATGCTTCTATCTGGATCTGCCGCCGTTCACGCTGCCGAATCGTCTGCTAATGCCAAGGATTTCCGTACGCCCGCCGAAGCGCAAGCCGCGTGGCGAAAGGCTGAACGGGATGCCGACGATGGCCGGTGGGGCGGCGCCGCCTCACCGTTGGGGCAGGGCGGTGCGATCGCACGCCTGAAGGACATCGCCAAAATTCAGGGCGTGCGCGACAATCAGCTTGTCGGATACGGTCTAGTTATCGGCCTTAACGGCACGGGTGACAGCCTGCGCAGCGCACCCTTCACCGAACAGTCGTTGCGGGCCATGCTGGACAATCTCGGGATCAATCCGCCGCCAGGCGATTCTCGTGTTAAGAATGTCGCCGCCGTTATCGTTACCGCCAATCTGCCGCCTTTTGCCGGTCGCGGTTCGCGCATCGATATCACGGTTTCATCGCTCGGCGATGCGACGTCGCTGGCAGGCGGCACATTGGTCATGACACCACTGGCGGCAGCCGACGGACAGACCTATGCGGTGGCCCAGGGCAACATGATTGTCTCCGGCTTCACCGCGTCCGGCGACGCGTCCACGTTGACGCAGGGCGTTCCGACGAGCGGCCGCATTCCAAACGGCGCATTGGTCGAAAAGGAAGTGGCCGGCAATTTCGGTCAGGACGAACTCGTCGTCGAATTGCAGGATCCTGACTTCACGACAGCTGTGCGCATTACCGACACGATCAATGCCTTCGCCAAGCGGCGCTACAATCAGCCTGTCGCCAAGGAACGCGACTCCAAATCGATCCGGCTGCGCAAGCCGAAGAACATCTCCGCTACCCGCTTCCTCGCGGAAATTGAAGGCCTTCCCGTGGTGACGGATGAAGTGGCGCGCGTCGTAGTCGACGAGCGTACCGGCACGGTCGTCATCGGCGACAAAGTGCGAATTTCACGTGTTGCGATCAGCCATGGCAGCCTGTCTGTGCGGGTGACAGAAACGCCAACCGTGGTCCAGCCTGAGCCCTTCTCCTATGGTGAGACTGCTGTCGAACCCAATACGACGATCGAAGCAACGCAAACCTCGAACATTGGTGTTCTCGGCGGAACCGACCTTGAAAACCTCGTCAAAGGCCTGAACCAGATTGGTGTGAAGCCGCAGGGCATCATCGCTATTCTGCAAAGCATCAAAACGGCCGGGGCTCTGCACGCCGAGCTGGTGGTGCAATGAATACGGGTGTGAAGAAATTGATCAGCATGGGTTGTGCTGCGTTTGCCTTCAGCTCCGCGCTTCTGCTTCCGGTCGCCTACGGACTTTCACAGGAAACCGCGCCGAAGGATGAGGCGAGACAGGAAATCGATCGCTATTGCACCAATATCACCGACAAGGCGGCCGACGCACGCTACGCCATGCAGACGCGCGAACTTGCCCAGCTTAGAGTAGATATTGACAGCCGCATCGAACAGCTTGATGCCAAGCGCAAGGAATACGAGGTCTGGCTGAAGCGGCGCGATGAATTTATCGACAAGGCCGAAGATTCGCTTGTCGGGATCATATCCAAAATGCGTCCGGACGCTGCCGCGGCACAGATGGCACTGCTCGGCGACGAAGCGGCGGCTGCATTGCTCCTGAAGCTCAATCCGCGCGTATCCAGCGTGATCCTGAATGAAATGCCGGCCGAGAAATCCTCCCGTCTTGCTCGTGTCATTGTCGGGTCACGTGTCGTTCCAGCAGCAGAAAGCACCGCCCAATGAAAAAAGCGGCACCCGTGATAATCCTCACCAGTGTTCTTTCCCTTTCGGGATGTGC
The DNA here is from genome assembly GCA_963777425.1 of uncultured Alphaproteobacteria bacterium. Classification (GTDB taxonomy): domain Bacteria; phylum Pseudomonadota; class Alphaproteobacteria; order Rhizobiales; family Rhizobiaceae; genus Phyllobacterium. The sequence continues at coordinate 250,284 of CAVZQS010000005.1, read as the reverse complement.
AGACAACTTCCGAGATTTTAACCGCGCTCCGGCAATGTCGCCGGTAGGGTCGGGCGTCGGACAGTCCTTTAACGTTGCCGATCCCACCTATTATCCAACGCAGCCACGGCCACACAAATACTCGCTCTGGCAAGAGAAGCAGGCTAATTTCTTCCGCGATCCGCGCGCGGCCAGTCCCGGCGATCTGTTGACCGTCGTGATCAGAATGGATGACGAGGCGACGTTCGACAACAAGTCCAACAGGTCGCGTGTTTCGTCACAGGTCTATGGGGCGACGGCCGACATCACTGGCAGCGGTTTTCCGGGCGGTTCGGTCGACGGAAATCTCGACTTGAACTCGGACAGTAGCTCCAAGGGCAGCGGCAAGATCGAGCGGTCGGAGAAGGTCAATCTGCAGGTGGCGGCGATCGTCACGAACCTCCTGCCGAACGGCAATATGGTTATCCAGGGATCGCAGGAAATCCGCGTCAACAACGAGCTGCGCATCCTGAACGTTGCCGGCGTCGTCAGGCCACGGGACATCACGCATAAGAATACCATATCCTACGACAAAATCGCCGAGGCGCGAATCTCCTACGGCGGCCGCGGGCGGCAAAGCGAAGTACAACAGCCACCTTGGGGACAACAGGTCCTCGATACCATTGCACCATTCTAGGAGAGGGCAAGGAAGATGAGTAACTTTGCCGAGGACACTCCTTTGCCGCCGAAAGGTCCATCGACAGTTGCGCTGATCGCCGTTGTTGCCGTGCTGACACTCATTGCTGGCGGTGGTGGATGGTTTCTGGGCGGACAGCTGGGTCTGGCGGCGCATGGTGGTGGTACAGCCTCTGTAGATGCATCTGCGGCAAAGCCAACCGAGGAGATGCCTTCGGGAAGCGTCGTGCCGCTGAAGCCGATCCTCACCAACGTAAAGTTACCGCAGGATGTGTGGATCAGGCTGGAAGCCGGTGTCGTGGCACGGCCCGGCGAGAAAATATCGGATGAGCTCGCTGCCACGATAGGCGGGGATTTCATGGCGTTCCTGAAGACTGTCAATCTCATGCAGCTGCGCGGTCCTGCTGGGCTCGAATATCTAAGGATGGATCTCCAGGAGCGGGCAGCCATGCGTTCTGAAGGCAAGATCGAAAAAGTGTACATCTGGGCGCTGGTGATGGAATGAAACGACGTCTTCTTACTCCCGCGTTATTACTGATTTTCAGCGGGACAGCGACGGCACAAACGTCGATCCTCGAAGGTCTCATACCCCCCGGAAGTGCCTCGACGAGTGGCCAGATCATCCAGATGCTGGCGGTACTGACGGTGCTGTCAATTGCCCCCGGTTTGCTCATCATGGTCACGAGTTTCACGCGGTTCGCGATCGCCTTTTCGATGTTGCGTGCGGGACTTGGTCTGCAAACCACCCCGGCCAATCTTGTAATGATCAGTCTTGCCCTGTTCATGACGTTCTATGTCATGGCACCTGTCTTCGACCGGGCCTGGCAAAACGGCGTTCAGCCTCTGGTCAACAATCAGATTACGCAGGACGTCGCGATGAACGAGATCACGACGCCATTTCGAGAATTCATGCTGCGGCAGGTCCGCGACAAGGATTTGCGGCTCTTCGAGGATCTGGCGGACGAGTCATTCCGCACCCAGGCGAACGAAGTCGTCGACCTGCGTATTCTCATTCCGGCTTTCATGATTTCCGAATTGCGCCGCGGTTTCGAGATCGGCTTTCTGATCGTTTTGCCATTCCTGGTGATCGATCTGATCGTCGCGACCCTCACTATGTCAATGGGCATGATGATGCTGCCGCCCACCGTCCTTTCGCTTCCATTCAAGATCCTGTTCTTTGTGCTGATTGACGGGTGGAACATTCTGGTGGGCAGCCTGATCCGCTCATATTCGTAGCAAGGACAAAACCGTACATCTTAAGTCGAATTGAAAGTTCAGTACGTCTCGAATTAACATCGGCGTATAACGGGGAGCACGAATTTCGCATCGCATAAAAAGCGAAGCCCCTTGTTATTAAAACCGTAATACTTTAGTTGTACTCATCACAACATAACGGGTTGTCATTGCGACAACAGGCATCATGCCGCTCCGTTATGCCGGTGAGAACCCGGTATGTCCCCCATCATCAGTATCTCACTAGGGGCTTCATCCTATGGCCAGCATTCTTACAAACGCGTCAGCAATGACAGCGCTGCAGACACTCAACTCAACCAACAAGAACCTTGCTACTACGCAGGACCGCATTGCTACCGGTCAGCGCGTTGCACAGGCGTCCGACAATGCCGCTTACTGGTCCATCGCGACCGGCATGCGCACCCAGAATTCGGCTCTGTCTGCAGTCAAGGACGGCCTCGGTCTCGGTGCTTCCATCGTTGACACTGCTTACACTGCATTGAATGACGCGATCAAAATCGCCCAGGACATTCAGGCTAAGTATGTTGCCCGCGAAACACCAGGCACCGATACAACCGTTATCGATGCCGACATCGCACAGTCGAAGGCGCAGATCGACGAAATGGCAAAGGGTGCGACATTCCAGGGTGTCAACCTGCTCGAGACCGGTGCGACAGCTCAGAACGTCGTTACGGGTTATACAGCTGGTACCGGCGTCACCACGATGAGCCGTTTCGGCCTATGTGCTCGAAGGTGCTTTGACCGCCGCAACGACCTCTGCGGCTGTCGGAACCGCCATTGATGCCATGAAAGCAGCAGCGGCTGCTCTCGGCTCGGCCAAGACGCGCATCAACACGCAGCAGTCCTTCACTGGCAATCTGATGGACGCCATCGATCGCGGCGTTGGTCAGCTCGTCGATGCAGACATGAATGCAGAATCGGCTCGTCTGTCGGCTCTGCAGGTCCAGCAGCAGCTTGGTATCCAGGCTCTGTCGATTGCCAATTCGAGCAATCAGAGCATCCTGTCGCTGTTCCGCGGCTAATAACGTCGATCCTTCGGGATTCAAATTTGGGCCACGCTTCGCGCGTGGCCTTTTTTCATCGGAAACGGCACCACCATTGTAGCGCTCTAACTTCGCGCAAGCTTCGCACTCTATGTTTCCATCACGGGTTCGTGGTGGGTATTGATGGAAAATATAAGACAAACATTGGAGCAGATAGCGGCAGCCCTGAAAAAGCTCGGTGCGCGGCGGCTCATTGCTCTTGGCATCATTGGCGTCACATTGTTCAGCGCCATCCTGATTTCCAGTATGTATCTCAATCGCCCGCAATACGAGACACTTTATGTCGGCCTGAGCCGCGACGACGTCAACCGCATGGGCATGGCCCTTGGAGAGGCGGGCATTCCTTTCGACGTGAAGTCAGATGGCACCTCCATTCTCGTACCGTTCGGCAAGGCCGACCAGGCACGCATGTACCTGGCGGAAAAGGGACTGCCGACCAGCAACAATGCCGGTTATGAGCTCTTCGACAATATGGGCTCGCTGGGCCTTACCTCCTTCATGCAGGAGATCACCCGGGTTCGGGCGCTTGAGGGCGAGATTTCCCGAACAATCCAGGCCATTCGCGGCATCAAGGCAGCACGCGTCCATATTGTCTTGCCGGAGAAGGGCAGTTTCCGCCGGGGCGATCAGGCACCGTCCGCGTCGGTTGTCATTCGAACGGAAGGCGACTTCGCCATGGAATCGGCCCAGTCGATCCGCCAGCTCGTTGCCGCAGCGGTTCCTCAGTTGACCGCTGCCGAGGTAACGATTCTCGATACCAATGGCCGGCTGCTCGCCTCAAAGGACGACGGCACCAATGCCGGCGCGGTGATGTCCGCGACGCTCGAACAGACTGTCTCGTCATCGGTGGACGAGAATATTCGCAAGGCCCTTGCCCCCTACCTCGGGGTTGGCCATTTCCAGAGCAGTGTCCAGGTCACGCTCGATACGGATCGCCGCCAGACCAATGAAACGGTCTTCGATCCAGAATCGCGTGTGGAGCGGTCTGTGCGGGTGGTTCGCGAGAGCGGCGATTCGCAGAACTCGACCAGCGACAACGCGACAGGTGTCGAACAGAACATTCCCCAGGAAGAAATCGCCAGCAAGAACGGCGATAGTTCGTCAGAAAAGAGCGACAAGCGCGAAGAACTGACCAATTATGAACTGAATTCGAAGACGGTATCGACCGTCAGCGACAGTTATCAGATCAAGCGTCTCTCAATCGCGGTGGTCATCGACCAGGCGCGGCTGCTGGCGACCGCTGGTGTGACACCTGTTCCGGATAAATTCGTCGAGCAGCAGATCGTCAAGATCACCGAACTCGTCGCGACAGCCGCCGGTCTCGATCAAAAGCGCGGCGACGTTATCAACGTGACCGCTGTCAATTTCATGGAAGCGGACGACGAGCAGATGCAGCCGGCGTCCACACCGGTGTCGGAGATGATCTTCCGCCAAACGGGCAGCCTTGTTAATGCGGCGGCACTCATCGCCGCCGTCGCGCTTGTCATCTGGTTTGGTGTCCGCCCGCTGATGCGTGAAATGGGCAAAACGCCGGACGCCACGCAGCTCGTTGCCGGATCCGACGTTACGGTCCCAAATCTTGCCCACGCAACCAATCTTCCCACCGTGGCATCGACCCAGACGGAGCACAGCTTGCCTTATGACGATCTGAGCGAACTCAGGCGACGTATGCGCGTGCCGGCTCAGAACCGTCTCGAACAGATGATCGACATGGACGAAGAGCGTGTGGCCGCTATCCTGAAGCAATGGGTCCACGAGGCCGCGTGAGATGAATTCCAGATCGATCGCCAGCATGCTGACGGATTTCACGCCAAAGCATGTCCCCGCTGACCGGATTACGGTTTTTGCAGCGGTCAGCAAGGAGACTGCTGACCCAATCGTGGAATCCGCCGAACGTGTTGATGATCTGATCGACTATGAGCTGCAAATCAAGGAAGCCTTTAACGCGGGACGGGAAGCCGGTCAGGCCGAAGCCTCGGTTCTGTTCGAGGCCGAGAAGGTCAGGCTTGAGCGCGAGTTCCAGGAACAGCTTGAGGCAGCCGATACCCTGTTTATGGAACAGACCGGTGCCCGCATGGCAACGCAGATCAGTGAAGGGCTTGCCACTATGGCCGCCGAGCTTTCCGGCTCACTCGCCGCAGTCCTCGCTCCTCTGGTGGAGGAGAAACTGCGGGAGCAAGCGATCACTGCTTTTGTCGGTGAGGTGGAGCGGCTGACCAAGGGACTTGAGGGCACGGCCGTTGACGTGACGGGCCCGCGGCACCTGCTCGATACGCTGCGCAAACGACCGGAAATCGACCCGATACGCTTCACTCTTACCGAAGCGGCGCAAGCAGAATTATCGTTGAAACTGGATGACGTCGTTGTCGAAACGCGGCTTGGCCGCCTGATCGATGCGTTGAAGGATCAGATCCGATGAACATTGACCCCGAAACACACCGTGAAATCGTCATTGTCCGCCGTGGACGTGGCGATGGCGAGGAAGGGCATCACGGTGGGGTCTGGAAAATAGCCTATGCGGACTTCATGACCGCCATGATGGCGTTCTTTCTCGTCATGTGGCTCATCAACGCGGCTAATGAGGAGACGAAAGCGGCCGTTGCCAGCTATTTCAACCCGGTCAAGCTCATGGACCGGCAATCGCGTCCCAAGGGCATCGAGGAAACAGAGAACGAGCAGGGCAAGGTTCGCTTCGAAAGCCCGGAATCGACTGATCCCGAGACCAAGAGTGCGCGCAATGAAAAGCAGGTCGAACCTGTGCCGGAAAAGGAAGAACGGCAAATCTTCAAGGATCCTTACGCGGTGCTGGCCGAAATCGCCACGGATTCTGGCGTCCTGCAGAACCGGTCAGCCAAGGGAGAGGGCGGATCCAGTCAGGCCGGCCCCTCGACCGGCGCGGAAGGTGGCGATGCCTATCGTGATCCTTTCAACCCGAACTATTGGTCGACACACGTTGAAGACGAGATCTTTCCGCTGACGGCCAGTCCGGTGACCGCGCCTCCATCGCAGGACCAAGCGATGAAACAGGCAAGCGGTGAGGCCGATGCCGAAGCAAAACAGGCCGCCCTTGAAAAGCGGATGGACGCAGGAGAGCCGCTACCCGGGGCGAAGGCGGCTGAATCCAAGGTCTCGACGCCTGCTGACCAGGATAAAAAAACATCAACCGAGAAGGAGCAGAAACCCGACGCGACGCAGGTCGCATCGGCACGCGAGCTTGCCGCGGAAATCTCCAGGAAAACCGGCTCCGCAAATGACGAAAAGGCGCCCGACATCACGCGTTGTTCCCACCGAGGATGGCGTCATGATCCAACTCACGGACAAGGTCGACTACGGCATGTTTGCAATTGGATCGGCCAAGCCGGACAAGCGTGTTGTTCAGGTGCTTGAAGAGATCGCCAAGATTATCGCGTCCGCAAGGGTGAAGTGATCATCAGCGGCCACACCGATGCCCGGCCATTCAAGAGCGAGACCTACGATAACTGGCGTCTGTCCTCTGCGCGAGCGCACATGGCCTACTACATGCTGACCCGTGGCGGACTTGACGCGAAACGTATCCTGCGGGTCGAAGGCTATGCCGATCGCGATCCGAAGATTCCGGCCGATCCTTACGCGGCTCAAAACAGACGTATCGACATCTTTCTCAAGACGGCTTCGCGATGATGGCTCGGCGATATATCCGGTGGTTGCTATTCGGCGTTATCAGCTTGCCGCTGGCGACAGCACGCGCGGATATGCCATCGCCGGAGCCATATCTGCTGGTGCGATCCATGCGCATGCTGCAGGACCAGGTAGCATCCGGAAAGCCAGAGGCGCTGCCGATGCTGAACCGCGTTCTCGGCCATATTGCCGATCAGCTTGCATCTGCCAAGCCAGAGGTCTGGCAGAAACCGGCCAATGCTTACGCCATCTTCGTCTATCTCCTCAATGGCGGCAATCCGCAAGTCGTGCGGAACATTCTGACTTCGGCGAATCTTGACCGGATCAGTCCGAAGCTGATTGCTGGATCCCTGGCCTACGCGGACGGCGATTCCCTTCGAGCCGTTGAGAACTTCACCGAACAGCTTCCGGCGGATGTACCAAGAGAACTCATCGCGTCGATATATCTGGTGACCGCGACACAGCTCGCGGCAATCGATGCCCAGACGGCGCTCAAGCGCCTGGACTACATTCGCCTCAACGTGCCCGGCACCCTTTTGGAAGAGGCAGCGCTGCGCCGCGGATTGATGATCGCGGCCCGTCTGGGGGACAAGGACAAGGTGAGGTTGCTCGCACGAAACTATTTGCAGCGATTTGCTCTTTCACCCTATTCCGAGGATTTCTTCCGTCAGCTTGTCGATGCATTGATGGAGATCAAGGGAAAGATCAGCAACGAGGAGATCGAGGAGATCGCCTCGCTTGCCTGGCCAGGCGCCCGGTTGCCCTTCTATCTACGCATCGCCCGGGGGGCGATCGTCAGCGGGAATTTGCAGCGTGCACGTTTTGCCTCAGAGCGCGCCGATGCGCTGGCCTTGGCCCTCAAGGCGGATGACACGCAGGCCAAGCTGTATCTGGCGATCAGCAATGTAGGCTCGGACAAGACCGGCGATGCCAAATTCATGCTGTCGCGACTGCCCAGGGAGCGCTTGCACGATCGCGATATCAAACTGCTGGAGGCTGCGACAACGATGGCCGGCAGTATCCTTGCGCAACCGATAACGGGGCTCGACACACCGCAAAATGCTGCGGTCAAAAGCAGTGCGGCCGGAGGTGCGCCTGCAAGGGCCGATCCCCTGCCGGTTGAACAGGCAGACCCTGTGATCGACGAGACACGAAAGAAACTTGACGCCATCGATGCGCTTCTCGGGAAGGCCAGGAAATGACCATTGGAGCTGACATGCCTCTCAGATCGCAGTTAGATGCGCTCGTGCGCGACAAGGGCAATGGCAAACATGCGTCCGATCAGAAGTCGGCGAAGGAAACGGATCTTCCGGCAGACTTCAAGACTATTGTGAAAACCGCGTTGCCGAAGCTCGCACTTGACAAGGAAGATGCGGCCCTGGAGCACGAAATGCCCGAAGTTGCCGCGCCAGACAAGGATATCCCTGCCTCACCGGCTTCTGGCGTGTTCGGGCAGGCGATCCTTGCCTTCGAACAGTTGCTTGACCGGCAGCGGCACGAAAATGCTGACCAGACGCAACCCACCGATGATACGAAATTATCCGCCACTGCGGATGCGGCTTCATCGGTCATTGCTGAGACGCTCGACGTTGAAGGCGAGAAGCAGACCGAGGCATTGCCCGACAAGAAAACGGAACGACCGGCACAACGGGCAACACCGAAATCCGAGGAACCCGCGACAGCAGCTTCCCAAACCAGTCAGGCACCCGCCAAGTCCGGGGTCGAACAGGGCGCAGTCTCCGAACCCGGTCAAATGGCACCGGAAGCACTAACGGCCAAGGACATTCCCAAGGACCCGGCTGAGAAGCCTTCATTGCCAGTCGCAGACACTGCCATGTCCAGCTCGTCCCCGCCTGCGCCTGCGCAAGTCAAACTGAACGCAACGGCACAAAATAGCGCTCCCGCGACGTCAACAGTCCGACCGTCTGTTACAGGTATCCTCGTTCTTTCGGAACGCACTGCGGGGGGCACAAAAACACTGGTGATCCAATTGCAGCCAATTGAACTCGGAACCGTCACAGCACGCATGCGCCTCACATCCGAGGGCATGCATATCCAGCTGACGGCCGAAAGCAGGGAAATGGCCGCACATCTCGCCAGCGATCACGAAGCTCTTGGCAAGGCCCTGCAGCGGGCCGGCGTTGCAGACGACACATCGTCAGTCACGATCTCGGTCATTGACCGGTCCAGCGCCTCTTCAAACGCGCAGATGAGCCAGCAAAACCTGACGGGGCAGGAGCAGCAGGCCAATGGACGTGCGAATGGCCAGCCCCATTCCGCTTCTCAGGGTTCTCCGGACCAGCGCTCACCCGGGCAACAGACTTTTGGAGAGTTCAAACTGGATGATCGTGACGAAGTATCTGCAAAAGCCGGGGCGGAGACTCGCCCTTCACGCGGGCTGGTTGTTTAGCGCGATCCTTGCATGTCACCCCGCCTTTGCGACGAATCTCTGCGAGCGCGAAATGCACCGCGCCTCGACAAAGTATGATGTTCCGATAGGCATTCTCTATGCCGTTGGCCTTACAGAAACCGGCCACAGGGAATCGCTCCAACCCTATGCGATGAACATCGAGGGGAGGGCATTGTTCATGCCGTCGGCTGCAGCCGCCGTGGCCAAATTCCACGAGGCACACTTGCAAGGAGCAAAGCTCATCGACCTCGGATGCATGCAAATCAATCACTATTTTCATGCCAGCGCATTCTCCTCGGTCGGGGCAATGCTGGATCCAGCGGCCAACGTGGACTACGCCGCACGGTTCCTGAAACAGCTCCGCGCGCGTGAAGGCAGCTGGACTATGGCCGTTGCACGCTATCACGCGGGGCCGAACAACGATCCCGCACAGAAGCAGTATGTTTGCCGGGTAATGGAAAACATGGTCGCCACGGGCTTTGGAAACTGGACGCAAAAGGCGCGCATGTTCTGCAATAAGTGATCGTGTTAATAGTTGGTAATAAAACGTGAATTTGTTCGAGCGGTCATCATTTGTTAGGGTCTCGCCTGCGAATCTGCAGGACGCAAAGCGTCACTTTCGCTGCTCGAAAACTGCCATACATCGAATTAATTAGGTCTCCCAATAAATTAGGTGCAATTTGTTGGGAATTGTCGCCGAGTCATTCGCCCCGCTACTTGTGTATTGCTTGGGGCATCATATTGATTCGGAAGGTGGGGCAGTGATCGTAGTCGTCGACGAACGAAGTCTGGTGACGAGTGGGTATTCGGCATGGTTCGCCCGCGAGGGCATAACAACAACAGGTTTTACTCCTGACGATTTCGGCGATTGGGTCACCACTGTTCAGGAAAGCGATATTATGGCGGTCGAGGCATTTCTCATAGGGGAATGTGCCAATCGCAGCCAGTTTCCACACAAAATTCGTGAACGCTGCTCGGCGCCGGTTATCGCCGTCAACGAGACGCATTCATTGGAGCATACGCTGGAGCTTTTCCAGGCCGGTGTCGATGATGTCGTTCGCAAGCCTATGCACGTGCGGGAAATCCTTGCCCGGATCAATGCCATCCGCCGCCGTTATGGCAATGGGGGTACTGGAACGCAGATCGGTCCGGTCCGGGTCTTTTCGGATGGCCGCGATCCGCAGATCAACGGCGTTGATTTTTCGCTTCCACGTCGTGAACGCCGTATACTCGAATATCTGATTGCCAACCGTGGCAGGCGCCTCAACAAGGCGCAGATATTCAGCGCGATCTACGGCATCTTCGACAGTGACGTAGAGGAAAGTGTCGTTGAAAGTCACATCAGCAAGCTGCGCAAGAAATTGCGTGAGCAACTCGGACATGACCCGATCGATTCAAAGCGTTTCCTAGGCTACTGCATAAACCTCGACTGACTGCCCGCGGTGTTTCCGCCGGGCAGACCAAGAGATATTTCATTCACAACAACACGTCAGCTTCGCGCAAGTATCGAACGCTAACGATTCCGAACGGAATCACGTGTAAGGAGACGAAATGAGCCTCTATGGAATGATGCGAACGGGCGTGTCGGGCATGAACGCGCAGGCCAACCGGCTATCCACTGTGGCCGACAATATCGCCAACTCCAGCACGACCGGCTACAAGCGCGCGAGCACGCAGTTCGCATCGCTTGTTCTTCCAAGCTCGGGGGGCTCCTACAATTCAGGTGGTGTGGAAACCGTTGTTCGCCATCACATCTCCGATGATGGCTCGCTCCGCTTCACGACATCATCGACGGACCTTGCCTTGAAAGGCAACGGCTTCTTCGTTGTCGGCAATGCCGACGATACACCGTACCTGACCCGTGCCGGATCGTTCGTACCGGATGCTCAAGGCAATCTCGTCAATGCGGCCGGTTACTACCTGATGGGCTACCCGATCGTGAATGGCCAGGTGAACTCCGTTACCAACGGGTTCCAGGGGCTCGAAAAGGTCAACATCTCTCAGAACGACTTGATCGCAGATCCGAGCCGCGTCGGCACCTTCACTGCCAACCTGCCTGCTGGAGCCGCTGTCATCGCGGCAGCGGACCGCCCGCCAACGAACACGACGGCGTCGGCGCAGTATACAGCCAAGACTTCGATCCAGACCTTCGACAATCTCGGGAACGTGGTCGTCCTGGACGTCTATTTTACCAAGACTGCGGCCAATACCTGGGAAGCGGCGGTCTATAACAACGCCAATGCTTCGGCATCGGGTGGATTCCCCTACACGCCGACTGCTCCGTTGACGACGGAAACCTATACGTTCGATGCCGTCACCGGCAAACTCACTTCGACCGACAAATCACTCTCGGTAACTGTTCCGAATGGTCAGGCCCTCGAGATCGATCTGTCGGCAACCAAACAACTCGCAGGTGACTACACGCCCATTGAGGTGAAGGTCGACGGCAATACGCCAAGCCCGATCGAGAACGTCGACATTGGCGCCGACGGAACAGTTGTCGCGCGCTACAAGAACGGCGCGCAGCGCGCGATCTACAAGATTCCACTGGCTGATGTTCCAAGCCCGGACAATCTGCTCGTCTTGTCCGGCAACGTCTTCTCGACCAGTGCAGAGTCTGGCGAAGTCCAGCTCGGGTTTGCAGGCACCGGCAGCTTCGGCAGCCTGACTTCCGGAGCTCTCGAAGAGTCGAACGCTGATATCGCGCAAGAACTGACTGAAATGATTGAGTCTCAGAGAAGCTACACGGCAAATTCGAAGGTCTTCCAGACCGGTGCGGATTTGATGGACGTGCTGGTCAATCTGAAAAGGTAGTTGAACTTCTAATGGTGATCGGACCAAGGGCATGTCACTAACTTCGGCGCTCCTTACTGCTCAGAGTGCTCTCACGACTGTTTCGAAGCAAACCGCGCTGGTGTCCCGCAATATTGCGGGAGCCAGCGATCCCAATTTCTCACGGCGCATAGGCTCTGTGGTTAGCGGTCCGAACGGTTCGACATATCTATCAGTGACCCGCTCTGCGGATGCCGCACTTCTCACCAAGTATATCGAAAGCAACAGCCAGCTCGGTGCGACGGACACGCTCCAAAGCGGTCTCGACCGGCTGTCAGGCATCTATTCTGCCAGCAATTCGTCAGGTTCTCCAAGCGCATTGCTGGGTGATCTGCGGGATTCGCTGCAGCTCTACGCATCGCAGCCGGGCAATACGTCCGTTGGCGAGTCTGCGGTTTCGAAGGCGGTTAATCTGGCCAACGCCCTCAATCGTGGCACGGAGGAAATACAGAAGCTGCGCCTGGATGCCGATATCGACATTGGCGAGTCCGTCAAGAACTTGAACTCACTTCTCGAGAAGTTCGAATCGATCAACAACCGCATCATAAACGGTACGCGCTCTGGCACTGATGTCTCAGACTATCTCGACCAGCGCGACGGCTTGTTGAAAGAGATATCAGGCGAAATTGGCATCACGACGCTGATACGCGGCGACAATGATATGGTGATTTTCGCCGAGTCGGGCGTAACGCTCTTCGAAGGATCTGCCCGAACCGTCAGCTTTACACCGACGAGCGCATTCAGTGCGGGTACAAGCGGCAATGAAGTTTACGTTGACGGTGTGCCGTTGTCACACGGCACATTTGAGCAGCCCTACGGCACTGGTCGCCTGAGTGGTCTTCTGCAATTGCGCGACGATGTTGCACCGGCTTACCAGAACCAGCTGGACGAAATAGCGCGCAGCCTTGTCAGCATGTTTGCCGAGAAAGACCAGAACACGCCAGCGACGCTGCCGACTGTGCCGGGCCTGTTTACCTATTCGGGTGCTCCCGCGATGCCTGCAGATGTTACGATCCTTCCCGGGATCGCCGGTACGATCAAAGTGTCGTCGGCTTTCATCCTGACGGAGGGCGGCAATCCCGCGCTTCTGCGTGACGGAGGCTCGGCGGGCGCGGCTTATGTAGAAAACACCGACGGCTCGGCTGGCTTTTCGAAGCGCTTGCAAAATCTGCTCGGTGCCATCGCTGCGCCGCGCAGCTATGACCCCGACGCGGAAGCTGGCAACAACAAGAGCCTTTTGGATTTCTCTGCGGCCACGATCAGCTCGCTCGAAACGAAGCGAAAATCCGTTACGCAGACGAACGAGTACAATGGGGTTATGGCCTCGCGGGCTGAAGATGCAATTTCCAACGCCACCGGCGTCAACATCGATACGGAAATGCAGTCATTGCTTGATCTCGAACATTCCTACCAGGCCTCAGCACGGATCATCTCTGCTGTTGACGCCATGTTGAACGAACTCCTGGAGGCGGTGAGATAGACATGAAAACCCAGTCCGTTTCATCATACATGCTGACTAATTCGACTCGCAATATTCTGGCAAAAGCCCAGGCGGAGTTGGTCCGGGCGCAGAAGGAAGCCACGACAGGCTTCGTCTTCGATACGGGCCTGGCGCTTGGTAGCCGCACTGGCCAATCGATCTCGCTGCGCAAGGAGCATGATCGACTGAGTGTCCTGACCGAGACCAACGGCCTCATTTCCGAGCGGATGACGGCCTCGCAAAATGCTCTGACCAACGTCATCAAGGGGTCGCAGGAGTTTCTCGGCAATCTGACCGCGATGCGCGGAGCCAGCGCAGGACATTCGATCCTTGTCGACAAGGCAAAGGGCCTGCTGCAGACCGCGACGGACCTCGTCAATACCAGTTACAATGGCGAGTACATATTCGCCGGCGAGAACACGGACGTAAAGCCCCTCGGTGATTATGGCGCCGCCGGCGATCCGGCGCGCGCAGCCGTGTTGCAGTCGTTCGAGGACCATTTCGGATTTCCAACCACCGACCCGCAAGTGGCGAATATCACTGCCGCCGACATGAAGGATTTTCTCGATACCTCCTTCGCGGCCGAATTCGATGCAGCTTCCTGGTCGACCAATTTTTCAGCTGCCTCCGATACGCTCGTCAGGAGCCGGATAGCCCCGACGGAATTGGCTGAGACATCGGTCAGCGCCAACAATGCCGGCTTCCGCCAGCTCGCGATGACCTACACCATGATCGCGGAATTTGGCGATATCGGTCTCAATCAGGCCGCGTTTGATACGGTCATCGACAAGGCGAGCGCCGTATCCATGCAGACGACGACGTCGCTGGCCGGAGCGCAATCGTTCCTCGGCAATGCGCAGGCCCGGACCAAGGACGCCACGGACCGGCTCACGGTGCAGATCAATGTCCTGAACAGTTCTGTTCTTGACCTCGAAGCTGTCGATCCTTACGAGGCCGCCAACCGGGTCGAAGCATTGAGGACCCAGATCGATGCGTCCTACGCCCTCACCGTGAAGATCCAAAGCCTGAGTTTGCTCAACTATCTGAAGTAAGAAGCGCCGGACGCCTTCGCGTCCGTCAATAGCCGGAAACGCACATGTACCAGGCCCGATACGACGACATCATGAATGACGGTTCTGACAGCGCCAGAGACCGCGAACGGTCTCTGTTCGATCAGTCAATCATGATGCTTGAGGAGGCCCGGAACGAAGGTGGCTATTCTTACAAAGGGGTCGAGGCCGTTCATTTCACATCACGATTGTGGATGATCATTATTGAAGACCTTGGCAGTCCGGCCAACGGGTTGCCGGCCGAACTACGCGCTTCGTTGATTTCGATAGGGATCTTCATTCTCAAGACGCTGGAGGCAATCCGCATGGAGACCTCCACGGATTATGACAGTATCATCGATATCACCAAAACCATTCGTGACGGGATCTGAACCATGAAGATTTCGCTGCGAGCCGGGGAAAAAATATACGTGAACGGCGCAGTTCTGCGCGCTGACCGGAAGGTCTCACTGGAGTTTATGAACGATGTGACGTTTCTTCTTGAAAGCCATGTCATTCAGGCGAACGAGACGACCACACCGCTGCGCCAGCTTTATTTCGCCGCGCAGGTTATGCTCGTTGATCCCGCCGTCAAGCAGGACGCTTACCTTGCATTCAAGCGTATGCTGGCGTCGCTCCTTGCTACCTTCGAAAATAAACAGATCCTTAAAGAGTTGAAGCTGATCGACGAAATGGTCTTTAACGGCCGCGTTTTCGAGGCGCTCAAAGCTATCCGATTGCTCTATGCGTTGGAGGCCCAGGTTCTTTCAGGCGCTGTAGAGCAAACCATCCCTTCTCAAAGCGACCAGAACATCAGGCCGGAGGCAAGCGCATGACCACGACCACTGCTGTCGGAACGAACAACACGGCGACAAACACGACCACTACTACGAACGGCCCGGGTGTCGACTACGAGTCCTTTCTGAAGTTGCTCGTTGCTGAGATGAAAAATCAGGATCCGACCAAGCCGATGGATGCTACGCAGCAGGTTACACAGCTAGCGCAGTTTTCCAGCGTCGAGCAGGCAGTCCAGACCAACTCCAAACTCGATCAGTTGTTGGCCAGCTCCTCCCTGTCGCAAGCTGACGGGCTCATTGGCCGGACGGTGACAAGCGCAGATGGCAAGGTCAGTGGGGTGGTTGAATCCGTCCGGATCTACAGCGACGGCATGATTGCAACACTCAAGGACGGCACCAAACTTCCGATCACGGCCGGCATTGTCATCAGCTGATCATGAATGAGGCAGATGCGCTCGATATCGTCAATCAGGCTATCTGGACGGTGATTGTCGCTTCCGGCCCAGCAGTCGGGGCCGCGATGTTCGCCGGTGTTTGCATTGCACTGTTTCAGGCGCTGACCCAGATTCAGGAAATCACACTCACTTTCGTGCCGAAAATCTTGGTCATCCTGGCTGTGCTCGCCTTGACGGCGCCCTTTGTTGGCTCGCAGATCAATACGCTGACTTTGTTGACCTATTCGCGGATCGAGAACGGTTTCTGAGAAGTTCCGCCGCGCCGCAATCTTCCTGTTGCCGCCGCTTGCCATTTTCCAATACCGGCTTTGGCTTCGCGTAAGCTTCGGCTCCTATGGTCTTGCTGACAATAGGAGAAGACCGTGCAACAGGCCGCAGTAAAACGACTGGGTGACAAGGGTTACCTCACCGGCAGCGATGTTGGTCTGGCGCTCGGAATCGTGATTATCCTTACGGTTCTCTTCCTTCCCGTTTCGCCGGTCATTCTCGACATCGGACTTGCCTTTTCAATCGCACTTTCGGTGTTAATCCTGATGGTGGCGCTCTGGATTCAACGGCCGCTGGACTTTTCGGCCTTTCCAACCGTGCTGCTAATCGCGACGATGATGCGCCTGTCGCTCAACATTGCAACGACGCGTGTCATCCTCACCCATGGTGATGAAGGCTACGCCGCAGCTGGTCAGGTCATTCACGGCTTCTCGCAGTTTGTGATGGGCGGGGATTTCGTCATCGGTCTAGTGGTTTTCGCGATACTGATCATCGTCAACTTTCTTGTCATCACCAAAGGCGCGACGCGTATTGCTGAAGTCGGTGCCCGCTTCACGCTCGACGCCATACCGGGCAAGCAAATGGCGATCGATGCGGATTTGTCGTCAGGGTTGATCGATGAGAAACAAGCGCAGCATCGCCGCCGTGAACTGGAGGAGGAAAGTGCCTTCTTCGGTTCGATGGACGGCGCCTCGAAGTTCGTTCGCGGTGACGCCATCGCCGGTCTCATCATCACGGCGGTCAATATCTTTGGAGGCATCATCATTGGTGTCACACGTCATGGCATGGAAGTTGCCGAAGCGGCCGATGTGTTCACCAAGCTCTCAGTTGGCGATGGTCTCGTCACACAGATTCCGGCGCTGATCGTGTCTCTTGCCGCGGGCCTTCTGGTTTCGAAGGGTGGTACGCGCGGTTCTGCAGATCAGGCGGTCTTCGGCCAGCTCGGCGCCTACCCCAAGGCGCTGTTTGTGGCGGCGCTGCTGTTGTTCGTGCTCGGCATATTGCCGGGCCTGCCGGCCTTCCCGTTTTTTGTGCTGGCGCTCGGTCTTACTGCCATCGGCATTTCAGTGCCACGCAAGCTGGCACGCGCGGCGGCCGCAGCCCAGGCCGAACAGGACCTGAAGCAGCGGACTGTCGATGAGGAAGACCGGAACTCTGTTCGAGCGTCGCTTGAGACGGCGCAGATTGAACTATGCCTTGGCAAGCAACTCTCGGCGCGCCTCCTCGCATCGCAATTGGAACTGGCGCACCGCGTCAACAAAATGCGCAAGAAGTTCGCGCTGGAGTACGGCTTTGTCGTTCCGGAGATCAAGGTTACAGACGATTTTCTACTGCCGCCCAAGACCTATCGCATCAAGATCCATGGGACGGTTGTAGCTTCACATGAGCTCAGGGTAGGCGAAATCCTGGTCATTCCCGGTGACCGGCCGCCGCCGCATGTTCCGGGTGAAGAGGTGAGGGAACCGGCGTTCGGCATGAAAGCCTATTCCGTTCCCGAAACCTTCGCCGCCGAACTCAAACGCGACAACTACATGACCGTTGACAATCTCTCGGTACTACTCACGCATCTCAGTGAAATTGTCCGCAACAATCTGGCGCAATTGCTTTCCTATAAGGACATGCGTGGCCTGCTGGATCGGCTGGGGCCGGAATACCGCAAGCTCCTCGATGATATCTGCCCGGCGCATCTTTCCTATTCGGGCCTGCAGGCGGTCCTCAAGCTCTTGCTCTCAGAACGCGTGTCCATTCGTAATCTCAACCTTATTCTTGAGGCGATTGCGGAAGTGGCACCGCATATCCGCCGCTCCGAAATGATCGTCGAGCATGTCCGAATGCGGATGGCGCAACAAATCTGCGGAGATCTGGCTGACAATGGCGTGCTCTCCGTGTTGCGGCTTGGCAATCGCTGGGATCTGGTCTTCCATCAGAGCCTCAAGCGTGATGCCAAGGGCGAGATTACAGAGTTCGACATTGATCCGCGGCTGCTGGAGCAGTTTGGCACAGAGGCGAGTGTTGCGATCCGCAAACATCTTGATGCGGGCGAGCGTTTTGTTCTCGTCGCTTCACCAGAGGCGCGACCCTATATCCGCATGATTATCGAGCGGTTGTTCGCGACACTGTCAGTGCTATCACACGTCGAGATTGCACGGGGGGTGGAAGTCCGATCGCTTGGAACGATTTCGTGAGGCTATGACCCCTCATGCCGCCGCTGAGCGATACGATAATTACTGCTTTTTTGGTTTTTGCGCGGGTCGGTGCCTGCCTGCTGATCATGCCGGGCATATCCAACCCGCGCATTCCCATGCAGGTTAGGCTTTTCCTCGCACTCGCCTGCTCGCTCATGGTCGTTCCGCTCGTGCTCACACAGGTCGCTCCGGCAGCAAAAGCAGCACCGCTCATGCTGATGCGCCTCATCATCGTCGAGATGATTGTTGGCGGGCTCATCGGCATCCTTGCACGCATCTATTTTTGGGCGCTCCAGTTCATGGCTAACGCGATCGCCATGGCGACCGGCTATTCAGGCGCACCAGCAGCCGCAATCGAATCGGAAGAACCACAAGCAGCCATCGCCAGTATCGTCACCTTGTCCGCACTGTGCCTGTTCTTCGTGTCAGATCTGCACCTCGAAGTATTCCGGGCGCTGCTTTCCTCCTATTCGGCAATTCCCGTCGATGGAATTTTCCAACCGGCAACCGCCATGGTCAATTTCACCGACACCTTGTCAAAGGCGTTTCTCAGCACGATTCGCATAGCCGCCCCGTTCATCGTCTTTGCAGTTGTGGTCAACATCGCCGTGGGGCTGATCAACAAACTCACGCCCGCCATACCGGTCTACTTCATCTCAATGCCATTTGTTCTCGCCGGCGGGCTGATGCTGCTTTATTTCAGCATGCCGGATTTGCTGCGGTTTTTCACAAACGAAGCTGGTACGTATCTGAGGAGTTTTTAAGCGATGACAGGAAGTGTCCGCACCGCCCATCGCAATATGATCAGATTGCAGAGACTCGCCAAGGCTCGACATGAGATGGAACTGTCACGGCTGAATGCACAGTTCGCGGCGGTGGAAGAAGAGAACAGCGCATTGTTCAAAATGCAGGATGAGCAGTTTGAGGGGAAGGCCAGCCTTGTTCCTGTGCACATCATCATAAAGCGCCTTGAAGCGAACAAGGTATTGCAGATGCAGCTATCGGCAGACATAGCAAGAGAAACTCGCGATCTCCTTAAGGTGTCGCGAATGCTCGATATTCTGAATGATCGGCTTAGTGCTTTTGAACGAGCGTCGTTGCGCACCGAGGAAGCGATGGAGATCGACGAGCACGTCGGTCATTTGCTTGCTAAACGGGCGATTTGAAGAAGCGCGGCTCAAGCCTCCCGTAAGTTTGGGCGATTAGAGTGCGGGTCATGAAACAGAATGGGGCAGCAATCGATGGCCATTAGTCCACCTTCCGACCTGGTGCTGGATGTCGCCATGGCGGCGGATCCGGACACCTTGCGTACTTCCGTGGAAAAGCTGCGCAGTATTGCATCCGCCCGGGTAGCCGCGCAGATGCAGTTGTCTCGCGATAATTTTTCTTCGATGCAGCAGACCGGGTTGGCAATCGATTCCGTCGGCAAGTCCAGCGAAGCGCCGAACCCATCGTTCAAGAAGTTTGAAGCGTTCATGCTGCAATCGTTCATTGAATCGATGTTTACCGGCGATAACCAGGCGGTATTCGGCCAGGGCATCGCTGGCGATTATTGGAAATCCATGATGGCGGAAGCCATCGCAAACAAGATGAGTGATGCCGGCGGCATCGGCGTCGCACGTATGCTGGAAGTGCAAAGCGAAAAGAAAGCGAAATCGGAGGCGGCAATACCCGACCCTGCGAACCCGGCAATTTTCAATGATCAGAATCATATTCATGAGCGCGATTCAAACGTCATTTTGTACCAGATCGAACGGCAACTGATCCAAAAACAATTAAGAGCGACGGAAAACGTTGAAGAAACCAGACCGAGCTGAGGCCGAAAAGATTGGAGGAAATGGATATGGATTCAATGAACGATAACCTGAACGATGGCACAATGATCGAACACATTCCAGCCGCCCCCCGCAACGAACCTGCACTTGAGCCCGTCCTCGTCGCGATCCGGCGGCTGGAAGAAGTCGTCGAGCGGGAAACGCGCTTGCTCCTCGATGGGCAGACTGTTGACCTTGTCGATATCAATGCGCACAAGAGCCGCGGTTTGCGCGACTTCAACAAAGCGATGAGCAAGGCGGCAAAAACTGTTGACGCGCTCGCGCTTAAATCGCTGCAACCGGTTCTCGACAATCTACGCAAGAAACTTGATCGCAATTGCGATGCCATCAAATTGCATTTGCGCGCGGTTACAGAGCTGGCAGGCATCATCCGAAATGCCCTTGAAACGCAGGAAGCTGACGGCACATACACCGTCGACCAGGTTAGGAACGGGCAGGGCGCATGATCCGAATTGCGCTGATCGGCCTCTGGATTTGCGCGGTTGCGCTCGGATCGCTGTATTTCGCGGTTTGGCAAAACACTGCAACGGCGGCCGTATCCGCACCGGTGGCGAAGGAAGCACTCGACGTTGGCAAGACCGAGGTCTTCAGTGTTCCCATTATTGTCGGCGGGACTGTCCAGGGATATGTCGTTTCCCAACTCGCCTATACTCTCGATAAGGGCGCCAAGGATGCCATGGATGTGCCGGTGGCATATTTTATCAATGATGAGGTTTTCCGACAGTTCTACGGGCATTTTTCGGACGTGAAGGACGTGCAGAAAGTCAAGTTCGATGACGTCAAGAAATCGATAATCGACGGGGTCAATGCGAGGTTTCCAAAGCCGCTGGTGCAGGACCTCCTGGTTGAGCAATTCAACTACATCACCTCAAAAGAAATTCGAGACCAGAACACCAAAGGGCTTGATCGCCCGTAGCGGCTCGCACACTTGGAGATAGGGCTCCCTCACTGCAGTGAGTAATACTTGCCCGCCAGCGTGTTCAGGATCGTGTCGTTCAGGGGAGCGACGCCTGGATCATGAACAAAACGCACGCCGAAATCGAAATCATTGCGCCAGACGATTTCGGTTATCAACGCGCCGCAATACTGATCGTCAAACAGCCAAAAGCGATCCGGTATGACACACTGGCTCATAATCCTGATTTTGGCACCGCCACCCGCAAGGTTGTGGAAATGACACTCGGTCAGGAACTGGCCGCTCAGTGTTACGAGTTTGCCTGAGCGCAGCCTCGTTCGCTTGCGTTCCTCGGTTCGTTTTTCCGTTTTGGTATCCTTTCCGGAAGGCGGCATGACAGTGGCTCTAAAGGATTGCTCGACCGACAGGAGCGATCTTCCGCCCAGGTCAGTGATTTCACTTCATTCTTGTAGCGGCAAACAATTGCAATTCCGTTATGCAAATGTTTGATCGAGGCACCTGGGTTCAGGGAAACGCGATCAATAAAAGGAAGGCGATGAATACCACAAGATGGACGAGCCCTGTCAAAACGGTTGTTCGACCGGTCCCGAAGCTGTGAATGCTGATTGAGAGTACCAAAGCCAGGAGCACTGAATCGCCCGATGTAAGGCCGAGAGTGAGCTCTCGGCCGGTTATGACGCTGGCCATGCCTACCGCAGGAATAGTCAACCCAATGGTTGCGAGTGCCGAACCCAGCGCGATGTTGAGGCTGCGCTGCAACTCGTTGTTCAGGGCGGCCCGGATTGCTGAAAGTGCCTCTGGCAACAGAACAAGTGTGGCGATGAAGGCTCCGACAACTGCGTCTGTCTGTTGAAATTGAAGAGCTGAGAGGCCGTCTTCCACGCCTGTTGCAACCTGCTCGGCCAGAAGGACGATCCCAATCAGGCCAATGAGAAGCAGAGCGGCGTTTTCCCAATTGGCCTCACCAGAAATGCCGTGACTTGCATGCTCACCACTGGGGCGGCCGTCATCCAGAAAATCATCGCGATGCCTTACAGTTTGCGCGAAGACGAAGCTGCCATAAAGCAGGATTGAACAGAAGCTGACGAAGACAAGCTGCACAGGAGAAAAAGTACCCGGCGCGGCAGCGAGAGTGAAGTTGGGCAGGACGAGCGTCAGGATTGTCAGCGCAGTCAGGACGGAAAGAATTGCACTCGTACCTTGCCTTTTCAGCTCCTGCTGGTGGTGGTGCAGGCCGCCCAGTGTGAGACAAAGACCCACGACGCCGGCGCAAACGATCATGACCGTCGAAAATACCGACTCTCGGGCAAGAGTTGGATTGTTCTCCCCGTGCAGCATCATTGACACGATGATCGAAACTTCGACCGTGGTAACAGCAAATGTGAGAAGCAATGTTCCGTACGGCTGGCCAAGGCGTACAGCCAAGACTTCCGCATGCTGGAGAACGATGAAGACCGTCGTCAGCAGTATGCAGATGGCGAGCAACGAGACCAGGATACTCAATACCGGATATTCGTGCCCCACGGGAAAACCGACGAGTCGGATCCCGACAGCAAGAACGAGGGCTACTATCGGGATCAAGTAGGTGTGGATCGGCAAGGGACGAGCGGTCATGCGAGGGTCCAGGCTATCGATGGATAAATCACATACAGCCGGACTGGCCTGGTGGCAACGCGTTGCTGACGACCGCAAATAGTCGCGCGCGTTATACCAGGCAAACAATGAAATCTGCTCGGGCCCTGCTGGACAATGATCGCCGGTGTCCCGGTCTTGAACGATGTGCGAATATCGTAGTATCTCCGCGTCTGGCGGCGGCCAATCGAACGCGTCCCGGAGAGCCCTTTGGAGTCGTGAGGTGAGCCATGAAGCGTCTGTTCGTAAGCGTTGCGGTTGTCGTCTCTCTCTATGTCATTCTAGCATACGTTGTGCTTCCAGCAGCCTGGACTCATTATGAGCGACAGCCGGACCTTGCCAGGCACCCGATGGTAACCAATACGGCGAGAGGTATCCCCGGCGATCCGCTCAACGTCGGACTAATCGGAGACCGCGAAGACATCATTCGTGCCATGCACGCCGGTGAGTGGTATCCGGCTGACCCGATTACCCTCCGTTCGAGCATCGATATCATAGGAAGTGTGGTCCTGGACCGCCCCTATGACGCGGCTCCGGTCAGTTCGCTCTTTTATGATGGGAGGCGCGAGGACCTTGCTTATGAAAAGCCGGTGGGCACCAGTGCGCGTCAACGTCATCACGTCCGGTTATGGAGGGTTTTGCAAATCGGGGGTGGAACAGCGTCCGGTCTGGCTTGGCTCTGCGACCTTCGACAAGAGCGTTGGGCTTAGTACGTATACCGGCCAGGTTACGCACGAGATCGATCCTGACATCGATGCCGAACGCGATTATTTCTCAACAAGCCTCACGAATGCCGGCATGGTTGAAGCGATATACTTGGTCTCTGGTGTCGGACCGACCCTCAATGGACGCAATGGAGAGGGAAGCCGTTACTACACCGATGGCGAGATACGCATGCTCACCCTGGTAACGGATGGGCAACACCGAAGCCTTCCCCCGGAAATGCTGGCGCCGCCGCCGTTCATACAAGCCAAGGACAAGGCGTGGCATGGTATCAAGAACATGCTTGGGTATTGACCCTGTCGATACGGTGATCAAACACAAGGCTATGGCTGACAACACTCTAGCCATGGGCTTCCAGCACCCAGCACGTGCAGATATTGCATAAGTCGCCATGAAATGGATCCGGTCGATGATATGGCCGGCGCAATCAGCTAGTCATGTTGGCGTTGCGGCGCCAATATCATTGATTGGGCATATGCCTGGGGCGACCGACGACCGGGTATGTTTTCGTCCAGAACGAGTGTTTTGAGATCATCCGACCGGACATCCAATGCTACGACCCGCTCAAGCTTGTCGATTTGCCATACGGCATAGCCGAGCTCCGGATCGTAGCCGCAATCGCAATCGAAGTCGCCGAACTCGGATGTTTCGAGCTCGATCCGGTAAAAACATAATCTGTGGCTTCGGCAATTTGTAGCAATGACCTTCGTAAGCATAGCCATAGATTACACCTATACTTTTAATATATTTTCCTCCTCTGGAGGTTTCAGTCGGAAGTTTAATGTCTATAGGAAGGGTTACTATTTCTGTGCCGTCAAATATTGCAAGAGTAATTGTCTGTCCTAATACGCCGGCAATGAATTGTTTTCCAAGGCCTTCATGGTACTCTCTAATGATTTGCTCTATTATTTTTTCAAGATCAGGAATAATATCGGGAAATTTCTCGATGATTATTGTATTTGTATCCAACAATTGTTTAATTCTCTCTTGGAGGTGTCGGTCACTCTCCATAGTAAGTGGAAGCGCAGGGCGGCCGTATAACAGGACCTGACTTGGATTATAGGAACTGTAATCGAGGTCATCTGGCAGACCTCGACCTTCTGGACTAGGCCCGACGCTCGGATTTCCATATGATTTGCTCATCTTCCATTCCCCCTTCCGTTGAGGCTCATCTCGAGCCGATAATTTCACGCCATGCAAAATTTGCTTCCAGCCTTTCGGCGGTGCTTCCGTCTGCTGCTGCAATGATGGCGCTTGCCGCCTGATCAAGGCGCAGATTTGTCGGATCGATGGTCCTCAGCGACTTCGCGAGTGCGAACCCCACGGCGTCACGCGAATTGATAAGAGCTAATTTGAAGAACAGCGGTTTCGAGCTGAAGGCGTCCTCGGTCACCTGGCGAAACCGGTCAAATTCATCCGGTGACAGTTCGCGCAGATCGGTGTCCAGAAGTCGCTTATCAGCGCAGCCATTTGCCACCAGTTCGCGGTGATACAATTCGACAATGCTGTCGAAGATCGCACCGATGAACGGCAGCGCGCGATCATGGACTTCGCGGGCAACTTCGGACATTCGCCGGGAATTGGTTGCGAGACGGATCTGCGTTTCTGGGCTCGTTTCTGCAAACCGGTTAAGTTCACTGTAAAGCAGCAGATTGCCCCTCGTTCGCCGCAGGAGCCGATCAATCGCTGAATCGAAATGCAGGAATGAAATGAGCGACACAAGGTCTGAAAAAGCTTCAGAGAACGGGAAGTATTCGGCCTCGCGCGATGTCGCTTCCGGAACCCCCATCTCGGAGAAAGCGATCAAGTGCCCCACTTCGTGAGCAATGGCATCGAAATTCAGCGCAAATGGGCGCACGACACCGCCGACCTTCGAATAACCTAACTCCAGAAACCCGTAACCAGCCTGGGCATTCTGCCAATCAACAAGAGGGACAATTTCAAGCTTTGGCAAGGTTTGCTGAAAGAACCACTGGACGCGATGACCGAGATAGCTCCTCCAGATGTCGAGGATGAAGTGAACGCATGCATAGGCGTGAACGCCAAGAAATGCCCTGGAGCGCGTGTCAATATTATCAAAATGCCGGTCCGGCCCCGGCCTCACCGGCGCGCGCCTTGCTCCTTCAAAAGGGGGCAATCGGGCGAAACCGTATGGCTCTTTGTCGAAGAGTGGATCTGCAACATATATCGACATGTCGCTGGGACCATCGCTGATCTCATCAGGCAAAATCGAAAGCCAAACGCGGTCTGGCTGCTCGTAGCCCGGAATAAATGGAGGCTGCGGATATATCCAGAATCGCGTGCCCACACGCGCTGCCGCACGTTCACGGGCAGTGTTTTCAAGCACAACCATCGCCATATAACTCTTTCGGGAAGAATAGTTCCCCAACTATACATTAAATTTATAATTGTATAACAGTTTTTTGTCAATGCCAGACGCCGTAAGGTCTCGATCAAAAGTATTAGTCGATATCCATTTGTGTAATTCTTTATGATTAGTTTGTGAAGATATTGACGGCGCTAATTTTAATGCGAGCATAGCGTCAGCTTGCTTCTGCTTGATCAGGCCGTTGCGCATCGCTTCATCGTACCTGCCAGGGGACCAATCCGCAGCGCGCATCACTGCTGCCATCGTACGGTCACGAAAATTGATCTCGCGTGCAATACTGTTGAGGCGATTGCGCTCCTTAAGCGTAACGACTTTGCGGTGCATGAGACTGGTGAACGTCCGCTGAAGGTCGACCAACGAGTCTGTCAGCGGGAGAAACCCCATCTCAGGGGGTGCCGAGTGAACAGCCACAGCATCGTCAGGCGCGAGTGGCCACCGCCGGTACCAACGGTAAATCAGTCCCACACCCACCATGCCGAGGGCGCACATTTCAGCTGCCCTCAACGCTCCCATGCTCGCGGCGCCGATCATGACGATGCCCTGGGCCATGGCCCATTGGATTTCCTTGTGCCGGACAGGGGGTCTGTCTTCGAATTGTCCGTCTATCAATACCATCGCCCGCGGACGAAACGCATGGGCCGCGAGCAGAATATCGCCTTGGGCCGCAGGTTGCAGATAAACCGCGTCAAGCACGGGTTGAGCGTCCGCCAGCCGGAGGGTCGGACCCAGAAAAACCAGGATCGGATTCTCGTCGTTTGGCCCGGCCATATCTATCCTCAACGCAGCACAGAGAACGGAAGGGCGCCGGGAAGCACAGTTCTCACGCATTGCACGCCCGTTGCCGTATCCGTACCTAACAAAACTGCCAGCACGGGTCCGAGATTGGTTACAACTCGATCGATAAGAGAGGAAATGCTGGGAACGGTGAGCCAATCGGGTGCCGCGCTCTGTCTGAAGGACGACTGCTCAAGAATAAGCTGGCGGGCTTTCGCAACGATGGCGTCGGTCCTTTTCCGATAGTGTTCTCTGGTTTGATCGTCACGCGCGCCTGATATCGCTCCAGCCCGCGTTGCCAGAGCTTCAAGAACTGCATTCAGGGTAGCAATCGCGAGCGTTGGTCCTGCCGAATACCCCTCGGTTGGAAGCGCAAGGATCGGTTCGCCGGGACCGGTTTCAATTGCCTGACACCAGACTACGGGGACCTTCGCAGGAGAGGGGGCGTACCACAATCCAAGTGAGATGCCCCATTCTGCTGCGAGCGTGATGATCTGATCGACAGCGTCGCCCAAGCCAACGGGTGCAAGCCGCATATGATCAAAAAATCCATGGGTCGCAAATGCCCGAGCCAGAGCGTCTCGTTCGATACATTCAAACAGTCCATGCAAGAACGCTGCATAAAGGGTGGTGTGGCAGGCAAGACCAGTTGTCGTGCGTATGAAGACCCCGTCGTAAGGGGGTGGCGGATCGGTATAGCAGGTGTGAACGAGTTCCAATGGAACCGGTTGGACACGACCCGTGGCTACATTCACCCCGTTGATCCATGGTATTGTGGCCGTGCGCCAATCTCGGCAATGCGGCAGGACCAAATCCTTGAACAGGTTGTCTGGTACACCCAACTTGTCAGCGGTTGCGAGAAAAACACGATGTGACGGTATTCGTTCAGCATAGAAGCGCTCAAGCGATTCCATAATGGCTCCGACAGCAGCTTCTGTCTTGGAAAGACCGCGCCCAAGTGACGTGACCTCAGAAAGGGCAGCCGGTCGAACGGCCTGAACCGCAGGGAGGCCAATCCGGTCAAGACCGGTGATGTCCGCCAGCCGGGTTATTTGGGCTTGCCTGCAGAGCGGCAGAATTGCGCGAAAGCATTGTTCGATTTCTTCGGAGCACATTTGCCGGGGTAGAGGCAGATCTGAAGCTATTGCGCCGCAAAGATCGTTGAGGATTCCATCATCCGACGGACTATCTGTTGTCAGGTGCATCCGATCAGAGCTCAATGGCGCCTCCGAGCTCCTGGATTGTGTGTTTGGCTCGCTGCACGAGCGTTTTCGCCTGCTGTTCTTGCGCAATCGCAAGAGCTAAACGCAAATCTGCAGCGATGCTATCCGTTGGTGCTTTTCCTTGTGCGTTAACAACGGCGCGGCAACGGTATAGCTCGGCGAGCCAGTAGGCGTGTCCGGTTTCCCGGGCATTGTCGATTGCTTCATCTGCAACCTTGGTTGCGAGCTCAGGCTGACCTGCGAGACCGAGAATCGTGGCATGCATGAATAGATAAATGGGAAGATCGATGACAGCTCCCAGTTGCTTCAAGAGCGATAACCCATCGCGGAACATCTCATGACCTCCAGAGAGATCACCGCGGTGTGCTCGGGCCCAGCCGCCAAAGAGAAGCGAAAGACCAGACAGAGTTTGCATCTCATGCTTCTTTGCAAAATCCATCATCCGTCCCGAAATGTCGGCAAGGTGCTTGTAGTCGTCCCGGTAGAATGCCGACACCGCTTCCGTATCGAGCGAATGCGCCTTGCTGGGAGCATGAGAAATCCGATCAACGAAAGCGACCATTTTTGACAAAGCCTGGTCCGAGGCTTTCACCTGCCCCGTCAGCCACAGGGAGAGAGCGAGCTGTCCAAGACCACAGACCTTGGCATCATGTCCGCCATACAGGATGCGGCTCGTTTTCGCCACGTCCTCATCATAGAGCGCCAGACCCGCTGTGATTGCGTCCTGTGTCTCACGATGATTGCCTATGTTGAAAGCTATTGCCCAGATGCAATGATTGACCTGGAGCCTTATCTCCGGATCTTCGACTCCCGACATCATCGTCCGAACCTGCAAAGCACGGTCATGCATGATGCGAAAATCTGAACCGGTAAGCCACCAGCCCCAATAAATGGGGAACCACTTGGATTGATCTTCCATCGGCTGGCGACGGGCGATCGCCACACCGTCTTCATAGAGTTTGCGGGCGGGCGGGGAGTTTAATCCCACCAGTCCGGTCAATACTGGCCCAAGTGCCGTCAGTGCCGAGAGTTGCAACGACTCAACCGCTCTGCCGTCACTCAACTGGTCGCAAAGAGCTAACGCATGTTCGAGATGCTGACGGGCCTCAATCATTGCTGACCGGCTTGAACATTCCTTTCCAGCCTTGACGAACAGGTCGGCAGCGCTCTCCAAAAGTCCAGCCCTCTCGGCATGTTCAGCAAGCGCGCCCGTATCGATCCAAGCGCCAGTTTCCCGATTTTCGTTTACGGCGGCAAACAGTCTTCGATGCAGTATCTGGCGTTGTTTGCGTAGCAGCGAACCGTAGATGGTTTCCTGAATCAGCGCGTGCCGGAAACTATAGGTCGTCCTCCCGCCAACTCTGATTCTTGTTAGAAATCCTGTCTCGCACAGTGTGTCGGCCGCACTTGCCAGGGATTTCTTTCCGAAGTCCGGCAGCAGTGAGCGCAGCAAAGGAAGCGTGAACCGGTCGCCCGCAACGGATCCGGCTCGAACCAGCTCTCGGGCTGAGCCGAAATGTTGGAGCCGTGCATCGAGGATGCTTTCGAAGGCCGAGATATGGGTGGATGAGACAGTTCCCGACATTTTCATCGATTCGGTCCCAAGGCTTTCCGAGACCCATTGGCAGATCTCCTCGATGAAGAGCGGGATTCCGCCCGATATTCGTTCTGTTACGTCAAACAGATCGGGAAGCATGGCCAGCCGGTGCTCCGGCCACCGTGTCCTGATCGCGATTTTTGTTTCCTCACTGTCAAATGGCTCCAAAGAAATGCGCGTTGCGTTTGACGCATCCAGCCACTCGAGCGGGGAACCATGACGCGAGGTGACGATGAGGAGGGCCGGAAGCTGGTGGATTATCCTGGCGGCCTCGATCAAAAGATCCTGGGATGTGGGATCGATCCAATGAATATCCTCGATGGAGAGGATAATCGGCCCCTCTCGGCACATCGCCTGCAACGCCCGAAACACAGCATGGCGGGCTCTTTCCCGGACTGCTTGCGGATCGCTGTCCGACAAGGATTGATTTCGTTCCGGAACGCCGAGCAAGTGTGAGAAGATCCCTATGACCTCGTCATCGTATATGCCATGACGTTTAAACAGGGTTGCTACAGCTGAGGTCGTCAACCGTGACTGCCCGTCGTCGCTGGTCGTGACGCCAGGAAAGCTGTGCATCAGAGGGTGCAAAGTCGAGCGTGTGCCACCGGGTGAACATTGAAAGAAAAATGACCTCGATCGCTGGTTACGCGTTCTCTTTCGGATTTCACGCAACAAGCGCGACTTTCCGATACCAGGATCCCCCTCGATCGATAGAACCTGCCCGTGCGCGGCAAGAGTGCTGTTCCATGCGGTCGCAATGATACTCAGCTCACGCTCCCGGCCGATGAGCGGACCACCAAGTCGCCCAAAAGCATAAAATCGATCCACCTCCCGCTTGTGTGCAACGGCGCGCCAAATTTTCTCGGGCTCGGCAAAGCCCTTAAGCACCCTACTGCCCTGAAATATGAAGGCATGCGACCTGCCTGCTAGACTGCGCGTTTCCTGAGAGACCAAAACGCTGTCTGGAGCAGCGATGGACTCCAGCCGGGTGGCCAGGGCCAATGCAGCGCCGGTCACCGGCTCCTGCGTCCAATTCTCCTTATGCGTCTCGTGGAACAGTGCGATCGACGTCGCAATGCCGATGCGAACATGCAAATCATCACGCTTGGCCTCCAGACCGACTCGCTGGCAGGCTTCAACGATATCCAGCCCGGCTTTGATAGCTAGCGACGCGGCATCTTTCGCGCCGAGTTGTATCGGGAACAGCGCAACACCACCGTCCCCGGCTTCGACCTGGACAATGCCAGAGCGCGAAATGATGGCTTGCCTTGCTGCCCGCTGAAACGCAGCAATCAGTTCCTGGTAGTCTTCGATGTCCAGGAGTTGGAAAAGATTGGTTGACCCCACTAGATCATAGCAAAGAGCTGTTACGATTTTTCTTTCGCTGCCATCTTCAGACGGGCGCCCCTTGCGCCGGGAAGACTTGGGTGGTTGTCCTGGATTGCTGACCGAAACCTCGCGCGGCATGTCCCACTCCTGCCGGTGTTTAGTTTTGTCCCCTCTTGGGGCAACTATAACACAGGGAATGCCCCTTCCGTTATTTTTGAGCTCCTTCGCCAGTCTATTCGACGCGTTATCGGCCAGCAGTCAGAGGACGAGCCGGAACAAGGCGAACCCTTCCGTGCCGTCGCCGGCTTCTTCGATTTTTACGCCTTTCACCTCGGCAACGTACTGCTTTGCCTTTGGGCCACTTTCGAAAACTGCAGTAGTGCCTGGCAGAGGTTTAAATCCCCAGTTGCTGTCCGCAGATGGATTGATTGTGCCTTCTTCGATGATATAGCGCACGATGACATCGCGGTTTGTGTCCGGAGCCACGAATACCACCTTATCAGAGGCGATTTCCGGAAATTTGCCACCGCCACCGGCACGATAATTGTTCGTCACCACTACAAACTTCTGCGCCAGGTCAATGGGTTTGCCGTCAAATTGCAGCTTCTGGATACGGTTTGAATGCGGATTGATCGGCAGTCCGTCATTGTCGTATTTGCGCGGCTGGGACAGATCGATCTCGTAGGTTACCCCGTCGATCACATCGAAATTATATGAGGGAAAGTCTGCATCTGAGGAGAGTGGCATCCTTTGAGCCCGCTTCGATCTGATTGAACATACCTGCCGACATTTCCAGCCAGTTCTTCACCTGATCTCCGGTGATGACAACAGCCTGCACCGTGTTGGGGTAAAGGTAGAGGTCGGCGACGTTCTTGATGGCGATATCGCCAGCAGGTACGTCTGTATAATAGTCAGCTCCGCCACGACCGCCGGCCTTGAAGGGTGCTGCCGCAGAAAGGACAGGCAGATTGTTGTATTCGGTGTCCTTCAGCATGTTCTTGATATACCAGGTCTGGGCCTGGGAAACGACTTGGACCGATGGATCGTCGGCGACGAGTGAGAAATAGGAATAGAGGGGGGCTGAGGTCTTGCCGACTGGCGTGCGAACGTAGGTGAGCGTCGCCTGGTGCTCAGCCTTGACTGCCTCGATCACTTCTTCCTTGTCCGCGACATCGGCAACGACCTTCTTCTTGTCATCCCGGTGATAGATCGAACGCGCTTCGGCAGTGAAATCTGCGATCTTCCAACTATTCCCGTCCCTTTCGAGCAGCAAGTCGATGAGACCAAGATGCGAGCCCCAAAAACCTGCCATGACTGCGGGTTTGCCGGCGAGCGTCCCTTTGAGCGGATCTGCATTGGCGATGCCATCCCAGCTCTTGGGACCCGGGAAGACCAGGTGCTGGTGTCCGGTGAAGATCGCATCGATGCCGTCGACACCAGCAAGATAAAGCGAGGCATTTTCCATGCGCTCCGACGGTGCTGTTCCATCGATACCGGAGTGAGACAGCGCGACGACGATATCGGCCCCGTCTTCCTTCATGGCCGGCACCCAG
Source organism: uncultured Alphaproteobacteria bacterium (assembly GCA_963777425.1). Classification (GTDB taxonomy): domain Bacteria; phylum Pseudomonadota; class Alphaproteobacteria; order Rhizobiales; family Rhizobiaceae; genus Phyllobacterium. The sequence continues at coordinate 218,229 of CAVZQS010000005.1, read as the reverse complement.
GCTTTGGCGGCCTCGACGATATCCCGGGTCTGCGCTTTGCCCTCAAGGTTCTTTATGTCCCACAACATGATCTGTGGTGGTACGAAGCCAATGAAGCCAATCTTGATTGAACTTTCCGTCCCGGCACCGTCCTTGATTTTGCGTTCGACAATGACATACGGGTTAAAGAAGAGATCGTCCCGTTTCGGATCGGAGGCAAGCTGGCCCTTCGTCAAATTGGCGCAGACATAGGGAAAATTGGAGCCGCCAACGACCTTGAACATATAGTCGAGGCCGTAGTTGAACTCGTGGTTGCCCAGCGTTCCAACGTCATAGCCAAGCACATTCATGGCCTTGATGACTGGATGGATATCACCTTCCCTCATGCCCCGCTCATAGGCCATGTAGTCCCCCATCGGGTTGCCCTGAAGGAAATCGCCGTTGTCGATTAGGAGCGAGTTGTTGGCCTCGGCGCGGATGGAATCGATGATGGCTGCTGTACGCGCCAAGCCCATCGTGTCGTTCGGCTTGTCAGCATAATAGTCATACGGGAAAACATTGACGTGGATATCCGTCGTTTCCATGAGCCGCAGATGTGCCTGGTTGGCCGCTGCACGGGCTGAGAACGGATGCAACAGCATAAGAGCCGAGCTTGCAACCATGCCACTGAGCAGGGAGCGGCGCGAAATTGGGTGTAAATCGACAATCGAAGACACAGACCACTCCTTATAAAGATAATTGTTATCGCGGCAGCCTAGGGTGATTCAGGAAGAAGTCCATCCGGAAAAATGATCAGTTGCCGAGGTGCCGAAAACACTTACGGACGCGTACTCCAGAAGCATGACAGGTGGATGATAACAGGGCGGTTGCGTTTGCCTTTCGCGACGAGAAAAGCAAACGAAATTAGCAACACGTAACCGATTTCTGCTTCACTAGATCACACAACTTTTTTGGAACCGAATGGCGATCTTTTTGTTGAAATAGCAAGGAGAATTTCAACGCTTTGAAAATTCTCGTTGTGAACGAAGGAGTACGCACCATGATTAAGAAACTGATAGCGACCGCAGCGTGCGTAGCGCTGATGTCCGGGACAGCCTTGGCTCAAACAGCTCCGGCGCCCGCTGAAACCCCCGCACCCTTGACCGTAACCAACAAGGAATTGTTCAAGCCTTCCACAGGTACGATGCCCGCTGCACCGGATGCATCGGCCATGACCAAGGCTTCGGAAGGGCAGATTTTGGCCTCGGGTTTCCTTGGTAAGTCCGTCTATAGTGGTGACGGTGACAAGGCAGAGACCATAGGAAAGCTCAATGATCTCGTCATTGGCCCTGACGGTATGGTTCAGGCAGCAGTGATCGGGGTCGGTGGGTTCCTGGGTGTTGGCCAGAAAGATGTGGCTGTTGCTCCGGACCAGCTCAAGCTTTCCATACGAAGTGACGGTAACAGCTGGCTGGTCTTGAACACGACCAAGGATCAGCTGAGCGCTGCGCCTTCATTCGAAAGATCGGCTAATTTCACAGAAGGTATCGCCGATCCGATGAAGACTGGCTCTACCTCTGCACCGGCTGCGCCGGAAGCACCTAAATGATCAACCAAGATCCGGGAAGCCGCTGGGACCCCAGCGGCTTCCCGTCCTCAATCCCGGTTGGTTTGCACAAGTCGGGAAATCCAGTCCCGTACATTCGCTGGAGAGTCTACAGCGAAATTTGCCACGCTTACATGAGGTGATGCGCCAACCTTGATCGACCGACCTGATATCCCGTTGACGAATTTGAACATCGTTTCGTCTGTGAGGTCGTCGCCCACAGCGATTGGACGGCGGCCCTTAAAAGGTGCGGCGCTCATTAGTTTCGCGATGGCCGCCCCTTTGTTCGACGTGCTCGGGTGAATTTCGACGACCATTTTGCCGTCCTGTCGTGTCCAGCGGCTGCCAAGTTCCAGCAGGACGCCTTCTACGATGCGATCGACATGCGACGCCGCATCCGGGGCCTGCCGGTAATGGACGGCTATTGCGATACCCTTATCCTCGACAATGAGACCGGGCCAATGTTTCGCGAGTGGTTCAAGATGTTGCCGCGCACTGGACAGATGAGCACTGTCGACACGCTCAAAATCGATTTCACCATCTTGCTGAGCTCGTATTTCGGTCCCGTGCAATCCCGCAGCGGGAAACCGGAAAGGGGCGAATAGTTCATCAATCGAACCGATCGAGCGTCCGCTGATGAGCGCCAGGGCTCCATTCAGTATGAGCGAAACTTCGGCGAGTTGTTCCGGCAAATGATGCGGCATAATCACTTGATCAGGCGTTTCGGCGATATCAATCAAGGTGCCATCAACGTCGAGGAACACAGCGCATGATCTCAGATCGGTAGGAAGCTTCTCGTTGATTTCATTCATGTCCAGGTGATTTCGCTCTTTCTTGTTCGAACGAATTGTGACCCGTTGCCCCCGGTCGATCAACATCTTTAGCAAATTTCTTGGGAACAAAAGCTTTGTCGGGAAGTTAGACCTATCTCATGAGAAGTAAGGGACATTGAAATGGGACGCCTGGTTGTAGTCTCAAATCGTACAGGCGATTTGGGGACGAAAACACAAACCGGGGGCCTTGCTGTCGGCATTGTCGATGCTCTTAAGAGCAGTGGCGGAATGTGGATGGGATGGAACGGCGAGGTCGTCGACAACCCGGAAACATCTAACGCCCAATTGACGACCCACGGCAATGTGACTTCCCTGACAGTGTCGCTGTCAGAGCATGAACATGAAAATTACTATCTTGGTTTTGCAAACAAGGTTCTCTGGCCGTCGTTTCATTATCGCCTCGACCTGATGGATTACCGAACTGATTTTGCCAAACAGTATGCCGCCGTTAACCGGAGGTTTGCCGACACCATTCATTCCCATCTTCGTAACGACGATCTGATCTGGGTGCATGATTATCACCTCATTCCGTTCGCATCCGAATTGCGGCGGCGGGGGAGTGCGCACAAGATTGGGTTCTTCCTGCACATACCGTTTCCATCCGTTGATGTCTTTTCGGCGGTGCCGCGTCACGGATGGTTGCGTGAGTGCCTCCTGCAATATGACTTGATCGGGTTCCAGACAAAGAACGACGTTCAAAACTTTTGCCGCTATTTGAAGGAGCATTCCGAGGCAAAATTTCTCTCACCGAATCTTATAAGGTGGCGAGGGCGCACAATCAGCATTGGTGATTTCCCCATCGGCGTCGACGCTGGTCAATTCTCTGCTATGGCACATGAGAGAGACGAGGGGATTGAACTCGAACGCATGCGGCGCAGTCTTCTCAAGCGTTTTCAGGTCATTTCTGCCGACCGGCTGGACTATTCCAAAGGTCTTCCGCAACGTATGAAAGCGTTCAGAAAATTTCTTGATTCCTATCCCGAATATTTGGGTCGCGCCGAATATCTGCAGATTGCGTCGCCTTCACGCGAAGACGTTACCGCATACGCCGATATTCGAGCTGAACTGGAACAGCTGACAGGGGCTGTCAACGGCAAGTATGCAGATTTCAATTGGGCTCCGATCCAGTACATTAACCGCAGCATAGAGCGCGAGAAGCTGGCATTGTTGTTCCGGTGCAGCCTTATTGGCCTTATCACGCCATTGCGCGATGGCATGAATCTGGTGGCCAAGGAATACATCGCTGCCCAGGATGCCGAGGATCCGGGAATTCTCATATTGTCCAAGTTTGCAGGCGCCGCTGAGCAGCTTGATGATGCCCTCATCGTCAATCCCTATGACATAAACGAAGTTGCGCAAGCCATAAGGCGAGCCGCAACGATGTCGATGGAGGAGCGCAGAGCGCGGCATCGAAAGCTTTTGAGCCAGATTTCCGAGTATGATGTCCAGCGATGGCAAAATGAATATCTTGCTGCGCTTCGAGCTGTCCAAACTGATGTTCCACAATCGATGAAATCTTCACATTCGACCTGGAGCGAAGGCCGAGGAACCATGTCTGGATCCCGGCATTAAAACCCATGAGGGTCTGAGACAACAACTAACTGAGTGGAAATATGTACATCCCCAATTCAGCCTATCGAATCCAGCTACGTAATGGCACCACATTCCAGGAGGCGGCGAATGCCATTTCCTACCTGAAGGACTTGGGAATCGATGCTGTCAGTCTCTCGTCGCCGTTTCGTTCGGCACAAATAGGTGAGGGCATACTGACAGCGACAGACCCTACTGAGTTGGATCGGCAATTGGGAGCCGAAAGCGGTTTCGTCCAGCTGGATTCCGAGCTGGCCAGCGCGGGGATGCACCTGATTGTCGATCTCAATCCCAATCAGATGTCGGCAACGCATGAGAATGCGTGGTGGTTCGATGTACTCGAATGGGGCGTCAGTGCAACCTATGCCAATCACTTCGATATCGACTGGGCAAGGCTGATCACACTCCCCGTTCTCGATCGACCGATTAACGAGGAAGTCGATGCCGGTAAATTTCAGATTTCCTTTGATCGGAAGAACGCAAGTTTGGGCATGAGTTATGGGGGCCAGTTCTACCCGCTTGCGCCATCCAGCTATCGCAAGGCCCTTCAGAGCGTCCGTAACAGAACCGCCATGCAATTCAACGAGGCAGCCAGTGAAGCAACGCCGTCAACATCCGCCAGCTTTCACACCGATCTGTTAGCTGCTTTCGACCGCGCAGACATTGCGGACCGACTCGACATCGCATCTGTTCTGAACGCAATTGCCAGCGATCCGGGAGAGGTGACCGCTCTGATGTCCTTGCAACATTGGACGCTGGTGGAATCTGATGGAGCATCGGAACCAATCAACTACCGGCATTCCGCCGGTTCAAAACTTACCGTCGGGCTACGAATTGAAGATCCGGATGTTTTCGGGGATTTCCACAACGTGCCGCTTTCGCTCCTGGATAAGACCCAGGTGAAAGGGTTTCGGGTCAATGACATAGACGGACTGGCGGACCCTGCGGAATACACCGGGCGGCTGCGTGAGGAGGTTGGTGAGGATGCTTTCTTGGTTACTGACAAAATCTTGCTAGGTGGCGAGAAATACAGTGATGACTGGAAGGTAAATGGCACCGCTGGTTACGAGTTTATCTCCACTGCGGCAGACCTCTTCGTCGATCATGCCGGGCTGTCAAAACTCGAGCACGAGTATGAGCACGAATTGGAACCGAGGTCAGAGCTGTCCGGTGACTACCGCCATGCGAAATCCAACATTCTGCATAGCGCCTTCCCGGATGAGCTGGAAACATTGGTAAGGCTTTTGGCCAAGCTCAGGCCTCCTCACGCCGAGGAGTTCTTGTTGCGCCGGGCCATCGCAGAATTGATCGTGGAGTTGCCCATTTATCGTACTTATCTGAAAGATGGCACTTTACCAGCATTCTACCGTGACACGCTTCAGCGTACGGTAATGCAATTGACCGGGCGGGACGGACAAACGGTCGATGTGACAGAGACACAAGCGTTTATTGCACGTGTACTCAGCGCAAAAGATGCACACTCCGACCCGGAAACAGCCAGTTCATTCAGAGTCCGTTTCCAGCAGCTGACTGCAGCTGTGATGGCTCAAGCAATTCAGAAATCGTACCGCTATGCTCGAGGTCCAATCGCCCTCGACGAACTGATGCTGAATTCGAGTCCGACCCTCGATCCGATAGAAGCCTTTCATGAAAAGATGATCGAGAGGGCCTCGGCAGTGCCATCCGGCCTGCTGGCCACTACGTTTTCCCATGCAACCAAGTTCGGCGAAGACGCTCGAATGCGTTTATTGGCATTATCGGAGGCGCCAGACTCTTGGTCGAGGGCAGTCGACGGATGGCGGCAGCGCCAAGCCTGCAACCTCGCGATGATCGAGGATGTGATCGTTCCCGATCCGAAGACGGAATGGTTGATCTATCAAACGCTGGCCGCGATCTGGCCGGTAGCATTGCGCCTTGACGACGACACCGGGATCGCTTCTCTCCGAGAGGAACTGGTTGCATTCATGGCGCGTGCAATCCGAGAGTCCGAGAAACAATCCTTCTGGACTGGCGTTAACAAACCTTACGAGCAGGCCGTCATAAATTATCTCGACCGGTTGTTGGCGGCTAAAGGTTTCCTTTCCGATTTTGTGGAAACGATGAAACCATTTTGGCTGGCCGGCGCGCTCAATAGTTTTGCCCAGACTGTGCTAAAGCTCACCGTTCCCGGCGTGCCAGTGATCTATAGCGGGGCTGAGGCATGGGATTTGTTCGTTTCCCCATCATTGGGCCGCCGTTCGGTCAACTTCGAAGACCTGAAGAACCAGCTTGCCAATGCTGAGCAAACACCGCTGGATCTGCTTCTGGAAGACTGGGAGTCCGGAGGGGTGAAGCAACGACTGGTGAAATCCCATCTTCAAGCTCGTCAAGCAAGGCACGCCCTTTTTTCTGAGGGAGCGTACATTCCTCTTCAAGCCGCTGGCGAGCAAGCCGATCATATTGTCGCCTTCTATCGCAAGTTCGAAGACCAATATGCGGTGATCGCTGTCCCCAAACTCTGCTTTGACATGGTGAAGCCGTTCAACAGACCCTTCTTGCCGTTGCCCGAGTGGGAGAAGACATCCCTGCTTCTACCGGGCGAACTCAGGGGTTTGACATTCCGGCATGTCATGACGGAAAAGGCTTTCACGCTCCAAAGCAGGCTTCCCCTTGCGCAAGTCCTTCGGGAGTTTCCTGTGGTGACGCTGGTTTCAGAATTGCACCGCGACGTTACGGCTTAATGGCTGCCCGACGAGGCGGTCAAGCCAGCAGAGCCAATCGGCTTAACCATACCGTGCGTCAAGTGACCGGCGATAGGGCTCGCCTGGCGCGTTGGTAGAGTGGTCGGGCTCAAATATCTGAAACCTGTTTCGCCCGGCAGCCTTGGCCGCATAGAGTGCGGCGTCGGCCTTCTTGAAGAGTTCGGACGGCGTACCGGTATCTGTCAGTGCGATCCCCATCGAGGCTCCGAGCTTGAGCGATTGACCGCAATGATCGATAGGTCTGCTGAGCGCTTCGACGATCTCACGGGCGAGAGTGGCAATTGCGTCGCCGTCAAAATGAGATCCGAGGAAAACAGCGAATTCGTCGCCCCCGATCCTTGCGACGATCTCCGCCCTTGCACACACGTCCCTCAGGCGGTGTGCGGCTACCTTCAAACACTCATCGCCAACTGCATGCCCCAAGCTGTCGTTAACTTTTTTGAATCCATCAAGATCGACGAGAAGAAGAGCTCCACGTGAAGTCGGCCCGGCTTGATGCTTGCACAGATCCGATAGCCTGGACTGAAATTGGCTTCGATTGGCCAGTCCGGTCATTATGTCGAATTCCGCCAGATAGCGGGTCCGGTCCAGCAGGATTTTCTGCTCGGTGATATCCTGCTTCATGCCAAAGATGCGGACGGGGACACCCTCTTCGCATTCGACCGTGGCGGTCAACCGCATCCATCGGCGATTGCCCTTTGGGGTTATGATTTCAGCATCCATGTTGAATCCGCTGCGCTCCTCAAGCGCCTTGCTTCGCCGCATATGAAGCTCTTTCTGGGAATCCTCTGAGTAATATCGAACGATCTCAGACCGATCGAGAGGTGATCCCCGTGGGAGATCAAAGATGTCGTAGACGACATCCGTCCACTGCAGTGTCTCACTGGGCAAGCTACATTCCCACACACCGATTCTGGCTGCGGCCGAGGATCGATCGAAAATCTTCCTGCTATGCGCGAGTTCAGCGGTCTGCTCGCGGATATGAGCCTCCTTTGCCGCTAGTTCTGCCTTCATGCGCCCTATGGCGCCACCGTCGCGGCGCTGCTTGATCAACGATACGACCTCCGCCACCAGATCGGCTATACGGCGCGTCTTCACGGCAGGCAGACTACGCGGACGGATATCGGACATATTCGAGGCCCTACAGACATTCTTGGTGCGGACCTCCACACTCGCGCAAAAGCAATTAACACTTTCTGTACGGCAGGCTGTCAAGTGCTTGATTACGGCCGTTCGGTGAACATTGAGTGACGTTCGAGCGCGGCTAGTCCGGATCCACAAGAGATCGAAGGTGCGCACCCATCTTTTTGCCGTTGTAAACCGGATGTCATTCGGTTGGTTTTGATTTTCGGACACTTCGCCGGGTAAGAATATTGGCCACAACGAGGAGGATAATCGAGAGCAGCATCATCAGCGTTGCTGCGGCGGTAATTGCCGGACTGAGCCTCTCGCGCAAGCCAATAAACATCTCAAGCGGCATTGTCCTCTGGTTGGCGCTGGCCAGGAATTGGGCGACGACAACTTCGTCAAAGGATGTGACGAAAGCGAAAGCTGCTCCTGACAACACACCCGGCAGTATCAGGGGCAGCATGATCCGGTAAAAGGCGACGACTGGTTTGGCGCCGGAAATCGAAGCTGCACGCATAAGATTGCGATCAAATCCGGTCAGACTTGCCCCGACTGTTACGACCACGAAGGGACTGGCGAGCGCGGTGTGAGCGAGGATGATTCCGATATAAGTGCTGGCCAAACCCACGCGTGCGTAAAAGAGATAGGAACCCACTGCCGTTATGACCACCGGAACGATCAACGGCGAAATCACAAGCGGCATCACGATCCGCCGTGCGGGAAATTTTTCGTTGGAAAGCGCTATCGCTGTCAGTGTTCCAAGCGTCGTGGCGAGTGCGGTGGTACCAAATGCAATGATCAGGCTGTTCCCAATTGCCGTTTGCCAGCGGTCGGTGCCGAGAACGACTTCGTACCAACGCGTCGAAAGACCTTCCAGCGGAAATATGAAGAAGGCACCGCTATTGAACGAAAGTGGCACGGGAATGAGGATAGGCACCATCAGAAAGGCGATGACCAGAGCCCCCCAAAACCACAACAGAGTGACGCGTATTCTTTCACCAACAGTTGGATAAGGAGATAATAGCATGATTACACCGGCTTTAAGCGATCAAGGCCAAGCACGCGGGCGAATATTGCGTACAGCGCCATGGTGAAGACGAGCAGAATGAAGCTGAGCGCGGCGGCCATCTCCCAGTTCAATTCGACATTGACGTAATTGGCAATGAAATTGCTGATAAGCTGATCGCTAGCGCCGCCTATGAGAGCGGGAGTGATATAATAGCCGAGGCAGAGGATGAAGGTCAGCAGGCAACCCGCCATGATCCCCGGGACGACCTGTGGAAGATAGACACGGAGGAACGAGGTCAAAGGCCTGCCTCCGAGGGAATAGGCAGCCCGCATCTGCGAAGGCTGAATTGTTCGCATGACACTGTAGATTGGCAAGAGAGTGAACGGCAGCTGAATATGCGTCATAGCGATGATCAGGCCGACCCGACTATACATGAGGTCGAGCCTCGTGCCGGTCACGCCAAGCCACAAAAGCACATCATTGACTAATCCGAACTTCTGCAGCAGCACCGTCCAGGCAGCAGTACGCACCAGGATTGACGTCCAGAAGGGTAGCAGAACGGCAATGATAAGGATCGCTCCTACCGTTTTTGGCACGCTGGAAATCAGATAGGCGAGGGGAAATCCGAGAATTAGCGTTGCCAGTGTCACTGTTGCAGCCACAAGAAAGGTCCGCGCAAACACTCGAAGAAAGATGGCCTGTTCCGGGGGCACCCGCTCGATACTACCGTCGGCGTTCCAGCGAAGATCGACGGCGCTCAGAAGATAGAACGATGTCAGTGCATGCCGGCTATTCTCAATCGTCGACCATGTGGCGGGACTGGTCCAGAACGGAACGGATTTAACGACCGATGCGGGATCTGACACGCCTTCCTTGTCGAGTGCGCGGGCGGTCTTGAGGATCTGGCTGCGCGCACCCGGGAGTCTTGCGTTGAGGCTCTTGGCAAACTCCGAAATGTTCCCCTGCTGTTGATTGGCTTTCAGGTCAGCCGCAAGTGCGTTGAAAGTCTCATCGTCAGGAATCCCGTTTCCGCTCCAGCTTTGTATTGCGACACTGGTTCTCGGTAACGCATTGGCGATCGTTGGATCGTAAATCGCCCTCGACAGAAGAATGGCGATTGGGATGCCAAAACTGAGGAGCAACAACACCAGGAGTGGAGTAGCAAGTCCGAACGACCGCAGCCGCTCGCGTGTCTGAGATCGCCGGATGGCTGCTGCTACCGACTTGGCATCGGCTGTGTCAGGAGCAGTTCGCATGAACTGTTCCTGACCAATGTCGGTGGGCTGTATCGTGGACATGGCGTTCTATTGGGCCAACCAGGCGTTGAAGCGCTTGACCAGATCCTCACCATAGTCGCCCCAGAACTCGGTGTCCGCAACGAGATAGGACTTCATATGCTCAGGAGCATTCGGCAATTTCGGTAGCGCGTCTGCCGCGATGAATTCAGTCGCGTCCGTCCGTACTGGCCCGTAGGTGATATGGCTTGCAAGCTTGGCATTGTTCTCCGGCTTGCTGATATAGGCCAAATACTTATAAGCCAGTTCGGGATTCTTGGCCCCTTTCGGAATGCTGATCATGTCGTATTCAAGGATCTGGCCGTCCCATACGATCTTGAACGGCTTGGAATCCGTATCGATCGCGTTCTGGATACGACCGTTCCATGCCGTCGTCATGACGACTTCCTGTGAGGCCAGCAGCTGGGCAGGTTGTGCCCCGGCATCCCACCAGACGATATCGCTCTTGATCGTATCGAGCTTCTTGAAGGCGCGATCCACACCTTCGGGCGTCGCAAGGACCTCGTAAACCTGATCTGACGGAACACCGTCCGCCATCAAGGCCCATTCGAGGTTTTGCGCTGGGAATTTTCTCATTGCACGCTTGCCGGGGAACTTCTTTGTATCGAAAATATCCAGAACCGAAGTAGGGGGCTCCTTGAGAACGGTCGGATCGTAAGCAAGGATATCGCCATAGGCGTCGAGCCCGACGCCGCATTTCAATGCAGAGCCTTCGATGAATTTCGATTGATCGGCAATCTTCGAGTAATCAAGTGGTTCGAGGATGCCAGCATCGCAACCTTGCAGGACGGTGGCAGTCTCAACTGTAACGAGGTCGATCGGGACATTCCCCGTATCGACCATGGCTTTAACCTTGCCCAGATCGCCAAGATATTCCTGCTCGACGATCTTAATCCCGGTCTCCTCGGTGAATGGCTCAAACCAGGCCTTGCGCTGGGCGTCCTGCCATGCGCCGCCGCTTGCCATAATCGAAAGTTCCTCGGCAGCCAGGACCGGATGACTGGTTATGGCGCTTACCGCGACCGTCGCCAGGGCGACGAATTTGATAAATTGGCGTTTCATGTGTTCCTCTCTTGTTTTGACTGAACGCTTCGTTTATTGTGTTGGAAATGCTCGGCAGTCTCGTTGCGACCAGCCAAGTGAAATTGTCTCTCCAGTCGTCATCATGGTTTCGGGGCTGACTTTGACAGTCAGCAGCTGGCCATTTTGAAGTCGGGCCAAGAGCCGCAAATGGTCACCGAGATATATTCGTCCTTCGACGGTCGCCTCGAAAGCGTTCTCGTTCGTGCCGCTGCGAGCGATCTGGATACATTCGGGCCGCAATGCCACCAGGCAGGCCGTTCCCTGACCCACCAAATCAATCGCGGTGGCTCGAATGCGCCCGCCACCCGTCAACGACACCTGGCATTCAGTTCCAGAGACTTGGTCGACGACCCCCTCGAGCGTGTTGTTCTCGCCGATGAAACTCGCCACAAAGGGATTGGCGGGCTGTGTATACAGGCTATCTGGCGTGCCGACCTGAGCGATGCCGCCGTTGTTGAACACTGCGACCCGATCCGACATTGTCAACGCTTCGCTCTGGTCGTGCGTTACGTACACGATGGTCACACCCAACATGGAATGAAGCTGCTTGATCTCGAGTTGCATATGCTCGCGCAGTTTCTTGTCGAGAGCTCCAAGCGGCTCGTCCATCAGGACAAGGCTCGGCTCAAATACCAGCGCTCGCGCCAGCGCCACGCGCTGCTGCTGACCGCCTGAAAGTTGTCCAGGCCGGCGATCACCGAACTTGCGAAGCTGGATCATATCGAGCGCCTTGTAGACGCGCTGTGTGGTTTCAGTCTTTGAGAACTTGCGAACCGAGAGGGGAAACGCGACATTTTCCTCCACTGTCATGTGCGGGAAAAGCGCGTAGTTCTGAAAGACCATGCCAATATTGCGCTCATAGGGAGGAAGGCGGTCAACCGGCTGTCCATTCAACGTAATGCTGCCATGCGTGGGACGTTCGAATCCTGCCAGCATATTGAGTGTTGTTGTCTTACCTGATCCTGATGGGCCGAGCAGAGTAAGAAACTCGCCCTTCGCAACGTGCATGTTCAGCCGTGTGACCGCAAAAGTGCGGCCGTCATAGGATTTCTCGACATCAATGAATTCGACAAACCGCTCGGCTTCTGCGTGCGGGCGGTTCGCCGCGGTTGCATCCGACTGCCGGGATGTCTGGACCGTGACCGTCATTGGACATCCCAACCTTTGGAAACGTCCTGGCGCGGCCGGCCGCCATGTGAATTGGCGGCTTCCCATCTCGAAGAACCTTTACGGTGCATCCCACTCCTCCAATGAGCTGCGTCATACTTATATGACCATACAACTCTCCAAGAGTGAGATATTGACTCATACAAATCTTATGTCAAGTCCTAATTGTGTGGCATTATAGTGCCGATTTTACTGTTGATTGCTATATTGTCTGGTATATGACCCATTGTTTGATGGGTTTTCGTGTGGTACAAGCCGGATGTGACGCATAGAATGGCCCCTTGTTGATGATACAAGATTTACAACTTTCCGGTGGTGATGGTCCGGTATACCGGCGCCTGGCAGACGCAATTGCGGCCCGGATCGCCAGCGGCGTGCTCTCAGTCGGTGACCGGCTGCCGCCGCAGCGCGAGATCGCACAGAGTTTGGGCATTAACGTAACGACTGTAACTCGAGCATTCTCCACGCTTCAGGAACGCGGTCTTATCGACGCGCGGCCCGGAAGAGGCATGCTCGTCGCCGAACAGAAGTCCGATGGCGGGTCCGGTTTCATATCAGCTCCAAGTGACGAGGCGGGGGTAGTCGACCTTTCCATCAACCGTCCGGCGACGGATGCCTATCTGGATGCTTTCACGGCGCTCCTGCCGCGTCTCGCCAAGAATCGGCATTATGCCGCTATTCAGGACTATCATCCCGCGGAAGGACCGGTTTGGGCGCGGTCAGCTGTTGCAGAATGGCTGAAGCCCGTGGCCGGTGACGGCGACCCCGGTCGGGTGGTGCTGACGATCGGCGCCCAGCACGCCCTCGACTGCGTTCTCAGTGCAGTGGCTCAGAAGGGCGACGTCATTCTCGCCGATGAGGTAACTTATCAAGGTATCAATGCACTGTGCCGCTCCCATGGTATCGAGCTTCGGGGCCTTGCGATGGACAAAGGCGGAATTAGACCCGACGCATTCGAAGCTGCCTGCACGCAGTGGCGGCCCCGGGCGATTTTCCTCGTGCCCAGCCTCCATAATCCCACAACGATCACACTGACGGAAGAACGGCGCCGTGACATTGTGGAAATCGCGCGGCGCCACAACGTGTTGATTATCGAGGACGATGTCTACCGGCCGCTCCTCGACAATCCGCCGCCATCATTCGCCAGCATTGAACCCGAATTGACGGTTTATATCGGTGGCTTTTCCAAATGCGTAGCACCCGGACTACGATTTGGCTTTGTCATTGGACCGCGATTCATGATGGGTCAGGTTGCAGCCGCGCTGCGGATCAATTGCTGGAGCGTCAATCCCATGGCGGCGCTGATCGCGACTGTCCTGCTGGAGGAGGGCACCGCAAATGGCATTATCGAGGCTCAAAAGCATGAACTTTCCCAGAGGCAACTGATCCTTACTGAAATGCTGGGTGGGTTCGATCTGCAAACCGACTCGACCTCAACCCATGCATGGCTGCGTTTGCCCGAGCCTTGGCGAGGTGCTGGCTTTGCAAGAACGTGTCTGCAGCGTGGAGTCGGTGTTTTGCCGGGAGACGCCTTTGCGGTAGGGCGCGAACCTGTTCAGCATGGCGTGCGTATCAATATCGGCGCCGCGCGCTCGCGGGAGGACCTCCGGCGTGCATTAAAGACGATGCGCGAGTTGCTAGAGGCGGGGCATCTGCAGATACCGGGCTTTGTCTAGATTATGGCAGGCGAGCCCAAGAGTGTCGAGATCGCGATCGTTGGCGCTGGGGTCATCGGACTTTCCATCGCGTTAAGGCTGGCATCTTCGGGACGGGAGGTTGCGCTGATCGATCCAAGTCCGCCTGGCTCCGGTGCATCATTTGGCAACGCCGGGACGTTTGCAGATTATGCTTGTGTGCCGGTTGGCAATCCGGATGTACTGAAGAATCTTCCGAAGTTGTTACTCGATTCAAACAGTCCGTTTTCACTGCGTTGGGCAGCGCTTTTTCAACTCGCGCCGTGGCTTGTGCAGTTTGTGCGGCAGTCGCTTCCTACGGCCGCCCGGACTAATGCCGTTGTGCCTTGGCCGGATTGCTGGCCGAAGCATTACCTGCATGGGAGGAAATGGCTGTCGAAGCTGGCGCAGAAAGTTTCATGCGCAGGAATGGATGTCTCTATTTGCAAAAGACAGATCTTCACTTTGGCAAATCGTGGGCACACAGAATGCGAGGCGAACTCGGCGTGCGTCAGGAACTGCTCAGCGCCGAACAAGTGGCCGCAATGGAGCCGACACTTCCGCCTTTCGCGGGGTCAGGTGTCTTTTTCCCCGACTCGACGAATGTCACAGATCCTGCCACGTTGATGGAAAAGCTGGTTGCGGCGGGTCAAGCAAAAGGCGCAAGCTTTCTCAGATCGCGTGTAACCAAGCTCAACATTGGTGAGCGTTCGATCCGTCTTGAGGGACCCGACCTAGCTGTGACGGCCAGGAATGTCGTGATCGCTGCAGGGGCATTTTCCAGGGACTTGGCACTGCAGGCAGGGGACAAGATACCGCTGGAGACGGAGCGCGGCTATCATTTGGAATTTGCTACTCAGATTCCGCTGCTACAACGTCCGGTATGTCCCACCCATCTCGGTTTTTACATGACGCCGATGGCCGGCAGGCTGCGGGTCGCCGGCACAGTGGAACTTGGAGGGACGAGCGCCGGCCCCAATGCTTCGAGGTTCGAGCTTCTGGATCGTGGTGTTCGGCAATATTTCCCTGAATTGGATCGCAGCTCAGGTAGTTGGTTGGGTTTCAGACCGTCGCTGCCAGATTCGCGACCAGTCATTGGGCGAAGCAGGTACAGCAATCACATTATCTATGCCTTTGGCCACGGTCATTTGGGACTGACGTTGGCAGCCGTCACTAGTAGAGTGGTCGCCAGCCTCATCGATGGACACGATGGATCAGTTCCAGCTGGCTTCGCCCCAGACCGGTTCCGCATTTGATATGTCAAAGCAATTTAAATAAGAGATGCCTTTGGCAATATAGAAATGCAACAATGGCCAAATCTGATTACTGGAATTTGCCGGGAGATATTCTTCTCGTAGAAGAGCAACGCCAGCCACCGACCGGCGCAGCTGGTCAGGGTTGCGCAGCCCGGTCGGTGGCGGACAGGATTGGTTGCGAGAACCTGGCCAGTTTGCGCAGCTTGGCGCGACGCTCGCGTGCGATGTCGTTCGCCGTGACGCAATAGTAGCCATTGAGATCCGGCATTTGCGAATCCGTGAAAGCATTGCGTCGGAGTTCGCGGAAAATCGTCGAGCGATGCCGTCCGAGTTTCTCGGCAATGACATCGACACTGATGCCAGCCGTTCGCCATCGGGCGATCTTGCGGCGTTCATCCATGCCAATCTGGGAGTAGGTGCGTTTCATGGGCGAGTCCTTGCGAGTGATAAGCCATTGTTATCTATCGCAAGTCGCACTTCATCCTTGAACCCACCGCGCTACAGGATACGATTGCATAATCGGTATTATGGAACTGCCGGATCGGAGTTCCCCCGCTGCAGCAAATCACTCTCGCCAACTGAGTCTCGAGTATCTGGGAAACAAGTTTGCGTTCGCTCAATCAACTGGCTTCAGACGACACGGACCTCGAGATCACCGACACCGTCAATGTGGCCATTAAGTACATCGCCGCGATCGACAGCGCCGACACCTGCGGGCGTTCCCGAAAGGATGATGTCTCCGGGCCTCAGCGTGAACAAGCCTGACAGATAGCTGATCATCTCCGGAACCTTCCAGATCATCGTGGATCCTTGCAGCTGACAGACCACCGAAATTTGCGTGCGTGTGGCTATCATGCCGAGCCCGGTCGCCCGTTGGTCGTGGCCCGTCGTCAAGAACAAGGGGAACGAAATGAGGCCCATGCTTGAACCTTGCCCTGCGTATTTTCAGCAGGGGCTATGGGTTAGTCGACATGGCGTACTTGAGCGTGATCCGCCGCTGGGAGACTGCTGCCCGGTTTTCAGGGCAGCTCGGAGGTAAACAACTATCTGCTAAAGCTGGCATTCGATACGAAATATTCTGCTTCGATGCCGCTACATTCAGGGCGAGCGAGAAGTCGGTCGCGCCTATCCTCATGTCACATGCCGATCCCACTCAAACAAGGATATGCCAATGACAATCTTCCGGCCCAAATACATCACCTTCGACTGCTACGGCACGCTGACCAACTTCCAGATGGCAGAGGCCGCCCGCGACCTTTACGGCGAACAGCTCGATGAGCAGCACATGGCTGAGTTCATCAAGAACTTTGCCGCCTACCGCCTCGACGAAGTGCTGGGTAATTGGAAACCGTATGCCGAAGTGGTTCACAATTCAATTGAACGCACCTGCAAGCGCAATGGGATCCCGTTCCGGGAAGAAGATGCCCGTACGGTCTACGAGCGGGTGCCGACCTGGGGGCCACATGCCGACGTGCCGGCCGGTCTCGCCAAGGTTGCCAAGGAAATCCCGCTGGTGATCCTGTCGAATGCGATGGACTCGCAGATCATGTCCAACGTCGAAAAGCTCGGCGCTCCGTTCCACGCGGTCTATACTGCCGAACAGGCACAAGCCTACAAGCCGCGCCTACAGGCCTTTGAATATATGTTCGACAGGCTTGGCTGCGGACCGGAAGATGTTGTGCATTGCTCCTCCTCCTTCCGCTACGACCACATGTCTGCCAACGATATTGGCATCAAGAACAAGGTCTGGGTCAACCGCGGTCACGAACCCGCCAACCCGTTCTATGGTTATGTCGAAATCGCGGATATCTCGGGCCTGCCGGGCGTCTTCGGGCTCTGATGGAGGAAGGTACTGCGGGCGGTTTCCGCCCGCATGTCTTCTTTGAGGAGGCTGCCCGAAGGGACTTGATGGCACGACAAGGCCAGCGCTTCACAAGGCGCCTGAATATCTGGCGGGCTTGTCGCAACATTTTTGCAGGCCGCGATTATCCCCTGAATGGTGCGGATTTCACACTTCGTTAACCTTTTGAAGTCCGAAGAGGCACGCAAGCAGATCGTTCTGATCGTTGACGGTCCAGCCACCGGAAAAGCCAAAGCTTTCCTCAGCCACAGCATCGCCTCGAAACCCGCGATCGTTCGCCGCGCCGTGTTAAATGACTGGAAGCCACCGAGCAGGTGCTTGGTGACGTAGTGCACGGGATTTGGATGCAGGAGACCTTGGTCTACCGACGTTTTGATCGCCGACGGGAATGTGCCCAAGATCAAGCTCGGCCAGAAGCTCTCCGACGATGCGGTTGCGCCGGACCGCCTTCTCGGTCAGGCGCAACCGCATCTGCGGCAGGTCTACGAGTTCGGCGCTGCACAGCCACGCGGGCAGCGCGCCGTGATCGCCCGCTTCGGCCGCCACCCCACCGCAGTGCCCTCCTCGGGCGCGACAGCACGCCTGAGGAACTGGACTACATCGCCACGGGCAATTTTCCGCACGCCCCCAAACTTGGCATACCGTCCAAGGACGCGTGATACCCATCCCCCGCGCTTGACCCAAACTTTTATGGACCTTCTGTCCCTAGCCCCCGCTGAAAACACGCAGGGCAAGGTCCAAACATGGGTCAATTTTCGATGGACAACGGGGAACGAGCGGGTTACCTCGGCGCTCAGATCGATGTCGCTCAAGATCCGCATAAAAGGTCTCGCCTGCCACGGTCAGCTCGACGCGCGCGCGTCGTTCGAACTGCCGCCCGCTACAGGCACCTGCGGCGTAAGCAGATTTACGGAACTTCTCAAGAAATTATGACATTGAATTTGAGATCGTCAACTACGGCAGGCCGCAGCTCTCGACGACGATAAAAGCGCCTTTTCCGCGTTACTTGCCGAATGCAGACGATATTCGGTGCAAAATACCGAAATGCCGCCTGCAGTCAGTGCATTCTGAGACACCCTTTCGCGATACTGTCACTATCATTGACACCGAGGCCCTATGTCCCCTTTAATCCACCACATCAGCAGCGATGAAATTCTACCCAAGTCAGCCGACGTCGTGGTAGTCGGCGGCGGGATTGTCGGCGCCAGCGCGGCCTATTTTCTGGCACGGCGCGGCCTGTCGGTGGCGCTTATCGAAAAGGGGTATGTCGGCTGCGAACAGTCGAGCCGGAACTGGGGCTGGTGCCGTCGGCAGAACCGGGATGAACGTGAGTTGCCGCTTGCCAATCTGGCGCTACGGCTGTGGGAACAGCTCACCAAAGAGATCGGGCATGACCTTGGCTTTCGCCGTTGCGGGCTTATCTATGCGACCGCCGATCAAAAGCAGCTCGCCGAATGGGACAAGTGGCGCGAGGTTGCCCGACGGTTCGACGTCAATACGCGGATGCTTACGGCCCACGAGGCCACTGCCGCCGTTCCTGCCGCTGGCGGCCGCAAATGGCTGGGCGGTGTCCATGCTGCAGACGACGGCAAGGCCGAACCCTGGCTCGCCGCCCCTCGGATCGCCGAGGGCGCGCGCATGCATGGCGCGACGATTCATCAGAACTGCGCGGCACGCGGCCTGGATATCACCAATGGGCAAGTGAGCGGCGTCGTCACCGAGAAAGGCCTTATCCGCACCAGCGCGGTACTGTGTGCCGCCGGCGCCTGGGCTTCTGCTTTCCTGCGCATGCATGCGGTTTCGCTGCCGCAGGCCAGCGTCCGTCAAACTGCCTTGCGGACCGGTCCTGCACCGGATTTTGGCGGGGCAGTCTATACTTCCGACTTTGCCATGACGCGCCGGCTCGATGGCGGCTACACGATCGCGGTCAGCGGCAGGGCGACGCTCGAGATCACGCCGCAGGGGATTCGCTATGTCCGCCCGTTTCTGCCGATGTTCATGAAACGGCTGAAGGCCGTCGAGATCGGCATAGGCCGCTCGTTCTTCGAGGGGCCGGACTCACTCCGTCGCTGGCATCTCGACAGGCCGACCCCCTTTGAGCGCATCCGCGTCCTCGATCCCGCTCCGGACAAGCGGATGTTGGCAACCATCATGACGCGGGTAAAAGCCCTGTTCCCCACCGTTGCCAATGCCGGCGTCGTGTCCTCCTGGGGCGGGTATATCGACTCCACGCCGGACGCAGTACCCGTGATTTCCCCGGTGGGCAGCATTGGCGGAGTATTCGTCGCCGCTGGCTGTTCCGGACACGGCTTCGGCGCTGGCCCTGGCATTGGCTATCTGGCGGCGGATCTGATCGCAGGTGGCGCGGCAAGCGTTGATCCGAGTCCATTCCGCCTGTCGCGCTTCACGGACAGATCGAAAATTGAAGTTGGCGACTTCTAATGCAATTTGTCGCGTATCGATAGCAAAGCGCGCTGAACGATTGCGGGTCTGGCCGCATACCTACAAGCTCAAGCGTGATCTGGACCGTTTCGTGACCGCTCTGGCCGACGCGGTCGCACAGGAGCGCCGTCTACGGAGCCGAAGAACTGGAAGAAACTGCTAAACGTGCTGAAAAGCCGCCAGAAGAGGATTCGCACGCGGGACCAGGTTGATGAACTGCTGCAAACATCCAGTTCCGCCAACTCAGCTCCCGGCAACCAGATGGAAAATCATATGTCAATTCAAAGTACGAGCGCTTCCGTCAGAAAGCTGGCTTTCATCCATACGGTTTCCGGCCTTGTTTCCGAGTTCGAGGGCCTCGCCAAAGAGCATTTGCCCGACTGGAAGCCGTTCGCGATCCTCGACGAGAGCCTCTTGAGGGAAACCATTGAGCGCGGGTCGCTATCCGATCTGACGAAACGAAGGCTCGCTACCTACGTATGGTCGGCAGTCGACGCCGGGGCAGATGCGATTGTCGTCACATGCTCGACTCTCGGACCGGCAGTCGATGCCATTGCGCCGCTTTGCCCTGTGCCGCTGTTCCGTATTGATGAAGGCATGGCCAAAGCCGCTATCGAGCATGGAAACCGCATAGGCGTCCTTGCAACCTTGTCCACAACGCTGGTGCCGACAGTGGATCTGCTGAAGCGCCAGGCATGCGAGGCGGGCAAGGATGTAGCGATCGACCATGTGCTTGTTCAGGGAGCGTTTCAACTCCTCGCCGGCGGGGACGTCGAAGCTCATGACGCGCAAATTCGCCGAGCTCTCGAAGAGCTGTCGCAGAAGGTCGATGTGGTCGTTTTTGCGCAGGCCTCGATGGCTCGTGCAGTGCGGGGCACGGTCCACAGCGTTCCAGTTCTGACAAGCCTCGTGCTTGGGGTTGAAAACGTGAAACGGCGTTTAGAGCAGCGATAGGACAACAGCGGGAGAGAATGCAAATGCCTAATACGAGTCTTGCCGCAATATTGTTCGGCCCACGCGATGTCCGCCTATCGAAACCGAGCTGCCGCCTCTCGCAGAGGGATTGGTACGTATCAAGTTCCAGGCGGGAGGAATTCGCGGATCGGACATTCACTATTTTCGACACGCACGAAGTGGGCATGTAATCGCTCCTGATCCCCGCCTGGGGCACGAAATAGCCGGGCAGATTGAACAGATAAACGGAAATCTTCTTTCTCTTGAGGTGGGCAATCGCGCTGCTGTGAATCCAGCTCGGCCTTGCTTTCTCAAGGGGCGAATGAACGTCTGCGAGAATGCCATTTTCATGGATCTGCGGCGCAATTTCGTTTCTTCGGAAAGGACGGCGGTCAAAGGAGCAGAACCCGCGCCTTGAGAAAGAAATCGTCCGCCCCGAAAATTCCCGGATTTCAGAGCAAGCGCGATAGGACGGTCCCGCCCAAGGCTCCTTGTCCATGGCACACCGGGATCAGTTTCGGGCCCTATCTCGACGGCCGGGACTTGCAATGCCGTAACAACAGCGCCTAACCCGGCGACGATGAAGCGGGAGAAACCCCTCTCTTTTCCAGACACGATGCCGTTGCTGCAGCCTGTGCAACAGCGACACCACGCTCGTTCACCAGCTTCACCGTTTCAAGTTTATGCTCGCGGCCGAACTTTCGTCTTTGCATTCATACTCTCCGGTTTCACGTTGAACATCTGAACTCAGTGTCTATGAAACCGGCAGCAGGCCATCTTGTTATCGCGCGACGCAACGTAGATTTTCTCGCTCATGCTTCCTTCATGCCAAGTAATGGCCATTCCTAGGGGAACGGGCAAGCTTGCTGCATTTGGCGGGTTAGGCAAAATATCCGCTCGGCACGCACGTCACGAACGCTCTCCTAACCGCGCGAAACGCGCTATTGTAGCGGCTCGGCAGAATGATCAGGTCTGCGGCGCGAATGAGCGGTTCGTAGGGTAATAGCCGGATAGCTCGTGAGGAACGGCGAAGATGCCGCTTAGAAATAGCCGAGGATGGACTTGACCTCAAGATACTCCAACATGCCTTCGATGCCGTATTCGCGTCCGTTTCCAGATTGTTTGAAGCCGCCAAACGGCGCGTGTGGATCCCAGGCCGGGTAGTTGAGGTGCACTTGACCGGAGCGGATCTGCGACGCGACATCCTTGACGATGTTCATATCTTTGCCCTGCACATGCGCCCCCAGGCCGTAAACGGTATCGTTGGCGATGGTGACGGCCTCCTCCACTGTGTCGTAGGGGATGAGGCACAGAACCGGCCCGAAGATCTCCTCCTGGGCAATACGCATGCCCGTGCCCACCTCGGAAAAAATCGTCGGTTTAACGTAGAGCCCGACATCCAGACCGCCCGGACGGCCCTCTCCGCCGGTAACGAGCTTTGCGCCTTCTGAAATGCCGACCCTGATCATGGTTTGGATCCGGTCGAACTGGGCTCGGTTGGCGATCACGCCGTGGGTGCTGGTCTCCGAGAGAGGATCGCCCACGACGATTTCATCTGCGGCCCTTTTGGCAAGTGACTCGATCTCGGAAAGCAGCGCGCGCGGGACGATCATACGCGTCGGCGCGCTGCATGACTGGCCGAGATTGCGAAACGCAGTGGCTATGCCCAAAGATACGGCGCGATCGAGCTCGACGTCCGGCAGGATCACGTTCGGCGACTTGCCGCCGAGTTCCTGCGCGACACGCTTGACAGTCGGCGCGGCTGCCTCGGCCACTGCGATGCCTGCTCGGGTAGAGCCGGTAATGGAGATCATGTCGACATCTTGATGGGAGGCCAGACCTGCGCCGACGCATGGGCCGTCGCCATTTACAAGGTTGAAAACCCCGGCCGGGAACCCGGCCTCCTCGATTGCCTCAGCGAACAGAAGGGCGTTTAGAGGAGAAAGCTCGCTTGGCTTCAGCACGACTGTGCAGCCTGCTGCGAGCGCCGGCGAAACTTTGGCCGTGATCTGGTAGAGTGGCCAGTTCCACGGAGTGATCACTGCGCAGACACCGATCGGTTCGTGGGTAACGGCGGTGTGGCCGCGCTGCTTGACGAAGGGAAAAGCTTCCAGGACATCGCGAGCGACCTCCACATGGGCCATCGCTAGGGGCACCTGCGCGGTGCGCGCATATCCGATCGCCGCGCCTATCTCGAGGGTGATGCATTGTGCAAGCAGTTCGCTGCGCGCTTCAAGCATCGCCTGCAGGCGATCAAGCAGATCCGCGCGGTATTCCGGCTCGGTACGGCTCCAGGTGGCGAACGCCCGACGGGCCGCTGAAACGGCCGCGTCCACGTCCTCGCTGTTTCCGAGCGGAAACTGGGTTACAACCTGTTCCGTGGCCGGATTCACGACAACGCCCTTGGCGGTGCCCCTCGGCTCAAGCCATTTGCCGTCGATGAAGAACTTCTCCAGGTGGCCGTTTCGGGACAGGTGTTCGAGGGGCGCGATCATCCTACTAGGTCCTTCATGCGGTAATAGGCACCGAGGATCGGCAGGAACCAGGGACGCCCGAAATATCCAGGGATCGCTGGCCAGTCGAAATCCTTCCAAGGGTTGAGATCGGGGCGGCCGTCCATGACGTCGGCCATGATACTGCCCATCAGCGTCGACATATGAGTGCCGTGGCCGCTATAGCCCATGGAGTAGAAGATCCCGTCACGCTCTCCGGCGCGGGGCAGACGGTCGCGGGTCATATCGACCATGCCGCCCCAGCAGTAGTCGATCCGGGCGCCGGCCAGTTCCGGATAAACGTCGACCATCGATGCTTTCAGGATCCGGCCGCTTTTTTCGTCGGATTGTGGATTGGACGCCGCAAAGCGCGCCCGCCCGCCGAACAGCATGCGGTTGTCCGGTGTCAGCCGCCAGTAAACAACAAGATTACGCGTGTCGACGACATTGCGACGGGCCGGCATCAGGCGCTCAAGTTCCGAGGGCGACAGCGGTTCCGTCACGATCAGGAAGGCGCCGACTGGTACGATGCGGCGACGGATCCATCCGAGAGGCCCAACCTGAGAAATGCCGCTGGCCAGCAGGACCTGCCGCGCAACGATCTTGCCTCTGGGGGTCTCCACCTCATGCCCGGCGGGAACCTTGTGCATGGCCAGGACGGGCGCGCGTTCAAAGACCTCCGCGCCCCGCCGCGCGGCTGCGGTCGCCAGGCCCCGGACGAACCGGCCGACATGCATGTTGGCGCTCTTTGGAAAGAGCAGCCCGCCGTGATAACGGTCGGTTCCAACCTCGCTTTGCAGGTCGGTTCGGGCGATCATCCTCGTTTCAGGATCGACATTCGCCGCCAAAAGTTCCTGGCTGCGCGCCAGCATGTTGTAGTGCTCGGGTTTGGCGGCAAGCTTGAGCTTGCCGACTCGGGAGAAGCTGCAGTCGATCTGCTCCTCCCCAACGATCCGCTCAACCATATCGACGCCGGCGTCGAAAGCCTTGTAAAGCGCATTCGCTGCGTCCGTGCCGTACTTGCCGGCCATGACTGCGTAGTTCTGGGCAAAACCGTTGTTGCACATACCGCCGTTGCGTCCGGATGCGGCGTTGCCGATTGTTTCGGCCTCGAGCAGGGCGACCCGGGCGCCCTTCTTGGCAAGCGCCAGTGCGGCGGAAGATCCTGTTAGACCCCCGCCCACTATGGCAACGTCGTAGTGCCCTTCGAGAGGTTTGGACAATCCGTCGTTGAACGGCTGAGACGTATCCAGCCAGTAAGAGGTAAACTTCATTTTTGCACCACCAGTGCGTTAATTTGCATGGGCGCCATGCAAAGCGTAGAGATTGGAACCCCTACCAGCCGCGAATTCGCTGCCACCGCGCTTCAATCTCGGGGCTCTCACCGTTGATGACGCTATAGAAGTCATGCTGGGCGGCCATCGCGCAGGCATGGTTGGGCAGAATCCGGATCCGCGTACCGACCGGGAGCTCGGGCATTGTCTCGTCGGAACCGGCGCGGATCGCGAGGATGCCGTGTTCCTGACTGGCCTGGGAAACGATGACATCTTTGAGCACCCGCCCCTTTTCGTCGCAGACCATGCCGTAACCCTGGTCGACATGTTGGTTTGAGGTTCCACGGTCGCGCGAAAGCGCCATCCACCCAGCGTCGACCAGCACCCATCCTTTTTCCGGCTTTGCGCCGATCACGGTAGCCAACACGGTAATCGCGATATCGTCGATACCACAGACCCCTACCCCATGTTGGACCAGGTCGAAGAACATGTAGACCCCGGCGCGCAACTCCGTAACGCCTTCGAGATTCTCGGCGAAGTGCGCCGTCGGCGTCGAGCCAAGGCTGACGATCGGGCAGCTATGGCCGTGAGCGCGCAGAATTTCGGCGGCGCGCACGGTGGCCGAACGCTCGTTCTCAGCTGCCTTGACCAGCGCATCGGGCGTACTCAAGCTATAGGACTCGCCCGCATGGGCGAGGACGCCGACGAGGTTGGCGCCAGCTGCGACGACTCTGTTGGTCACCTCAAGCAGCCTGGGATCGTCCGGCTTCAATCCACCGCGATGGTCATCGCAGTCCAGTTCGATGAAGATGGACGGTGTCACGCCGGTTGCCTCGCGCACGCCGGCCAAAGCATCAGCCTGCTCCACAGTATCAAGCAGTAGCTTCAAATCGACGCCCGTGCGGCGACAAAGCTCCATGGCGCGGATGGCTGAAGCCGGCGACATTCCGACCGCATAGGTCATGTCTCGAAAGCCGTGGCTCGCGAAATATTCCGCCTCGGCGATCGTCGAGACCGTGATCGGGCCGGGCTCGCGGGGGAAGAGCCGTCGAGCGACGTCGATGCTCTTGGCCGTTTTCATGTGCGGGCGCAGTACCACGCCAAGCTTCTTGGCGCGCTCGGCCAGGCGCTGTACGTTGCGCTCAAGCCGTCCACGGTCCACAAGCAGCGTTGGGGTGACCAGGGCGTCGATCGGTTTAGCCGTCTCTCGCCCTTGCAGGTTTGCCGCCATCTTGTCCATATCCTGATTTCCTAACCGAACGACTGGTTTGCCAAGGCATACATATGGGCTGGCCCGTCGGATTCGGGTCGCCGCCCCTTGACCATAGCGGTTGCATAACTGACCTGCTTGAGGCCGAGGCCATGCAGCCAATCGCCCAATCCATCTCCAGCATAGACATCGATGCGAACGAATTGCTTATGGAGCTTCGAAAGCTGGGCCAGGATCAGGAGTCGCGCATCTTGTGCGCTCTCGGCTGCACAAGGACCGACCACGTAGCCGCGGCCGAACTTCCTGGCGATGGCGTAGCCTGCAACCCGTCCCGCGCGTTCGATGACCACCACGTTGCCCACATCGGCGAGTTCGGCCACCATCGACTGTCGGGGCATGCCCGTGGCCCGTTGGTCAAAGGCTTGGATCGCCGTAAGGTCCGAGATAGTCGCCGGACGGATGTCGTCGCAGGCATTCAGAGTCACCGCAACGGTCAGCGAGCCCTGATGCTGAAGCACGGTACTCCAGGTAGTAAAGCCGCGTCGCTTGTAGAGCGCAAGCCCCTCGTCGGTCGAGTTGAGCAGCACGTTGCGACCGTCCGTCGCTTCAAGCAACCCATTGAAGAGCCGCGAGCCGTAGCCTCCGCCCTGTGCGGAGGCGGTGACGATGATCATCCCAGCGGTTGCATAGGCCTGTCCGTAATTCCACCACATGGCCGTGCCGATCACTTCGCCTGCCCGCTCGATGACCAGACCCTCGCCGACCGTCGCGGCAAATTCCCAATCTTCTCGGCGATAAGGCCAGCCCATCTCCTGCGATAGCCTCAGCGCGCCCTGCAAATGCCGGGTTTCGAATTTCATCAGCTCGATTCGGGCGCTGACGGTGTCGCTCTCAAGGTCTATGGCCATAGGTGAAATACTGTCTCTTGGTCAAATGTCGAATTTATCTTAGAGTTGCGCCTGGAGAGCAGATTTCCCTGCTGTTCTGCCCCTTCAATTCGGCGGAAATCATTCGTTTTGAACCGTCCCTCAGCATGACGGATGGTGCAGGTCGAACGAGAGTTCCTGATCTGCCACTTTTCGTCGCCGCTATGGCGCGTTTTGCGACCGGCGCGACGGCCACGCCGTCCATAATGACCTGACGAACGCCATGGACCGGGACACTCTGCAGCGATGAAGCGCCTGAACGGCCGAATGACTAGCGGCACCAGCCGCTTCCGACAAGCGTAGCGGCCACCGGGGAACGATTGCGAGACCCCGGCGGCAATCCTATTTGCGCCGCTGACCAAAAGGCACTTACGTCTGACGGGCCTGTTTCGGCAGTAGCATGGCGCCAATCTGGGCTTTAACGGAACAGATGGACCGCGGTCCCGGCAGCGCTCGTCGCCCTTTGGTTCCCGCCGCAGCATAAAACGCCGTCACACCGGCCGCCGCAGTAAGTTCGTGCGCCGCAGACTCGCGAAACGCCATCGACACGTTTCAGCAACATGTTACTCTGACTGTGGGAACATAACGGCACGATATGCTGCGCCATAATCGTCGTCGATAAACGGAGCAAGCTTTTGAAACTCGACCGTATCGATATAAAGATTTTGCAGGAATTGCAGAAGAATGGCCGCGTCACCAATGTGGAACTGGCCGAGTTGGTCAATCTTTCGCCGAGCCCATGTCTGATGCGCGTGAAAAAACTGCAGTCGGAGGGCTATATCGACGGCTACTCCGCACAGATCAATGTGAACAAGCTCGGGCAGACGTTGACAGTTTTCACGGAAATCACCCTGAAAAGCCACCGGCAGATCGACTTCGCCCGCTTCCTGACCTCGATCGAAAAGATCGACCAGGTGATGGAATGCCACTTGGTGTCTGGCGGCTACGACTATCTCCTGAAATTCGTCACCGCCGGCATTAGTGAATATCAGGCGATCATGGAGCGCCTTACCGACTTGGAGATCGGCATCGATAAGTATAACAGCTTCGTCGTCTTGAAGTCGCCCATCGTCAAGTCGCACATGCCGTTGACGAGCCTGTTTCCCCTTTAAGTTTGGTATTCGCTTCCTGCGCCGAAAACTCCCCTTTGGTTGGCCCGTATCATGGCTGCGCAATTCAAACCGCGGCACATCGCCTGAAGCCCCTTAGGCTTTTTCGAGGCAATGTCGCAATCCGTGAAGCGTGACACGTTCTCATGCCGAAAGAGCCAATCGGCCAATCGCGTTGCAAATCTGTACCGCACAGTAACCTCCGGGTAGAGGTCATGGCACGGTCAGAATGTCGATTTTGACGGCTTGGTGTCTCTGTCGCATGCCGTGATCAGTCCTTGATGGCCGCGCGCACATCCGGGTCCGCCAGGGTATCGTCCAGCGTCTTGCGGGTGCGCTCAATGATCGCGTCGATATCGGCGTCGGTGCAGCAGAGTGGCGGCGCGTAGCCAAGGACACCGTTGGCGAAGGCGCGGAGGACCAGGCCGTTTTCCCAGGCCCGGTCGAAGACGCGGCGTGCCGGATCGGCGGCCACCGGCAGCGGGGTCTTCTTCTCCTTGTTTACCACGAGCTCCACGGCGGCGAGCATTCCGCGGCCGCGGACATCACCGACGAGCGGATGGTCCTTGAGGCTCTCAAGCCCTTCCATCAGCCTAGCGCCCGCCTTCCGGCCGTTCGCAAGCAGACCGTTTTCGTAAAGCTTCAGAACTTCGAGGCCGACAGCCGCGGATACGGGATGGGCCGAATAGGTATAGCCGTGGCCGACGGCTGCAGCGCCGGCCCCATCCGCGATGGTCTGATAGACGTGGTCGGCCATGAACACTGCACCCATCGGAACATAGCCGGAGGTCAGACCCTTGGCCGTGGTGATGAAGTCCGGCACGATGTCGTCCTCCTCGCACGCGAAGAGCGGACCGGTGCGGCCGAAAGCGGTGATCACTTCGTCGGCTACGAAGAGGATGCCCAGTTCGCGGCAGAGTTCGCGCATCGCCTTCATCCATCCCTTCGGTGGCACCAGCACGCCGCCCGAACCCTGGATCGGTTCAGCATAAAAGGCGGCGACGCGCTCGGGGCCAATTTCCTCAACCTTGCGCCGCAGTGCCGCGAGCGAGGCGTTGATGATCGCCTGCGGATCGTCGCCGACGGGATTGCGATAGGCGTAGTGCGAGGGAATTTTATGCTGCCAGTCGAAGGGAATGCCGAAACCTGCATGGAAAGATGGCAACGCCGTCAAGCCTGCCCCAACGGTAGACGAGCCGTGGTAGCCTTGCTCGATCGAGATGAACTGGTCGCGATTCGGCTCACCACGCGCGATCCAGTAGTAGCGGATGAAACGGACTGTGCTGTCGACCGCATCCGATCCGCCGAGTGTGAAGTAAACATGGTTGAGATCGCCCGGAGCGCGCTCGGCCAATGCCGCGGCGAGCCGGATCGCCGGCTCCGAACCGAGGCCGAAATAGGCCGTCGCATAGGGAAGTTCGCGCATCTGGCGGGTTGCCGCCTCGACGATCAATTCATGGCCGTAGCCGGCATTGACGCACCACAGGCCTGCGAAACCGTCGATCAGCTGCTTGCCCGACGCGTCTGTGACCGCCGCGCCTTTGGCGGATGCGAGCACGCGCACTCCGAGCTTCTCGTGATTGCGATAGGAGGCGACCGGATGTACGAGATGGGCGCGGTCGAGTTCGATAAGGGAATTGCTGTACATGATACTCTCCAGATCAGCCGAGCGCCTGGTTGGCGAGGGCAAAGATGGTGGGGACGGATACGGCATGGGGAATCGGTGGCTTCATCATGGCAATGCTGTCGTTACGAGCCGCAGCGGGCGCTCATCGGATTGGTCGAGAGCGGCGTCCATGAGTCGCCGGCCAAGGCCGCGGCCGCGCATGGACTCGTCGACAATGATCATGTTGATCATAGCGCTTTCTTCGTTGTAGCTCGTCACGAGCACGGTGCCTACGACCTTGTCGTTCTCGATCGCGACCGCGCCTTCGCTCAAGGCAATCGCCATCTGCCAGTCCTCGGGCGATGAGGCCAACC
Organism: uncultured Alphaproteobacteria bacterium; assembly: GCA_963777425.1. Classification (GTDB taxonomy): domain Bacteria; phylum Pseudomonadota; class Alphaproteobacteria; order Rhizobiales; family Rhizobiaceae; genus Phyllobacterium. The sequence goes on along the minus strand of CAVZQS010000005.1, from coordinate 188,642 downwards.
GATCTGCCTCGAGAGGGTGACGGCGGCATCCAGATGTTCGGGGCCGAAAGCGGCAATATCGATCTGACGTGTCTGCATGGCACTTCCCTAAGTTCCTGAGCCAAAGTTTGCAGGAATGCCGGTTGGCAGATCATCTGAAGACGGCGTGCTGAACGGTATCTTATCGCTTTCGCCTCATCAACCGCCGCATCTTCTGCTGGGTGGGGAGCCACCAGGGCGGGCCTCCGAGAGGAGTCCAGCCGGCCGACTCCCGAAGCCTCTATCCGTGTAAGTGCATCGGGATCACTCAGGCAGGCTGTGGGCATCACCGGATAGCCGTTATGAGTGTTCGCGCAGCCTCGTTATTCCACGCGTTCATGACCGTCGCAACGGAACGTGACACGTCCAAATCTTCCGCGCATCGGCGGGGGCATCGGGCAGCGAAAGTGTTTGCGGGCATTCCCTCAACTAGGGATTTCTCTGTCGCTCAACGTCAGCTCGGCCTTGCCGTGCACAACCATCTGCCAAAGCCGGCTTTCGATACGAAATATTCTTCTTCGATTGACGCCACATTCAGCCGAGCCAAGATGCGCGTCGCGCGATCATCGCGATGACATGCCCAGTCCACTCTCATAAGGAAATGCCCATGACAATCTTCCGTCCGAAATATTCATGAAACGTGGAAATCGCTTCAAGACCGGGCGGAAGTCATTCGCCCGTGTGTCGGCCTTTTCGCAGGGACAAAACGGGGGCGCATGAGTACGCGCCGCCGGATTTTGTAACTGGGTGCAGGCAACTCTTACAGGAACTATCCGGCGAGAGAGCCGGCTTAACTCAGGCCGCCAATGTGGAAGCTCTTCATTTCGAGATATTCCTCGATGCCGACCTGCGCGCCCTCGCGCCCTAGCCCCGACTGCTTGACGCCGCCGAAAGGCGCCACTTCGGTGGAAATTGCCCCTGTGTTGAGGCCGATCATGCCGAATTCGAGCGCCTCGCCGACGCGCCAGGAGCGCTTGAGGTTCTCGGTGTAGAAATAGGCCGCGAGGCCGAAGGGCGTGCCGTTGGCGATAGCGATGGCCTCTTCTTCCGTTTCGAAGCGGAAGAGCGGAGCAACCGGACCGAACGTTTCCTCGCTGGCGAGCAGCATGTCGGTCGTCGCGCCGGTGAGCACGATCGGCACGGTGTACTGCTTGCCTTCCGGCAGCGAACTGCCCCGTGCCGCCACCTTCGCGCCCTTCGCCAGCGCGTCCTCGACGTGGCGGTTGATCTTCTCGATGGCCGCGGCGTTTATCATCGGGCCGATGGCGTTTCCGGGTTCCGTTCCCGGGCCGACCTTCATGGCGTTGACACGCGCGCCGAGCTTTTCGGCGAAAGCGTCGTAGACGCCGGCCTGGACCAGGATGCGGTTGGCGCAGACGCAGGTCTGTCCGCCATTGCGGAACTTGGACGCGATGGCGCCTTCGACGGCGAGATCGAGATCGGCATCGTCGAAGACGATGAAAGGTGCATTGCCGCCGAGTTCGAGTGAGAGCCGCTTGACGCTGTCCGCGGCGCCGCGCATCAGCAGCGAGCCGACGCGCGTCGAACCGGTGAAGGAGATCTTGCGCACCGTCTCGTTCGCCATGAACTCGTTGCCGATTTCTGTCGGCATGCCGGTGACGATGTTGATGACGCCAGCCGGAATGCCAGCACGCTCGGCAAGGACACCGAGGGCGAGCGCCGAATAGGGCGTGAACTCAGAGGGCTTGATGACCACCGTACAACCGGCCGCCAGCGCGGGGGCCACCTTGCGGGTGATCATCGCGTTCGGAAAGTTCCACGGTGTGACGATGGCGCAGACGCCGATCGCTTCCTTGAGCACGACGATGCGGCGATCCGCCGTCGGCGAGGGAATGGTGTGGCCGCCGATGCGGCGGGCTTCCTCGGCAAACCATTTGACAAAGGACGCGCCATAGCGAATTTCGGCGCGGGCTTCGTCGAGTGGCTTGCCCTGCTCAAGCGTGAGGAGTAGCGCAAGATCCTCGAGATTTTCCATCATCAGCGCATACCAGCGCTCGAGCAGGGCGGCACGCTCGGCATTGGTCTTTTTCTTCCATGGTGCAAAAGCGGCGCTGGCTGCCTCGATGGCTGCGCGGGTTTCGGTGGTGCCCATGTCCGGAACGGTGCCAAGGGTCGTCTGGCTCGCGGGATCGACGACGTCAATTGTCTTGCCCATGGCAGCACCCAACCAGGCACTGCCGATCAGGCCAGCCTGCCGGAATAGATCTTTGTCGTTCAACTGAAGCATATTGTTCCTCTCTGACGATCGAGTCGTTGGCTGCAAGAACCGCCGCGGTGAATGAACTTCCGTCCCGCGCCGCCGGCAGCGCTCTTAGCCCGGATCACCGGCTGCGCGCCTGATCGACGGATGGAGCGACGGGACCAGACTGAGGGTCATCGCTGCCCTCGACGTGTTCCTCAGCCAAGACTAGCGAAGGAAGAGAAGCATCATGTATCGACTAGCGATGCGGGCGCGGTAGAAAATAATGTTTTGCGCCACGCGGCAGTCACATCTTCGGCGTTGCTACCAGTTCTCCTCCCGAGGAGCGGGTGCGGGACGTCTTCTCAGCGGCTGGCACGGTAGAGGGCGATGTGATCCTGGATCCGATAGCCTTGAATGATTGCCGGCATGAACCAGGGGTTGCCGCTGTAGAGCGGAATGAAGGCCGGTGGCCGGAAATCGAACGCGGTGCGCGCTTCCGCGCTATGTCCCAACAGCTTGTGAGCCGCCCGCGTGCCGACCCACGGTGCCCAGACCACACCCGAACCGCAAAAGCCGGTGGCATAGACAACGCCGTCCTTTTCGAAAATCCGAGGCAACATGTCGCGGTTCATCGCAACATTGCCGAACCACGTGTGCGACAGTCGAACCTTCTCCAGTTCCGGGAAGAGGTTCACGAGCCCCTTGCGAAGAAAGAGCTTCGGCCCATCCGGATCGCCGGCGCGGGAACTGTCACGTCCGCCCAAGAGGATGCGTTTGCCGTCGGGCGTCGGACGGTAATAGAATCCGAGCTGGCGGCCTTCGATCATCATCATCTGCTTTGGCATCAGCCGCGCCATGACCTCGGGTGCGAGCTCCTCTGTCACGATGATACGGCTACGGACCGGCACCAGCCGGCGGCGCAGGAACGGAACCGCACCATCGGTATAGCCGTCGGTGCAGACCAGGACCTGGCGCGCTTGCACGGTGCCGGCCTGAGGTCACGACGCGGAACTCGGAGCCATCTCTCTCTACAGAAGTCACACGCGTCCCGGAATGGACCGTCAGTCCCGAAGCCAGCGCCACCCTTAAGAGTTCGGCGTGGAACTTGGCCGGATGCAGCCCACCAATATCCATCCGCACCATGCCGCCGCGATAGAAATCGGTGCCGATGTAGTTGCGTTGTTCGCCATACGGGCACCGCATAAGATTCGATGCCGCAGCCGCTTTGCCAGAACCTCGGCGCTACGGGCGGTCTTCTCGTACTGGTCGAACCCGATAACGCCCTTGAACTGGCCGACCAGCTCGAAAGTCGCAGTCGAGCCCTTCGGTCCTGATGAAGTCATAGAGAAACTCGCGGGCGATCTTGCCCTCGGCCTCGATCGCAATTGCCTTGTCCTCGCCGAAACGCCGGGTGATCGTGGCGTAATCCGGCCGGATGCTTCCACTGGTAATGCCGCCGTTGCGCGACGATGCGCCCTCGCCCGGGTTCATCGCATCGAAGGCTGCGACCGAACGGCCCTCGCGCGCCAGCACCAGCCCGGCCGACAGGCCGGCGTAGCCGGCGCCGACGATCGCCACATCGACCATCTTGGCCAGCGGCTGCTGGGGCAGCGGTTTGACGGGTGCCGCTTCCCACCAGTAGGGGGTGTTCTTGTCAGCGATTCTCGGCTCTTCCATGTGGTTACTCGCTTTGCATTTTCCGGCCAAGGCTTTGTTAGGTTGCTGACAGAACAAGAGGGCTAGCGGGCTTTATCGTAGCTGGGTTCGAAACCCGCTGTCTTCGAGACGATCAGCGGGGCGCGTGATCGTTCGCCATGCGCCGCCGCAGCCCCGAACGGACGCCAACACGATCACATGTGGTCGCCCCGAACATCGAACGCATCACGCAGGCCGTCGCCAATGAAGTTGAAGCTGGTGACCGCGATGGTAATGGCGGCACCGGGAATGATCGCCAGCCAAGGCGCGCTGTCCAGATATTGCTGCGCACCATTCAGCATGTTGCCCCAGCTGGGCAGCGGCGGCTGAATTCCATAGCCAAGGAAGCTGATGTAGGCCTCCATGAGGATCGCACGGGCCACGGTCAGGGTGGCAGCGACGATGATCGGACCGATGGCGTTGGGGAGGATCTCGCGGAACATGATATGCGTACCGCTTAGCCCCAGCATGCGCCCAGCCTGGACGAACTCGCGCTCGCGCAGCGAGTGGACTTCGGCCTCGACAATACGGGCGACCTCCATCCAGCTGGTGGCAGCGATGACGACGGTAATCATAATCGGGCTGGGCTTCAGCGCCGCGGCCAGAGCCAGCACCAGGAAGATCGACGGGAAGGACGAGAAAACCATCTACCGTGCGCATCAGCGCCGTGCCGATCCATCCGCCGCGATAACCTGCGATCACGCCCACGAGCGTTCCGATCAGCGTCGACAACAGCATGGCGGAGAAACCCACCAGCAGCGAAATCCGGCCCGCCATGAACAGACGCGCCGCCACGTCGCGCCCTAAAGGATCGGTGCCCAGATAATGGTTGCCGGTAAAAGGCGCAGAAAATCGAGCGCGAAGATCGATATAGAGCTGGTCATATGGGAGCAGGTGGGGACCCAAAATACACGCCAGCGTCAGCAAAGCGATCATCACCATCCCGAGCAGCGCCAGATGATGGCTCATGAAGCGGTGGGCGGTTCGGCTGTTCCACCAGCGGCTCGGTCCGACATTTTGCGACAATTGCAGTCATAACGGCTGGCTCCTGTTGTTTATGGTCGCGCACTCAGCTCACGCGAATACGCGGATCGATGATGGCGACGGTGATGTCGGCAATGAGATTTCCCAGAATCACAAGGATGGCGGAAAACATCAGCAGTCCCATCACCACCGGATAGTCGCTGTAGCCGAGGCTGTCGAGGAACAGCCGCCCCATTCCCGGCCAGGTGAACACCGTCTCCGTCACCAGCGCGCCCGTCAGAACGCTGGGAAGCTGCATTCCTGCCAGCGTGATCATCGGCAGCAGCGCATTGCCGACGACATGCTTCATCAAAATCCGGCGCTCACTCAGGCCCTTGGCGCGGGCGGTCTTGACGAATTCCTGGCTGATGACGTCAAGCGTCGCCGATCGCATGTAGCGGCTCCAGATCGCGACATGGACCAGCGCCAGCACGATGCTCGGCAGAATAAGGTGATGCATATAATTCAGCACCGAGCCGTCCCCGATCGTGTACATGTTGCCGGCCGGCAACCAACCTAGTTGGAGTGAGAAGACGTAGATGCCGACTAAGCCCGAACCAGAAGGTCGGGATCGACAAGCGCCACCATTGCGCCGACTGTCGCGAGATAGTCGAACATCGAATGACGATGTGTGGCGCCACGGATACCGATCCAGGTGCCGATGGCGATCGCGATCACCGTCGAGGAACCCATCAGCAACAGCGTTGCGAAAAGATGCCGACCAATCACGTCCTAGCACCGGCGCACCGTCGCGGAAGGAGTGGCCCCAGTCACCCTGCACGAGGCGCCAGGCCCAGTCGAAATACTGCACCCACAGCGGACGGTTGAGCCCCAGTTGTTCTTTGAGACGGTCGAGATCATCCTGGGTCATGCTGGGATCAAGCCCAAATTGTGCCAACGGGCCGCCTGGGATCAGGTTCAGGACGACGAACCCGATGACCGAAACGATCAGAAGCAAGACAAGGCTCTGCAGAGAGCCGATTGAGTAGGAAGCCACGCATTCAGCTCTCCTCCTGTACCATGACAGCACGAATGAATGGCCGCCGCCGCAACTCGCGACGGCGGCGGCGGTCAGCTCTTCCAATGCCATCCGGCAGCATGCCAGGATGCGACACGGGTGTTGGCATTCGGCTCGAAGCCTTCGAGCCCTTCCTTGCGGCCGAACACGTTGGTATAGGCAAACAGCGGCAGGAACGGCAGGTCCTGACGGACGATTTCCTGCACACGAAGATAGATGGCGCGTCGTGCTTCCGGGTCGAAGGTGCGGGCACCCTTTTCGAGCAGCGCGTCGACCTCGGGGTTGGAGTATTGGCCGGTGTTCGAGCCCTTTCCGCCCTTTGCAACAATTGCGCTGGTGTGCAGGCGGTTGGTGACGTCGGGGTCGGCCGCGATGACATTGGTTACACCGGAGATGGCTGAGTCGAACTGCGATTTGAGCCAGAAATCGCCCCACATGACCGCCCCCGGCAGGTTCGATATGGTCATCTCGACGCCAATTTCGGCGAACGATTGCTGCAGGAACTGCTGCACCTGTTCACGCAGATTGTTGCCTGCCGTCGTTGCGTTGGAGAACGACAACCGAACGCCGTCCTTGGCGCGGATTCCATCCGATCCCGGTACCCAGCCCGCCTCGTCAAGGATCTGGCGCGCCCGGTCGAGGCTGTACTCCTGCGCCGGCAGGTTCGGATTGTAGTAGTAGGATTGCTGCGGCATGAACGTCTCGGTGGGGGTGTGGATCCCGTAGTAGATCGCGTCGATAATCGCTTTTCTGTCGATAGCAGCGTAAAGCGCCTGGCGCACCGCCGGATCCTTGAATTGCGGCTTCTCAAGATTGAGATAGATCGACTCGACCGATGCCCCAGGCTCCAGGGTCACCACACGACCCGACAATTTGCTGGCTTCCTCGTAATGGTCGGCGGTAATGTATGCCTGGTCGACGAGGTCGATGTCGCCGCTCTTGAACTGGGTGTAGAGCACCGTCATGTCAGGAATGTATTTAAGAACGAGCCGCTCGATATATGGACCGTCGCCGACATAGTCCGCGTTCGCGACGAGTTCGATATGATCGCCTGCGATGCGCTGCGCCCATTTGAATGCGCCAGTGCCGACAGGCGCCTGATTGAAGGCGGCGGCGTTGGGGTCGGCCTCTTTGCCGAGGATGTGCCTGGGCACCATGAAGGTTTCTGCAAGAAACGACACGTAGGGGGCAAAAACGCTCTCCATCCGCCAGGTGATCTCGGTCGGTGAGACCACCTTGATATCGCGCACCAATGAATGGCCGCTCGTGCGCCACGCGCGGAAGTTGGGGTTGGTGATGAGTTCGAGAGTGAACTTCACATCCTCGGCCGTGAAGGGCTCGCCGTCGTGCCAGCGGACGTCGTCACGCAAACGAATGCGCCACTGCAGGCCGTCCTCTGAAATGCCGCCGTTCTTCTGGCTTGGCACTTCGGTCGCGAGATTGGGCTGAAGAACGCCCTGGGGGTCCATTCGAAAAAGCGCATCGAACACCGAGAAATGCAGTGCATCGTCAACCTCGGTATGGGCCATCAACGGATTGAAAACGGTGGGTTCCTGCGAAAGCCCGACGACGACGCGGCCGGTTGGGGTTGTGGGAAGGTTTTCGGCAAAGGCAGGTTTGCCGAGCAGGTTGGGTACCACAAGGCTTGCGACGCCGCCCGCTGCCATCAGGCGCAGCGCGTCACGTCGCGAATAGGTCGATCTGGTCGTGAAATCTTTGGTCATAATGTCTCCTCCCTAGTGGCGATATTCGCCCTGGCTTTCAAATGTTCGCAGCAATCGGCCGGGTACTCCTCGGCCGCTCCCCCGGAATGGCCGCCACCAGCTCACGCGTGTAGGCTGATTGCGGGTCCAGGAAGATTTGCGATGGCGGACCGTGTTCGACGATCCGCCCTTTCTGCATCACCGCGATTTCATCACAGATCTGGCTGGCGACGCGCAGATCATGGGTGATGAAGATCATCGATACGCCGGTCTCTCGTTGGATTTGGTCCAGCAGCTTGAGAATCTGAGCCTGGATGGACACGTCGAGAGCAGAGACTGCCTCGTCAGCAACCAGCAGTTTTGGTTTGAACATCAAAGCGCGGGCGATCCCGATGCGCTGGCGTTGCCCACCGGAGAACTCGTGCGGATAGCGGCCGAACGCGCCGGCATCGAGGCCGACATGTGACAGCAACGCTCGTGCCTCCTCACGCGCCTGGAGATAGGACATCCCGTGCGCGACGGGTCCCACGGTAAGGATTTGTCCGATGGTCGAACGCGGGTTCAGCGACGCGAAAGGGTCTTGGAAGATCATCTGGATTCGAGGCCGCAGCGGACGGAAGTCGGTTTCCGAAAGCTTGGCGATGTCGTGGCCTTCAAACAGGATTCGACCGCCGTCGCTGTCCTGGAGCTTGATAAGAAGCCTTCCCAGCGACGATTTGCCGGAGCCGCTCTCGCCGACAACGCCCAGCGTGCGCCCATGCGCCAAGTCGAACGAAACATCGTTCACCGCAGGCACGACACGCTGGCTGCCGAACAGCGCGCTGCCGCTGCGATATGTCTTGGCCAGGCCCTCGACCTTCAGGATCGTCGCCTTGCTGACGGTTCCCTGGGGGATACGATTCTCGCCGGTCAGGCGCGGGACGGCGGCGATCAGGCGCTTTGTATAGGGATGGGTAGGCGATTTCAGGACCTGTTCGGCGCTGCCTTGCTCGACGATGCGCCCTTTCTCCATGACCACGACACTGTCGGCGATCTCTGCCACGACGCCGAAGTCGTGGGTGATGAACATCACGCTCATCTCCTTGCGACGCTGAATGTCCCGGATCAGCTCCAGGATCTGCGCCTGCGTGGTCACATCGAGTGCTGTCGTCGGTTCGTCGGCGATCAGGACTTTAGGCTCGAGCGCAAGGGCCATGGCGATCATTACGCGCTGGCGCTGGCCGCCTGAAAGCCGGAACGGGTATTGGAAGTACATGAGTTCCGGATCGGGCAGGCCCACTTCAGTCAGCAACTCGACGGCCCGGCTGCGCCGCGATGCCTTCGTGCCAACACCATGTGCGGTCATGGCTTCCGTAATCTGTTCGCCTACCGTCATCAGAGGGTTGAGCGCCGATAGCGGATCCTGAAAAATCATGGATACGACCCGGCCGCGCATATCCCGCAGCTTTTTCGGCGATGCGCCGATTATCGCCGCGCCGTCAAGATGAATGGAACCCGACGAGACGCGGATTATCTTCGGCAAGAGCCCCATGATCGTATTCGCCGTTACCGACTTGCCTGAACCAGACTCGCCGATAATGCAGAGTATCTGACCCCGCTTGAGATCAAACGAGATGTTCTCGACGGCATGAGCCCGTTCCATGCCTTTCGGCAGGTCGACTGTCAGGCCGCGCACCGAAAGTGCCGCGTCGTCTACCAGTATGGGCTTCGTGTTAACGGCCATCAAGGCTCCTCCTCTTCAACGGCGCCGGTAAGCCTGCTGTGGATTACGCTCCTCGCTCCGCAGGTAATCTATGTAAGCCTCTGCTTATTCTCTGCCGGTCCTCATTGCTCCGCAAGTGAATGTGAACGGGATCAAAACCCTGCATTCACAATTTCGGACCCGGACCTGCGATTGTCGGCCATTCGGACCCCTCGAACGCCTTTATCTCGACGTGTCAATGCTCCGAATGCCAAGCAGTATGGCCGCATATGTTCCCATGGAATCGCTGAAACTGCGGTTGTCGCAGCAGGAACTACCGAAAGGAAGGTCGAAATTAGCACATTCTCATTCCCTGGATCCGCGAGGCTGAAGTCCGCCCTAAGTTCGACAAAACCCTAGATGGTAATCGATGGTCCGAGAACGAACCACCGCATTCTCCGTTAAAGCGCTCGGCGCTATAGCGTATGGCTGTGCGAATCCCCAGTTCGGGCGCATTCGTTCGGCATGACGATCGCACCGACACCTTCATGATGGCGCTCAAGGGTGAGTGCCTGTTCCAGGTTGCCGGACGAATTACGCGCCCATGCCGCGCCATGGAAATGCCTTCCCCCGGTGAAAATTCTGCACTTGAAGTAAACTTCAAATGATGAAACCTGCGCGACGTAAGTACCCGCGTCCTGTGCGCGAGGCCGAAAATGCGGTGAGCGATGACCCGCTTGACGCGAAGGTCGGTAAGAGCCGCAATCTGTTCTGCACTTGTAGATGCCCACGATGGGAAGGAACCGAGGGCTACAAACAAAGCCTCCGTCGCCTAGTTTCCCTCACCACCCAAGTTGCGGTTGCGGACCGACGCACATATTCAACGCGTTCGGCCTTGAACAGAGCGACCCTTTCACGCCGGACTTTGCCAGCTTGCTCGTGGCATTGAGGCCGGTGAAGCCGCGTCGATGACCACGCCTCGAAATCCCCAAGACGGGTCCGATTATGCCTCTAGGACGCGAATTTCCTTGCTGCGCGCAGCTTAAGCTCGTCTACGATCAATCGGAGGGGAGTCTCCGCCCTGGCCGGTGCGAACGGCTCTGTCTCGCAACAATCGCCTTTCATGAGGGCGGCAAACCACAGGATATTCTGTCTGTGCGCCAAATCCGCAGCACGGCTGTGGGAGCCGCAGTTTACTATCTACGCAAATTCACATCAAATCGTCGCGCAGATCCTGCGCAGGAGTGTTCCCATGCCCAGTGATGCTAAGTTTCTTCTGCTTGACGCCGATGACGTCGGGCAGCTTATGGAGCCGGCCGAGGTCTTCGATGCAATGAAGCGAGCCTTCACGCTGCATAGCCAGCGCGAAGGTCGCGTCTTTCCTGTCGTGCGCGAGCAGCTTCATACAGGCGGAGTTTTTGGCATCAAATCGGGGGATGTACCGAACGCGGATTTGCTCGGATTCAAGGCAGCCGGTTTTTGGCCGAGCAATCGAAAGGCCGGAAAGGAACCGCATCAGGCCACCATCCTATTGATCGATCCCCACACAGGCAGGCCCCTTTGCTTGATCGACGGGAACACCATAACTACCGTCCGTACCGGTGCAGCAGGCGCTCTCGGCCTGACGCTACTTGCGCGGCCGGAGAGCACATCCGTTTGCATTTTCGGCACTGGTACTCAAGCGCGAATACAGCTCAGTTTTGCCTTGCGCTACATGCCGATGATCCAACGTGTCTCGTATCTGACGGTAACCGGACAACCTGACGATGGGTTCGAAAAGGAATTCGGGCATTTATGCACCCTCATCCACGCTCAAGACGCTGATGCGGCCGTCAGCGAAAGCGACATTGTCGTGACTGCAACGCCGGGGGGTGGACCCTTGTTTTCGCCCGGCGCGGTCTGTGCAGGCACACACCTCAATTGCGTGGGTGCCGACACGAAAGGCAAGCGAGAGCTCCCCGAGGGTATTCTTCGCCGATCCCGACTCTTTACAGACGATCGCGAGCAATCGCGTTCGATTGGCGAAGGTCAATGGGATACCGAATTCTCCTCGATCGAGATCGGAGATGTGTTGACGGGCAAGGTACGACTGACACGTGATCTCGAAGATATCACGGTCTTCGACATGACCGGATTGGCCCTTCAGGACTTGCTCGTCGCTGAAATGCTTTGGCACCTGGCCACAGCAAAAGGTCAAGGCACGAACCTGTCGTGGCCTTGGTAAATCCCATCATACCAACTAATCGCAGCGCGTCGATGGAAGCGCCAGCGCTACTAAAACCTCATCCAAATCGGGGTTCGATCGACGACTGATAAATCCTCGTCCTCTAGACAGGGTTTGTGCCGACCCCTTACGCCCTCCGCGCCGCCGTCAGCACAGTTTCTGAAGTGGCACGCCCCAATGTAGCAACTTCAGCGCATTACTCGATGAGCCCGCTGGCTTTCGGGCGGGCGTGCGGTCGACGACGCCGCACGTGGCGCCCTCATCCCTTCCATGAAGTGATGTACATCCTCGCGGGGCATGCCGACACGACCGAAGACGATGGCGCGAATACATCGATCGGACCGGGATGGAATCTTCGTCGGCCGCGGGAGTAACCACCATTCAATCTACGCCAAGCAGATCTTTGCCATTATCGAAAGCTTCGGTTCGATAGCAAGATCAGCCCGCCTTGCCGTGCAACGCATGCCATCGCCTTCAAGTCGGCGATAGAGCAGGCGCGATACTCCATCTACCTGCTTGCCGCTGACGAAGTGATAGAAAGTGAACGAAGCTCGTTGCGGCGTCATTCAAGATTGCACGCCGTGTTGTCGTCGAGGCTTGCTCTACGAGCAGTGTTAGATACTGTCAGCAACGTTATGCAAGTCGATTTTCTGGACATAGCCGGCCGGCATCCCGGTCCCTACCTGTTGCTCAATCGTAGACGCAAACGTAGATTTTGCGCGGTCACGATCGCGCGCCAGACGCCTACGAAACCGGTTCATCACGAAGTTGACCTCGGCACGGGAGGTGTTCGTCTTGCCGATTTTATCCTCGATGTCGACGAGCCAATCCGCCTCCTCGTCGTAGCAGAACGCAAGGTGAATAGTCCGCTGGAAGTTCGTGCCCGCAAGCTTCGGCAAAGCCGCCCGCTCACCAGCCGGTACCACATCCATGTGCCCGAGAGAACATAACCCCGGTCCTCGCGCGGACCGGCGGGCGCAAATAGATTGTACCGGTCATCTTCCGGACAGATGCTGTCACCCGGCTACCATCTTCAAACAGTACCCGCGTATCCAAACGGAGGGTAATGCGATCAGCCTTGCCAGGATATCTTTGACGTTCATGTACGATCAAGTTGCCTTTTGGGTTGGCCAGATGCTACCTAGACCACGCCGAGGTAAAAGTTTTCTCTGCTGAATAGGGAATGGGTTCAGCTGAAGATTTCGAAGGAATACCACGAACAAGCCAAATCTGCTGATCTTGGCGTGCGATATTGTGACTAGATTGCAATCTGCGCGAGGATCAAAGACACTGCTGGGCCCGTGGTCAGTTGCGCGATCCGGCGAACGGAGCCGATAGTCGAAATGCAAAAATCAGTGCGCCTCAAGTCATTCGAATTAATCGCCCAGGATATCAACAGTGTTGATGTGAGCCTGCTTCACGCCCTGTCGATCGGCGTCGGTTGGCCACACCGGCCCAAAGACTGGGATTTCCTACGGCGCGCCGGCCGGGGCATCGTTGCGGTCGATGGGATAGGGCGTGTCTTCGGAAGCGCAATGTGGTTCCCCCATGGGGACGATTTCGCCACCATCGGCCTCGTGATCACCTCACCCCGCACGCAAGCACAAGGAAATGGGCGCTGGCTCATGGAACAAGTGTTTGAGCAGTGCGGCGACCGAAATCTGAGCCTGAATTCGACCAAAGCCGCTTACAACCTTTATATTTCGCTCGGATTCACGAAGGAAGCGATTGTCTATCAATACCAGGGAGACGTCACACCTGGGCTTCCTCCGCTGCCTGATCTAAACGGGCAACTGAGCGAACTGTCGAATGACAAGCTCCATGAGATCAAAGCTCTCGACACCCAGGCCTTTGGGACCAATCGCGAGAGGCTGCTCGCATTGCTTTCAGAAGGAGGCGCATCCATTTGCACGCTCCGGCGCGGCGGCGAAATCGTCGGCTATTCCATGTGTCGCGAGTTCGGGCGCGGCCATGTGGTCGGACCGATCGTGGCAAGCAATGATGAGGATGCGATCCATCTCGTAGCCGTGCATCTAAAGGATCTGGCGGGCCAGTTCGTGCGCGTTGATACGCGCGAGAAAGGCGTATTCACCGAGTTTCTTCAGCAGAACCGGCTGACGGTTTCCGAGACCGTCACGACCATGTCCAAAGGACGCCGCTTCCTGAATCGCATTGACGGCGAACCGGCGGTTTTTGGCCTTGCCGGCCACGCGTTGGGCTAACGCGCGCCGCTTCGGCATTGGCTTTCGGTAACGAAGGTGTGAAGGCGAAAACCTAAGCGCAATGGACGAAGCTTAACGATCGCGACGTGTTGTTAGGGCCAGCCTTCGGACCAACGTCGAGCCGTTAGCTTAATCAAAGTGCCTCGCCGACAATCACCATCGACCGGCCGCGGGAGCACGAGCGATGCGGGCATCGATCCGGTAGGTTTCGCGCAGCCTCGGACATATCGGTGATGGCCATCTGTATGGAAGCGATCGTCAGATCTGAATGTCCCTCTCAGACCCTCAAACTCGTTGTTTGCACGGGGCGGGAAAACCGCGTCCCGCGATGTAAAGTGGACGGCGATAGGAATTGCTCGAGATAGCCTGTCCTTCGGAAGAAAACGCTGCAAAGAGGCCCGCTTTCGGCACGCAATCCGGCAATAAGCCACTAAGCTTTGATCCAAGCCATCTGCCTTGTCCCGACAGGATGCCTATCAATGCCCAGAGAAGCCCTCAAGTCCAGGTTCACATAATGCAAGCCGTTGAAATTCTCGAACAGCTGGTGGCTTTTCCCTCCGTCGTTGGCCAGGCGAACGGCGCAATCGTCGAATGGATTCGCGCTTATGTCGCGCGGTTCAATCAAGAGGTGACCATTCTTCCGGGGCCGGAAGGCGATCGCTCGAACCTTTTCGCGACAATTGGTCCGAAGAACGTCCCCGGCTATATCCTTTCAGGCCACATGGACGTGGTGCCGGCCAACGAACCGGAATGGTCGTCGGATCCCTTCGAGTTGCGCACGCAGGCTAATCATCTCTACGGTCGCGGTACGTCGGATATGAAGGGCTTTCTTGCAGCAGCACTCGCCGCCTTGCCGGAACTCGTATCAAGGCAACTTTCGCAACCGATCCATTTTGCCTTTTCGTACGACGAGGAAGCGGGCTGCCGCGGCGTGCCGCATTTAATCAAGCGCCTTCCCGAAATCTGCGCCAAGCCCGAAGGCGCGATTATCGGCGAGCCGAGCAATATGCGCGCGATCTGCGCTCATAAGGGCAAGGCGGCAGCGCGGGTTGAAATCCGCGGCCGGTCGGGCCATTCCTCGCGACCCGATCAAGGCTTGAATGCCATCCACGCCATGGCGGAGGTGTTGACGGACGCGGCAGCCGAAGCCGGACGACTTGCACTTGGTCCTTTCGATCCGGCTTTCGACCCCCCTTACTCCTCCCTCCAGGTCGGTACGGTCAAGGGCGGTCAAGCCGTCAATATCATTCCCGATCTGTGCAGCGCCGAATTTGAAGCGCGCGCTATTGCCGGCGTTTGCCCCTCTGCACTGCTCGCCCCGATCAGAGAAAAGGCTGAGAGCCTGCGAAGCAGGGGGCTGAAGGTGAACTGGGATCTGATGAGCGCGTATCCAGCCTTGTCGCTTGCGAACGATGCATCACTCGCGCAACTGCTCAGGGAATTGACAGGGCAGGAGCCGCTTGCGGCGGTTAGCTACGGAACGGAAGCCGGGCTCTATCAGGAAGCTGGGATCGACGCGATCATATGTGGCCCGGGCGATATCTCACGCGCGCACCGGCCGGACGAGTTCATTCTCGTGGACGAGTTGATTGCCTGCCAATCCATGATCGAAACGCTCGGCGCGCGGCTTTCCAGATGAAGAAGGCGCATACCGTGACGGGTGCAGATGCGACAGCCAACCTAATGAGAGAATACCAATGACTTTGCTATTCAACTCCGACGCCGAACGCGGCCGTATTTTCCGGGAAGCTTTTGCCCGTGAGCTCCCGGACCTTCCCTTTTCCATGGATCCAGTAACTGTCGAACCGCACGACGTCCGTTACGTGATAACCTGGACGGCGCCCGACGACCTCGACCGTTATCCCAATCTGGAGATCCTCTTTTCAATCGGCGCCGGCGTCGATCAATTTCAGATCGACCGCCTGCCGGAGAGTGTGAAGCTGGTGCGCATGGTCGAGGATGGAATCATCCGCATGATGCAGGAATATGTGACGTTTGCAGTGCTGGCGCTGCACCGCAATCTTCCGGCCTATCTCCTCCAACAGAGAAACCAGAAATGGCAAGGCATTCCGCAGGCGCAGGCAGCCGACCGGACGGTCGGTGTTCTCGGCCTAGGCGCACTGGGCGGCGCTGTACTCGATCGCCTGAAGCCTTTTGGATTTTCCTTGTCCGGATGGAGCCGCAGCTGTCGCGAGATCGACGGTGTGATCACCCATAGCGGACAGGACGGGCTGCGAGATTTCCTGAGGAATGTCGATATTCTGATCTGTCTGCTGCCATTGACGGAAGAAACCCGCGGTTTCTTGAATTCGGATTTGTTCGGCATGCTTCCGATCGGTGCTAGTCTCATCCACACCGGACGCGGCCCCCAGCTCGATCATGCCGCTTTGGTCGAAGCACTTGACAGTGGCCATCTGGCGAGTGCGGTGATCGACGTAACGGACCCGGAGCCGTTACCGCCCGGTCATGTCTTCTGGTCGCACCCGAAGATCATCCTAACTCCCCATATCGCGAGCGTCACCCAGGCGGAAACGGCGGCAAACGCCGTCCTCGACAACATCAAGCGCCACCGGGCAGGTCTCGATCCGATCGGCCTGGTCAATCGGATGCGCGGCTACTGATCTGACAGTCAACCAAGAAAGGTACTCCATGACACTGCTGAAAACCATCGACACCAATCCTACCACCTCGCCGCGGGAATCGAAGCCCTTGCCGGAACGGCTCATCAGCGGCGACCCGTCCTTCAAAACCTGGCCGCAGGACGTAACCCGCGGCGAGATGATTCACACCGGCATCTGGGAAGCGACGCCAGGTGAGACACGGTCGATCAAGGGGGAGACATTTGAGTTCTGCCACATTCTTTCCGGCATCATCGAAATCACGCCCGACGACGGGGAGCCGATGCTCTACAAGGCGGGGGACAGCTTCGTCATGAAGCCCGGTTTTACCGGTATCTGGAAAACCATTGAGACAGTCCGCAAGATCTACGTCACCATCATGTGACACGAACCTAGGGCCGTCCCTGCGCTCGCTTTGTAACCTCCGGCTCCCGCCCATGCTCATGCGTCATGCCGCCACTTCTTCGGAACTTTCCGGCAAGGCAACTGTCGTGCTGCCGCCCGAAGATTCAATGGCAGGACTTGGTAAAACGGCATTTTCGGCCGTCTGCGGGCGGCAGTCGACACATGATGCGGGGGATCTGACAGTAATCTTGTGCAAACCGATCGCAAGGATACGCCATGACCCTCAACTTCGATCCAGATACGCTTTCACTGCCGAAGGGGCATTTCATCGGCGGCAGGCCCGCTGACCATTCGACCTACGGCCCGGCGGTCGGCTTCTTCACCCGCCACCTGTCGCCCGCTAGCCGCCTGCCGCGGCGGCTGCAGGCGGCTTGGGTCAATCGTTACGGTCGCTCGCGCGATCACATCCTGCCGGTCGGTGGCTACAACCAGTCCGTGATCGGCAAGAATCTCGGCCGCGAAGCCTATATCGCCCCCCGCAAGAGCAAGAGCGTGCTTATTAGCCTTTAAGGATAACCGATGACGACCTACAAAATTGCCCTTCTGCCGGGAGACGGTATCGGCCGCGACGTGACCGGTGCAACTTGGACGGTCCTTGAAAAAGCAGCCGATATAGGCGGCTTTTCTTTGGCCAGGACCAGCTATCCCTGGTCTTGCGACTACTACCTCCAGCATGGGACGATGATGCCCGCCGATGGCATAGACACACTGAAAACCTTTGATGCCATCCTGCTCGGTGCAGTCGGCTGGCCGGCGAAAGTCCCGGATTCGGTCTCGCTGCACGGGCTGCTTCTACCCATTCGAAAGGCCTTCGTGCAATATGCCAATATCCGCCCGCATCGGCTGTTGCCGGGCGTTCAGGGCCCGCTGAAGGCGGACGCCTTTGACATTCTGTGCATCCGCGAAAACACCGAGGGAGAGTATTCCGGCGCCGGCGGCCGCGTTCATCAGGGTTCTGACAATGAAGTGGCGGTCGAGACCTCGATTTTCACCCGCAAGGGCGTGGAACGCATCCTGCGCTTCGGCTTCGAGCAAGCACGTGCGCGGCGCGGAAAGCTCGCTTCCGTCACCAAGTCCAATGCGCAAAAATATTCGATGGTGTTCTGGGACGAGATCACCCAGGCGCTTGCGCGTGAGTATCCAGATGTCGCGGTGACAAGCTATCATATCGACGCCATGGCCGCCCGCATGGTCATGGCGCCGGAAAGCCTCGACGTAGTGGTCGCCTCCAATCTGTTCGGCGACATCCTCACAGACCTTGGCGCCGCCATTCAGGGCGGGCTTGGTTTCGCCGCCTCCGCCAATATCAATCCGGACCGCTCGGCACCGTCCATGTTCGAACCCGTCCATGGCTCGGCGCCAGACATCGCCCATCTAGGCATTGCCAACCCAATCGCCGCCATATGGTCGGGCGCGATGATGCTGGATCACCTTGGCGAGAAAACCGCCGCTAGCAATGTCATGGCCGCGATCGAGGCGACGACTGCGCGCGGCATCGGCGCCTTCCCTGGCAAGGACAAAACAGAAGCAATCACCACAGCAGTGCTTTCGGCGCTTGGCTGACAAGAGAAGAGCTGCATGTCCCGACGTGAATAGACACATGCGCCTTTCCTACCCTTGTCCATGTGGTCTCCGCGGCCGGCATAAATTATGGTCCGCTTACGAATGAACGACATAAAATGCTATTCATTTCCAAACTCCAGCTACCTCTCCTCAGGCCGAAGAGTAGATTGACTGTCAGAACTGGAGACCCTTCATGCCCGCCCCGCTTCAGAAGATAGAAACAAACCCGACTCTGCCCGACAGTGCCGACGCAGTGGTGATTGGGGGCGGTATCGTCGGCGCTTTTGTGGCGTATTACCTCGTGCGCCGCGGCCTCAAGGTCGCCCTGCTGGAGAAAGGCCTGATCGGCGCCGAGCAGTCGAGCCGAAATTGGGGCTGGTGCCGGCAGCAGAACCGGGACGCGCGAGAGCTTCCGATCGCCACAAAGAGTCTCGATCTGTGGGAGGAGTTTGCAGCAGAGACAGGCGAAGACACCGGCTTCCGCCGCTGTGGTCTGCTTTATCTCAGCAACGATGAAGCGGAACTCGAAGCCTGGGCCCGTTGGGGAAGCTTTGCGCGATCAGCAGGCGTGACGACGCATATGCTCGATCACGAACGGGCGAGCGAGCGCGGCAGGGCCACCGGTCGTATCTGGAAAGGCGGCGTCTTCTCGCCCTCTGACGGCACCGCTGACCCATCGCGCGCCGCCCCGGCCGTCGCCCGGGCGATCATGGCCCGCGGCGGAAGCGTGCATCAGCAATGCGCCGCCCGCGGCATAGAGACGACCGCTGGACGCTTGAGCGCCGTGGTGACCGAGAAAGGCACGATCCGAACGCCAGTGGCCATCATGGCCGGCGGCGCCTGGGCTTCGTCTTTCTGCCGGCAGTTCGACGTGCGCTTCCCACAGGCATCCATCCGGTCGTCCATTCTGTCGGTTTCGGGCGGAGAGCAGCTCCCTGACGCCCTGCACACGGCTCATGTATCAATCACACGACGCGGGGATGGTGGCTACACCCTCGCGATCAGCGGGCGTGGGCGGGTCGACCCGACACCGCAGCAGATGCGCTTTGCGCCGCAGTTCCTACCGATGTTCCTGCGGCGGTGGCGCAGCCTGGCACCGGGAGGCGCGGAAGGCTGGCGTTCCGGCCATGAAACCCTGGCGCGCTGGCGGCTCGACGCGCCGACCCCGATGGAGAAGATGCGGATCCTCGATCCGGCACCGGATCGCAGCACGATCGCATTGACCTATCGCCGCGCTTGCGAACTTCTACCATCGCTGGCCAAATCTCACGTTACGGCAGCCTGGGCGGGTTATATCGACAGCACCCCCGACGGCGTGCCCGGCATTGGTGAGATCGACTCGGTCCCGGGGTTCATACTCGCAGCTGGGTTCAGCGGCCATGGGTTTGGCATTGCCCCAGGTGCCGGCCATATGGTCGCCGATCTTGTCACCGGCGCGGATCATCTGGTCGACCCAAGTCCCTATCACCCGAAACGCTTCAAAACTGCGGCTTGGGGAAAGGTTTCGGATTTCTAAGCCATAAGAGACCCGTGATGACAGGCATTCTGGAGAAAAATTCGCAAGGCGCCAGTTGTCCAGAGGCTCGAGGACGTCGCCCGCGACGCAGGCACCATTTTCTACGAACCTGACGGGTACGGCAATCGCTTATCACCGACGATACCGGTGACCTGTCTTTCCCAGTGAGGGTATCATGAGAGTTATCGTTCTTGGTGCCGGCATCGTCGGCGTGACCTCGGCTTATCAGCTTGCCAAGTCCGGACACGAGGTGATCGTCGTTGATCGCCAGCCGGGTCCGGCGCTGGAGACGAGCTTTGCCAATGCCGGCGAAGTGTCGTTCGGCTACTGCTCGCCCTGGGCCGCTCCCGGCATGCCGACGAAGGCGATGAAGTGGCTCTTCATGCAGCACGCGCCGTTGATCCTGCGTCCGAAGGTCGATGCCGCGATGCTGTCGTGGCTGGCCAAGATGCTCTCCAACTGCACATCAAAGCGCTACGCGATCAACAAAAGCCGAATGCTGCGGCTCGCCGACTACAGTCGCGTTTCGCTCGCGGCGTTGCGCGTCGAAACAAGCATCGCCTATGACGAACGAATGCAGGGCACGCTGCAACTGTTCCGCACACAGCAGCAACTCGACGCCTCGGGCAAGGACGTGAACGCGCTGGCCGCCGATGGCATTCCTTACGAAGTGCTCGACCGCGACGGCTGTATCCGCGTCGAGCCGGCGCTGAAACATGTGCGCGAGAAGATCGTCGGCGGCCTTTTGACGCCGAAGGATGAAACCGGCGATTGCTTCAAATTCGCCAATGGGCTGGCGGAGAAGGCAGAAGTGCTTGGCGTACGCTTCTCTTGGGGCACTGAAATCAAGGGGCTGGATATCGAAAACGGTCGGGTGCGCGGCGTCGTGACCAACCGCGAAAGGCTGTCTGCCGATGCCGTCGTGGTCGCTCTCGGTAGCTATTCGGCCCTGCTCCTGAAGCGTTACGGCCTCAACCTGCCCGTCTATCCTGTTAAGGGATATTCGTTGACGATTCCGATCACCGATGCCTCCCGTGCTCCGGAATCGACGGTAATGGACGAGACCTACAAGATCGCCATCACACGACTTGGGGACCGTATCCGCGTCGGCGGCATGGCGGAAATTTCTGGCTATACCAACGATCTCGGCCAGGCACGCCGCCGCACACTGGCACATTCGGTCATGGATCTCTTTCCCGGTGGTGACGCCAACAAGGCTACGTTCTGGTCGGGCCTGCGACCGATGACACCGGATGGTACGCCGGTGATTGGCCCGACCAAGATCGCCGGCCTGTTCCTTAACGCTGGCCACGGCACGCTCGGGTGGACGATGAGCTCCGGGTCGGCTCGCGTGATTGCGGATCTCGTCACCGGCCGCAAGCCGGATATCGACGTTACCGACCTGGCAATAGCGCGGTATGCCTGATTTTCCTCCCACCATATTCACCCGATTTCAACCCGATCGAGACGGCATTCTCAAAGCTGAAGGCTCTGCTCAGAAAAGCGGCCGCTTGTTCCATCGACCAACTTTGGAGCGTTGTCGCTGACTGTCTCCAAAAGTTCAAACCAATCGAATGCCAGCACTACTTCGAGGCCGCTGGATATGACCCGCATTAAGTCGAATCTGATCTAGACTGCGATTTTGATGAGGGCGCGCTCCATGGCTGCAAGAAATTGGTCCACATGCTCGGCTTGGCAAACGAGTGGAGGGCGCACCTTAAGCGAGTCTTCATTGGCGCCCGTCGTGCTAACAAGGACGCCGTCGTCCCGCATCGCATTCACCACATTCAAAGCCATGGCACGCCGGCTTGCCGCCGTTGCGTCCTCAAGCCCCAGATCGATGCCAAAGAAAAGACCTGCGTTTCGAATGCCGCATATGCCGTAGGGTAGCATTGCAAGTTTCTCCAGCCCGGCTCGGAGCCGCTCGCTCATGGTAAGCGCGTTTTGAGGGATCTTATCGCGCTGGAGAATTGTCAGCACGGCGTCCGCTGTTGCGATCCCCACAGTGTTTCCGGCGAATGTGTTTGAATATCGAGCTGTAGCACCAAATTGATCCATCGGTGATTTCCGCCCAACGACAGCGCCAATTGGAAATCCATTGCCCATCGGCTTGCCAAGGGTGACCAGGTCCGGAACTATCCCGTGCCGCTCAAAGCCCCACATATGAGCGCCGGTTCGGCCAAAGCCGGGTTGAACTTCGTCGACGATCACGAGGCCCCCTGCTTCCCGCACTGCAGCAACGCCACTGGCGATGAAGCCAGGAGGATCGACCCATACGCCATCGCTGGAGAAAATGCTGTCGATAAGGAGGGCGGCAACGCCAATGCCCCGGCGGTTTAGATCTACAATGGCAGTGCGAACCTGCGCTTCGAAAAAATCCGCAGCTTGCGTTTCCGGCACGCCTGCGGGCCCGTGCAAAGACACCATGCGCACGAACGGACTGAGCTTGACCGCGTTACCCAGGTTGGGCGACACCGTTGCTGTGGCCGCGCTGGTACCATGATACGCATAGGACGAGACGATCACACCTTCGTTGCCGCTTGCCAATCGCGCGACGCGCAGGGCCAAGTCGTTTGATTCACTTCCCGTGCAAGTAAAAACCACCCGGTCCAGCTCTTGAGGAAAGGTTTCGACTAGTCGCTCGGCATAGTCGACAAGTTTTGGTTCGAGATAGCGCGTGTTGGCACTTATCCGGCCGGCCTGCTCAGCCATGGCAGCGTTTACTTCTGGATGGCAGTGGCCGAGAGACGGTACGTTGTTATAGAAATCAAGGTATGCCCGGCCGTCAGGATCGTAGAGCCACATGCCTTCGCCGCGAAGGAAATGGACCGGTCGCCGATACTGGAGCCGATAGGAAGCTCCAAGAACGTTGTTTCGGCGGGCAATAAGCTCGGACTCGCGCATAGCAAGATCAGCTTCACCGGGTATGTAGCGATTTGGCATGAGATCTGTGGACATGTGCTTCAACCTGCTTGAGAGAGTACCTTGATCAGTTCGCGGTTTTTCTTTTTTCGGGCACCGTGTCAGCGTCCGATCGAACCGCTATTGCATTGCGGGTGGAACGACGACATTGCCGCGAGGACTGCCGCCTCGCCCTCATCGACACCAAGGGGTGTAAGAATAGAGAGGCCGTGCTCGGCGCCCGCGACATTCTTTTTGATGTACTGGGCGTCGGCCGGGAAAAGGTGGGATCGCCAATAGTTGACCAAGATCAGTGCGCTTTGTCGCGCCCGCATTAGTCCGACAAGCAGACTTGCTTCCAGCGCGGAAAGTGGAATGACCGAGGCATAACCAGCAATAAGATATTCTGCCCCTCCCAAAGCGATAGTCGGGTCCTTTACCACGTGACTTGCAGCAATCGCGAGGTCTTGAATTCTAGGGCCCCAGCAGCCATCGCCAAAGTCAATGAAACCCATTCCATTGTCAGTCACCAGTGTATTAAATGGGCTCGGATCATTATGCGTCACCTGCCACGCCACATTCGATAGTTGGGGTTCAACGAGCTCGACATAGTTGCCCATTGCGACACGTACGCTATCAGCAATTCGCCCGGACGGCAGATATTCGTTTAGTTCCATCAGCCTCGGCCAGCAACCGACGTGCAAAAGAATTGGGCGATGGGTCGCGGGCACGTTGACAAGACCAAGCGCCAGGTTCAACCGGGCAAGCGCACTACCGGTCCGGAAAAGCAGGTCGGGAGTTATGCTCGCTTGGTGCAGCGGAACTCCTTCAATCCGGGTCTGCAGGTATCCGCAGACACCTTCTTCCTCAAACATCAATGTGTCGCCGCTCGTGCGCAGGATTTCAGGCGCGACGAAGCCAGCCGCTCCTTGCAATCCGTCGATGGCTGCGGCCTGGAAACGAAAACTGTCAATCGTTTCCGATCGTGTCGATGTCTTTAGGATCAGTCGGCGGCCACCCGACAGGTATACCTCCTCGGTACTTTCGACCTCCGACGATAACGTCGCTACCGATCCCGTTAAGCCATAGTGGTACCTTAGAAGTTCGGCGGACCGTTCGGCCCCAATCGAGCTTGGCTGCGTGGCCAAGATCGCCGTGGCAGCTCGGAAATAGGATTCGCTTGAAGCTGCCGAGAAAGGCGAATAATCTGTATCGAGAGCCTGGGAGCCCTCCCGGTGACGCACGTGGCCCTCAGGGACAACATCATTACAAACACCCAATTTTGAAGCTCCTCGCCTGTTGGGGATCGTTGCTTTTCATGCATTGAAACAATGAGAAGCGATCGATTGACGGACAATCCCCGCTGGTCAAAAGTTTCAGCCGGCCTTGGCCAACTGGCGCGCGGCTGCAAGCCCGGTGAAACCGCCGCCGCCGACAGCGACATCACAATGCCCTTCGACCGGGCCTTGAGCGGCATCGCCGATGACGGGGGCGGTGTCGTGCCAGTAGGATTGAAACTTCATCGCCATGGTTCCGTCAAAGCCCGACGACACCGGGCAGGCCCGAGATATCCGCGATTTCGACATAACCGTAATAGGGGTTCGCCGGCTCGTGGCCACGATTGACCCAGACCTTGTTCTTGATGCCGAGGTCGTGCGCCGACATTAGGTCGTAGCGGAAGGAGGACGAGCAGTGGAGAATCTCCTCAGGCCCGCAGCCCAGCATATCGAACATATACTCGAAGGCTTTGAAGTTCGGCTTATAGGACTGAGCCTGCTCGGCGGTATAGACCGCATGAAACGGTGCACCGAGCTTTTCGACATTCGACATGATCTGCGAATTCATCGCGTTGGAAAGGATGACCAGCGGGATTTCCTTGGCGACCTTGGCAAGGCCGGCCGGCACATCCGGATGCGGCCCCCAGGTCGGCACGCGTTCATAAACCATCCGCGCGGCTTCCTCATGGAATTTTATGCCATTGCGCTTGCAGGCCCGTTCGAGCGCATCGTGAACCAACTCGTTGTAAGGCTTCCAATCGCCCAGGACTTCGTCAAGACGGTAGGCGGCAAAGTTCTTGATGAACTCAGCCATGCGCGGCTCGTCAAGTTGTTCGCCGTATAAGTCGCGCGTGGCCTCCGCCGTCTGGAAGTTGATCAACGTGCCGTAGCAGTCGAAGGTGATGTATTTCGGACGGAAGTGAGACATGATCTGGCCTTAACTGATACGGGGTTTCATCTGCGATCATCATAGGCCGCTGCTCGACCACGAGCTCTACTGAAATCCGGATTGTCAAAGCAGATCCTTTCGTATCCGAAGCCGCTTTGGCAGATTGTGCGTCTTGCTCGGACTATCTCACCCGGCATGTTCTCGCGAATCCTGATGGGTGCGCTCTACCGCCGGTATCTTGCTTGCAGCCGTGACGATTGCCTGTTTCAGCGGCGTGGTTCTTGGCATGATCGCGGCCGTCACCGGAGGCTGGCTCGAAGTCGCGCTTCGAAATGGAACCCACCAGCCTCATTGGCTCATAAGCAGAGCAGGAGATATGAGGCTTGGAAACGAGATACCGCAGCACAACACGGTTACGGCCTATACACTCGCGAATACGAGTGAATTTTTCAATTCCAGCTCAAGACTACTTTGCCAGAACTGCCAGAGCGCATTGCGTCGAAGCCTGCCTGGAAATCGTCGATCGAAAGCCGGTGGGTGATAATCTGAGAAAGATCAAGCCCGCCCTGCACGAAAGCAATCATCTTGTACCAGGTCTCGAACATTTCGCGGCCATAAATGCCTTTGAGGTTGAGCATCTTGAAGATGACCTTGTTCCAGTCAATTTCGAAACCTGTCGGTGCAATGCCGAGAATGGCAATCTTGCCGCCATTGTTCATCTTGTCGATCATGTCTCGGAAGGCTGGAGCCGCTCCCGACATTTCAAGACCGACGTCAAAGCCTTCGGTCATGCCGATTTCGCGCATCACATCGGTGAGATTTTGCGAAGATGCATCGACGACATAGTCGATCCCGAGCTTGCGGGCGAGCTCCAGGCGAGCGGGGTTGATATCGGTAATTACGACCTTGCGGGCGCCGGAACGCTTTGCGACCAGCGCGCCCATGATGCCGATAGGGCCGGCACCTGTTACAAGCACATCTTCCCCAACGAGGTCAAAACTCAGAGCCGTATGCACGGCATTGCCGAAGGGATCGAAAATCGCTGCGATTTCATCGGCAATGTCGTCGGGGATTGGTACAACATTGGTTTCGGGAATGCAGACATATTCTCCGAATGAGCCTGGCCGGTGCACGCCCACGCCAAGTGTGTTGCGGCAAAGGTGTCCCCTGCCCGCGCGACAATTGCGGCAGGTACCACAAACGATATGGCCTTCGCCCGAAACGCGCTGACCGACCTTGTACTTGGTCACGGCCGAACCGATTTCAGCGATCTCACCGCTGAACTCGTGGCCAACAACCATCGGCACGGGGATCGTTGCTTGCGCCCACTTGTCCCAATTATAGATGTGCACGTCCGTGCCGCAGATCGCGGATTTCTTGACCCGGATCAGCACGTCGTTGGGACCTGGCTCAGGTACCGGAACCCGTTCCATCCAGATGCCCGGTTCCGCCTTGGCCTTGACCAGCGCTTTCATCATGTTCGACATGGTTCTATCCTATTTGATGATGCCGAGATCACGCCCGACTTCGGCAAATACATCTATCGCTCTGGCGACGTCTGCGCTGCGTATGGGCGGCAGACATTTGCGTGCGAATACGTGCCTGTCCTTTCGGGACGACAGGAAAGGCGAAGCCAATGACATAGACGCCCTTTTCGAGCATGCGCGATGCCATTTCCTGTGCAAGTGTCGCTTCACCCAGCATGACCGGAATGATCGGGTGATCGGCGCCTGCCAACGTGAAGCCAAGTTTGGTCATGTCACGACGGAAATGCGCGGCATTTGCAATAAGCCTTGCGCGCAGCTCGGCCCCGCTGTCGATGAGATCAAAGACTTTCAATGATGCCGCCGCAATGACAGGCGCCAGCGTATTGGAAAAGAGGTAAGGACGGGATCGCTGGCGTAACCAGTCGACCACCTCCTTCTTTCCGGACGTATAGCCGCCTGATGCGCCCCCCAGCGCCTTGCCGAGTGTGCCGGTGATGATGTCGACGCGGCCTTCGACGCCGCAATGTTCGGCTGAACCGCGACCATTCTTGCCGACGAAGCCGACCGCGTGGCTATCGTCCACCATGACCAGAGCGTTGTATTTTTCAGCGAGATCGCAAACACCCTCAAGGTTGGCAATAATACCATCCATTGAGAAAACGCCATCCGTGGCAATCATCTTGAAGCGGCTGCCCTCGGCCTTCTTCAGTTCTTCCTCAAGTGCCGCCATGTCATTATTGGCGTAGCGGAATCGCTTGGCCTTGGAGAGGCGAACGCCGTCGATGATCGAGGCATGGTTGAGCGCGTCGGAGATAATTGCGTCTTCTTCGCCGAGAAGCGTTTCGAATAGCCCGCCGTTCGCGTCGAAGCAGCTCGAGTAAAGGATCGTATCCTCAAGACCAAGGAAACTCGAAATGCGTGCCTCGAGCTCTTTGTGCTCTTCCTGAGTGCCGCATATAAAGCGCACCGAGGCCATACCATAGCCATAGCGGTCAAGCGCTGCCTTGCCTGCCGCTGCCAGTTCCTCATTGTCGGCAAGCCCGAGATAGTTGTTGGCGCAGAAATTCAGTACTTTCGCACCCGTTGAAATCTCGATCTGTCCGGACTGCTTGGAGGTGATGATGCGCTCGGACTTATAGAGGCCCGTTTCCTTCAGGCCTGTCAGTTCACGCGACAAATGGTCTATGAAGTGATTGGTCATAATGCCACTCTACCCATGCGTTTCCGATGGCGCAGCAATGCCACGGTGCCAGCACGAATGATAGCGGAATTTTCGGCACAGTTCATCTGCCGTGCGACCTTGCGGGCCAGATCTTGCGGTTCGCCTAATTGACCTGGACCAGATGTCCTTCGGAGATTTCAGAATATTGACGGGCGGGGACCACATAGTCAGGTGGCCTTACCGGGCTCTTGATCTCGTCATTGGATACCGGTCGTTTGAGGCCGCGACGCGCCGGATCGGGAACAGGCACAGCAGAAATCAGTTTTTTGGTATAGGGATGCTGTGGGTTTTCGAAGATCGCGGCGCGAGGCCCAATTTCGACGATCTCGCCGAGATACATGACGGCGATGCGATGGGAGACGCGTTCGACGACGGCAATGTCATGCGAGATGAACAGATACGCAAGATCGAGACTCGCCTGCAGATCGAGCAGGAGGTTGATAACCTGCGCCTTGATCGACACGTCGAGCGCCGAGACAGATTCGTCGGCGACGATGATTTTTGGATCGAGCGCCAGGGCTCGGGCAATACACACGCGCTGCCGCTGACCGCCGGAGAACTCGTGGGGATATCGCCCTGCCATGTCCGCCTTTAGTCCGACACGCTCCAGCAGGTCGGCCACGCGATCGCGCGCCTGTGTACCGGTTCCGAGCTTGTGCTCAAGATAGGGTTCGGCAATCGCTGCGCCGACGGTCATGCGCGGGTTGAGGCTGGCGAACGGGTCCTGGAAGATCATCTGCATGTTACGGCGCATGTCACGCAGCTGCTTCGGATCCATCGTCAGCACGTCCCGTCCATTAAGCAGGACCTCGCCACCTTGTGGCTGCACGAGACGCATGATCGAGCGGCCGGTTGTCGACTTGCCGCAACCGGATTCTCCGACCAGTGAGAGAGTTTCACCAGGCTGCAGGGTAAAGGAGAGGTTCTCGACAGCATGGACGCGGCCCTCAAGCTGCCCAAACATGCCGGAATGAATGTTGAAGCGCGTGGTGAGGTTGCGTACCTCCAGCAGCGGTTGGGCTTCCATCTGTACGGTGTCGGCAGCCTCGACCGGCGTATCGGACGTACCGGTGGTGCGGTCAACGACTGGGAAACGCAAGGGACGCTTGTGTCCCTTCATCGAGCCCAGGATAGGCACTGCCGACAGCAGCGATCGCGTATAGGGATGTTGTGGGCGTGCGAAGATATCAGCCGTAGCGCCGGTCTCGACTGCCTCGCCATTGTACATTACGACCGTTCTGTCGGCGATTTCGGCGACGACGCCCATATCGTGGGTGATAAAGAGGACCGAGGTTCCTTCTTCGTCCTGCAACAGTTTGATGAGATCGAGGATCTGGCCCTGGATGGTGACGTCAAGGGCAGTCGTCGGCTCGTCGGCGATCAATAGTTTCGGCTTGCTGGCAAGAGCCATTGCGATCATGACGCGCTGACGCATGCCTCCGGAGAAGCGGTGCGGATACTCGTTAAAGCGCGAGCTTGCGGCCGGTATACGCACCTTGTCCAGAAGGCGGATGGTTTGCGCCTTCGCGTCCGCTCTAGAAATATTGTGGTGACAGAGCAGCGCTTCGCTGATCTGTTGGCCAACCGTGAACAGCGGATTGAGGCTGGTCATCGGTTCCTGGAAGATCATGGCGACGTCATTGCCGCGGACCGCACGCATCTGGTTTTCCGGCAATTGAAGAATGTTCTTCCCGCCCAGCAGGATCTTGCCTTCGATGCGGCTCTTGTCCTTCTGCAATAACCGCATGATCGAAAGCGACGTGACGCTTTTTCCGGAGCCGGATTCGCCGACGATCGCTACCGTTTCGCCGGGGGCAACGTCAAAAGAGACATTGTGTACGACGGGCCGCCACTGACCGTCGGCCATAAAGGACGTTGTCAGGTTCGAGACCGATAGAACCGGGGCGGTGAGCTTTTCCATGGGCTGTCCTTTCGCGTCGATCAATCCGGCCAGCGCATCAGGCCTGCAATGCGGCGTGCGTAGCGTTCTTCAAAGGGTGTCGCGATGACCTCGTTCGATGTCCTTGCTTTGGCGAGTTCCTCTACCAGGCGGCTCGCCACGATTTCATCTTCTCCCGGATGCAGGTTGCAGGGATCCATGTAGAAGTAGCCGTGCTCTGCTTCATGGTCGCGGACAATGACTGGTTGTACACCGCGGGCCAACGCATCGGCCAGGTCCCAGGCGGTGATATGCGCCTCCTGTGGATCAACCGTGACACGCAGCCGATCGAGGGGGTTATGCGTGGGGTCCGGCTCGATCTCGGCTGTGACGCCCGGCTTGCCAGCAAGCGCCTGCTTCCAGAGATTGAGGTAGCCGGTCTCCTTCTCCCGAATTCCGGCGTGATCGCGCCGTTCCCACGCTTCCAGCGCAGCGATTGTGCCAAGGATGCTTTCTTTGCCAAGCTTCATACCGCGGCCAATACCCATATTCTGCAAGAAGGCATTGCGTACCATTTCCTTGCGTCCCGCAACGATGCCACCTGTCGGGCCCCCGAGGAATTTGTGCGATGAATAGAGAGCGATGTCGGCGCCCTGCTTGAGGAAGATCTTCAGATCATATTCTGACGCGGCGTCAACAATGACCGGGACGCCGTGCGCATGGCAGATTTCGGCGAATTTCTTCAAAGCGATCAGCCCGTACTGCACTGTATGGTGCGAGACAACGAAGACCGCCGCGGCCGTGCGCTCGTTAATGGCGCCCTCGAGGTGGTAAGGATAGCAGGACGTGGCCTGTCCGACCTGCACAGCCTTGGCACCCGCAAGGCGGATCGCCTGGTCCACCGGTGCGCCATAGCTGACCACATGGCCCGTCTGGATGATCACCTCGTCCTTCAAGCCCGTCGCATCCGGCAGGCGTTCAATAGCTGCAAGGTTGGTCCCTGTCATGGCAGCCGCGACGGCCAGGCTGATGCCGGCTGAACAGGAGGCGGTGACAAAGCCCGCCTCTGCGCCGGTGAGCCGGGCAATCACCGGGCTCGCCAATTTGTGCAGATCGTTGATTTCCACAAATTGCGGGAGTATGGCAGTCATGGCAGCGACGGCTTCCGGCACGACAATGGATGCGCCAAGCGATGTCATCGTCCCGGACACGTTGATCACGGATCTCAATCCGAGGGACTGACGGAAATCGGGCGGCGTACGGGAGTTGGTCATGCTATTCTCCTTGAATTGTCAGCGATATATTCCATTTGCTTGGCATGTATGCCGCTATAATGTAATAAAGACTCGGAAAGCCCGTTTGACCTCGCAGGAGCCTGAAATTGGACGCAAAGACATCAGACATGGAATCCACCGGCGGTTTTGAAAAGACCGAAAAGACCAGTCGGCGTTCGCGCGTCAGCGGAATAGACCGCGCCCTGCAGGTCCTTGACCATCTGTATGAGACCGGCAGCCCGGCTGGGGTTTACGCTATCGCCAAGGCGATTGGCGCCCCACTTTCCACGGTCTATGTGATCATTGACGATCTGGTCGAAAAGAACCTTTTGTCGCGCAATAGCGACAGTTCGGTGTGGCTGGGTGCGCGGCTTTATCATTACGGGTTGGCTTACGCGCGATCGCTGGATTTCCTGAATGTTGCCAATCACGAAATGCACAATCTTAGCCGTGTGTCGGGCGAGACCGTGCAAGTTTGCGGCCGCGATGGCGATCACATGATGGTTTTGGCCATGGCCGATGGTCCCGGTCACTTCCAGGTAACGTCGCGCGTCGGCACTCGTGTGCCGCTTAACTGGACCGCATCCGGCCGTCTTCTCGTTGGCCATCTGTCTGAAAAGGAACGGTTGGACCTTTTTGAACATTGCGCCAAGTCCTCGCCGACTGGGCGGGCCGTGATCGATCCGGCCGTGTTGTCCGAGTCGGCAAGGCAGGCGCTGCAGGCGCGCATCTCCATTCAGGCCGGAGAATCCGACTATGCTGTCGCGTGCGTTGCCTCGCCTATCTGCGATGACAAGGGCGCGTGCATCGCTACGATTTCCATCGTCCTTCCTGAACAGAAGATTACCGACCATCCCGAGCGTTACACGGTCGAGGTCAAGGCCTCGGCGGAGCGGATCGAGACGGTGATGGGCTGGCGCAGTCATTCCTGAATTCAATCCTTCAAGGCGATTATCGCCTCGATCTCCACAGTGATATTGCCGGGTAGCGAGCCGAAACCAACTGCCGAACGCGCGTGGTTGCCTGCCTCGCCAAACACGCTGATCAACAGATCGGAACAACCATTGATGACCGAGGGATGATCGCCAAAGTCGGGCATGGCATTGACCATTCCGAGCAGCTTCACAACCCGCTTGACCCGGCGCAAATCGCCGAGCGCTGATTGCATCACCGCCAACAGATTGATGCCGGTAAGGCGCGCATGTTCGTAAGCTTCTTCGACGCTCACATTGCCCCCGACCTTGCCGGTATGCAGGTAGCCATTGTCTTCGCGAGGCCCCTGCCCCGACAAGTAAAGCATATTGCCTTCCTGAATGTGGGTGACAAAGTTCGCGATGGGGCTCGGCGCTGGCGGGAGGACTACGCCGAGCGTCTTTAGACGGTCATAGGGAGAAATGTCAGCATCAATTGCCGAACTCGATATATGGCTCAAGGCTTGTTCCTTAACGGTACGAATAGGAGGCGATGGCGCCGGACGTTTCAGGGTTGACCGGCTGATAGCGGCTGGCGGTGATGGGCTCGTTGCCTAGCACCGCCCAACGTGGTTCGAAGAGCTTGTCGAGCGTTGCTTCGTAACCCATCGAATCGATGACCTTGAGATCGGAGTCGGAGAGCTCGAAGATGGTGAAATCCGCACGGGTGCCGACTGAAAGGAGATTTTCTGTCGGCAGATTTATTGCAGACGCTGGCGAAAGGGTTACCGCTTCGACCACCTTGTCGAACGGCATCCCGACGCTCAAGAGTTTCGACATTGTGGTGGCGAGATCCCATACCGCGAAGTTAAGGCTGCGCAGGTGGATATCGGTCGAGATTGAAAATGGAAGAAGTCCACGCTGGATCGCAACTTCGGCCACACGGAAGGAAAACGATGCTCCACCGTGGCCGATGTCGAGGCGGATCCCCTCCCCGGCGCACCGCGCGGCCAGTTCGAAGAGGTCGTCGTCCTCAATAATGCTGCTGCCGACCTTGCCATTGAAGCAATGGGTAATGATATCTCCAGGACCGAGGATTTCGAGGACCTCGTCATAGAGGGCGGGTGGCTCGCCCACATGAACCATCATCGGAATCTTCAGGATCTTGGCGATTTTCTTGCCAACCTTGACTGGCGTTACGCCCCATGATCCGGTGATCACATGGCTGGCCCGTACCTTAAGTCCAACAATATGGTCACGGTTCTCATTCACGCATGCAACAGTACGGTCGATGTCGATGGAGCGAATATCGCTCAGCTCGCTCACCCGGTTGCAGGCAACCAGTCCTATCGAGCCGAGGTTCAGGAATGCCTTGATGCGCTCGCGTGCGGGGTCGATGATATATTCTCGGAACCCGTGAAAATTGGCTTCACCGGCCGAGCCCGCGTCAACAATGGTCGTTACACCCCGTTCGGCGCCGCACATTTGCGGCCGGACGGAAATGTCAGTGCCGCCGTGCCAGATATGCGTGTGGAGATCCACCCATCCAGGCGAGATCCAGGCGCCCTTTGCATCTATACGACGTATGTCCGCCTGGACGTTCAGCGATGGACCAAATTCGGCAATCTTTCCGTTTGCGTCGATCAGAACGTCAATACTCGTAGACGGCGTGTTCGGTCCGAAGGCAACCGGTTTGACGTTGGCCAGCAACAGGCGGCCATCGACTGCGGAAGAGGCAGGCATGATCAGAGATCCTTTCTGAGGCGAGGGTCGAGAAGGTCGCGGAAGCCGTCGCCAACCATCTGCAGTGAAAGAACGGCGAGCACGATAGCAATGCCGGGAAAGAGGGTCATCCAGTCCGCCTTGCCTATGTATTGGCGGCCGGAGGCAATCATGGTCCCCCATGTCGGCACTTCAGGGCTGACGCCGAGACCGAGGAACGAGAGGCCAGCCTCTGCCAGCATGGCGTTGGCAAACAGGAAGGTCCCCTGGACGAGAATGGGTGAGAGCAAATTGCGCAGGATGTGTCGCGTCATGATATGCCGCGTTGAAATGCCCAAGTGACGTTGCGGCCTCCACATAGGGCAATTCGCGGATCACCAGCGTCGATGCGCGGACGATGCGCGCAAGACGTGGTGCGTAGACAATGCTCAAGGCGACGATGACGGTCGTCAGCGATGGCCCGAGCGCAGCGACCAGCGCGATCGCCAGTAATATGTCCGGAAATGCCATCATCGCATCGATCAGCCGGGTGATCGGTGCATCGAGCTTCTGAAAGAAACCGGCGAGGATGCCAAGGGTAACGCCGATCATCGAGGCCAGCACAACGACGGCGAAACCCACCATCAGTGACAGCCGTGCCGAGTAGATCGTACGTGAGAACACATCACGGCCGAATTCGTCCGTTCCGAACAGCCATCGCAATTCCGGTGGCTTGAGTCGGTTCACGATCGACAGTTTGTTCGGTGCATAGGGTGTGATCAGCGGTGCGAATATCGCAAGCGTCACAAAGATCGCAAGGACAACGAGACCGAACAGGACCGTCTTGCGCCTGATGAGCACCCGGAAAAATTTCGAGCGTTCGCTGAGCGGTGCGGTGGTTGTGATATCCGTCATTAGTAGCGCACCCTGGGGTCAACGACGAGGTAAAGCATGTCGATGGCAAAGTTGATGAGGACATAAAGCGCGGCAATGATAAGCAGCGCCCCCTGGATGACTGGATAGTCCCGGCGAAGCACCGCCGATACGACGAGGCTGCCGACGCCAGGAAGACCAAAGACGGTCTCGGTGACGACCGCGCCGGATATTAGCACGGCGGCAGTCAAACCGATGACTGTAAGGATCGGGATCAGCGCGTTCTTGAAAGCATGCTTCAGAACCACACGTCGTTCGTCGACCCCTTTCGCCCGCGCTGTGCGGATATAGTCGTCGCCCAGTACGTCGAGCATGGAGGCGCGTGTAAAGCGCATGATCAATGCGGAAGAAACGATGCCAAGCGCAAACGCTGGCAACACCAGGTGGCCAAGACGCTCCAATAGTGACGTACCAGGGCCGCCATAACCCGAGACGGGAAATAGCCCGAAGCGCACGGCGAATATCTGTATAAGAATGAGCCCGAGCCAGAAACTCGGAATGCTCGCTGCCAGCATTGCCAGCGCAGTGGCGGCCTGATCGAAAAGCGATCCTCGTCTGTAGGCGGCGTAGACCCCAATCGGGATGGCGATGACACCGGCGATCAGCAGCGAGAATATTGTGAGAAAGAACGTGGGCTCGGCACGTTGGGCCAAGGCCTGCAGCACAGGCTGGTTAAGGAAGATCGATTGGCCGAGGTCGCCTTTCAGCAGGTTGCCGATGAAGTAGACGTATTGCAGGGGGATCGATTGGTCGAGCCCGAGTTGCTGGCGCAGGGCTGCGATATCCGCGGCAGTCGCCTCCGGACCCAGCATGACGGCCGCGGGATCGCCCGGCGTGACCCGGACGATGATGAAGACAATCGTCACCACCAGAAACATCACGATGATCATGCCGATAAAGCGTTGAAGTATGTAACGGAGCATCTGGGCGAAACGATCCTGTTGCTGGGCGGATTAGTTCAGAACCGCGCGGACGAAGCACTCCGTCCGCGCGCGTTGCTGCGTCACTTCTTGAGCGATACGTTCCAGAAATATGGCCAGGGCGCCGGGGTGAAGCCTTCGAGCTTTGGCGATTTGGCCGAGAGCGCATTGAAATCGCCGATCTTGATGATCGGAACTTCAGCATAGATCACCTTCTGCACTTCGGCCCAGAGAGCGACACGTTTCGCGGGATCGACTTCCGAGTTGAACGCATCCACAGCGACCTTGCGCGCAGGCGTGTCCCAGTTGCCAGGTGCACTGGTCGACATGGCGCCAATCAGCGCCGGCTCCGGCAGGAACGGGCTATGGCTGATATAAATGTCCCACAGCTTCGGGTCGGCACGTCGCTGAGTCAGTGTTGCCCAGTCAACGACCTGCATATCCACGGTTAGGCCGGCGGCTTTCAGATATTCGGCTGCAACCTGCGCCATCTTGTAGTGGAATTCGTATTGGCGGCTGGTGAGTATGCGAAGCGGTTCGCCATTGTAGCCGGCCTTCTTCAACAGCTCGGCTGCCTTTTCAGGATCGGCGACATTGTAGGCCCCTTCGGTGCCCGCATCGGTCTTCCAGCTATAACCGTCCGGATACATGGATGGATTGAGCGCATAGAAATCGGTGCTGCCGAACGCGGCTGCCAGCATGTCTTCCTCGCTAAGTGCGTCACGAATGGCGAGACGCAGATCCTGACTTTTGGTTATACCCTGACTGGTGTTCATGACGAAGACCGGCCAGCCGAAGGGCTTGAGCAAGACCGCATCAGTGGTCGTCTGACCTTTCAGGCGGTCATAGGCCTCCACCGGAAGGCTGTCGACATAGTCAAACTGGCCGGAAAGAGCGCCCTCAACGCGCGTATTGGGGTCCGGCACCGGGACAAAGCGGATTTCGTCCAGATATTGATGGCGTGCGCCCCCATAGCCGTTCTCGTCGCCCTCAGGTGACTTGTAGCCGTCAAAACGCGCCAGCTGGATATATTGATCCGCCTTGCGCTCCTTTAGCATGTATGGCCCGGTACCGATTGCATCGGTCATCGGGTTCTGCTGCTTTTCGTCTGGGAGGATGATCGCGGCAGCATTGTTGAACGCCAACAGGGACGTAAGCGGCGCGTAAGGAGCATTTAGCGTGATCTTTACGGTCGATGGATCGACTGCGTCAATCGAGGTTATCAGAGAAGCAGTCTGCTTGCCGCGCGAGGCGATTTGTGTCCATCGCTTCAGTGACGCAACCACATCCGTTGAATCCATGTCGGTACCGTCATGGAACGTGACACCCGTACGAAGCTTGATGGTGTAGATTTTGCCGTCGGCAGAGACTTCAGGCAGGCTGGCAGCGAGGAGCGGAGTAACGTTCCAGCTCTTGTCGAAGGTATAGAGCGTTTCGAAAATATGCTGCGAGACGATACCAACGAGATCCGCTGTCGAAGCCATCGCATCGAGCGTCGGCGGTTCACCGATCGTTGCGACATTGATGACACCGCCCCTGGATTGGGCGAAGGCAGCGGGGCTAAGGGCAACGAGTGCCGAACCAAGAAGGAGAGCAAGCTTCAGTGACTTCATGACAGTTCCCTTTGTTATTCCATTATTATGTAGCATAATGCTTTATAGTAGAATAAGAACAAATGCGGGCGGTGCTGTCAATCCAAAAAGAAAAGGCAGCGCGATGCCGCACTGCCTTTGGATTAATCGGAATTGATGGCGGCTAAACGATACCGCCGCCGCCGGCGACGCTTGCGGGCCGTTGCTTGCCGACCAACTCCCGGTAGTTACTCTTGCGGTACGCAGCAATCGGGTCAATGGCGCCGGACGAACGACGGCGTGCCTCGGCCAGAATGGGTTCCACGTCGGTACGATAGGCCCGTTTAAGCATATCCGAGGCCATCAGCGCGTCATTATCGTCCTGGTGGGCGGCAAGTGCCTTGCGATCGACGATCAACGCCTGTGCATATGCACGGCGAATTTCATTGGCACTGGATATCAGGCTTTCGATCGGATCAGTGACGTTGTGCGATTGATCGATCATATGGGCGGGATGGAAATTCTCTATTCCGCGATCTTCCGCATCGACAAGTTCGTTGAAGACAAGGAAGAGCCGGTAGGGATCGATCGATCCGGCATCGAGGTCGTCATCACCATATTTCGAATCGTTGAAATGGAAGCCGCCCAGCTTATTGAACTGGATGAGCCGTGAGACGATCATCTCGATGTTGGTGTTCGGTGCGTGATGGCCGAGATCGACAAGGCAGAAAGCCTTTGGGCCAAGCGTCTGCGCGATCAGATAGTTCGTGCCCCAGTCCTGCACGACCGTCGAATAGAACGCGGGTTCGTACATCTTGTGCTCGGAGAAGATGCGCCAGTCGGCGGGTAGCGCCTTGTAGATCTCCGACATGGACGTGAGGTACCGTTCGAACGACCGGGCGAAATTGCTTTGTCCGGGAAAATTCGAACCGTCGCCGATCCACACCGTCAGGGCTTTCGAGCCGATCGCCCGGCC
Organism: uncultured Alphaproteobacteria bacterium; assembly: GCA_963777425.1. Taxonomy (GTDB): domain Bacteria; phylum Pseudomonadota; class Alphaproteobacteria; order Rhizobiales; family Rhizobiaceae; genus Phyllobacterium. The sequence goes on along the minus strand of CAVZQS010000005.1, from coordinate 150,812 downwards.
CATCTCGATGCATTCGATATTGTGTTCGATTGCCTGGGAACGCGTCGCCGCATCGACATGACTGAGTGAACCGAATTTATAGGAATGCGCCTGATTGGGTGCGTCGGAGAAAGTGTTTGAGTTCATCGCATCAAAGCCAAGGCCTAGCGCATTGGCGTAGGATTTCAGATGTTCCGGATCTGCCTTGTCCCACGGTATGTGCAGCGAAACCGTTGGCGTTGTTCGTGTCAGCTGATGAATGACAGCGCAATCGTCGAGCTTGTCAAAGATACCTCGAGGTTCGCCTTTGCCGGGGAAGCGGGCAAAACGGGTGCCCCCGGTCCCGACGCCCCATGAGGGCACCGCAACCGAAAATGCAGCAACCTTTTTTGTGATTGCATCAATGTCGATGCTACGCCGTGCAAGGTGTGCACCCAGGGCTTCGTAATCGCTCTTGTGGGCGGTAAGCAGGCGGTCGTTTTCGGATGCAATCAAGTCGCTGGAAATATGTTGTTCAGTCATGATGTCCTCCCGAGACAATGCTATCGCGTAAAGCTCTGCGCATTACCCGCATCGACATTGATGATATTGCCGGTTGACTTGGCAGACGCGTCCGAGGCGAGGAAATAAATTGCCTCGGCGATGTCTTCCGGAAGGACGTTGAGCTTCAACAATGAACGCTTGCGATAGTGTTCCTCAAGCTCGTCGACTTGCAGGTTGGAAGAGGCGGCACGTTGCTCACGCCATTCGCCGTTCCATATCTTGGAGCCACGCAGCACTGCGTCCGGATTGACCGTGTTGACGCGAATGCCGGCTTCCGCGCCTTCGAGCGCAAGACAGCGAGCAAGATGGATTTCCGCGGCCTTCGCTGCACAATAGGCGCTGGCGTTGGGGGATGCGGCGACGCCATTTTTGGACGCGACGAACACGACGTTGCCGCCGATCTTCTGTCGCCGGAACAGGCGGAATGCCTCGCGCGAGACCAGGAAGTATCCCGTCGCGAGGATGTCCATGTTGCGAGTCCACATCGAAAGCTCAGTCGTCTCGATCGGAGCCGAAGATGCAATGCCAGCGTTCGAAACAAGAATATCGACGCCGCCGAACTCGACCGACGCATCGGCATAGCTGGCTATGACTGCAACCTCGTCTGTCACGTTCAATTGCAGGCTGCGCACCGCATCTTCACTATATCGCTTGGCGAACTCCTCGTGCGTGGCCTTGAGGGCTTCGGCGTCGATATCGGCCAGGACGACACACGCCCCCTCCCCCAATAGCCGCTCGGCGGTGGCACGTCCGATCCCGCCGGCACCCCCGGTGACGAACGCGACGCGACCTGCCAGCGATTTGGGCTTCGGCATGCGCTGCAGCTTGGCCTCTTCGAGCAACCAGTATTCGATGTTGAATGCCTCCTGCTCAGGCAGCCCCTGATACTCAGAGACCGACGAGGCGCCGCGCATGACATTGATCGCGTTGACATAAAATTCACCCGCGATACGCGCGGTGGCCTTGTCCCTGGCAAATGACAGCATGCCCACGCCCGGGATGAGGAAGATCACGGGGTTTGGGTCGCGCATGGCCGGCGAATTGGCATGTTTGCAGTCGTTGTAATAGCGGGCATAGTCTGCACGATATGCCTCTAATGCATTATCGAGAGATGCCACAACGGCATCGGCGTCTGGGTTTGCCGGGTCGAAGTCGAGCACCAGCGGCCGGATCTTTGTCCGCAGAAAATGGTCGGGGCAACTGGTGCCGAGTGCTGCGAGCGGGCGCAATGCCTTTGAGTTGACGAATTCAAGTACGGCTGTCTGATCGTCGAAATGACCAAGCTTGCGTTCTGATACGCCAATCTTGCCGCGAATTTCAGGCATGAGCCTTGCTGCGATAGTCCTGCGCGCGGCAGCATCAAGGCTCTCAGTTGCGCCTCCGCCAAAGACCGATTTGCCGGACGTTTTCTGGTCGAACCAGACGATGGCCTTGTTGATGATTTCAAGTGTGAGTTCGTAGCATTCCCTGGCGTCGTTCGCCCAGGTGAAGAGACCGTGGCTCTCGAGAACCACGCCTTTGGATTTCGGGTGGGCAGCCACATAAGCGCCGAGATCGAGGCCAAGCTGGAATCCTGGGCGGCGCCAGGGCAGCCAGCCGATGTCGTCGCCAAAGATCTCATTCGTCAATTCGCGCGAGTTCTTTGATGCAGCAATGGCAATGATCGCATCCGGATGCATGTGGTCCACATGCTTGAAGGGAACGTATCCATGCAATGGCGTATCGATAGACGCCGCGCGGCTGTTGAGATTGAAAGTGCAATGCGGCAGGAAACCCACCATCCGGTCTTCATCCTCAACGCCCCTGTAGATCGACTTCAGCGACTGCAGCTTCTCCATATACAAGGTCGCAAAGCCGTCGAGTTTGATCGTACCGACATCACCGCCTGACCCCTTGACCCATAGCACATCGACCGATTTCCCGGTCAGGGGATCCGTCTCGGTGACCTTCGCAGACGTGTTGCCGCCGCCGTAATTGGTGATGCGCTTATCGGCTCCGAGCAGATTTGAACGATAAAGCAGCTTGCCGGGCTCATCCAGGCCAGCGGCCTTTTGATCATCCCAACGATTATCCAGAAGTTGGATCCTGTCTGCCATACTGTCCTCCCGATAGTTCATGTCGCCGGGCGAGCCGCAGCTGCCGCGGATTTACCATAGCTATGGAGCAGAACGGGTTTTGATGTCAATCAGAAACGATCATAATCAATCATAATATTGCGATTGTGCAGTGCAATATGAAATTATTTGACTGAAGTTGATTGACACTGATCATATATTTGCGCAATAGATTGTCGCAGGAGGAGAACCAAGATGCACGAGCGTGAGCGCCACCGTATCATTCTGAGCGCTGTTCAGGAAAAGCCGGTCATCACCATTCAGGACATTGCGGAGCTGACCGAAGCTTCAGAGGCAACGATCCGCCGTGACATCGCCTCACTCCATGTCAAAGGTAAGTTACGCCGGGTGCGCGGTGGCGCCGAGGCAGTACATCCGCCTCAATTAACGCCCCTCGCCGGCCGTCATTTCCACGTTTCCGAATCCGAAAATGCAGACAAGAAGCGGGCAATCGCCCGTGAGGCCGTGGCCCTGTGCGAGGAGGGCGACGCCATTATCATCAATGGCGGGACGACCACCTTTCAGATGGTGCATTTTCTCTCCTCTCGCCGCCTGCAGGTCATGACCAATTCCTTTGCCATCGCCGAGCACCTGGTGAAGAACTCCAAAAGTTCAGTCACCGTCCCCGGTGGTGCGATTTACCGTGAGCAGAGCATTATCCTCTCGCCATTCGATAACGACGTGACGCGAAATTTCTACGGCAAGCGCATGTTCATGGGTTCGCAGGGCGTCGGGCCCTTTGGGGTGATGGAATCCGACGCGCTGATCATTCAGGGCGAACAGAAGTTGATCAATCAGGCCGATGAGTTGGTGCTGCTGGTCGATTCAACGAAATTTGCTCGTCGGTCGAGCCTGATCCTGTGTCCGTTGCAGCGTGTGACAACAATCATCACCGATGAGGGTATTCCGGACGGGGATCGGAAAATGGTGGAGGATGCCGGCGTTCAGCTCATCATTGCGAAGGTCAATCAGGACAAGGCAAGAAATTCCGTTTCAGTCGCGTGAGCGCTGCGGCGGACAAGGCAAGTAAGTGGTTCAATTTCTGGGAGGACAGATTATGAAACTTTTCAAGAAACTCGCATTGGGATCGGCACTGGCCCTTGCCATGCTGGCATCGCAGGCGCAGGCCGAAACAGTCAAGATCGGCCTCGTCGTCAAATCGCTTGGCAACGGCTTCTTCGAAGCCGCCAACAAGGGTGCGCAGGAAGCGGCGAAGGAACTGGGAGACGTCGAGGTCATTTATACCGGCCCGACATCCACGACGGCTGAAGGGCAGATCGAAGTCATCAATGCGCTGATCGCCCAGAACGTCAATGCTATTGCCGTATCGGCCAACGATCCTGATGCATTGGTGCCGGCATTGAAGAAGGCCGCAGCACGCGGGATCAAAGTCATTTCGTGGGATTCAGCGGTGGCCAAGGACGGACGCATCATGCATCTCAATCCGTCCTCCAATGAACTGATCGGCAAGATGTGCCTGCAGCTCGCTGCAAACCACCTGAAGGACGGCAAGGGCGATTTCGCCATCCTTTCCGCAACGACAACCTCGACCAACCAGAACACCTGGATCGAGGAAATGAAAAAGCAGTTGCCGAATTTCCCTGGCCTCAATCTGGTGACCACCGTCTATGGTGACGACCTTTCCGACAAGAGCTACCGCGAGGCGCAGGGGCTTCTCACCTCACAGCCGAACGTCAAGGTCATCGTTGCTCCAACCACAGTTGGCGTTCTTGCCGCATCGCAGGCTGTCGCCGATGCCAAGAAGATCGGCGATGTCTATGTTACGGGCCTCGGCCTGCCTTCCGAAATGGCCGGCGCCATTAAATCGGGGGCGACGAAGGAATTCGCAATCTGGAATCCGATCGATCTCGGTTATTCGGCAACTGAAATCGCCTATCGCCTGGTCAAGGGCGAATCCGACGGTGCACCGGGAAGCGAAATCGAAGCCGGACGGATGGGCAAGATCAAGATTGGCGACAATGGTGAGGCGGCCATGGCTGATCCATTCGTTTACAATGCCAAGAATATCGACGAGTTCTCCAAGATCTTCTGATCCTGAGAACTTGCTATCGGCCCGGCGGACTTTCCGCCGGGCAAATTATCTCTTGTGGTATGATCAATGAATCAAATTTCCCTGTCCGAGCCTTTGCTGGAGACGCCACTTCTGGAGATGCGGGGCATTTCCAAGTCGTTCCCCGGCGTCAAGGCGCTCAGCGACGTCAATATCGCCCTGTACGCTGGCAAGGTGACGGCACTTATCGGTGAAAATGGTGCGGGGAAATCGACACTCGTCAAGATACTGACCGGAATCTATCAATCGGACGAAGGTGAAATTCATGTCGACGGTTCGCCGGTAGCTTTTGCCAACGCACAGGACGCGATCGACTTCGGTGTCACCGCCATCCATCAGGAGACGGTACTGTTCGACGAGTTGTCTGTTGCCGAGAACATATTCCTTGGCCATGCGCCCAAGACACGGCTCGGCTTCGTTAACTGGAAGGCAGTGAATGCGCGCGCCCTCGCCCTCTTGCACTCGCTTGAGAGCAATATCGATCCGCGCACACGGCTAAAGGATCTGTCTATCGCTCAACGCCATCTGGTGGCAATTGCACGGGCCCTCTCTGTCGATGCCCGTATCGTCATTATGGATGAGCCGACCGCAGCGCTGTCGCGCAAGGAGGTTGATGACCTGTTCCAGATCGTCAAACGCCTCAAATCGCACGGCAAGGCCATTCTTTTCATCAGCCACAAATTTGATGAGGTCTACGAGATCGCTGACAATTTTGCCGTCTTCCGTGATGGAAAGGCGGTCGGCAGCGGTGTTCTTGCCGGCGTGGCACAGGACGAGATCGTGCGACTAATGGTTGGCCGCTCGATCGAACACGCCTTCCCGAAGGTAGCCATTCCTCTGGGGGAGACCGTTCTTTCCGTCGAGAATTACACGCATCCAACCGAGTTTCGCGACATCAGCTTTGCGCTCAAGAAGGGCGAAATATTCGGGATTTATGGCCTCGTCGGCGCCGGCCGCTCAGAGATTTGCCAGTCGTTGTTCGGCGTCACAAGGCCGTCAAGCGGCACGTTGAAGCTCGACGGCAAGAAGATCGTAATCCACTCGCCCGGTGATGCCATCAAGGCTGGCATCGTCTATGTGCCGGAAGAGCGTGGCCGCCACGGCGCGGTACTACAATTGCCCATCTACCAGAACATCTCATTGCCATCCCTGGTGCGGACGTCGCGCTCGGGCTTCCTCCGGGCGGCGGAGGAATTTGCCCTGGCGCGGAAGTATGCCGAACGCTTCGACCTGAGGGCTGCCGCGTTATCGGTACCCGTCGGCACGCTTTCCGGCGGCAACCAGCAGAAAGTCGTCATCGGCAAGTGGCTGGCGACACATCCGAAGATTCTGATCCTGGACGAGCCGACCAAAGGTATTGATATTGGTTCCAAGGCGGCGGTTCACGCCTTCATCAGTGAGCTCGCCGGCGAAGGTCTCAGCATCATCATGGTCTCCTCGGAACTGCCCGAGATCCTGGGCATGTCGGATCGGGTTCTCGTCATGCGCGAGGGTCTGTCGGCAGGCGTATACGAGCGCGATCATATGAGCGCTGAGGCGCTGGTTCGCGCTGCAACCGGCAATGCGTGAGGACGTAAGATGATCAAGCAACTATTCAAACGCCGCGAGATGCTGCTGGTGGTCATCATAGCCGTTTTGCTCGCCGCCTTCTCTGCGCGCTCGCCTGGCTTCGCAAGAGTGGGCAACCTCGCCAACATATTCAACGATACGTCCATTCTGATCATTCTTGCGCTTGGGCAGATGACGGTGATCCTGACAAAATCCATTGATTTGTCGGTTGCTGCGAATGTGGCGTTCACCGGCATGGCGATAGGCATGCTGAATGCGGGGTATCCGCAACTTCCACTTATATTGATCATCCTCGTAGCGATCGGCATCGGAGCAGTGCTCGGCGCTATCAACGGCCTTTTTGTCTGGAAGCTTAACATCCCGTCGATCGTCGTGACACTTGGTACGCTTACCATTTATCGTGGCATGGCATTTGTCCTCTCCGGCGGGGCCTGGGTAAACGCACACCAGATGACAGAGCCGTTCCTGCGAACGCCGCGGCAGCTGATTCTCGGCCTGCCTGTCTTGGGCTGGATTGCGATAATCATTATCGCGCTGATGTATCTGGTGATGTCACGGACGTTTCTTGGCCGGGCCATCTACGCCTCGGGCGGCAATCCAACGGCGGCGGTTTATGCGGGGATCGATGTCGGGCGCACGCGGTTTTATGCCTTCGTCATTTCCGGCACTCTTGCTGGCCTGTGCGCCTATCTGTGGGTATCGCGTTATGCAGTCGCCTACGTCGACATAGCAGCAGGCTTCGAACTCGATACCGTCGCCGCCTGCGTCATCGGGGGCATCTCGACGCTCGGAGGGATTGGTTCGGTTGCGGGTGCTGTCATCGGCGCGATGTTTCTGGGTGTCATCAAGAATGCGTTGCCGGTCATCAACATTTCACCCTTCGCGCAGATGGCAATTTCAGGATCCGTTATCATCGCCGCAGTGATCTTCAATGCGCGCCAGGAGCGTCGTCGCGGTCGCATCATCCTGCGTGACCGCGGCGCGTCTGAACAGATCGAGGTGGCTGCGTAATGCTGAAGTCAAGCAGAAATAGCTCTCTCAGGATCAAATGGGCATCTTGTTTTGAGCATCGTCCACAGCACGCTCACCCGTCTTCTGGCCAGCGCGATCAGGGCTTGTGTGTGATGTTTCCCCTCACGCCGTTTTCGATTGTAGAAGGCTTTGGAAACAGGGTCTCCTGCCGCACAAGCGCAAAAGGCGCTTTGGAAGAAGACGCGCTTGAGGTCCTTGTCGCCGCCAAAGGTTCGTCGCCATGTCCGGCTGTAACCGGACTGTCGGATAACGGGCGCCAGACCGGCCGCCGCCGCCATCGCATCCGCCGATCTGAAGCGCGTGATATTGCCTGCCGTGGCGATGAAACTGGCCGTCAAGATGGCCCCCATGCCTGGCAGGCTACGGATGAGGGCCGCATCAGGGTGGAGGTTGAGCAAGGCCTCCAATTCTTTGTCCAACCGGGTCAGCCGCGCCTTGACGGCAAGGGCCTCCCCGGCAAGCTCCCGAGCAATTGCGGCCATAGCCGCTTCTCCTGGAACAACCGTATGCTGGGCCTTGGCGGCATTGAGCGCGATTTCCACCAGAGCCGCGCGGTTGGGCAGGCCAGAGCGAGTTTGAACGTGGGAGAGAAGCCGCCTGGTTCCGGCACGACGTATCTCTGCTGGCGTGACGAAGCGTGTCAGAAGATGCAGCGGTCCCACTGTTGTAAAGTCGAGCGTCCCTTCCAGGCCGGGGTGAATGCTGCCGACAAGACGGCGCAGACGCGCGATGCGCCTGGTTTGTTCCTCGACAAGATCGCGGCGGCGTCCGACCAATACCCTGACAGCAATGGTGGTCTCATCATCATGCTCTACAGGACGCAAGTTCGGGCGCGTGCGCGCTTGTTCGGCAATGACACGGGCATCCTTCGGATCGGACTTGGCTTCCTTGTTGCCAAATCCGTCTCGAGCCCTGTTCACCGTTATGCCGGGCACGTGCACGAGTTGGAAGCCGGCCGCAAGCAGGGCCGCCTCCAGAAAGGTCGCGATAGATCCCATGATATCGAGACAGACAGTCAGGTCATCGCGGAATTTACCCAGCTCGCCAATCAGGTGGTCGATATCTTCCTGCGTATTGGCAACGGCGCGATCAAGATGAACATCTGCGTTTGCATCAATAACGCAAATCCAGTGAAGATCCCTGGCAACATCTATACCGGCAAAATAACGCATGGGGCCTCCCTTAAACTTGTCCGGTCAAACGCGGCCCGTTTCGCCAGCATTGCCTTACATAGCCATCAGGGGCATCGCGTAATCAGCGGTCGAACGGGTGTGGCGACACGACCGGCAAAGCCACCGGAGCCATCGCGGACAGCCAGCATGATAGCCATAGCCGCGTCGCCTGCGTGCAACAAGTTTGGCCAACTTTGCTACACACAACAAGAGGGTAAGGCAGTATGAGCGTAGTACCCCAGGCACGACGTATTCCTGACCGCCTCGGCACATCAGCGAGCCGGCTGTTTGCCAGTTGGGAGGCCCTGCTCTTTGCCGTGGCCGTTCTGATCTTCATCGCCAACTCCCTGGCTTCTCCCTATTTCCTCAATGCGTGGAACCTGTCTGACGCCACCTTTAATTTCACTGAAAAGGCCATGGTTGCGTTCGCCATGGCGCTCCTGATCATCTCGGGGGAGATCGACCTCTCGGTCGCCGCGATCATTGCGCTTGCCTCGACTGCCATGGGTGCCGCAGCGCAGGCAGGGATCGGCACACCTGGTCTCGTCGCCATCGGGATCGGCGTTGGCATCGGCTGCGGAGCAATCAACGGGATACTGGTCGCAGGCCTGCGCCTTCCGTCGATCGTCGTCACCATCGGCACGATGAGCCTCTTCCGCGGCATCGCCTACATCGTCCTTGGTGACAAGGCCTATGGCGGCTATCCGGCGTCCTTTGCCTATTTCGGGCAAGGATATGTCGTCTGGGTCATTTCCTTCGAGTTTGTGCTGTTTGTTCTGTTCGCAATTCTGTTTGCGGTCCTGCTGCATGCCACCAATTTTGGCCGCCGGGTCTATGCCATCGGCAATAATGAATTCGCGGCACGGTTCTCCGGTATTCGTGTCGAGCGGATCAAGTTCGTCCTGTTCCTCCTGACCGGTTTTATGTCGGGCATTGCCGCCGTTTGCCTGACATCGCGTCTCGGCTCCACGCGTCCTTCAATCGCGCAGGGCTGGGAGCTTGAGATCGTCACTATGGTGGTGCTCGGCGGTATCTCCATTCTTGGTGGCTCCGGAACCATAGGTGGCGTCGTGATCGCCGCGTTCGTCATGGGCCTTGTCACATTTGGTCTTGGCCTCCTGAACGTACCGGGCATCGTCATGTCGATTTTCATCGGCCTGCTTTTGATCGTCACCATCACCCTCCCGATCATCATCAGGCAATTCAGGCACAGGAAACACGCATGAGCGCTACAGAAAGATACGCGTTCACGATGACGCTCAATCCTGGGATGGAAGCGGAATATAAAAGGCGCCACGACGCAATCTGGCCGGAACTCGTCGATCTGCTGCACGAGACAGGTGTAAGCGACTATTCGATCCATCTCGACCGCGCCAGCAACACTCTCTTCGGTGTGCTGACGCGCGAGGCAGGCCATAACATGCATATTCTGCCTGACCATCCGGTGATGAAGAAATGGTGGGCGCATATGGCCGATATCATGGTGACCAATCCAGACAACTCACCTTTGCAGACTGAGCTCGTCTGTCTGTTCCATTTGGCCTGACTGCATGAGCAATCATCGTCGCATAGCGGTCATCGATGTCGGGAAAACCAACGCCAAGCTGGTGGTGGTCGATGCCGCAACCGGTCTAGAGGTGGCCTCACGTAGCACGCCAAACAGTGTTGTCGATGAAAGCCCTTATCCGCACTACGACGTAGAAGCGCTCTGGGGGTTCTTCATCGAGTCCCTTGCCGGTTTCGCCAGGTCACCCGGCTTCGACGCGATTTCGGTAACCGCGCACGGCGCTTCCGCCGCGCTGCTGGGTGAAAACGGATTGGCAATGCCGGTGATCGATTACGAGTATAACTATCCGGATGAAGTACGTGCGGCCTACAAGGCGCTGCGGCCAGACTTTTCCGAGACGCGGTCGCCCTTTCTGTCTGGCGGCCTCAATGTCGGAGCGCAGATACACTACCAGAAGACGCAGTTTCCGGAGCAGTTTGGTAAAGTCAGAACTATCGTGACCTATGCACAATATTGGGTGTGGCGACTGAGCGGTGTTGCGGTGAATGAAGTCACGTCTCTGGGATGCCATTCGGATTTGTGGAACCCTGAGCTGGGTGAATATTCGAGTCTGGTCGATCGGCTAGGATTGCGCGCGCTGATGGCGCCGACCCGATCCGCCTTCGATAAAATCGGAGATCTGCGCCTGCCTTTGGCGAGGCAAATCGGGATTGACGAGGCTGTTCCGGTCTATTGCGGTATTCACGATTCAAACGCGACGCTGCTGCCGCACCTGATCAGAAGGAAGTCGCCCTTTTCAGTTGTTTCGACCGGAACGTGGGTCGTGTCTTTTGCCGTTGGTGGGAAGCTCGACCATCTGGACTCAGCACGCGACACGCTGGCCAATGTCGACGCCTATGGCAAGGCGGTTCCATCGGCACGATTCATGGGCGGGCGCGAATTCGACCTCCTGACCGGTGGGACCCCGATTGAGGCCGATGCGGAGGCGCTGGACCGGGTGATCCGCGACCAGTTCATGATCTTGCCGAGCGTCGTGCAGGGTTCCGGCCCCTACCCCGCCCGCGAAGCAACTCTGTTGAACGGCAAGTCGCGTTCGGACGCCGAGCAGAGTGCAGCCGCCTCGCTTTATACGGCGTTGATGACCAACACCTGTCTCGGGCTGATCGGCGCTTCGGGCCCAACAATCGTCGAGGGTCCTTTCTCCCGCAATCGTTCCTATTTGTCAGCACTAAAGTCTCTGACCGGCCGCGACGTCATTGCACTGCCTGGCTCGACTGGAACCAGCCTCGGTGCCGCGATGCTTGCCGGCGCAGAATGCTCGATCGCGCCAGCCATTGAAGAAGTCGTGCCCCTCGGCCATGCCTTCGATGGATATGCGCAAAACTGGCTCGCAAATCTGCGATCCGAATGAAAAAGGCGGACGCATGGGCCCGCCTCTCTCACATTCACGTCTTGGCCGGGTTAGTTGGCGAGAACCAGTGAATCCTCATCGACGAGGTCGCCGTTCATGGCCTGCGCAAGCTTGTTTGTATCCAGCTCACCTTCCCAGCGTGCTACAACGATTGTAGCGACCGCATTGCCAACCAGATTGGTAAGCGCACGGCATTCCGACATGAAACGGTCGATGCCAAGGATGAGTGCCATGCCGGCAACCGGCACCGCTGGAACGACGGACAATGTGGCTGCCAGTGTGATGAATCCCGCGCCAGTGATGCCAGCGGCCCCCTTTGAGCTCAACATTGCGACGAGTAGCAGCAGTACCTGGTCCGTCAGAGTAAGCGGCGTGTTCGTTGCCTGTGCAATGAACAGTGCAGCCAGGGTCATGTAGATATTGGTGCCGTCGAGATTGAACGAATAACCGGTTGGAATGACCAGGCCGACCACCGACTTCTTGCAGCCGGCCTTTTCCATCTTTGCCATCAGTGTCGGCAGCGCGGCTTCAGATGAGCTGGTGCCGAGTACAAGCAGGAGTTCTTCCTTGATGTAACGGATCAGAGCCAGGATAGAAAAACCGTTATACCAGGCAACCGCTCCGAGAATGACGACCACAAAGAGCAGTGACGTCAGATAGAACGTGCCGATCAGAAAGATCAGATTGGCTACCGATCCAATACCGTATTTGCCAATGGTGAAGGCCATCGCACCGAAGGCGCCAATGGGAGCGGCCTTCATCAAAATGGCAACGAGTTTGAACACTGGAGCGGCCAGCGTCTGCAGGAAATTGGTTACTGGCTCAGCTTTCTCGCCGACCATGGCGAGCGAAAGACCGAACAGCACCGAGAAGAACAGGACCTGCAGAATATCGCCCGATGCGAACGCACCGACAATTGTCGTCGGTATGATATTGGTCAGGAAGCCGACGATGCTCTGTTCGTGTGCCTGCTGTGTGTACGTAGCGACGGCCTTCGGATCGAGGGAAGCCGCGTCAATGTTCATACCCGCGCCAGGTTGCACGACATTGGCAACGACAAGGCCAACGATGAGTGCCAGGGTCGAGAAAGTCAGGAAATAGAGCATCGCCTTTCCGGCAACACGCCCCACCTTTTTCAAGTCGCTCATTCCGGCAATGCCGGTCGATACGGTCAGGAAAATAACGGGCGCAATGATCATCTTCACAAGTTTGATGAATGCATCACCGAGTGGCTTCATGCTGGTACCGATATCCGGATAGAAGTGACCGAGCAGGATGCCGATGGTGATCGCAACGATCACCTGGAAATAAAGATGGGCGTACAGTGGTGTCTTGCCGCGCGGCTGCGGCGCTGCGTTAATTGTCACAGGACTCATGACTTCCTCCATGATGTGAGCCGCGTCTGGCAGAATGGCCTGTCAGCCTCCCGGGCTCTGTTACCAGGGCCGCTCAGCCGACCCTGCCATTACTTTTGCAAGTCGTGTGCCAATCCTAAAAAATTTTTTAAGTTGCTGAAATAATGTGTATTTTAAATTTCGTGCCTTATATGATTATCTGGATGTGTGCGGATATCCGCACGATCGTCTTGTAGTTTGTGCGAATATCTGCACAATAAAAATATGGATAATCCGGCGGCGGTATTGCGAGAGCCAAGGCTTCGTGAGGGCACAACAGGCTTTGTTGTGAAGCTCGTCTACGGCATGATCGCGCTAACGATCGTTGCGGGCGCGCTGCGCATTGCCAATGATTACGGCCGCAATCGTGCCTACGAAACACTGCAGTCGCGCGCCCAGGGCAGTGCTGAACTCAACGCTGTGTTGCTGCGCACCGTGCTGGAGAAGCAACGGTCGCTACCCTTCGTGCTTTCACAAGATCGCGACGTCATCAGTGCGCTGTCGTCGCGTAGCGCAAGCATGCTGCAACTGGTCAATCGCAAATTCGAAAGCCTGATCCCGGGAACACGTTCGGCAGTCATCTATCTACTGGATGCCGATGGCCTGGCGCTTGCGGCCAGCAACTGGCGTGAACCGACAAGTTTCGTTGGTACCAACTATAGTTTCCGTCCCTATTTCACCGGCGCGGTGTCTGCGGGCAGTGCGGAACATTATGCCCTTGGAACCGTCAGCAAGCGTCCCGGTCTCTATATTTCGAGGCGTATAGACGGTCCCTTGGGCTTGCTCGGCGTCATCGTCGTCAAGCTTGAGTTTGATGAGCTTGAGGCGGACTGGCGCCGAAACAGCGATCCATCGCTGGTCGTCGATCAGCGAGGCATTGTCCTGGTCACGAGTTTGCCTGAATGGCGTTTTATGACCAAGGGTGAAGTTTCGGCCGACCGGCTGGGTCCGATCCGCGAAAGCCTGCAGTTCGGCGATGCGCCGCTCAAGCCCCTCGACATTGTTCCTGCCACGCCGCAATCGATCCCCGATATTGTCCAGGCTCGACTGCCCGGTACGACAAAAATTGAGGAATTCGTGCGCGTGCAGACGGCGGTTCCGACCACGACCTGGACCTTGCAATCGCTGACGCCGGCTGCAGCGGCCGTCAGCGATGCAACGCGAAGTGCGCAATTGTTTGCATTGATTGTTCTGGCGCCGTTGCTCGGTCTGACCGCTTTCTTCCTCCGCCGCCGTGGATTGGCACAACGCCGTTCGCGCGAGCAGGAAGCGGCGCGGCTTGAGCTTGAACGGCGCGTTGTCGAACGGACAGCCGATCTCAGCTCCGCACATGCGGAACTGGTGATGCAGGCCGAGGAACGCCAGAAAACCGAGGCAAAGCTTCAGACAGTGCAGCAGGAGTTGGTGCAGGCAAATCGTCTCGCCATTCTGGGGCAGGTTACGGCAGGCGTCGCCCACGAAATCAATCAGCCAGTTGCTGCAATTCGCTCCTATGCAGACAATGCCGGGACCTTTCTTGGCCGCAACCAGATCGAGTCTGCGAAAGATAATCTGGTAACGATTGCCGGTCTGACCGAACGCATCGGCACCATCACCGACGAGTTGCGCGCCTTTTCACGCAAGGGTACGGGCGATGCTGGACCGATCAGCGTCAGCGATGTGATTGAAGGTGCATTACTCCTGCTTGGCACTCGATTTCGCCAGAGGACCGATCAGATCAATACGGAAACGCCCCCGCCCGAGATCAGAGTCCATGGCAACCGCATTCGACTTGAACAGGTGTTGATCAATCTTGTGCAGAACGCGCTGGAGGCGACCGAGGGTGGCTCTGCGAGCAAGGTCACCGTGCGCACCGGGGTGACGGAAGAGGAAGTCCAGTTGATCGTTTCCGACAATGGCCCAGGTATTCCAGAAACGATCATGCAGTCGCTGTTCACACCATTCAACACATCCAAGGATCGAGGCCTTGGCCTTGGTCTCGTTATCTGCCACGACATCATAGCAGAGTATGGCGGTCGCATTGAAGTTGAGAGCAGTGGTGCCGGAACCGAATTCACCGTTCATCTCCCGAGGGTCGTCTGATGGATTATCTGCCGAGTATCGCCTTCGTAGACGATGACGACGATCTGCGAAATGCCAACAGGCAGACGCTTGAACTGGCCGGCTTCACCGTCGTCCCCTTTGCTGATGCAACAAGCGCTCTTCGACACCTCACTCCGGATTTTGGCGGCGTTGTCGTTACCGATATTCGCATGCCCCATATCGACGGCCTGGAACTATTCCGCCGCCTGCGCACGATGGACCCGGACCTTCCGGTTATCCTGATTACGGGGCATGGTGATATCGATATGGCGGTCGATGCCATGCAAGAAGGTGCTTATGACTTCATAGCCAAGCCCTATCCGGCGGACCGTCTCGTTCAAAGTATTACGCGGGCGGTGGAGAAGCGGCGGCTCGTTATGGACAACCGTCAGCTGCGGCTTGCTCTGGAATCGTCAGATGAAACGCTGCCGCTGATTGGCCAAACCCCCGCCATGCAGAATTTGCGCAAGACATTGCGCCATGTCGCAAACGCAGATGTCGACGTGCTGATTGCCGGCGAAACCGGTACTGGCAAGGATGTTGTGGCGAGCCTGCTGCATGAATGGAGCCGGCGCCGGCAAGGCAATTTCGTTGCGCTCAATTGCGGTGCGCTGCCGGAGACAGTTATTGAAAGTGAACTCTTCGGCCATGAAGCAGGCGCTTTCACTGGAGCCCAGAAGAAGCGCGTTGGCCGAATCGAGTATGCCAGCGGCGGCACGCTTTTTCTCGACGAGATTGAAAGCATGCCGCTGTCCACGCAGGTCAAGCTGTTGCGGGTTCTGGAAACCCGTGAAATCACGCCGCTCGGTACCAACGAACATCGCCCGGTTGACCTGCGTGTCGTCGCGGCCGCGAAGGTCGATCTCGGCAGTCCAGAACAGCGCGATAATTTTCGGGAGGACCTGTATTACCGACTGAATGTGGTTACTATTTCCATTCCACCCCTGCGCGAACGCAAGGACGATGTCCCCTTGCTGTTTGTCCATTTCCTGCAACGCGCGTCGGCGAGGTTCAAAACTGATCCGCCGGAAATGACCGCGGCTGTGCGCTCGCGCATACTGGAGCACGACTGGCCAGGTAATGTGCGGGAACTCGCGCATTTTGCTGAAAGGGTTGCGCTGGGTCTGAGTGAAATAGACGGAGCGACAGTCAGTCAGTCGTCCAACAAAATGAGCTTGCCCGACGCAATGGAACAGCACGAGGCCAAACTCATTCGTGATGCCTTGAAGACAAACCGGGGCGACGTTCGCTTGACCATTGAAACGCTCGGCATCCCGCGAAAGACTTTCTACGACAAGCTGCAACGCCACGGTATCGATCGTGCCGATTATGCGAAAACCAGAACATCGGATTAAAAGGGGTAGGCCAATTTCTCGGCGCAGTCGGCGACTGATGACCGCTCGACCAATGGACACTCCAGCTTGGTTATTGGATAGCGTCTGCCTGGGGTTCGGGCGTAGGATTCCATTTGTTCGATTGCCCAGCGGCCCATCGCGCGGTGCGGCAGGACCGAAGTTGTCAGCTGCGGATGAAGATGGCGCGAGATTTCCTCGTCGTCGAAGCCAATAACGGAAATATCTTCAGGAATTCGCAAACCCGCTTCCTTGAGCGCTTCGTAGCAGCCAATCGCGGTACGGTCGTTCTGGCAGAAGATGGCGGTTGGTCGATCCTTCAGCGCCAGCAATTGCCTGGTTGCCTCATATCCTGCACTTGCCGACCAGTCACCTTCAATTACCAGCTCCGGTTCGAATGGGATGTCGGCAGTAGCCAATGCCCGACGGTAGCCTTTCAGCCGGTCCTGCGCCGCCTCCATCCACGCCTCGCCAGTAATCATAGCGATACGACGATGGCCATGTTGGATCAGATGCCGGGTTGAGTGCTGCCCGCCGGCGATCTCACTTGGAACAACAGCCGGAAAAGCATGGTCGGTTGTGTAACAATTGAGGAGGATGACCGGTACGTCCAGTTCGTGGACAGCTGCGGGCAGCACTACCTCGCGCGTGGAAATTGTCATGTAGATCAACGCCGATATCCCTTGCTCCCGCAAGGATCTTATCGTGCGTGGCTCCATTTCCGGATCGTTGAGCGTTTGCGCCACAAGGATAATGTTACCAGCGTTCCACGAAGCCTGACGTGCGCCCTCGATTGCCATTACCGCGACCGCTTCCGGGCTGGTGGCGAGTTGATCGATGACAAAGCCAATCTTGCCGTCGGTCGCAGGTAGCAACGGATCCGCTGGATCGAGATGGGCGAAGGTGGGCGCTGCATAACCGAGAGACCGCGCAGCCTCGATCACGCGCTCGCGTGTTTCGGTTGCCAGCTTGATGCCCGGCGTCTTGTTCAGGACGAAAGATACTGTTGCCTGTGAACAGCCGGCAACGCGAGCAATATCAGTCATTGTCACGCGCTTGCCGATACGCTTGCGTCGAGGCGCACTACGAGCAAGCTTTGATTTCCCAGTGGTTCGGTTGTCCACTGTATCGTTCATTTGTGTTTCGCCCGGCTCATCTGAATCAACAATCAACGGCGATATTAGGTTCAGATCGCTGGACTAATCAATATAAATTATTATTGACTAATTTTTATAAGCAGCGATGATCGTTTGAGTGGGATTGCCACGAACTGAATTTCTGGGAGGAAATTTCGATGACTATCACCCGTCGGACTCTGCTGTTTACATCCGCGGTCGGGCTGGCCGCTGCTATTGTCTGTGGCAACGCCCTGGCAGACCCGGTACCGCTCAAGAAGAAAGACACCTACAAGGTTGGTTTTGCGCAGGTCGAGAGCAACAATCCGTGGCGTTTGGCCCAGACGGCCAGCATGCAGGATGAAGCCAAGAAGCGCGGGTGGCAACTCGTTTATACCGATGCTGCGGGCTCTGCAGCCAAGCAGGTTGCCGATGTCAATTCGATGATTGCCCAGGGCGTCGATCTGATCTTCCTGGCACCACGTGAGGAAAAGCCGCTCATCCCGGCAATCAAGGCTGCAAAAAATGCCGGCATTCCGGTCATTCTGCTGGACCGGAATGTTGATGCATCTTTGGCCAAGGCCGGAGAGGACTATGTAACGTTCATTGGCTCGAACTTCATCGAGGAAGGCCAACGTATTGCCGATTGGCTGGTCAAAAACGCCAACGGCAAGACCACGATCATCGAACTTGAGGGCACAACCGGTTCCTCGCCGGCCAACGATCGCAAGAAGGGTTTCGATGATGTGATCGCCAAACATTCCGATTTCAAGATCGTTGCCTCGCAGACCGGCGACTTCGCCCGCGACAAGGGGCGTCAGGTTGCCGAGACACTGCTCCAGGCTCATCCCGACGCCAATGTGGTTTATGCTCACAATGATGAAATGGCGATCGGTGCGATCTCCGCAATCGAGGCCGCTGGCAAGGTACCGGGCAAGGACATTCTCGTCCTGTCGATCGATGGTGGCAAGGAGGCGGTGCAGGCGGTGATCGATGGAAAAATTGCCGCAGTTGTTGAATGCAATCCGCGCTTCGGACCGAAAGCCTTCGATACGGCCGTTGCTTATGCCAATGGCGAAAAGCTTCCGGACAAGATCATCAATCCCGACCAGTTCTACGATGCCAGCAATGCGAAGGATCTGCTGAGCACAGCCTATTGATTTATGACAAGGCCAGCGTTCTTATGTCGAACGCTGGCCTTGTCTTTCGGCGAACGCCCTGCAACGTCGAAAGCTCGTCAGTTGCGCTCAGAAATGGCTTTGCAATGAACGATGACATCCTTCTGTCGATGACGGGTATCGACAAACGCTTTGCCGGAATCCCTGCCTTGTCCGGTGCGTCTTTTGCTGTCGGGCGCGGCGAAGTTCATGCACTTATCGGTCAAAACGGTGCCGGCAAGTCAACGCTTATCAAGGTTTTGACGGGTTATTATCGCCGCGACGCCGGCGATGTCACATTCGATGGAAAACCCTTCGAGGTCTTTTCGCCGCAACAGGCGCAGGCCAGTGGCATCAGTACGATCTATCAGGAAATCAATCTCGTCCCCTACCGCTCGATCACGGAGAACATCTGCCTCGGCCGCGAGGCCATGCGCTATGGCTTGCTGGATTGGAAGCGCATGCACAAGGAAGCAGAGACGCTGTTGCGGCGTTTCAATGTGCGTGTCGACGTCGATCGTCCCCTCATGGAATTCAACACCGCTACACAGCAGATGGTTGCGATAGCGCGGGCCATCGGCTTCTCTGCGAAGCTCGTCATCATGGACGAGCCGACCTCCTCGCTTGATGATCGCGAAGTTACCGTACTGTTCGACGTTATCCGGCAGTTGAAGCAGGAAGGTGTCTCCGTCGTGTTTGTAAGCCACAAACTGGACGAACTCTACGAGGTCTGTGACCGGGTCACGATCATGCGAGATGGCAGAACCGTGAAGACAGCGGCAATGACGGAAATCGACAAGATCGGTCTTGTCTCCTCCATGCTCGGCCGCACCATCAACCGCGCGGAGGGTCATGCCACTGCCTTCAGCGACCGCGATGAAAAGAAGATTGGCAAAGTGCTGTTGTCGGCTCAAAATCTGTCCGTCAATCGGGCAGTACAGGATGTATCGTTCGACGTGCGCAGCGGGGAGATTGCCGGCTTTGCAGGTCTCCTCGGGGCTGGTCGGACCGAAACGGCTCGACTGGTCTTCGGTATCGACCGGCCGCGCGCCGGCACCATGCATTATGGCGGACAGGAGTTCGATCCGCGCTCGCCGGCCGATGCTATCGCTGCCGGCATGGGCTTCTGTACCGAGGACCGCAAGAGCGAGGGTATTGTCCCCGAGATGAGCGTCGCCGAAAACATGATGCTGGCGCTCATGCCGAAGGTAAGCAAATCCGGTGTGATCGACGAGAAAGCGCAACGCAAGATCGTCGAGCGATTCATCAGGCAGCTCGACATAAAGTGTTCCAGCCCCGACCAGAAAGTGCGCGAACTATCCGGCGGCAACCAGCAGAAGGTGCTGCTGGGACGCTGGCTGGCGATGAACCCGACCCTGCTTATTCTCGACGAACCAACTCGCGGTATCGATGTTGGTGCCAAGGGTGAGATACAATCGCTGATCAAGTCGCTTGCCGATCGGGGACTTGCGGTTTTGATGATCTCGTCAGAACTGGAAGAGGTGATTGAAGGCGCCGATCGTGTCTTTGTCCTGCGCGAAGGCATTACCGTTGCTGAGTTCGATCGCAATCAGGCCACGGAAGACGCATTGATGTCTGCTATGGCCCATGGCAACGCACCTCGGATCGCAGAGGCCGCATCGTGACTGATACCACACGGCAGCAGCGCCTGGCGAAACCGCTTGATCCCTTCGATTTTCTGGCGCGCTATGGAACAATCATCGCGCTTGTCCTGCTGATCCTGTTCAACCTTGCCTTCACCCGCAACTTCGCCACGATGCAAACCTTAAATGTCAATCTGACGCAAGTTTGCACAATCGTTATTGTGGCCGTTGGCATGACGCTGGTCATTGCGACAGGCGGCATTGACCTTTCTGTCGGATCGTTGATGGCCATTTCCGGTGCATTGGCACCGATGATCTTTCTCGGCAAGATCGTTCCGATCGACAGTGTCGGTATTGCTGTCGCTGCCGCCATGGTTATTTCGGTCGGAGTTGCTGGCCTTTTCGGCCTGTTCAACGGCTGGCTTATCGCGAAATTCCGGATCCAGCCTATCGTCGCTACACTCGTGCTGTTCATTGCCGGGCGTGGAATTGCCCAGGTCATGACCAATGGCAACCTCCAGACGTTCCGGGTGCCGCAGTTCCAGTTCATCGGTCTTGCCCGTGTCTTCGGTGTCCCGGTTCAGGTCGTGCTTATGCTGCTTCTCGTCATCGCGGCCGCGTGGGTATTGAAAAGAACGGTATTCGGCCGCCAGATCATTGCAATTGGCGGCAATGAACGGGCAGCGGAACTGTCCGGTATTGCCGTGTCCAGGGTAAAGCTCGTGGTCTATGCGATTAGCGGGCTGTGTGCCGGCGTTGCCGGTCTTGTCGTTATCGCGATCAACTCGTCAAGCGACGCCAATCTGGTTGGATTGGGGATGGAGCTTGACGCCATCGCGGCGGTCGCAGTCGGGGGCACTTTGCTGAGCGGAGGCAAGGCAACGATTGTCGGCACACTCCTTGGTGCAATGACGATCCAGCTTGTCCGTTACACGCTGCTTGCTAACGGTGTACCGGACGCCGCGGCACTGGTGGTCAAGGCGGGGATCATCGTGCTCGCGGTGTGGATCCAGCAACAAGGCAGGCGCACATGACTAGGTCACGTCTGATTTCCCTCCTCGGCAGCTATGGCGTCGTTCTGGCGTTGCTGCTGCTCATCCTCTTCGGCTGGGCCCGCTATGATAACTTTCTCGGGTTCTTCAACATCACCAGTGTCCTTCGCTACAATTCCATGTTTGCACTGGTCGCACTCGGCATGTGTTTTGTCATCATGACCGGTGGCATCGACTTGTCAGTCGGTTCGACCGCTGCGCTCGGCAGTGTGGTCGCGGCGCTGGCCAGTCCGCATGGCGTCTGGATCGGCCTTGGCGCCGGTGTCGGCGTGGGCCTCTGCGTGGGCCTTATCAACGCGATGCTGGTGACGCGCCTACGGATCATGCCCTTCGTTGCGACGCTGGCAATGATGCTGGCGGCCAGCGGCACCGCGCTTTTGTTCGCCGAAAATCAGTCAGTCTCGGTTTCCTATGAAAGCGGGTTTACCTCAATTGGCCAGGACAATTTCCTCGGGTTTCCCATTCCCGCGTGGATTGCGATCGCGGCCTATGTCGTTGGCTGGGTCGTCCTCAATTACACCAGTACCGGCCGTGGCATACTCGCCGTCGGCGGCAATGAGGACGCAACGCGGCTGATGGGGCTTCCTGCCGACCGGATAAAGTTCCTGGTCTATCTCGCCAGTGGTGGTCTTGCGGGGCTTGCCGGTGTCATCCTCGCTTCGCAATTTGGTGCTGGCCAACCCATCGAAGGCGTTGGCTGGGAGCTTTTCGCCATCGCTGCGGTTGTGGTGGGCGGGACCCTTTTGACAGGGGGCATGGGTTCCGTTGGTGCCACGCTGGCTGGTGTGCTGCTGCTCGGCATCCTCTTCAATGTGCTTAACTTCGAAAACGGCAAGGGCTGGATCTCGCTTTCTGCCTACTGGCAATCGGTCATCCGCGGCCTCTTCCTGCTGGTGGTCGTAATCCTGCAGGCAAAACTCTCCCGCAGTACCCTTGTGGCCCGGGAGCATTGAACCTGAGAACTCCCAGTCTGGCTTGCCAATCGCGGTTTCCCGTCCTATGCCGGTCGGCAACGGACTGGAGGAGACATCATGGCTACGAATGTTGCATTGACGGGATTGGCGCGGGACATGCAGGCGCGGGCGGATACGGGCCGTCCGATCCGCATCGGCCTGATCGGTTCGGGCGAGATGGGCACCGACATCGTCACGCGGGTGGCGCATATGCCCGGCATCGAGATCGGGGCGATTTCCGAACTCAATCTGCAGGGTGCCTTGAAGGCCGTCGACATCGCCTATCAGGAGGAAGGCCATTCGCGCGAGGTCTCGAATGCTGCGGCGCTGAGCGCGGCGATGGAAGCGGGCAAGATCGCCGTCACCGACGATGCCAACCTGATCCTTGAGAACGGCCTGATCGACGTGGTCATCGATGCGACCGGGGTGCCGGCGGTCGGGGCCGAGATCGGCCTCAAGGCGATGGAGCACGGCAAGCATCTGGTGATGATGAATGTCGAGGCGGACGTGACCATCGGCGCCTACCTCAAGAGCGAGGCGGACCGGCTCGGCGTCACCTATTCGCTCGGGGCCGGCGACGAACCGTCCTCGTGCATGGAGCTGATCGAGTTCGTCTCGGCCATGGGCCATCCGATCGTTGCCGCCGGCAAGGGCAAGAACAACCCGCTCAACATCGATGCGATACCCGACGATTACGAAGAAGAAGCCAAACGCCGCCACATGAATGTGCGCATGCTGGTCGAATTCGTCGATGGCTCGAAGACCATGGTGGAGATGGCGGCGATCGCCAATGCCACCGGGCTCGTCCCCGACAAGCCGGGCATGCATGGCCCGGCGGCAACGCTCGACCAGTTGTCCAAGGTGCTTGTGCCGGAAAAGGATGGCGGGGTGCTGTCAAGGGTCGGTGTCGTCGATTATTCGATCGGCAAGGGCGTGGCGCCAGGCGTCTTCGTCGTTGCCGACATGTCGCATCCGCGCATATCGGAGCGCATGGAAGACCTGAAGATGGGCAAGGGTCCCTACTTCACCTTCCATAGGCCCTATCATCTGACCTCGCTCGAGGTGCCGCTGACCTGCGCCCGCGTCGTGCTTTACGGCAAGGCCGACATGGTGCCGCTCGCCAAGCCCGTGGCCGAGGTCTGCGCCGTGGCCAAGAAGGATCTGAGACCCGGCGACAGGCTCGATGCGATTGGCGAATATTGCTACCGCGCCTGGATCATGACGGCGGGCGAAGCGCGCGTCGCCGGTGCCATTCCCTGCGGCCTGTTGCAGGGCGGCAGCGTCACCGCCCCGATCAGGAAGGGCGAACTGATCACCAGCGCCAATGCCGCTCCCGCGAAAGGCTCGAAGATCGTTGAACTCAGGGCCCGCCAGGACAAACTGGTCTACGGGGCGTGAAGGTCGATATTGATATGGAGAAATTCGACCGTTCTGGCGCAAAGTCAGAGTAGCTTTTATTTCGTGCGCGAAACAAGCCGAATTTCAACCATGATAACAATCTGTTAGAGAACGTCGGTGGTTCCTCAGAATAGAAAATTTATCTGTGCAAAACTATCCGCTCCTTGAAAAAGACTGGTTCGCAATCAATATTAATAAATGGTTAACGACCGAGTCTTTGATGACGGGAGCATGGTGTGCCAGCCTATCAAGTCAAGTTCGCTTATCTGACAAAGTATAAACAGACACGTCATCTGTTCCATCAGCTTGTTATCGCCGAAGACGAGGCGAGTGCGCTGGCACGCGGCAGGACGATGATGAGCAAACGTTCGCCCAACGCCCGTATCGTGCACGAATCCTGTGTACTGCGACCAGACAGTTCCGAGGTCGAAAGTGCGACGGCGCAAGGATGGACACTCGACGACAATTGGTGGTCCCGTCCCATCAAGCCGGATGATGATCTCGCTGCGATCGCCAAGCATGGTTTTGCACACAGCAACCACATCCATGCCAAATCTGCCATGGATTGCGTTGCTATCGACAAACGAGCGGCTTAAAGATCCGTCCTCACGTTCCACAATTCAGGAAAGAGCACGACGTCAAGCATCTTGCGCAGATAATTGACGCCTGATGTTCCGCCGGTACCAGTCTTGAAACCGATAATGCGCTCCACCGTCGTGACATGGTTGAAGCGCCAGCGGCGGAAATAGTCTTCAAAGTCCACCAGTTTTTCCGCCAGTTCGTAAAGAGGCCAGTGTGCTTCTGGATCGCGGTAGATTGTCAACCATGCATCACGTACGCTGTCATTGGCGTGATAGGGCAGCGCGCAATTGCGGTCGGTTACGGATTTGTCGATGGCAAAACCCTTGCGGGCCAAAAGCCGAATCGACTGGTCGTAAATGCTGGGCGCCTGAAGGATTTCCTTGAGCCATGCGTGAATTGCCGGCCTGTGTTCGTGTGGGCGCATCATTGCCGCATTCTTGTTGCCGGCAAGAAATTCGATCGCCCGATATTGGAATGACTGGAAACCCGACGACATGCCGAGCGCTTCGCGAAATGTCGTGTATTCGCTTGGCGTCATTGTCCTCAAGACATCCCATGCTGAATTCAACTGGTCGAGGATGCGCGAAACGCGCGCCAGCATTTTGAAGGACGGGGCCAGATCATCCCTTGCAATGTGATCGCAGACCGATGTGAGCTCGTGGATGACCAGCCGCATCCAGATTTCCGATGCCTGATGCTGTACGATGAAAAGCATCTCGTCATGCGCATCCGAAAGGGGAGATTGTGCGGTCAGAATCTTGTCCAGATGCAGATAGTCCCCATAGGACATATGACCGCCGAACGACATCTGCGCGCCTTCAGCTTCCGGATCATAGGGTGTCCGTGTCATGTGACGGCTCCCCTCACCTGATATTGAGGTGCGTCCCAGGCACGGGTCTCAAGGATATCTTTAAGTATCGCCGCGGCCTGCTTGACTTCGGTGAATCTTAGATAAAGCGGTGTCATGCCAAAGCGAATAATGTCCGGCGCACGGAAATCACCGATGACGCCGCGGGCAATCAAGGCTTGCATGATGGCGTAGCCATTGTCGCAGGAATAGGACACCTGACTGCCGCGCTGGTCCGCATCGCGGGGTGTCACCAGCGTCAATCCGAATTCATCGGCAAAGCTGTCGACTTCCTGAATGAATAAATCGCACAGGGTGACAGATTTTGCCCGCACCGCCGTCATGTCGACATCGTCCCAAAGCGACATCGCCTCATCCATGGCCACCATGGCAAGTACGGGAGGGGTTCCGCAGAGATACTGCTCGATGTTGCTTGACGGTGCGTAGGACGAGTCAAAGTCGAATGGAGCGCGGTGCCCGAACCAGCCGGAAAGCGGCTGGCGGAACCCACCCATATGGCGCGGATTAACATAAAGAAACGCCGGCGCACCCGGGCCGCCGTTCAGGTATTTGTAACCGCAGCCAATGGCGAAATCGGCGCCTGCGCCACTGAGGTCGACGGGCATGGCACCGGCCGTATGGCACAGATCCCAGATGACCAGGATGCCCTTGTCATGTGCCATCTTGGTGAGCGCTGCCATGTCGTGGCGGTAGCCGTTTCGATAATTGACATGGGTCAGCATCAGTACCGCCACATCTTCATCCAGCATGTCCGGAATATCCGGCGGCGCGTCAGACAGGACCAGGCGATGGCCCTTGCCGATCTGCTTTGCAACGCCCTGCGCAATGTAAAGATCGGTTGGGAAGTTATCCCGTTCGGAAATGATCTTGCTGCGGCCCGGATTGAGATCAAGCGCGGCGGACAGGACCTTGAACAGATTGATTGAGGTACTGTCTGCGCTAACAACAGACCCATCTCCTGCGCCAATCAAGTTGGCGATCTTCCGACCGACCCGCTGGGGAAGATGCACCCAGTCGGCAGTGTTCCAGCTGCGTATCAGTTGTTCACCCCACTCCTCGCTGATTGTCTTCGCCACTCGCTGCCTGACCGTTTTCGGCAAGGCACCAAGGGAATTCCCGTCAAGGTAGAGCACGCCATCGGGCAGGTCGAACCTGTCGCGGTAACTGCGCAATGGATCGGTGAAGTCCGCCTGCTCGGCGTCGATCTTGGCTATGGTGCTGTGCATCTCTTTCCTCTTTTCAGATCAGGCGGCCGCGTCAAATCCTGAGATGCCGCCGGCCTTGGCGAGCTTCAGAAAAGCCTCCTTCGCAAGGCGCACATGATCCACCATCAGGGCTTCCGCCTTTATCTTGTCGCGATCGAGCGCCGCTTGCATGAGTGCGGTATGTGCATCGATCCCCAGCGCCTCCCGTGACAACACGCCGAGTACGTGGCCTCCCTTTTGTTCAGCGGCGCGATTGAGGTGATCGATACGCAGGATGATGTGGCGGCGATAGCGCTGCAACTGCGCATTGATCTGCTGCGCGAAATTCATCAGCCAGATCGAGGAAGCGCCAGCGATCAACGCAAAGTGAAACTCCGTGTGCGCGGCGTCCCAAAGGTCTATCGCTTCCGACTGGGAAAATGAGTTGGGTACCTGACACTTGGACAAGCGATAATGCGCACCGACCAGATTGACTTCCCAATTACCGTCACCCTTTTCGATGGAGCGCACGAGAAGTTGGGTTTCTATAGCCGAGCGCGCCGATTTAAGATCTTCAAGCTCTTCAAGTGTTACGGTCGCGACCCGAAAGCCCTTGTTGGCTTCGGTTGTAACAAAGTTTTCAGCGTGCAGGCGGTTTAAGGCTTCCCGCACAGGAGTTGCACTGCTGCCAAGCTCCTGGGCGAGCGCGCGCAAGCGCAGCGATTGGCCCGGTCGCAACCCTCCGTTGAGAATGCGGGATCGCAGCGCCGCATAAAGGCTTTCAGATTTCACGCTCTCGGCCATCGTTTCCCCTTCGGCCTTGTGGCATTTAGTATTGTATATCATTTCACGCTTGTTATATTATTTTCAAGCCTCTGGAGGCGGGACCAAACAAAAAAGGGAGAAATATCGATGATCGGCGCAAAGCATATGGTGCGCACAGCGCTCGCCGCGGCACTTGGAATAGGCCTCGGCCTCGGAACAGCCTTTGCTGAAACGAAGATCGGCGTTGCTCAATTTGGCAAGCACCCGCAGCTGGACGAAACAGTCGCTGCTTTCAAGGCGGAGCTTGCAAAGCTTGGCGTCGCTGATGCCGTCTACGACGAGCTGCAGGTCAATTTTGACGCGACGCTTATCCCGCAGATGGTCACCAAGCTCGTTTCCGGGAGTCCGAAGCTTATCCTTGCTGTGACGACACCGGTCGCTCAGGGCGCCCGGCAGATCGTTGGCAACTCCGGCACGCCGGTTGTATTTGCGGCTGTGACCGACCCGGTTGCGGCCAAACTGACACCTTCCTGGGAAGCCGGCGATACCGGCATGACCGGCGCGTCCGACCTGCAGGACGTCGGCTCGGTGGTAAAATTCATCAGGAAGTTGCTGCCGGACGCAAAACGGCTCGCCTATCTCTATAATCCCGGCGAAGACAATGACGTTGCAGTGCTGAAGCTGATCAAGGAGGCTGCTGCCGCCGAAGGAATGGAGCTGGTGGAGGTCGGTATCGATAACACAAATGATATTCCGATCCGTGTCAGCTCGCTCGCCGGCAAGGCGGATGTGATCTATGTGCCGGGTTCGAATCTGGTTCAGCCAGCTGTTCCTGCTGTTGCTGCCGCCGCGCTCAACGTCAACATCCCGATTGTTAATGCCTCCGCCCAGGCCGTCCGTGATGGTCTCGTCGCCGCTGCTTTCGAGGTTTCCTACACGAAGGTCGGCCAGAATGCGGCAAAGCTCGCTTCCGAGATCATTGCAGGCAAGTCTCCGGCAAGCCTTGCCCCGATCAAGCCGACATACGAGGATCATACGGCACTGATCAACGAGGCTGTTCTGGCGAAAACTGGCCAGAAAGTCCCGGATAGCCTCAAAGATTGTGAGTGCTTCGTCAAATAAGCCTTCTACTTTTGTCTACAAGCATATAGTTCCTGCGCCAGCGAAGGCGCAGGAACTTTTGTTACAGGGCTCATTGCTCTGGTTTACGAGGCTTATACATGACGACAGATATGCTAGCCGTAACTGGCGGCACCAAGATTTTCTATCGCGGCACGCAGGATGAGCGCCGGGCGCTTGACGGTCTTGATATCGCACTGAAGCCGGCAGATTTCTGCATCGTTATCGGTAGCAATGGTGCGGGCAAGTCGAGTTTTCTCAATGCGGTGTCCGGCAAGCTGCCGCTGGATTCCGGCCGCATCTCCATCGATGGCCAGGATGTCACAAAACTCAACGCCCATCGTCGCGCGCAGTTCATTGCCCGGGTGTTCCAGGATCCGATGATCGGCACGGCGCCGACGATGACCATCGGCGAAAACATGCTGCTGGCGGAACTGCGCGGCAAACCACGCGGCTTTTCCTATGGTCTCACCGCCGCACGGCGCGCCAGATACAGCGACCAGCTTGCCGAACTCAACCTCGGCCTTGAAAAGCGGCTGGATATGCCGGTTGGACTCCTCTCCGGCGGCCAGCGCCAGTCGCTGTCACTCGTCATGGCCGTATCGACGCAGCCAAAGCTCCTGCTGCTCGACGAGCATACGGCAGCCCTTGATCCCCGAACGGCAAAGCTTGTCATGGATACAACAGTCCGGGCTGTGGAAGAACTGCAGCTGACAACGCTGATGGTCACCCACAACATGGAGCACGCAATCAAATACGGCAACAAAATCGTCATGATGGATGCAGGCAAGGTTCTGGTCGAAATCGGTCAGGAGGAAAAACGGGGGATCACCGTGTCCGACCTGATTGACCGCTTCCATACCAAATCTGATGCCATAGCACTGCAGGGGAGTTGATCATGGACGTTTTCAGCAGTTTCTACGGTCTGATCCCGGTCACAATCGCCCAGAGCCTGATCGTCTCCTTCGTCGTTCTTGGCGTCATGTTGCCATTTCGCATCCTGAACTTTCCCGATCTGACATCGGAAGGGGCATTTCCGCTTGGAGGATGCGTGTGCGGTACGCTGATCACCGCTGGAATTAATCCCTTCCTCGCTTGTTTCGTTGCATTGGTCTGCGGCTTTGCGGCCGGATGCACGACGGCCTTCATCCACCTGCGTTTCAAGATCAATACGCTGCTCGCAGGCATTCTCGTCATGACGATGCTTTACAGCATCAACCTGCGCATTATGGGCCGCACCAATATTCCGCTGTTCACCTATGACACAGTATTCACTATCCTGGCCGGGGCTTCCGCCAATTTTCCTTCCGTCAAGATTCTGATCGTCGGGCTCCTTATCGCCCTGGTCGTGGCGGGGATGCTCTATTTCTTCATGTCGGAAAAAGGCACGTCCATGCGGGCTGTCGGCGCAAGCCCGGATATGGCGGAAGCGCAGGGAATCAATGTCGGCACAGCCACGATTATCGGCGTTGGCGCCGCCAGCGCGCTTTCGGCGACCGGCGGCAGTATCATGGTGCAAACGCAGGGCTTCGCCGACGTCAACATGGGGTTTGGTATCCTGATCAATGGCCTTGCTGCACTGATCATCGGCGAGGCCATCACTGGTCGCCAGACAATTCTGCGGCAGGTCCTTGCCCCGGTTGTTGGCTCGCTGGTCTATTACCAGCTGATCTCGTTCTGTCTTACGCTTGGTCTCGCCCCCGCTGATTTGAAATTTGCGACAGGGGCGTTCGTGTTGCTGATGCTTGCCCTGCCAAATCTGCGCAAATCCGGTGGCGGGGTTCAAATACGGGAAAAAGTCAGGGAGTAGATTGGAGCGGCTGCACGGGGAGAGAGTCATGAACAATGCTGACGCTACGGACTGGGACGACGCTTACACGAATTTTGCCTACATTCCGGGCGGTCATGAATATCCGGCCAGGTGGCTCGCGCTTGCTGCGCAATTCCGCGAGGAGATGAACGACAAAGGTCTTCTGAAACCGGATCTGAGTTACGGCCCGCATAGACGCAACCGGCTCGATCTGTTCATGCCCCTGGAAGCATTGAACGGTCTCGTTGTCTTTGTCCACGGTGGCTATTGGATGGAAGATTTCGACAAATCTGCCTGGTCGCATCTGGCGAAGGGTGCGCTCGCCCATGGTTACGCTGTTGCCGTGCCATCCTATGCGCTTTGCCCGGAAGTGCGCGTCAGCGATATCACGGTCCAGGTTGGCCTGGCGATCACTCGAGCGGCAAGCGAAATAGCGGGTCCCGTCCATCTAACGGGACATTCTGCGGGCGGACATCTGGTCGCTCGCATGGTGACGTCGACATCGCCTTTGGCGCAAGCTGTCCGGCAGCGCATCCGCAAGACTGTGCCGATCTCCCCTCTTGTCGATCTGCGACCGCTGATGAGAACCGAGATGAATAGAACACTGCAGCTCGATGCAGTCGAAGCGCGACTGGAGAGCCCTGCTCTTCTGGAGCCACAGGAAGGCGTCGAGGTGACAGCCTGGGTTGGCGCCGCCGAGCGACCGGAATTCGTGCGCCAGAACTCTCTGCTTGCAAATATCTGGTCGGGTTTCGATTGTCGTATCGATGCGGTCAAGGAACTCGGCAAGCATCATGCGAACATTATTGAGGGGCTGATGGAACCTGATCATCCGCTGACACGGAGGCTGTTGTGCCTGCAATGAGAAACTCCGGACAAACAAAAAGCTGCCAGCGCTGGGATTTCGCACTGGCAGCTTTTTGAATACCGATTTATTAATTTATTGATTTCAGGCGCTTAGGCGCTTCGACTCTTCAATTGTCATTGCATTGCTCGGAAGACCGAGCGCATGAGCAATACGTTCCAGTTTGCCAGGATCTGAATTCTGACCGCTTTCGATTGTTTCGATTTCAAGGCTGGTCAGACCACATGCAACGGCCAGATCCTCGACGGAATATCCGAATTGTTCGCGAAATGCCCTTACAATATTTGTACCATTGGCTAGCGCCGTGGAAATTGTTTCTGGCAATGAATAGTCGCTGTTGTTCATCGCTTTGCTCCTAACGTGAAAGGTTTGGTTAACAAATCGGAAGGCCGAACTTATACGTCCATCGCGCACGATCAAGCCTTTTATGACGCTTCACAAAAAACGTGAACGGAAAACCCGTTATGCACCTGCCATATTGTGGTGCCAGATTTCATTAGAGTGTCGACTTTGCCGATTGCTAACTCGACCAATTACTGAAGAATATCAGTGGATTGTTACGCTACTGTGTCACTGGTAACAGGCTATATATAGGAGCGAAGCCGAAAAATGAAACATCACTCCAGGAATTATTTTACCACCTTTTTTCTGGTAATTGTAACATTTGCTTCGATACTTTCCGGCTGCGCGCGGGTTTATTATGGCAGTTTCCGCTATGATGCTGCTTGTGTGGACTCCGATCCTCGTTACCCGGGCGAGAGTCCGGTCTGTGTCATCAAAAAGACGCGATAGGGGACCGGCGATGCGCTGATGTTGCCAGTTCCACTGTTTATTCCAGCTACTGGACTGCAATATCGAATGCCGCCTGCGTTTTTGCCTTGATTTCATCAACCGTGACGCCTGGCGCGATCTCGATCAGCGTCATCTTCGGATCGCCGCGGCGCTCGATTGCAAAGACACCGAGGTCAGTGATTACCAGATCTGTGACCCGCTGCCCGGTCAATGGTAACGTGCATTGCTCCAGGAGCTTTGCTTCGCCCTTGGCCTCGTGTTCCATGACAACGACAACCTTCTTGACGCCGGCAACCAGGTCCATCGCACCGCCCATGCCCTTGACCATCTTGCCTGGCACCATCCAGTTGGCAAGGTCGCCGTTTCGCGCCACCTGCATCGCGCCCAAAATCGACAAGTCGATATGGCCGCCGCGGATCATCCCAAAACTGTCGGCGCCGGAGAAATAGCTCGTTGTTGGAAGCTCGGTAATCGTCTGCTTGCCGGCATTGATGAGATCGGCATCTTCCTCGCCCTCGTAAGGGAAAGGTCCCATGCCAAGCATGCCATTTTCGCTCTGCAGTTGCACGCTCATGCCGGTGGGAATATAATTGGCAACCAAAGTCGGAATACCAATGCCGAGATTGACATAAAAACCGTCCTGCAGTTCCCGCGCGGCCCGTTCGGCCATCTGATCACGTGTCCAGGCCATCTCAGTTCACCTCACTTGCAGCGATGATGCGCGGACGAGTGGTCCGCTGTTCGATATGTTTGGTTGGATTGGGAACGTGTACGATCCGCTTGACGAAAATGCCCGGTGTATGGACCTGATCGGGATCGATATTGCCTGCATCCACCAGATGCTCGACTTCAGCCACTGTGATCCTGGCAGCTGTTGCCATGATCGGGTTAAAGTTGCGTGCTGTTTTGCGGTACACAAGATTGCCTTCCGTGTCGCCCTTGAAGGCATGAACGATGGAAAGATCGGCGAACAGGCCGCGCTCCATTACGTAGGATTCGCCATCAAACTCGCGAACATCTTTGCCATCGGCAATGATCGTTCCGACACCCGTCTTGGTGTAGAAGGCCGGGATGCCTGCTCCACCTGCACGGATGCGCTCTGCCAGCGTGCCCTGCGGGTTGAACTCCAATTCGAGCTCGCCGGAGAGATATTGCTGGGCGAACAGCTTGTTCTCGCCAACATAGGACGAAATCATCTTGCGGATTTGACGTGTCTCAAGCAGGACACCAAGGCCGATGCCATCGACACCCGCATTGTTGGAAATCACGGTCAGGTCTTTGACACCGGAATCGCGGATTGCGTAGATCAGCGCCTCGGGAATGCCGCAGAGACCGAAACCGCCAGCCATGATGGTCATGCCATCGAACAATAGGCCGTCCAGCGCCGCACTTACCTTTGAATGAACTTTTCTCAAGGAAAATCTCCCATTTCTCCATCCTCTGCGTTCAACGGTATGGCTTGTCAGAGGCGCACAGGTAGTCGTATTAATACTGCATGAAAGCACCGGAGTTTTCTAAGCCCGACATCGAAAGTTCTGGAAGCGTAAAACGCTTCCAATTGAGCGATCTGCCGGTGCCCATGGTCTATGCCACGCATCGTATCATACGCGATTGCAATTCAGAATTCGCGGAAGAGTTCGGATACGAGCGTGAAGAATTGATCGATCAGAGTTTCAGCCGACTTTATCCGAAGATACGGGACTTCGTTCGCACCGGCGAAATGTGGCGAACGAATTTCGCCGGTGGCAAAGTATACTATGACGAGCGTGTCATGCGCCGCCGCGACGGTTCAGGTTTCTGGTGCCGCGTGCGCGGTCGAAGCCGCAATCAGGCAGATCCGTTTGCCGAAGCGCTCTATTGTTTCGAGCCGATGAACCGTGTGGTCGCGGTCAATGCCAGTCTCATTTCCGACCGGCAGAAACAGGTGCTGACGCTGGTCTCTCAGGGAAAGACCAATGCACAGATCGCAGAGGAGATAGGCCTGTCGAAGCGAACCATCGAAGCGCATCGGGCCCGCCTGATGCGCGCCTACGGCTTGCGCAATAGTGCTGAGCTGATCGCCTGGTTCTCGTCACTGCGATAGTACATTCAGAATGTCGGCGGCGTGCAGGCGCTGACCACCTCACACGGGTTCGGGCCGATACACCGAAAGCGATGCGGTCGCCGGCTCTCGAAATAATAGGCATCGCCCGGCCCGAGAATGCGCCGTTCATCGTCGACAGTCACCTCGATCCGACCGCTGATCACAACGCCGCCCTCCTCCCCCTCATGGACCAGAGGGATCTTGCCAGTATCCCCGCCGGGTTCGTAGCGTTCCTTCAGGATTTGCAGCGCCCGGCCGAACAGGTTCTCACCGATCTGCCGGTAAGAGATATCGCCCTTACCGATCTCGACCAGTTCGCGCGCCTCATAGAAAACCTTCTGCCGTCTATCGGGTTCCAGTGCGAAGAACTCCGCAAGCCCGATGGGAATGCCATCGAGAATGCGTTTCAATGCCCCAACCGAAGGGTTTGTCTGATTAGACTCAATCAGCGAAATTGTGGAGTTTGTCACACCCGCGCGCTTGGCAAGTTCACGCTGGGAAAATCCGTGGCGCTCGCGTAGAAAGCGCAGGCGTCCGCCAAGGTCGATGCTCAAGACGCGCGCTCCACATGTTTCATGTGTTCCATATACGGCAACTTTCCGTTTGCACATCAATAATATCAATAGCTTGAATGTATGCAGAAAAGGACTTGTTGGTCAATGCAAAGCATGGCTGTTTGATTGAAAAGAGGAGCCTCCCATGCTGATATCCAACACCCCATCGCTCGAAAATTACTGGATGCCGTTTACCGCCAACCGGCAGTTCAAGACCGCCCCGCGCCTGCTCGCTGCTGCCAAGGGCATGTATTACACCGATGTCGATGGTGGCCAGGTGCTCGACGGCACCGCCGGTCTCTGGTGCGTCAATGCCGGTCATGGCCGCGAGAAGATCGCTGACGCAGTGGCGCGGCAGCTGATGACCATGGATTATGCGCCATCGTTTCAGATGGGGCATCCGATGGTTTTCGACTTTGCCGAGAAGCTGGCGGCGCGAGCGCCTGGTGGCAAGCAGTCCGGACTGACGAAGGTGTTCTTCACCGGCTCCGGATCCGAGTCGGTCGATACCGCTTTGAAGATCGCCATCGCCTATCAGCGTTCCATCGGCCAGGGCACCCGCACGCGTGTCATCGGCCGTGAGAGGGGTTACCATGGCGTCGGCTTTGGCGGCATCTCGGTTGGCGGCCTTGTCAACAACCGCCGTGCCTTCCCGCTTCTTCCCGGCGTCGATCATCTACGTCATACGCACGATCCAGTGCGCAATTCGTTCGTCAAAGGGCTGCCAGAGTATGGCGCTGATCTGGCCGATGATCTCGAACGTCTGGTTGCGCTACACGGAGCCGAAACGATCGCTGCGGTGATTGTTGAACCGGTTGCCGGTTCGACGGGCGTACTCCTGCCGCCAAAAGGTTATCTCGAACGTCTCCGTACCATCAGCAAGAAGCATGGCATCCTGTTGATTTTTGACGAGGTCATTACCGGTTTCGGCCGCCTCGGAACGCCGTTTGCCGTCGATTACTTTGGCGTCGTCCCGGATCTTGTGACAACGGCAAAGGGGCTCACCAACGGTGCGTTGCCGATGGGCGCTGTCTTCGCCAGTGAAACCATCTACGACGCGTTGATGAACGGACCGGAGAGTCAGATAGAGCTCTTCCATGGCTACACCTACTCCGGGTCATCCTGCCGCTTGCGCTGCTGGTCTGGCGACATTGGAGATCTATGAGGAAGAAGGGCTGCTGACCCGTGCTGGCGAGCTTGCAGATCACTGGCAGGATGCGATGCACAGCCTGAAGGGTCTTGCCAATGTTATTGATATTCGCACGATCGGCCTCGTTGCGGGTATCGAGCTGTCTTCACGTCCTGATGCTGTGGGCGCCCGCGGATACGATATCTTCGTCGATTGCTTCAAAAGGGGCCTGCTGGTCCGCGTTACCGGCGATACTATCGCTCTTTCGCCGCCGTTGATCGTGGAAAAGGATCAGATAGGCACAATGGTTTCCATGCTTGGTGATGCCATTAAACGAGCAGCCTAGGCGGTCTTCAGGATTGCCGAAAAGCGCGGATCGAAGGTCCGCGCGATCGGTTCCGCCGCGGCGCCCAAAGCAACTGACCAGGGGTCGGCCAGACCCGCCTGAAGCCTTGCTTCCGGGTATCGGCTTGCCCGGTCGGCGATTGACGGGAGCAACGGTTGTATCTCCGCAACCAGCCGGTCTATCAAAGTGCGTGGGGCTCCGCCGCACAGGATGATCGTTTGTGGATCAAATATCGATTCCAGCGCCTGTACCGTCCGTCGCAGCCGCTGGGCGACATTGCCGATCCATTCCTCCAGTTTCGGACCACCGTGCATCAGGGCCTCTGTGACCTGCCCGAAGAGCTCGGGCTCAGATGGATCGAGATTAAGTAATTTGCAAAGTGCCGCCATGGAGGCGTAATGCTCCAGGGGTTCGACGTCGGGACCGTCACCCGGCACAAGAGCGAGAATCATACCGATCTCGCCGGCATTGGAATGCGCGCCGCCATAGAGTTCGCCGTTGAGGATCAAGCCCGTCCCGAGTCCGTAGCCGAAGTAGATGCAGATTGCGTGGTCGAGCCCATGTGCTGCGCCAAGCAAGCGTTCGGCAGTCGCTGCGGCCGCCGCGTCGTTCTGCAACGCAACTTCGAGCCCCGTTCCTTCGGCGATCCTGTCTATGAGCGGGAAGTTCTGCCACGCAGTCATCATCCAGGGGTCGTCGTAGAGCGTATTGATGCCAAATGGTCCCGGCATGGCAACTCCGAGACCGACAAGCCGCTTTTCTGCCTCTGGCGCCTGTGCCGCCAGCGCTTGGCGCGCCTTCCCGATCAGGTCGAGAATAACCACAACGCCTTGCGCTGGTCCGCCGGGTGGCAGTTTCGCCTCCATCTGAATCAGCACGTCGCCGACCAGATTGACGATGACCGTGCGCGTTACGTGCCGGTCAATCTGCAGACCGATGGCAAAGGCGCCTTCCGGCACCAACTGATACGGTGTGGCTGGCTGCCCCCGCCCCCTGCGAACGCTTGCCTGGGATCGCACCAGACCGTCCAGCGCGAGCTCTTCGATGATGTTCGACACCGCTTGAGGCGTGAGGCCGGTTGCGCGAGCCAGATCGGCGCGAGATAGCGCACCATTGACGCGCAGCGCATCGATCATGATGCGGCGGTTGTGAGCGCTTGCGCCGCCCAGATTGGTTCCACTTTTGGCCCGTATCGATCTTTTTCTGTCCATCTACGACCCCTCTTGACTCCAGAAGAATATTCATCAACAAATAAGTCAAGTGAATTGATTTAATAAGAGACCACAAGAGTCTTTAGGGGAACGTGAGTACTGGCTGAGCGTGATTGCGTCACGGGCCGGTTCTTGTTGAAGGTCTCGGACTGAAACGACAAACCGGTTTCTGCCCATGATGGTCAGCACCGCAAACTGCCAAGGCCAAATAGGAGGTAACAATGTTGAAATCCATGCAGACAGCGCTTCTGTGCGCCACACTTCTCGCAGCGGCGCTCGCTTCGCCCGCCCACGCCGAAACCAGGATCAATGCGCTGTTCATGGCACAGGCTGCCTACAGCGAGGCGGATGTTCGTGCGATGACGGATGCCTTCACCAAGGCCAATCCCGACGTGACCGTCAATCTGGAGTTCGTTCCATATGAAGGCCTGCACGACAAGACTGTGCTCGCTCAAGGGTCCGGCGGCGGGTATGACGTCGTCCTCTTTGACGTGATCTGGCCAGCCGAATATGCAACCAACAAGGTCCTTGTGGATGTAACCGACAAGATTACACCCGAGATGAAGTCTGGTGTACTTCCCGGCGCCTGGACCACGGTCGAATATGATGGCAAACGCTATGGCATGCCGTGGATCCTCGATACGAAGTATTTGTTCTACAACAAGGAAATCCTGGAAAAGGCCGGCATCAAGGCCCCGCCGAAGACGTGGGCCGAACTTGCCGAACAGGCCAAGACCATCAAGGACAAGGGTTTGCTCGCAACGCCGATCGCCTGGAGCTGGTCACAGGCCGAAGCGGCAATTTGCGATTACGCGACGCTCGTCAGTGCCTATGGCGGAAGTTTCATCAAAGACGGCAAGCCGGTTTTCCAGACCGGCGGCGGTCTCGATGCGTTGAACTACATGGTCGACAGCTACAAATCTGGCCTGACAAACCCGAATTCCAAGGAATTTCTGGAGGAAGACGTTCGCCGAATCTTCCAGAATGGCGAAGCTGCCTTCGCCCTCAACTGGACCTACATGTACAACATGGCCAATGACCCGAAAGACAGCAAGGTTGCGGGCAAGGTGGGTGTCGTCCCCGCTCCGGGTGTCGACGGTAAGAGCACGGTTTCTGCTGTGAACGGCTCAATGGGACTTGGCGTTACATCTACCAGCAAGCATCCGGATGAAGCCTGGAAATACATCACCTTCATGACTTCGCAGGCAACGCAGAATCAATACGCCAAGCTCAGCCTGCCAATATGGGCAACTTCCTATGACGATCCGGCGGTGTCCAAGGGGCAGGAGGAACTGATTGCCGCCGCAAAGGTTGGTCTTGCAGCCATGTATCCGCGCCCGACGACCCCGAAATATCAGGAGTTGTCGACAGCACTGCAACAGGCTGTACAGGAGTCGCTGCTTGGGCAAGCCAAGCCCGAGGATGCTCTAAAGACAGCAGCTGAAAACAGCGGCCTGTGATGCGCACATGCAGGCGGTTGGCCCCGTCTTCCGCCTGCATTTTTCTCAATGATTGATATTGTGGAATTGATCGTGGCGAGCACCTTTTTATGACGAGTAACTGGCTTACGACACGCGCATGGTTCTTGATGCTGCCGCTGCTGATCGTCATGATCGCGATCATCGGATGGCCACTCGTCGATACTGTGCGCCTGTCGTTCACCGATGCCAGGCTTGTGGGCACTGAAGGCAGCTTCGTCGGTTTCGACAACTATGTGAAGATCTTGTCCGGGACGAACTTCCAGCGAACGCTCGTCACCACGTTCTGGTTTGCCGTGTTGTCTGTGGGGCTAGAGATGGTCATCGGTGTTCTGGCTGCGCTACTTCTTAATCAACAATTCTACGGACGCTCCGTTCTGCGCGCCCTCATGATCCTGCCCTGGGCCCTGCCGACGGTGGTCAATGCCACACTGTGGCGGCTGATCTACAACCCGGAATATGGCGCGCTCAACGCCGCGCTGATGCAGTTCAGCAGTGATCGATGCCTATCGCTCCTGGCTGGGTGAACCCGGCACGGCATTGGCCTCGTTGATCATTGCCGATTGCTGGAAGAATTTCCCGCTCGTCGCGCTGATTGCATTGGCCGCCTTGCAGGCTGTTCCGCGCGATATCACCGCTGCGTCCATGGTCGACGGTGCCGGTGCCTGGTCGCGCTTCCGCTTCGTCATCATGCCCTATCTCGCCGGGCCCTTGATGGTGGCGCTGGTCCTGCGCACTATCGAGGCATTCAAGGTCTTCGACATCATCTGGGTCATGACGCGCGGCGGTCCGGCCAACAGCACACGCACATTGTCGATCCTCGTCTACCAGGAGGCGTTTTCCTTCCAGCGAGCAGGTTCCGGGGCGTCCCTTGCGCTGATTGTCACCCTGCTGGTGACGGTACTGGCCGTCGCTTATGCCGCCTTGATCCGCAAAAGCGCGGGAGTGTCATAATGGAACGCCGCAGCCTCACCGCAACGATTTTGGTACATTTGGCAGCGCTGGTTCTTCTCGTCGTGATCCTCGCGCCTGTCGTGTGGCTCTTCGTCATGAGCATTTCCTCAACGCCGGATCTTATCGCCAAGCCCTTGCACTGGTGGCCCGATACGGTCGACCTGTCTCGCTACGGTGTCCTGCTTTCTTCAGTGGCGAACAGCGCCGGCGAAGCCTTCGTCGCCTCGCTGTTCAACAGCATCAAGGTTGCCGGCATGGCGACTGTGGCGGCGCTAATCGTAGCCGTCCCCTCCGCTTGGGCCGTATCGCGCACACCTTC
Organism: uncultured Alphaproteobacteria bacterium; assembly: GCA_963777425.1. Classification (GTDB taxonomy): domain Bacteria; phylum Pseudomonadota; class Alphaproteobacteria; order Rhizobiales; family Rhizobiaceae; genus Phyllobacterium. Next base: position 111,248 of record CAVZQS010000005.1, on the reverse strand, counting down.
CGTTGGCTGGTCGCTCTACGCAGTTATCGCCACTTACATGCTGCCACCGGTTGCGCTGGCGGTACCGCTCTACATGACGCTTGCCTGGGCAGGCCTCCTCAACAATGTCTTTGGTCTGGCCTTGGTCTATCTTACAATCCTCGCGCCGTTCACCACATGGCTGATAAAATCGGGCTTCGATTCGATCCCGCGCGAGATTGAAAGCGCCGCGACGATGGATGGTGCGCGGCTCGACCAGGTCTTGCGGCTGATCACCCTGCCGCTCGCCGCACCTGTCATGGCGACTGCCGCACTGTTCGCGTTCCTGCTTGCCTGGGACGAATTCTTCTATGCCCTGTTGTTCACTTCGGACCAGCGGGCCAAAACCTTGACCGTGGCGATCGCCGATCTCGCTGGCGGACGCGTCTCGGATTACGGACTGATTGCCACAGCGGGTGTGCTTGCTGCCCTACCCCCGCTACTCGTCGGTCTCTTCATGCAGCGCGCCCTGATCGCGGGCCTGACAAGCGGCGGCGTCAAAGGATGAGCATGTCTTCGCAAATGAACAAACCTATCGGTCTTATCGCCATCGAGAAAGAAATGGCGCGGCAGAATGCCGATGCGATTTCCTCGTTCGAGGCGGCTACTTCACTTGCCGAGACCATTGCCCAATCCCTGCGTATGACCGGGCGTCTGCTGCTGCTCGGCATGGGTGGTTCGCACGCGGTTGGCCGTGCGGTCGAACCGCTGTATCGCAGCCTTGGTATCGATGCCGTGGCACTGCCGCTGTCGGAACAACTCGGTCAACCGATATCATTAGTCGGCAAAACAATTCTTGTGACTTCGCAGTCGGGTGAAAGCGCCGAAATCCTGCGCTGGTTTGCGGAGGTTGGCGTGCGGGCCGATACCTTTGGCCTGACGCTCGAAGGCGGGTCCACCCTTGCCCGCACTGTCCCTTCACTCGTCGGTGCTGGCGGAACCGAAAATGCCTTCGCGGCAACGCGCAGTCTTACTGTCAGTTTTGCCCTGCATCTCGCCGTTCTCAGTGCGCTTGGCGAGGATCCGGCTGAAGCGCTCACTATCTTGCATTCGGAGAGCAAGCCGAATGTCGATGCTGCAGTCGCCGCATTGTCGGACGTATCGGCTGTCGTAACCTCCGGTCGCCTCATGCAGGGTGTCGCGGAGGCGATTGCGCTCGGCCTCACCGAACTTTCACGCATCCCGTGCTTCTCGCTCGAAGGTGGACAATTGCGTCACGGACCGATGGAAATGCTCGGACCCAAGGTCGGTGTTGTCCTGTTCCGCGCCAAGGATGCAACGTCGGAATTGGTCGCCCGGATAGCAGCCTCGGCTCTGGAAGCGGGATCGTCGGTTGTGGTGTTCGATGCATCCGGGGAAGCGCCGCTCAAAGGTACCGCTACGATCGATGTTGGTGTAGCGAGTGGCATAGCGGCCGTTTTTGCGCTCCTGCCCGCCGCCCAGCACTTCATGCTCGGTTTTGCCGGCGCGCGCGTTGCCGATCTCGGCACGCCTGTGCGCTCGACCAAGATCACGCGGGACGAGTGAGAGCGATGCAGCCACTCGCCGTTATCGGAAACGTCAATGTCGATTTGATCCTCGGCCCGGCCAATCCATGGCCGACGCCCGGAACCGAGATCATGGTGGACTACGACGAATTGCGCGTCGGCGGTTCGGCCGGCAATGCCGCGCTGACCTGGGACGGCCTTGGGCTCGATTTCCAGATCGCCGCCAACCTTGGCAATGACCAGTTCGGCGAATGGCTACGGCAGGGTTTCGGCAAGCATTCGGCGCGCTGGCCGGTCGCACCCATGGGCACGACACTCTCGGTCGGCATTACCCATCCGAATGGCGAGCGTACTTTCTTTACGACGCGCGGTCACATCGCGGCGTTGTCCTGGCTCGACGTCATCACGTCGCTCGACACCGAGCGGCTAAAGGGCGGCACCGCCATCCTTTGCGGCTCGTTCCTGACCGATGCTCTGGTTGTGCAATATGATCAGCTGTTCGATTGGGCCGATGCCAATGATATCCGCATCGCGCTTGATACCGGCTGGCCGATCGACGGCTGGACCGAGACCAACCGCATCAAAGTACGCGGGTGGCTGGCACGCTGCCACATCGCCCTGTTTAATGAGGTCGAGACGACGCGCCTCGCCAACAGCGCCGAGCCTGCCGAAGCCGCGCACGGGCTCAAGGCATTGATGCCGAGGGATGCCATCGTTGTCGTTAAGCGGGGTCCCGATGGGGCGTTGGCAGTCGGCTCCGACGACAGTCTTGTGTCGGTAAATGCTCCCTTGGTACAGGTTGCCGATACGATCGGTGCCGGTGACGTGTTCAACGCCGCCTTCCTCGCCGCGCTGGCAAACGACCAAACGCTCGGGACAAGCCTTGCAGCTGGTGTTCGCGTTGCGTCCAAAGCCATCTCCACAATTCCGCGCCGCTACGATGGCGAGGATACGCAAACACCACCGGAGGAAGCTCTATGAGTGCGCTTGAGCTTATCAATGTTCGCAAGCGTTATGGCACCGTCGAAACGTTGAAGGGCATCGATCTGTCGCTTTCCAGTGGCGAATTCCTCGTCTTGCTCGGTCCCTCCGGCTGCGGCAAGTCCACGCTCCTCAACATCATCGCCGGTCTCGCCGAGGCAACCGAAGGTGACGTTCGTATCGGCGACCGTTCAGTGACCGGTGTCCATCCGAAAGACCGTGATATCGCCATGGTGTTCCAATCCTATGCGCTTTATCCGAACATGTCCGTGGCGCGAAACATCGGCTTCGGCCTTGAAATGCGCAATGTTCCGGCAGCGAAACGAACGGAAGCGGTCCAGAAAACCGCCAAAATGCTGCAAATCGAAAATCTCCTGACGCGCAAACCATCCGAGCTTTCCGGTGGCCAGCGCCAGCGCGTCGCGATCGGCCGGGCGCTTGTTCGCGATCCGCAGATCTTTCTTTTTGACGAGCCCCTTTCCAATCTCGATGCAAAACTGCGCATGGAGACACGCACGGAACTGAAACGCCTGCACCAGATACTCGGCACCACGATCGTGTATGTGACGCACGATCAGATTGAAGCGATGACATTGGCGACACGCATCGCCGTTATGCGCGATGGCCATATTGAACAGCTCGCCGCTCCGGACGAGATCTACAATCGTCCGGCTACCCGGTATGTGGCGAGTTTCGTCGGCTCGCCGCCGATGAACATGCTGGATGCGACTGTCGTCGATGGCATCGCCCATATTGACGGATCGCCCAGCGGTATCCCCCTCCCCCCTGAGCTGCGCGCGAGCGCGACGGAAGCGCTCAATGTTATTGTCGGCATTCGTCCGGAAAATCTGATCACCGGTGCCGGCTGACGATACGGACTTGAGCGTCGAAGCGAAGGTCGAGGTAGTTGAACTGACCGGGCCGGAGTTGGTCGTCACATCGACGATCGGGAGGCAGCGCCTGACAGCGAGTTTGCCGCCGAGAGCGGAGGTGGCAGTCGGCATGTCACAGCGCTTCAGCATTGACGCCAGTGCTCTGCATATCTTCGATAAAGTGACCGAGAAGCGAATTTAGGGCTCTTTCGCTATAACATCGGATCAGTTGAAAATGGGAATCGCTTGACATCAATGTCGGCTCAGCCGCTGAGATTTCTGGATTTTCTGATGCATCAGCCTGTCCGCGCAGTCATGCTCAACGCCGCCGGTATCCCGGTTCTGGTCCCAGCTCCAGAGAGATACGCCATTTACAAGCTGATAGTGAGATCACGACGCAGAATTGATGCGGACGGCTCCGGCAAGAGCCGAAGGAACGGCTGCAATCCAGAATATTGATGGAAGCAATGCTGGAGTCCCGGCAGGGCGAAGCATTGGCCGATGCATATATGGAAGCATGGGACAGAGGGGACGCCAGGAAGGAGGCGATCATGGAGAGCGTGAGTACATACGAAGAATCCACAAGGGTGTTCTTGCAGGGTCATTTGGCAGATTCGGTCGCAAGATCGGGCGCGAAGCCGATAGATTACGGACTGTCTTAGTAGAGTGTTTAGGCCGCCAGGGTGGGACGGGTCAGAACGTAGGCAGCACAGGCAATGAAGAACAGGGCAACAACCACGCCGAGCAATGGCGTTGGTCGGGCAAAGTAGAAAAATGTCCCGTAGCCGAATGCCATACCGCCGCAGGCAATCCATTTCACGCGTCTTGGCACAGCGCCATGTCTCCGCCACTGCACGAGCGTTGGGCCGAAAACCGGATGTTCAAGCAGCCACTTTTCAAAGCGAGGCGACGAGCGGCCAAAGCACCAGACAGCCAGGATGAGGAAGATTGTCGTTGGCATGATCGGCAGCAGTGCGCCAACGAAACCAAGCGCCACCATAACCCATCCAAGCACGAAATAGACTGACCGCTTTGTTCCGTTCATGCGAGCATTCCTCGTGGCGACGCGACACGGTTTATACGGTCAGGCACAAAATGTCAGCCCGCGATTTGATGCAGTAACGCCCGCACTGAGAGACATCAGTCCGGGCGTCCGCAACGGGGATTATTCGCGCCTCACCGTCATAATGAACGTCGAAACAGAGAAGGATCGACTGCGTAATGCGTTGATAAATCGTTAGTTAAATGCTCAAACGGAAATCAACAGTGTCTTAATTTCCGTTGTATGGACTCTGTTGGGAAATTCATTGGAGGCTAATGGCAATCTGTGTTGCCAGCAATTCTGGACTTGTTGATCTGTCAACGATGTCACGTATAAGGAAGATCGTCAACTTTCCATACGCGAATTATGCAGTATTGCAATGGTCCGTCCCCTGCCCTGTTCGTTCCTTTGGGAAGTTTTATTCCGACATGCCTGGTGCCGGCTCCCATGGACCGCTTCAGCCAAGATGAAGCATGACACGTTTCTAACGAAAAGCGTCCAAGCATCTGCGAAAGCCATACACGAGTCCTCGATAGTGGAAACAGGAACGCGACACAAAACGATGGCGTTTCACACGCAAACTATCTGATCTAAACAAACTCACTATGAATGTTCTCAGCTGAGAACTTTCGGTTCCGGAACGGGTGGATCGGGATGTCAAGCGTCACCGGTCAGGAGTTCTCGTTACTGGCCGGGCGCGAGAATATCAATACGACCAGAATAACGGCATTTCGCACGCGAATGATAAGATCGGTTAACAGTGCCCGCGATGGAAGTTCTCAGCTGAGAACTCTGCGGGTTCATGCGAGAGTTCTATCGGGCGACTGGGAGTTCTCAGCTGAGAACTTTGGTTCCGCCATGATGAAGCGGGCGATGTCTGCGAACCGGGCCAGTCCGCAAATCTACGGTGAAGAACTCACCCAAATCCACTCGCTGAAGAGCATGGCATGTCCGGGTTGGTCAGCGATCCAGCTGCATGTCCGGTTTGCCGATTTGACGGCGAGGGTGGTGACGGCGAGGGGGCGCCGCGGCAGCCAGCGGAAGCGGGCTCCGATCAAATTTCCCCGCCATTCTCGCACTCATGTGTGGCGATGGCGCCCTTGCAGGCCGGCATGTCTTCATTGATGCCAATGCTTGATCGAAAGCAGAAATGCAGCCAGACAGTTTCGACTAATGTTTCGGCCGGAAAGCGGTGCGGAACGGTAAGGAGATGAACGGTGTCGTCATCCCTGACCATCTCCATCCATACTGCGCTTCAGTTAAGGTAACAGCGCCGTTCCGCGAGAAGAGTGCTGCTCTAATCATTTACCTGCTGCCAGAGCAGGGGAGGGAGTTCTCCGTTCGGCCGAGCCGACGGCGGCCTAGAAGCCAGACTGCGCACATATACCAGCTGGTGGAGGCGACATGACGACATTGCGTCAGGAGGGTCGTGCAGCACTTCGATAGGCTGGGATTGCGGAATAGTTGCCCGCCAGTACCATGTCTACGCAGTTTGATCGCAGAGAAATGCAGCGCAACCACTACTTCCCTAGCTGTGAGCCCAATCAGGACGTTGACTGTGCCACGGGGCCGCCAACAAACGCCAAGTGTTCATCACTGATCGCGGCAAGCCAGCGCATGTCCTGATGAGCATTGAGGAATACAGTCGCCTTACGGGCAGCGTCAGAAAGACAGGCGGACTTCCGGGATGTGCCCGGTATCGCAGACGTTGAACTGGAGAGTTCTGAACTTCGAACGCTCGTTAATCTCCCGTGGATGCACATTCGCAATACCAATGTGGTCTCCGAGCCGCGCAGTAAAGTGGCTAAGTCGGCCCACAACGAGTTACAGCACGTTTACGAAAGCCCCCGGGCCCGGCGACGAACCTATTGTTGAGTGTCCTCATCTGGGGAGACTACTGGATCGGGCCAAAGCAGCGCGCCCTCAGACTGTTAGTAGATGTTACTGACAGGTTCGTCCGGACGCCCCGGGGGTGTCAGAGCCATGAATTAAGGTTGCGTCCACCTCTGGTGGCGAAATTACGTTAGCGAGTCGAAATTCCTTGATGCTTGACCGAGGACGCTTCCCGGCGTGAGGACCCGTGGGTGCTTTTGTGCTTCGCCCGAGGTCCGGGTTGGCACTGGCAAAACACGCAGCATGATCAGCCGATCTCTGGGTGTGTCGAGTTGCGGGTTTGTCGGTGCTGGATCCGCCGGGTCTGCGTGCACCTGTCGAGAAATCGACCGACCAATCCTCTTGTGCTTACGGTTGAGAACATGGACCATTTCCTGCATTGGGCGCTCCGGCCTTGGTAATCACGACGCCATTCGGTCAAAGATCGGAGAGACGGCTGCGTTCTCGTGCCCATGACCCCTTGCCCGTGGCTTGCTTGATCGGACAGGAGGCCGAGCAGTGTAGGGTTGATGTATAGGTTCTCACGGCCCGACTTGAATCTCTCAGTAGCTCTTCAGCACATTCAGTTAAATGGACGCGATTTGCCGTTTTGGCAATCCCGCCGTACGCAACAGCCCCGAATTGGCAAAACGGAATGACGAGGATGATTTCCGCAAGTTTGCGGGAATAGCTTTTCGGCAGGAGCGCGAGCGTGCCGTCCTGCACCAACCAGTTCGCGAAAGGGGGAGGGGTGTTGATCAGGAAGCCTTGGCGCGGAATGAATTGGCCAGAAATGCGAAATTCTGCCTGCATTGAACATATCGATGACATCGACATGTTCCGATACTATGTCGATGAAATTGCGTCATAATGACATCTTCGAAGAAGCATGTGCCGGATATGCAATTTAGGTAGTTATGGATAAACGGTCGTTTGAAAATGCCGATAATAGGTGAGCGAGCATTTCTACGGGCCCAAAACACCGGAAATACAAGGAAAACGGGCGTCTGGGCAGCGGGAGAGAGGCGCCATCATCGAGCGCTGTTCAGTCGGCAGTAAGTTTAGCGGCTGCTTCCAGCTTGCTGAAATTATAGTCCGATAAGGTGAAGCTAAGGGGCAATTAAGTACTGAGAAAAAGAAAAAGATTAACGTATACAATGGAGTAGTGGGCGTAAAGTGCTTGTCATTGACCACCAGACCACCCAAATGAGGAGGCACATCGTCATGCGCCTAACCCACAGGGATCACCTTTGGCGTCCTGTTCCTCGCCGCTCTGGCCGTTGGCTTCATCGTCGCGGCACCGCCCTCGGCGCGGGCAGAGCTCAAGAGTGTGACCGTACTCGCCTCCAAGGACATCGGCCCGTTCCGCGGCAAGGCCTATCGTGAGCTTGAAACCCGCATGGATGGCATCGCTCCGGGCGGCCCTTATGCCGTCCCAGTCACCATCGCATTTCCCACGCGGGCTTCCGATCACAACGGCTTCGCCGTCGTGGACGTCGTCAACACCGTTACGATCGGCAAGGACCAATATGTCCGGCCGGTCGAGCCGCTTCCGTTGGCCCGAACGCATATGGGCGACGACTTCCTCTTCGGCGCGGGGAACACCTATATCGGCGTGATCTGGGACAAGGCAGCGACCGACGCGCTGAAGAACGGGACGATCACGACGATGGCGGATGGCTATGCCATCCTGCGCGACGCCGCTGCACTCGCCCGGAATCCAGCACCGCTTCTGGCCACCGGAGCGAGCACACTGCCGGCTTCTAAGTGGGTGGTCGCCTATGGCTACTCGCAGACCGGAAGCCTTCTCCGTGGCTGGTACACCGATCATCGCAACAGCCGGAGCGGAGCCCTCATCTTCGATGGAGCGCTCGTCGCTGGCGCGGGCGGCTTTTGCAAGAGTCTGGATCCGCCGGGCGGAGCGGAATGCGAAGGCCCGCTTGCCGATGGCGGCAAGGTAATCGTCGTTTCCACGGAAACGGACGTCGAGTGGAACGGTTATATCGAGCGCGGTGAGAACGCCGACTACCGGGTGGTCGAGATTGCCGGCGTGTCGCACATCCCCGCATCCGCCGCGGACTTTCGTGGCCATGGGCTTCCGGAACAGAATCCGGTGAACTTTGGACCCGTCGTCCGCGCGGCGCTGGTCAATCTCCAGGCGTGGCTGCGAGGAACTGAGCCGCCGCCCAGCATCACCATCCAACTGACCGAAGATGCGGCCAAGGAACTCCAAGGATCCCCCTACCGCACGGCCGCCCGCGATGCCGACGGCAATGCGATCGGCGGGGTGCGGCTGCCGCACATGCCCGCGATGCTCGTCGACGGCCGCAAGTCCGGCGCGCCGCTAGGTCGCTATAACGGTCTAGCCCGGGAGCATGAGAACGACAATGTCTTCTTCCTGATCAGCGGCAGCTTCACACCGTTCCCGCCGGAAAACCTTAGCGCGCTCTACCCAGACCATGAGGCCTACGTCAGCGCGATTGCCACCTCCGCGCAGGATCTCATGGCCAAGCGTTACATCCTCCCCGAGGACGCGGAGGCCTATATCGACGCCGCCAAGCGATCCGACATCGGGCGGCCTTGATATACTCGCGGCGGCCTGCTTAGGTTGGGCAGATGGGGAGGTACTCATTTCCGACGTGGTATCAGCCGCCTGCACGGAATTGCTGAAAGTGGGTCAAATCTGCCATGCCCAGCTCGAACAGTCGTTCAATGTCGCCATTCTCGCTGTGCGGGGAAGTTACGGCGCAAAGGTGTCGTTCCGTTCCATAAGTCGACTGTAAGGTGGGGCACATCGCGATGGCCGCCGACGAGCGGTCCACCTCATCATAAGCGGTCATTGCAGGCCGGGCTCGTGTGCCATCCGATGCTATTAAACCCGCAATGGCATCGGCAAGTGACCTGCGGTAAGATATTGACCGGAGTGCATCGCACTCCGGAAAGATCGGACATGGAGCGCCACCTTGCAGCCGTCCTGATCGCCGATGTCGTCGGATACAGCCGTCTGAGCCAGACCGACGAAGAGGGAACGCGCGCGCGTTTTCAGACAGACCTGAAGGAGATCTTCCGACCGACGATCACCGAACATCACGGACGACTGGTCAAGACGATGGGTGACGGCATACTGGTGGAGTTCCACAGCGTAATCGATGCATTACGCTGCGCGGTCGAAATCCAGCAGGAGAAGGCGAAGCGAAACGCGCTCGCGCCACCCGAACGCGGCTCGATTTCCGCATCGGCGTCAATCTCGGCGACATCATCGTTGAGGGCGAAGACATCCATGGCGACGGCGTCAACGTCGCAGACCGGATACAGGCACTGGCGAAGCCGGCGGTATCGCGATTTCCGGAACTGCCTACGACCACGTGAAGTCAAAGCTTGCGGTCGGCTATGCCTCGATGGGTGAACAGATGGTCAAGGCATCGCCGAACCAATCAGGGTATACCGTGTCGTACTCGACGCGGCGGCCGCGGGCAAGACAATCGGAGCACACAGAACCCTCGCTCCTGGCGCGTTCGCAGCTGCCGCGACGTCATCGTCCTCCTCCTGCTGGCGGGAGCGGCCGCTTGGTGGCAACCATGGCGGATGGCGGACGAACAGCCTAACGTGCGGAATGTTGTTGCGGCCGATACCCGGCCATCGCTGGTCGTGCTGCCGTTTGACAATCTCAGCGACGACGAGCAACAGGGCTACCTCGCCGACGGCATCACCGAGGATCTGACCACGGAGTTCGCCGTCTTCCCGGGCTCTTCGTCATCTCGCGCAATGCAGCCTTCACTTACAAGGACAAGGCCACTACAGCCGGCTCAGATCGCCACTGAGCTGGGCGTCCGCTACATCCTCGAAGGCAGCATTCGCCGCGCTGGTGATCAGATGCGCATCAACGCCCAGCTCATCGACGCGACAACCAGTGGACATATATGGGCGGAGCGTTTCGACGGGGCGTGGAACGAAGTGTTCGAGCTTCAGGACAAAATGGTCACGAGATCGCCACCGCGCTGAAGCTGCGGTTGGTTGCAGGGCAGCAGGCCGCCAACATCGCGGGAGGGACAACCAACGCCGCAGCTTACGAAGCTTACCTGCGCGGCCGCGAACTCGAATTCGGGAAAGGCCCGAGGATTGGATGGACGCGGTAAAGCACTACGAGCAAGCTCTGGCGCTCGATCCGAAGTTCGGCAATGCAGCGGCAGCGCTTGCGTGGATGTACAGGGAAGCGCAGTGGACCGAGGCACGGTCGAAAGAGTTGGGGCTTACAATGAAGAAGCTCGCGACAAGGCAGATGCCTATTTCACAGAGGCCGCAAGAACCCTTCTCCGGCGTCTCAGAATTCCTCACAGCAAAGCTGAACATGCAGCAAAGGTCCGATGAGGCGATCGCCGCCGCAGAGCGGGCCATAGCGCTCGATGCCAGCGACCCCGACAACTATGAGTGGCTGAGCGACGCCATGACTTAAAACGGCAGGGCGGCGGATGGACTCGGCTACCTTGATGCTGCAACACGTGTCGATCCCGTTTGGTCACGCTGCGCTACTACCTTGCCGGGCTCGCCTACTTCTCGATGGACCGCTTCAAGGAGGCTGTCGTCGCATTAGAAAAAATCGATCCGGTGTCGAAGGAAACCTCCTATTGGGACTTTTGGTCCAATTACGATGGCTCATGTTGCTCATTTCCACGTACGGGCAACTTCGAGCAGAGCGATGACGCCGCCAAGGCCCGAGAGAGACTAAAGCCTTATCTGGCCAAAGCGCGGAACCCGAATACACGGGACAGATGGCCGCGGGCGAATTCGCGTTCAAGCACTACCCCGACCTCGAACGGGTGCTCGTCGGTTTGCGAAAGGCAGAGTGCCGGAGCTGTCCTTCGGACTAGACCCCAAGTCCCCGGATCGCCTTGACGGAGCAGCGATCAAGGCGTTGCTCTTCGGTCACCAAGTACCGGGACGCAATCTCGAGTTCAGGTGGATGCGTATCGACGAGTGACCGCAGATGACGGCACAACACACATCACCGTCGGAGACTGGTCGGATACAGGCAAAAGCACAATTGAAGGCAATCTCTTGTGTATTTTCTATCCATCGAAGTTCTCGTTTCTGCGCCTCCATTTTCCGCAATCCGAGCGGCACCTTCGCGCAGAAGAACGAGTACCTTTTTGCTACCCATTGGAACAGGTTCGAATTCTCGGTCGTGAAGTAAGATGCAGATCGGTACGATCATGTAGCGGAAGCGACAGATCGTCCGTGTCAATTTCGAATTTCCGCGTACTGCATTCGCCCCAATTGGTGTCAGCCTTCCAATCTCTTGCATTTCATCAATCGCGACCAAGCCTTGAGACTGGCGAAAACCAAGCGAACATCGTTCGTCCGTTGGGCTTCATCGCGGCGGAATATTCTGATTCATCCGGAAGAGGTTGTCAGGATCGTAAGTCCTTTTGATCTCCTGAAGCCGTGCATAGGTTTCCGTACCGTATGCATCGCGCACGAGATTGTCACCCTCTCCAAGTCCGGGGAAGTTGAGGTACATCCGGCCAGTGGAATGACGTTGCATATCTTGCCAGACATCGCGAACCCGACTGATGTTGGCATCGTCGTCGCTGGCGTTGGACCAGATCGCATCGAGGCTGAGCATGAAGGGCATGGACGATCCCCGAATGCGGTGGCATCGGCGGCGACGCGCTGCACGGCCCCGCCAATTTCCAGATCGAGCATATGTCATCTCGGAAGGGCACTTCGCGAGGTGCGCGGTATCTCGTCAATAACGTCTTCATTTCGGTTCGTAAGGTACGTCGATTTCCATCGCGACGATCTCGACCTTGGGAACAACCCGTCATAGAGGGTCTACAGGACACGTATGGCATGCGGCGGCTGAAGTCAGCAGTGACTCGCCAAAGCTGCGCAGGGCCTGCGTCACCCGCTCTCCTTCTTAAGAGGACCATCATTGACCATGGTCAGCGCCGACACGCTTTGCCCAAGTGTCTACGATAGGCTACAGTCGTAGACATGGTCGAGAATTCGGCCAGACCACTGACCTCATCAGTACCTTGGCCATCTAGTCGCGCCCATCTAGCAACTCGTCGGCCCCATTCCTCGGATAGGCGGGAGCACAGAACATCGTCTCCTCGGCGATCGGATGGAGGCGAAATTCAAAGTTGACGACGATGCCAATTGCCGCCGCCGCCTTTCAGAGCCCACAGCAGATCGGGTTCTCGGTGGCGCTGGCGCGGATCAGGCGGCCGTCGGCGGTGATCACGTCGGCGGCCACCACATTGTCGCAACTGAGACCGCGAGTGCCTCGCAGCCAGCCAATGCCGCCCGACAAGGTGAGACCGGCTACACCCGTCGTTGAAATCAGTCCGCCAGGGGTTGCTCGGCCGAAGGGCGTGGTCGCCGCATCGACGTCGGCCCAGGTGGCGCCGCCTTCGACAAAAGCCAGATCGAGGCCCGGGCTGACTGTCGGACCGCATTCATGAGCGAGAGGTCGATCATCAACCCGCTATCGCAGACGGCATCATCCCGCGACGTTATGGCCGCCGCTGCGCACGGCAATGGCAAGGCCATGTGCGCGCGCATAATTCACGACGCCGCCACGTCGGCGGCATTGCGGCAGCGAGCGATCAGAGCAGGCCGCCTGTCGATCATCGCGTTCCACACGACACCGGCATCATCATAGCAGCGTTTCCCGGCTCAAGCAGCTTCAGCCGTCCGATACACTCATAAGTTCGTAATATGACGTCTCAGCTCCTCCTGTAACAGAAGACCTAGCACTACCTCAATGTTTCAGTTGCTGAGAATTCAGAAATACTGAAAGGCGACCGATTCTTCCATGCCCGCATTGAATCGTCGTCTGATGTCGCCATTCTCGCTGTCCCAGAACTTCAGCACATGCCACGTTCTTCGCATGCTTTTTAAAGCTTCTTTTCTCTTCTCCTAGCAGCTCCCTTCATCGTAACAGATCACACAGCGACGGAGCATCATTGCCTACATCGTCGCCGAAGCAACAATTCCAGCCGCGGAATGGCATATCAGTCGACCTGACCACATTTTAGAACTACACAGCCTGACATCATGTGGTTCCAGTTTCTTCATCAATACAGGCGAAAGTATGCGACAAATATATCACCCCGAAGCGGAATGGCTCAACATTCCCACGAAAATGGTACGATGATGGCCGCGCCTGTTCGGGTGCGGTGCTGCTCGGCGAGGCGGGACTGCTCACCAATTGTGATGCGACGATTCACTGGGCTATGTCGCGACCCTGACCAACAACTATCCGGGTGTCAGGGTCAGATTCGATCGGTCCCCTCGTGCTGAGTGGCGAGGCGCAGCGCATCGTCATGGCGGGCGGCGGATCGAGCTGGCAGGATCTGGCACTTTATCTCATCGCGCGGTTTGTCGGCCTAAAGGAGGCGATGGAGGTCGCCAAGGTCTACATGCTGCAGTGGCATGACATGGGACAGCAGCCATTCGCTTCACTGATGACCTGCGGCAGACGACCGATGCGGTGATCAGCCGTGCCAGGAATGGCTGGCGATGAACTACAAGACCCACGCACCCGTTGCCGCGATGGCTACACGTTCTGGCCTGCCAGAACGCTCGTTCATTCGCCGCTTCACCAAAGCAACGGGCATGAAACCCCTCGACTACGTGCACGCGCTCCGGCTCGAAGAAGCCAAGCAAATGCTGGAAACCACCGATCTGCCGATCGAAGCCATCGCCAACGATGCTGGCTATGAGGACGCAAGCTTCTTCGGTCGCCTGTTCCGACGCAAGACGGGTTTAACCCCAGCACACTATCGTCTTCGTTTTGGTGCCTTACGTCAGGCGCTGAAGCACAATTAGAAAGAGATGCGTTGTGAACCGCGTGCTATCGAATTGGGCTCTGGTGCCCTCGCGCATTGCGACCAGGACGCGAGGGAAGATCCGAGCCGCTTCGTTCTTCTGATCCCATGCTGGGAGGGCCGTAGAGCCGATCCCGAAGAGAAGCGAGGCCCCGTGAACGACGCGTCAGCCGCAAAAGAAGAAGCCGGAAGCGCGACAACGCTTGACTTCAACACGCCGAATAGAGAAGACCCAGATTAACTGCAGCGCGACACTGCCGAAACTGCCCGAATTCGACAGTGGCCATGCCGCCGCCGCAGCTTCCGTCAGGCGTTGCGTGAATTCGAGCAGGATCGACTCGGCGCATCAAGCGTCGTGTGCGATCAATGCTCGGATCTCAAATCTGTAGGCGTCTGCGACGATCATCCTGGCATGCATCGAGATGCTCCACATGATGCGCAAGCGATAGGCGAGATTTAGCTACGATCCAAATCCGTCAATCGCCTGAAGCAATTCACCATGCTTGCTGCATGACAACAATTCTTCGATCCGCTCATTGTACCCAAAGAAGAGAGTTTGCGACGCAACCACGAACGCGCGTAGACTTCGCTGGATTACAGAACGATGCAGGGGTTCGTGAACAAGCGTCTCGTTGCCGTAGCGCCCTTGTGCAGCATTTTACTCTGCACCAGCGCACAAGCCACCTCGGATAAGCCACGCTCGATTGCCGCCTGCACAGCGGCATTGGAAAAAAAAGGTATCAAGGCGAACAGACTTTCGGCAATATCGACGCACGGGTCAGGCCGTCGCCCGCTGCGCAAGGGTCACGGGAACTGTAAACAGTGCCAGAAACCCAGGCGCGAACTTTGTTTGCAGGACCCGCGACAACGCCGTGTACAGCCTCAGGATCCGCCGGGGGGCGAAGAGACCCTGACCAGTTCTTAAGTAGGCACTTGTACACAGCTTCGAGTATCGCGTTAGAACTTCTGCCGGCCGATATAGATGTTGGCTTCGCGGGGCCGCCTCGATAAGGGCAGTTCTAGGCTCAGTGCAAGTGGTCCTGCCCTTCCAAATGCGCCATGACCTCTGTTTCGCTGCAGACAGCATCAACACCAGCCTGGCAGACTTTGCCGACAGTTATGCTCTCAAGTGGTGACAGCTGCAGAATTTCACCTCGCCTAACTTTGGGCGGTGAATATATCGACGCCGAAGGCAAGCCCGCGCAGGTGGCCGGTTCCAAATGGATAGAACCACCGGGATTCTCCTTGGATCCAAACTATTTGAAATCGTGCAATTTCCAAAAATCGCGTCGCGATTTGACAGGTGCAGGTGCACAATATTGATTGCCAGATCATGGGCATCTTTCGACATGACGCCGCGGGGATGCCTGGTAAGTCCTTTCCCAAGCAGAAAACACTTACTAGTAGCGTAGTTGCCACGATCCCGATCATAGCTTTGCAGGCGGCTTCGGCTTCCACACATTCTGTTGCCAACAAGGTGACAACGCCGCCTCACATAGAGACGCCGAGCATCGCTACAAGTTGCCCTTGTCGATGCGTTTGGGTTTTATGGAATATCGACTTCACCCTGTCGCGTGCGGTTTCAATCTTAATGCCGAGCATGCTGGCGGCTTCAGCAAGCGAATCCCCCTTGGCCAACCGTTCGCAAAACGCAATCTCGGCTCGAGTCAGCCTGTACTGTAGGGCAAATGGCGAAAAGTCGCCGGGAGCGCGGAGGCGCGAATCGAAATCCCGGATAAAGACGAGAACCATCGACCGGGCGTTAAAAAGGGACAGGATGCCGCCTGTGGCACCCGACATGGTGGGAAGCGGCGCAAGCGAAACCTGCCAGTTGCGTTCCTCGATGCAGAAAGGAATTCGAAACATACTCGTGGGCCATCCTCTGGACAGCGCGATAACCCCATCGCGGAACAAGTTGTCGGCGCGGGCATTGCCAAGGCACACGCTGCCGCGCCGAAGCACAGCCACCGAACCTGCGGAAAACATTTCAACGGCCTGCTGGTTCGCCTCGCGGAGATGCCGGTCGCTGTCTATGACAAATGCCGCGCAGCAGGCGCGTTCTACCAAGGCAGCCCCGGCCATCGCGTCCTCGCTCTGTTTCCTGAGCAAGCGTCCAAGATCAACCGACCTTCGCAGATTGTCTCGTATGCGGGTGAGAACTTCGGCGGCCGCCCGACCATAGGCGTCCGCTCTGGAAAGCGGATAGTGCATGGGCAGATGGATGATTTCCCGTGTGCCACCATCAATTTTGATACCGACCGCCGCTTCGATGTCTTTCTGTGGAAGAAGCCAGTCATTATAGAATTCGGTACTGGCGAACATACGTGCGGGACAGTCTTTCTCGGTGACCAGCACGGTTCCACTTTCGACAGCCTGCCATAAGGGAACCCATGGATCAACCGCGCATAGTGGTCCGCGTAAGATTTCTGATATTCTGGATCTATGTTGTAGGCGGCGTGGAAATTCAGTGTGTTATCAGCAACATTGTGATTGAGGAGGGAGCACAACGATCCGGGGAACGCTTCCCCCATCACGCGCGGAATCTCATCCCAGGAAACGATCCCGAACGCCGCGGCGTCAATGGCCTCAGCAACCGCGCCGCTTATCAAAGCAACGCGCTTCTCGTCATAGACGGTGACAGGCCATCTCCGATCTTTCGGGCGGTCCTGTCCCATGGGCACGCCTCCCCTTCAACCGCCACGCGCGACGTGACTATACTCAGCGTTGCTTCACAACAAAATATACCAAGAGGGACAAGCCCCCGCAGCACAGCCTGATCCTAACACGTTGCAAGCCAGCAGGCTCGGTGTTCGTGCCACCAGGCTGCGCCGCTACGCCGGAGCTGTAGCATATCTGCTGAAACCGAACGATTTAACCGCAACGCGACTCCCCAGACATGCGTCCATACAGTATCCCCACGGTGACGGCCGGAGCTGAGGCGGAACATTGGAAGTCCTAGTCATAGCACTGGGAGTAGTCCTATGACGAAGCAGCATATTGAGGTGATCACATCGGTCGAGCGTCGCCGACGGTGGTCTCGGGAAGAGAAGGAACGCCTGGTTGCGGCATGCCTGGAACCTGGGGCAAGCGTATCGGAGATCGCGCGTTCAGCTGGCATCCACAGCGGCAGTTATTCCGTTGGCGTAAGGAGCTTTGCCAAATATCAGCGCCGTCGGTCCCGCAACTCGTTCCGGTCGAAGTCGTCGCGACCTTGCCGCCGTCCGGTCCGGTAGAAACACCACCACCCCTCCCGAGTCCGCAAGAAGAGCAGCATGGTCATGGAGCGTCAGCCATAGCAAGGCGAGAACAGCATCGCCGATCTTCTCGTCATAGATTTCTATGCCGGAAACATACCATGCGAACCCGCAAAACTCCTGTGGTCCGCACCGGATGCGTACTCCATACAGGATGTTCAAAAAGTTGTATGATCGATTCCAGGCGTTCCGGAACGCACGCCTCGATTTTTAGAAGTGTTGAGGAATATGCGTTATGCAGATCATGCCTAACAAGACGATTGTGGAAGGGAAAGTCAAAAGCGTCGAACCATCATCCGATGGTTGGGGAGCGGACGTGGAGCTGCTTGTCGAAGCGAGTGAGGCGGCCGCCGGGTTCTCTGATTTTCTACACCCTGAGCCCGGGACAGTTCTCAGAGCGTTTGCAGCACAACCCGAAGGGATTAACCAGGGCGAACCTACAGTCTGACGACTTCAGTTCTTGGCGGTCCACAGGGTGAACGAGTTGTCATTGAAGACGCTCAGGCCAAACCATAGTCGGTATCCTGGCAATCAAACAATGACGTCTGCTGTTACATCACCGTCTGCGACTTTGATATTAGATATGGCAATTCCTGTCGCTGTGCCGTCGTTCTTGCGTGTGTGCGGATGGGTGGCGCCACTGTCATCTACCTTTGTCACCCGTTGCGACCCCGGGAACAGAGTGTCCCGGGTCGCCCGCGCTTTTGTTGAATTCCAGATCGCGTCGACCGTTCGCCTGAACAAGTGCTACGCGATAGGCCAGCGGGTTGGTATTGTCGGACTGTGTCTCGTCGATGTGCCATACAGCCACTCCGCTCCCAGGTAATCCAGCGTCGCGTCCTGATTTCTGACGATTTTCAATGAGCAAATATTCTTTGGAGGCCCTGCCGCCTGTCCACAGCCGGTGGCATGCAGTCTTGTCCGTCTCCAGCGGCTCGAGTACGAGCGAAGCTGCAGCAGTAACATTGTTTGGCTTGATCCAGCCGAGCGTTGAAAGACACCACGCCGACATCCGCGCCGGTAGATCTCCTCCCCCATTCCAGGATCCGGCTGCCATCAGACACCACTCGCCGATGCCATGGCTCCGGTAACTGGTATCGTACAGATCGGGCAAACCTAAGAAATGGCCGAATTCGTGAGAGAAGACGCCAAGTTTCCCGTCTTCCGGAGCGGTGAAATAGGCGAAGGCGTTTACTCCGCCATTCACAAACGCTGCCGGGAGCGTCCACTTGTGTGACCAGATCATGTTTTTCCGCAGAACAGGGTTTTGTTCTGCCTCGGCGCCGCCGCCGGCGTGGACGAGAAATAACCCGTCAACGAAGCCGTCACCGTTCAAGTCAAAAGGGGCAAGACCGTTCGCCCTGCAGTACTTCTGCAGCACCTCGGTGAGGAGCCCGGGAGTGTTTTTCGGGAAAGTGCCTCCCGTGCCGCTTTGTCCATCCGTGTAAAAGTTGTAGGGCTTTCGCGCCCGGATCCAGTTTGTTACCTGACCTGTGACGTTCAGCATACCGAATGACATCTCCTTATAGAAGCTGTGCATTGAATTGGCGTTTGCCGGGTCGAACAGCAACTGCTGGAAATGCGCCGGCGTTTGTGTTCCTGGATTGTCTGAAAAGTCGACGAGCAAGACGAGACAATTCAGCGTTTGTCTGCGAGAGGATCTTCTCATCGAGAAACGCGCGCTTGGGGGCCGGGTAGCGGATGGCGCCAGTGCCGGACCTACCATTGCGGCAGGGGGATAGATGACACCGTCATTGAATCCTGTCCTTCCCACGGTCGGGATGTCCAGCATTCCCGACAGGGTAGCCAAACGCGCATCGGCCACCGAGAGAACCCGGCCGGATGATATCTGGGACTTTATGCTTGCCATGACCCTCGGGTTGGCGATGCAGGCCGTGGGCCCATCCAGATATTCATCGGCCGTATTACCGCAAGAGCAAGGTGAAATATGCACAGCCACGACGATCCCTCCGCATCCGGTCTTCAAAGTCGACGTGATTTCAGCGTTGTTACAAGCTTCACACGGCGTGTTTCTTGGCTGCTACTCCATCACGACGGCAAACTTCATCCATTTGGCGATCGAGTTGATCGGGCTGTCATCGTTCATCCTCAGTGGGCTCTGGCCGGGCGTGAATTCCCGTGAAAGTGCAGAATCCGGGTCCGACAGCAGCACGCCGATGATGGTCGAGGCGACGAGCCAGCTGCCGACTTCACCGAGCGATCCGCCGCCCCCCTGTTCGGCCTCGGCCAGACAGTAGAACCAAAGCGGGGTGCGCTCGTGAAACTTTGCACCAGAATTCTTGAGGAAGTCCCGCATGTTGGGTTTGGCGGCGAAGATCGTGCTCACGTCCTCAATCGGCGCGGAGGTGACCGCGCCATGCTGCCTCAGGTAGCGGTGGACAGCCTGTCCTGTGGGAAGGCGCAAATTGTAGCCTCGCCTGAGATTGCGGCGTGCCAAATGCTTGAAAAGATCCTGCAATTGGCCCGGGGGCAGATTGTTGCCCTCTTTCTGCATCACCCCTAGTGGTGGTGCCAGCTCGGTGTCGATCTTGCGTGCAACTCGCTCCGCCAACCCGTCATTGATTTTGGGCGGATTGGCAACCACAAAGCGTGTCCAGTCAATGACCCAATTTTTCGGAAGTTTGGGGCTGCCGAACATCCCGCCGCCACCCGTGAACGTAAACAGAAGGTCAAAAGCGGCGGGATCATTCGGGCGGCCGAATGTCCGATTATGATCGTAGGCGGCTCGAACCATGGAATGGCCAAATCTGTAGGCCGCCGCAGAGAATTCGAGTGGCAGGGCGTTGCCAAGGCGCACGGCCGGCTGGCGGGCATCATATTCTGCCCGGAACTTGAAAAAATGCGACGCGCGGCTGTCGATGATCCTGCTGACGACGGCCGGCTGGCAGACACCCTTCAGATAGCCTTCCACGATCAGCCATTGATAGTGCAGACGCGTCAGCAACTGCGCCGAGTGGAAATCGGCGATCCAGCCGGTATCGTGACTGGCCAAAAAGTCCACAGCCTTGTTGTGGAACCTGAGAAAACTCAAATGGAATTGAGCGACGATAAGGTTTTCGTCATTTCGTTGGTCTCCAATCAACGCCCGGAGCGGAAGTGTCGCCTCGAACGCTGTGAAGTCCTCGCTCGACATCGATGCCTGAGCCAGGCGTAGGGCGGCTTGCCTGACGCTGTCCTGGACCTGAGAATAGCGCGGAAGGTCACGATGCTCGTCGAGACTGTCCGGTAGGGGTCCAGGTTCTATCGCGGTGCCGACCCGCATCTTGTTTATCTGGGTGGGGTGGCGCATGCCGGATATCACTGTTGCCACGTCGGCCGAGAGCCCGTCACCGGTTGGAATACCGCCATAGACACTGTCGAGATCGAACCGGGGTGTGCGTGCATTCCGGAGTTGCGCCTCGACAACCGAAGAGGATTGTGGCGGATGCGCATTGCTTACACTGGTAATCAGGCTTTCCCGATCGGTCCGCGCTGTCAGTTCATGATCCAGAAACTGTCCCCAATATGTCAAAACAGGCGGCAGCGTCGAATCGGTTTCGGACGTCTCACTTGCGGCCTGATCGATCATCAGGTTACCGAGTTCATCCAGCTGCCCGAGGGTCTCGCCAGTCTCAGGAAGATAATTTTCCGGGGCGTCAAGCGGAGGGATCAGATAACCGAAATCTGCCTGCTCATCGACAGCGATGTCCGCGCCAGCCGGGGGTGCGGCGGGGACAAGCTTAAGCCCGGCGCGCCTTCAGATTTCTCTTTGCCACCGTGAGATTGAAACATGACAGTCATTGTTAATCCTCCCTGTATGACCTCGTTTGCGAATGACCCGTGAAAACGGAAATAGTTATGAGCTGAAAAACGCACTGCAGGCTGCCGCGTCACTCTCATGGCGTCGGGAACACCAAAGAATGACGGGTGTCGTTTGTGCCTGCCAATCTAGCTCCACCCGGGGTGGAACATTGCGTGGGCAAAAGGCTATTGCCGTTTTATGCCCGGTGAGCGTTCTTGCGACGAGAAAAGAAGGTTCCAAAAACCTTCTATGCAGTTCCGACGACTAACGGTCACGGATATCTCTTTTATGAGAGTAGAAATCAACACACCAATTGGTATTACCTTGTGTCTTGGGTCAGCAGCGAACCGGGTTTTGGAGAGCCATCTGCACCACGAGGCGTCCGGTCCCGGCCCGAAGTTGCGAAAGAAGCTTATGGCATAGCTAACGGTCAAGAGGCGCGAAACAAGGAGGGAGTGAGCTTTGGGAGCACAGATCGCAGAATGGCCTGCTGCCGGTTTTTCAGACACGAGCTTAAGCTATGCCACCTTGGTTTCAAAATCGTTCGGGCTGAAGATAGCCCAGCGTCGATTGGCGACGCCTTGGGTTGTAGAAGCGCTCGATGTGATAGAGCCAGACCGCACGGGCGATGATCTGAGCTGGGAAACGGTGACGTTTATAACTGATGGCAAGCTCGATCATGCCACGTCTTCTAGCCCAGAAATACTGACGCCACGTTTATGTGACAATACTGACCCCCATGAAGTCGCTCGGCTGAGCGTGCGTCGTGGAGCAGACCAGCGGAAGAAGGTGAGGTTGCTCGGTACGATCCTTGACCGTTCGCAAATGCATCTATTTAAGTTGGTCCAGCAACTCCTTCGCATCGACGAGTCGCGGCGTACCGAAGCCCTCGGTGAACCTGGCGTAGACCGGCGCGAGCAGATCGTAGGCTTTCTGCCGCTCCCCGCGGTCGACCCACATGCGGGCAAGCGAGGTCGACGCGCGCAGATCGAGGGATGCGCCGTGCTGTTCCCGAGCTACCTCGATGGCGCGGAGATAGTGTGCTTCGCTTCGCTCGACATCGGTGCTGCGGAGCGGAGCAAGAGATCGCCGGCGATGCGATGAAGTTCCGATTCCCAGAGGCGCGCGCCGGTGGCCGCCACCTCGGCTATGGCTGGCTTCAAAGCATTCAGGCCGGCATCGGCCTCGCCTGCAAGTCCGCAGACGCTGGCAAAAAGGCACAGAATGAAAGCCCTTCCACCTCCACGTCCCGGAAGTTCGACTGACAGCGCCTCCTGGATCACGGTCATGCCCGCCCGAGCTTGCTGTTCGCTCGCAAGCGCCGAAATGTGGGCCATCTGCAGCTTGCATCGGGTATCAAGCGGTGGCATCCGGTCATGCGCCATCTGCGACATCGCCTCGATCTTTTCCCGAGCCGCGGCGGCGTCGCGGCGGAAGTGGTGAAGTACGCTCGCATAAAAAAGCGCGTGCATAAGGCTGGGGGGGTGGGACAGTTTGCGCGCCAAGGCAATAGATTCTTCCGCCCGGGCCAGCGCCCGGTCCGGAAAGCCGAGCATCCACAGGCTTACGCCCTCGTGGGCCGTCGCGCAGACCGCAGGGTCGTGACCGCTGTAAATGAAGGCGTGGGAGAAATGCTCGGGCCGATAGAGGGCGAGACCCTGCGCGGCGTGCTTACATACCGACCGCCAGTTGCCCAGGCTGTATTGCGTTGTCCACTGGGCGTGATGGGCCTCGAGCAGCAGCGACTGGTCGCCCGAACGCTCGGCGATCGCGAGCAGCCGGTCTGCAAGGTCCCGCGCCTTATGGATCTGTCCTCGGGAGCGATGGCGGTCCACAAACCACGGAGCGCGGGAAACAATTGGGCAGGCTCGCTGCCGAGCCTGTCACATAGTTCCTGGGCGCGCGTGTACGTGGCCATGGCCTCGGCCGACCCACGGCCCTTGGTCGCAGCCAGCGGAATGCCAAGCGCAAGCTGGAGGTCGATCTCGCGGTTGTCGCGGGCGGAGCTCTCGGGAAGTGGCGCGAGAAGATCCAGGCCCTTGGAGAGGTGCGCGATGGCTTCGGCGTTGGCCGATCGATAGTTGGCGCGCAGGCCCGCCTTGTACCAATACGACACCGCTTCATCGAGCAGCCCGCCCTCGGTTGCATGATGGGCGAGCACCTCCGGTTCCGCCTCCGCTCGGTCGGGAAAGCGTTCGCGGAGTATCGTGGCAATCCGGCCGTGAAGTTGCTGGCGTCGGCTCTTCAGAAGCGACTCGTAGGCGGCGTCCCGCACCAGCGCATGCTTGAAGGTGTAGATAGCATCCGGGGGCGTGCCGCGGCAAAACGCCAGTTCGGCGCGGACAAGTTCATCCAGAGCGATCCTGAGCTTCGGCTCGTCCATCTGCGCGGTCGCGGCGAGCAATTCGTAGCTGAACTCGCGGCCGATGACGGCGCCGATCTGCGCCACCTCCTTGACCGGCGCCAATCGATCGAGGCGAGCCAGCAGCGAATCCTGCAGCGTCGACGGGATGGCGAGCGGCGGCAGCGAACCGCTGAGCTCGTAGCGCTCGCCGGTCTCGCGCAGCAGTCCCGATTCGAGCACTGTCTTTGTCAGCTCCTCGACGAACAGCGGCACGCCTTCGGTCTTGGCGAGAATATGCGCTTGCACGTCGGCGGGAAGCGGCCGACCGCCGGAGAGATGGTCGATCAGCGCGGCGCTTTCGTTCCGCGCCAAGGCGATTGAGCGTCAGCAGCGTCACATGCGGTCGGCCGGTCCAGCGTGGCGCGAACTCGGGCCGGAAGGTAACCACCAGCAGCACCGGCAGCCGCTCGATCCGATCGACGATGCGATCGAACAGCTCGAGGCTCGTGGGATCGAACCAGTGAGCATCCTCGGCCGTCATGAGCACCGGCTGCTTGGCCGCGAGGCCCTCGAGCTGGGCGAGCAGCGCCTGGAACGTCTTCGCCTTCTTCTGTTCCGGTGCAAGCTCGGGCGGCGGGTAGCGGTCGCCTGTCGGGATCGCCAAATGCTCCGCGATCAGTGGGATCGCCGATTTCGGGTCAGGCACGGCCAAGCCAAGCAATGCCTCCAGCTTGGCCAACTTCACCTCGGGCGCATCGTCGTGCTCGAAGCCGGCGGCCCGACGCAGCTGGTCCAGCACCGGGAACAGCGCGCTGTTGGTGTGGTAGGGCGAGCCGTGATAGCGCAGCGACAGGCATTCCTCGCCGCGGAGCCGCTCGCGCAGGGCGATCGCGATGCGCGACTTGCCGATGCCCGGCTCGCCCGACAGCAGCACTACCTGGCCCTGCCATCCTTGGCCCGCCGCCAGCGGTCGAGGAGCAAGGCCAGCTCCTGATCGCGGCCGACGAGCGACGTGAGCCGCATCCCGTGCAGCGCCTCGAAGCGGCTCTCGGCTTGGCTCTCGCCAACGACCTGCCAAGCTTGCACCGGGTGGGCGAAGCCCTTGAGGTCGTGAGTGCCGAGATCGACCAGCTCGAAGAGCTCGCCAAGCAGCCGCCGCGTCGTTTCGGCCACGACCACACTGCCGACCTCGGCCATTGACTGCAGTCGTGCCGCCAGGTTCGGCGTCTCGCCGACCACCGCCTGCCTCCTGCGCCGCGCCCTCGCCGACGAGATCGCCCACCACCACCAGACCGGTCGCGATGCCCACCCGCGCCGCCAGCGGCTCTTTCGCTGGCGTCGCCAGCTTGGCGACCGATGCGACAATGGCGAGCCCGGCCCGCACCGCCCGCTCGGCCTCGTCCTCGTGCGCCCGCGGCCAGCCGAAATAGGCCAGCACCCCGTCGCCCATGAACTTCGCGACGTGGCCATCCACACGCGTGATCTCCCCGGCCACCGCGTTCTGGTACGTCCGGATCACCTCTCCCATTTCTTCCGGGTCCAGTCGACCTGACAACGCGGTCGATCCGACGAGATCGACAAACATCACCGTCAACTGGCGACGTTCTGCCTCCGGGCGGGGCGTTGAACCGGCCGCGGATTGGGATCCCGCATGTCGGGCTTGCCAAGCTCGGCGATCGCGGCCAACACGAGCTTCCTCGGGCCCATCGGCAGCCCCAGCGCCTTGAGGTCCGCATCCGACAGATGCGGGAGCACTTCCGGCGTGATCTCGTTTTTGGCGAAGGTCGTGGCATATTTGCCGAGCCCAAGGCTCGAGAGCCACCCGGCAATGTCCATGACACCCTCCGTGTAGTCCGAGGCAGTCTAACATCGTGCGAGCGCACTGAGCACCCCCTCCCCGGAGCCGAGGCATTGCCGAGAGATTGTACTTTCCGCACCTAAGAAAAGTTATGGATTTCGGCCCGTCGCCAAAGCTCACACACTGTCGGGATGGAAAGCCGATTGCTGAAGTCCCGACGAACGACCGCCTCTCGCGGGCGCGTAGCGGACATTCACCAAAGTCCGCTTAGCGCCCGCGCTTTAGAATCACAGAAAATGGAAGACGAAAGATCGGTTTTCACACACCATGCGGGGCTCTGGGATATCGGGTTAGCTTGCCCGCTATGCCCACCGTTCCCGTTCTGTGCTTCGAAAATCGCATATTGTCTCTTCGGGAACCGCTTTCAGACAACCCCCCGTTTGGGTGGGTCTGCGGATCGAATCCCATCAAGGCGGTCATTGAAAATCACTTATCCCGATATGCTTTAAAGATTGATTGTGGAATTCTAGGAACCAATCGGATTCGGTGGAAAATCCGCGCGATGATATTGTACAGGCTGCGTTTATGGAATCACTATCGGACAGATACTTCACGTTGGCGCCACGACCCCTCACACTATCCGAGCTGCGATAGAGCGATCGAAAGCTTCGATCCAGGAGTTGAGCGAGCGTTACGGTGTGAACCCGAAGACGGTGATGAAATGGAAGAAGCGCGACTTCGTTCACGACACGCCAATGGGCCCAGGAGGTGCGCTCGAGCGTGCTTTCAAAGGAAGAGGAAGCACTCATTGTCGCCTTCCGCAGGCAAACGCTC
This sequence comes from uncultured Alphaproteobacteria bacterium, assembly GCA_963777425.1. GTDB lineage: Bacteria > Pseudomonadota > Alphaproteobacteria > Rhizobiales > Rhizobiaceae > Phyllobacterium. The sequence continues at coordinate 85,112 of CAVZQS010000005.1, read as the reverse complement.
TTGCAACTGGGCGATTGTCTCTATGCGCTCCAGGCCACTATCCCGCATTTGCCCCGTTCCAGCCTGCACCCCCTTTGCATTTCGGCGGCTTTGGCCAGAACGTCGAGGACGAAGCCGTCCCGATCCACACGCTCCGACATCAATCGCCTTGGAGGCAACTAACTCACCATCTCATTGATTGTAATGAATATTAGCGAAGCGAGGCTTATTGCTAACCTGCCGGGCATTGATGCACACTTGATGATCGATCGTCGTGGGCTGGGTGCCTGAAGCTTCCTGGATAAACCGACTTTAAGTCTTTCTCCATGGAATGGACCGGATTATGCCCGATCGGGATGTGAAACCGTTAGAGCTTCGCAATAGACATCGTGATCCTGCTTGTGGCGGCATCGATGCTGGATCTTCGGGGGTGGCCCAGTGCTGCAAGCGGTGCAACCTTGACTGCATGCAGGTTTCGCGGTTGCAGCAGGCAGTTCTCGTTCGCTGACACACATTGGGTCATGCCCGGTTCCGGTCCACTGCCTTCAGGAACGGAGAAATACATGTCAAAATATAGGAGACTGACCGACTACCTGGCGGCTCAAACGCAACGCGAGCTTGTCCTTGAATTCGAAGAAATAGCACACATCATTAATGGCTACCTTCCGAAGTCGGCGGAACGACCAAGAAGTATTGGGAGAAGACACGCCGGCAACAGAGCATCGCGGCAAGGTGGTTACAAGACTTACCTTCTGCAAGGCCAGGACAAGGTGCGCTTCGTTCGAGCTAACTAGATGTTCGGTCCCGGCATGCGGCTGGATTGGTTTAACCTGACTTGCGTGGCAGCTGGTCGGTCCAGACTTTGCAAATGTACTCGTAGGGAGACCACCGAGGCTCTCCTATCGCTTGGCGAAGTTGTGGGGATCGAAGAACTTTGTGCGGTGAGATGGAGGTCAGTGCGATGTGTCTCCAGCCATGGGCCTAATCCGTAAATCCGAATGTCCGCTTTGCGCAGCCGACCTGTCAAGGAAACCACTCGCGCAAGGCTGTTGTTCAAGAATAAGTCGTTCCGAGCACTTCAGCTCAAATAGTGGAGGATGACGATGAAGTACATGATCAGCTGGTTCGAACGTCCGCAAGGATCGCCTACGGAGTACGAGAATGCCCAGAAGCGGATACTGGAGGTTTTCACTCAATGGAAGGCGCCCGCCAATTTCAAGATCGAGTTGTTCGTTGTGCGAGTGGGCGAGTGGGGTGGGCATATGTTGGTGGACTGCGACGATCCGTTGGCCGTTCACAAGGTATGCTCGACCTGGCCTGCTTTTGAGTTCCAGGCACGACCGGTGATTGCCGTCGAGGACGCTGTCCGGGTCGCACTGAGTAAGCGATTGCTTGGCGCGATGGACTCAAACATAAGTGATATTCGAGAGTATCCGAGCAAATCTCCGCTTCGGGTGCTTGCTGCCGTTGACGCTAACCCAAACCAGATGGGACCGGATGACCCGCTTTCACTTTCTGCAAGAAGCGCCGCTGTGCTGGGAGTCGAGGCTGAAAGCCTTTATCGTTCATTTCGTTGAATCCGTGCTGGAATTGACGCCACGAAGCGAGCCCCAACCGCCGTCATCCACTTTCGATTTTCAGCCGCCTGCCTTGCCACGCCGAACCGTGGCCGTTCTTTACTCGCGGCATCAACAAGTTCACCGCTCCGCGACTGATCGCCGTGCTAGCCAGCAAAATGCTTGAGGAACTTGCGATACAGTGAGGACAGACGTGCGACGATGGACGGCTTTGTCGCAAACGCTTCCGTAATGGAAGGTCATCTATGTATCTCCCGGGAAATTCGGAGATCTGCATGTATCCAAAGGGCGTCATTTCGATCGATCGGTCATTCTGCTGTGTGTGCACTCGTATCTTGCCTATGGGCTGAGCCTGCGCGATCTGGAAGAAATGATGGCACAGCGCAATATCCATGTCGATCATCCGACTGTGCATCGGTGGGTTTTACGATTCTATCCGCAATTGCTCGAGCGGTTCAAACGCAAGCGCGGTGTGACCGGTAACTGGCATGTCGACGAGACATACGTGAAGTCCGGGCAGATGGATGTACTTCTACCGGGCGATCGACAGCGTTGGCGATACGGTCGAGTTTTTCTTCAGCGAAAACCGCGATCTTGCTGCGGCAAAGCGGTTCTTCAACAAGGCTCTCAACCGTCATGGCCGGCCTGGTTGCGTCGTCATCGATGGCAGCCAGACAAATCGGGAAGCGATCCTTTCCTGTGATACGACCGACGGCTGAAGGGCGGATATGGCAGGAATGAACATAACCCGATCACGATCAGGTCGAGCAAATATCTCAACAACCGAATTGAGCAGGACCATAGAAGGATCAAACGCCGCATCCGGCCGATGCTCGGGTTCAAGACGCAGAAGACTGCTGATATCATTTTATCCGGGATCGAACTGGTCCATATGATGCGCAAACGACAGGCGAGATTTGCCTATAATCCAGCACCAACACTTGCAGAACAGTTTACGATCCTTGCTGCATAAGGTTCCACGAAAGGCGCTCTCGGCAGTTTCGCGGGTCCACTTCAAAATTTGCGACGGAACCTTTCGGAACTTGTCCAATGCTGTCTCGGCATTCAGGGTAACGCTTTGCTGCCCGCATCGTTCCCGATGGGGTGGCGCGCTCCCTTGATCGCGGTCTTCAGGTTGGGGAGGACTTTAAAGTCAGCTACGTCATCGAAGGACGCGTTAGGAAAGCGGGCGGCAAGCCCTCAGCTCATCGACGCATCGTGGGCCGATCGCTATGGCTAACGATTTCAATTTGAAGCGGTAAGCCAGAAACCGGTGCTGAATTTTTGCTTCCGCATTTCAATTCGGAAGTGCAACGGTCGCGTAAACTTAAATAAAACAGTGCACTAGGGCAAATGACCGCAGTTGGCATCAAGTGCCATGTGTAACTTCGAGCGCGTTCACGACCAGGGCCTTAGGTCCTAATTCCACCCGTGACCTAGGTGCTCTCACGTGATGTGACCTTCCGAACTATCAAGTTGGCTCCTCCACCCACACTATCGAAACATCAAAACTCGTATCGAAGTTTGTTTTGACCAATCTGCGCCCATGCTTCGGGGTCGGTCAAGAGAAGCCAAGTTACGGGATCAAGCAAATTGCGTCTGAAACCACAGACGTAACCTGAATTGATTGCCGCAACGGCGATCCTCATGTGGTCCAAGGGAGAGTAAAATGGTAACCTATATTCGTTCTGATCTCGATTTCATCCTGAAGCAAATCAAGATCTCGGAGGATCACGCGCTCTACGTGCAGAGCAACGGAACGCAGGGCGCGCCGCTTTACGGCCCGAGCTTGAATCCAAATTCCGCTTCCATTCCTTCCTATAACATCGCCTGGGGCCTGCGCACCGTCGACGGCTCTTACAACCACCTGCTGCCGGGACAGGAGCAATGGGGCGCCTCGGACCGCGAGTTCCCCGAACTCATGCCGCCGGAATACCGCACTGTAACCGCCATGGTCGACTTCTGATGGTCCGGGACCGGCGCCTGCCGTGCCGGTACAGATGCCATATACCCCCGGCAATGACGTGGACGGGCCTGGACCCAATGCCACCCGGGCGACGTCATTGACCCCTCAATTCGGATCATCTCCAATCTCATTGTTGACCAGACACTCGGCAATCCATCGGCCATCCTGACCGCGTTGCAAAACGCTGGCGTTGACGATCCTGGCCTGGTCATCACCGGGCAGATCTCGGATGCCTATGCGCCGCTGCGTCCCCTCTTCATTGATGTCGCCGAAACGCAACGGGCACAGGCGTCAGCTGCAGCAGCTGCGGCTGCCAACCCGGGCAACGCCGGCTTGCAGCAGGCTGCTGCTGACGCTGCTGCTGCCCTGGCGGCTGCAGAGGCTGCGCTCGATGCGGCTGCGGGCGTCCCGGGCGGACTGACCGATCTGCTCGGACTCCAATGGCATCACGCTCGATGGTGCCAATCTCCACATTCCCAATGTCGCTCCGGACGAGGGCCTGTCGGCACCGTTCAACTCCTGGTTCACCCTGTTCGGCCAGTTCTTCGATCACGGCCTCGATCTCGTGAACAAGGGCGGCAATGGCTCGGTGATGATCCCGCTGCAGCCCGACGACCCGCTTTATGTGACGCCGACTGCGGAGAATCCGAATCCGCCGAACTTCATGATCCTGACCCGCGCCACCACTTCGCCTGGGGCCGATGGCCACCTTGGTGACAACCTCGCCACTCCCCTCGTGGACGAAAGCCTGGACGACGGTCGCCCGGTCAACACGACCACGGCCTATGTCGACCAGAACCAGACCTATACCTCGCATCCCTCGCACCAGGTCTTCCTGCGCCAGTATGTGTCGACGCCGGCCGGCCCGGTGGCGACCGGCAAGCTCATCGAAGGCGCCAATGGCGGCATGGCGACTTGGGCCGAACTGAAGGCACAGGCGGCAACCATCCTTGGCATTCAGTTGACGGACCACGATGTCACCGCGGTGCCGCTGATGCGGACCGACCCCTACGGCAACTTTATCCCGGGCGCCAATGGCTACCCGCAGCTGATCATCGGCATCGGCCCGGACGGCGTTCCCAATACCACTGACGACTTGGTCATCGAGGGGAACCCTGCCGATCCGGTCGATCCCCACAATGTTTTCGGCACTGCCGAACCCGAGATACCGGTGCGGTCGGTCTTCACGAACCACGCCTTCCTTGCCGATATCGCGCATGGCGCAGCGCCGGAAGGTCTTGCCGATGGCGACACCGAAATCGGTGGCAACATTCCCGTCGACGGAGTGTATGACAACGAACTGCTCGATGCGCATTTCGTCGCCGGTGACGGCCGCGTCAACGAGAATATCGGTCTGACTGCCGTGCACCATGTGTTCCATTCCGAGCACAACCGTCTTGTCGACCATACCAAGGAAGTCGCCCTTGCCGACGCCCAGGCCATTCTCGATGGCGGCGGGTCGGAGGCCGAGGCCGTAGCCTTCCTCAACGAATGGCTGGCAATCGATGTGACCAGTGTTCCGGCAAGCGTGGCTGGGCTGGTCTGGGATGGCGAACGCCTGTTCCAGGCCGCCAAATTCGGCACCGAGATGCAGTATCAGCACCTTGTGTTCGAGGAGTTCGCCCGCAAAGTTCAGCCGACCATCAACACCTTCCTCGTGCCCGACGGTTTCGACACCACGATCGATCCCTCGATCGTCGCCGAGTTCGCCCATGTGGTCTATCGCTTCGGCCACTCGATGCTGACCGAGCAGATCGACCAGTTCGATCCGAACTTTGCGCCCAACCACATCAGCCTGATCCAGGGGTTCCTCAACCCGACCGCCTTTACCGGTCCCGGTGGCACCATCGACGACGATGTCGCCGCCGGCGCCATCATCCGCGGCATGACCCGGCAGGTGGGCAACGACATTGACGAGTTCGTAACGAGTGCCTTGCGCAACAACCTGCTCGGCCTGCCGCTCGACCTTGCGACCATCAACCTGGCCCGCGGCCGTGACACCGGTGTGCCCTCGCTCAACGAGGCCCGCCGCACCTTCTACGAGGCGACCGCCCAGGACGTTCGGCTCAAGCCCTATGAGAGCTGGGTCGACTATGCCGGTCACCTCAAGCACGAGGCATCGATCATCAACTTCATCGCGGCCTATGGTACGCATGACCTGATCGAGGCGGAAACCACTGTTGTCGGCAAGCGGGCAGCCGCCATGGCAATCATCTTCGGTACCGACCAGGTGTCGACGTCGATGGCGACGGTATCGACGAACGTACAATTCTGGCTTCGGGCGCACCGGATGCTTCCGACTTCCTTAATGGCTTAGGTGCCTATGCAACCGATCTCGGTGGCCTCGAGAATATCGATCTTTGGATCGGTGGCCTCGCCGAAGAAGTCATGCCATTTGGCGGCATGCTCGGCTCCACCTTCAACTTCGTGTTCGAAGTACAGATGGAGAAGCTGCAGAGCGGCGACCGCTTCTACTACCTGCAGCGCCTCGACGGCCTGCATCTGTTCGGCGAGATGGAGAACAACTCCTTCGCCGCCATGATCATGCGCAACACCGACGCGACGCATCTGCCGTCCGACGTGTTCTCGACCCCGGGCCTCATCCTCGAGGTCGACCAGGCCGGCAGTTCAACGATCTGGACGGCAGACGGCACGCTCGAGAGCACCGATCCGCTCGGCGGAGGCATCCTCACGCCGCTCGTCATCCGCAACAATCCAGGCACTGTCGGGCCTGACACGAACTACCTGCGCTACACCGGCGACGACCATGTGGTGCTCGGCGGCACCGACGTGGCCGACACCATCATCGCCGGCATCGGCGACGACACGCTGTTCGGCGATGGCGGCAATGACAACATGGAAGGTGGTTTCGGCAACGACATCATCAACGGCGGCGACGGCGACGACATCATCAAGGACTCCGGCGGCGACGACAACATCAAGGCCGGCGACGGCAACGACGTGGTCCACGCCGGACCGGGTCTCGACCTGGTGATGGGTAATGACGGTCAGGACTTCATCTTCCTCGGCACCGACGAAGGCTCGGAAGTGTTTGCCGGCACCGGCAACGACTTCATCTACGGCAACAAGAACGCCGAACGCATCCTCGGCAACGAAGGCAACGACTGGATCGAAACCGGCACCTTCGACGGTGCCCCTGGCGACAACTTCGACGAAGTCTTCGCCCATGACGGCATCGACGGACACGACGTGTTCCTCGGCGACGGCGGCTTCGACGAGTTCATCGGCGAGGGCGGCGACGACATCATGGTCGGCAGCGCCGGCCGCGGCAAGATGGTGGGCATGTCCGGCTTCGACTGGGCGACCTACAAGGACAACCTGACCGGCGTGAACGCCGACCTGTCCATCCCGATCATCTTCGACGAAGCACCGACCCTGCCGCAGAACGCGGCACTCGACGAGTACGAGTCGATGGAAGGGCTCTCCGGCACGAGGTTCAACGACGTACTGAAGGGCACGCAAGACGTGGCCGCGGATCGCGCGCCATTGACTGACGGCGGCACGACGGGCTACCTCGGCAGCGTGCTGGATGCAGAGGGTATAGCCCTCATCCAGGGCCTGCAGGATGTTCTCGGCGCCGGCGTGACGACCTTTGATGGTGGAGACATCATCCTGGGCGGCGACGGCAGCGATGCCATCACCGGCAATGCCGGCGACGACATCATCGACGGCGACAAGTACCTCGACGTCCAGATCGGCGTCTTTGCCGCCGGTGATACCGAGCACGCGGGCCCGCCGATCGCCCTGCACAAGTCGATGACGACGCTCGCCGCCAGCATGTTCAACGGCTCGATCAATCCCGGCCAGCTGGGCATCGTGCGGACGATCAGGAACAGCACCACGGAGGAAGAGCTTAGCCCTACCGATAACATCGTCGACAGCGACGGCATTGCCGATGTCGATCGCGCGGTGTTCTCCGGCGCGCTCGCCGAGTACGACATCGACTTCAATCCCGATGGCACCATCACCGTGGCGCATACCGGCGGTCTGGCAACCGACGGCACAGACACCATCCGCAATGTCGAGCTGCCTGCAATTTCACCGACCAGGATCATCTCGCTGGTAGGCACCGACGCTCGACCTGCACGGCGATGTCACCTCGACGACAACCGTATCCGCACCTCAGGCGTATCGTGATACCTTCGATACCGCTGCGCTTAACAACAGCAATGGCACCGTAAACTGGGCGGGGACGCCCTGGGTAGAGGCCGATGACAGCGGCGGCGTGACTGCCGGCCAGATCCAACTCGACAACGGTACCAATGACCTTCGCTTCCTGCCGGGGGACGGCGCGTCGATCACACGTACCGTCAATCTCTCCGGCCTGACGACCGCGGTCTTGTCGTTCGAGTATGATCGAAACAACGGCTCTAGCAGCATCGACGCTGGGGAGACTGTCCAGGTGCAATACTCGGCCTCTGGGAACTTCACGCCCGGCAATTTCACCGTACTGGAAACGATAGGCAGCACCTCCGGTGGATTCGATGGAGCGGATAATCCGAGTTTCAACCTGAACCTCACCGGGGCGGGGCCGAATTCAGCCATCCGCTTTGTCGCCTCGACGATCACTGGAGCGGGGGAAGACGTCCGTATAAACAACGTCAATATTGCAACGACGACCACGACCACGACCACCACTCCCGGTACGCCCGGCAACAACTACCAAACGAGCTATGCGGAAAACGGGCTGGGCGTCGCGATCGCCGCTGGTGCGCTGATCACCGATGACGGTACGACTATGGCTTCGGCCCGTGTCGTTCTGACCAATGCCAGCGCAGGTGATGTCCTGTCGGTACTCGGCGGGCTTCCAGGCGGCATCACCTCATCGGTGGACACATCTGTAGCAGGTCAGATCACTCTGAACCTCTCCGGAACAACCACGATTGCCAACTACCGGACGGCGATCCAGCAAGTGCGATATGCGAACTCGTCGGATAACCCAACTCCCGGCGCCAGAACTATTCAGGTTACAGTCAATGACGGGCTATTGAACAGCAACATCGCCACGGCGACGGTCACTGTCACCGCCACGAACGATGCGCCGGCAGCCAATAACGACACGGTTATTACCAATGTCGCTTCGGGTGTGAACTTCGGCATCGCTCTGTCGGCGCTTCTGGCGAACGACACGGACCCTGAGGGATCTCCGGTGACAATCACGTCGGTGGGCGGCCAGAACGGTCTCAACGCGCCCACTCTTGGTGCCACAGCGGTGACGGTGTCCGATACCGGTTTGGCAGGAGGCAGCTTCAACTACGTCGCCAGTGACGGGACACTGACCGATCCAACAACGGCGGTGAACGTCACCCGGGTCGCCGGTACCATCAACGGCGGCGCCACCAGCGAGATCATCGTTGGTGATACTGCTGGTACTACAATCAACGGCGGCGGTGGCAATGATAACATCAACGCCGGCGACGGCGGCGACACGATCAGCGGCGGCACCGGCAACGACATCATCCTCGCCGGCACCGGCAACGACACCATCACCTGGAACGCCAACGCGGCCGACCCGACCGATGGCTTCGACATGGTCAATGGCGAGGCAGGTGCTATCGACACCTTTGTCGTGAACGGGCGTGCCACTGAAACCGAGACGTTCCGCATCTACGCAAGGGCAGCCGCCATTGCGGCTGGCATTACGGTACTCGGAGCTGATACTGAGATCATCATAACGCGCACTGTCGGCCTGACCACGACAGTGATTGCAGAACTCGATAACATCGAAGAGATCACCGTCAACACACTGAACACGACTGTCAATAACGGCAACAACCCTAATACACCGGATGGTGGCACGAGCAACGGCGACACGATCCAGGTGATCGGCAACTTCAATGCGCCTTTCACCAGCCTGAACTTCAACACGATCACCATCGACGGCAATGCCGGCGACGACACGGTTGATATCTCGGCCCTGACCTCGGCACACCGCATCGTCTTCAAGTCCAACGGTGGTAACGACACGATCGTCGGTACCCTCCGTCCCCAGGACGTGATCGAACTGCCAAACGGGGCGACCGTCGCCGATTACGAAGCGACGATCGAAGACGGTGTCACGACACTGACCAGCAGCGAACATACCATCAAAGTTCACTGCCCCCGACGGTATGCCGCAGATCGGTGCGAATGACGACGACGATGATGATGACGAGGACGACGACGATCACCACAATGGCGGTGGCTCTTGCACGACGATGATGACGACGACGATGCTCCGGCACCGGGATCGAACGACCTGGCGCTCCGGTCGTGGGTACAGCCAATGCCGATGTCCTGCTCGGGACTGCCAATGGCGAGAACGATCATTGCGCTTGGCGGCAATGACACGGTCGTGGGCGGCGCGGGCGCACGATGTCATCCGCGGCGATGAAGGCGACGACTTCATCAGTGCGCGAAGGCGGCGATGACATGGTCTTCGGCGGTGCAGGCAATGACGACGTCCTCGGCGGGGACGGCAACGACATGCTCTACGGCGATGCCGGTTCAGACCGCATCTTCGGCGATGCTGGGAATGATCTGATCAACGCCGGTTCCGGCAACGATACCGCACATGGCGGCGGTGGCAACGACATGTTCGTAGCCGAAGCCAGGCGACGGGAGACGACACCTACTACGGCGATGCCGGCAGCGACACGCTCGACATGGCTGCAATCACTGCCAACCTCACCGTCGACCTCGGAACCGGGCTTCATGGGCCGGGGAAGTGCATCGAGCAGTCAGTCGGGCAGCGACACGCTGTGGAACGTCGAGAATGTCGTGACCGGATCCGGCAGCGATACGATCACGGCAAGCAGTGCAGTCAATGTCATCGACGGCGGTGCCGGCAATGATACCTTCCGCTTCCTTTCCGCAGGCGGATGCGGACGGGGATACGATCGCCAGCTTCCAGACCGGAGACAAGATCGACCTCAGCGGTATCGATGCCAATAACGGCTCGGGGGGAAATCAGTCCTTCACGCTGGTTGCAGCTTCGACCCTAAGTGGTGCTGCGCAACTGGTTGTCACGCACGAAACCCGTGAGGACGGCGACTACACGATCGTCCAGGGCAGCGTCGATGGGGATGGCGGGGCAGAGCTGCGCCTCAGCATCAAGGGCAACCACAACCTCACCGGCTCGGACTTCAATCTGTAATCCGAACGAGGCGAGCCGGCAGTGCCGGCTCGCCTCACCTATCATAAAAAAACGGTGACGATCATGTGTTCCAAAATCCTCTTGGCGAATACGACAGGGAAAGATACCGGACCCTCGATTGGAGCAACCTCCAGAGTGCCTGCCGTCTCTCCCGTTGCAGAATTGTTTTAACAACAATGTGCTGGCCTCTTTGGTGACAGTCTAAATCGCAAGATCGCGCCAAAAGCACTTCAATCCTCGATCGATTTGCCGCGGTTCGGTTTCGCTTGTGCCAAGGCGCTCGTTCGACGGAGCGAAGTCGAAGCAGGGAGTATCGTTCCGGGGGCTGCAGGATTGAGAAAATTGTTCGACCTGCCATGGCTGCCCTTCTATCTCATCGCTGTGTATATGTTCCATCCGGGTCTCGGCGGTATCGCCATTGCCGGTGCGCTTGTCATGACGACTGTAACGATCGCAGCGGAGTTGATGGCCCAACGTCTGACAATGGCAACCAATCGTGCTCTCGTCGCCCGCAATTCGACCGTCGTTTCCAACGCGCGCAGTACCGAGCTTCTGATGGCAATGGGTTTTGCCAGCGGTGCTGCCCGTTGGCTCGTCACTTACGAAAATCGTCCGGGCGGCGACTACACCACTATCCATGGCAGTGTCGACGGGGAGTTTAAAGCGGAGATTCATCTCAGCCTCAGGGGCACACACGATCTCAAGGACCTGAATCTGAATTTGTAATCGCGAACCATTTCGGGGTGCGCCAGCTTGCCGGTGCGCCAGGTAGCTCAACAACAAAAACGGTAGAGAAAAATGCGCACCAAAACCCCTTTGACCGGCACCAAGCGGAAAAATGCAGAGAAGCTGACGCAAGGCTTTCGCGGGATATTCGTTTTTCTCTTCACCACCTCCGGTGTCATCAACATTCTCGCGCTGACCGGCTCGTTCTACATGCTGCAGATCTACGATCGCGCCTTGACCAGCGGCAGCGTTCCAACGCTTCTCGCCTTGTCGGCGCTGGCTATTGGTCTTTATCTGTTCCAGGGATTTTTCGATATTATCCGGTCGCAGGTGCTGGTGCGCATAGGAGCGCGTCTCGACGCCAAGATCGCTCCGATGGCGCATCAGGTGGCGATCGACATGCCACGTTTTGGCTTTTCAACGGCTGAGGCACTGGAGCGCGGTCGTGATGTCGATACGGTACGCGGCTTTCTCGGCAGCCAGGGCCCAGTCGCCCTGTTCGACCTGCCGTGGATGCCGCTCTATCTCATCTTCGTCTATATGCTGCATCCCTACCTCGGCGCGCTGACCTTTGCCGGCGCATTCATCCTGTCGATGCTGACGATTGCGACAGAGCTGATGACCCGCCGCCTGGCAAGTGCAACCCATCAGGCGGCGATTGCGCGCAATGCGATTGCCAATTCAAACGCCCGCAATGCCGATATTTTGAAGGCGATGGGTTTTGCCGGAAGTGCGGTCGATCGCTTCAACAGCGCCAATCAGGAGCACCTCGAACTTCAAACGCGCACAAACGACATCAGCGGAACATTTGGGGCGATCTCGCGCGTGCTTCGCATGATCCTGCAATCGGCCGTTCTTGGTCTTGGCGCGTGGCTCACGATCCAGGGTGAGTTGTCGGCCGGCGCCATCATCGCGGCGTCGGTTGCTTCGGCCCGGGCGCTTGCTCCCGTCGATCTTGCCATCGGCAACTGGAAGAGCGTCGTGGCGGCGCGGACGGCGTTCAACAGGCTCAAGGAAACTGTCGTAGCGTTGTCTTCTATTGAGGCACCGATGGATCTGCCGGCGCCTGTCGGCTCGCTGAAAGTCGAAAAGATCACGGTTGCCGCGCCAGGGTCCGGCCGCGTGCTTCTGAGCGATGTCAGCTTTGAGATCAAGGCGGGTCAGGCGCTCGGCATCATCGGTCCGAGCGGCGGCGGCAAGACGACACTTGCGCGTGCCCTGACCGGTATCTGGCCGACGCTGCGCGGCAGCGTGCGACTGGATGATGCCGAACTGACGCAGTGGTCGGACAGCAAGCTTGGCCAGTACATGGGCTATCTTCCGCAGGATGTGGCGTTGCTGGATGCCACGGTCGAAGAGAACATCTCGCGGCTTGAACCCAAGGTCGATGCGCGCGCGATCGTCGAGGCCGCGCAGATCACCGGTATTCACGAAATGATCGTGCGTATGCCGGATGGCTATCGCACGGCGCTTGGGTCCGCAGGGTGCTTCGCTTTCCGCTGGCCAGCGCCAGCGCATCGGGCTTGCACGCGCCCTTTATCGCAATCCTTTCATTGTCGTCATGGATGAGCCAAATTCCAATCTCGATGGCGAAGGCGAAATGGCGCTGACCCAGACGATCAAGGCCATCCGCGAACGCGGCGGCATTGCCATCGTCATCGCCCATCGGCCAAGCGCTCTTGGCCGCCGTCGACATGGTCGCCGTCATCCAGAACGGCAAGATGGTGGCTTTCGGACCAAAGGACGAAATTCTCAAGTCGTCCGCACCCGCAGAAACAGTCAACAGACCCGCGCCTGCCGCACAAAATGCGCCGCGCGTCACATCGAGGGTTTCAGCATGATAATCGATGTCAAAGGTACCAAATCGACCAAGCCGGACAACGGAGGAGTCACATGAGCACTATGTCCTGAAGAACCAGGACAAACGCTCCAATGTGCCACTGTTCTTTACGGTGTTTCTCGACCGGGCTTGCGCTTTATCTGAAAAGCGCATTCCCGCGGCTTGGCCGTGACGAGCAGCAAGAAGAAGCCACGTCTCAAGCGCCGGAGACGTCCGGACCGCCGAGGAGGCAGTGAAGCTCGATGTTCCGGATCTTCCCGGTATCGCAGAGGACGAGCAAGGAAAGCGCCGGCTCCGGTGAACCTTTGCTGTACTCAGTGAGTTCGCGCTACGAGCTTGACAATTCTCCGGTGGTTAATATCCAGCAACTCAATTTACCAAGCTCCGCACTCGTCAAGAATTTCGGTGGAATATCGATCTCCTTTCACGCGGCCAATGATAATCGCTGGGGCGGCAGCGGAAAGCACGACTATCGAACGGCGGGGAATGGCGGTCCGGTCCCGCAAGTCGATTTTGACTTTGACAACCATGGAGACAACGGCAACGATGGCAACGGCGACGACGGGACCAAGGAGGATGACGACCAGGACGACGATACAAATAAGCCCAACCGTGCACCCCGTATCAATGGGCCGGTATATCTCGCCGATGTCTTCGGATGCGCAGTCGCACTGATTGGACTTTCCGATCTGCTGCGCGGTACAGTCGATCCGGATGGCGATGCACTGTCGCATTCAAGAACGTCAGCTGTATCATCGGGAACACTGACCCAGACCGCAAGGGGCTGGTATTTCGATGCGGCGATGCTCGGTCCGGTGACCGTCACTTACCTGATAAGCGACGGCAAGCTCTCGATGCTTCAGACGGCCGAGTTCTCAGTGCTCCGAACCCGCCGATTATCGGTACCGCGGGTGACGATCTGCTCGTCGGATCACCAACTGCGCCGACGACATAGACGGGCGAGACGGCAATGACAATATCGACAGTCGGGGCGGCAACGACACGGTCAATGGTGGCAACGGCAATGATCATATCGTCGCCGGCAGCGGTAATGACATCATCATCGCAGGCAGCTGGTCGACGACATTGTTCTGGGCGGCCTTGGTGACGATCAGATCTGGGGCGGCGGTGGCAATGACCGGCTGTTCGGCGATGAAGGCCGCGACACTATTTTCGGCGAAAGCGGCGATGATACGATCAGCGGTGGCGACGGGAATGACCTGCTGTTCGGCGGCGACGGCAATGACACCGTCGCCGGTGATCTTGGCCGCGATACGATTCATGGCGAAAGCGGCAATGACACACTCGATGGCGGCGGCGATAACGATATCGTTCTCGGACAGGCCGGCCAGGATATTGTTGACGGCGGTGCCGGCAACGATTTCGTCAGTGGCGGTGAAGATGTGGATGTTGTTCGCGGAGGCGACGGCGCGGATATCGTCGCAGGCGATGCCGATCAGGTCGCGGATAGCTACGATGGAGGTGCCGGTATCGACACGCTCGATTATTCGGCCGCATTGCACGGCGCGACAATAGATCTTGATGCCGGTACCGCGAACGGCGCGGAAATCGGACACGATACGCTTTCGAGCTTTGAAATTCTGATGGCCGGCGCGGGCAATGACGACGTTCAGGGCAGTGCGCAGGATGAGGAGATCCACGGCAAGAGCGGCGATGATCAGATCGCGGGTGCTGGCGGCGATGACAGCCTGTTCGGCGGCGAGGGCAATGATCATCTGTCTGATGGATCGGGGCAAGACACTGTCAAGCGGCGAACCGGCAATGACACTGTCGCAGCTGCTCTGGATGCAACTGATGATAGCTATGATGGCGGTACAGGAATCGACACGCTCGATTATTCGGCTGCCCTCATGTCCGTCGTCATCGATCTTGTGGCCGCCAATGCCAGCGGCGCGGAAATCGGCAGTGACAGCGTCTCGAATTTCGAGGTGATCAAGACGGGTGAAGGCGCCGACGAAATCGGCGGCAGCACCGCCAGCGAAAGCATCTTCGGGAATGGGGGGGACGATACCATCTCCGGAGGCAGCGGTAGCGACACATTATCGGGTGGCGCGGGGAACGACGTGATTGCTGATGGCGAAGGATCCGATTCCGTTGAGGCCGGGAGCGGCGACGATGTCGTGCAAGCTTCTGCTGATGGCAGCGATGACATTTATTCGGGTCAGGCTGGATCCGATACGCTCGATTATTCGCAGTCGGCGCTCGGGGTGCTTGTCGATCTGGATACCGGCGCAGCAACTGGCTTCGACATCGGTCAGGATACTGATCAGCGGATTTGAAAAAGTCGTGACCGGCAGCGGCGACGACACTGTCATCGTTGGAACCAATGCAATGGTGATCGAGGGTGGCGCGGGCGCGGACACGTTCGAGTTCCACATTCCGGAGGAAGCTCCAGCGCCGAAGTCATCCACCAGATCCTTGACTTCATGGTCGGCGACCGCATCGAAATGTCGAGGTATGAGATATTTGAAGACGTTATCGACAGTTTGGAGGATAGGTTTGAGGAAACCTATGGCGACCAGGCTGCTGCACAGCCTCTGCCGATCCGTGTTCGTCACGAGGGGACGGATGAACTGGAGCAGACCCTGATCGAAGTCGATATGGATCGCGATGACCATTATGAAATGACGATCAATCTGACGGGTCATCACATGCTGATGATCATCGAAAATCCTTTGAGTGAAAACGTCATTGTGACGTGAACGGGAGTGAATGATGTTCGGCCGACAAAAACAAAAAAACAATGCCAACGGCTCGCCAATGCCGACCGAGGCCGACAAAACAGCTTTCCAGTGGGAGCGCGGGTCATCGCGGGTGTCACGCTTGGGCTTCTCCTCTTCGCTGGTGCTGGCGGCTGGGCTGCCACCGCCCAGCTGACCGGAGCGGTCATCGCTCCGGGCATGGTCAAGGTCGATCAGAACCTGAAATCCATCCAACATCGCGACGGCGGCATTATCAGCGAGATTGCCGTTCGAGAGGGGGATTTTGTCACCAAAGGTCAGGTCATGCTACGACTCGACGATGCGGAAACCCGTGCGGAACTTTCGATCGTTCGCACCCAGCTCGTCGAATTGACGGCGAAACAAGCCCGGCTGATGGCAGAGCGCGACAATCTCGACGCAATTATCCTGTCACCGGAACTCTCCGCCAGGATTGAAGACTTCCAGCACGTATTCTTTGGCGAAATTTCCTTTTTTTTTTTTTTTTTTTTTTTTTTTTTTTTTTTTTTTTTTCTTTCTTTCTTTCTTTCTTTCTTTCTTTCTTTCTTTCTTTTTTTTTTTTTTTTTTTTTTTTTTTTTTTTTTTTTTTTTTTTTTTTTTTTTTTTTTTTTTTTTTTTTTTTTTTTTTTTTTTTTTTTTTTTTTTTTTTTTTTTTTTTTTTTTTTTTTTTAAAAAAAAAAAAAAAAAAAAAAAAAAAAAAAAAAAAAATCTTTCTTTCTTTCTTTCTTTCTTTCTTTCTTTTTTTTTTTTTTTTTTTTTTTTTTTTTTTTTTTTTTTTTTTTTTTTTTTTTTTTTTTTTTTTTTTTTTTTTTTTTTTAAAAAAAAAAAAAAAAAAAAAAAAAAAAAAAAAAAAAAAAAAAAAAAAAAAAAAAAAAAAAAAAAAAAAAAAAAAAAACACTAGGCATGAAACGTCGGACAAGCATCCTCGGGGGCGGATGCGATCCAACTCACTGCGATCCAGTCCCCGGATATCGTGCTTCTCGACATTTCAATTCCGGGGAACGGGATAGAGACCGCAAAAGCCATCAGAGCAGCGTCCGCTCAGACGAAGATAATGATACTGACAATGTCGGAGGCCGAAACTGATATTGTTCGCGCCGTCGAGGCAGGTGTCGTCGGTTACATCCTGAAAAATATTGAGGCGGCTGAGCTGGTGCCTATAGTCAAGAGCATTGCTGCCGGTGCTTCATTCTTTGCTCCCGGACTGACGATGCGACTTGTTTCCTATCTTAAACAACCCTCGATAACAGACGTTCTTTCCTCGTTAACCGATCAGGAGGAGCGCACGCTCCGTCTCGTTTCCAGCGGCTTGAGCAATCGGGAGGTCGGAGCAATCCTTGGTATTTTCGAAAAGACCGTCAAATATCATATGACAAAAACAATGGCTAAGCTTGGTGTCCGAAACCGCGTCGAAGCTACGCTCGTCGCTCGGCAGGCATGGGGAATTGCAGCAAGCCCGACTGACGTGGTGGCTGAAAGGCGTAACACTTTGAGAGCAGGTCAGTCATCCAATCCGCACCGACGGGGGTTAGACGAGTTCGCTTAGAATGATGGATCTCAAGAAATATCGGGTTTTACTGGTCTGTCGTCGAAGTCAGCTGATAGCGGATTTGGCAGATTTCGAACGTGGTGATATCCAGATCGCCTCGCGTCAAACATCCTCTGGCGAATGGAAGGATGCGACAAAAGTCATGAGCCAGCACTACAAATATCAAATTGAACTTTGTGACCGGACGATTGCAATGCTCGATGCAACGTTAAGCGGGCACTGTTACCTTAATTCTCGTTGAGATCCGTTTCGGTCTTTGATCTCACGATTAAGCGTTCTTGAGGAATGCGACTTCGCGCCATGCGTGCATGGCAGCCTGACGAAGTTGGCGGTGAGCTGATGAAGTGAATTTGTTGCGGGGAATGTAGTGAAGGTTGGCAATTGGATCATGAACGGACACAAACCGTTGAAGGTGCCGCGCCGATTTAAAGCGCTTCAAGATCCGCTCGCGTCGTCGTGTCGGCTGATACGAATTCTCTGCTCGATTGTTCAATCCCTTATGCTGGCGATGATCGCAGACCGTCAGTCCGATCTGCCTATTGGCGGCCGCATATGACTTCAGCTTGTCTGTGACCATGACACGGGGTGCAAAGCCGTTGGCTGTGAGTAGTTTGCGGATGAATTGCTTCGCGGCCTTGGTATCACGGCGTTTCTGGACAAGTACTTCCAGTACGAAGCCTTCCTGATCAACAGCACGCCACAGCCAATGTTTGCAGCCATTGATCGTGATGACAACTTCATCCAGGTGCCACTTGTCGCCAGGGCGAGCTGTGCGACGACATATCTTGTTGGCATTTCCGCCCATTCTCGTACGGTCTTATGCGTGACGATGATGCCTTTGTACGCCAGCATGTCTTCAACCATGCGAAAGCTTAACGGAAAGCGGAAATACAGCCAGACAGCTTCGCCGATGATTTCAGGCGGAAAACGGTGACGACGGTAAAGAGATGGACGAGTATCGGTCATCCCTGACCATCACCATACAAAATTACGCTTCAGTTAAGGTAACGGTGCGCGGCTCGATAGTGCTGGGCCAAGGAAGGCGCGCCATGGTCCCCATCGCTTCGAGGGTCCAAAAGACACCCGCCCCTGCACCGAAACGACACAACAGGACGAGGCGCTATTGCTCCGAGACGGCCGATACCGCCAAGGCAACAGGTGCGGCACTCGGCGTCGATCTTAGAAATTTACCTTCAGAAGTTATCTCGTGTCCCTCTACATACACTCTTGGTGATCCAAAATTTATGATTTGAACAACCTAATCGTATTGCATCAAGGCAATATTGCCACGCGAGC
This sequence comes from uncultured Alphaproteobacteria bacterium, assembly GCA_963777425.1. Taxonomy (GTDB): domain Bacteria; phylum Pseudomonadota; class Alphaproteobacteria; order Rhizobiales; family Rhizobiaceae; genus Phyllobacterium. Next base: position 66,282 of record CAVZQS010000005.1, on the reverse strand, counting down.
CGTTCCCTCCTTATACTGCGGTCGCTATGTACAAGACGTTCGTCGCGGCACAGGAGGACCGTCCTGGAGAAGCTTGGCTATCGCGTTTTATCGCTGGCCGAGCGGAGGCTGAGAGCTGGTATTTCGGCAAAGCCTTGGGACCGGCCCCAAGCGCCGATGACTGTCGTGCCGCTCTACAACGGCACATGCCCGAGCTAATTCCTCATTATGACAACGTCTGTGCCCTCGTCGGAGATGATGAGATCGCTCACAGGGTGCTGAGCCATTACCGTCCCGTGCCGGACCGCCATGGCTGCAGTCAGGCTGTCTGGCTCGGAGAAGGCGGCCCGGCACTCATCCGCAATTTCGACTATCCGGCTGATATTGTCTCTGATCGGTTCGAGATGACCGAATGGTCGGGCTTAAAGGTGATTTCAAAGGCGCAGCGACCTTGGGGAGGTTGCCTCGACGGGATGAACGAGGAAGGACTGGTCGCCAGTGTGACTTTCGGCGGAAGCCTCGCTCAGGGCGTCGGGTTCTCGATCATTCTCATGCTCCGTTACGTGCTCGAGACTTGCCATCAGGTGAACCAGGCAGTGGAAGCCTTGTGCCGGATACCTGTGGCGCTTCCACAGAACGTGACCGTGCTCGATCGCTCAGGCCGCTACGCTACCCTGCTCCTCAGCCCCCACCGGCGACCGATCGTCTCGCGCCTGAAGGCATGCACGAACCATCAGCGGACGGGAAGAGCCCCATCGTCTTCGATGGCGCGGCAGCTCCGGATTTTGCAAGCGCTGAAGGACGCCTCCACGTCGCTTGCGAAGCTGACGGACCTATTCCTTCTGCCGCCGCTTTATTCCGTACGTGGTCCTTATCCGACGCTCTACACGGCCGTCTACCGACCTGCAGAGGGCCGAGTGGACTATATCTGGCCGGGGAACCGCTGGTCTCAAAGCTTCGCGGATTTCCGGGCGGGCGGGTACACACACTGCTATGGCTAATTCGTCAGTCTCGTGCTGACTTGACCTCCGAAAAAGCCGGTGGAGAATTGCCTTTCCGGCCCGCCGCCACGCGGTAGATTGGGATTGTCCATCAACCGATGGCGGAACTTTCTCACTACTTCCTATCCAGTATCGAAACCAACAATCTTCGCGGTTGAGTATCGAGTCCAGAAGAACAGGCGCGAAAGTCTTGTGCGGCAGCATCGGCACAGCCCAGGATGTTTCAGGGCACTTATGAGGCGCCTCAAACCTCCGTGTTTGTGCTTCTGCGTGCGAGCAGTTTGTCGATCCGCCGGCCATCCATATCCACGATTTCAAAGTGCCAGCCCTCATAATTGAATTGCTCTCCGGTCTCGGGCAGGTGCTGCAATTGAAACACTGCAAACCCAGCAATCGTGTGGAAGTCGCCGGCGGCTGGACGTGTCCGGAAACCAAGCTGATCGAACGCGTCCTGCGCCGACATCATGCCATCGATGAGGAGGGAGCCGTCCTCTCGTTCGACGATATCGGGCTCTTCACCCTCGGTCTCGGGAAGGTCGCCGGCGATGGCTTCGAGCAAGTCTGTTTGCGTGACAACCCCTTCCAGTTCGCCATATTCGTCAAGGACCATCGCCAGTCGGACCGGCGCCGCCCGGAATTGCTCCAGCACCTTGAAAATCGGAGTGGCTTCATGGACAACCAGGGGCTGACGGATGATTGTTATTGGATCAAGAGGCCGTCCATCGAGAACCTGGTCGAGCATGTCCTTCTTCAGAATCATGCCAAGCGGCGCATTGATGCTTCCTCTGCCGACAAGAAGCTGTTCATGGCGGCAGTCGCGGATCGTTCGCAGGTTCTCATCTCGATCATCATCCACGTCGATCCAGTCGACATCCGGTCGGGGTGTCATGATGTCGCTGATGCGGCGATCGCCGATATTGAAGATTCGCTCGACCATCTGCCGTTGCTCCTGGTGCAACAGGCCGCCCTCCTGACTGGCGGAGATCAGGAGCTTCAGCTCTTCCGGCGAGTGCAGCGACTCTTCACCGGTTCCTGTGCGCAGACCACATAGTCGCAAAACCAGATTACCGAGGCCATTCAAACTGACAATCGCCGGCTTGAGCAGCAACAGGAACAGACCGAGCGGTCGTACAACCCAAAGGGCGGTGCCTTCGCTACGCTGGAGAGCCAGGCTTTTCGGGGCGAGTTCGCCAAGAACGATGTGAAGCGCCGTGATAATGGTGAAAGCGATTGCCACAGCGATGCTGTGAGAGCCGGCTGTCGCGAATGGCCCGAGCAAGGTGGTCAGAAAGGGCTCGATGAGATGAGCAAGCGCGGGCTCGCCGATCCAGCCGAGCGCCAGCGACGAAATGGTGATACCGAGTTGTGTTGCTGCTAGATTCGCGTCGAGATTTTGAACGGCCCGCTGAAGGGCGGCCGCATTCAGCCGCCGGGCTGCGACCAGTTCGTCGACGCGGCTTCGGCGAACGGCAACCAGGGAAAACTCGGCGGCTACAAAGAAACCGTTTGCTGCGACGAGTACAAGGACCGACAGAATGCCAAGAAAGTCGGTCACATTATTGCTTGTCAGCATTATATTCTCTCTCTGACGCAGAGTTTGCGCCTTTTAATAACTCGCAGATGGTAGCATCGCGAAAGAGTGAGCGCGATTACCGTTGGGCGCGGTGGCCTTTCCCAGGGAGCAAATCCCAGATCAGATGGTAAAAGAATAGCAGCATGGTATCGTCAAGTGGCACCGACCAAAAAGAGGGGACAGCCATGAAAATTCTTAATTCCTTTGCTTGCCTCCTGGCAGCGGGTCGGTACTGTTACCTTAACTTTCGTTGAGATCCGTTTCTGTCGTTGATCTCTCGATTAAGCGTTTTTGAGGCATGCGACTTCGCGCCATGCGTGCATGGCAGCCTGACGAAGTTGGCGGTGAGCTGATGAAGTGAATTTGTTGCGGGGAATGTAGTGAAGGTTGGCAATTGGATCATGAACGGACACAAACCGTTGAAGGTGCCGCGCCGATTTAAAGCGCTTCAAGATCCGCTCGCGTCGTCGTGTCGGCTGATGCGAATTCTCTGCTCGATTGTTCAATCCCTTATGCTGGCGATGATCGCAGACTGTCAGTCCGATCTGCCTATTGGCCGCCGCATATGACTTCAGCTTGTCTGTGACCATGACACGGGGTGCAAAGCCGTTGGCTGTGAGTAGTTTGCGGATGAATCGCTTCGCGGCCTTGGTATCACGGCGTTTCTGGACAAGTACTTCCAGTACGAAGCCTTCCTGATCAACAGCACGCCACAGCCAATGTTTGCAGCCGTTGATCGTGATGACAACTTCATCCAGGTGCCATTTGTCGCCAGGGCAAGCTGTGCGACGACATATCTTGTTGGCATTTCCGCCCATTCTCGTACGGTCTTATGCGTGACGATGATGCCTTTGTACGCCAGCATGTCTTCAACCATGCGAAAGCTTAACGGAAAGCGGAAATACAGCCAGACAGCTTCGCCGATGATTTCAGGCGGAAAACGGTGACGACGGTAAAGAGATGGACGGGTATCGGTCATCCCTGACCATGGCCATACAAACTTGCGCTTCAGTTAAGGTAACGGTGCCAGACTATGGCGCAGTCATCGTTTCCGGAAGCAATCTGACCCTTGGCGATGGAGATGTCGCAACGGCTCAGGATCTGTTGAACAGAACAACGCTGCTCGTTCTGCAGAGCGAAGTACCGGATGCCGCTAACATCGCAGCGGCAAGAGCCGTGAAACAGGCCGGTGGGCGTGTTCTGGTCAATGCAGCGCCGGCGCGGCCGCTATCTGCCGATCTTCAACACCTCGTCGATGTCATCATCGTCAACGCCATCGAGGCCGAGATGCTGGCGGGGTTACCCGTTGTCGAAACGCTCGAGGGTGCCCTGCAGGCTGCAAAGACGCTGGCGAATGTCTTTCCGCAAGTCGTGGTGACCGCAGGCGGCGCGGGTGTCGCTTTTGCAGATCGCCAAGGGGATGAAATCCTTATCGAGGCCGTCAAGGTCTTTGTTGAAAGCACCCATGGCGCCGGTGACGAGTTCATTGGCGTACTGGCTGCAGAAATCGCATCTGGGAAAACAATGACAGATGCACTTCAGAAAGCAAACATGGCTGCTGCCGAGTTGGTGAGTACACCGGAGAAAGATCGTGTTTGACGCGGCCAATCTAGCAGTGGTCGTAAGGGAGCCAATCTAGCGCTAATGGTGGAGATGCTGTGAGCTGGGCTCTCGGGCGGCGCGTGGTCCATGGATGCCTCCAACTTTCAGTCTGGTAGCAATTCTCTGGCGGTCGGGCCTACGGTGTTCGCCATTATCCCTGCCGAACTTGACGACAGTGATCGCTTCAGTCAGGCCGCGCGTAAACGGGCATCCGAAGGGATCAGCGACGACTTGCGGCTGCGATGGTGGGATAATCCGTATAGCCCGCGGCGCCCCCGCCATAGAGCGTGGCAGGATTGATCTGCGCCAGCGGCGCGCCGGTTTGCAGTCGCTCCACCAGGTCGGGATTGCCGATAAACGGCCGGCCGAACGCGAACAGGTCCGCCTTACCCCCGGTGAGGTGCGACGTCGCAAGCTCGAGATCGTAGCCGTTATTGGCAATATAGGTGTTGCCGAAGCGGCGGCGGAGCGAGCCGAAGTCGAACGGCGTGACATCGCGCGGTCCGCCCGTGGCGCCCTCGACGACATGAATGTAGACGATGCGCATGGCATTGAGTTGATCGACGATGTAGTCAAACTGCGCTTGAGCGTCACTGCTCGAGACACCGTTGGCGGGCGATACGGGCGAAATCCGGATTCCGGTGCGCTCGGCGCCGATCTCCGCGACCACCGCAGCCGTAACCTCCAGCATCAGCCGGGCACGGTTCTCGATCGATCCGCCGTACGCGTCCGTCCGGACGTTGGCGCCGTCCTTGGCAAACTGGTCGAGCAGATAGCCGTTGGCGCCATGGACTTCCACGCCATCGAATCCCGCCGCGACGGCGTTTGCGGCTGCTTTGCGGAAGTCGTTGACGATGCCCGGCAGTTCATCGAGTTCGAGCGCGCGCGGCTCCGAGACATCGACGAAGCCATTGTTGACGAACGTTTTGGTCTCGGCCCGGATCGCTGAGGGCGCCACGGGCGCGACGCCGTTCTCCTGGAGGTCGACGTGCGAGACGCGGCCGACATGCCAGAGCTGCAGGAAAATCCGCCCGCCCTTGGCGTGCACAGCGGACGTGACTTGGCGCCAGCCGTCGATCTGGGCCTGGGAATAGATGCCGGGCGTGTCCTGGTAACCCTGTCCCTGCTGCGAGATTTGCGTGGCCTCTGAAATCAGCAGGCCGGCCGACGCGCGCTGGCCGTAATATTCTGCGGTGAGATCGCCTGGAACGAAGCCCGGGCCAGCGCGATTGCGCGTCAGGGGCGCCATGACGATACGATTTGAGAGGGTCAGGGAGCCGAGAGTATAGGGCTCAAACAGCGTTTTTGTCATTCCTAGGTCACCTTTGTTTGTCCCGCCGCGGCGGGGTCGTTTATCAGAATAGCTTCGTTGGTGCTCAGGCGACGGTGCGGTACCGCTCGGCCGGATGTTCGTTCCCATAGTTTGGAAGCATTGCCTGCCGCGCTGTCTCAAGCGCGTCCCATTGCCCGGCATCGGGAAGCGGCGGAATGGTCACCGGTTCGCGGCGGTCGAACCCGACCAGCGCCGCATCAACCAGATCGTCCACCTCCATCACGTTGGAAAGCGTGTTCACGTCGGCGCCGACGTGCTCCCAGATCTCGGTTCGCGTCGTGGCGGGAAGCACCGCCTGGACGTAGACGCCCTTCGGCCCGAGTTCGAGGCTGAGCCCCTGAGACAGAAACAGAACGAAGGCCTTGGTTGCGCCGTAGACCGTCATGCCGAACTCCGGCGCCAGACCGACCACTGAGCCTATGTTGACAATTGCTCCTTCGCCGGCCTTCGCAAGTCGCGGGGCGATGGCACTGGCAAGTCGCAGAAGCGCGGTCGTGTTGAGCGCAACGAGCCGCGCGACGACATCGGTGCTCTGCTCGATGAAGCTTCCGCCGATGGCCGTTCCGGCATTGTTGACGAGGATCCCGATGCGGGTGTCCTCGCGCAGCCTCGTCTCTACCGTTGCAAGCTCGGCAGGCTGCGTAAGATCAGCCTGGATGATGTCGACCCCCACGCCATTTTCCTGACGCAGACGGGAGGCCAAAGCCTCCATTCGTGCCACGTCACGGGCAACCAGCACGAGATCGTGCCCACGGCGCGCAAAGCGCTGGGCATAGGAGGCGCCTATGCCGGTGGAGGCGCCGGTGATGAGAACTGACGGAATGGTGGTCATGGCATTGCTCTTTTCTCTGATGGAACCTATAATCATGATGTCTATCATGATTGCAGCTAAATATGATCGCCATCATGTAAATGTCAATGGCACCAGCGGAGAATTTTGAAATGAAGGTGAGTCGAGAGCAGATGGCGGAGAACCGCCGCCGGATTCTGGATGTTGCCAGCCGGCTTTTTCGCGACAAGGGGTTCGACGCGGTCAGCGTGGCGGAAGTCATGAATGCCGCCGGGCTCACCCACGGCGGCTTCTATGGCCATTTCAGTTCGAAGGACGACCTGATCGCGCACACCCTTGCCCACGTCCTCGCTGCGGACGAGGGCGGAGGGGGCGATTTGCGCACTTATGTGGATTCCTATCTTTCACCCCGCCATCGCGACAACGCCGCCGGTGGTTGCCCAACTGCGGGTCTTGCTGCGGCCATCCGCCATCAGACCCCGGCTGCACGCTCAGCCATGACGGAAGGCCTTCGGTCGCAGATCGACCGTATCGGAAAGGCGCTCCCAGAGTTGGACGCGGCCGACAGACGACGGGTGGCGATCGGAAGCTTCGCGGCGATGGTGGGGGCAGTGATCCTCGCCCGGGCAATCGATGATCCCGCGCTTTCGGATGAAGTTCTGGAACAGACGCGTTCCTGGATCGATACCGCCATCAGCCAGGTGTCTGCCAGCTAGGCGCCTGCGGCAGGTGTGCACTTGTCAAGAGCGTGTCGCTCGGCACTGAAATTTAAGAATGGGTGGTTTCTAACTACAGCACGACAACGGGTCTCAATATTCACGCATTTATGAGCTGAATTGATAAGGGCATTCCAGTTTTCAGGTCTAAAATGAATGACTACAGCGCATTAAATGTCCCTAACGCCAGCCCCGTGCCTAGCCCCCTTTGGGAGATCGATGATGGAACGCAAACTTGCCGCAATCATGGCCGCTGACGTTGTCGGCTACAGCCGGCTGATGGCTGAAAACGAGGCGGCCACTTACGCGGACCTGCGCACGGTGTTCGACGATCTCATCGGCCCCACAGTCGTGCGGCACGGCGGCCGCACTTTCAAAACAACCGGCGACGGCTTTCTCGCGATATTTCCGAGCGTCAACGAGGCCGTTGATGCGGCCCTGGCCATCCAGCAGGGTTTCGACAAGGGGCCGTTCAAGCTGCGCATCGGTATCAATCTCGGCGACGTTATCGAAGACAATGGCGATGTGTATGGCGATGGCGTCAACGTTGCCGCCCGTCTTGAAGCCATGACCGAACCCGGCCAGATCTTCGTCAGCGATGCTGTTGTAATGGCCGCTGACCGCAACCGCGCCGGTATTTTCGCTCGTGTGGGCCGCAGGCGTGCAAAGAACATTCCCGAGCTCCTCAACGTGTACCGCGTGCGGCGCATGGATTCGCCGTGGTCAGCCTGGCGGAGGCTGCCACACGTTCTGCGCGGCACCGCCGCCCGCTGGTCTTACGGCGTCGCCGCCATAGCCCTCATTCTCATCGGCACCCAGATCGCGCCCCTGCCGCTGGCGGCAATGGTCAGCCGTATTCCGGCTGCCCTGTTCCCTAACCAGACTCGCGAGGACCCGAGACCGTCGGTTGCGGTCATGCCGTTTACCACGATGAGCGGCGGGGGACAGGAACAGTCATACTTTGCAGACGGTTTGACGGAGGATGTGACCACGGCGCTCGCCCGAAACTCAGAACTTCAGGTTATCGCGCGCGACTCAACCTACGCCGTGCGCGGGCAGGATAGTGATGTGCGCAAGCTGGGGCAAAGGCTGGGCGTTTCCTACGTGGTCGAAGGCAGTGCCCGGCGCGAGGGTGACAGGCTTCGCGTCTCGGCACAGCTGATTGACGTCAAGACCGGCGCGCATCTGTGGTCGCGCAGCTTTGACAGGCAGGTTGCGGACGTCTTTACGGTCCAAAGCGAACTGACAACGGAAATCGTCGCGCAGCTTGCGCCGTATATCGGGAGGAGTGAAGCGGCCGCCGCAGCGCAGCGCCCGACAGACAATCTGCAGGCCTATGATCTTGTGCTGCAGGCCCGTAATCGTTACCGGCATGGCGCTAACGATGCCAAAGGCCTTTTGGAGGCGCGCGCCCTTTATCAGCGCGCGCTGGAAATGGACCCGGCCTATGCCGCCGCTCGGGCGGGTCTGGCCCTGACCTATATCGCTGAAGTCGCGCAGCGGCCGGACGGCCAAACTGGCGGACTGGATACCGGTCTCAGTGAAGCGCGCCAGGCCGTACGCCTCGATCCTAATCTCGCTCTCGGCTATCAGGTGATCAGCTTCGGACTCGCGGTGCAGGGCGACTACTCAGGCGGGTTGCAGGCCGCAAAACGCGCGGTAGAACTCAACCCCAACGACCCGGACAGCATGATGGCGCTCGCGAAGGCCCAGGTCCGGTTCGGTGAATATGATGACGCCGTCGTTAATGCCGAGCGGGCACGCCGGCTCCACCCCATGGCTCCGGAGTACTATGCCTACGTGCATGGTCAGGCCCTTTACGCCGCCGAACGGCGCGAAGAGGCCGACACTGTCATCTCGGAGTGTCTTGTGAGGGCACCCCGGGACACCAACTGCCTGCTGATACAGGCGGCTTTGCAGAGCGCTCGCGGTGACATAGAGGCAGCGCAGCTGACCATGGCGAACCTGATAGAGGCCCATCCGACTTTCTCGTTGGAAGCAGAGCGCGCTTATCGCCGGTTCGGCGACAGGCCGCTGATGGACCAGTTCTTAAGTGACTTGGCGCGCGCGAAGGCTCCGGAAACTGCCTGATCCGCTACCGTCCACTCGCGGAGGGAGCGCTCCTGCGGGTGCGTCATTCGCTAGCTTGAGATATCATCCATCCATGTCCCATCTGGCATTGCTTGTTTTCCGGAAGAGCTCTGATGCTGGTGACACGCCGTCGGTTGTTCGTTTCATAGAGAAATAGGAAATAATCCCAGATCGATACGAGCCGGCCTTCATTGGTCGCGGTGACTTCTGGCAACTTCGCCACCCCCCGTAAGCCATCTTGCATCGAACCAGCGGTCCGCCGGACCGTTATAGGGCAGCCGCGTGACATCCCAGTGGCTGACGAAGCGTGCGTAGGCGTCCCAGACCGGTGGGCCGCCGCCGATGAAGACGACACGGCCAGCAAAGCGTCTGAGTGTGTCCTCGGGATCCATGCTGGAGCGAACGACGACAAGTTCCCGATCCGCCCGAGCAAAATCCGGAACGCTCGCGATCGTCTTGGGGCCGGCGAGCAGGACATGTCCTCTCGTGAGGTCGAAAAACCGTGCAACGTCAGCGACGAACTCCGGCGACCGGTCGCCTTCCCATGGAAGGCCGCCTTTGAGTCCGAGCTGCCCCGCTTGGCCGATGGCACAGACAACCCTAACGATAGCCTTCTTCATGAGAACTCCATCCATAGCTGGTCAAAATCGCATAATGCCTCGTCCGGAACCGCTTTTCTCTCGTGCCGAATATTGGAGAGTCTGGTTCAAGACGAAGGACTTCGGATCGCCAAACAAGGATTGGCCTGCACGCGCGGCCGATTCAACAACGGAACGATCTCAATCAAAGAACGCGAACGTTTTCAGCTTTCGATTTCCCGGTCTTGCGATCCTGACCGATGTCGTAGCTCACTTTCTGTCCTTCACTCAGCGAGCTGCCGCCCTCCAAAGCAGACACGTGTACAAACACGTCAGCTCCTCCATTTTCGGGTGTAATGAAGCCAAAACCTTTGTCTCCATTGAAAAACTTAACCGTGCCAGTGGGCATAAACAAATCCTCGACGCTTTCACGGCTGATTGCCGCTTCCAAAAGCTTTAAGGCGGCGAAGTGTCATCCGCAATCTATTTGCTCTGATCTTGTTTCGATCATCGGCGGGACGTGAACGACCACTTTGCATCCCATTCCGGTCTTAAACGATCAAAACTGCAACTATCCGAAAGCTGCCGATCCCCCGCGCGTCCATGAGAAACCTCCTGCATGTTCAAGCTTCCATCAGCCTGGAGGACAGGAATTCGATGAAGCGCTGGGTCTTGGCTGGAATAAGGCGAGTTTCGGTGACGGCGTAAATGCTGACCGACGACCCCTGCCATTCGGGCAGGATGCGTCGGAGCCGGCCAGAGGCCAAGTCTTCGGCGACGATCTTCTCGGCAAGCAGGGCGATGCCCTGGTGGTTGACCGCCAGGGCGCGGATCATCCCGACGCTGTTGAGCGTGAAGCGGCCGCGAACGGCGACATCGACCTTGTTCATCCCCTGGTGCAAAGTCCAGGTCGGGATCCGCGGCATGCAGATGCATTCATGCTCCGCCAGGTCCACCGGTGTTGCGGGCTCGCCTGACGCTTCGATATAGCCAGGCGACGCATAGAGGTGGCGCGAATGCCGCCCGATCAGGCGAGCGATCAGACTGGAATCTTCCAGTTTGCCCATGCGGATCGCCACATCGAACGGCTCGGCCACCAAATCGACACGGCGTGGCGTCAGGTCGAATTCGAACGTGATGCCGGGATAGTGCCGCGCGAAATCGGCGATGATCGGCGTGAGGTAAAGAGTAGCGAAGTCGACCGGGAGCGAAACCCGCAGGACACCGCTCGGTTGCTCAAGCATCGCGCCGAGCTGTTCGTGCGCGAGCCGTGCCTCGTCGACGATTCGCTTGCTTCGTTCAAAATAGAGCTGGCCGGCCTCGGTGAGCTCGATCTTGCGCGTCGTGCGGTGTAGGAGCCTCAGGCCGATAGCCTTCTCCAATTCGCTGACACGTCGCGACAGAGTGGAGTTTGGCATGCCGAGAGCCTCCGCAGCCCTCCGAAAGCTCCTGGCTCTGGCGACCTCCACGAACAGTGCCATGTCGTTCAAATGACTCATGTGATTGCTCCATAAATGGAAAACTAATTTCAATCTTGCCGGATTTATCCTTAGATTGGAATAGTGGATAAGGGACTCCAGCCAATGGAGATCCCAATGAATCCCACTCTTCACCTCTGTCCGCATCGGCCGCTACGCTGCTGTCCGAACCGCCTCGTCATGGCGCCCGATGACCCGCAGCCGCGCCGGCTTCGACGGTACGCCGGGCGAGCTGGCCTGCCGAATATTATGCTCAGCGCGCCGAGCTCGGCCTGATCGTCACCGAAGGCACCCAGCCCTCGGATGACGGCCAGGGCTATCTCACCACCCCGGGCATCTACACGCCCGCCCATGTCGCCGGCTGGCGGAAGATCATTTCCGCCGTGCACGACAAAGGCGGCCACATCTTCATCCAGCTCATGCATGCCGGGCGCATGTCGCATCCCGACAATACGCCGCACCACCGCCAGGGTGTCGCGCCGTCCGCGATCGCGCCGGGGACGGGCATGTTCACCGCGACGGGGATGCAGGACATTCCCACGCCGCGCGCGCTGACGACCGACGAGGTGCGTCAGACCGTCGCCGATTTCCGCTATGCGGCCCGCTCGGCGATCGAAGCCAGCGTCGACGGCATCGAGATTCACGGCGCGAACGCCTACCTCGTCCAGCAGTTCTTCGCGCCGAGCGCCAACACGCGCACAGACGAATATGGCGGCTCCATCGAGAACCGCGCCCGCTTCGCCATCGAGGTCGCCACGGCGATCGCAGAGGAGATCGGCGCGGACCGCACCGCAATCCGCCTGTCCCCGGGCACGACGATATGGGGTATCGACGAAGGCGCCGAAGGGCCGGACCTCTACCGCTATCTCGTCGCCGAACTCGACAAGCTCGGGCTGGCCTATGTGCACATCATGCACCAGGGCAACGAGCCATTGCTGGCCGACATCCGCAAGCTCTGGCACCAATCATTGATCCTCAACCGGCCGGGTCGTCCGCGCGCCCAGATCGGCGCCGACGTGGCTTCGGGGCTGGCCGATCTGGAAGCCTATGGTCAGACGGTCCTTGCCAATCCGGACTTCGTCGTGCGGCTGAAGGCCAATGCAGCGATGAACGAGGCAGACCACAACACCTTCTTCGGCGGCACCGCACAGGGCTACATCGATTACCCCGTCCTGAGTGCCCGGACCGATACTAGTTCATGACAGGAGATTAGCTTGACTCAATCACCAAATCCCTCGATCGCCTCGGACAAGAAGGCACTCGCCGAGACCGCAAGTTCAAGCGCGACGGCGAAGAAGAAGGTCCTGGTCGTCGGCGCAACAGGGTTCCTCGGAGCGAAGATTCTTCGCAACTTGACGCTCGACGCAAGCGTTGCCGTCGTTGCGATGTCGCGAAAGGGCGCGCCCTCAAATGAAAGCATCGACGTCAAATGGGTGCGCGGCGACATGATGGATCCAGCGTCGTTGGATCGTGCTTTGCAGGGCGTGGACGTCGTCGTCAGCTCGGCTAACAGTTACATGAAGGGAAGCCTCGACACGGACTTTCAGGGCAACAAGAATCTTATAGAGGCCGCAGCAAGAGCCAATGTTGGCCGATTTGTCTTTCTCAGCATCGTTAGCTGCGAGGCTGCGTCAGCAGTGCCGCATTTCCACGCCAAGAAAGTGGCGGAGGATCTGATCAAGGCCTCCGGGGTGCCATATGTATTTGTCCGCGCGCCTACATTTCTCGATCAAAGCTCAGACTATATTGCGAAGGGTGTGAAAGCTGGCCGGTTCCTGGCGATGGGCGATAAGACCACGAGATGGTCCTATGTTCTGACAGATGATCTGGCCTCATATCTTGCCAAAGCCGCGACGTTTCCTGGTAGTGAAATCAACAACGAAACGATCGATGTCGGCTGGCGCGATGGGCCCAAGAGCCAGCAAGAGGTCGCCGATCTCGTCTCCGAGGTTATAAAGAAACGTCTTAAGGTCCGAGTTGTGCCGTGGTTGGTTTTCCGTTTGCTCGCACGCCCGGTAAAGCTGTTTTCCGAGCTTGGCTACGATCTGATCCAGATGTTCCTGTTCCTCAAGAAGGGCGTCTATGTTTCGAACATTTCGAAGCAGGAGCACTTCTTCGGACCCGCGCCTACACCCCGAGATGCGATCGCGCGATGGGCGAAAAGTCAGCAGCTAATTTCGTGATGCATAATGGGCGGCATTTCAAGAGTAGCGAGACGGGGCACCTGTCTTTCAGCTAAATCAGAGAACCATGGACGAAGGACATATGGCGAGCGATCCGACAGCGCTTAAAAGACCGGAGCAGGTGATTCCCGTGCCGACGACTTTAAGTCCTCAGGCCCAAACCTATTTGACGCAGAGGATCGCTCAGTTGACCGCTTCCGGTCAGACGCACGTAGGGCCGCACGAACTCTCGGCATGGGGTTGTCACGTTGTTTGAAGCAGGCGGCAACGATGTCCGTCAGAGTATTTCAGACAAGTGTGCCAGTGACGGCTTTCCACGCTGCCATTGCGTTGAGGCGATGCAGATGAATTTGGAATGCAGAGCGGCTTGTGCGGGGTGAGGCGAAGAGATTGCGGATTGCCGAGAAGATCGAGACGAAGCGCTGTAGCCCTCCCGGAGATCGGAAGCCTTGCATCATTCGCTCCCTTTTCCGCAGCGGCACATGCGAATTCTCCGCCCGGTTGTTGAGACCCTTGTGGGAGCGATGCTCGACTTCTGGCATGACCTGACGCTTTGCTGCTCCGTATGAGCGCAGCTTGTCAGTGATAATGCGCTTTGGCGCCAGGCCTCGTTTCTTCAGCAGGCGGACGAGTAACCGCTTGGCTGCCTTGGTGTTGCGGCGGGTCTGGACAATCTCGTCGAGCACATATCCGTCCTGATCGACGGCCCGCCACAACCAGTGTCACCTGCCGGCGATGGAGATCACGACTTCGTCCAGATGCCAAATATCATTCGTCGAAGGCCGCTTGGGGCGAAGACGACGGACATAGCCGGGACCAAACTTCCGGCCCCATCGAACGGATCGTTTCGTAGGAGACGACGACACCGCGCTCCAGCAGCATCTCCTCCACCAGCCGCAGGCTCAACGAGAACCGATAATTGAGCCAGACCGCATGGGCGATGATCTGCGGTGGAAAGCGATGGTTCTTGTAGCTGACGTCGGGCTTACTCATTTCTCAACGAATTAGCCCCGAACCGTTAAGTCAAAAATAACGTGACAGCTCCCTGCACGGCCAGCCTGGCTAAAGGAATGTCAGTTCTCTTTGATGGAAACGCCACCCTCGCCAATTTTCAGTTCAACGCCGGCGGGCTTTGTTTCTTCTCGATAGACATAAATCCCCAAGCCAATAACAATGACAAGAAGGGCTCCGACAATCAGGTACAGACCATTGCGGTTCAATGTGTGCTCCTTGAGTTGGAATGGAGACCCGAACGGTAACGGGACAACGTCCATTACGTTCCCACATGAGGGGGAGGAGGCCCAGCCCCAAATCGCCCGTTCTCTCAGAAAACCTGAATAATCGACATGCGATCAACTCGGGCGGGGGTACTAGTTGGATTGATCTAATGCAGGGGGCGGAGGCCGGTTTGATGTTGGTTCGTCCCGCGACAAGAACGCCAGCGCTGCCAATAATGCGAACACCACGATTAGCGCGGCGAGCATAAAAGATTGCTGACTCATCGAGCATCTCCGGCGTTGAGACAAAACCACTATACCACGGTTTGTTCCGCAGATTGGAAGCGTGCATCTGCTCCAGCATTGACACGAAATGGACCAAAGGCCAGCCGGAACGGGCGATGACTGATCCGATCGTTGTTCAGCACAAGGATCATGGTTCTCCTGCTGGCCACATGCCAGGAGCTACATCGGTGTCTGTGCGACGGGTGAAAGTCAGCGCCGTTGTTCGTTGAGCCTGGGTACGATTTTAGATGAAGATTTCCTGATCGCGACAGTGCTTCAAGCGATAAGGCCTACCCGGCCAGGGCAACGCTATTTCCGCCTCGCCTCATGACGTGCAACGATTTCTTTGTAGTGTGAAACAAGGCGTCGATAGTGCCCTGCTGCTTGAGCCGAACTATCTTGTTTTTCGCCAGAACGTGAGATGCGAAAAACTGCTTCTTTCCCCGTCTCAAGCCTTTCAGCGACGGTTTCGTAATCAACGATGACCTGTCTGAGGCGCTCCATAAAATTATTCTGATCGGTCACGCGAGCTCCATCAAAGCGAAAGGCGTCGATCTCTTGACAATAGAAGAACCAGCCAATCGCCATCGCGAATCGGAACAACGGTGAGCATTGTGCGTTTTCTGGGTATGAGCAATTTTACTTTTCCACACGTGACAATCAAAGCGCTGCATTCGGGTCAAATGTTGAATGTGTCTTCCATCCACGAGGCTTCTGAGCTTCTCTCGCACCATTGGCCGAAGAATGGGGGCCGCAAGCTCACTGCTGCACGGAAAGCCTGTCTGGATGGTTTCGGCGGCACCATGTCCGCAGACGATGTGCGAAGAGCATTCATAGGTGCCGCAAAGGAAGTCGGCATTTATGTGTGGGAGAAGACTGGGGAGGCGCGCTAGCCGCACGTCCACGATCACCCCTCGGACGAATTGTTTTCGGCAGTCCGTGCATCAATATTTCCAACTGGTCGGGTTGGATGGAACCGCTTTCGTAACGGCGCGTTTCTGGAAGCTTAGATCGGGCACTACTGGCATTCCGCGGGCACTCCCGAACCGGAAAGAAGATCATGAGACGATGGCAATCGCAATCGGAGTGTTGGCCGCCGCAACCGTGGCGGCTTTCGCTGCCGAACCGGTCAAGATGATGGACACGAAGATGGGCAAGGTCATGGCCACTGAAAAAGGCATGACGCTCTATACCTTCGACAAGGATGCAAAGGGCAAATCGAACTGCGACCCTGATTGCCTGAAGAAGTGGCCAGCGTTCCATGCCGATGCCAAGGCCAAGGCGGAAGGCGAGTGGTCCCTGGTCAAGGCAGCGGACGGCAAGGAAATGTGGGCCTATGAGGGCAAGCCGCTTTACACCTATGCCGAAGATAAAAAAGCCGGTGAAATGAACGGCGACGGTGTTGGCGGCGTTTGGCATATAGCCAAATAACAGAAAAGCGCTGCATAAAGATGGGGCGGGCTTGGATCGCCCCTTATCCCAAAGTGGCACATGCTATCTCCTGCAATCTGCTTTCTCCTATACAAAAGCCAAACTTTAACTGGGACTCCTCGCTAATGGAAAACGTATATTTCAAATCGGTGACCGTTAAATCGGCAAATCCCGGCAAACTACGGAACATCAGTTCGGTCGCTACGGCGGTCGAATTTCTCTTGAATGAATGGCCAGGGAAACGGGGAAGGCTTCACGGTTTGGCGCGACAGGCGTGTCTGGAGGCGATGGATGGCACTGGGACCGGCGACATGGCAAGGTCGGCCTTTCTCGACGCTGCAACAGAAGCAAATATCTGTGTCGAGAACACCAGTTGGGTGCATTATTAGCCGAACGATGACAAGGTAATACGCTTGGTGGAACCAATAGTCTTCGGTTCTATTGTACCCAAATGGATAATTCAGAATTCCTACCTGTTATCGTCAGACATCCCAGGTTTCGCTATTCCCGACACATCAATTCTGTGGACGATGCCTACGACTGGCTGGTGCACTCGCGGATGAAGCAAGAAACCACAGCACATTCAAACGCTCGAAATGCATGCCTCTATGCGATGTTGCATCGGGGGAGGCGCATTGGGCGCGGGACGCATTTATCGAGGCGGCAATAGAGGCTAATATCTATGTTAGGGAGAGGACGCTTTAGCGCTTCATCATCAATTTGCTGAGTTCTGTTTCCACGGAACGCAGCACGTGTCCATTCTCGGCGACTTCAATGACAGCTATGACCGCACCCTTTGCAAGCCGGCCGCGAACAACTTTGCGAGTATAGTGCGCACGGGACAAGGTAAGCCGTCTCGTCGGAAATGCTGTCCGGGTTTCGTTCGGATGAAAAGGGGCACGAGGCTCCATGGTCGCTCTGCCAATGCTGCCAGGCTCTTCGGCCCTTGGCTTATGACCTGTTCTTTGGCTCGAGCTTCCAGCCCTTGTACGCCGCGGGAATGCCGAGTTCTGCATGGGCTTAGGCCAGCGCCTCCAGCCAGGAAGCCTGGCCATCGGATACTATGATGAGTGTCGCCATAAAGGACATCAAGTTGTCTGTTAGCCAGCTAAAAACGGCCCGAGCTTGAGATGCTGACGTCACTGAGCCCGAAATGTGTCGCGCAATATGGAAACGATCAGGCGTGCACAGCTGCCGTCAATATCAAGCTCGGGATCGAAGATCGTCACCGTGAGGCCAATACAACGATCATCAGCAAGCAGCCTGCGCAAAAGAAAGGCGAGATGATCTGGATCGACCCCCGGACTGCCCGGCGTGTCAACAGCGGGCATTACCGTTTGGTCAAGTACGTCGACGTCGAAATGCACCCAGTAAGGCCAGCGAGATTTCTGCTCAATAGTTTCAATTGTTCGCATGAGGACCTCTCCCACGCCCAATTCTTGCAAAGTGAAGATATCCAGTCGATTAATGGCCGTTTTGTTCACATCAGGCCATGCGAAGTCAACATCGCGCCCCTCTCGTTCACCGATCTGAACCACCTGCTCCTCAGGTACGAGCGGCGCTTGTATATCCGGCCACTCAGTCATGAGCGGCTCACCACGTCCTGTCGCGAGCGCGAGATCCATCCCCGCGACAGCACCCAGCATGACGGACGGATCATAATTGCCAGGGTGCCGAAAATCGCTGTGTCCGTCGATATGTACCAGGGAAAGTGCCGTAGACCGGCGGATTCCAGCCAAGGCGCCGAGCAGGATCGAACAGTCGCCACCGACGACGACTGGAAATTCGCCCGCAGCCGCGACCTCGGCAACGGTGTCCGCAAGCCGCAGGTTAAAGACGCGCATTGTCTGACCATTGAGCAGTCGTGTGTTCGGCTGGGCTTCGGGATCATATTTGGGTCGGGGAAGATCGATAACTCGGACGGGTTCGAGGGCTTGAACCAGTCCAGCTTCACTCAATACCTGCGGTGCTCGCCACGTACCGGGTTCGTGGCCGGGGCGCAGAGACCGCAGGCCGAGATTGGACGGAGCCCTGATCAGCGCTGTGTGCGAGTGTCGATCGAGTTTGGTCAACGGACTTCTCCTCTGCACCGAGTTTGTAACAATTTCCAGACTTGGATTCTACTCAGATAAACTGAAGGATGATGTGGGTGGTAGTATCGAACTGACACTTCTTGCGGAACTGGAGTTTGAACCAAACATGTCCACCGGATGATACAGATCGGAGTTTGATTCCGCCCAGTCGCCTCTTGGGCAGCGTGAGGCAAGACAATCAACGGTCCTTTGCCTTGGTGCTACGGTTCCAAGAGAGTCTTTTTGATAGACGGAACGTCATTCCATCATGCCATGGCCAAAATTCTGGCAATTCTGAAGCAATAACGAGGACAATTGCACCGGCACCTGCGGCGCGTAGCATGACATTGTCAATTTAATTTGGAGGACCAAAACGGTGTTTACAGGTCAACTAGCGCTTATTTTTGCGGCCGTGTTTGCGGGAGCTGCGCTCTACATCACTGTTGCAGAGCAGCCTTCACGTTTCGCGCTGGACGACGGCGCACTTTTGGAACAATGGAAACAAAGCTACGCACGTGCACTAGTGATGCAATCAAGCCTTGCTATTATAGCCGGCGGTCTCGGCCTGATTGCTGCCTGGCATGCAAACGATTTGCGATGGCTCGTGGGAGCCTTGCTGATTCTCGCAAACTGGCCCTACACACTTCTCGGCATCATGCCGACGAACAACCGCCTGAAGGCGCTTAGCGCTGGACAAGCAGGTCCCACTTCGCGCGAATTGATGACGATATGGGGAAGGCTGCATGCGTTCCGGACGGCTTTGGGAATCGCTGCCACGCTTGTCTACTTGTGGGCTCTCAATTGAGCGCGTGTTTCGGAACTGTTGTTCCGTGCATGGGCGATCACCTGCCAAAAAGTTATAGTCACATTGCTATTCGAACCGTTGCTCGTTCCAACGATTTTTCACTCAGAGCAGTCAGTATTCGTAAATGGACACCTACATTATCCTACTCGCATTGTTCGGAATGGTGGTCTTGTTGACCGCCTGGCTTCCAATGGTGCTGAAGGAATTACCACTTTCGCTCCCGATGATATGCATTGCGTTTGGCGCTCTCTTTGTCTGGTCGCCACTTTCAAGCATTGTCGGCTCCAATCCGTTCGACAGCCGGTACATTACCGAGCGAGCAACGGAGTTCGTTGTCATCATATCGCTCATGGGGGCGGGACTAAAAATCGACCGACCGATCGGTTGGCGCAGTTGGGTTATAACATGGCGCTTGCTCGCCGTTGCCATGCCGTTGACAATCATCGGCATTGGGTTTCTTGGCTGGAGCCTGCTTGGACTCGGACTTGCGTCAGCGCTGCTTCTCGGCTCAGCGCTCGCGCCAACGGATCCAGTGCTCGCCAGTGATGTTCAGGTCGGGCCGCCGCAATCCGGAGAAGAAGGTGACGTACGTTTTGCGCTGACCTCAGAAGCCGGGCTGAATGACGGATTAAGTTTTCCGTTTGTTCATCTTTCCATTGCGATCGCACTCGCTTCTGCCACAGGTGAACCATGGTTTCGCAACTGGCTGCTCATTGATGTGTTCTGGAGGCTTGCCGCGGGTGTTGGTTTGGGGTGGCTTACGGGAATACTCCTCGGTTTTCTTACATTCCGACTTCCAAACAGAACCAAGCTAGCGCGCACCGGCGACGGGTTCGTCGCGCTGGGAATCACCTGTGTGAGTTACGGCTTGATCCAAATGGCCAACGGATACGGTTTTGTCGGCGTGTTCGTGACGGCCCTTACCCTGAGAGCGGCGGAAAGAGAAAGCCGGTACCATGAAAACTTGCACGCTTTCGCCGAACAGATAGAGCGCCTCCTGATGATGGTAATGCTGGTCTGTTTTGGAGCAGCCATTGCGGAAGGCTCGGTTTTCCGTGCGCTGGACTGGAAAGTGGTCGCGGCAGCATTTCTCGTTCTGTTCATCGTTCGGCCGCTCTCAGGATGGCTCGGCCTTATCGGAACCTCGCTGCCGATAAAGGAGAAGGCGGTGATTGCAATATTCGGTATTCGCGGTCTGGGTTCATTTTATTATATCGCCTACGCGATCGGACAAGCCGCATTCGAAAAAACCGAACTATTATGGGTGACGGTATCTCTCGTTGTGCTTGGGTCGATCGTGCTACACGGCATTGCGGTGACCCCGGTGATGAGGAATCTCGATAGGCGAAGGCGTAAAATTTGAAGCGCGTTGGGAATGGCAGGTGATTGCATTTATCCCGTTGGTTCAAGGCCGAAAATTACGCTATCAATTTCCGTGAGTTTTCGTTCTGGTTGAACGACCGGAAATAATGTTCAGCATGCTGGTAGAAGTTTTCTGCCTCGATTTGATTTCCGATAAGCGCTTGCGTTCTGGCTTGCGCGAGATAGCGTTCATAGTTCAGTCGCGCGCCCTGATGGCGCGCCATGGTGGCTTTCTTAGCCGACTGCATCGAATGCCCGTACGGTTCTGTTGCTGATCTGGATTGGTTCATATTCATTGAAATTTTGAGCCATTAGGTGGCTCACTCCTTTAATGTTGTTGTGGGTTAATTGAGAGCAACTTTGCCCGTTTTTGGAGGAAATCGCGACCAGGGATCAATCAATCTGATCGGCTACAATCTGGCGTAGTTCCTCTCGAGTGAAGCCGGAAGCTTGATGTTCACACGTGGCGGCGATTATTCGCAGCGGGTTGTTGTTTGTATCTCGATCAATTTGAGGCGGTCGCACCGTAGTGCGGTTCAGTTCGGTAATCATTTGCATATTGGTCCGTTGGCTGCTGCGGCAAGGCCGCGCAGCATGTCATATTGGAATACATCGGCTGCAAGCAGACGACAGGCGGGCTGCAAAAAGAGCAGCGATCAAACTTTGAATTGCTACGGGAGAGAAATCTGCGCTCGATCAAGAGCTTGCAGAACTGGCCGAACTATCTTCATCGACCCTTCTTATATGGGCGCGCAATGTGGTTATTTCAAGTTGGGATCGTCAGCTAACGCAAGGGGCAGGACGTTATCCGCAATCTTCCGACTGGCCAAGACAAGGGTGTGGCCTAGGCGTCTATTGAGGTGGTCGTTCAGTGATCAGGACAGAACTTTCTGGAAACAGTGGACTTGTTCCGGGTGGAAACACGGTTCACGCAGCGTGTGTCCTACGAGACGTGAAGGTTGCCCGGGTGATGGACACGCTGGTACCATCTGTACTGCTGGTTATGTCCATGCGTGCATCGAGCTGCTTCACCAGGGCCTGGACAATGGCCGTTCCCAATCCGCCCGTGGTTTCGCCGGCGGTAACAGTGTTTTTCCCCACGCCATTGTCAGAAACGATGAGTTTCCAGTCCGCTTTGTCAATCTCGTAGGTAACAGTGATCCGGTCGCCGGACTTGGTTGACGGGAAAGCGTATTTGATCGCGTTGATAACAAGTTCGGTCACGATCAGGCCAAGGCTGACGGCCTTGTCTGATCCTATCCATCCCGCGTCCGCCATTACCTCCAGCGTGACGGGGTTGCTTTCACCGGTCATCGAGGCGGCGAGACTGCCGCAAAGCTTCGTCAGGTAAGAACCGACTTCAATCTGGTCAATACTGTTGGATGTATGCAGGTGCCTTTGCACCTCGGCCACCGACATGACGCGCTGATGGGCGTCCTGCAGATGCAGCCTTGTTTCCTCGGACGTGACGGCCCGCGCCTTCAACAGCAAGATGCTGGCAATGATCTGCAGGCTGTTGGCGACGCGGTGCTGCATTTCCTGAAGCAGGACGTCCTTCTGACGCAACAGCTCTTCAGTCTGCTTGAGAAGGTCATCCTTCTCCCGCTCGATCGCCCGGCGGCTAGTGACATCGGTAAAAGCAAGCAGGATCGTGGAAATGGCGTTGTCGTCGTAGAGCACGGTTCGAGCGTTCAGCAGCATGGTCCTGCGGCCAAGATTGGGAAAATCATGCTCGACCTCAAAGCTGTCCATTGCGGCACGTTCGGGAATGATTGTCTCCAGCAGGACACGAAGGGCAGGAATGTCCCATTGTCCGTCCCCTAGCGAGTAGAGCAAATGGCCTCGCGTCTCTTCGGGATCGACCTTGAACGTCTCGTAAAACGATCGACTGGCAGCCAGCACACGAATTTCACCATCAAGCACGATAAACGGCTCGGGAATCGTGTTGACAATTGCCTGTGCAAGCTTTTGCGCGTCTTCGATATTCTGCAGGTCGATCATGGCGGGAAACTGATCCAATCTGGGCCACGGCCGCGACTAAGACAGCCCACGTACAATCCCATGAGCAAGGTATATCTTCCCTCCACAAATGTCGCGAACCGTTTTTGGCAATGCCCCGATGCCCTGTCGAAATAAAACGGTCTGGCGACGACAACAGCGGCCCGATATTCTCGGCATGTCGCCACTACTCCGACCACCATGCCCCGTGGGTTCGCGATGCCTACTGCAGCGATGCGGCGGTAGAGACCGCCAAGACATTTTTTGAAACGCCAGTACATCAACTCTGGGCGCCTTATGGAATGCTACAACGGCCGCATCAGGATGCGGCCGTTGTAGCATTCAAATCGGTGCAATCGCCGGCCTAATGGTATGGACGTGGATTTCGGTGATAGTCCTCATCCTCGGCGCCGAACTGAACGCGGAACTGGAACATCAAACCGCGATCGATACCACCACCGGAGATTCGCTACCCATGGGAGAACGGGGGGGCGGTGGTTGCCGATACGCTTGGCAAATCTACGGGCGAGACTGGAAGCAAAATGTCGGCTTCCTGAAGCGGTTAGCCTGGCTTGCTTTGCTCTGCGGGAGGTTCATCATGGCAACATGCACAGTAATGGTTCGACAGAGGGTTTTGGCTTCATTCAACCTGAGGATGGCAGTGCTGATGTGTCAGATCGTATCTCTGCCGTTGAGCGGGCTGAAATGCGCAGCTTCAATGTCGGTCAGGAGATCAACTACGAACTCACGCGTGACACCAAATCGGGCAAAATGTCAGCTGATCAATTGAGCGGTGCCTAATCAGCTGTGGCATTGCAGGGAGGCGGAGCGGCAAACGGCTTGCATCTGTCATAGCAAGGGCCGGACTAGTGCCCGGCCCTTGTTTATTTTACAATCATTCAGAACAGAACGCTTGCAACCATGGGACAAACTATCGATTGAAAATGCTCAAAGAATTGGCGGAACGCCGTGCAGCCGCAGCAGCGGCAAAGAAACTGCTTCTAAAGAAGTTCGAAACCGCACCGAAACCGGGCGACCCTGACATGGTTGCGAAACGCTCCGAACGCCAAGCGGTTGCCGCAGTCCGTGAAACACGACGTGTAGAACGCGAACGATCAGTCCAGGAAGAACGTGATCGTCGGAACGTTGAGGCTGCAGCAGTTGCTCGTGCTGCATCGGCGCAGGCGGATGCGCTCGAAGCTGAAGCTAAAAATCGTATCGCGCGCGTGGCGTCCGATAAAGCCGAACGGAAGACGGAGCGCGATCGACGGTATGCTGCCCGCAAAGCCAAGCAACGCTGAATTTTTCACGTACCGTTATGCGTGAACGAAGTCGAGATATCGACGTGTTCGAGCACTGGAATTGGGGGACCGCATGCTGGTAATTTCAGGTTGTGTTCAGCTCCAAGCCTCAAAATCCCGATAGTGCCCGGTCTTTGCAGTTCTGCGGCATGAAGGAGTTCAGAAAATTGGAAAGAAGAGTCTTTGCAGGCAGTTAAATCCCACGCCTTGTTTGGCGGGTGCTCCCGGCCGCTCATGGTATAAAGTTGATTTCGACCTTGGTGGCGACATTGACTTTGACCAGCGCACCCTGAAAACGCGCACTTCCATTGTGGACCGGCAGCGACGCGCGATCCGTCCAGCCTCCAGAATGGGGAAGAGATTATCGTCACGGACATCGGTCGCGAATGTTCAAGGTCAATACCATCGGCGACGCGTATCGGTCAAAGTCTGTCCAACTGCGACGCCCAACAGGAAAGCAACAATACCGACGATGCCAAGTACAGAGGTCGTGGTGCCGGGGTCGGTCCGCGATGTCGGCGTCAATCGGGGCGGTCTGGTCACGATTGCCTGCCTTCCGACCGCTGCGTTTTACTTCCTACCGACGGTCATCCGGCAGTTCAATGAAGAACATCCCAATATCCGCTTCCGTATCCTTGATTTACCTGCGACCGACGGCTTGCAGGCCGTTGCGCGGGGTGAGGTGGAGTTCGGCATCAACATCATGGGTACGTCCGATCCGGATCTGACGTTCGACCGTCTTGTCGAAGATCCGTTCGTTCTCGCGGCGCGGAAAGATCATCCGCTTGCGGAGAAAGCGGAAGTGGGGTGGGCTGACCTGGAACCTTACCATTTGATCACGGTTCACCGGTCAAGCGCGAACCGCACACTTCTCGATGCTGCTTTGGCGAAGTCCAGCATCAAGCTTCGATGGTTCTATGAAGTAACGCACCTTTCGACGTCCCTCGGTCTTGTCGAAGCCGGGCTCGGCATATCTGTGCTGCCGCAGATGGCAACGCCCCAAGGGGAACACCCTTTTCTCATTAGCCGCCCGATACGCAATCCGGCAATTTCAAGAACAATAGGCGTGGTGAGGCGTCGCGGAGGGACCTTGTCACCGGCTGCAGAGCAATTCCTCAATATGCTAATTGGTACCTGGTCCGAAAGGGAAACGTTCCTGATCTGTGCTGCAATGTCGCATAATGGCTTGTGTGGTTGCCGCCCGGGATGCAAGAAGTTTTTGAACCTTTTTGAACATGTGATTGTGTCTGGCCTCATGGAAGCGGCCTGTCTGGCGCCGCGGGCCGGTATGGTGATCAGCGGATCAGGTCCAAATCTCAACTGCGAGCACGCGGGCTCAGAGACCTTAGCTGGTTTTCCCGATCCAGATCTGTTCGATCGTTCTGCCCATTCAGGTGATTGCCTTCTCACACTGCTTGACCGGTGATTGTCGCTGCGACGATCATGCCGCCGCAATCAGTGCCGGATCACTGTAATCTTCTCCCTTCGTCAACATGGCCCAGATCGCCCGCGCCATCTTGTTGGCCAGAGCGATTGCGACCAGCATCTTCGGTTTTCTCGCCAGCATGCGGTCCAGCCACGATCCCGCAGCGATAGACTTGCGCCCCGAGCCAGCTCAACCGCGACATTGCCCCGATGATCAGCAACTGGCGGATGTCGGCCTGGCCGGCCTTCGAGACGCGCCCGAGCCGCTCCTTGCCGCCCGAGGAATGCTGTTGTGGAACGAGCCCAAGCCAGGCAGCGAAATCCCGGCCACGTTTAAAGCTTGCCATCGCAGGGGCGAAGGCCTCGACCGCAAGCGCGGGGATCGGGCCAACCCCCGGCATTGTCTGCAACCGCCGTGTCATATCGGTTTCGGCCGCCACTTCCTTGATCCTCCTCGTTTTGGCCTGGATCCGCACTGTCTTCTCGCAGATCGCGCCAGAAGAACCAGGCATTCCTCGCGGACCAGCCCGGGCAGGTCGCTATATGGTTTCGTCGAGAAGCGCCTCGATCCGTCTGAGGTGGACAATGCCCTGCGGGATTGTGTGACCGTATTCGTAGAGCACTGCACGCAACGCATTCACGAGCTCGGTGCGCTGACGGACGAGACGTTCACGGGCCCGGAACAGCACAGCCCTGGCTTGCTGCCATTGCGACTTGGGTTCCACGAAGCGCATCTCCGGCCGCTGCGCCGCGATCACGATCGCATCGCCTCGGCGTCGGCCGCATCGTTTTTCTGCCGCTTCACAAACGGCCGGACATATTGTGGCGCAATCAGTTTCATCGCATGGCCGAGCTCTACGACCTGTCGACCATCATCGCAATCCAGACGACGGTTTGGGTAAGGATTTCGAACGGCGTCGCGCCGAATATTGTACCGATTTCAGCCTGTTATGGATGCCCACGTCTTCACCGGATTGATCAAGGCGGAAATGGAAGAATTGAGTCTCCTCCCATATCCGCGCACCAACGCCGCAGCATTGCGTTCATGCCGCCGCGCGCCATCCATCGCGAATATGGCGGTGGCCTTCGCGATAGACCGCTTCCGGCGTCTCGGAAAAATCGCGCCAGACCTTTGTTGCGGCGGCAAGGTCCTTGAGCGCCCGGCCGAAGGCCTCGATCGTCAGCCAGCCGTCGTAGCCGCTCGCGCGCAGCGCCCTGAATGTCTCCGCCCATTGAATGTTGCCGCGCCCCGGTACGCCGCGGTCGTTCTCCGAAATGTGGACATGGACGATGCGATCCCTGTTTCGAGTGAAGGCGCCGATGGGATCGGTCTCCTCGATATTGCTGTGGAACGTATCGTACATGGCGCGGATATTCGGATGCCCGACCGCGTCGACATGGGCCGCAAGGGCATCCATCGTGTTAAACAGATAGCATTCGAAGCGGTTCAGCGCCTCGAGCCCGATCGTGACGCCGCGTTTTGCCGCATGATCGCCGATCGAGCGTTGCGAGGAGGCCGAGCGCTTGAGTTCCGCCGCGCTCGGTCCGCTTCCGGAAAACTGGCCGAGCGTCGAATGCAGCGGCCCGCTCAGAATCGTGGCGCCGAGCGCATCGCTGCAATCGATTGCCCATTTCATGTAGTCGATGCCGCGTCTGCGGGTCGTGGCATCGGGGGCGATCAGGTTCATCGAGGGGTCGCCCATGGCAGATACAGCGGTCCGTTCCAGGCCGATCCGGTCGAGCAGGGCCCCCAGCCGATGGTAGTCGTCGGGCGTGCCCGAAAATATCGGAATCTCGACGCCGTCGAACCCGGTCTCCTTGATGTCGCGCAACAGTCCCTCGTGCTTCCGGCCGACACTTGTCGTCCAGAGGAACATGCACATACCGATCTTCATGTCTCCCCCTCCAGCCTGTCAGGACCTGCGCGGCGTTTTCATGCCCACCACACGTTCGTCAATCTGGTCATACCAAAATTGAAAATCCGGTCAAGCCAATTCTCCGCATCGCTAGTCTGCAGGTTTAGCCTAAAATCCAAATTTCAACATTAAACATCGGTATAATAAGATCTATCTCCATTTCTCGTTCCGTCTTGCAGAGGGTGAGAAATTGCGCTAGATCTCTCAATCATCGATAATTGGCCAAACCAGATTACCGAAGTGGCGGGCTGGCCGACAGGAAGGCGACCGTGTGCCGTGGCGACCGCGCGAGCCGCAACAGTCTGGGAGGACGTTCATGCATCTTTCGACGCACAACTGGATGCGGGCGGAGCCGCTCGCCGTCACGCTGAAGCGTATCAAGAAATACGGCTACGAAAGCATCGAGATTTCCGGCGAGCCGACGCAGTACGACGTGAAGGAGACGCGCGCACTGCTGAAGGAGCACGGCATCCGCTGCTGGGGCGCCGTCACGCTGACCCTCGGCGAGCGCAACCTTGCCGCCAAGGATGAGGGCCAGCGCGCCAAGTCAGTCGATTACGTCAAGAGCGTCCTTACCATGGTGAGCGAACTGGAGGGCGAGATTGTCACCCTCGTGCCGGCGACCGTCGGCAAGGTGGTGCCGGATGGGACCGAAGAGGAAGAGTGGACGTGGGTGGTGGACGCCACCAGGGAATGCTTCGCCCACGCTCAGAAGAGGGGCGTGCGGCTTGCGATCGAACCGCTCAACCGCTTCGAGACCTATCTCTTCAACCGTGCCGCCCAGGCGTTGGCGCTCGCCGATGCCGTCAGCCCCGAATGCGGCGTCTGCCTCGATGTCTTCCACCTGAACATCGAGGAGGAAGACATGTATGAGGCGATCCGGCTCGCCGGAAAGCGTCTGTTCGACTTCCACGTTGCCGACAACAACCGTTTCGCCGCCGGCCTTGGCCAGCTCGACTGGCCGAAGATCATCGGCACGCTGAAGGAGATCGGCTACGACGGCGCCGTCACCAATGAATTCGTCGCTCCGGTCGACCGCACGCCGGCCGCCAAATATCCGAACATGGTGGAGCGCAACCCGGTCGACATCCCGCCGGAGCAACTAAAATTCATCCAGGACCACGGTTCGAGCCTTCTCACCGAGAAATTCTATGACGATCAGATGCGGATTACTGCCGAGACGATCCTGCCGCTGATCAAGTAACGAACGGACAGGCAAATGCCCCGCGGCCCGCGGGTCGTGAGGGCAGGGATCCGACACATGCGTATCAAGACCGTAGAGGCCTGGTGGGTGAAGATTCCGATCGAGGCGAGCCGTCAACACCGCAGCGACTTCGGCCAGCTGACGACCTTTGACGCCGCGATCCTGCGTATCGAGACGAACGACGGCATCGTCGGCTGGGGAGAGGGCAAGAATGCCGCTGGCAGCGCAGGCACCTATGGCACGCTGGTGCACATGCTGAACCACGAGGTGGGTCCGAAGATCATCGGCCGTGACCCTGCCGACATCTCTGCCATATGGGAGATGCTCTACAACGGCGTACGTCACGAGATGGCGGCGATCTCGGGTCACGCCATGCCGGAGATCGCGCGGCGCGGCCTATCCGTTGCGGCGATCAGCGCGGTCGACATGGCGCTGTGGGACATTCTCGGCAAGTCGCTCGGCGCCCCAGTCTGGAAGCTGCTGGGTGGCCGCAAGGCGGACAGGTTGCCCGCCTATGCCTCGGGTGGTTGGGAGAGCGCGGACCGGATCGGCGAGCAGCTCCAGTCCTACATCGCGGCCGGCGGTTTCAAGTCGGTCAAGATGCGCGTCGGCGCGATGGACCGAGCGCCGCATGTCTCGGCGTCGCGGGTGCGGGCGGCCCGCGAGGCGATCGGCCCCGACGTCGACCTGATGGCCGATGCGCACGGCACCTATACGGTCGCCGAGGCGAAGCGCTTCATCCAGATGGTCGCAGATTGTGACCTCGCCTGGTTCGAGGAACCGGTGATCGCCGACGACAAGCCGGGCATGGCGGAGGTGCGTGCGGCGGGTAACATGCCGATCGCCGCCGGCGAGAGCGAGGCGACACGTTTTGCCTTCCGCGATCTTGCCATGCTACGAGCCGCCGATATATTCCAGCCCGATCCTGCCTTCTGCGGCGGCATCACGGAAGCGATGCGCATCAGTTCGCTCGCCAGCGCCTTCAACCTCCGTTTCGCACCGCATCTGTGGGCCGGTGCGCCCTGTTTCTTCTCGGGCCTGCACCTGTGCGCGGCTTCCCCGGCAAGCTTCATCATCGAATATTCGCTCGGTGCGAATCCGATGATCCATGATCTTGTCGAGGACACTGTGTCTGTGAAGGACGGTATGATAGAGATTCCTGATAAACCCGGCTTGGGCTTCACGATCAACCAGCGGTTCCTGAAGGCTCACGCGCAAAGATAGTGACGATGAAAGAAAACTCCCTCCTCTCCGATCTCGCGGCATATCTTTTCTCGAATTCGAGCGGCAACGGCCGCACCCCTTCGGAGCGGGAGCTTGCGGAGCATTTCGGCGTCAGCCGCGGACAGATCCGCGAGGCGCTGGCCATCCTGGAGGCGATGCGCATCGTCGAGCGCCGCGCCAAGTCGGGTATCTACCTGACGACGACGGAGGCGAGTGTAGAGGCCATGGCACTTTTTGCGCGCGCCGGCGTGCCGCTTGATCCGATCCTGATCTACGAGACCGTTGAGCTTCGCAAGATCCATGAGATCAAGGCCGCGGAACTCGCCTGCCTGCGGGCGACGGAAGAGAATTACCAGCGCCTGCGCGATATCCTCGCCGCGTCCGAGGCGAAGCTTGCCGCGGGCGAGGGGCTGGCGCGCGAGGACAGGGATTTCCATCTGGAGATCGTCCGAGCCACCAAGAACAGCGTCTTCTATCGCGTGTGCAGCGTCTACTACATGATGGGCGAACAGCGCCTGCCGATCTATTTCGGGGACGTCGCCCGCCGCCTGCGCTCTCATGAGGAACATATCCGCATCTACGAGGCGCTGGTTGCCCGCGACGGCAATCTCGCCCAGGCGCTGATGAACGCGCATCTCCAGGGTGCGGAAAGCTACTGGAAGGGTCTCATCGGCGGGCCGGCGACGGCCGCTGGGATAGGCGCAACCGGCTGGGAGGGCCGATGAGCTTCATTTTTTCCACACATCCCCTGCATCTCGCGGCCGAGGCCATGCTTAAGGCTGCGGGCGACCTGCGCGTCGCCTCCGCCTCCGATCCCGAAACGTTGCTGCGAGAAGGGCGTGGCGCGGGCATCGTCGTCGTGCGCGCGCCCATCCCGCCGGCCTTCTTCGAGGATGCGCCGGCGCTTCGCGCCGCGATCCGCCACGGCGCCGGGCTCGACATGGTGCCTTTGGATGCTGCGACCCGGGCCGGCGTGCTCGTCGCCAACGTGCCGGCTGTCAATGCGCCGACGGTCGCCGAGCACGTCTTCCTCGTGACGCTGGCCCTGCTTCGGCGTTTCCGCCCGACGGACCGGGAACTGCGGCAGAAGGGCTGGGCAGCGGGGCGCAGCCAGTCGGACGGGGCTGTGGACCTCGGTGGCCGCACCATCGGCATCGTCGGTATGGGCAATGTCGGCAAGGCGATCTTCCGCATCGCGAAGTTCGGTTTCGGCCTGGAGGTGGTCGCTACAAGCCGGTCGCCGGAAAGCGTGCCGTACGGTGCGCGCTTCCTGCCGGTAGACGACCTCGTCGCGACGGCTGACGTTGTCGTGCTCTGCTGCCCATTGACGCCGGAGACGACCGGCCTGCTCAATGCCGGGCGCATTGTCCGCATGAAGCCCGATGCCATTCTGGTCAACGTCTCGCGCGGCGCGGTGATCGATGACGCGGCGCTGATCGAGGCGCTGCGGGATCGCCGCATCGGCGGAGCCGCGCTCGACGTCTTCGCAACGCAGCCTCTTCCGCTCGACCATCCCTATTTCGGCTTCGACAATGTCATCGTCACTCCGCATCTCGCCGGTCTTACGCAAGAGAGCATGATGCGCATGGGAACGGGTGCGGCCAGCGAAGCCCTGCGCGTCATGAAGGGCGAATTGCCCGTCAATCTGCGCAATCCCGAGGTGGTCGAACACTATCGCCGGCGCTTTCCGGCATAGCTCCGGGGCCCCGCGACAATCCGAAACATTGGCGGCCCCCCGCGGTGTCAGGGAGGCCGTTGGCATCTTGCGGATCTATCAGGTCAGCCCGCGTGCCGCAGGCTCATACCGCTGTTGCCGTCGAAAAGCACGACCTTTTCAGCGTTCCAAGAGAAGCGCACGGGCTCGTCGATCTCGAGCTCGGTGCGGGCCGGCACGGTTGCCTGCAACAACTCCCTGTTGCCGGTGCGCAGCGTCACGATCTTTTCGACGCCATGGTTCTCCACGTCGTGCACCCGTGCTTCCCCCGGCGCACCGCTGTCGAGGAAAAGGTCCTCGGGGCGGATGCCGAAGGTGAGCGGGCGACCGTCCGTCGCAATCGCGTGTCCATTGCCGAGCGGCAGGCGGTAGCCCTCGCTGGCGACGGCCTCGCCACCGGCAAGCGTGCCGGCGATCAGGTTCATCGGCGGGGAGCCCACTGCCCTTGCAACGAAGGTGTTGACCGGGTTTTGGTAGATCTCCTGCGGCGTGCCCGTCTGCACGAGATGGCCGTTGTTCAGCACGCCGATCTTGTCGCCCATCGACATGGCCTCGATCTGGTCGTGGGTGACGAAGAGGAAGGTCGCGCCGAGGTTCATCTGCAGGTTTTTCAATTCGGTGCGCAGCGCCTCTCGGAGCTTCGCGTCGAGCGCCGAAAGCGGTTCGTCCATCAGAAAGACGCGCGGCTTGCGCACGATTGCCCGACCGATCGAGACGCGCTGCATCTCGCCGCCCGATAGCCGGTCGGTCTTGCGGTCGAGCAGATGCTCGATGCGGAGGGTCTTCGCAACCCGTTCTACGCGTTCCTTGATCTCCGCGGGTTCGACGCGGCGGATGCGGGATTTCAGTGGAAATTCCAGGTTCTCCCGCACCGTATAGCGCGGATAGAGCGAATATTGCTGGAGCACGAGCGCCACGTCGCGCTCGGCGGCACCCCAGTCGGCGACGTCCTGCCCGTCGATGAATATCTGCCCTGCCGTCGGCTTTTCGAGACCGGCGATCAGGCGCAGCGTCGTCGTTTTGCCGGCGCCGGTCTGGCCGAGCAGCACGAAGAACTCGCCGTCAGCGATGTCGATGTTCATGTTTTTCAGCGCCGCATGGTTGCCGAAGGTCTTGGTAATATTCTTGAGTTCGATATGCGCCATCAGAGCCTGATCCCAAGCGACGAGCCGGTCGCCGTGTTGAAGAAATGCGCCTGGGCGGGGTCGATGCGTGCCCAGACGGCTTCGCCCGGACCGGGCACGAATCCGCTCTTGGTGCGGGCCCTGATCATCTGGTCGCCGACCTTCAGATCGACGATGTCGTGCGAGCCGAGCGGTTCGATGATATGCGCCTCGACCGGCATGAAGCCCTCGCGGGCCTCGCGCGAGATGAGCACGCCCTCTGGCCGGACGCCGAGCGTTAGCTTGCCGTTTTCGACCTTCGCGTCCGAGAGGCGGTTGGCAAGGGCGGCGGGGAACTCGAAGCCCTTTGTCCCACCGCTGACCTGGACGCTGGCATTGCCGCCCGTTTCGCTGACAGTCGCCTGCGCCATGTTCATGACGGGGCTTCCGACGAACTGGGCGACGAACATGTTGGCGGGCTGGGAGTAGACCTCTTGCGGCGTGCCGACCTGCTGGAGGATGCCCTCGTGCATGATGACGATGCGGTCGGCGAGCGACATGGCCTCCACCTGATCGTGGGTCACGTAGATGGTGGTCGACCCCTGCTTAATATGCAAACGCTTGATTTCCGCCCGCATCTCCTCGCGCAACTTCGCGTCCAGCGCACCTATTGGTTCGTCCATCAGCATTGCCTTCGGCCGTCGCACGAGCGCGCGGCCGATCGCAACACGCTGCATGTCGCCGCCTGATAGCGCCGAAGGCTTGCGGCCGAGCAGGCCGGTGATGCGCAGCACGCCGGCGATCTCGCGCACCGACATATCGACATCGTTCCGGCTCATTCGAGTGGCGCGGAGCGGAAAGGCGATATTCTCGTAGACCGTCATGTGCGGATAGAGCGAGAAGGACTGGAACACCATGGCGATGTCCCGGTCGGATGCCTTGATATGCTGCACCGGCTGACCGTCGATCAGGATGTCGCCTTCGTCGATGGTCTCCAGGCCCGCGACGGCGCGCAGCGTCGTCGTCTTGCCGCAGCCAGATTGGCCGAGGAGCACGATGAATTCGTTGTCTGCGATGGCGAGATTGAGGTCCTTGATGACCTGGACGGCACCGAAATATTTTTGGATGCCGCGAAGTTCGATCTGCGTCATGAATGGCTGCCTTCGTCTCGTTGCTCTTCCCGCGGGATCTTTGTCGTCACCATGAAGGCAATCAGCCCGACGAGTGTCATCGTCAGACCGTAACGGTGGAGAAACGGGTTCCAGGGCTGGCAGAGCGCGATGATGCCGAAGATCATCATGTACTGCGAACCGGGTTCGAGATATTTCTGGTTCAGGGCGCGGAAGGTCATTTGCGGATCGCTCCGAAGCTCATGCCACGCAGGAGATGGTTCCTGAGCAGGAAGGTGAAGATGGCGACCGGCAGCAGGAACAGGAACGTGCCAGCAGCAATCACCGTCCAGTCCGGCAGGCCGGAGCCGACCTGGCTCGGAATGAAGGGCGGTGCGGTCTGCGCCCGCCGGTTCGTCATGATCAGCGCGAAGGCATATTCGTTCCAGGCTGTGATGAAGCAGAAGACAGCGGTGGCGGCGATGCCGGTGGCGGCTTCCGGGATGACGATCTTGAAGAAGGCCTGCATGCGCGTATAGCCGTCGACGAGTGCGGCCTCCTCGTATTCCTTCGGGATTTCGTCGATGAAGCCCTTCATCAGCCAGACGGAGAAGGAAAGGTTGAAGGCGGTGTAGAGTATGATGAGGCCCCAGTGCGTATCGTTGAGACCGACGGCGCGGTACATGAGGAACATCGGGATCGCCACGACGACGGGCGGCAGCATGCGCGTCGACAGAATGAAGAAGAGAAGGTCAGCTTCCCCCTTCACCTTGAAGCGCGAGAAGCCATAAGCCGTAAAAGTTCCCATGCCGACGGCCAACACCGTGGACGTGATGGCGACGATCAGCGAGTTCATGAAGCGGTTCGGATAGCCAGACGGCTGGATCTCGCCGCGGCCGGAGCGGACGATCTTCTCGCCGCCGTCGAACACCATGCGCTCCCACCAGGGGGCGGCGGCATATTCCTCAGGAGTCGGCGCTTCGCGCAGTTGCGAGCGCTTGGTGAAGAGCTTCACGAAGGGCGAGATTTCCGGTTCGAAGAGCACGGTAGGCGGAATGGTGGTGGCGAGGTTCCGCGGCTTGAGGGCCGTCGTGGTGATCCAGTAGATCGGTGCCAGGAAGATCAGCGTGATGACCAGCACGGCGACGATCGCAACCCGGTTCAGCGCGCGTTCGGAGCGGGTTTGGACGGCGGCCATCTCAGCGCTCCTTCACCTTGTTGAGGTACTTGACGTAGATGTTGGTGATGGCGAGCACCATGATGAGCACGATGTAGGCGAGTGCGCAGGAGCGCCCCGTCTGCCACTCCTGGAAGGCCATTTTGTAGAGCCGGATCGAGATCACCTCGGTCGTCGGCTGGCTGGTCAGGATGTAGGCCAGGTCGAAGGTCTTGAAGGCTTCCATGGTACGGAAGATGATTGCGATCATCAGGATCGGCGCCACCAGCGGCAGCGTGATGCGGAAGAAGGTGTAGAACGGCCCCGCCCGGTCGATCGCCGCTGCCTCGTAGAGATGCTTAGGCACGGCCGAAAGCCCGGCGAGCGATAGCAGCATCACGAAGGGCGACCACATCCAGATGTCCGTGATTGCGACCGCATAAAGCGCCATGTCCGGATTCGACAGCCACTCGAAGGAGCCGAGGCCGAGTGCGTAGTTGATGATGCCGAAGGACGGATCGTAGAGCAGCTTCCAGAAGAGGCCGACTACCGCCATCGAGAGCATCATCGGCAGCAGGAGCAGTGTCGTCAGCAGACCCTTCAGCGGAATGTCGCGGTTGAGCAGCATTGCGGTGCCGAAGCCGACGATCACCTGCCCCGTCACAGAGACGATCACATATTTCGCGGTGATGGCGAAGTTCGACCAGATGAAGGGGTCGTTCAGCAGCTCGCGGTAGTTCTGCAGGCCGACGAAATTGGCCGGCGCGTTCGACGAGGCGCGGAAGTCGGTAAAGGAATAGCCCAGCGAATAGATCAGCGGAAAAATGTTGAAGACGATCAGGAATAGGATCGTAGGGATGATGAAGAGATTGCGGATTCGGATGTCGCTCATGCCGCGGGATGCGGCACGCGATTTCGTGTCCAGCGATGTCATGACTGCGGTGGCCAACACTCTCCTCCTCCGAGAGTTCAGCGCCGGATGCCGGAACGAGCATCACGATGCGCGAAAGTTAATGCCGGGCGGCACGCCCCGCTCAAACCACGCCTTCGGCGCGGAGATGCAGAATGAAAGGGAGGGGCAGGGGCCCCTCCGCGGGACGCTTGCTACTTGTTACGTCCGTATTTCTCGAAGGTAGCGTTCCAGTCCGCTGCCAGAGAGTCGAGCACTTCCTTCGCCGTGCCTTGGCCGGCGGTTACGAAGGGATAGATGCGCTGGTTCATCTGGATCAGCAGTTCGGCATATTCAGGCGTCGCCCAGAAGTCCTTCACCTTGAACATGGTCTCGTAGAAAGCCTTGTTATAGGGTGTTGCATTCTGGAATTCCGGCGATTCAAGCACCTTGGCGCTTGCCGTGTAGCCGCCGAGTTCGGCCCAGCGCTTCTGGGTCTCGTCCTTGATGAACCATTCGAGGAATTTCATCGCCTCTTCCTGGTTCTCCGAGTAGGAGACGACCGAGATACCCTGGCCGCCGAGCGCTGCAAACTGCTCGCCGCCCGGACCTGCCGGATTGGCAAAGAAGCCGGTAACCTTGGCGTTCGGGTTGGACGCCTCGTTTACCAGAGCGGGGAAGAAGGCGAAGTAGTTCATGCTCATCGCCGCCAGGTTTTCGGTGATCGCCTGGTTGTTCTCGACGAAGAAGGTCTTGGCCCAGCCCGGAGGTGTGAAGCCGTAGAGCTCGCGATACATTTCGAGCGCCTTGACGTTCTTCTCCGAATTGATGATGCCGTCGACCTTGTAGCTCTGATAATCGCCGAGTTCGCCTCCATATGAGAAGATTGCGTTCTCGACACCCATGACGAGACCGTCATAAGAGTTGTCGGTGTAGATGGCGATGCCGTAGCGCTTCTCGTCCGGGCGGTGGAAGAACTCGGCGATGTCGCGCATTTCGGCCCAGGTCTTCGGCGGAGCCAGGTCATAGCCGTACTTCGCCTTGAAGGCCTCCATTTCCTTTGGATCTTCGAACCAGTCCTTGCGGTAGGACCAGCCGACGGCATCGCCTTCAGCCGGGATCGACCAGTACTTTCCGGAGTTCGAGGGATATTCGGCATAGTATTTCACCGTCGCCGGCGCCATGACTTCGTTCAGCTTGTGCTTGTTGAAGAAGTCGGTGAGATCGACATAGTGCCCGGCCTCGGACGCAGCGCCGATCCACTGGCTGTCGCCGACTACCATGTCATAGGCCGCGCCCTTGGCGTTGAATTCGGTAAAGGCCTTGGTCTGGAAGTCAGCCCACGGCGTGGTCTCGACAGTGACCTTTACGCCCGTTTGAGTCTCGTATTCATTCACGAGCTCCTGAAGATAGTTTGCCGGGTCCCACTCGGCCCAGAAGATCGTCAGTTCCTGGGCTTGTGCGGACGTTCCGCAGGCCCACATCAAGCCGACACCGGCCAAGAGACCGGTCATAGTTTTGCGCATAACGTTTCCTCCCATTTATGCACGCTTCCCGCTTTGCTGCGGGCCTTCCGATCCGACTTTCCGATCCTCCTGGGTGGTGTTCGCGCTTGGGATCCTCCCCGACCCTTTGCCCCGTTTCAGATCTCAAGCCTGACTGCTGGTTTTCTTCATCTGGTAGTACCAAATATGATTATCGTCAAGAGCAACTTGGCGGGGCTTGCGCCGTGACTCGTCTTCAAAATCTCTACAGCGCCTCTGAAGATTGCGTTTTCCTTGACGCCGTCTGTCGGGCAGTCTGATCTACCCTGGCCGATCTGGACAACGACACAAAAAAAGTATCAATTAAACTGGTCGTACCAGTTGTCGCTTCAGGTCGGAGGTTCGTCAATGTCATGGCTCGCTCCCCGCCTCGCGTACCGCAGCTTCAACGAGCGCCTTGGCCGCCCATTCGGCAACAGACTGCGCGCTCTCGGAGGTCAGTCCCCAGATATCCTTCAACACGATCAGCACCTCGACCCCGAAGACAAGGGAGAGCGCCTGTGCAAGGCGTTCCCGGGATTCGCGCGGCACTGTGCCCTGCAGGGGCGCTGTCACGCACTCCAGAAGATCGATGCGGTGGCCGCGCGTGAACAGCGGCTCGTTGCCGAGGGTGCCGGCCTGGCGCTGCGCCCACTGGTCCAGCGAAAGCTTCAGTGCCGCCTTGAAGGTGGCCTCGAACTCGTCGATGCGCGGCATCGCGGTCGCCAGCAGGTCGGCAACGCGGGTGCGTGCATCGGGGCTATCGGACGACCAGTCGAGTATAGGCCCCAGAGCTTCGTCCACCACGGCATGCACGAGCGCGGCCTGGCTGGGAAAGTAACGGTAGGCCGTTGCGCGCGACACTTCGGCGGCCTCGGCGACTTCGCTTACCGACGGAGTGATGCCGGATTGCATGAGCCGCGTTGCCGTTTCGAGCATCAGTTTTCGCGTGCGGGCACGCGGGCCTCGCTCGGCGGTTCTGGCGGTTTCGTTCTGTTGACGTGAGACATGCATATCTTTATGATACGCTCGTCTCAAAAATTTGCAAGGGCCGATCGAGTGGCCTTGAAAGTGGGATATGGCTGATGTGATCCACCCGATCGCGGAGGAGAAATGAAGCACATCTACGTGGTCGGCACGGCAGACACGAAGGGCGAAGAGCTTGCCTATTTGGCCGCTTGCATCGAGACGGCGGGCGGCGGTGTCGTGCGCGTCGATGTCGGCACGCGCGAGCCTGCGACCTCCGTCGATATAAATGCCGAGACGGTTGCGGCCTGCCATCCGGAGGGCGTTGGAGCCGTCCTTGCCTGCGACGACCGCGGCAGGGCGGTTGAGGCGATGGGCATTGCCTTCTCGCACTTCCTCGCCGCGCGCCAGGACATTGCCGGCGTCATCGGTATCGGCGGAGGCGGGGGCACTTCGATCGTCACCGCAGGCATGCGCCAATTGCGGCTCGGCTTGCCAAAGATCATGGTCTCGACGCTCGCGTCCGGCGATGTCGCTCCCTATGTCGATATTTCCGACATCATGATGATACCCTCGATCACCGACATGGCGGGCCTGAACCGGCTGAGCCGGGTCATCCTGCACAATGCGGCCCAGGCAATCACGGCCATGGCCAGCCGGCCCGCTGAGGTGACGGCATCGAAACCGGCCCTCGGGCTTACGATGTTCGGGGTAACGACACCTGCCGTAGCTGCCATGGTCGAGCGCCTCAGGGCGGACTACGATTGCCTGGTCTTCCACGCCACCGGCACGGGCGGGCGCACGATGGAGAAGCTTGCCGATAGCGGGCTCGTCTCGGGCGTGCTCGACATCACAACCACCGAGGTCTGCGACCTGCTTCTCGGCGGCGTCCTGCCCGCCACTCCGGACCGTTTCGGCGCGATCGCTCGCACGGGCGTGCCCTATGTCGGCTCCGTCGGTGCGCTCGACATGGTGAATTTCTGGGCGCCGGAGACGGTGCCCGTGCACTATGCCGGCCGGCTTTTCTACCGCCACAACCCGAACGTAACGCTGATGCGAACGACGCCGGCCGAATGTGCGCAGATCGGGCGCTGGATCGGCGATAAGCTCAATCTTTGCCACGGCCCCGTGCGCTTCCTCATTCCCGAGAAGGGCGTCTCGGCTCTCGACATCGAAGGCGGTGCATTCTTCGACCCGCAAGCAGCCGCCGCGCTCTTTGCTGCGCTGGAGGCGACCGTGAAGCCGACGGCGGCGCGACGCATCGTCCGCCTGCCACTCCACATCAACGACCAGCAATTCGCAGAGGCCGCCGTCGCGGCCTACCGTGACATCGCCAACCCATGAGAGACAAGATCGATGCCAGCCATACCGCGCAAGACCATCCTCGAAAAATTCCACGGCATGATCGCAGCCGACGTGCCGATTGTCGGCGGCGGCGCCGGCACGGGCATCTCCGCCAAGGCCGAGGAGGCTGGCGGCATCGACCTCATCATCATCTACAATTCGGGGCGCTACCGGATGGCGGGCCGGGGCTCGGCGGCCGGCCTGCTCGCCTATGGCAATGCCAACGAGATCGTGAAGGACATGGCGCTCGAGGTGCTGCCCGTCGTGAAAAAGACGCCGGTACTTGCCGGCGTCAACGGCACGGATCCCTTCGTGCTGATGCCGCGCTTCCTCGCCGACCTGAAGGCAATGGGCTTTTCCGGCGTGCAGAATTTCCCCACAATCGGTCTCTTCGACGGCCGGATGCGGCAGAGTTTTGAAGAGACAGGCATGGGCTACGGTCTGGAGGTCGAGATGATCGCTACCGCCCACGGGCTCGACCTGCTGACGACGCCCTATGTCTTCAACGAGAGCGAGGCGATCGACATGACTGTCGCCGGCGCCGACATCGTCGTGGCGCATATGGGGGTGACAACCGGTGGCACGATCGGCGCCACCTCCGGCAAGTCGCTCGATGACTGCGTCGGTGAGATCACGGCGATCGCCAAGGCCGCGCGCTCCGTGCGCGACGATGTCATCGTACTCTGCCACGGCGGCCCGATCTCCATGCCGGATGATGCCCGCTACATCCTGGAGCGTTGTCCTGGCTGCCACGGCTTTTACGGTGCAAGCTCCATGGAGCGCCTGCCGGCAGAGGCGGCAATCCGCAAGCAGACGGAAGATTTCAAGGCGCTCGCCATCGGCGCGGTCGTCTGAGGAAGGACACGGGAGGAGGCCGTTTTATGGCAAAGGACAAGTATTTCATCTATCCAGAGGATGTGACCGCCTTCGGTTTCGACTGGGGCAAGCTGTCGCTGACGGTGGCGCCAGAGGTCAACGGGGCTTGCTGCTTTTCCGGTGGTGTCGTCGACCTGCCGAGTGGCGAGGGCCATGCCCGCCACAATCATCCGGGTGCAGAGGAGATCATCTTCGTCATCTCCGGCGAGGGCGAGCAGATGGTTGAGGACGAAAACGGCGATCCGATCACGACGAAGGTCGGGCCCGGCTGCACGATCTATGTTCCGGAAGGCCGTTTCCATTCGACGAAGAATACCGGCGCGGAGCCCATGCAGCTCTTTGTCGTCTATTCGCCGGCGGGGCCGGAGCTTGCGCTTCGCGAGTTGCCGGACTTCCGACTGCTGCCGCGGGGCTCCTGAAGCCGGGCCACACATTTTTTGGGAGGAAAACGTTGAACATCAATGCAGAAGAAACAAGACCCGCCGTGCCGCCGTTCGATACGGCCAAGCTCGACCGGCTCATGGAGGAGGCAGGTATCGACGTCATCGTCGCCACCTCCAAGCACAACACGCAATATCTGATGGGCGGCTACAAGTTCATCTTCTTCGCGGCCATGGATGCGATCGGCCATAGCCGATACCTGCCAATAGTGATCTACGAGAAGGGCGCGCCGGACCACTCGGCCTATGTGGGCAACCGCATGGAGGGTGGAGAGCACCAGAACAATCCGTTCTGGACGCCCGCCGTGCATACGGCGACCTGGGGCACGCAGGATGCCGCCGGGCTCGCCGTCGAGCACCTGAAGAAGATCGGCAAGGCCGGCGGGCGCATCGGCATCGAACCGGCCTTCCTGCCCTCCGACGCCCGCGATCTTCTTGCCTCGCGGCTGGAGGGCGCGCGGTTCGCCGATGCCACGCATGCGCTGGAGCGGCTGAGGGCCGTCAAGACGCCGGATGAACTGGCAAAGCTGAGGTGCGCCTCCGAACTGATCACCGACTCGATGCTGGCGACTATCGCGGGGGCCCGCGCGGGCTCGACGAAGACGGAGATCATCGAGCAACTGCGGCGGGAGGAAACGAACCGCGGCCTGCATTTCGAGTATTGCCTGCTTACGCTGGGATCCAGCCACAACCGCGCAGCCTCGCCGCAGGTCTGGGCCGAGGGCGAGGTGCTGTCGATCGATTCCGGCGGTAACTATCACGGCTATATCGGTGACCTCTGCCGCATGGGCGTGCTCGGTGAGCCGGATGCGGAGCTTGAGGACCTTCTGGCCGAGGTGGAGTCCATCCAGCAGGCGGCTTTCGCCAGGGTCAGGGCAGGGCCTGCGGGCGGTGAGATGATCGTGGCAGCGGAAGCCGTGCTCAAGGCCTCGCCGTCGGCGGCTTTCACCGACTTCTTCTGCCACGGCATGGGCCTCATCAGCCACGAAGTGCCGTTCCTCATGACGAACCATCCCGTCGCCTATGAGGGCATCGATGCCCACCAGGCCGCTGGAAGCCGGCATGGTGATCTCGGTCGAGACGACGATGCTTCACCCGAAGCGCGGCTTCATCAAGCTGGAGGATACGCTCGCCATCACCGATACCGGTTATGAGATGTTCGGCGACCGCGGCCGCGGCTGGAATCGCGGCGGCCTATAGGCGATGCGGCAATATCGAAGACCCGGCGTCCTTCGGGGACCAGGTCTTTTGCGCGAATGGTTCAGGCGTGGCGGATTTCCGTTCCCAGCACCTTCAGGCATTCGCGGATGAATGCGGCGAGCGCCGTCCAGCCCTTGGCGGAAACCATCGTGCCATCGACATAGGCCTCGGTCGGAGAGAGGTCGATGTAGGTGCCGCCTGCCAGGGTGACTTCGGGTTCGCATGCCCCAAGTGCGCCCACCTTCTTGCCGCGAACGACGCCATCGACCGCGATCAGGATCTGGACCCCGTGGCAGATGGTGAAGATCGGCTTCTTCTCGTCGTGGAAATGGCGCACCATCGCCTGCACACGCTTGTCGGTGCGGATATATTCCGGCCCGCGCCCGCCGGC
Organism: uncultured Alphaproteobacteria bacterium; assembly: GCA_963777425.1. Taxonomy (GTDB): domain Bacteria; phylum Pseudomonadota; class Alphaproteobacteria; order Rhizobiales; family Rhizobiaceae; genus Phyllobacterium. The sequence goes on along the minus strand of CAVZQS010000005.1, from coordinate 24,007 downwards.
GCAGTAGACGGCGTGATACTGGTCGAGCTGTTTCTCGGCTTCGGAAAACGTCTTGTTGATGGTGACGTTGTGCCCGAGTTTTTCGGTGTAGGTCTGGTCACCCTCGAAATCGTGCAGCGACGTCCTGAGGATGTCGCCAGCCTTCTTGTCCGGGCAGACGACGTGCACCGTATGGCCGACGGCCTCCATGGCCTGCTGGTAGACGAAGATTTCGTACTCCTCGGTGAAATCGCCGGTGAGCATCAGGATTTTCTTGCCTGGCATGGGTTCTCCTCCTCGTTGTCAGGTCGGGCAGGCACTTCCGTGCCTGCCGGGTTACTCAGAATTCGTCGAATGCCGGCAGCAACCGGTCGCGCGAATGTTCGATATGGATGCGCATTGCGTTCGCCGCGGCGTCAGGGTCGTGAGCCGCGAAGGCCTCGAGCAGCTTCTGGTGTTCGCCGAGCGCCTCCTCGGTCACGCGGCGATGGAACATCAGGCGGAAGATGTGGAAATGCGTGTGCTGGAATGTCAGCATCTCGCGGATCAGTTCGTTGCCGGCAAATTCCATGATGCGGTCGTGGAAGATGGCGTCCTTTCGGGCGAAAGCCGAATAGTTCGCCCGCTCGTCCCTGTTGTCGCTGCGCGTCATCACGCCTGCGGCCTCCGTCAGAATAGCGAGCCTTTCGTCGTCCATCGCCTGGGCCGCCTTGGCAGCGCCGGCGGGCTCCAGCAGCAAGCGGAGTTCATAGAGTTCGTCGAAGCGGTGGCGCGTGATCTGGGGTGCAGCACGAAAGCCGACGAGATGCTGCTTGACGACGAGACCCTCGCCTTCAAGCCGACCGAGTGCTTCGCGGATCGGCGTGTGGGAGACGTTGAATTCCTTGACCAGGTTGTCGACTGTGATGCGCGCGCCCGGCGCAATCTTCAACGACATGAGCTGGTTGAAGATCACTTCGTAGACGTCGCCGGCCAGGCTGTTGGCGCGCGGTATCTGGGTCGTGCCCAGTGATGGTTCTTTAGGTCTCGTCAAAATCATCTGCTGTATTGCCCCTTGACAGGTTCAATCGCTAGCACGATGCTGCGGCTAATACAATCCTATATCCTATACGATTAATATAGGGAGGACAAAGATATGCGGATATCCGAAGTGGAAGCCCTTGCGCTTGCCACCCGCCTGCTGGAAGAGCACGGCGCACCGCGTGACCATGCGGTCCTGCAGGCTCGCGTCCTGGTGACAGCAGAGATGAAGGGGCACCCTTCGCACGGCCTGCACCGCCTGCCGCGACTGGTCGAACGGATCGAGCGCGGTGTCATTGACCCCGAGACGAAGGGCACGCAACGCTGGCGCGCGGATGCCGTGATGGAGGTGGAGGGTTCGTCGGGGCTCGGCCCTGTCGTCGCCATGGCCGCGATCGAGCGGCTCGCGCCCCACATTCCCGATCTGGGCATCGGCCTCGTCGCCGTGCGCAATGCGAACCATCTCGGCATGCTCGCGCATTATGTGGAGGCCATCGCCGCGATGGGTTTCATCGGCATCGCGCTCTCGTCGAGCGAGTCGCTGGTCCATCCCTTCGGCGGTACGCGGGCCATGCTTGGCACCAACGCCGTTGCGGTCGCTGTGCCGACCGCCGAGGAGCCGCTCGTGCTCGATCTCGCGACCAGCCTCGTGCCCATGGGTAGGATAAATCACCACGCGGCGACCGGCAGGCCCATTCCGGAAGGATGGGCCTGTGATGCGGAGGGCCACCCGACGACCGATCCGGTTCGTGCCAAGGCCGGCGCGATTGCGCCGTTCGGCGACGCGAAGGGCTACGGCCTCGGCATCGCCATGGAGTTGCTGGTGGCAGCCCTTGCGGGCTCGGCGCTCGCGCCTGATGTGCGCGGCACACTGGACAGCCAGTCGCCATGCAACAAGGGTGACGTCTTCATATTGATCGAGCCCAGTCTGGCGTCGGGATTGCCGGCGCGGCTGTCGGCCTATCTCGATGCCGTGCGCGCCTCACCGCCCGCCAAGGCCGGCGAGCCGGTCCTCGTTCCAGGCGATCGTGCCCGCCGGCGGCGGGAGGCGGCGAGCCGCAACGGATTCGATATCGACCAGTTCCTCTGGGAAGACCTCAACACGCTTTCCCGCTCCCGTATTCTGGCCTTCGAAGGACAAAGATCATGAGCCTGTTTGCCGTCCTGAGGCTGCCGCGCGAAATCCTTTTTGGCGTCGGCCAGCGCCATGCGCTCGCGAGTGTCGCCGGCAGGACCGGCCGGCGCGCACTCGTCTGCACGGATGCGCGCTTTGCCGCGACACCAGTATTCGCGGAAATGATCGCCGCGCTCGAAGCCGCCGGCATCACCGTGCTGGTGCATGACCAGACGCTGCCGGACGTGCCGCGCGATACGGTCGCGGGTTGCGTGGAGGCCGCGCGCGGCTTTGCGTCCGACATGGTGATCGGCATCGGCGGCGGCAGTTGCCTCGACATGGCGAAATGCGCCTCGCTGCTGCTCGCCCATGGCGGCGGGCTCGGCGATTACTACGGGGAGTTCAAGGTACCAGGACCCGTCTTGCCGGTCATCGCCGTGCCGACGACGTCGGGCACGGGCTCCGAGGTCACGCCTGTCGCGGTTGTCTCCGATCCAGAATGCACGCTGAAGGTCGGCATTTCGAGCCCCTATCTCATTGCCGCAGTGGCGATCTGCGACCCGGAACTCACGGTTTCCTGCCCGCCGGGTCTCACGGCGATTACCGGTGCGGATGCGCTGACGCATGCGATCGAAGCCTTCACGGCCATGCGCCGCCCCGGCGATCCGGAACTCCCGCAGCAGCATGTCTTCGTCGGCAAGAGCGATCTCTCCGACCAGTTCGCACTGCATGCAATCCGGCTCCTCAGCCGGAGCCTGGAAAGGGCCGTTGCCGACGGCTCGGACATCGATGCGCGCGCCGATGTTATGATGGGCGCGCTCGCGGCAGGCTGCGCCTTCGGCACGGCAGGCACCGCCGCGGCCCATGCGGTGCAATATCCGGTCGGTGCCGTAACCCATACGGCGCACGGTCTCGGGGTCGCGACCATGCTGCCCTATGTGATGACCTATAATCGCCGCGTCGCCGCTGCGGAAATCGCTGTTGTCGGCAGGGCGCTTGGCCTCGATCCCGCCGGCGTGGAGAACGAGGAGGCGCTTGCCGATGCGGCGATCGGCGAGGTGAGCCGCCTCTTCGCCGCGATCGGCATCCCGCCGACGCTCGCCAGACTCGGCCTGCCGGAAGACCAGCTCGACTGGACCGCCGAGCAGGCGCTCGGCATCGGCCGGCTGATCAAGAACAATCCGCGTTCCCTCGATTCGGCCGCCATGCGCGGCCTCGTGCGCGCCGCCTATGACGGCGACCTGGCCGCTTCCGCCCTCTGACCTTGAGAAAACATCATGAAGGTCAAACAGCATCCTTCGCATCCCGACCACGATCGCTTCGGGTTCCGCTCGTTCTCCCACGGCCTCTATATTGGCGGCGCCTGGCGGCCAGCCGCAGGCGAGGGGCGGATTCAGGTGATCGATCCCTCGACCGAGGCGGTCATTGTCGCCGTGCCCGACGCGACTGTCGCGGATGCGGCGGCCGCCGTCGGGGCCGCTGCAAACGCGGCGGAAGGCTGGCGCGAAACGCCGCCGCGAAAGCGTTCCGAGATCCTGCGCCGCTGCTTCGAACTTATGGTGGAACGCTCCGAAACGCTTGCCACGCTCATTTCGCTCGAGAACGGGAAGGCCTTGCGCGACGCGCGCGGCGAAGTGGCCTATGCGGCGGAATTCTTCCGGTGGAACGCGGAGGAGGCGGTGCGCATCTCCGGCGAGTTCGGCATTGCCCCGTCCGGTGCGAACCGGATCGTCGTCGATTACCAGCCTATCGGCATCTGCGTTCTCATCACGCCGTGGAACTTCCCGGCCGCGATGGCGACCCGCAAGATCGCGCCAGCCCTTGCCGCAGGTTGCACCGTCATCCTGAAGCCCGCGAGCGAGACGCCGCTAACGGCCTATGCGCTTGCGGCCCTCTACAAGGAGGCTGGCGTGCCGCCGGGCGTCGTCAATGTGCTGACGACGTCGACGCCCGGGCCCGTCACCGCCGCCATGCTGGCCGACCCGCGCGTGCGAAAACTCTCATTCACAGGCTCGACGGGCGTAGGCCGCACGCTTCTGGCGGAAGCGGCGAAGAATGTCATCTCCTGCTCTATGGAACTCGGCGGCAACGCGCCGTTCATCGTGTTCGACGATGCGGACCTCGACGCGGCGATCGAGGGCCTGATGGTGGCGAAAATGCGCAATGCGGGCGAGGCATGCACGGCCGCAAACCGCATTTATGTCCAGTCCGGTATCCACGATGCCTTCGCGGAAAAATTCACCCAGCGCATGGCCGCCCTCAGGGTCGGCCCAGGTGTGGATTCGGATACGGAATGCGGTCCGATGATCACGCGCAAGGCGGTGGAGAAGATCGACCGGCTCGTTGAGGACGCCATTTCGCGGGGTGCGCGCGTCCTTTGCGGCGGACGGGCCACGGCAGGGCGCGGCTTCTTCTATCCGCCGACGGTGCTTGCGAATGTTTCCCCGGCCTCAGACATGGGCTGCGAGGAGATTTTCGGTCCCGTGGCTCCGCTCTACCGTTTCGAGAGCGAGGCAGAGGTCGTCGCCGCCGCCAACGATACGGAATATGGCCTCGCCGCTTACATCTATACCCGCGACATAGGCCGTGGCATGCGCGTCGCCTCGAAGTTGGAGGCAGGCATGATCGCGCTCAATCGTGGACTGGTCTCCGATCCCGCCGCCCCCTTTGGCGGTGTGAAGCAGAGCGGCCTTGGACGTGAAGGAGGGCAGCGTCACGGTCTCGCGGAGTTCATGGAAGCCAAGTACATCGCGACAAGTTTGTGAAGGAGGGACCTGTGGCCGCCGATCCGTTCCGCATTCGTGACCATGTAGCAAGTTTCGACGACATTGTCGACGATATCCGTACCCGCAGCATCGCCACTCGCCGCACCGTCGCCATGGAGGCCAACGTTGCCTACGGTCGTGAGGCGGGCGAGACGCTTGACATTTTCCTGCCAAATCGTGCCGGCTCGGGCATGCCGATCCACATGTTCATCCATGGCGGCTATTGGCGTATGTTCTCCAAGGAGGACTATTCTTGCGTCGCTGAGACCATCACCCGCGCCGGCGCGGTCGCCGCCATCGTCGATTATTCGTTGATGCCCATGGCGAGGATGGAGGTCCTGATCGGTCAGGTCCTGAAAGCCAAGACTTTCCTGCTGGCGCATGCCGATCGCTTTGGTACCACGCCCAGCAGATTTTCCGTCAGCGGCCACTCCGCTGGTGCACATCTTGCTACCTTTCTCTTTAATCGCTCCGTAGCGCCGTCGGGTGTAACTTCTGCTTTTCTGCTTGGCGGGCTATACGACCTCGCACCCTTGCAGACGTCTTTCCTGCGTGACGAGATCGCCTTGAGCGACGAGGAGGTGCGACGGTTTACGCCGATGCGGCGCGAGCACGACCCTGCAACGCGCGTCGCTATAATGACGGGCGAACTGGAAACCTACCCCTTCAAAATCCAGGCAAATGCCTTCAGGGCCATTCTTGCCGCCCAAGGGCTTGAAGTACGGGCATCGCACGTTGCTGATGGGGATCACATGAGCACGGTACGTGATCTCGCCGTCATTGGCACGCCTGTAGCGGCAGCACTGCACGCCTTTATTGCCAATGATGCCAGCGAGAAACCGCGGTGAGGACGGCTTGACCAATTCGGGGCTGTCACAAAGATGTTCGTGGGCTACAATCGACCATAGCTCGCCCGGTTTCATGCTTTATGTTTGCAGTCGAAGATGGCGAAACCATCCGCTATCTGAACTCGTCGGTAGTGGCCGGCGCCTGACGAGGCAACGAGCCTTTTCTATTCAGCACACCGAGAGCGTTCGCAGCCCTTCTCTTTGCCCGGAAGCGGTTGAATTGCTGATCTGCCAAGACCCCGAACAGGATCACCGCTCCCATCACCGCGAAGTTGAGCGAGGAAGGTATGCCGAGAAGATTGACCAAGTTCTGCAACTCCTGAAGCAACACCACGCCCAACACGACGCCGATGATCGAGCCTTCTCCGCCACGCAACGAGAAGCCGCCCAAGACGGCAGCCGCGATAGCGTAAAGTTCGTAGAAATTGCCATGTGACGAGGGCTGCACCGATCTGGTGAACATAGCGAAATAGACCGCGGCAATGGCGGTCAGCACAGCGCAGATAACATAGGCAGCGGTGATGACGAAACCGGTACGGATGCCCGAGTAGCGTGCCGCATCCTCATTCTTGCCCACCGCCTGCAAATGCCGGCCAAAGACAGAGCGGTGAAGCAGGATCCAACAGACTACCCCGATGATGATCATGGCGTAGAAGGAGTGCGGAACTCCAAACGAGCGCCCAATCGTCAGCCATTCCAATGCTGGATAGTTCGCGCCGAAGGGAAAGCCGGCAGTGGCTTCGCCAGTATAGCCGCGCGCGGCGCCGCGATAGATCAGCAGGCCACACAGCGTCACCACGAAGGGTTGCATCCTGAGTTTGGTGATCAACATGCCATGAGCCAGTCCCAGGAGCGTTCCGATGACGATAACGACAAGTATCGCCACCGGCCATGGCACTCCGAACTTACCCACCATGTCGACAAATATGACACCGAGCAGCGCAATCATCGACCCGACCGACAGATCGATACCACCCGTCATGATCACAAAGCCCTGTCCGATAGCGAAGAGGCCGAACAAGCCGATCAGGTTGGCTGTATTGCCCAGATTGATCGGCGAAAGGAACAGCGGATTTCGTAGATAGACTACCGCTCCCACAATTATGATCAGAACAGCCAACCCGAACTCTTTTTTATGCATTGGTATCTTTCCTAATTTGCGCGCCGACAGCGAGCTTGAGCACATTGTGTTCGGAGAACTCCGATCGCGACAGCGATCCGGCGATTTCCCCTTCCCGCAACACGACGATACGGTCGGACACACCGATCACTTCTTCCATGTCGCTGGAGATCATCATGACCCCAACGCCTGCGTCCGCCAAAGCGCGCATGAGCCTGTAGATTTCAACCTTGGAGGCGACATCAATGCCGCGGGTAGGCTCGTCAAAAATGATCAATGCTGGCCGCATGGAAAGCCATTTGCCCAACACAACCTTTTGTTGATTGCCGCCGGAGAGTTCGGCGGTATTGCGCATGACATCGGTGGTTCTGATGCCGAGTTTTATACGTTGATCCTCGGCGCGCGCATTAACCAAGTTTTGCGAAACGAAGCCGTTACGCGACACTGTGCCGAGATCGGCGAGGCAAATATTCTCGCAGATCGCGCTTTCCAACATGAGGCCAGTGCGTTTGCGATCCTCTGGCACGAGATAGACGCCCGCTTCGATAGCGTCACGCGGCGAAGCTGCCCTGAACGGCTTGCCCGCCAGCATGACCTCGCCCTCGAGAATTGTGTCGATACCGAAAATGGCCTCGGCCAGTTCCGTTCGTCCCGCGCCGACCAGTCCGGCCACTCCCAGAATTTCTCCGTAATGGATATCGAATTCGACCAGGGCCCATGGTTTTGCGCGGGTTCTGACAGCCCTCAGAGACAGAATAGCCTCTCCGGCAGGGCGAGCCGGCGGCGCATACAACGAATTGAGGTCGCGTCCGATCATCATGCGGATCATGGCGTCATGGTTTATTTCAATCTTGCTGAGTTCACCGGCCGCCTTGCCGTCGCGCAGCGCGAAGACACGGTCGGCGCATTCCTCAATCTCGCTCAGGCGATGCGATATGTAGATGACGGCGATGCCCTCGGCCTTGAGATCGGCAATGACGTTCATCAGTGTTTTCGTTTCTGACAGAGTCAGTGACGACGTTGGTTCATCCATGATGATGACGCGCGCCTTGATGGAGAGCGCCTTGGCGATTTCGAGCAATTGCCGTTCGGCCAACGACAGATCAGCTACCGGCGTGTCGGGCTTGAACGTGGCCCCTACGCGTCGCAGAAGCGGTTCGGCTGCGGCACGCATGGTTTTTTCAACCAGTAGCCCGAGAAAACCCGAGCGTATTTCGCGGCCCAGGAACATGTTGGCAGCGACATCGAGATTGTCGAAGACGTTGAGTTCCTGATGCACGAACGCGATCCCGGCTGACTGTGACTCGGTCACCGAAAATCGGTCGCATCGCACATCATCGACAATGATATGGCCCGAACTGGGCTGGACAACGCCCCCCAGGATTTTCATCAGCGTGGACTTGCCAGCGCCATTTTCTCCGATCAGGGCCAGCACTTCGCCCGCCATGACCGACATGGACACATTGGAGAGGGCCACCACGCCGGGATAGGCTTTTGAAATGTTCTCGAGCACCAACAGGGGGCGCTTCCGATCCGCTTTAGTCGTCATATGTCGTGGCCATCTGATTTAGGAAACAGCGACAGTTCGGCGCTATTGGCCGAATATTCAAAGTAACAAGCTCGCACCGGGCCGGGTGAATCGCCGAGCCCGATGCGGCCGCACTGACCGAGAGGAGTTACCCGCCAATACGCTTTTTGAGTTCCGCCTCGAAGGCATCAACATTGGAAGCGTTGATGACTTTGGTCGGAACAATTATGAGACCATCCGCCGGAACACCTGACTTGTCGCCTTCGAGATATTTTGCCATCAGATGCATGCCTTGATAGCCCCATTCGTAGGGATCCTGCACGACCGTGCCGGCGAAGCTGCCTTCGCGCACCGCACCCAGGGTGATCGGGTCTTCATCGAATCCGATGACTGTGATCGCGCGGAGCTTGCCCGCAGCCTGGAGGGCCTCGTAAATCTTGGGCGGGTTGTAGGAATAAAAACCCACCATGCAGGTAATATCCGGATGGGCGGCAAGCACGTCATCGACATTGGACCGGGCACGGGCGAAATCTACGTCGTCGCCGCGCACGTCGACAAGGTCGATTCCCGATCCTTCCACGGCCTTACGGAACCCGGCGATACGCTCGATGGCGTTGTCGGCCCCCAGGAACCCGACGAAACCCATGCATTTTCCACCTTTGGGCATCGCGGCGACGGCGATTTCGCCAGCCTGTACGCCAGCCAGCGTGTTGGAGGACCCCAGATAGGCGATGCGATTGCTGTCGGGCGCGTCACTGTCGGTGGTGAACAGCGGCACCTGGGCTGCAACACGATTGAATGCGTCGATGGAGTTCTTCGGGTCGGCCGAAGATATCATGATTGCATCAGTGCCGGCAGCGACAAGGTCATCCATCAGGGCGTTCTGCAGAGCAGCCGTACCCTGAGCCGGATAGCGGAACTGAAGTGCGTAGCCCGGCAACTCCCCTTGCGCCTTCTTGACGCCGGCTTCGGCGAGCTTCCAGAAGTCCGAAGCGGCATTCACGACAAAAGCCAACTGGGGCTTATCTTGAGCGACAGCGGGGCCGGTCAGACCGGAAACCACCATGGCGATCGAGACGGCAAGGTTCAGGTTCATTGTTTATCCTCCCATTGTGAGAGCATGGTCACGGCCATATCCCTCAACGTTACTGAATGTCCCGCAGCAACCCATTTGCCGCAGGGCGGTACATATCCTTTGCTTTGGGCGTCCGCCTCGGACGGTCGCATTCGGATCGCCTCGGAGCCGGCTTCGGATATGGCTTACCGCGCATGTGCTACCCCGGGTACCAGACAAGGCGCGGGTCGTCGCGCGCTCGGGCGTAGGCCCAGGCGCGCTGGATAAGAAGCTTAAGATCGACGGTCGGACGCCAACCGAGCAGCATTCGTGCCTTGGTATTGTCGAGCCAGTTGCTGTGAAAGGGCGTCGAAATTTCCACAACCGGCACGCCATGCGAGGCGCTCAGTTGGGCCGCGACGCAGGCGTAATCCACCGGGACATCCATACACGACGTTGAAAAGTTCGCCATCAGCTGCCGGATTGCCGAGAGTTCAGAAGAATTGCGCTGACAAGGTCACTGACATGGATGAAATTGCGTTTGAGCGGAGCGCCCCTCGCATCGCGGAGCAATGGGATGGCGCCAGCCTCGGCATGTCGAGCGATTGCCTCATCCGTCAAGAATTCACTCCACGCCGGCCCACCGAACTGGTCACGGAAGCTCAGCACGTACCGGAAATCATCCTTCTCCATGATCCAAGGTGCCCGAAGGCAGCAGGCATTGATGCCGTACTGAATGCGGTATTGCTCGAGCATGACTTCCTCGATCACCTTGGTTAGAGCGTAACAACCCGGATAGGCGCGGCGCGGGGAACTCTCGGTAATAGGGGCATCATATGGATGGAAAATGTGGCCCACCGAGCAGTCGCCGCCGATCAAGATGAACTGCCTCGCCTCCTTCGAAGTACGGAATGCCTCAAGCAGGTTGAAGATGCCCTTGACGCCGACGTCGATCGCCAGATGAGGCGATTCCTTGACAGCAGCCATATGCAACACATGGGTCACGCCATCCAGGGCGGCACGGACTGTGTGCTCATCCGACAATGAACCGCGTACGATCTCGATCGTTGCATGGTCGATGACGCGGTTGTTGCAGAGCGCGCGCAGGGACCAGCCGGAAAATTTTTCATTGGCCAGGAATTCGGGCAGGAAATTGGTTCCCACCTTTCCCGTTATTCCAGTAACCAGAAGTTTCAATTTGTTCCCTCCGTCCAATATGCGCACTCGAATAAGAGGGTACAGCTCCGCAGCCCTCGCAGGCGGTCGAGGCTGTCATGGCGGCGAAACGCCATGACTGGATTGCGTCGGATCACTCGATGATGCTATCGGGCGCAGAAGCCCGCCTCTTCACGCGTGCCCACATCCAGACCGGGTGCAGATCGTGTCCGCAACGGTCCTCCCCTTGATCCGTTGGATCATTGCCTCGGAAGTGCGCTGCCCCATTTCGAAGGGGGCGCTCACCCACTTGGGTCGCTCCGTCCTTCGTTCAAGGACTTTACGCACCTCAAAATAGTGTACTCCTCAGTTTGGTGTCCAAGCAGAAGTCTGTCCAAGCGCTCGCCAGAACTGTTTGCCGCCCTGATCCTCCCATTGCGGCACACGAACCGAAATCATCGAACCAATATTGATGTTCAATACGGTTGCAGATCTGATCATATTAAGTGCTAATAACAGCACTTAATTAGCAGAGCCGTCAAGCAGGAAATTCATCAAGGTGCGCAGCGTACGGGCCGTGGAGGAAATGCAACAAGGGTGCCTGTTGCCGCCACGGCACGAAGCTGCGCTCCCGCGACCGATTCCGAAAACGAGCCGAAAGGGAGGCATAGAGCGCGCTGAGACTTAAGGGAGTGAGTACGCACTTGGGCAATCCACGCATTGAGCGATGTATTGCTTTCGATCGAGCGGGGAGAAACCATCGGCCTGATGGGGCAACGGGCTGGCAAGTCCACTTTGGGAAAGGTCATAGCTGGAAATTTCGCGACGACCTCAGGCGAGATCTTTATCTCGGACAGTAAGGCCGAGTTTCACAAGCCGCTGGATGCTCAGCGCGCCGGAATCGAGGTCGTCTATCAGGATCTCGCCATTTGACAACCTGTCGGCGGTCACAAACGTTTATTTGAGACGCGAGCTAACGAAGCGGATCGGCCCGATCCGCAATCCTTGACTACGCGCGCATGCGTATCAAGGCCGGAGAACTGTTCGCGCGCCTCATTTCCGTGCGGCAGGTCGCGGAGGTGTTCAATCTCATACGCTATCTAAGCGATCATGGCATTGCCGTGGTGCTCATCAGCCATCGCAACCCGCTTATCGTCCTGGTTATTCTGGCTTCAATCACGGGTTTCCTTTCTAAATAGGCCCGCTGGGGGCAACAGCTCGTCGCGATGGAAAGCAATGAAAACTCGGCAACGCTCATCGCCATCCCGGTCAAGCAATTGAAGGTCTCGGTCTATGTGTTTACGGTACTGACGGCCGGTATCACCGGGGTGGTCATGGGGCCGCTCCTCATCGAAGTGATCCGCAACAGTCTGACATTGCTTGGCATCAGCACCTTCCGGCAAGGCGCTTCGTCGGTTCGTTTATCGCCATCGCGGTGGCCCTCGACCGATTTCGCAGCGCCCGCGAAATCGGGCTGATGAAGATACCCCGCCGCCGAGCAAGCGGGGTATCTTCAAACGATCACTGCGCCGCCACGGTGGCTTCGGCATTGTCGAAGCGCCGGCAGGCGGTGGACTCCCGCGCAATCAGTTCACATTCAACCTTTATGCGGCTTGGAGTGGTGTGCAGGCCGCCGGCCGCGTCGATAAGCAACTCCGCAGCCGTCCGCCCCATTTCATAGAGCGGGAGAACGAGGGTTGATAGGGGAGGGTGCGTGTACTGCGCGATATTGCGATCATCGAAGCCAATAACGGCCACATCGTCCGGTACTATGGCGCCCAATTGCTTGAGTGCGTCGAAACAGCCGACTGCCATCATGTCGTTGGCGCAGAAGATGGCATCGGGTGGATTGTCCAATGCCATCAGTTCCAGGGTCATTTCGTAACCCGCCGATGGCTCCCAATTGCCCGGACGCACCAGCGCAGGATCGAAGGCGATATCGTTGCTGGCCAACGCCTGCTTGTAGCCTTTGAGACGATCACGCGCCGCGTCCACCCCCTGTTGGCCATTGATGAAGCCGATCCTCCGGCGACCGCACAGCAGCAAGTGTTCGGTCGCGATGCGGCCGCCCAACAGATCACCAGGCAGAACGGAGTGATGCTCGCGATGCTCGTCATAGCAGTTCACCAAGACGATACGACGGTCGGCAAGGGCCACAGGAATCTGCACGAGCCTGGTCAAGATTGTACCGTAGATCAGACCAAGAATAGGCAACTTCCTCAGACCCGCGATGATATTGGTCTCCACATCAGCGTCGCCATGACTAACTGCCATCAGCACGTTGATACCATATTCGAGCGCCTTATCCCGGGCGCCCTCGAAGGCCAACGACATCCAAGGATCCGTTGAGGTTTCATCGGCAATGAAAACTATTGTGGACTGCCCACCCGGGGCAGCCTTGGTTCCACGGCGTACAAAGCGATAGCCAAGCGCCTGCGCTGCTTCCAGCACGCGACCCCGTGTGGTGTCGGCAAGCCGCGCACCTTTCGTTCCGCTGAGAACCAATGAGACGGTGGCTTGAGAGACGCCCGCCGCTGCAGCAACATCCATCATGGTGGGTCGCCCCACACTCACCCGCCTCTTGGATTTGGACATAAGTCGATAATTTCCCCGTAGAAATAACAACTGCCATGGCAGCCGTGGAAAATTCAGCGCCGTAGGTTTCGATGGTTCAGCCGCCCCGGCCCGTTCATGCATCGTCCTTGATAATATTAGATCAATAATGAGTTAACTTTGCAAATACATATTAATGATATCAGCAAATTGTATTTGCGTGGTCGCTTGCGCCGCAAAACGCCGACCAAAAGATGGTTTCTGGCAACTTGATGAGCTTGTCGTGCTTTGAAAGAGTTCAGCACGGCCCGTTTCGAGCAGAATTTATCGCGAACGGACAGTGTCATCTGGGTTTCCGAGAACTCTGTTGGGATCGGTGGAATTATCCGTATCGCTAGCGACGCAGAACCACCTTTGCATGTTGCTCCGATCTTGAGATCGCAACGCTGTATGTCCAGCCGCGGCACCTAGGTTCCGGAACTGGAAGAGCACTGCGCATCGACGGACGGCCCGACGTCTGGCTGTGCGTCAATGCCGAAAAAACTCGCGCTGCGAAATTCTACGTAAAGAAGGGCTTCACAAAGATCGGAGAACGCAATTTCAGATAGAAGACCAGACTTATCCCAATCACGTATTTCGACATAGTCTGATCAAGGGTGCAGCCTTGATCGCGGGGTACTCTGAGTTTGCATCGCAGGAATGGAACGGCGATGGTAAGGTCAAAAGATGCCCATGCGGGCTCAAGGATGTCGGCAGCAGCCGTAACCATGACTGCCAAACAGGGCGAGTTGATGAATTGGCCGAGGCGAAAACCTACTGATTGAGTATACCAGCCAACATTTCGAGCATTGCCTGCGCCATTTCGGACGGCGTGCAAGCGGAAGCTCAGGCGGCCACCTGAATCGAGCGGACCAACGTCGTCCGCGCCGAGGTCATGTGGCGCAAACACGTGCGCTCGATTTCATGCGCGTCACCGCTCAACAGCGCGTCGATGTAGGCGATATGCTCGCGGATCGCGGCCTCGTTGCGCTGCAGTTCATCTTTCTTGTTCCACTGGTAGTGGTAGTGGAAGATCAAGGTAATGACGTCGTAGAAGTCGTCGATGAAACGGTTCGGCGCAGCGCGATTTATAAGGCGGTGCAAACGATTGTCCAACCGCGAAAAATCGTGGAAGCGCCCGCCGATTTCCCGCAGCAACAGTTGATGCGCCGTCTTCAATGCGGCAAGTTCCCTCCATAACGGCGAGTCGTCCGGAAGCTCGGCGAAAAGGTGGGCCGAGCGCAATTCGAACATGACGCGGATCTCGAAGAGTTCGAGCGCGAATTCCTCGGTGAATCCCTTGAACAGCCAGCCAGAATTCTGTTTTTTTTCGATGAGTCCGAACCGGCTGAAGCGGATCAGGAATTCGCGCACACCGTTGGTGGCCACCCCGAACTGTCTGGCGAGGTGAAGCTCGTTTATAAGCGAGCCGGGCTGAGTGTCCCCGCGCAACATCCACTCCATGAACTGTTCTTCGACATGCTGGCGTTTCGACGTCGTTTCGAGATCGGGAAAATAGTCGGATTTCAATATGTTCCGGCCGACCGTGGCTCCTTCTTCGGAGATCCGCACTATGCCGCGTGCCTGGAGTTCACCCAGGACCTTCCGTACTGTCGTGCGGCTGACGCCGATCCTTGCCCGCAGAGCGTTCTCGGAGGTCGCGCCGATGTCGACGGCGCCGGCGTCGAGCAGTTGCAGCGTGCGGTTGAAAGCTTTCTTGAAAACTGAATCGGGTTTCACGATATGCGCCTGTCCTTTTCATTCTGCATATTACTTATAAAAAACAACTTGACCTCCGTCTAGCCATACGGTTTTTTATCGATAAGAATAGGCCCGCGACGGCATCAGGAGGTTCTACTGACGGCCATGGACGAGCATCTTGAGAGAGACGTCGCGCAACTGCGACCGACCGCGGCCGTTGCAAACAGCGAGCGCATTGCGGTGGCCGTCGGCCTTAAAATGCTTGGAGCCGGCGCGTTTCTCATATTGGTCGGGCTCGTTCTGGTATTGAGCTTGCTGTCGCCATATTTTCTGTCGCCGCGCAATCTTGGGAACATCCTGGCGCAGACCGCCGTGATTTGTGTTGTCGCCATGGGTCAGCATCTGGTCATCCTGACCAAGGGAATCGACCTTTCGGTTGGATCGAATCTCGCATTGGCTTCGGTGCTCGGCGCGTTGAGCTTCCACGCCGGTGCTACGGCGCCGATGGTCGTCGCCGTGATGGTGGCCGCCGGTGCGACAGTCGGTGCTGTCAATGGCCTGTTTTATGTCTACGGGCGGCTGCCGCACCCGTTTATCATCACGTTGGCGACGCTCAGCATCGCCAAGGGCATCGCCCTCCAACTTGCCGACGGCCGCGCCATTCCGGGGATGCCGCCCGCCATCCGGAGCTTGGGCCAGGAGGCGTTTGCAGGCCTGCCCGGTTCGGTGTTCGTGGTCGCAGGAGTTGCGGGGCTGATGTTCGTCGTGACACAGTCGTCAGTGTGGGGCCGCTGGATGTATGCCGTTGGCGGGAGGGCTGACGCCGCGGTGCGCATGGGCATTCCAGTTTCAGCGGTGCTGGTGTCTACCTACGTCATTTCGGGGACATGCGCCGGCGTCGGTGCCGTGCTTCTCGCAGGCCGCACCGATGCGGGGTCGCCGCTGTTCGGCAATCTCCTCGAGCTCGACACCATAGCCGCGGTCATCATCGGCGGAGCCAGCTTTCTCGGCGGCCGCGGGCACATCGGCCATGCCTTGATCGGGGCGATCATGATCGGCGTGATCCGCAACGCCCTCAACCTGATAAACGTCGGGGTGTTCTACCAACTGATCGTCATCGGCGTCGTCATCGTCGTGGCCGTGGAGGCCGACGTTCTGCGCAACCATCTCGAGTCGCGCATGCGGGTCCTGCGCGCGGAACCCGGACCATGAGGCAGCACCCGGCTCCCACAAACCCTCATGATCCGGTGCTATCCGTTCGCGGTGCTTGCAAGCGTTTTGGCTCCGTGGTTGCACTCGACAACGTCAGCATCGACGTCAACCGCGGCGAGATCCTCGCCCTGCTCGGAGACAACGGCGCGGGCAAATCCACGCTCATCAAATGCATAAGCGGCGTGCACCGCCTGGACGCGGGCGACGTGGTGATCGACGGCGCGGCCAACGTACTGCGGTCGCCTGCAGACGCACGGTCGGCCGGAATCGAGACGGTCTATCAGGACCTCGCGCTCTTCGACAACCTTACCCCGGCACAGAACTTCTTCGCCGGACGCGAGATCGCCGGTCCCCGGTGGTTGCCGCGCGCCATGCGCTTCCTCCACAAGCGAAAGATGGACGAACAGACGCGGTCGTTAATCCAGTCGCTCAACGTATCACTGCCCCACCTCGACGCGGTCATAGCGTTAATGTCCGGCGGCCAGCGACAGGCAATCGCCGTCGCACGCTCGGCCGTCTTCGCCCGCAAGGTGGTCATTTTGGACGAACCGACCGCGGCGCTCGGCCTGCGCGAGTCTCGCAAAGTGCTCGACCTCATCGGCACGCTGCGCGACCGCGGCAACGCGATCATTCTGATTACCCACAACATGGAGCACGTGACGGAACTCGCAGATCGAGCAGCGGTGCTCAGACAGGGACGGAAAGTCGGCGAGCTCGTGCCGACGCGCGACAACAAACAGCAGCTGGTTTCGATGATCGTCGGGGCCTGATCAAAAGTTTGCGGATTCGAAAGGCGGCCGCGAGGAGACCGTCGCAGGGCCGCCAAAACAGGGAGGAAGCGATGAGACTGCAGTTCTTGATAGGACCGGCGCTGGTCGCCGTGATGGCAAACCCAACGGCAGCCGCCGAAAGCGTGAAGATCGGCTTGATCACCAAATTTCCAGTGCCGTTCTATTCGACGATGGAAGAGGCCGCCAAAAAGTACGTGGCGGACCATCCGGGGATCGAACTCGTCACCGGCCAAGGTCAGTCGGCAACCGACATCGAAGGTCAGATCGCCCTGATCGAATCGATGGTCACCCAGGGGGTCAAGGGACTGGCGATCACGCCCGTCGATCCCACCGTCGCACCGGCGCTGGACAAGGCCGTCGCCGCTGGCATCAAGGTGGTGCTGGTCGACAACAGCATCCCGGGCTGGCAGGGCCAGACGGCGCTGGTGTCCACTAACAACCTCAACGGCGGCAAGATCGCCGGCGAGTTCCTCAAGACCAAGCTCAAGGACGGCGACAAGATCGCCATTTTGGAAGGGGTGCCGGGCGTGCCGGCGCTGGACGAACGCGTCACCGGGATGATGGAGGGTTTGGGCGACGTCAAAGTCGACGTCGTCGCCAAGGGTGCAACCAACTGCACGCTCGAACTCGGAACCTCCGTCACCGAAGACATCCTGACGGCGAATCCGGACCTGAAGGCGATTTATGCGGCTTGCGGCCCGCCGATCCCTGGGGCCGTCAAATCCCTTGCCAACGCCAACGTGTCCAACGACCAAATCATTCTCGTGGGCTTTGACGCCTGTTGCGGCGAACTTGAAGCGATCAGGGCCGGAACGGAAGATGCGAGCGTTGCACAGTTTCCGGCGAAGATGGGCGAACTCGGCGTCGATACCGTTGTGAAAGCTATCCGAGGCGAACATGTCGAGGCCAACGTCGACACCGGAGCCGGGCTTGTGACACCGGAAAACGTAAAGGATTTCAATTGAACCGAGAGCCCGACGGATTTTCGGCGGGCTCCTCCCAACGCTCTTGGCTTAAGGATCGGCGATGGACTCGCTTGCTTTTTTTGACATGAGATCTCGGCAGAGCTTTTCGCGTCTCGGAAGGCCTGCGCCACGGGATCGTTGTTTTCACACCCGTCGGTGTTGGGTACTAGCGCCAAGCAAGCAATCCGGGCCCTCACGTCTTTAACCCCTGCGGTTTGCTCAGCCGACAGGGGTCGCTAGTTTGACGAAGTTCGTCGGATCAATGAATGAAGGGCAGGGAGACAAGGTCCCATGAATCGCCGGAGAATTGGAAATACGGGCGTCCACGTCACGGATGTCGCATTCGGTTGCTCGGCAATCGGTAATCTCTATAGGATCGTCAGCGAGCAGGACGTCTCGCATGTGCTGCAGTTCGCTTGGGATAGCGGTATCCGTTATTTTGACACCGCGCCTCACTACGGCCTCGGTCGTTCGGAATTACGCCTTGGCCGATTCCTCAAGGGTCGCGATCGGCAAAGCTATGTCCTCTCCACCAAGGTCGGGCGTCTCCTGTCGCCCGGCGAAACCCTGGAGCAGGCCGATGGGTTCATCGCGCCACTCGCCATGACAGTTCGCTACGACTATTCGGGAGACGGTATCGAGGCCGCCTTCGAGCAGAGCTGCGAGCGGCTCGGGACGTCCTATATCGATATCCTTTATGTGCACGACATCGGCCGCCTGACCCATGGGGCCTCCTATGAGGTGCATATGGCCGACTTGCTAGGCACCGGCACCGATCGGCTTAAGCGACTGAAGCAGGCCGGCGCATCGGCGCGTTCGGCCTTGGTGTGAACGAGAACGAGGCTAGCCTGGAGGTGATGGCGGCGTCGGAACTCGACGTGATCCTTTTGGCGGGGCGTCTCACGCTGCTCGACCGCTCGGCGGAAGCGGCCCTTGTCGCACGATGCCGGAAATCAAATACGAGTCTCGTGCTCGGTGGAATATTCAATTCCGGCATCCTGGCGACGGGACCGGTTCCGGGCGCCCTGTTCGATTATGAGCCTGCGACGCCGCAGATGCACGAAAAGGCGCGGTTACTCCAAAGCCGCGCCGAGTCGTTTGGGGTACCCCTCGCCACAGCGGCACTTCGCTACGCGATTACCCACCCAGCGGTCACATCGGTGCTCCTGGGGACCGCGCAAAAGCGGTCCCTGACCCGCAATTTCGATGCGATCCGTGCGCCGTGGCCCAAGGGCGGTGATGCCATCTTCGACCCGTTAGGATAGGGCGTGAATGCGCAGCGAGGAGAGTAGTGTCTGCTTCGATGTGCACAGGTGATCGCGCGCTGCCGCGAGTGCTGAGGTTTCGTCGCGCGATTTCAGGGCCGCGATCAGTCTCAGATGTTCATCGATCGCGGCTGCGTTACGCTCGCGTTCGTCCTTCTTATCCCACTGATAATGGTAGTGGAAAATCAAGGAGATCACCTTCTGGAACTCGGCGACAAAGCGATTGCGCGTAATGCTGCCTATCGCTAGATGAAAGCGCTCGTCCAGCAGGGAAAAATCGTGAAAGCGCTCATCGATTGCCGCTGCCAGCGCGCGATGCGCCTCATCGAGTTCCTCTATCTTGTGCCAAATCTGGTGGCTGTCGGGCAGCGCGATAAGCTGCGAAATCGCGTTGAGCTCAATCATCATTCGGAAATCGGAAAGCTCGATCGCAAAATCAGAAGTGAATCCGACCAGTTCCCAACCGTTTTTGGGCCGCCGTCTGACAAGGCCAAACCGGCTGAGCGACGCCAAAAATTCCTGCAGGCCGTGAACGCTGACCCGAAACTGTCGGGCAAGTTCGGCGACATTGAGCGGCGTGCCCGGCGGCACGTCGAAGCGTAGGATCCAGTAAAGAAACTGACGTTCAAGCTCTTCGGGGGAAACCTGGCTCGCACTTACCGTCAGCCATTCGTCTGGGCGCGGCGTCCGCATGAGCGCTTTCTGGCGTCCCCTCCATTGCACCACCCCGATCATGTCTAGACGTTCGAGGATTGAACGGATCACGCTACGGCTAACGTCGAATTGCGCAGCAAGCGCCAGTTCCGAAGCCAGCAAATCACCTGGCTTCAACGCGGCACACTCATAGAGAACCGCATTGAAAGTTGCCCTGAAACGTTCATCTGTCCGTGCCATCGCGAGCCTTTCTGTCGTTGATTGCAATATACCAAAAGACAAGTGTCGACAATAATTAAAAACAATTGACAGCGGATATTCTGATCTGCATTCTGCATTTAATTATTTTATACCGCTCAGGGGAGGGGCGTTATGTCAGTCGAGGTGGATCGGCTTGTTGTGCCGTTAGCTGGGGTCACAATTTCGTCCGATGCCCTGCATAAGCTTTCCGCGCTCTTTACGCTTTTCATGCTGATCGCGCTTTTTGCCTTCGGCAATGCAGCCTTCCTAAGCGTCGGCAACGGGCTGACGGTGCTCTTGCAGACGTCGGTAATTGGCCTGCTCGGGATCGGAATGACGCTGGTGATCCTGACCGGCGGGATCGATCTCAGCGTGGGTTCGGTGCTGGCGCTTTCCGGAACCGTGGCTGGTCTCGCAGTTAAGGCCGGCATGCCGGTACCGCTCGGCATGTCCATGGGAATCGTGGTCGGCGCACTATGCGGGGCTGTCAATGGGATCGTGGTCACGAAGATGCGCATAACGCCCTTTGTCGCCACACTCGGCATGATGCTGATAGCGCGGGGTATTGCCCTGCAGATCACCGGTGCCGCTCCGATTTCGCAGCTAGGCGAGGCGTTCGGCAAGCTGGGCAACGGTTCGCTTTTCCGGGTGATCGACATGGGTTCGAATGGGTTGCCCAAGGTCATTTTTCCTGGAATTCCCTATCCGGCGATCCTGCTTGTCGTCGTCGCCGTGGCCGTCGCCTTCATGCTGCGCCGCCGCTCTATCGGCCGTCACATCTATGCCACTGGTTCGAATGAGGAAGCCGCGCGCCTTTCCGGTGTCGAGGTCAATCGAACCAAGCTCGCCGCCTATGTCATGTCCGGCGCACTCGCCGGACTGGCCGGGATCGTTTTGATGTCCCGTTTGGTCACCGCCCAGCCCAATGAGGGCGTCATGTACGAGCTCGACGCGATCGCCGCGGCCGTCATCGGCGGGTCGTCGCTCATGGGCGGGGTTGGAACGGTTTCCGGAACGATGATCGGCGCCTTCATCATCGGAGTTTTGCGCAATGGCCTGAACATGGCCGGCGTCTCAGCCTTCATTCAGCAGATCATCATCGGCTTCGTCGTGATCATGGCGGTCTATGTCGATCAGCTGAGACGCCGCCGTTAACCGGCAAAACTGTCTTCATCAGAGGAGGAGAATATGAAGAAGATCTTGAAAGCTATGTTTCTGGCAAGCACCATGGTCGCCGCGCCCGCCACCGTAATGGCGGGAGAAATCGCGGTGATCGTCAAGACGACCAACTCGAACTTCTGGCAGAATGTCAACAAGGGCGCTTCTGCCGCTATCGCCGGCCAGAACGAACACACGATGACCTTCACCGGCCCGGCCTCGGAATCCGCGATTGCCGACGAACTCGGCATGGTCGAAAATGCTATTAACCGCGGTGTGATTGGCATCGTGCTCGCACCGTCGGATCCGGATGCGCTTGCTCCGGCCGTCAAAAAGGCCCACGAAGCTGGTATCCCGGTCGCAATCATCGACTCCGCACTCTCAGAGGCTGCCAAGAATACCTATCAGACCTTCCTTTCGACCGATAACTGCGCGGCCGGCAAGCTTGCCGCGACGATAATGATCGAGAAGGTCGGCACCGAAGGCAAGGTAGCCGTGATGTCCTATGTGGCGGGCGTCGGTTCGGAAGTGGGTCGAGTCGGCTGCTTCGTCGATCATCTGAAGGCCAATTCTAAACTGGAAATCGTTGGTCCCTTTTATTCGCAATCCCAGATGGCGACGGCACTCAACCAGACGACGGACATGCTTTCCGCTAATCCGGATCTTAAAGGCATCTTCGGTGCCAACGAGCCAACTGCTGTCGGCATGGGGCGTGCGATCGTCCAGGCCGGCAAGATGGGCCAAGTCGTCGCCATCGGTTTTGACGGCAACGAAGACCTGCAGGCTTTCGTCAAGGATGGCACGCTCGCAGCGACTATGGTCCAGGGCTCCTACCAAATGGGCGAACTCGGCGTGAAGGCCATTCTCGACATCGTCGGTGGCAAGAAGGTCGAGCCGCAGATCGATACGGGCGTGGTCGCCGTCACCAAGGACAACATCGCTGCTCCCGAGGCCAAGAACGTTCTTTACTGAACGGCAGGCCGTGAGAAGGCAGGGCTTTGGCCTCTGCCTTCTCCTCGCATCAGGAAATCCCATGAACGCTCAAGTCACAGGATCGCGGCCGCTGGTCGAGATGATCGATATCCAGAAGAGTTTCGGCGGCGTACACGCCGTTGAAAACGTGTCAATCGACCTATTTCCCGGAGAGGTCGTCGGCGTACTTGGCCACAATGGTGCAGGAAAATCCTGCCTGATGCGGATCCTCTCCGGCGCCATGGCGCCGAACGCCGGCAGGATCAGGATGGAGGACAAGGATGTCAGGTTCCTATCACCTCAGGACGCACGGCGTCAGGGGGTCGAGACGATCTACCAGACGCTCGCCCTTGCCGACCATCTCGATGCTCCGTCCAATCTGTTTCTCGGTCGCGAGCTGAAGACGCGCTGGGGAAATCTTGATGACAAGAATATGATGGAGGAAGCGCGCCGGGTGCTGCATCGGCTCAATCCCAACTTCAAGAATCTGAGCGATCCGGTGTCGCGGCTTTCCGGCGGCCAGCGGCAGGTCATCGCCATCGCGCGCGCCATTTATTTCAACGTGAAGGTCCTCATCATGGACGAGCCGACGGCTGCCCTCGGGCCAGCTGAGACGGCCATGGTCGCCGATCTCATCAGGCACTTGCGGAGCGAAGGTACTGGCATCTTTCTCATCAGCCACGACATGCACGACGTCTTTGACCTTTGTGACCGCATCGTGGTGATGAACCGGGGACGCAATGTCGGCGGTTACCACATCGAGCAAGTAACCAAGGATGATGTGCTGAGCCTGATCATCAAGGGCGAGATGCCCGACGGCTGGCGGCCCCGCAATTCCGCTAGCACACTGCAACCCGGCCTGAATTCGCATTGAGGAAAGGACAACGAATGTTATGCGGTACCTGTGTCGAACCGGGACGGTTCGAACTCATCGAACGGCCTCTTCCCATGGACTTGCCGGAAGGCTGGGCTTTTGTCGACATCGCGGCGGTCGGCATTTGCGGAACGGATTATCACATCTATGCCGGCAAGCATCCCTATCTCAATTATCCGCGCGTTATCGGCCATGAACTCAGTGGCCGACTGGTCACTCCTGTAGGCGGCATCGAGGCCGGCACCCTCGTCGTGATCAATCCCTATATCGCCTGTGGCACATGCCGAGCTTGCCTGCGCGGCAAGCCCAATTGCTGCACGAATATCGCGGTGTTGGGCGTTCATCGCGACGGCGGCCTCTGCCAGCGCATTGCAGTTCCGGCGGGCAACCTGACAGCCGCCGAAGGACTCGACGAAATCCAGGCGGCCATGGTCGAATTCCTGGCGATCGGGGCCCATGCGGTGGCACGTTCGGGACTGGCCGCCGGCGACCGGGTGCTGGTCACGGGCGCCGGACCGATCGGCATCGGGACCGCGCTTTTCGCGCGGCTCGCAGGCGCGGAGGTCCATCTTTTGGATTTGAGCTCGCAGCGGCTGGCTTTGGCGCGCGAGAAGTTCGGTTTTCAAAATACGTATGAAGATACGTCGCGGGTCCTCGAAGGCGATCGTGCCGATGGCTTCGATACCGTCTTCGATGCGACCGGGGCTGCGGTAGCCATAGAGGCAGGCTTTCCATTCCTCGCGCATGGCAGCAGCTATGTGCTCGTCAGCGTCGTGAAGGATCATATTCGTTTTGACGACGCGGAGTTCCACAAGCGGGAAACGCGCATCATCGGTAGCCGCAATGCCGTCCAGTCAGATTTCGAAACCGTCATGGCGGTCATCCGTGAGGGCAAGATCTCCACGGACGCCCTCTGCTCGGTGATCCTGCCGCTGGTCGACCTGCCGCAGCGCCTGCCCGAACTCGCCCAGGACAGGACCGGACTGATCAAGGCGGTGGT